>CACMIV010000001.1 GCA_902613805.1 uncultured Pelagibacteraceae bacterium
TGGCCCTAAGTCTTTTTCATCTGAGCCATCCATATACATATAAGGATCAGAATTTTCGTGGATATCATCTTCTTGATTAGCTGAAGCATGAATAGATCCTGTTCCATTTACTCGAGCTGCTGGAATTGATGAAACTGTTGAACTATTATTTACTTGTAAATCAATTATTCTCTTTGATGGCTTATCATGAGGTTCTAAACCAGTCGCAACAACAGAAACTCTGGCTTTACCCTCAAGGTTTTCGTCAAAGATTGATCCAACAATTACATCTGCATCCGGATGAACTTGTTCTCTAATCTCATTTGTAATTTTATCAACCTCATGCAATGTTAAGTCAGTTCCACCTGTTATATTGATCAATAATCCCTTTGCTCCGTCCAAAGAGTAGTCATCAAGAAGTGGATTTGTAACTGCATTGTGAGCACATTCTATTGCTCTATTGTCGCCAGACGCTTCACCTGTGCCCATCATTGCGCGTCCCATATTATTCATGATTGTCTTAACATCGGCAAAGTCTAAGTTGATTAATCCCGGTACGACCATCAGATCGGTAATGCTTCTTACTCCTGCATGCAAAACATCATCTGCCATTGAAAATGCATCGGCAAATGTTGTTTTTTCATCAGCAACTTTAAATAAATTTTGATTTGGAATAACAATTGTTGTATCTACTAAATGTTCTAACTCTTTCAGCCCTTGCTCAGCAATTCTCATTCTTCCAGCACCTTCAAATTGAAATGGCTTAGTAACAACTGCTACAGTAAGTATACCCAATTCTCTAGCAACACGCGCTATCACTGGAGCAGCGCCTGTACCAGTACCACCGCCCATACCAGCAGTAATGAAAAGCATGTTTGTGCCTTCAAGCCTCTCCATTATTTCGTGTTTAGTTTCATCAGCTGAGGATTTACCGATATCAGGATGAGAGCCAGCTCCTAATCCCTTCGTAACCTGAACACCTAATTGCATTTTTGAATCACTTAATGATTTAGACAGAGCTTGTGCATCTGTATTGGCTGCAACAAATTCAACTCCCGATAATCCGGATTGAATCATATTGTTAATTGCATTACCGCCTGCACCACCGACTCCAAATACTGTTATCTTTGGCTTAAGCTCTTTTAGTTCTGGAACACTTAAATTTAAAACCATGAAATTATCCTCCTATTTTCATTAGTTATTCATTTTTCCATTTGAGATTTGCTAAATTATTTTTTGCATTATCACTTTTTTCTTTTTTGAAAGAATCGTACGTATCAGGATTCCACATTTGAAATGTTTCACCCATACCAACGAAAGAAACTTGGTCAATAATACCTGCAATAGAGATTAATCCATCAGGTATGATGACTCTGCCTTCTTGATCAAAATGAATTTGATGGCTGTCAGCAAAAATAGAAGTTGAAAAAGTATTTCTTTCTTCACTGAAGGGACCGGATGTTTCTATCGCATCACTGATCTTTTGCATTCTATTAGCAGTACATCCTTCAATTGATTTAAGAGTAGGTGAAGGATAACAAATCATGCCCTTCAATCCGTTTTGCTCTAAGACACTTCTAAAAGAAGATGGAACAGAAACACGACCTTTTTTGTCAATGCGATTGATGTATGTAGATAGAAACAATGCCATTTTTAAAAAAAAGTTAGTTATTAAAATAATCAACAAAATTACCTCATTTGGGTTAAATTGGGATTACTTGGGATAGTATGGGATTATATGGGTAATGTCTATACCTATTTATGATATTTCATTTATAATCAATTATTTAACTAATTTTATACATTAGCCTTTATTTATAAACTATTGAAAATTAATGAGAAATTTTGCCAGATAATCTATAAGCCGGGTTCTGTGATTTTTTTACAAAAAACCGATAACTATTCATCTAGCTCAATTGTTACCAATTGAGTCGTGCGATCAACCCGGTTACAGCCAAGACAAGCCAATGTAACCCTATTTGATCTTGCTCCCAGTGGGGTTTACCATGCCTTTTTTGTTACCAAAAAAGCGGTGAGCTCTTACCTCACCTTTTCACCCTTACCCTTAAAATTTCAATTAGGGCGGTTTATTTTCTGCGGCACTTTCCCTAGAGTTGCCTCCGCCGGGTATTACCCGGCACTGTTGCCTTGTGGAGCCCGGACTTTCCTCTTGACCAGGCCAAGCAGTTATCCAATTATCTGGCTGAAAGGGTTTATACTCTTAAAAGATATTGGTCAAGCCCCTCTTTGAAGAGATATAAGTTGTCTCAGATATCCCAACAATTTGCGCTTAACTGTAAAATCCTCTAACTCTTCGGGACAATAGTGACTTTCAAAAGCGTAAATAACTTGCAGTGTTTCTTTATCCATTAAACTCGATAAAGTAATTTTATAGCCAAAATCTCTTAGTAACTGTTGTAAAGATTTAATCTCTGAAGTTCTTAGCGGCGTTTTTGAATTATTTTTTTTTGGTAAAATTACTAAGCCTTTTGCAGCCAACTTGTGCCAAGGAAATAAATATCCTGGATCAATTTTTCGTAGCGGGGCAATATCTGAGTGGCCTAAAACATTACATTTTTTTATTTTATACTTTGTCTGCAGACTTTCGATTAATGATATAAGTGATTTTATCTGAGATGACTTAAAAATGTGATAGCCAAATTCTTTGCCCTTATTTTGTAGCTCTATGCCTATAGACTTTGAGTTTAAATTTCTATCTTTTTTCCAATTAGATATGCCCGCATGCCAAGCAATATCTTTATCATTTACGAGTTGGGTAATTTTTCCTCCTTCATTAATAAAATAATGTGCGCTCACTTTATATTTTTTTGATTTAAGTCTTCTTATTGATGCCTGCGCTGTTTTCATTCCAGTATAATGTATGATTATATATTTTATATTTCTTCTTTGTACTTGCTCAAAATTTGGGGATTTTAGATATTCAATTTTCATGGCGAACTCGATACTTTTTCCTCTTCGGGTTCTCTCATCATTACAATAGCAACTCCCGTGAATGACATGGTTGCACCAAGGATAATCTTAAATGTAAGCACTTCATTAAATCCTTCATAGAGAGAAAAATAAGAAATAATCAATGCATTTATTATCGCAAGTACTGGAGCAAGGAGTGTTAGAGGTGTAATTTTTGATAATTCATATTTTGTTATTAAATAATAAAAACCTGCATGGCCAATAGCTGTTGCAGCAAACGCTGTAAATAATATTGCTCCCCAACCAATTATGGATGCATTTAAAATCAAGTCTAATTGATTTTCCTCAACTAAAAATGAAATCGTTGACAAGAATAAAAAGCTTATAAAGGCAATCCAAGCTTGTAGATCAAACACTTTAACATCTTTTAACTTCTTCATAAAAAGAAGGCTAATAGCAATAGATAAAGCTGCCAATAATGCATAATAAACGCCACCGAGATCAGAAAATATTGTTGGTTCAAAAATCAAAATAATTACTCCTCCAAATGCAAGGACTATTCCAAGGATACGCCTCCACTTAATTACCTCGCCTAAAAATATAACTGATAAGATAGTTGCAAATGGTACACCTAATTGAAGAACCACCGCAACAGAGGAAATAAATTCAGAATTATCGAGTGCAAGATAGAAAAATGCAAAATGAATGCCTCCCCCTAATATAGAAATAATTAAAATGTTAGTCATTTGGCCGCGGTGAATTTTCAAAAAGGGTATGAGTAAAACTGCAATGATTAGAAATCTCATTGTCGTAAATAAAAATGGTGGAAATTCACTTACACCGATTTTTGCAGAAATAAATGCCAGTCCCCACGCTAGATTAATGGATAATACAATGAATATGTCAATTGTTCTCAATACTGGCTCATTTCTGTATCATTTCCTAACTATAATACGATTACACTAAAATATTAATTTGATTAGAAAATTTATATAGAATAGCATTATTTCAATGAAATATAGAATATTAATAGTTTTATTTCTAAGTTCTATTCTTGTATTGCAAGGATGTGCTTCAAAAGAAGCTTCGGTAAACTATAACAATTCTGAAACTAAAATAGTTAGCGTTAATGACCCACTTGAAAAAGTAAATCGTGTGGTCTTTCAATTTAATATTATTTTCGATAAGCTCATCTTAAGGCCAATTGCCGTTACCTATAAAGCCATTGTTCCAGAGTTCGTTCGAAACAGAGTTACATATTCATTAAATAATTTAGGCATGCCAATCACAGCTGTAAATAATGTATTACAAGGAGAGTTAAGAAAGGCTGGAGTATCAACATCTCGATTTATTATTAACTCAACTATTGGAATACTTGGGTTCTTTGACCCGGCAGCAAGTATGGGTCTAGTAGCCGAAAACGAAGACTTTGGACAAACTTTAAGCGTATGGGGTGTTGAGTCTGGTCCATACTTAGTTTTACCTTTCTTAGGACCTTCCACACCAAGAGACTTTGCAGGCATGCTATCAACATCACTGTTGGATCCAATGTATCAAGTGGGAGGTGGGTCTGCTCCTGACTCTCTAAGAACTTACAGAATGGGCACTGGCGCAGTCGACTTTAGATCCCAAAATATAGAAATTCTTGATGATCTACAAAACAATTCTATTGATTACTATGCGGCAGTGAGAAGCTTTTATTCTCAAGGAAGAGAGAGTCAGGCCTCAAATAACTTAGAAAGTAATACGCAAGATCAAGAAAATGATATTTTTGATGACTTTGCTATCGATGAAAGTTATGTAGGTCCAGATATTGAGATTATTTATGATTAAAATTAAATATTTAAGCAGGATTTTAATTTTTTTGCTTTCTTTTACGATTTACTCCCAAAGCTCAGAGTTCGCTCAAGAAGAGGATTTTGTTTCAAAGTTCGCAGAGCAAGCAATTGAGATTTTAAGTGATGAGGGTATTAGTGAAAATGAAAAAACGTCCCGTTTTACCGATGTGGTAATGAATGCCATTGACCTAAATTTAATTTCAAAATTCGTACTCTCTAAAACTTGGAAAAATGCAACAGATGAACAAAAAGAAAGATATTTGATTGCATTTAAAGATTATTTTATCAACTCCTATGCAAATAAGCTTGATCAATACTCTGGAGAGCAAGTTCAAATTGTTGGGTCTGAAGCTGCAGGAAAATACGTAATTGTTGAAAGTAATATTGTACGAGAAGGAACTGATACTTTAAAAATAAATTTAAAGTGGAGACTGATTAATAGAGACGGTGATATAAAAATAATTGATCTGAATATTGAAGGTATCAGTCTTGTAATTGCACAAAGAGAAGAGTTTCAGTCATTTCTAGCAAATAATGATAATGATATAAATAAATTAATCGATAAGATTATTACTGTTTCTAATTAATTCTTTAAAATTATTTTGATGGCAAGCCACTTGGTTTCCAGCCAATAACAAATCCGTCCTCAACATTGTAAAGATTTTGATAACCATTTGACTCCAATATTAAAGCAGCATGCATGGACCTTGCCCCTGACTTACAAATAAAGTAAATTTTCGAATTTTTTGAAATTCCATAAGAATTGAATTGATCCAAAAAATTAGTGTTTTCATCACCTTCTTCATTAATAAGTGTTAATTCTATGTATCGAGCATCAAAAGACTCATTATCGACTCTTCCAAACGTTTCCCATTCATTAGGTGTGCGCACATCAATTAAATATGCATCTTTATTTTCTTTAATTGTGCTATAACAGTTTTCTGCAGATATATTTTTTATATTACTCATTGCTATGATTTCTGATTAGATGATTTAAATCGATCTGAAATTGGACTAATTTTAGTTTTTCTTCCCCTTACTCGCTTTCTCCACATTAAAAAAGAAGATCTTTTCATATTCTCTTTCATTATTTTAATAACTTCTTTCTCTTGTATTCCAAATTGTTTCCGAATATCAGCAAAAGTTGTTCTATCTTCCCAGGCCATTTCTATAACGCGATCGATGTCTGACTGCGATAGGTTATTGTCCATATTAGGTTGAAATTTTTACAGCTTGAAAATTACCAGGGCGATGTTCCCCTTTTTCCACAACGCCAAGAAGTTTTTTCCAAATTTCAAGTGCACCGTCTGCCTCTTCTTTTCCTATTAAACTTACAACGTCATCATAAAGTGGCCCTTTTATATCTGATATTTCTGTCTTAACTTTATTGAGGTACCATTTATTACGATCATTTAATGAAAGAACTTTAAATCCTGTTTCTTTTAAAAGACTTTCGTACTTTTCTAATGAGCACATAAACATATCGAGGCCTTCTGCAGCAATATATTCTTTCATCTGCTCCGATGGTTCGTTGTCATCATTTCTCATCCAATCTCCAACTGCAAGAATACCATCATCAGCTAAAATCTCGTTTATCTCTTTAAGCAAGTTTTTTTTATCAATAATATGTAAAAATGCTTCTTTACTAAATACTACCTCAAAACTTTTATCTTCAAATTTATATTCACCTGGCTTTGTACAAATAAATTTTGCTTTATCAGATAAATTTTTCTTTAACGCTAAATTATTTGCGGTTTCAATTACTAGCGGTTCAGGATCTATTCCAATTACTTCCTTTGCACCATATTGTTCAATCATATGAAAAACTGCACCGCCCGTTCCGCATCCAATATCCAGAACTTTTTTATTTTTTAGATTTAATCCCTTTAAAATCTGATCAATTTCTTCTGTCCCACCAGGTGAGAGAAAACCTTCACCCCAAACAGTTTTGAGCATATTTAGTTGTTTGGGGCCGTAATGTCCTTCGTCGGTTAAGCTCATATTATTAATGATATGTTTTAGATGATCTAATTGTTTTGTTTAAATCAATTAAACTTAAATTACATTTTCTTTTGATAACCAGCTTAATTACAGGTGGAAGTAAATTTTTAAACTTTACTCGCCTTACCAAAATATCTTGCTGCTTCATCATATGACCTATTTGCGTAAAATTTAGAAATACACAAAAGTATTAAGTGCAAAGGTATGCCAAATAACAGCTCTGGTAGATCTAAATTCATAAAAGATCTTAACCTGATTTATCAACTATAATCAAGAACAACCGTTCCTGAAACAGGATCAGTTACTCCTAATTCAGGAGATAATTCCTCAAGTAAGTGCCTCACTTTATCTAAGTTTCCAATCATATTTTCTCTTTGTGCGGCAATGGCTTCCTCGGATTCCCAAATTCCAATAAAACAATATGTACGGTCTCCTGTTTTAAAAAGACGACTCATTTTTTGACCCGGTAAATTTTCAAAACTTTTGTTTATTTCCAGGTATTCTTCTTCACAACCTTCTTTAACTTTAAACCTCACAGCATTACAAAATTCCATATTTTATCTCCTATATTTTGTTTTTTACAAATTCTAATTAAAATACTTACCTTTGAAAGAATAAATATTAGTTCAAATTTACTTCCAAGATACTCTTGCAAAGGTTCTTGTTGAGCAATAAAAAATATCATTCTTTAAGCCTGGCGTTAAAAACATGCCATTGGCAAGAGGTGAATTGAGTGCAACCTTTGAGAGTATTTCTCCACTAGATAGGTCTATTACCACTAAGTGATCGTCATTATTTTCAAAACTATTAATTACTAGCTCTTTGCTTTCAGGAAATACAACCGGTTGCATTGTTGGTCTAAGACTATCAATCTTCCACAATATTTTTAACGAGTTGTTTGATGTATCAATACCTGCTATGCCACCATTTATACTATCCCAGCATACACAGATATTATATTCGGGAATATTTACGGGTGGTGCAATAATACCCCCTCCATGATGTTCAAATGGTTCGATATATTCAAATTGTTCTGACATTAAATCAAATCTATAAAGCCTTTGCTTACATGACCAAGGAGCAGGACGTCTCCAACTTAATTCTTTTGGTGCAGTTTTAAATCTACCATTTGGATGAGTTGAATAAATCGCTCTTAATGAGTCGATGTCTCCGTTGTTCATCAGCCAGAGTGATCCATCTGATATACAGCCATCCCATGATAATCCTTGATCATCATTTGATTTCCTATAATTAGGTGACCAGTCTGAAGTAACTTCTAGATCGTTAGACAGTACTTTTATTTTCCATATTTTTTCGATACCTGGAATAAAAATGAACTCACCATCTTCTGTTTTGTCTGAGGCAATTCTGCCCATAGATCCTTCAGGCAATTGCATGGGTTCATGTAAAACATCTAGATTTTGATCTAATCTTGTAATTGTTGAACAACCTTGACCTTCTAAACGTAAATCTTTAGTTACGATTGTTCCATCTGATAATATTAGTAAACCGTTATGCGCCTGATCTATGGGTAATTTTGATTCTTTAATCACTTCACATTCTTTTGAAATACTATGCATGTAGTTTCCATTAACCTTGATGATATTACCGTTTTGATGCGCTGCAATAGCGCCACACCAGACGTGATCACCGCATGGTAATTTTGGCGTTTCCCCTAATATTTCCAAAGACTCAGGTTCAATTTTTTGAAGCCATCCAAATGGTTCTGGACCTGTAAAGCTTGGCATCGTACCGCCCAAAAAAATTTCATTATTATCGCGATAAATTGTCATAACATTCCAGCGTTCATTTCGTATGCTTTGTACAACAGCTTTTTTTTCACGAGCATTTAACGATCCTTCAGTTGCCTTTTGACGTCGATTTCCACCACATTCAACAGGCCAGTGAGATTTATAGTATCCCTCAAGTATGGATGATCTGTCTTGGGCAGTCATTATTTTGTAAGCAGAGCTTTAATTGACTTTCCACTCAAAGATGTTGATGTCTTAG
Source organism: uncultured Pelagibacteraceae bacterium (assembly GCA_902613805.1). Taxonomy (GTDB): domain Bacteria; phylum Pseudomonadota; class Alphaproteobacteria; order Pelagibacterales; family AG-422-B15; genus CACNXQ01. Next base: position 8,760 of record CACMIV010000001.1, read on the forward strand.
CGTAAAGCCTAATTAGCTTTAGAGGCAACGGATCATTAACCTCTTTAAAAAATTCTTTTCGAGAATAAAGATCAAGAAACCATTCAGACATTTTTGGGTAACGGTCTTTAAATGGAAATCCTGAGACATAAAGCCTATATGTATAAATAAACCAGGCAAGATCAAGCATTGAAAGATTCTTGCCCATTAAGTATTTTTGCTTATTTAATAGAGATTCGAATTTATCATAACATTTACAAAAATTATTGAGTGAGTTTTTAACTGCTTCATCTGTTATTCCATTTTCACGAAATGACTTATAAAACTTTACTTCTTTTAATTTTAGATAGTCCAGCTCACTATTAGATGATTTATATTTTTCAAACGCATCTAATTCATCAGGGTCTTTTTTGCCGAGTCCACCAAACATATATCGATAAGCAATATTTCTTATATCCTCATGCAAATCATCTTCTTCTTTCAGTAACGTGCCAATTTCTGTTGTATCGGAGTCAGGAACAAGTGGGTTTTCAGGAAATTTATCTTCGAGATACATGAGTATATCATTGCTCTCAATTTCTACACGACCATCATCCACGAGAACAGGAACTAGGCCTTTAGGATTGATACCAAGAAAGAACTCTGAATAGTTTTTACCTGTAGCAAGATTAATGCTGTGAGGTGTCCATGAAATTTTTTTTAAATTTAAATAGATCCTAAGTTTTTGTGAACATGACGAAGTTCTAAAATGAAATAAATGCAAACCTTTCCAATTAAGTATTTCCCTAGATTTAATTTGATCGCTTGGAATTTGAACCATTATTTTCTTTCCTTATTGTTTTGTTTAGTAACAAGGTAAGCCAATACAAGAATTACAACCGTACCTGTCATCATTGAAATATCTACCGACAGACCAAAGCTTAATAAAATAAAACCTATTAGGGCGCCTACAAAAAAAACGCCAAGAATCTGTAATACATTTTTCATTAATTATTCATCCGTTTTTAGACTAGTTTTCTGAATGATTATAACAGAAATTGTTGGTACCAAAAGAGTGAGCAGAGTTACAATAATCAATAAAAAACCAAGGTCAGAATAATCAGCAATTGAGAGTATCTCATTTGTGACCTTATCCTTGACTTCCCTCGTTACTTCGTAAATTTGATTGAGATACTTTGTAAGCAATGCACTTGCAGATAGAGCTAAATTGGTAAACGATGCAAATACAGCAAAAAATGTAGCTTTTAGATGTGCCGGAGCATTTCTAGCAATCCACGCAAGAAGTGGAATCATTGAAACTTGTCCTAGAGGTGACTCTAAAGCTGTATTAAATATCGCAATAAAGCGTGCATCCACAACATCATTTGTTAATGATGAGGTCCATTCATGAAATCCATAATACATGCCAACGCTTGGCAAAAATAATATTGCTCCAGCAATTGACAATATCACTATAATTTTTGCAATTGAGTTATTGACCATAAAAGGCCTTAAAATAATGATGCCAAGTAAAGTCAAACAGGAGGCAAGAAGAGAAAGCACTGAAAAGAACTGCTCATCAAATCCTAAATTATCAATCTCAAACCAGGTAAGCCCTGGGCCTGGGCCTGGCATGGCTCTGAAAACAAATATTATAATTGCAGTTCCTAAAATTGTGAGTCGCATCGACTCAGGAAGTTCATGCATTAATTTAGCCATCAGAAAAAATATAATACTTACTGATCCAATGAATACGATCTCTTGTGCATACGGAAGATTAAATCCTCCCACGCTAAGTGTAAAAATTACAAAAACGAGAGAGCCTCCAAGTATCCACCAATCAACCTTAGTTTTTTCAATTTCGATTTGATGATCTATTCCCAACTTTAAAAGTTGATCGTTTTTTTTCTTTTTTAAATAAATTGAAAGCAATACCCCTAATACTGATATGATCGGAATGATCAATGCGAAGAGGTAAATATTCCCGTACAAAATTATTTTTTCTTGTTCTGTTTCAGCCTCAACACTACTGAAAATAACAACATTAATTAATGCAACAATAACTGTACCACCAATAATAGCAAATCTACCAAGTGTCTGCATGGTGGTATGCATATTTTTTATTACATCAGGTGAGTATTGGTTTCCTTTCGGATCTATGTTTGGAACTGCTTCAACCGTCATTGCATCAGCAACAACGTCTTGGACCACATAACCTATCGGAGCTAAGAGAACGCTGATAACATACCAAGTTTCAACACTTAAGTACCTTACCATAAAGTCAGTATGAATAATAAGGCCGTACATGATAGCAAGACTTAAAGCAATGAGTGATGCGCCTACATAAACAAGATAATTTTTTCGTTCCCAGATTATGTCAACTAAATGACCAAGTGGCATCTTTAATGCCCATGGAATTCCTGCCCAAAAACCAAGTCCTGCCAAAAAAGCAGCCGAAAGATTTAAATAATCTTTTACAAAAAAGGTTCCAACGATACCGGTTAAACCCGAAACACCAGCAGCAACATATATCATCAAAGGCGGTAGATAACTTAATTTAAATTGCCTTCCTAAATCAATAAAAGTGCTATCTATGAACGCATAAAATTTACTCATTTTGTAATTATATAGATTAAGATTTTTCTAACAACTCAGGGCTGTTGTTACGAGGACTATTAACATTTTTTGAGACTTCATAAACTTGAACTTGATCGTCTTTTTTTCTTTTAATTTCATGTTTTCCCTCTATCCATTCAGTTGTTTGAGTTTCATCTAGAAGCAAAGGCTGTCTATGATGCACACGAGAAACAGTTTCACTTGACTGGCAAGTAACAACCGCACATCCACTATTCAAATTATAAATACCAGCAAAATACAGCAGTTCATTTTCAATATAATGGAAAAAAGGGACTTTAGTATTGTTTTGCCTCTGCCATTCATACCACCCATTTGCAAGAAAAACACATCTTAGTGATCCCTTAAAGGAAGGCTTTTCTAATAATGTTTCGTGACGACAATTAATCAAGTTCATATCATCTTTCCATTTTGGTGAATATGACCATTTCATAAAAATGGGATCTGGTTTTATAACCAATACATCTTGTGACGGAGCTATGTTATATGAAGGTGATAGTTCAACATTAAATTTTTCTTTAATAACTTTTTTGTCGGAGAGAACGAAACGCCCACACATCGTTAAACAATAAGTTCGTTAATTAATTTGAGTCGGTCTTGAGATTTTTTACTTGTTGGGATAATTTCAAGAATTCTTTTATACGTTGCTGCAGCTCCCAAAAGATCATCCTGAATTAAATAGATTTCCGCAAGTCCATCAAGTGCTCCAAAGTGCCTTGGTTCTAGTTCAAGCGTTTTTTGGATATCAGAAATTGAAGCCTCTAAATCACCTTTTAAAAAGAGAACAGTAGCTCTTTTGTTCCAACCTTCTGCAAAATCAGGTTTAAGATCAATTACCTGGGTAAACAAAGTTATTGCTTCTTCTAAACTTCCACGATCCATCATGTTGTTGCCTTCGTCAAATATTTCTTGGGCTTCAACATTTTCTGCAATTGACCATATATCCCAGATTTCAGCTAAGATAGTACTGGCTTGTATATTGTCATTACTTAAAAATAACTCATCAAACAAACTGCTCAATCGGCTATCTTTTTGATCTGCAAATACAAAAGATGAATTTAAAAGTAACAGTATAAAAATAATTTTTCTCAATCTAAATCTTTCCAAAAGGCTTTATATTTTTTGCTATTAGCAGAATCGTCTCTAAAGTGATCGAGAAATGCTTTAAAAAGTCCAAGCTTTGTATCAACTTCATTGCCGTCAGCGATTTTTAATATTTGTCGATAACACCAATAAACTTGAGCAGCTTTATTATTGGATCGCATAAGTGATATCGGGCTATTTAAGCCAAGAATCCACGGACCAAATTCCAAAATATTTTCATATAGAGTTGCTGATTTTTTTTCACCACTTATTAATTCATTTACAATATCGGGCTCAGAGCAAAGTGGTCTTCCCAAACCAATTACATCACAAGCACCACTTTGAAGAGTATGATTCATCCCCTCGGTAGAACGAAATCCCCCAGTGACCGCCAAAGGAATTGATATAACTTCTTTTATCGCTTCAGCATATTTCAAGAAATAAGCTTCTCTTACTTTTGTGCTGCGCTGAGGTTTGATTGTTTTTGCTTTTTTAAGGTTCAATGAATCAATTTCTAAGGCAGTAAAATTTTCATAAGTTCCACCTGAAATCTCAAGTAAATCTAATGATGTATTATTTAATATTTTAGCAACTTCAATACTTTCTTCGTGAGAAAATCCCCCTTTTTGAAAATCACTTGAATTAAGTTTAATTGAAATAGGAAAATTACTTCCAACTTTTTCTCGAATTGCTTCAATTGTTGTAATTAATAATCTTGATCGGTTTTCAATGCTACCTCCCCACTCATCAGTTCGTTGATTAACGTTAGGTGATAAAAATTCTGAGAGAAGATAGCCGTGAGCTGAATGAAGTTGAACACCAGTGAATCCTGTTTGCTTTGCGACCTCAGCCGCATTAACAAACTGATCAATTATTTTTAAAATTTCGGAATGGCTTAGCTCTTTTGGTACTCCAAATTTTAGTATTCCTCCAAGTGTTGGTAAAGGTTGAACTGAGGGTGCCCTGCTCTCTTTGTTAATACTAAAAGGCGTCTGCCTGCCAGCATGACTTAATTGCATCCAGAGATGTGCATTATTTTGTGTTCCAGACTTGGACCAGTCAGCTAAAGCTGCCAGACTTTCATTAGATTGTTTTCCTTCAATTACAACATTGCCAGCTCGTTCAATGTATCTGTGGTCAACTTGAACATTACCGGTAACATTTATGCCAACTCCACCTTTGGCCCACCTCTCATATAATTTATTATGCCTTTTATTAGCCATGCCATCGCTTTGAGCAATACCCTCTGTCATTGCTGATTTTAGGAATCGATTCTTGATTTCAATACCACAAGGAAGGAATAAGTTGCTATCTATCATATTTATGTGCCTAAAAAACTTTTTATATCATATGCTAATTTTTCTGGTATCTCCATAGGTGGCATATGACCCACTTTTGGATAAGAAATAAGTTTTACATTAGGAATTTGCTCTAAAAAATGATTTGTAAAACTAATATCAACTAACTTATCTTTCTCACCGTGCAATATCAAGGTCGGTATTTTTAATTTTTGCAATAATTTTGGATCAGCAATGAAATTATCCTCAATTGATAAAATGACCATGCCCATAGCTTCGCGAGAACCCTCTAAAAGTATAATATCATGGAATTGATCAACTAATTCCTCAGTAACTAGATCCTTATTAAATACGGTTTTTGATACTCCCTCTTTAACTAAAAATCTCGGCGTAAAATATTTAAGCATAAATCTCATAGTTTTTGTTTCGAGTAACTTAAATGCAATTGGTGGGGCATTTTCTGATTGAAACTTTTTATACTCATTCTCACTACCAATAAATGGGGAGCCAATGATTATTAATCCACTTATTCTCTCAAGATTATTTAAGGCATACTTCCAAGATATAACTCCACCCATCGAATGACCAACTAGATAAAATTTTTCAATACTTTTTACTTTAAGAATATCAGTTATTAATTTCTCGAATCCATCATATGAATACAAATTTGATTTAACCGCTCCTGTAAGACCATGAGCTGGAAGATCAAGAGACAAAATTCTAAAATTATCTTTTAAGTATGACACCATTGGTTCAAAATTAAAAAGTGAACCATTAAATCCATGAATTAAAACAATGACGTCTTTCTCTAGAATGCCTTCATCTCTTACATGAACTAATGAACCATCATCAAGTTCTATAAACTCGGATGCCCCCTTCGCATGCTTTGCCAACACGATACCTCTAGGAATATCAAAATAAACTGACTTATAAAAACCATAAACAAGTAAAAGTAAAAATATATAGAAGAATAATTCCATTATAATTAATTTTTAATTTTTATTATTAATTGAGGAATGTTCTCAATAATTAGTTTTGGCATGATTTCCCTTACATTATCATGATAAATAAAATTATATATTTTCCCAGATTAGTATTCTTAAAGTTGTTCTTTTATGTCTAAAATATACTGATAAATTTAAAGTTAACATTTAGGAACAAGTAAATCTAATATTTAATTATTCAATATTGAAATCTAAGGAGCAAAAAAATGAGTGATCGAGAATTAAATCCTGAAGTATTAAAACAATTACAGCTAAAGGTAATGCAGGATGTTTCCGCCTCAGCCATAATTCCATTAATGAGAATTGGAGATCAACTAGGAATTTTTAGACATTTATCAGAGCTAGGTGAAGTAAATTCAGAAGAATTGGCAAATGCATCTAACCTTGACGAAAGATATCTTAGGGAGTGGCTGTATGCAATGTCTGCTGCAGGTTTTGCGAATTATGACTCTAATAAAAAAAAATTTTCTCTCTCACCTGAACAAATTGCTGTTTTTGCTAATGATGATAGTCCTGCATCAATGATGGGAGCATACGATATGCTAACAGGCGCAATTTTTAACGAAGAAAAAGTGAAGGAAGCCTTTAAAACAGGTAAAGGTGTTGATTATAAAGATTCATGTCCAATTTGTTTTCAAGGAACTGCAAGATTTTTCAAACCCTCTTATGAAAAAAATTTAGTAAAAAGCTGGTTACCAAAAATAGAAAACCTTGAGAAACGAATGAATTCTGGCGCAAGCTTCGCTGATATTGGTTGCGGTTATGGTTTATCTACAATGATAATAGCTGAGACATTTCCTAACGCTAAGGTCTGTGGATACGATATTCACGGTCCTTCAATTGATGAAGCTAAGAAATTGGCAAAGAAAGCAGGTCTCGAAAGTCGTATTGAGTATTCAACTGCTGATGCAAAAAGTTATGAGGGTAATCATGATTATATTGCTTTTTTTGATTGCTTGCATGACATGGGTGATCCGGTTGGGGCAGCGAAATATGCTTATAACCATCTAGAAGATGATGGTTCAGTAATTTTAATCGAACCAACAGCAAATGATAATCCTGAAGATAATTTTAATTTATTTGGTCAAATGTACTATTGTTTTTCAACAATTGGTTGTGTACCAACTTCAAAATCTCAAGAAGTTGGATTGGCTCTTGGTGCGCAAGCGGGTCCTTCAAAATTAATTAGTGTTTTAAATGAAGCAGGGTTTAAGAATTGTAAAGTCGTTAAGAAAAATGCTAGTAATATGGTTATTGAAGCAAGAAAAAATTAGAAACTATGTCTTTACTGTTCCAGTAGGATGGACTTTTCCATTGATGACAAGTTTTGGCTCGATACTTACATCAATGAGTTCAGGTCTTTCGGACAAATAGCTTTCAATAGATGAAAGTGAGGCAATATCATCTAAAAATTTTTCTAATCTTGGAAATTCTTTTATTATCTTTCCATCAAGTTTTCTTGATAGATCAAGATGGTGAAAAACTGCAAAATCACATGCTCTTGGAGTATCATCAATAAAAAAGCTACATCCATTTAAATTTATAATTTTTTCTAATTCTCCAAATCTTGTTTGAAGAAATGGCAACATATCTTCTCTTCTTTTGGCAAAATCTTCTCCCACTGCAAAATTAACTGCAGGATTAAGAGGTAAAAATAATTCTTGTGCACTCTGTAAAATAGCATTTGCTTTAGCTTCCTTAACAGGATCTTTTAGTTTTAGGCCGGCTATATTCTCTATAAAATTGAGTATAGCTATGCTTTGGCAAATCTCGTGTTCATCATCAACAACTATCATTGGAAGTTGTTTGAAGGGTATCTGAGGCTTTACTTCTTGCCATTCTTTGTCATAGTAATCCCATGACATGATATAATTATATTTTATGTCAGCATAATGCATGAGCAGTTGTGGTGCTTCAGCTAAAGCTCTCATTTTGAAATATATTAAATCAATTTTCATTTATAATCCGTATGCTGCAATGGTTGTACGGTGTAAAAGACGTTCTTGTCCTTCGTAACCACCGGTTGCTCGGTGAAGAACACTTCTATTATCCCACATAATTAACATATCTTTTTTCCATTTGTGGCGGTAAACAAATTCATCTTTGCACTGCCATGAACTTAATTCCATGAGTAATTTCATGGCTTCCTGATTATCCATACCATCAATACCAATGATGTAACCAACAGTGCCATAAATACCCTCTTTATTTGTTTCTGGATGCTGCCTTATAATGGGATGTAATTGTTGAGCAAAGGCATCATCTGACGCTCTTATATCCATGCTTCTTCCCATTTCTCTATCCTTATCACCGTAACCACCCCCTGGTGAATAAGGTACAACGGCTGAGTGAATTGCTTTTTTTCCCTCCAACTTGTTTCTTAATTCTGAGGGCATGCGCTCTAATGCTAAATGTTGGTTTGCAAACAAAGTATCACCGCCTTCTGATGGAATTATTTTTCCAAATAAACACGTACCTGCTGGAGGATTTTTTTGAAAGCTCCAATCAGTATGCCAATTATCTGCAAAGATTGGTACTTTTTCATCTGCTTTTCTTTTAACTGCAATAATATTTTCTCTTCCTGGAATTGAAGCTATAAATGGATCATTCCCAAATGAACCAAAGTATAGCGTGAATCGCTCAAGATCATCATCATTTAAAATTTGATTAGAGAAACTTAAAACGTGGTGCTCAAGCCAGAGCTCTCTAAGCTGCTTAACGTGTACTTCATTTAAATCTTTTGTTAAATCAATATTAGAAATTTCAACACCGCAAGATTGACCTGACTTTGTAACTTTTATTTCCATAAATGTAATTATTTATTTACTTTTTTTATAATCATACAGGTATGTTTAAAATCAGTAAATAACCACTTAAGTTTGATTGTTGACCTCTTCCATTTTTCCAAACCAAGAAATGGAAAAAGTATTCTTATATGTCTTAAAATTTTCCATGGTGCTTTTCTAATATGATCTCTGTAAGATCCTGTTGATATAATTTCACTGTTAACAATTTCATTGCTTGAAATTAATTTTGATAATGTACTTACATCAGGTCTAAATAATGTGTCTATTGGGTCTCTATGATAAGGATAACTATGGGGAACTGTTATTACTAAAATACCGCCTATAGGAATGATCTCTAAACATCTATCTATTAAATCTTTTGGTTCATTCACATGTTCTAGAAAATTACAGCAAAAAACACACTTAAAATTTAAATTTTTAAGCTTTTTAATAAACCGGTCGTCGAAAACATCACCACTGAAATCAACTCCTTGTTCATTTTTTATGTCAGCTACTGATATTTCTAAGCCTCTGTTTTTTAGTTTTGTGTAAAAATATGATTCTAGCCATGGTTGGTGTTTACTTCTATAAAATTCAGTTGAACCACCAATATCTAATATTGGATTTATATTTTGTATTTCAAATTTTTTTAGATTTTGATAAATCCAATTACATTCATTTATGTGCATATAGTTTATAAGAAATACATTGATATCTCGGCATGAAAATGAATTGTATTACATTTTTTTTGAATATACTTAGTAAATTTATTACTTTTCTTTAATTTAATATATTAACTAAATCAAAATGGTGGGCCCACTAGGACTCGAACCTAGGACAACTCCGTTATGAGCTTGGCACACTAACAATAATGTCATGGTATATGTCAAATTTTATTCTGTAAATAATAAGTTTTTAAGATTTATCCCGCATAGATCCCATACAAACAATTGATAGGAAGATAAGTATTGAGAGGAGGTGTTTTACTATAGTATTTTCTCTTTTGCTTTCAAGTGGCGTAAGCGTAGCATGAGAGAAGATGAATTGTGTCGTAGGGAATTAGATGACTTAGGGCCTATAGACGGTTAGACTGATTTGGTATATTAGTTGGCAAAGCAGTGTGAAGCATGGTTGCGACCAACTTTTCGTTCTGATCAAATAACTTTCCCTCAATTGTCGTAACCGTTTTACCATATTTTATAATTTTAGTTTGAATAGTAGCTTTACCTAACGGCATTGGCCTATGAAATAAAACATGATGATCTGTTGTGAGGGGGAGTTTTTCTTCTTTAAAAGCAATATATGCTGTCATAGATGTGGCCTCGTCTAAAGCGGCATCGATCATTCCACCTTGAACTAAATTGAGTGGACTTGCCGTCTCGGGTGGAAAAATTATTTCAAAAAAGAAAATCCCGTTCTCTTCTTTCATAAATTTAAAATTTAAAAATTTTCCTGACGGACTATTTTGAAGTTTTTTTATCATAAAAATTTAGCATTATTTAAAAGAAATATTATTCGTTATAAACGAAAAGACAAGTAGGGGTCCCGCACATATCCCGCACGGGTTTAATTTCGAAAGGTAGAAATGGGAATTATGACTCGTAAGTCATTGATTTACTTGGTGGGCCCACTAGGACTCGAACCTAGGACAACTCCGTTATGAGCGGAGGGCTCTAACCAACTGAGCTATGGGCCCAAATAAGGCTTTTTTATATACAGATAATTTGGAATTTCAAACTAGTTCTTATCTAAAAAACTTTTCAATAGCTTTGCCCTTGTTGGATGTTTTAATTTTCTTAGAGCTTTTGCCTCTATTTGTCTTATTCTTTCTCTAGTTACTGAAAATTGCTGACCAACTTCCTCAAGAGTATGATCAGAGTTCATGCCAATGCCAAACCTCATTCTTAATACTCTTTCTTCTCTTGGTGTAAGAGAAGATAGTATTTTTGTTGTGGTCTGTCTTAAATTTGAGTGAATTGCGGCGTCAATAGGTATCACTGCATTTTCATCCTGTATAAAATCACCAAGATGGCTGTCCTCTTCATCACCTACAGGAGTTTCGAGACTTACTGGTTCTTTTGCTATTTTTAAAACTTTTCTCACTTTTTCTAATGGCATATTAAGCTTTTTAGATATTTCTTCTGGCGTTGGCTCCCTACCTATCTCGTTAAGAAGTAATCGCTGTGTTCTTACAATTTTATTAATTGTTTCAATCATATGAACAGGTATTCTAATAGTTCTTGCTTGATCGGCGATCGATCTTGTAATTGCCTGCCTAATCCACCAGGTTGCATATGTTGAGAACTTATAGCCTCTTCTATATTCAAACTTATCAACAGCCTTCATTAAACCAATGTTACCTTCTTGAATTAAATCAAGAAATTGAAGGCCTCTGTTTGTATATTTTTTTGCTATAGATATGACAAGACGAAGATTCGCTTCTATCATTTCTTTTTTTGCAATACTTGACTCTCTCTCACCTTTTTGAACATTGCTAACAATTCTTTTAAATTCGTTCAGCGTTAATCCAATATTGCTTGCAGAAGCTCTTACGTCGTTCATTATTTTTTTAATATTATTTTTTTCAACTTTGACAAATTTTTCCCAACCAGATAGACGTGTGATTTTTCTTAGCCAATAAGGGTTATTTTCATTCCCGATATATTTATCAAGAAATTCTTCTCGTGAAATTTTATACTGAATAGCAAGTCTCAATAATTTACCCTCTAATGTAATAACTTCCTTATTTATCACATATAGCTTGTTTATTAATTCCTCGATTTTATTTGTATTTATTTGAAGTCCTTTGATTAAATCTACAACTGATAATTTCGATTTTTGATAACTATTTTCTGATCTAGCGGGGAATTCTTTTCCTTTTTCTTGATAAGCAATTTTATCTTTTTGTAATTTCTGAAGTTTTTTAAAACTTTTGTTGAGTTTTTTAAAGGTCTCTAAAATCTGAGGTTTAAGCTCTTCTTCCATAATCGCTATTGACACATTTAATTCATCTTCTGAGTCCTCATATTCATCCACAGATTGTTCAACAGACGTTTCAATCATTGGCTCTGTATCATCGCCATAGGTTGAAGATTGTTTTTCAGCTTCCTTTCTTTTTCTTAATTCTTCTTTTTCTTCTTGTTCTTTTCTTTTTTTTGCTTCTTTAATTTTTTTACTTAACTCTTTTTTGTTTGGCGACTCTTCAAATAAAGACTCTAAATCAATAACTTCTCTTAAAGTAATTTTTTCTGCAATAATATCATCACGCCATGCGAGTATTGCTTGTAATGTTAAAGGGCTTTCACACAGACCTGATATCATTGCCTCTTGACCTGCCTCGATCCGCTTCGCAATTGCAATTTCACCTTCACGTGAGAGAAGATCAACAGTTCCCATTTCTCTTAGGTAAAGTTTTACTGGATCATCAGTTTTTTCAGTACCAGATTTAGTACCAGATACCTCTTCATCCTTATCTTCGTCATTATCCGAGTCATCAGAGTCAATTATATCAAAACCTGCTTGAGATAATTTTGTAGTATACTGCTCGATTTGATCTGATGTAAATTTGTCTTCGGGAAAAGATTTTCTAATTAATTCGTTGGTAAGATATCCGTCTTTCTTACCTTGCTTTATTAATTTTTTTATTATTGATTTTTCTAAATCTAAAACTGGACCATCTTGTTCACTTGCTTGTGCTTGTATGTTTTCAGTTTCAATTTTGAGCTGTTTCTTTTTTCTGCCTCTTTTTTTTTGCATGTTAGTTTTTTTGTATGCTTTCTTTTTTTATTCTCATAAAATTTTCAAAACTTTTTTCATCCATTTTCTCTTCTAGGTCACTGAGAGCGATATCTAAATCACTTTCCTCGAGAAGACTTTTATGTAAATTAAGTAAACCAGTGAAATTTTTTTCTACCTGTTCCTTATTGTTCTTTATAATTGAACTGTAAGTACCTAAAAGTTTTGGTTGAAATATATACTTAATCTCCTGATTTAATCCCCTATTGATTAGATAAGACTTTAAGTCGAAATTTTCAAGCTCTTTATCTCTATTTGAGGCTGAGAATTCCAAAATTTCAGAGATCAATAATGATAAATTAATGTCATTAAACTGGATTTTCCCCAATTCCTCTAAATACTTTAAAATAAGAAAAGGATTTTCAATCAAACAAATTAAGATAATTTTCTCCCTTACCACTGAGTCGTGACTTTGTTTTTTAACTCTCTCACTTGCAAGAATCTCTGCTGAAACTTTACTTTTTTTTAGACTATAGTTTGAATTTTTAGAGATATTTTTGGTATATTTAATTTCATCTAACTTATCGTTAAAGAATTTAATGTAGTATTCTCGAACTGTCTTATTTTTTATTTTTTCAGATAGTGTTCTAATTCTTTTTTCAAAACCAGCTTTTTTTTCAGGAATTGATATATCCTCTCTATTTAATTCTAGCATCCAAATAAATTCAGATAATGACAATGAATTGTTAATAATACCTTGTAAATTTGCAGAACTATTCCTTTTTAAATAGTCATCAGGATCATAATCTTGTGGCATAAAACAAAAACGAAGTGAAAGGTCAGGCAATAAATTATTTAATGCTAGCATCGCAGCTCTTTGTGCAGCATTCTGTCCAGCTTCATCCCCATCGAACATAATAATTGGATTTTCACAAACTTTCCATGCCCTCTCAAGCTGATAGCTTGTTAAAGCTGTGCCCAAAGGAGCAACTGATGTTTTAAAATTATTTTGATATAGAGTAATTACATCCATATAGCCTTCAACGATAATCAAATTTTTTGGTCTTCTATTTTCTTCAATTGCAAGATTTAAGTTATATAGTTGAAAACTTTTTTTGAAGATTGGGCTATCTGATGAGTTAATATACTTTATGTTTGAATTATCTAGAGCTCTTCCTCCAAAAGCAATTATGTTTGATTTATAATCTTTTATTGGAAACATAAATCTATTGCGAAAAAAGTCATAAAATTCTCCTTCCTTTTTATTTGACTTTTTAATAAGACCGACGGAAATAGCATCATCGATATTCATTCCATGATTTTTCAGGTGATTATATAAATTATTACTTCCCGTACCTGAATAACCTAATTCGAATTTTTTTATTATATTTTCATCAATAGACCTTTTCTCAATATATTTTTTTGCAGCAATGCCTGTCCTTAATTGCTCTTTGAAGTAGTTGTTAGCTTCATTAATAATATTTCTTATGCTTGAATAATCTTTTTCAACGTAATTTGGGTCTTTTATAACACCTTTATTAGGATCCATACCTGCTTGCTTAGCCAAGTATTCAATTGACTCTGGATAAGACATATTTTTATATTTCATTAAAAATGAAAATATATCGCCATGTTCAGCGCTACTAAAACAATGATAAAATTCTTTCTCATCGTTAACCGTAAATGAAGGTGTTTTTTCATTTTTAAATGGGCTTAAACCTATAAACTCATTACCCCTTTGTGTAAGCTTTACAAACTTTCCAACAACTTCAGAAACGCTTAATCTTGATTTAATTTCTGAAATAAATTCTTTTGAATATCTGGGCATAAGTTTAAATATATTACGTCTGAGTGGCTAAGAATAGCTATCTAATATTTATAAATTTTGAAGTTTTTCCTTTATAATTTTGCTAGCTAAAGAAATATCAAGTGCTGGAGGACTGTTATCCTTTAGGTATTTTATTACTTTTCCAATTTCCTTTATTGATTTTGCATCAGTTGCGTTAATTGCTTCTTCACAGGTCTTTATTGTTTCTTCCTCACCAAGTTGTTTAGGAAGAAACTCGCTAATTATTTCGATTTCGGAATTCTCTTTTTTTACCAGTTCATCACGTCCGGCTTTATTAAACATATCAATCGAATCATTTCTTTGCTTAACCATTTTTTTGAGGAGACTAACAATAGTATCATCGGATATAGTTGAATCTTCTCCTGAGGAACGACTTGCAATTTCTTTATCTTTTATAGCAGCAAGCACTAACCTCAGTGTATGGATTCTCTCTTTATTCCCATTTTTTAGAGCGTTTGATAATTCTTTTATGATATTTTCTTTCATTAAAAGCAAACTTAATATTTACATCATCAAATTTATTGTGGCAATAATAGATCGATATTTATTAATATATCTAACTATTGCATGAATTACTCATTTGCACTAAATTTCTATAAATCTAGAATCAGTACATATGTCAAAGTCGATTAGGTTGAAAAAAGATCGTGCAACAGCTCGACCTAAACCTATTGAAGGCCAACTTATACTGGAAGATGGTTCCCGATTTAATGGACTGAAAATTGGCTCTCCTAACATGGAAATAGGAGAAGTTTGTTTTAATACCTCAATGACAGGCTATCAAGAAATAATAACTGACCCCTCTTATGCAGGACAAATAATTAATTTTACATTTCCTCATATTGGCAACGTAGGTACGAATCATGAAGATGATGAGTCTATAAAACCATTTGCAAAAGGAATAATTATTAATTGTGATATTTCTGAACCTTCAAACTATAGGTCCATTCTTCACCTTGATGCTTGGCTAAAAAAAAATAATGTACCTGGTATATGCAATATTGATACAAGACTTATTACAAACAGAATTCGTTCAAAAGGTGCTCCAAAAGGTGGTATTATTGAAGGCCCAATAAATAATAAAAAAACTGCTCACTGTCTGAAAGAAATAAAAAAATGGAAGGGCTTAAATGGACTAGATCTTGCTATTGATGTCTCACGTAAAGATATAAAAATATATAAATCTAAAAATAAATCTAATCTTAAAGTAGTAGCAATAGATTATGGAATAAAAGAAAATATATTGAATTGCCTATTAAACTTAAATTTAGAAGTGATTTTAGTGCCAGCTAAAACTTCAGCGGAGAAGATACTCGAATATAATCCAAATGGTGTCTTTCTCTCAAATGGTCCCGGCGATCCTAAGGCAACAGGTAAGTATGCAATTCCAATAATAAAAAAACTCATTAAGAATAATATTCCCATATTTGGTATATGTCTTGGTCATCAACTTATTTCGTTAGCTCTGGGAGCCAAAACAAAAAAAATGTTTCAAGGTCACAGAGGAGCCAATCATCCAGTAAAAAATCTTGAAACAGAAAAGGTTGAAATCACTTCACAAAATCATGGTTTTGAAGTAACTGAAAAATCTATCCCAAAAGATGTGAAAATAACTCATAAATCATTATTCGATGGAAGTATAGAAGGTATTAGAAAAGGAAAAAATATATTTGCGGTGCAATATCACCCAGAAGCAAGCCCGGGACCACACGATAGTCATTATCTTTTTCAAGAATTTATAAAAATGATTAATCAAAATGCCTAAGAGAAAAGACATAAAATCTATTTTAATTGTAGGAGCTGGTCCAATTATAATCGGACAAGCATGCGAGTTCGATTATTCAGGAACACAGGCTTGTAAGGCATTACGAGAAGAGGGATATAGAGTAATTCTAATTAATTCTAATCCTGCAACTATAATGACTGATCCTGACACTGCTGATGTAGTATACATCGAACCAATCACGCCTGAGATTGTTTCAAAAATAATTAAGAAAGAAAGACCTGATGTACTTCTACCTACAATGGGAGGTCAGACAGCATTAAATATTGCAATTGAACTCTCGAAAAATGGAACTTTGAAAAAGTATAGAGTTGAACTAATTGGTGCAAATCTTAAAGCAATCAAAAAGGCAGAAGAAAGAGAAAGTTTTTATAAAGCCATGACTAAGATTGGCTTAGAATGCCCAAGAGCAGAAATTGCTAGAAATTTTAAAGACGCAAAAAAGGCTCTAAAGAAAATTGGATTACCCGTCATCATAAGACCATCGTTCACACTTGGAGGCACGGGTGGAGGAATCGCAACTACCGAGAAACAGTTCGAGGAAATCGCAAATTCCGGACTTTATAACTCACCGATAAATGAAATTTTAATTGAAGAGTCTGTAGCTGGATGGAAAGAATTCGAAATGGAAGTTGTGAGAGACAAAAACGATAATTGTATAATCATATGCTCAATTGAAAATGTAGACCCCATGGGAGTTCATACAGGTGACTCAATAACAATAGCTCCTGCACTTACTTTAACTGATAAAGAATATCAAATTATGAGAAACGCATCCATTGCATGTCTCAGAGAAATTGGTGTTGAAACTGGAGGCTCTAATGTTCAATTTGCAGTTAATCCAAAAAATGGAAGGCTTGTAATTATTGAAATGAACCCAAGAGTTTCCAGATCTTCTGCTTTAGCTTCTAAGGCGACAGGGTTTCCAATTGCCAAAGTTGCCGCTAAATTAGCAGTTGGGTACACATTAGATGAACTCACTAACGAAATTACGAAAGTTACACCTGCATCGTTTGAGCCAACAATTGACTATGTGGTTACAAAAATTCCGAGATTTACCTTTGAAAAATTTCAATTAACGCAACCTTTACTATCAAGTTCAATGAAATCTGTTGGTGAAGTCATGGCTATTGGAAGGTCATTTCCAGAGTCATTGCAAAAAGCAATGAGGTCGCTTGAAACTGGTTTAGACGGCTTGGACGAAGTGACTGTAAGTATGAATAAAAAAAAGCTCACAAAGAAAAATATTTTATCTGAACTTAAAAAACCTCTTGCAGATAAACTGTTATTAGTGGCTCAGGCACTACGTTTTGGATTAGATATAGATCAAATTTATAAGTCCTCAAAAGTCGATCCTTGGTTTATTGGTCAAATTAAAAGGATAGTTGATACCGAAAAAACCCTAAAAAAAGGATTGCCACGAAACGCTAAAGAACTGCTTAGAATAAAATCTTTGGGATTTTCAGACAAAAAAATATCACAGCTCTGTAATACTAAGGAAGAGAAAGTTTTTAATATGCGTGTCAAAAACAAAATTTTTCCTGACTTTAAAAGAATAGATACCTGTGCTGCTGAGTTTGAAGCTAAGACCCCATACATGTACTCAACTTACGCTAAAAATTCTTTAAATAGTGATGCATGCGAGTCTCGTCCAACAAATAAAAAAAAGGTAATTATACTTGGAAGTGGTCCAAATCGAATTGGACAAGGTGTTGAATTTGATTATTGCTGCTGTCATGCCTCATTTGCTCTAAAAGAATTAAAATATGAAACAATCATGATCAACTGTAATCCAGAGACAGTCTCTACCGATCCAGATACCAGTGACAGACTTTATTTTGAACCTCTTACGAATGAAAATGTATATGAAATTATTAGAAAGGAAAAAAGCAAAGGAAATCTTTTAGGGGTTATTGTTCAATTCGGTGGTCAGACGCCTCTTAAGTTGTCTGACTATTTAAATAAAATGAATATACCAATTTTGGGTACTTCAACTGAATCGATTGACACTGCTGAGGATAGAGAAAAATTTAAAAAGATTTCTGAAAACTTAAATCTGTTGCAACCAGCAAATGGTATCGCATATTCTGAAAAAGAAGCTAACTCAGTAATTAAGAAAATAGGTTTCCCAGCAGTGATCAGGCCATCATATGTATTAGGCGGAAGAGCTATGGAAATTGTTCACAATGAAGATGAATTGAAAAAATACTTCAAAGAAGCTGTAGTAGTTAGTGGTAAAAGCCCTGTTCTAATAGATCACTATTTGAAAGATTCTATCGAAGTAGATGTCGATGCTGTGTCTGATGGAAAAAAAGTCATTATTGCAGGTATCATGGAACATATTGAGGAAGCAGGAATCCATTCTGGTGACTCGACATGCACGCTACCACCTTACTCATTGTCAGAAAAAATCATTAAAGATATAGAAAAGCAGACCAAAAAATTAGCTATTGCGCTGAAGGTGAAAGGCTTACTAAATATACAATTTGCAATTCAAAATAATAATATATTTTTACTTGAAGTTAACCCTAGAAGTAGTCGAACTGTGCCGTTTGTAGCTAAAGCCACAGGTAATCCAATTGTTAAAATAGCACTAAGTGCAGCAATGGGAAAACCATTGAATAAAGATAAATTTAAAATTCGTAAAACTAATTGTATCTCAATTAAAGAACCAGTATTTCCTTTTAAACGCTTTCCTAATGTTGACACCATCTTAGGCCCTGAAATGAAATCTACTGGGGAGGTAATGGCCATCGATAAGTCATTTGAGTCAGCTTTTATCAAATGTCAGCTAGCTTCCTCAAACCCTCTTCCTAAGAAAGGTTCTTTATTCGTATCTGTAAAAGACTCTGATAAGCCAAAAATACTTCCAATTATAAGATCCTTTCAAAAATTAGGATTTCAAGTGAACGCGACTGCGGGAACAGCTGATTATTTGATGGAGGGTGGTGTTAAGGTTAAGAAAATTAACAAGGTTTCTCAGGGATCACCTCATATTGTTGAAGAGTTAATTGATAACAAAGTTGATATAATAATAAATACAACTGAAGGAAGAAAATCAATTAATGACTCCTTTGGCATAAGAAGAACTGCTCTCATGAAAAGTTTACCATACTTTCTCACAGTATCTGGTGCAAGGGCTGCAATTAATTCAATTAAAGAATTAAGAAATAATGAATTAGAAGTTAACCCTATAACTAAATTTCACTAATCTAGAGGAACAGTACCTAGTTTCTTCGTATTTTTTATGACAAAAGCTGTTTTGACACTCAAAATATTTTCATTTGAAGTCACATGTGTTGTTAAAAAATTATTAAATTCATTCATATTTTTTACTACACATTTAAGAATAAAATCTATTTCACCATTTAACATAAAGCACTCTCTAATAGGTTCCAAACCCCAGACCAGCTTTTCAAAAGACCCCAAGCTTTCTTCATTTTGATTTTTTAAACTAACAAATATCCATGCTACTAAGTCATATCCAAGCTTTGATGGATCTAGATTTGCACGAAAACCATCAATATACCCATTATCTTCTAAGTCTCTTACTCTTCTTAGTGTAGGCGGTGGAGACATTTCAATTTTCTTAGATAGATCTAGATTTGAAATTCTTCCTTCATCTTGAAGTATTCGAAGTATTTTTAGATCAACACTATCAATTTCTTTTTTTACCATCAGTCTACTGGCCACTCTGTTTCAAAAGTAACATAATTTAATTGCAAACAGCGTCTTTCTTTTTTAATTTTTTTCTTTTCAAGACCATGCCAAGAGTTTTTCTCTGAAGTAAAAATATACCCTGTATTATTTTTATAAGGTAGAGTTTTAGCAACTTTTAAATCTGGAGTATAAAAATCTGTTCCCAAATTTTCATTTTCTCCGTATCTGTTTACAAACAAAATTGATGACATTAATTTTTCCTTGATGTCACAGTGAGGTTCAAGCCAAAATCCATCTCGATCAGCAATGACTTCTAATCTAACATATGAATTATTTAAATCTCTATTGATGAGATTAGAAATTATGTCAGTACATTCTTTAGATTGCATTTCTTTTACTAATCCAGATAATTCAGGATATTCCTCTGCATTATCTTTATTGATAAATATTCTTAACTTGCTAAGTAAATTGTCCCCTGTTTTATCTCCTGCTCTTGTACCGTCGAAAATAACTTTACCTTCAGGAAAATTAATAGAATAAATTTCGTCTATTGCTTTTTCTGAAAGAGGATTATTAATTATCCAATGATTAAAAGGTACATTGGAATGTGATAAATTGTTTTTCAAAGCATTGATAAATGTCATGCTTTTTTATTATACCTTTCTTCAATCATTCTGGCTACTTGGAAGGTCTCATTTTCATATGAATTTGTAAAGTCTTTGAGTTTTTCTCCCAAAAGTCTTGCGTAATTTTTTTGCAACAACATCGTAATAAATTTTTCTATTCTGTTATTTTTTTTTAAGCTTGGAAGTCTAAAAATATATACTGGTTTTGTTGAAGATATAGACTCTGAAATTATTGAAACAGAGTCAGCTGTACAAATAAGATATTTAGAAAACTTCATTAAGGCCAAATAAGGATTGCCTTCGCCGTTCCAAATAATATTCTGATCCAAAAAGCGCTCTTTCAGGTATTCAATAATAAATTGATCAGTTCTTCTTGAAAATAAAATGTATAACTGAATGTCATTATTTTTAATAATTTTATCAATTTGATCAGCTAATACCTTAACAACAGATATATCGAAGCGATAGTTTCGGTTTTGACCACCTAAGAAAATTGCACAAATAGGTTTTTCTATTTTTGAGAATTGAGCTGCATAAAGCTCAGCCTCTTTACTCAGTAGACTTTTGTTTATATGATTAAGTGCCAAATCAGTTTGAAGTACGTTTTTACCTTTTAAATCATCATGCGCTGGAGCGACAACCAAATCAAAATGAGCTGGGTTGATTTTTGGATTTTGTATATGAATTGAAAAGACTTTATTTTTTAATGATTTTTTGAGATGTAAAGATGCATAAATAGACCTCTTGCCACATGATATAATAATATCTGGAGGAATATTACTTTCTAAGCTTATTTTTCTGTAATTATTAAATATAATTTTAGATGGTGGCAATATTCCCACTGGAAGCTTATTCCAAGGAAATTTTAAATCTATTGTCTTTTGCTCAAAATTTAAATTAAGAGCGTCTGCAAGGCCTTTAACCTGACTGATCATTCCTGCTGATCCATCTGTTAGGCACCACGCTCTCAAATTCTTGAAATTAGTCATTTAATAACTATCTATGTTGAATACAAAAGTTCTTTAATTACTAGAAGATAATATATAGATTATAATTTAAATGCATTCAAAAGTTCTAATAATAGGTTCAGGTCCCGCAGGATATACTGCTGCAATATATGCGGCAAGGGCTATGCTCGAGCCGACTTTAGTTCAAGGTTTGCAGCCAGGTGGGCAACTTACTATAACAACTGATGTTGAAAACTATCCTGGGTACGGGGATGTAATACAAGGTCCATGGTTAATGGAACAAATGCAAGAACAAGCAAAAAATGTTGGAACAAATATTATAAATGACATTATAAAAAGTGTAGACTTTAAATGTAAGCCATTTAAGGCTATTAGCGAGTCGGGAACTGAGTATACTGCGGACTCAGTGATTATCTCAACAGGAGCTCAAGCGAGATGGCTTGGATTAGACTCTGAAAAAAAATTTCAAGGATATGGCGTTTCAGCTTGTGCAACTTGTGATGGCTTCTTTTTTAAGGAAAAAAAGGTAGCAGTCATCGGCGGTGGTAATTCAGCTGTTGAGGAAGCTTTATATTTAACAAACTTTGCATCTAAAGTGTACCTTGTTCATAGGCGTGATGAACTTCGAGCAGAAAAAATTCTTCAAGACAGATTATTTAAAAATGAAAAAGTTGAATGTGTGTGGGATAGCGAACTTAAAGAAATAGTTGGCGATGAAGATCCTCTAAATGTAAAAAGTATAAACATTAAAAATACAAAAACTAACGAAACCAGTAGTATCGAGCTAGACGGTGTCTTTGTAGCTATAGGGCATGATCCAGCTACTCAAATTTTTAGGGACCAAGTCGAAATGGATGAAGATGGATATATAATTACAAAACCTGACTCAACACATACAAACGTTGAAGGTGTATATGCAGCAGGAGATGTAAAGGATAAAATTTATCGTCAGGCGGTTACTGCAGCTGGTATGGGTTGTATGGCAGCACTTGAGGCAGAAAAATACCTAGCTGAATTATCTTAATTTATTAAGAAAATCTCTCATTCGAACGCATGCATTTTTTAAGTTTTCGTCTGAAGTTGCATAAGAAATTCTAAAATAGCCCTCCAAACCAAAAGCTGAACCTTGAACAACAGCAACTCCTGCATGCTCTAATAATGATGTCGTAAATTCTTCATCATTAGTAATTTTGTTATTCGACTCATCAACTTTACCAATGACTCCTTTACATGATGGAAAAACATAAAATGCACCTTCAGGTACTCTACAAGTAATTCCATTCATACTAGTAAATTCATTGATTAGAAAATCACGTCTACCTTTAAATACTTTGGCTCTTTCGGCAATGAATGAATTATCTCCATTTAAGGCTTCAACTGCTGCAGCTTGACTGATAGATGTTGGATTGCTTGTTGATTGAGACTGAAGCTTGCCCATGGCTTTAATTAAGCTGGCATTTCCTCCCGCATAACCAATTCTCCAGCCTGTCATAGCATATGCCTTACTAACCCCGTTCAATGTTAATATTCTCTCTTTAAGTTCTGGAGCAATGCTTGCAAAAGTATGAAATTCATTATCATCGTATATAAGATGTTCATACAAATCGTCTGTCATTATATTCACGTGTGGATATTTTTTTAAAATATTTGCAAGTTCTAAAAGTTCATTCTTTGTATAACAGGAACCTGTAGGATTTGATGGTGAATTAAGAATAAACCATTTGGTTGATTGATTGATTGTGTTTTCAAGTTGTTGTGGGGTTATTTTAAATCCTGACTCTTCACCACATTGAACAAAAATAGGTTTTCCATTGAAATAATTAACGACGTCAGGGTAAGTTACCCAATAAGGAGCTGGAATAATTACTTCATCTGAATCATTTAAGGAGACAGCAAATGCATTAAAAATAATTTGCTTTCCTCCTGTACCAACAGAGATTTCATCAAGCTCGTAATCTAAATTATTTTCTCTTTTAAATTTTGCTTTGATTGCTTTCTTCAGTTCTGGAGTTCCGTCAACAGGGGTATATTTTGTATCTCCATCGTTTATCGCTTGAATAGCAGCTTTTTTAATATTTTCTGGAGTATCAAAATCAGGTTCGCCCGCTCCTAAACCTATGATATCCTTTCCTGCGGCCTTTAATTCACGAGCTTTTTGGGTCACTGCCATGGTGGCCGATGGCTTAATTCTTTTTATACTGTGTGATAGTTCTACCACTGCTTATCCCCAGAATTTGTTATTTATACAATCAGCTATTATATTAAATTAGATTAATACACAATTTATATTCTAACTAATTAATAAATTAATGCCAAATTCTGAAGTTCTTAAAGTCACATCTGAATACAAACCTGCTGGAGATCAGCCTCAAGCAATTGAAGAGATTGTTAAAAGTATTAAAGGCAATGAGATGGAACAAGTTTTGCTTGGAGTAACTGGATCAGGTAAAACTTTCACGATGGCTAAAATTATAGAAAAACTTCAAAGGCCAACTCTAATACTTGCTCCAAATAAAACTTTAGCAGCACAATTATATGGTGAAATGAAGTCATTCTTTCCAGACAATGCTGTTGAATATTTTGTATCTTATTATGACTATTATATACCTGAAGCATACGTACCGAGGTCAAATACTTACATAGAAAAAGAAGCATCGATAAATGAACAAATCGATCGAATGAGACACTCAGCAACTCAATCCTTACTTGAGAGAAAAGATGTTGTGATTGTTGCAAGTGTTTCATGTATTTATGGAATAGGTTCTGTTGAAACGTATAGATCAATGACTATTCGATTAGAAAAAAATCAAAAGATTGGACGAAATGAAATTATTCAAAAACTCATCACGCTTCAATATAACCGAAACGACATAGATTTTCATAGAGGCACATTTAGAGTGCGTGGAGACTTGATTGAGGTTTTTCCATCCCATTACGAAGACCGCGCGTGGAAATTATCATTATTTGGAGATGATCTCGAGTCGATAAGTGAATTTGATCCATTGACTGGAAAAAAGACAGCTGAGTTAGAAACTATAAAAATTTATGCAAACAGTCACTACGTCACTCCAAGGCCAACACTTGATACTGCCATAAAACAAATACGAAAAGATTTAGAAGTAAGGATTCCTGAATTTAAAAAAGAAAATAAATTAATAGAGGCTCAACGAATAGAAGAAAGAACAAGGTTTGATTTAGAAATGATTGAAGCAACGGGTAGTTGTCCAGGCATTGAGAATTATTCAAGATATCTCTCTGGAAGAAATCCAGGCGAACCGCCTCCAACACTTTTTGAATACTTGCCTGACAATGCACTCCTTTTTGTTGATGAAAGTCACGTCACAGTACCTCAATTAGAAGGCATGTATAAAGGTGACCGAAGCAGAAAAACAACACTGTCAGAATATGGCTTTAGATTACCATCTTGCTTAGATAACAGACCATTGAAGTTTGAGGAATGGGAAATGATGCGTCCTCAAAGTTTATTCATTTCTGCTACTCCAGGACCATGGGAAATACAAAAAACTCAAGGGGTATTTACTGAACAAATAATAAGGCCAACAGGGTTGATTGATCCAGAGATTGAAATAAGGCCTGCGAAAACTCAAGTTGAAGATTTAATATCAGAATGTAAAAAAATTATTGATCTTAAATACCGAGTATTAGTAACAACACTTACTAAACGCATGGCTGAGGACTTGTCAGAGTATATGCATGAAAACGGAATAAAAGTAAAATATATGCATTCAGATATTGATACATTAGAAAGGATTGAAATCATCCGTGACCTAAGAAAGGGACTGTTTGATGTCTTAGTGGGTATCAATTTACTTAGAGAAGGTTTGGATATACCTGAATGTGCTTTAGTCGCAATATTAGATGCTGATAAAGAAGGCTTCTTAAGATCGGAGAGATCATTGGTACAGACAATCGGTAGAGCAGCAAGAAATGTAGACGGAAGAGTAATACTGTATGCTGATAAAGAAACAGAAAGTATAAAAAAAGCAATAAGTGAGACTGACAGAAGAAGAGAAATACAAAAGCAATACAACAAGGAAAATAATATTACACCTGAAACTATTAAGAGGGATATTAGTGATATTCTTGAAAGTATTTATGAAAATGATCGTGTAAACGTTGATTTGAAGAGTACAGAAAAACATCTCGTCGGAAATAATCTAAAAAAACATCTTGAGGAACTTAAGAAAAATATGATGGATTTTGCTGATGATCTCAATTTTGAAGAAGCTGCTAAGTTAAGAGATGAGATAAAAAGGCTTGAGAATAATGAATTAGAGTTACCATCCAACAGCAATATAGTTTATAAAAAAAATAAAAGGAAAAAAAGAAAGTACTTTACTTAATGTTTATAGATTTCTGCATACTGTTAATAGGATTATCTCTTCTTTTATACAGTGCAGATAAAATGATTGAATCGGCTGACGCAATTGCTAAAAAGTTCAATTTATCCCCAGTATTAATAGGTTTAACAATTGTAGCGTTTGGTACATCAGCACCTGAACTAGTTATAACTCTATTTGCTGCAACAAAGATTGTTCCAGCTACTGATGCCATTACCGGAAATATTATAGGATCTAATATTGCAAATATTTTACTAATTTTAGGAACTTCAGCATTTTTTTTCAAAATTAATCTAGATAAATTAGGCACTAAGGATATTATTTTTTTACTTCTAATATCTTTATACTTCGCGCTCTTATTTTATATTAGCCAAACAGTCACTCTCATTCACACAATCGGCTATTTAGTGTTAACTTTGTTCTTTATCAATTTTCTTCGTAATTACAAATCCTCAGATCAAAATGAAGAACAAAAAATTTTTGGAAGATACACTTATTTAATTTTACTAAGTGCCTTCATAGGCATTTTTATTGGTGGGAAAATTTTTTTAGACAGCTCACTGAATATTTTTCAAACGTTAGGAGTTAACGAGGTGCTAATAGGTATTTTTGTTCTGGCTATTGGTACATCCTTGCCTGAATTGATAACTGTTATTATTTCTTACTTAAAAAAGAAGGGCTCTATAGGTATTGGTAATGTTATTGGCAGTAACATTATGAACATACTGTTTGTTTTCCTGCCAGGGGTTATAATTGTTCAACTTAGAGGGCTTGAATATTCTCTAAAAAATATAGATGTATTTCACATATATATTTTAATATTTGTAACTATGATGATAGCTCTTATGGCAATTTTAAGAATTCAAATGAGAAAAATATATTCTGCTTTTTTCTTGATTAGTTATTTTTTATATCTTGGGTATTCTTTTATATTATGAAAAAAACAATATTAATTACAGGCGGTTCCCAAAGAATTGGTAGATCAATTGCACTATTTCTTAAAGATTCTCACTATAATTTTATAATACACTACAATAAGTCATCAAAAGCAGCCAGAGAATTAAAAAATATTATTAATAGTAACGGGCGCGATTGCGAAATAGTGAAAACTGATTTGTCTAAAATATCTGATGTTAAAAATATAATTAAAAGAAGTAAAAAATTTTTTGGACCAATACATGCAATTGTTAATAATGCCTCCTTATTCATCAATGATAATATAGAAAATTTAAATGATAAACTTTGGTATGATCATATGAATATAAACTTATACGCCCCTCTAATAATATCTAAAGAATTTAATAAACAACTTCCAAAAAAGAGCTTAGGGCATATCATAAATATATTGGATCAAAATGTAGTCAATCCAGATACATTGTTTTTTTCCTACTCCATTTCGAAATCTGCTTTACTATCTGCAACTACAATCATGGCAAAATCATTTGCTCCTAACATTAGGGTTAATGCGATTGGCCCAGGCCCGACACTTAAAAATATACATCAATCAAAAAAACATTTTGATAAATCGATC
Organism: uncultured Pelagibacteraceae bacterium; assembly: GCA_902613805.1. Classification (GTDB taxonomy): domain Bacteria; phylum Pseudomonadota; class Alphaproteobacteria; order Pelagibacterales; family AG-422-B15; genus CACNXQ01. The sequence goes on from CACMIV010000001.1 coordinate 36,036, forward strand.
AGAAATACTTTACTTAAAATAGGTTCACCGCCGGAGGAGATTGCAAGAACTGTTAAATTTCTTCTTGAATCAAAATCAATTACAGGTCAATTTATAGCTGTAGATGGTGGGGAACATTTATCATGACAGCAAGGAATATTCTTAAATTAAGTGAATTAAGGTCAGAAACAGATTTGATCAATCCAAATTCTGGATACGATTTAATCTTTTTAAATGATTTTATGATCGATGCAAACATTGGAGTATACAGACACGAGAAAATAAAGAGCCAACCACTCCGCATAAATATAATTGCTAAAGTTAAAAATCCAAAAAAAATAAATGATGATAAATTGTACAGTGTTGTTTGTTATAATCAGATTTCAAAAAAAATTAAAAAAATTATTAAATCTGGTCATACAATTTTACTAGAAAAACTTGCTGAAAAAATATTTCAGGAGTGTTTTAAAAACAAAAGAATTCAAACTATGAAGATAAGACTTGAAAAACTTGATGCAATTCAAGAAGCTGAAAGCGCAGGCATCGAAGTTGAACGCTCTCGTTCAGAATAATGAATAATCTTGAGAATATTAAAGAAATAATTGACCAATCCCCCTCTTCCTCCGGCATTTATAAAATGCTTAATGAAAAAGAAGAGATTATGTATGTTGGCAAAGCAAAAAATATCCAAAATAGACTTAAAAGCTATCTAAACACTAACAATCTCTCAAATCGAATCAGAAGGATGGTTAGTAGAATATCAAATATTGAAGTAATTATTACTGAGACAGAAAAAGAAGCTTTATTGCTTGAGGCAAATTTAATAAAAAAACTTAAACCTCCTTTCAATATACTTTTACGAGATGATAAATCATTTCCTTATATTTTTATTAATCATGAACAAGAATTTCCACAAATTTCAAAACATAGAGGAAAACAAAAATATAAGGGAAAATACTTTGGTCCATTCGCAACAATTAATTCACTAAATTATACTCTGAAAATATTACAGAAAGTTTTTCTACTAAGGTCGTGCGATGATACTATTTTTCAAAATAGATCTAAACCATGTCTTCTTTATCAAATTGAAAGGTGCAGTGGTCCCTGTGTTGATTATACATTAAGTAAAAAAGAGTATTTACAAAGTGTTAAGAATGCTGAGCACTTTCTTTCAGGTCAACATAGCAATTTACAAGAGGAGTTATCTTCTAAGATGGATGAAGAAAGTAAAAGTCTTAATTATGAAAAAGCAGCTAGCTACAGAGATAAGATAGTCGCTCTAACCCAGATTCAAAGTCAGCAAAACATAAATCTTTACGATATAAAAAATACTGACGTGATTTCAATTTCAAGAAAAGGTAGTAAATCATGTGTTCAAGTATTTATTTATAGATCAGGTCAAAATTGGGGAAATAGATCTTATTTTCCAAAACACAGTGATGAAGTAGAAACTTATGAGATCCTAGAGCGTTTTATTGTTGATTTCTATACAAGATATTCCCCTCCAAAAGATGTATTGTTAAACTTACCTATAAAAAATTCATCTCTTATCGAAACATCTCTTAAATCCATTTATAATTACAAGACATCTTTTTTTGTCCCTAAAAAAGGAAAAAAATTAGATATAGTGAATTATGCGAGTAGAAACTCAGAACTAGCACTTAAAAATCACATTGCACAGTCTCACTCTGACAAAGAGAATCTAAGCCAGCTTTCAAAAGCACTCAATATCACTAAAAAAATAAAAAGAGTTGAAGCCTATGACAACAGTCATCTATCAGGCAAAAATGCAGTTGGTGCAATGATTGTTTACTCTGAAGAAGGGTTTGAAAAAAAATCATACAGAAAATTTAATATAGACTCATCAAAAGTAAAACTCGGTGATGATTACGGAATGATGAGACACGTCCTTGAAAGAAGATTTTCAAAAGAAGCAATCAAAAATTCTAAGAAATATGAAAAATTGCCTGATTTATTGGTTATTGATGGAGGTAAAGGCCACTACGATTTAGCTAAAGAAATCTTAGAAACTAAAGGTTTAAATGAAATGGAACTAATATCAATATTTAAGGGTGAGGGAAGAAAAGAGTCATTAGATCAAATAATATATAAAAATAAAAAAAACTTTATCGACAAAAATACTCCCTCCTTTTTCTTTATTCAGAGAATTAGGGATGAGTCACATCGCTACGCAATCGGGGCACATAAAGCGAAAAGAAAGAGGGAAATGCATGCCTCAGAACTAGAACCGATAAAAGGTTTAGGACGAAGCAGAAGAAAATTACTTTTGAATCATTTTGGATCAGTTAAAAATATTAAAAATGCCTCAGCTCAGGATATAATGAAAGTTAGAGGAATTAGTAAGTTGCTTTCAGAAAAAATATATGCATATTTTAATGGATAATGTCTAAGTTACCAAATTTTCTCACTCTACTTAGAATTTTTTTATTACCATTATTAATATATTTAATCATAGATAGTAATAGCTCATTTAAATTGGCAATTCTTATTTTGTTTATTGTTATTGCATTGTCAGATTATTTTGATGGGGTAATTGCAAGAAAAACGAATAGTACATCTGAATTTGGTAAAATGTTAGATCCTATTGCAGATAAGCTATTTGTCGTACTGTTAATAATTACATTTATCTACAATGACTATATTAATGAGATAAATTTAATTCCAGCCTATTTAATAATATTTAGAGAAATTTTTATCTCTGGTCTAAGAGAGTATGCATCTAATTTACCAGAAGTAAAAAAAATAGATGTTTCTATATTAGGAAAATATAAAACTGCTTTTCAAATTTTGAGTTTATTTTTGATCTTAATAGGAAGCATCTACTTAGATTTGCAGCCTCTATTAAACATAGGTATTTATCTGTTCTGGCTGTCAACTATAATTACGCTGATCAGCGCTTATCAATACTACAAAAGTATATTTTAATTTAAGATCTCACGATTTCGTGATAATCCTGCATAAACTTAAAATTTTGGGTATTGTCTCCAGTATTGAATTTAATATCGTCAATAGACTGAATTGGAGTAATCTCTGCTGCGGTGCCTGTTAGAAAGGCCTCATCAAAATTACTAATTTCTTCTGGCTTTATATGACGCTCAGTAATATTAAAGCCTTGTTCTTTAACCATTTCAATAACAGTTTGCCTAGTTATACCATTAAGAAAACAATCAGGAATTGGAGTATGAATTTCTTTTCCTTTAATAAAGAAAATATTTGCTCCAGTACCTTCAGCAACATAGCCCCTATAGTCCAACATTAGGGCATCATGGTATCCTTTTTCCTCCGCAAATTCTTTTGACATTGTACAAATAACGTAAGGACCAGATGCTTTTGCTTCACATGGTGCCGTATCAGGTGATGGCCGTTTCCATGGTGAAGTTATTAATCGTAGGCCAGCTTTTCGATCTTCGATCTTAAAATATGATGCCCAATCATTCCACACTGCAATTGCAACATTAATATCAGATTTAGCAGTTGATATTCCCATTTGCTGAGACCCTCTCCATGCAATTGGCCTAACATAACAATCTTCAAAATTCATTTTTTTAATGAGTTCATCTTTGGCCTCATTAATTTGGGACTGACTATAAGGAATTTTTATGCCTACAATTTCCGCTGATCTAAATAGCCTTTTTGTGTGTTCTTCAGATTTAAAAATCTTCCCTTTATAGGCTCTTTCCCCTTCAAACACAGCGCTAGCATAGTGAAGACCCTGAGTAATAACATGGCATTTTGCATCATTCCATTTGATAAACTCTCCGTTCATCCAAATAAAACCCTCTCGATTATCAAATGGTGCTATTTCCATATAAAATACTCTAATAAATTAAAAGTTTAATAACAGATAAATGGCTTGATTAATATATATTTTTCAGATTATTATGTCATAGTGGCTGACTTAAATACAATATCAAATAAATCTGCATCTCTACTTTATCTGCGTGAAGACAGAATCAAAAATTCATTAAATAGTTTTTTTGAAGTTGCAAGAATTCTGGAAAAAGAAATTTTAGCAAGCCTTGATGATAAAAAATTGGGCATAGCCGATATTAGATGTCTTTTGATAATAAATATTAAACCTGGAATAACATTTAACGAACTACTGAAGAAATTGGATATAAGAAAACAAAGCCTTAATCGTGTACTCAGAGTTCTAATCAAAGAAAACTTAATTATTCAAAAAATAAATAATGATGATGCAAGAAAAAAGAATTTATTTATGACAGATAATGCTAATAAGGCTTTAAACGAGGCAATAAAACCCATTATCAATTCACTTTCAAAAGCCTATGTAAAGTCTGGGGCTGGTTCAGTGCAAGGATTTAACCAAGTAATTAATTCATTTATAGAGGAACATTGATGAGTGAAAATAATCTACATATCCTTTTAGTTGATGATGATGACAAGATTAGAGAATTATTAAAGATATTTTTAGTTGACAACAAGTATCTTGTATCAACAGCAAGTAATGCCGCTGAAGCAAAAGAGGTACTAAAATATATTACATTTGATTTACTTGTTATTGACATAATGATGCCAGGACAAAATGGCTATGAATTAACAAAAGAAATTCGTGAAAAATCGTTAATACCTATAATCCACCTAACTGCAATGGGAGAAACTGAAGATAGGGTCCATGGTTTAGAAATTGGAGCAGATGATTATTTGGGAAAACCTTTTGAACCAAAAGAATTACTTTTACGCATAAATAATATCTTAAATAAAACTTCGATAAAAAAAGAAACTAAGCAAATTCAACTTGATAATATTATAATTGATTTAAAAAGTGGTGTAATAAAGGGAAAATCAACTGAACTATTTCTTAATGGGAACGAATTAAAAATATTGCGAATATTATCAAAATTTCCTGGTAAGTCATTTTCTAGAGAGGAGCTAATGATATCACTTAATTTTAACCAAGAAAGAACATTGGACGTATGTATAAATAGACTTAGAAAAAAAATTGAAAAAAACCCCAAGATTCCAAAATTTCTTAAAACTAAAAGAGGTTCTGGTTATGAGTTATGGATTGACTAAATGATTAAAAAAATTCTACCAACGAGTCTTTTAGGAAGAACAGTGTTAATTGTTTTATTCCCAATAGTAATGTTTCAATTAATAATTCTATCATATTACTATAATAGCTTGTGGGAACGCACACTCAACCGCTTATCAAGATCTGTAGCTATGGAAATAGAATTAATTTCTGACAGAATGCTCTCAAGTGAAGCCAGGTTAGATCAATATCAAGCCAATAATCAATTTGGTGATTACTTTCTAATGAATATCCAAGAATTAAGCAAAAATGATTTGAAACAATTAAATGCCAAACAAAACGATAATCAAGTACTTATCAGTTTAAAAAATGAATTGAATACACGAATTAATCACGAATTTTTTGTTATTGAACAAGATAACGAGACAGTCGATGTTGTGATAAGCGCTTCAGAAAAGGTAATACATTTTAATTTCCCAATTCGTCGTATTACAACTTCAAGAAACCATATATTTTTAGGGTGGCAGATTATTTCATCATTTATCCTTATTTTGATAGCATATTTATTTTTGAAAAATCAAGTTAAACCAATTTCGAATCTGGCTAAAGCAGCTGAACAATTTGGCAAAGGACAAGAGGTAAATAATTTCAAAGTATCAGGCGCCCTCGAAGTAAGACAGGCAAGTTTAGAATTTATAAAAATGAAAAATAGAATATCAAGACAAATTGAACAAAGATCTCTCATGTTGGCGGGAGTGAGCCATGACTTAAAAACTCCTCTCACGAGAATGAAATTACTTCTTGAATCAATAAAAGATAATGAAATTAAAAATGAACTTAATTTAGAAATAAATCAGATGAATGAGATGCTAGTAGAATATTTAGATTTTGCAGCTATAAACGAGTCAAAAGATAAATCCACAATTAATCCTATTGAGGCAATAATAAATATTAAGAATGATATACATTTTACAAAACATGAAATTAACCTCGAAATCATTAATGATGAAGAAGTTTTTGTAAATGAGAATATTTTTTCTCGTTCAATTACAAATATATTAAATAATGCGATTGTACAATCTGATAAAATAGTAATTAAAGCAGATATAAACAAAAACTTAATTAAAATAAATATTCATGACAATGGAATTGGTATTCCTGATAGTGAAAAAGATAATGTATTTAAACCTTTTTATAGAGTAGACCAAAGTAGAAATCAGAATATCTCAAACTCTGGATTAGGTCTAGCTACTACTAAATCCCTATTGAATTCGATAAATGGGAAAATATCATTGCACGATAGTTATTTAGGTGGTTTAGAGGTTGCGATTGAAATACCAAATTAAGAAACTTTACTCAATTCTCTGGATCTTTTTGTCGCTTTGTTGACAGCTTTTGTGAGAAGGCTTTTTAATCCTTTATTGGACGCAAGAATACTCAGCGCTGCTTCAGTGGTCCCTCCCTTACTTGTCACCTTTTTCTGTAAATCAGAAGGCTTTTTTTGCCCACTTAATAAAAGTAATATTGATCCTAAGAAAGTCTGTAAAACCATACTGTCCGAATTTTTAAACCCCGATTTATTAGCTATCTCAATGAGAGAGTTTATAAAAAGATATATGTATGCAGGACCACTTCCAAAAATTGCAGTGAAATCATCAATTAAATCTTCTTTTTTGGTTTCACTGACTTGCCCCAGTAAGGACATGAAATCAAAAATAGGTTTTTTTTGTTTTGTTTTTATTTTTCTCTCAAAATATACAATTGTGGTACCCATATTAACAGATACAGGAGTATTCGTCATAGCTCTTACAATACCTGATGTTTTTTTGAAGACTTTATTTAAATCTTTTATTTTTTTACCAGCAACTACGGAAACTATAATTGAATTACCAAGTCTATTATCTTTATCTAATCCATTCAGTGTTTTTAATTGATTAGGCTTAACAGCAATAAGTGTGATTGTAGGTTGAAAAAGATTATTAATTTTATTTATACTATTTTTTATTTCAAAATTATTTGATCTTTTTAATTTTTTCAATTCGCTTGACTGATTCTTTTCAATAACCACGATTTTTTTTGAGGAAATTCGGTGGTTAAATAATGACTTGATCACAGCAATTCCCATATTACCAGCACCAATTATTAAAAATTTTTCTTTATTTAAACTACTTGCAGTGTTTTTTTTCTTTGGCATTATTTCTATCTTTTTTAAACTTTTTTATTGTTTTGTATTCATCATTGATCGCCTGCGAAAGCTCAAAGCCTTTTGTAACAAAGTTAACAAATTTATTAATTAAAACTTTCCTTGTGATCATAATTAGTGATAAATATATTTTAAATATTATTCAAAATTAACGTGATTTATCTTAGTTTTCCATCTATTAGTCCAGTTTTTTTTTCTATTGGTCCTCTTGATATCCGTTGGTACTCACTTGCGTATATTGTTGGATTTATATTTGCTTGGAGATACATTAAATATCTCGCTTCAAATAAAGCAGTTTCTCATAGTAATAGCATCAATGAAAAACTAATAGATGATCTGATTTTTTATTCAATAATTGGATTGATTATAGGAGCACGATTGGGATATGTGATTTTCTATAATTATGATTATTACTCTGAAAATCTAATTGAGATATTATATCTTTGGCAAGGAGGTTTATCCTTTCACGGAGGTTTGCTTGGTATTGTTGCAGCCGCCATAATAATTTCAAAGCTCTATAAAACTACTTTTTTTGAAATAAGCGATTTGATATGTGTATCAGCTCCTGTTGGAATTTTTTTTGGCAGAATATCAAATTTTATTAATGGCGAATTATTTGGTAGACCTGCAAATTTTCTTATTGGAATGAAATTTCCAAACGCTGACAATCAGTATCGTCATCCAAGTCAATTGTATGAAGCTTTTTTAGAAGGAGTTTTATTATTTATAATTTTAAATTTTTTAATTTTCAAATTTAAAAAACTTAAAAACCCTGGGATAATTTCAGGTGTCTTTCTGATGCTTTATGGATTATTTCGATTTAGCGTTGAATTTACACGCGAGCCCGATATTCAATTAGGATTTATATATCATTTTCTTACAATGGGCATGATATTATCTTTACCAATGTTTCTTGCTGGAATTTTAATTTTAGTAATTAAAAGCATTAAAAATGATACAAGATAAAATTTACGATGCTTTAAAAGAAAGTGCATTTCTCTATCTAGATGATTTTATGAATATTTCATTAAGAGATGAAGAGCATGGATACTATACGTCTAACAAAGCTATAGGAAAAGATGGAGATTTTGTTACTGCACCTGAAATATCTCAAATGTTTGGTGAAATAATTGCTGTAAAAATATTAAACCTCATTCATGCAAGAAACATAAAAAAGTTTAATTTAATTGAACTTGGACCAGGAAGAGGCGCTCTGATAAACGATATCACTAGAGTACTCAATGCTTTATTAGATGAAAATGTCGAGTATACAATTCACTTTAATGAAATTAATAAATTCTATATTCAAAATCTAAAAAATACCTATCCTAATTGTAAGATACATAAAAATTTCAATTCATATCCCAATGAATTTTCAATAATAATTGCAAATGAGTTTTTTGATGCGATACCTACGCGCCAATTAGTGAGTAGGAACGGAAATATTTATGAAACAGTTATTAAATTGGATCAAAAGGATTGTCTAAGATTTGACTTTATTAAGCCGAGACCAGATATTTCTAAATTTGTAAAAAATATGCAAGATCTTAAACATCTCGAGGTAATTGAATTTTCTCCTGAGACTAATTTAATCTTTCGGGAATTGATCAATTTCTTGCTTATGAATAATGGTTTTTTCTTACTAATTGATTACGGATATATTAATCTACCTAAGATAAGCACGCTTCAGTCGATTAGATCAAATAAAAAAACCAATTTTCTTGATAATCCAGGTAATCAAGATATCACATATCATGTAGACTTTAATAACCTGCAAAATATTTTAGAAGAAAATAAAATTGATGACTTTATAATAAATACTCAATCTAATTTCCTTCGGCAAAATGGAATTTTCGATCGAGCTAATATCTTAATTAAGAAAAACCCAAAGAAAGAAAAGCAAATAAAGGAACAGTTGGCAATACTTACCAAAAGAGAATATATGGGAAATTTATTTAAAGTTTTGGAAATTAATATTTAATGTTTTTTACAAAAAATCTCTCAAATATAGATCATTGTTTCTTTTCAAGATTGGGTGGTGTTTCGCAAGGAAGATATAAATCATTAAATTGTGGAAAAGGATCAAAAGATGAGAATGGTGCTATTGAAGAAAATTTAGTCGCTATTTCTAGATATTACGGTTTAAAAAAGTCTGATATTATTACTATGCATCAAACACACTCTTCTAATGCAATAGTTTTAGATAGAAGCAATAAGTCTGAAATTTTAAAATGTGACGGGATTGTAACTAAAGAAAATAATAAAATCTTATCAGTATTAACGGCTGATTGTGCTCCATTATTATTTTATGAAGTGAAAAATGAAATAATAGGAGCTTGTCATGCAGGCTGGAAAGGTGCCTTGAATGGCATAATTCAAAATACAATTTTACAAATAACCAAGCTTGGCGGAAAGAGAGATAATATACGCTGCAGTATTGGCCCATGTATAAGACAAAAATCCTATGAGGTAAGATTACCTTTTTACAAAAACTTCATCAAACAAGATCAAGATAATGCAAGATTTTTTCAAAAAAATCATAATAATAGATATCTGTTTTCGCTTACTGAATTCATTCTCAAGATACTTTCTGACGAGCAAATTACTAACCACGAAATTGTTGATGTCGATACTTTCAGCGAAGAAACATTATGTTTTAGCTATCGAAGAAATTATAAAAAAAATATAACCGATTATGGTAGAATGATTTCAACAATTGTTATAAAAGACAGATAAATTATGAGAATTATTGCAGGAAACAGCAATTTACCTTTATCTAAGAGCGTCGCAGAATATCTTGGCGAAAACCTTACAAATGCTTCTATTACAAGATTTGCTGATGATGAAGTTTATGTAGAAATTAAAGAAAACATTCGTGGTGAAGATGTATTCGTAATGGAGTCTCTATCTTATCCAGCGAATGACAATATAATGGAACTGCTGGTGATGATAGATGCACTTAAAAGAGCTTCAGCTAAAAGGATTACTGCTGTGATCCCTTATTATGGATATGCACGTCAAGATAGAAAACCAGGGCCAAGAACCCCTATCTCGGCAAAATTAGTTGCAAATTTAATAACAACTGCTGGAGCAGACAGAGTACTTACTTTAGATCTTCATGCTGAACAGATACAGGGGTTTTTTGACATACCAACAGATAATTTATTTGCAGGTCCAGTATTTTCAAAAGACATAAAAGAAAAATATGAAATTAGTAATCTAGTTGCAGTTTCTCCCGATATTGGTGGAGTTGTGAGGGCGAGAGCAATTGCAAATAAGATCGGAGCCTCAATTGCTATTGTTGATAAAAGAAGACCCAGAGCAGGTGAAAGTGAAGTAATGAATATCATTGGAGACGTAAAAGGAAAAGATTGTATTATTCTAGATGATATCATTGACTCAGCGGGAACAATTTGTAATGCAGCTGACAAAATTATAGATTTAGGAGCTACCAGTATCACTTCTTATGTTACGCACGGAGTATTAACAGGTAAAGCCCTAGAAAAAATTAGTGCATCAAAATTGACTGAACTAGTAATTACAGATTCAATCAATAATCAGGAAAAATTAAAAGCTTGTGAGAAAATTAGGTCGATTAGTATCTCAGATTTATTGGGTGAGGCAATTAAGAGAATATCCGAGGCGAGCTCAGTATCAAGTCTATTTGAATTTTAATTTATATACTTGCCATATAGGTAATTTTAATTTAATACCAACCTCATCGTTATGAGCAAAGAAAGTAATTTAAACGCTGAAATCAGGGATGGATCTGGTAAATCCGCTGTAAAAAAAGTACTAGCTGCAGGTAAGATTCCTTCGGTTATGTATGGTTTAGGTGAAAACCCTGTAAATATTTCATTAGATAAGATTACAGTTCAAAAAGAGATCAATTCTGGTGGTTTCCTAACTAGAATATTTTCACTTAATATTGATGGAAAGAAAAGCTTAGCAATTCCAAGAGAGGTTCAATTTGATCCACTTTCTGATCAACCTATACATATTGATTTTTTAAGACTAGCTGCAGACTCGAAAATTACTCTAGACATTCCTACTAGGTTTATAAATGAAGAGTTATCACCTGGATTAAAACGAGGCGGTGTTCTAAATGTTAATAGACGTACCGTTCAACTAAGTTGCCCTGCTAATAATATACCTGAAGAAATAGTTTTCGATTTAGAGGGTTTAGAAATAGGTGACACAATCAGAATTTCTGCTGCAAATTTAGGTGACGGAATTTCTCCAACAATTAGTGATAGAGATTTTACTGTAGCATCTGTTGCTGCACCTACTGTTGTAAAAGAACCTGAAGCTCCTGCAGAAGGTGAGGCTGCTGAAGGTGAAGCTACTGAGGGTGCTGATACTGAAGATAAAAAAGATGCAGCTCCTGAGGCTGATAACAAAGAAGAAAACAAAGATAAAGAATAACACTTTTTCTTTTACCTATTTTGATATTTATATATCTTCAATCATATGATTGCATTAATTGGATTAGGGAATCCTGGCACAAAGCATAAAAATAATAGACATAATGTGGGCTATTTATTTATCGATCATCTTTTACAAGATCATGATGATGCAATTAGAGAAAAGAAATTTGATGGGGAGTTGGCATCGTTTCTTATTGGAAAGAAAAAAATATACACCTTTAAATCCAATGATTATATGAATGAGTGTGGCAATAGTATTGCAACTTTTTTAAACTTTTTCAAAATTAAATCAAATTTAACTTATGTTATTCATGATGATCTAGATATCACTCTAGGAAAAATAAAAATCAAGTTGGGGGGTTCTTCCGCAGGTCATAATGGGCTCAAATCAATAGATAGTACAATTGGGAAAAATTATAATAGAATAAGAATCGGTATAAATCATCCAGGCAATAAAGAAATGGTTAATAAACATGTATTAAGTAATTTTAAAAAAAGTGAGTTAGAAGTTATTAATGAATTAAATATAAAAATGTCTAAAAATATAAAAATATTATTGGATGGAGAAAAATCCAAATTTATTAATAATTTAAAATAATCGATCATGGGATTTAAGTGTGGAATTGTTGGATTGCCAAATGTTGGAAAATCAACATTGTTCAATGCATTAACAAAGAAAATAGCCGCTGAAGCAGCAAACTACCCTTTTTGTACCATTGAACCAAATGAGGGAACTGTAATAGTACCTGATGCAAGAGTAGAAACTCTATCAAATTTAGCAAAATCAAAAAAAACAATACCAACATCTCTTAGTTTTTACGATATAGCGGGTTTAGTTAAAGGTGCTTCTAAAGGAGAGGGACTCGGAAATAAATTTTTATCTCATATTAGAGAAGTAGATGCAGTTATCCATGTGGTTCGCTGTTTTGAAGATACTAATATTACTCATGTAAACAATAAAATTGATCCTGTTGATGATATTGAAACGATAAATACTGAATTAGTTCTATCCGACATCGAACAACTCGAAAAAATAAATAAAGGATTAGAAAAACTAGTAAAAAAAGGCGACAAAGAAGCCAAATTAAAAACAGAGGCTTTGAACCATCTACTTAAACACTTGGAGTCAGGTCAGCCTGCTATTTTAATGAAGAATTTAAATGAAGTCTTAGCGCATATAAAAGAGTTCAACTTTATAACAATCAAGCCAACAATTTATATATGTAATGTTGATGAAAATTCAATAATTGAAGGTAATGAAATAACTTTAAAAATTGAAAATTTTCTAAATTCTAAATTAATTAAGATTTCAGCAGAAATTGAGTCACAAATCTCGTCTCTAAATGAAGACGATCAAAAAGATTATCTTGAAAGTCTAGGATTGGATGAGTCTGGCTTGAATAAGGTTATAAAAGCTGGATATTCGACTCTTAACTTAATTACTTATTTCACAACTGGCGAACAAGAAACAAGGGCATGGACAATTGAAAATGGCACTACTGCACCAAAAGCTGCAGGAAAAATTCACACAGACTTTGAAAAGGGCTTTATTAGAGCAGAAACAATATCATATGCAGATTATTTAGATTGTGAAGGAGAGTTAAAAGCGAAAGAACTTGGAAAGATGCGTAGCGAAGGTAAGGATTATGTAGTACAAGATGGTGACGTAATGCATTTTTTATTTAATAATTAACCATGGACCATAAACTAGAATTTCCTTCATATGAGAAAATGCACGAAAAAGCAGTTAAGCTTGCGCATCTCATAAAAGAAAAAAACATTAAATTTGATAAAATGGTTGTTGTCTCTCGAGGTGGATTTGTACCTGCTTCAGTTGTCGCTTACACTCTTGGAATTCAGGACGTAGATATTGTTTCCATACAAAGTTATATCCATAGAGAGGCTGGAAAAGCAATTGTTCACAGAGCTCCAAAAACTGATGAGGTTGTTCTCGTCATAGATGATATTGTTGATAAAGGTGGTACCGCTAAAGCGCTAAAGGAGTACATGCCTAATATGCACTTAGCTGTAATATATGCGAAACCAAGAGGTCTGCCTCTAGCTGATACATATGTCGAGGAAATTACTCAAGAAACTTGGCCTGTCTTCCCCTGGGATGAGGAAGACAAAGCCAATCATTAACTAAACTAGAAGATAAAGTATAGTACCGATAATACTCCAATTACTATCGAACCAGCATTCAGATCCTCATGTCTACCACTTAGTGCTTTAATTACAACATAAGCTATAAAACCAAGTGCAATCCCATGAGCAATACTGAATGTAAGAGGCATCAAAACTGCCGCCAACACAGCTGGAGCATATTCACTAACATCATCCCATTCTATATCCCTTAGGTTTTTCAAAAAGAATGTTGCAACAAACACTAGAGCTGGAGCAGTTGCAAATGCAGGAATACTTTGAGCTAATGGTGCTAAAAATAAACAGATTGCAAAAAGAACTGCAACAGCAACCGCTGTAAGTCCTGTTCGCCCACCTTCTTTAACACCAGCTCCAGATTCAATGTATGATGTAGTATTGGAAGTTCCAACTAATGCACCAATTGTTGTAGCGGTGGAGTCTGCTAAAACTGCTCTACCTATCCCATCAACGTTTCCGTCTTGGTCAACTTTACCAGTTAAATTAGCAACTGAAGTAAGAGTTCCGGCGGTATCGAAAAAGTCTACAAAAAGAAAGGCAAATGCGACACCAATAAAACCTGCCGTTGCTACAAGGCTAAAGTCCATTGAGAACGCATGAACAGCTGGTGGGACTGATCCCACAACTCCATCAATTGCGCTTACACCGCTTACCCAAGCAATAATACTTACTGCAAGTATACCTATGATAATTGATCCTGGAACACCGCGCTTATCTAAAATTGCCATAATTGCGAATCCGACGGCAGCTAATATTACAGGCATTGAACTTACATCACCTAAACCAACTAGAGTTGCGGGATTATCAACAACCACACCGGCATTTTTTAATCCTATGATTGCTAAGAACAAGCCTATGCCCGCCCCTACGCCAAACTTCATACTTTTTGGTATGCTATTTATTATCCACTGACGTGCTGGTGTTACAGATAAAATTAAAAATACTATCCCTGCAATAAACACTGCTGCAAGAGCCTGCTGGTAAGTATAACCCATCCCAAATACGACTCCAAAAGCAAAGAAAGCGTTTAAACCCATTCCAGGCGCTAGGGCAATTGGCCAATTAGCCCATAGGCCCATTATTAAACAGCCAACTACAGCAGCAATGATTGTGGCAACAAATACACCCCCAAAATCCATACCAGTTCCATCAGTAGACAAGATGGCTGGATTAACGACAATAATATATGCCATTGTTAAGAACGTGGCTAAACCTGCCAGTAACTCAGTTTTTACACTTGTACCGTTCTCTTTTAATTTAAAAATATTTTCTAACATTCAATTCCTCCGTTTAGTAAGAATCTAATTTACATTAACAAAATGAAGTAATCGAGATCGATAAAATGTTTCTGTGGATAAGGATATTGATAATCTACTTAAAATTATTATTTTAAATAATTGAAAATCAATTATTTTTAGAAAATAGACTAATGAGTATCTTTCCAAATTTGTCGATTAGTGAAGTAGAGTAGTACGGAAAGAATTAATAAGTATGAAATTACCTTAAAACCGATTCTTTTTCTCGCCTCAAGCTTTGGTTCAGCTGCCCATGTAAGAAACATTGTGACATCACGTGCCATTTGTTCTGGCGTCGCAGTTGTTCCATCTGTGTACACTACAGCATCCTCATACAATACTTGAGGCATTGCTATCTTTTGTCCTTTTGCGTACTCATTGTAATAAACACCATCATCAAGTTTAATATCACTTGGTGCATCAACATAACCCAACAATAAAGAGTACAAATAGTCTGCTCCACCATGTCGTGCCTTAACCATTACAGATAAATCTGGGGGATAGGCTCCGCCGTTTGCAGCTCTTCCTTGTTGCTCATTCTCATACGGACTAACAAACTTGTCAGATAATATTGCAGGACGCATTTCAACTTCTCCATCGGCATTTGGAGCAGCTTTCACTTCAAAAGCTGCAGCCATTGCTTTAGCTTGAGACTCGCTGAATTCAGGGCCACCTTCTTCAATTAGATTTCTATAACTTAAAAGGTTCATTGAATGACATCCTGAACAGACTTCGGTATAAACTTGATAACCTCTTTGAAGTGACGCTCTCTCAAATTTACCTAATGGTCCTTCAAATGACCAATCAGGATGCATAGGTTCTTTCATTTCACCAGCGGCGTGTAATTGAGTGATGCTGAAACAAAGGAGCAATAAAAAAGTTGCAAATAAATTTTTACTAATCTTCATTTACCTGTAGCTATGCACTAGCACCTGAGGCAGCAGCCTTCATCTGTCGTTCTTCAGGAGAAAGCACAGGTTCACTCAAGCTCTTGGGCAAAGGTTTAGTTTTTTCAATATAACCAAGTAATGGTAATATAATTATAAAATGTGCAAAATAATAAACAGTTGCTATTCTTCCGATAATCAGAAATAGACCATCAGCGGTCTGAGCCCCTAGATAACCAAGCAATATTACATTTGCAAAGAAAAGCCATACAAATTGTCTGTAGAGAGGCCTATATTTTGCAGATCTAACTTTCGAAGTATCGAGCCAAGGTAAAAATGCTAAAATAGCAATTGCAGATATCATTAAAATTACTCCACCAAGCTTATCTGGAACAGCTCTTAGGATCGCATAGAATGGAAGGAAATACCATTCTGGGACAATGTGTTCTGGAGTTTGTAATGGGTTAGCTTCAATATAATTGTCAGTATGTCCAAGTAAATTAGGGACAAAGAAAACAAAGCCCGCGAAAACTATGAGGAATACTACAAGTGCAAACATATCTTTAACTACATAATGCGGGTGGAAAGGCACTGTGTCTTGGGAACCTTGTACAACATTAATACCCTCTGGATTATTATTACCTGGTACGTGTAGTGCCCAGACATGAAGTATAACAAGGGCAAAAATTAGGAATGGCATTAGATAATGTAAAGTAAAAAATCTAGTCAAAAGTGGGCTACCAACGGCATAACCCCCCCATAACCAATTAGTTACTGACTCACCCACTAAAGGTATTGCACTGAATAAATTTGTTATAACTGTTGCTCCCCAGAAACTCATTTGGCCCCACGGAAGTACATATCCCATAAAGGCAGTAGCGATCATGAGTAAAAATATGAATACGCCAATAATCCAGATTAATTCTCTAGGTTCTTTATACGATCCATAAAAAATTGATCTTGCCATATGAATATACACAGCCATAAAGAACAGAGATGCACCATTTGAATGTATGTATCTAAGTAACCACCCATAATTAACATCTCTCATAATGTGCTCCACACTTGCAAAAGCCAAATCAGCGTCAGCAACATAGTGCATAGCTAAAACAAGCCCTGTAATAATTTGGGTGACAAGACAAAAAGTTAAGATGCCACCAAAAGTCCACCAATAGTTAAGATTTTTAGGAGTTGGGTAAGGCAGTAAATGTCCATAAATTAAGTTTAAAAGTGGAAGACGGTCGTTAAACCATTTTCCAACTGCTGATTTAGGTACGTAATTTTCGCTCATTAGTTTTTATCCAATTTTTATAGTACTTTCGTTTAAGAATACATAATCCGGAATTTCAAGATTTGTAGGCGCAGGACCTTTTCTTATCCTTCCAGAGGTATCGTAATGGGAACCATGACATGGACAAAACCAACCATTATAATCACCTTTTTGTCCAAGCGGCACACATCCAAGATGGGTACAAATTCCAACCATAACAAGCCATTCAGGATTTTGTGCTCGATCGCTATCTTCCTCTGGGTGCGGTAAATCAGCTAAATTCACTTTCTTTGCCTCATCAATTTCAGCCTGTGTTCGTCTTCTAATAAATACCGGTTTACCCCTCCACATCACAGTAATGCTTTGTCCAGGTATTATGGGCCTTAGATCAATCTCAGTTGATGCTAACGCTTTAACTGATGCATCAGGGTTCATTTGGTCAACGAAAGGCCATGCTAATGAAGCGGCTCCCGCAGCTGCAAATGCACCTGTAGTGACATAAAGAAAATTTCTTCTTGTAACTTGTTTTTCTGACAACTTAATATCCTTGAGTTATATTGCTAATATACTTGTAAATCGTCGTTTTTTAAGGGAAAAAGACAATCTGAAGTGCTAAAAATTGTGTCATGATGACGCATATATTAGGATTAAAAAGTTATAAAATATCAATTAGATGAACTTAGCAATTTTTGAACCTGATATACCTCAAAATACTGGAGCAATGGTGAGGATTTGCTCTTGTTTCGGCGTCAATATTGATATCATTCATCCAGCCTCATTTGCAATGTCGGAAAAATCTCTAAGCAGAGTTGCAATGGACTATGGTAGAAATATTAATTTGACAGAGTTTGACGATTGGAAGCACTACGAGAAAAATAGAAAAGGAAGAAAAATACTTTTGTCTACAAAAGGAAAACTTAGTCACTATGAATTTGAATTTAAGGGTAATGATAATTTAATTGTTGGAAGAGAAAGTGCGGGAGTACCAGATTACGTTCACAAACAATCTGACCAAATAATAAGAATACCAATGAACAGTTCCGCAAGATCTTTAAATGTTGCCGTGTCTTCAGCTATAGTTATTTCTGAGGCAAACAGACAGTTAAAACTATTTTGAAATGTTAAATAAAAAAAAGATAACTAAATCATGGTTCAAGGGATTGCAGGATCTAATCTGTGAGACTGTACTTGAACTCGAAAAAAAAAATGGATCAAAAGCAGTGTTCAAAACTAATAAATGGAAAAAAGGTGAATATAGAATAATTAAGGGAAATGTAATCGAAAAAGGCGGTATAGCATTTTCAAATGTAATAGGTACCTTTCCAAAAGAATTTGCAAAACAAATTCCAGGAACTGAAAAGAATAAAAAATTTTGGTCCACAGGAGTATCTGTAGTACTTCACCCAGCAAATCCAAAGGTTCCTGCATTACATTTCAATACTCGGCACATAATAACGGGTAAAAATTGGTTTGGTGGCGGTATTGACGCCACTCCATGTTTTAAAGACGCTAAATTAAAGAAACAATTTCATAATAAATTAAAAACAATGTGTGAAAATCATAATAAATCTTATTACAAAAATTATAAAAAATGGTGTGATGAATATTTCTATTTACCCCACAGAAAAGAAATAAGAGGAATTGGCGGAATATTTTTTGACTATAAAATGGATGATTGGAAAAAAGATTTTGATTTTGTTAAGGACGTTGGCTTAACTTTTAATGATATTGTAAGAGACATAATAAGCCAAAAAATGAATGAAAAGTTCACAAAAAAAGATAAAGAAATTCAGTTATTGAAACGTGGGAGGTACGTGGAATATAATCTTTTATACGATCGAGGAACAAAATTTGGCTTAAACACCGGTGGTAATATTGATGCAATTTTAATGTCAATGCCTCCTAATGCTAAATGGAAATAAAAATGGAAACTGAACCAATTACATCAAATGGCGCAAAAAAACTTCAAGATGAATTAAGCGATTTGATAAATAATAAAAGGCAAAAAGTAATTCAAGCCATTGCGGAGGCGAGAGAGCACGGAGATTTAAAGGAAAACGCAGAGTACCATGCGGCAAAAGAGGAACAAGGTCACATTGAGGGTCGTATTCAGGAAATTCAATTACTATTAGCTAATGCAGAAATCATTGATATTTCAAATATTCCTAAAAATCAAAAAACTGTAGTCTTTGGTGCAACTGTTGAAGTTGAAGACATTGATAATGATACAAAGACAAAGTTTCAAATTGTTGGTGATGATGAAGCAGATATTGAATCGGGTCTGCTGTCTTACAGATCACCTGTTGCTAAAGCATTAATTGGAAAAGAAAAAGGCGATTTCGTATCAGTTTCAACCCCAAAAGGAGAGAAAAACTACGAGATTAAGAAAATTTTATATAAATAAAAAAAATTATTTTTTTGATTGAACGATTGCTTTAAGCCTCTCAATTAATGAAAACTTATCGTCAATAAAATCATTTTCAGCCCACCAGTCTTCAACCTCTTTTAAGATGTCTCCAACCATTGGGCCTTGAGATATTCCCATGTTTATTACATCTTTGGCTGTTAGAGCAAAAGATGGCTTCTTCCAGCTTTGAGCAACTTCATATAGAGATCTCCAATTTACTTCATTTTTATTATTTGTATCCTTAGCCCAATTGACAAGTATTTGTTTTTGAAAACCGTCACGACCTAATAGATAAAGTAAATATCTGACTTCTTTCATTGACATGTAAGAAACGATTTTTTTATTCAGTGTGCTTAATTTCAATAAGTCAGTAGAGTCTGATTTTGATAAAGGTAATTTTTTTATGATAGTATTCGCTTTATCCAATGAGTTTTCAATTAGAGTGCTTAATCTCAATATTGGATCAATTGAAAGGGATATTCTACTTTCTATTTCAATTAAATTTACAAATGCATCATTTATGCTAGTGCCATCAAAATAAACATCAAGCAAACCTATTTCACTCATTGCAGAAATTGCATTATTTGGAGCATTTAGACTTAGAATTGACTTTAATTCATTCCATTGCCTTTCCTTAGAAACAACTGATAACTTATCAAGATTTGCTTTTATTGTTTTCATCACCTCTGCGTCAGGAAATATATCGCCAAATAATGCTAAAAAACGAAAATACCTTAGTATTCTAAGGTAATCTTCTTTTATTCTTTCATCTGGATTTCCAATGAAACGAACGACTCTGTTTTCTAAATCTGTTTTACCATCTTTAGGGTCTATTAAATTTCCACTTTTATCTAAATACATTGCATTTATGGTAAAATCTCTCCTTAGAGCATCTTCCTCTAAACTATTTGAGAATGAGACTTGAGCATGTCTTCCATCAGTAAAAATATCGTTTCTAAAAGTTGTAATTTCAAACTTTCTTTCATTAATTATTGCTGTAACCGTTCCATGATCTATTCCTACATCAATAAATTTAATATTTTCTTTATTGAGTATTTCTGTAATAGTCTTTGGCTTCAAAGAAGTAGCAAAATCAATATCTGTGATTTCCCTATTTAAAAGTGCGTCTCTGATAGAGCCCCCAACAACATAAATACTATTTTTTTGATATGTTTCAAAAAGATCAAAAACTTGCGCAACACCGTTTTGTTCTAGGATTGATGAAAATCTACTCATAAGACAGATTATTTATATTATTTTAGAATTTGATAAAGATTAATCAACATTCCAGCAGTTGCTCCCCAGATATTGTAATCTTTATAAGGTAAAACGTAATAGTCATATTCATATTTTTTATTGTTTACCTCATATGTGGCACTTTCTTTCTTATGATTGTTTGAGTCCATTAAGAATTCTAAGGGGAGAAAAAATATTTCATCCACTTCATTTTGATTTGCCTTTAGATAGGAGTAATCAGATACTATAGATACAATTGGCATGATCCTAAATCCTGTGCCAGTTATATATACATCAAGATTTCCTAACACATTTACATCATCAGACCTTAAACCAACTTCTTCGTTAGCTTCTCGTAAAGCAGTTTCTATTGGAGACGTATCATTTTTTTCAATTTTACCTCCAGGAAAACTAATTTGTCCTGCATGATCTTTTAAATTATCCAGTCTTTTAGTTAATAATATTTTTACTTCATTATTTGAATAACATATGGGTACAAGTACAGCTGATGGATTTAGTTTAGCTTTATCTTTTTCAGCTTCTGCAAGAGGGTGATGATGTCTTGTTAAAAAATCATTTGTAAGTATTTCAAAATACTCATGAGATATCTTCTCTGGACCATCAAATAAATCCCTCAATTTATCTAAGGGCATCATTCTTTTTCAACTTCATGAATGTTGAAACATTCACCCATACTTTCTATAACTAAGCATTTTTTATCATCAACTATCTTCTCCTCTGCAAGATCCACTAATTCATAAAAAACTGATCTGGATAAAAGTGCATGGAGATTTTTTCTGATCAGGATATAAGGTGACGGTTCTGAATTTTCTCCAATTTTAATTGTTAATGGATTCTCTTTAGAGAGAAGAATTTCTTCATTGAGATTTGTTTTAAATAGATAACCAGTTTTACTACTTATCTCAACTTTATTAAGGGACACAGCAACAAATGGTGCATCTTCAACCTGAATTCTAACTTTCTCAACGGGTGTAACTAAGTAGTAGCATGCATCTTCATCTAATCTTAATATGCTTGAGAAAAGTTTAACCATCGCAGGTCTTTTTATTTCAGAGCCCATGTAAAACCATTTTCCATTTCTTAAAATCTTCATGTCAATATCACCACAAAATGGAGGGTTCCATTTTTCTACAGGCGGCAGTGATTGCTTATTTTTTTTGCTGAAACTATAAATTGTTTCTAGTCCTTTTAAATTTACTGGATTATCGTTCATGCTTCACTTGAATTTATAATTAATGGATTTATCAATATTTTTCATTATAAAACTTCAATAATCTTTTTAATTAGATAATATTCTCAAGATATAATTAATAATTTTGGAGGTATACTATGCAAAGTGTGGATGTAAAGGATTTAGAAAATTATAATGGTAAAGATATGGGGCATTCAGATTGGATGTCAATTGATCAAAATAGAATAAATTTATTCGCCGATGCAACTGATGATCATCAGTGGATTCATGTTAATGAAGAAAAAGCCCAAAAAGAACTTCCTACTAAAAGCACAATTGCACATGGTTTCTTAAGCCTTTCTCTATCAGTACCGTTGGCTGGTAAAATCTGGACAATTACAGGGGCCAAAATGATGATTAATTATGGCTTAAACAAAGTAAGATTTATTAATATGGTCCCAGTTAATTCCCGTGTGAGAATGGGAATAAAAATTAAAGAGGTAAATAAATTGGATAACGGCGGAACGCAGGTAATCAGTGAGGCTACTCTCGAAATTGAAGGACAAGACAAACCAGCGTATGTTGCAGAACAAATCATGGTAGCATTTCCTTAAAAATGAGTGATAAATCATTTCCTGATCCAGATGCAAGTTCAATTGATTTAAACACTGAGATAATTAAGCTTTTAACCTGGAACGTATGGTGGAAATTTGAAAACTATAAAGAACGAGAAAATCTAATCATTTCTGAAATCAATAATTCTTGTCCAGATATTTTGTGTCTACAAGAAGTGTGGGAAGAAACTGATGAAAGTCAGGCTAAAATAATCGCAGATCAACTTGGGTATAACTATATCTTTGAAAAATCATTTGAATTTGATGGTGTTGCGTTTGGAAATGCAATCATTACTAAATTCCCAATCAATTCTCATCATACTGTAATGTTTGAAACTGAAGCAGAGAAAGATGAAAAAAGATTTTTGCTTCATCTCTCATTAAAATATAAAAGTGAGACGATTAACGTTATTTGCACTCACCTTAATTATAAATATGAACATCAGCAAGTAAGAGAAGATCAAGTAAAGCAAATAATAGAATACATTAGTAAATTAGAACAATCAAAATTCCCTATAATTTTGTGTGGCGATTTCAATGCGGATCCAGAAAGTGATGAAATTAGAATGATTACTGGTTTAACTAAGCCCGTGAACGATATCGTTTTAAGAGATGTATGGAAATTAACAAATAGAAACGATCCTGGTTACACTTGGTCAAACAGCAATGATTGGGCAAAAAAAACTTTAGAATATAATCGACGAATTGATTACATATTTTTGGGTAAACCTGGACCTAATGGTCTGGGTCATCCAATTGAATGTAACCTTGTCGGCACAAAAAAAAATAAATTTTTTCCAAGTGATCACTTTGGATTAATGGCTCATTTGGTGGGTATGAACTGATGAGTATTTTGTTATCCATTTTTTTAGGTGGAGGCTTAGGAGCTTTATTGCGTTTTCTTATCAGTGAACAGACTAATCGATTATTTTTAAGTTCATTTCCGTTTGGAACAATAGTCGTCAATGTTCTAGGGGCATTTTTAATGGGATTTGTCGTCAGTTATTTTGCAGACAAAGTTAATGTTTCTCAAAATATAAAAATGTTTTTAACAATTGGTTTTTTAGGAGGTTTCACGACCTTTTCAACTTTTAATTTAGATTTTTATCAATTATTCAGCAACGGAGAAATTTTAGCTTCACTGTTATATCTGTTTGCAACATTTACATTAACGGTTATAGCTTTTTATCTTGGGCTAAGTTTATTCAAATTTCTTTAAATTATTTATTGCGTCTTTTTAACATAAATTCTGCAAGGCCATCGTAACCTTTCTCAATCATCATTTTCGCTGACGCAACATTCTGAACTTGATCAAGAGGCTTTATTTGGTGGGCAACAACCACGGTATTCATAAATTGTGCAGCAGAACAAATAGAGATAATTTCAGATATAACTTTTTCATCAAAACCATTATCTAAAATAGCAGTTACATCTTCTTCAGTGATTGAGTGAATATCTTCATTTACTTTGTGGGATAATTTTAGAATTGGCTTATACTTATCCTCTATTTGTGATTGTTCAATATCGTTTATAAAATCTAGATCATTCTTGTCTCTCAAAATTTTCTTTGATATTTCAGCATGAATATTCTTGCAGTACCCACAACCATTTAATCCTGAGACATAGGCAAAAATCATCTCTTTAATATGTGTTGGTAAAAGTGTTTCTTGTCTCATTAAAGACTCTAAATATGCTACAAAATGGTTCTGATAGCCCCAATTATCTAAAAAGACATCGTATACTGATTTATACTTACTTAAAAAATTACTCATATTTTTAACCCTAATTGGCTGGGGCGGGAGGATTCGAACCTCCGAATGCCGCTACCAAAAAGCGGTGCCTTACCGCTTGGCCACGCCCCAATACTATATAATTATTTAATTTAAGAAAAAGATTTTGCAATCTTTATATTAACCTCGTTAAATATGTCCACCAATTAGGGTGTTCTTCAGATATCCTCTGAATTGCTTCCTCTGCCTTTTGTTTATCTTCATAAACAGCAAAATATGCAGAGCCACTTCCGGTCATTCTTTCATATTTACAATTTATATCATTATCTAAATATTCTCTTACTTTTGTCATTTCTTGATTAGCAACAAGTGCCGTTTTTTCCAATTCATTTGACGTACCTTTTAAAATTCCATCTAAGTTAATATCATTATTGTACGAGAATTTTTCCCCACTTAAATTAGAATGTTTATTAAAAATTTCCTTAGTGCTATTTTGAATATTTGGAAATACAATCAGAAAATGCTTATCTGAATTGATTTTTAACCTTCGGTCAACATTTCCTTTTCCAGAAATCAGTGCAGATCCCTCACCAATAAAAAATTCAATGTCTGATCCAAGATCTCTTGCAATTTCAGTTGAAATTAAATTATCTAACAAATCAGATCTTATTAAATATTTAATTATTTCTGCGACATTTGACGAACCGCCACCTAAACCCGATCCCACTGGTATATTTTTTACAACATGAATAGCAAATGATTTATGCTTTAAATAGTTTTTATCAATTAAATAATTAAATAATTTAGTAACATTATCATCGGATCCTACTTGGTCTCCGTAAGGGCCATTATATGAGATACTAAATGAACTATCATCTTTTATTCTAATCTCATCATAAAGATCAATCCTTGATAACACTGAGTTTAATTCGTGAAAACCAGTATCAAATTTGTTTACTACATATAAAAAAAGATTTATTTTTGCGTAGGATTTAATTATATTCAACAACGTACTTAGATTCCTTTAAGTAGTTTGATTCTAACTTTATCCTTAAATATATTTTCCTGATCCAAATCTATGGCTTTCTGCCAATAAAAACGTGCCTCAAGTTCATTTCCCAGCTTCCAGAGTACATCGCCATAATGATCATTTACAGTTGGATCGTATGGCATCATATCTAAAGAAAACTCTAACAAAGACAGGGCTTCATTATACTTACCAACTTTAAAATAATACCAGGCGAGGCTATCAACTATGTATGGATCGTTTGGTTTCAATTCCATTGCTTGTTCTATCATGACTTTGGCCTCAGTGATATTTTGATCCATATCGATATAGGAATAACCTAAATAATTCAGAACATCTGCTTGATCTTCAGATAGTTTCAATGATCTTTTTAAATTCTTTTCAGCTAAGTTCCAGTTTTTTGAACGCTCATGAACAATTCCAATATTAAAGTAAACTTCCCAAATATTTTCTTTATCAAATTTTTTACCAAGCTTTAATGCATGATCGTAATTATCGATTGCATCAGACCAATTCTTTTCATAGCGGTGATAATTTCCAAGTGAAAGGTATGCTTCAAAGCTATCATCAACTTCGACAAATGCATTTAAATTTTGAATTGCTTTATCATTGTTGCCCTCGTAGCTATATGCATCTGAAATTTGAATTGCAGCAAAATTACCTAGATAATGCTTCTTTGGTATATAACTCAGCACCTCTCTTGCTTTATCATGATTTTCCAACTGATTAAGAAAAGAAGCAAATATATACTTGATCTCATGTAAATTAGGAGAAGTATCAATTGCTAGTTGATATAACATGTGTGCGAGTTCTTCATTTAAATCCTCAATCAATAGTTGTGAATTAAATAAAACCACTCCTATTCCTTGAAGAGGGTTTTGAATCATCCTATTTTTATTTGAAGTTAAAAATTTATTTTGAAATTCTTCATCATATGAAGACAAAAACTCATCTGCAAAAGCATTTTTCTTCTCAGTCAAATTATTTCGATGTAGAAAATTATAATATAGACGTAAAACGTATAAATCTCTTTGTATTGATAAAGATTGGTCATAAAAAACTTCCGCTAATTCAATCTCATTAGCATAGTCATAAATTAGAGCTTTATGCACAAGTGTTAGGTGTTGATGTTCGCCTGTGGAAATTAAATCGATTAGCGCCATACTTTTATCTACCGTATCACTGTCGGCCCATACCCAAGCTCTGAGAAGTCTTACAAACGTGCTATCAGATAAATTCCCTCTCCAAATACTAGCAAAACTCTGATCAGCAAAACCTGGCTTATAAGAGTTCAGGTAAGAAATCCCATTAACAAGATGACCTTGTGGTGATTGATTATTCATACAACATGAATTCACATTTTTATCGCAACCTGCTTTTGCAAGTTTAAAAGAGTAGTTGTTTGCACTAAGTAAATCTCCATCCAAGATACTAAGCAACAACAGTCTATCTAAAGCAAGTAAATCGTTTGGATTCGATCTGTGCAGCCTTTGATAATATCTCTTGGTTGTGCTGTAGTCATTTGAGTCGCTTGAAATTTTTGCAACCAAGTAGTCACCCACTTGAGGTGGAATAAATTGTGCTGCATGAAGATTAATGCTTGAGATGTTAAATATTAGTAAAAATATAATTGTTCTTATAAGCATAAACTTATGCTTTACATATTTGCATATTTTGGGCCACCGCCACCCTCTGGTGTTACCCAATTTATGTTTTGAGACGGTTCTTTAATATCGCATGTTTTGCAGTGTATGCAGTTCTGACTATTAATTACAAATTTTGGATCTGAACCATCATCATTTCTATGAACTTCATAAACACCTACTGGACAGTACCTTTGAGAAGGCTCATCAAACTTTTCCAACGTGTAACTAATTGGTAACTCTTTATCCTTCAATTGAAGGTGAACAGGTTGATTTTCAGTGTGATAAGTTCCAGTAAGAAATACCGAACTAGCCCTATCAAAAGTTAAAACGCCATCTGGTTTTGGATAATTTATTTTTTTTGCTTCTTTTGCATCTTCTAACGTTTCATGATCAGCATGTTTATGCGATAGAGTAAAAGGAAGCTTTCCCATAAATAACCACTGATCGATTCCTGTAAGTAAAATACCAAGGATATTTCCAAACCTTGTAAAGAAAGGTTTAACATTCCTAGCAGATTTTAATTCGCTATAAACCCAACTCTTTTTGAATAAAGTCTCGTAACAAGATAGATCATTGGACTTACCCGAAAGAAATTCATTAATAGCTTCAGCAGCAATCATTCCACTTTTCATGGCAGTATGAGTTCCTTTAATTTTTGGCATATTTAACGTACCGGCATCACAGCCAATTAATAATGCGCCAGGCATGTGCATCTGAGGCAGACTTTGTATGCCACCCTCAATCAATGCTCTGGCACCATAGGAAACTCTTTTTCCGCCACTTAACATTTTTTTTATTGCAGGATGTGTTTTAAACCTTTGAAACTCTTCAAAAGGTGACAAATACGGGTTCTTATAATCAAGTCCAACTACATATCCCAAAAATATTTGATTATTTTCTGCATGGTAAACAAAACTCCCTCCATAGGTTTTATTGTCTAAGGGCCAACCGGTTGAATGAAAGACTAAGCCTTCATGATGATTTTCTTCAGGTACTTCCCATATTTCTTTCAAACCAATTCCGTACTGTTGTGGGTCTGAATTTTTTGCGAGTTCAAACTTCTCTATTAATTGCTTACCTAAATGGCCTCTACACCCTTCAGCAAATACTGTTGTTTTTGCGTGTAGCTCAATACCAGGCTCATAGGAATCTTTTTTTTCATTATTTACGTCCAGTCCCATGTCATTTGTGGCCACGCCTCTTACTTTTCCATCTTCATCGTACAAAATTTCAGAAGCTGCAAAACCAGGATATATTTCAACTCCTAAGTTTTCAGCGATTTGTCCAAGCCATCTACACATATTCGCAAGGCTAGCAATGTAGTTTCCTTTATTATGTTGAACAGGTGGTAATAAAAACGAGGGAACAGTAAAGTGAGACTTTTCAAAAAGAAATAAAAACTTTTCTTTTGTAACTTTTGTTTTCAGAGGACAGCCGTCTAGAGTTTTCCAATCTGGAAGTAGCTCATCAAGAGCTCTTGTTTCAAATACATTTCCACTTAATATATGAGCGCCAACCTCAGATGCTTTCTCTACAATGCAGACATTAATTTCTGGGTTTATTTGCTTGAGTTTTATCGCGGTTGAAAGGCCCGAGGGACCTGCACCCACGATTACAACATCGTACTCCATTGATTCTCTTTGCTGAATAGTATCCATTATTAACTATATATTTAGTTTATAGGTATTATAATTCAATTTGTTTATGACCAACGCAAAAGTTCAAAACACACTGAAGCAGCTCAACCAATTAAAGATGAGTGGGGTGAATGAAAACACAGGAAATAAGCCAAAAAATCGCTACGGAAATAAAAAATCATCAAAATCTAAAACTAGTGGCAGCTCTATATCTGTTAATAACTCATCGATTGAGGATCAAAAAACTATCAACTCACTAGAATCATTAGATTCATTAAAAGACTTCATGGCAAATTATGACAAATGCAAGCTTCACGAAAGTGCAACAAATATGGTGTTTTCTGATGGAAACCCAAAATCAGAAATTATGCTTATTGGTGAAGCTCCTGGCCATGATGAGGATATTCAAGGAAAACCCTTTGTTGGTAGAAGCGGCAAACTCTTAGATAAAATGCTTGAGGCAATAAACCTTAATCGAGAAAAGGTATATATTGCAAATATTGTACCTTGGAGACCTCCTAATAACAGACGGCCCACTGATGAAGAAATAGATATGTGTCTGCCAATGATTAAGAAACACATAGAGTTGATTAATCCTAAAGCAATATTGCTATTAGGATCAACAGCGACTTATGCACTTATTAGAAATACTGAAGGTATAACAAAGATTAGGGGTAAATGGGTAGATATTGAAATTAATAAAAAAAAATATCCCACCCTACCCACTTTCCACCCTGCTTTTTTATTAAGGCAACCTGGACAAAAAAAATATTCGTGGGAGGACTTAAAAAGTCTTAAGAAAAAAGTTGAATCATAATTTTAACGATCAAATCAATTTGTTGGATTTTGAAAAAAATTTTAATTGTCCAGTTGCTGGTGTTGATGAGGTAGGACGTGGTCCTTTAGCGGGACCAGTAGTGGCAGCAGCAGTAATTTTGGATAAAAACAACCTTCCTGCAGGTATTAGAGATTCAAAAAAAATATCAAAAAATAAAAGAGAAATAATTGCAGAAAAAATTAGATTAAACAGTCATTATGCATATGGAGAGGCGTCAGTAGAAGAAATCGATAATTTAAATATTTTACAAGCTTCGTTACTTGCAATGAAAAGAGCTATTGAGTCTCTAAAAATAGTACCATCAATGTCTCTTATTGATGGAATATATACGCCTAAAGTTGATTTAAAATGTAAACCAATTGTTAAAGGTGACAGTAAATCAATTTCAATTGCTGCAGCTTCAATTCTAGCCAAAGTTTACAGAGATAAGATTATGACCAATCTTGCTGACAAATATCCTGAATATTCATTTGAAAAAAATGCAGGGTACGGAACAAAAGAGCACCTTTTGGCTCTGAAGTCTCATGGAATTACCCCTATCCATCGAAAAAGTTTCAAACCAATCTACAATATATTGAATTAAGAAAATAAATTAAGTCATTGATTCTAAATATCATTGACCTCGATTCTATTTTGAATCATATTACTGACCATGAAATCGGTCGATGAAAGTCTTATGGCAAAGACTAATAAAATTTTATGCGGTGACACAGTTGAGGAGTTAAGAAATTTACCCGACAATTGTATAGATCTAATCTTTGCCGACCCTCCTTACAACTTGCAATTGGATCAAGAGTTGCTTCGACCTAATAATTCCAAAGTCTCAGCTGTTGACGATGAATGGGATCAGTTCGAAAGTTTTGAAGAGTACGATAATTTTTCTGACCTTTGGCTCAAAGAAGCTAAAAGAGTGCTTAAACCAACAGGAAGTATATGGGTGATAGGCTCATATCATAATATATTTAGGATTGGTTACATAATGCAAAATTTAGGTTTTTGGATTTTAAATGATGTTATTTGGCAAAAAGCAAATCCAATGCCAAATTTTAGAGGAAAAAGATTTACTAATGCTCATGAAACTATGATTTGGGCAAGTAAAGATAAAAACTCAAAAAAATATACATTTAATTATGAAGCGATGAAGTCACTAAATGAAAATATGCAGATGCGCTCAGACTGGTTCTTACCTATTTGCAGTGGCCATGAAAGATTAAAAAACAAATCAGGAAAGAAAGTACATCCCACGCAAAAACCTGAGGGATTATTGCATAGAATAATTGTTTCATCTTCAAATCAGGGTGAACTTGTACTTGATCCTTTCTTTGGAACAGGAACAACTGGCGCTGTAGCAAAAAGGCTTGGAAGAAAATACATTGGTATTGAAAAAGATAAAAATTATATAAAAGAAGCCAAGAATAGAATTGAAAAAGTGAGTATTTATGAAAATAATGCACTAACATTAACTCAATCTAAAAAATCTGAACCAAGAATACCTTTTGGTTGGTTAATTGAACGAAAACTGATCGAGCCTGGAACAATTTTATATGATCAAAAAAGAAAATACTCTGCAAAAGTTAGAGCAGATGGTTCTGTTGTTAGTGAGAAAAACTCTGGATCAATTCATCAAATTGGCGCAGAAGTTCAGTCTGCAAACGCGTGTAATGGTTGGACTTTTTGGCACTTTGACGTTGAAGGCGAACTCAAACCGATTGATATATTAAGACAAAAAATTAGATCTGAATTAAATTAAGCAGATTAAGTGCCTTCTTACTCATCGTTGTGACCGTATATTTATTTAATTTTTTTAAATCCACCCACTTTAAATCATCCTCATTAAATTGGATCTGACTATTATTAATATTGGATTTATAAATAGTATTTTTGAGATCAATGTGGCTAAAGGAGTGTTTGAATTCAACATTTGTTTTTTTCCATTTAGCATTTGGTATAGGGGTGCTCTTTTTACTAAACTTTACTGGTTTCACTTTCCAATTAGTAGATGGAATTTCCCATTGATTTGCAAGAATCTTTTTACCAGTTCTTTTCTTTAAAAGAATTTTAGAATTATTATGAATTGTAAGAAATGAAATACAATTTAGCTTCTGTTTTAACGGCTTACTTTTTATAGTTGGAATAAGATCTACCGTATTTTTTTTATGGGCTGAGCATTTACTCTTGAGACAGCAATTGTGACAGTCTGAATTTTTAGGCTTACATATTATTGCCCCTAACTCCATAACTGCTTGCGTATAAGACCTATTTTTCGAATTGGGACAAATTCTTTCCGCAATTTCAGAGATTTTTTTTTCAAAACTTTTGTCATTGCCACGAATTTCATAATACCTTGCTATTACTCGCTTTACATTTCCATCAATTGCTACCGCTTTTTTATTAAATGCAATTGAACTTATTGCGGCAGATGCATATTCCCCAATGCCGGGCAATTTGATTAAATTAATTTTATCTTTTGGTATTTTTCCGTTGTAATCTTCATCTATAATTTTTACAGTTTTTAGCAAGTTTTTTGCTCTTGAGTAGTAACCTAGACCTTGCCAAAAAAGTAAAACGTCTTCAATTTTTGCGTGAGATAACTTTTTTAATGTTGGCCATTCATTAATAAATTTTTTGAAATATGGTATTACTGTCGCCACTGTCGTTTGCTGCAACATAAATTCACTTACAAGAACTCTATAAGGATAATCCTTATGTCGAATATTCTTTCTCCAGGGTAGTTCTCTTTGATTTTTTTCATACCACTCAAGTAATTTATTTGAAAAAAATTTGTCTTTACTTGTCATTTTCGTGTTACTTTATTTTTTATGTTTCAAAAGAAATTAAGAGGCCCTCAAATATTATCAAATCTTCTTCCAGAAGAAGCAAAGAAAATTCTTAAATCAAGAGGTTTTTCAGAGTTAGAACTCTTAGCAAATTGGGAGAGAATTGTAGGCAAAAAATTTGCAAAATTAACCGTCCCTTTAAGGCTTAAAATAGGAAAGAGTAGTGAAAAAAATAATGGTAAATTAATTGTTAAAATTGATAGAAGTGTGGCTTTTGCGTTTGAGCACGAGCGAGAGAAAATAATTAAAAAAATTAATCTTTTTTTTGGCTATGAAGTGATCAACAAAGTTGAAATAATACAAGCATCAATTAAAGTTAAAAAAACAATTAAAATCAATAAATTAGAAAGTGATATTAAGAGCCAAAGTAAGAATTATGATGAACTAAAAAAATATCCTGATCTTAGAAGAAACTTTGAAAAAATCGCTTCAAAAATTTTAAAGTCCTAATTCAAACAAAATTTTCTGCTACTCCAACAGAGTAATAAATCCTATTAAAATAAGGAAAAATTGAGTATATTCAACATGTTGTATATATATAAAAAAAACAAGCAAAATATGGGTTTTAAATCTAATTTTTTATTCAGTATTAGTTTTATTGTATTTCTATTTGCGTTGATGTTTCCAATTAATGGATTGTATGCCAGCAGTACATTAAAGGGTATGCAGTTAGGTGATAGCGACGCACCAGTGAAAATTATTGAATATAGATCGCTCACTTGCAGTCATTGCGCAGACTTTAGTAATGACACCTTTGCAGAAATTAAAGAAAATTATATCGATAAAGGTAAAGTGAATTTTGAATTGAGACCTTTCGCTCTCAATGCGATTGATCTTAACGCTTTTAAATTACTTCATTGTGTTGATGAAAATGATTTTTTTGCAATGGACAAAATCTTGTTTAAAGATCAAAAAAAATGGATTGTAACTAATCAGAGCGATAAAGTACTAGAAAACAGCACTAATGCACTTAAGAATTACGGGGCCCTATTCGGCGTATCTGAGGAGGCGTTTAATAGCTGTATGGAAAATGAGAATATTACTGATTTTATACTGGAGCAGCGCATAGAGGGTGTTGAGGAGTATGATATATCTTCAACTCCAACTTTCATAATCAATGGTGAAATTTATGCAGGTAATATGTCGATTAATGAATTTAATGAAATAATTGAAAAAGAAATTAATTAATGAAATTTAAAAAAATAAAAATTTTAGGTTTTAAATCATTTGTTGATCCTACCGAATTAGACATCGATGAGGGATTAACAGGCATAGTTGGTCCTAATGGATGTGGTAAATCAAATGTTGTTGAGTCCCTAAGATGGTGCATGGGAGAAACCTCTGCAAAAAGCATGAGGGGTTCAGGAATGGAAGATGTAATTTTTTCTGGTACATCAGATAGACCAGCAAGAAATAATGCTGAAGTAACAATCTATCTTGATAATGAGGAAAGAAACGCGCCGTCTGAATTTAATGATCAAACTGAAATTCAGGTTAAAAGAAAAATAGAAGTTGAAAAGGGATCAGATTATAAAATTAATGGTAAAGACGTAAGAGCCAGAGATGTACAAAGATTATTTGCAGATTTATCTACAGGAGCTCATTCTCCATCCTTGATCAGCCAAGGACGCGTAGGTTCATTAATAAATGCCAAACCTATAGATAGACGCTCGGTACTAGAAGAAGCGGCAGGAATATCTGGGTTACATTCGCGAAGACATGAAGCAGAGCTAAAATTGAAAGGCGCAGAAACTAATCTTCAAAGGGTTAAGGATTTGATGAAACAATTAAATAATCAAATCAATAGTCTTAAAAAACAAGCTGAACAAGCTGAAACCTACCGCTCAGTATCGTCTGAAATTAACAAATTAGAGGGTATCGTTTTATTCCTAAAGTGGACATCTTTAAAAGAATCTTATGAAAAGTCAGATGAGAATTTAAGATCAAGTGAGTCTCAAATCCAAAAATTTACGTTGCTGGTAACTCAGGCTACTAATGAACAATTAAGAGCCAATGAGAAAATTAAGCCTTTAAGAGATAAAGAGATTGAGTCTGCGGCAAAATTAAATCGTATTAATCTCGAGAGAGAGTCATTGGATCATGAGGAAGAACGAATAAAAGAAGAAAAAAGAAATCTTGAAAACGTGATTCAACAAATAATCAGTGATAGTGAGAGGGAGCAGTTTCAACTGGAAGATGCTAAAAAAGACCTTGATTTACTTAATGCAAGAAAAGATCTCTCTAATAACGAAGAGTTTCGAGAAATAAACAATGAAACAATTGATCAGCTTAAGTCAGAAAAGGATACTTTGGAAACAGAGATTTCAAATCTTGAGCAACAAATAGAACAATATAATCAGATTAAAAACTCTAAAAGAGATGATTGGCAAGACACTTTGATTAAAGCAGAAAATTTGAAATCAAGGCAATCAACTTTAAAAGACGTAGAAGGTTATGATGATCCTGAGAAATGGACAAATATATTTAAAGAAAAGTTTTACAATGATCTTGGTGAAATCAGTGAGAAAGTGAATCAAGCAAGTAATATTTCAGACGAAGCTAAGGCAAATTATGACAGAGCAAGTAATGAGGCAAAAAATGCAGCAACATTATCAATGGAATTAAGAGAAAAACTCAGACAAAAAGACGTTGAACAAAAACAAAGTGATTGGACATATGAATTTCAGAGATTGAATAAAACAATTAAGTCATCTCAAGAACAAATCGAAACATTGCAAAAAAGAAAAATAAAAACTGAGCAAGAGCTAGAGAAAATATCTAATCGCCCAGAAGAAATTGCCCAGAGGAGAGGTCAATTAATTGAAACAAAAGGCTTTGCAGAGACAGAAAGACAGTTTGCAGCTGATCGTTTAGCTGAAGCTGATAATGAATTAAAAAAAATTGAGACTAATTTAAGAAAAGCCCAAAATGATCTAGCTAACATAAGAGAGTCTAAAGGAAGAACAGAAGCAACAAAAGAATTAGCTGAATCAAGATTAAAAGAATTAGAATACGAGTCAAAAGAGAAATTTAACTGTATTCCTAGTGAAATTGTAAATTCTCTCTCTATATCAGATGATCTTGAAACTATGAGAGCTAACCTCGAAAGAACTGAGATGAGACTTGATCGACTTAAGCAGCAGCGTGAAACAATGGGTGCTGTGAATCTAAGGGCAGATTTGGAAACAAAAGAAATAGATGAAGAACTTGAAAAAATGACCACTGAAAAAGAAGATTTAGAAAACGCAATCAAAAAAATGAGGGAGTCTATAGAAGATTTAAATAAAGAAGGTAGAACAAGACTGCTTGGAGCGTTTAAAACTGTAAACACACATTTCAAAGAAGTTTTTGTAAAATTATTTAACGGTGGAAAGGCGCACCTTGAACTTATAGACTCTGATGATCCACTTGAAGCAGGGCTTGAAATGATGGTAAGTCCACCAGGTAAAAAACTTCAGTCAATGTCATTGTTATCTGGTGGGGAACAGGCACTAACAGCATTATCTCTAATCTTCGCTGTATTTTTAACAAATCCTTCGCCAATTTGTGTACTTGATGAGGTTGATGCGCCACTGGATGATGCAAACGTCGATAGATTTTGTGGTCTTTTAGATGACATTACAGAAAAAACGAATACCAAGTTCTTAATTATAACTCACCACGCGCTCACAATGTCGAGAATGGATAGATTGTTTGGAGTAACCATGGCTGAACGAGGCGTCAGTCAAATTGTCTCTGTAGATCTTAAAAAAGCTGAAGAGATTGGAGCTGTTGCCTAGTATATTGAAGATGAGTAATGATGCTAATTCTCTTGAAAATAGAATAAAAAAAGCAAAAGAAGGCCAGTCTATTAAAGAAGCTAAAGCCCCCAAACCATTCGGTAAAATCATGAAAGTAGTGGTTGAAATTGTCGCAGCAATGGCTGTTGGACTAGGAATTGGTTTGCTGATTGACAATTATTTTAATACAAGACCCATCTTCACATTAATTTTCTTTCTCTTAGGTAGTGCAGCAGGAATTCTTAACGTTTTTAGGGTTGCAAAAAGTCTTCAAAATAACTAAAAAATATATCGATGGCTGCTGATAATCCTATAGATCCTATACACCAATTTGAAATATCAAAAATTGCAGATATCCAGTTAGGTGGTATTGATATTTCATTTACAAACTCTTCTTTATTTATGGTATTCGCGCTAGCTGCAACAATGGCACTATTTGTTATTGGTCTTTCTAAAAAATCAATCATACCAAACAGAATGCAGATGTTATCAGAACTTTCTTATAACTTCATTGCGAACATGTTACGAGACCAGGTAGGTGATCAAGGAAGGGCTTATTTTCCGTTCATATTTTCATTATTTATGTTTATTTTCTTTTGCAATTTTATAGGCCTAATACCGTATACGTTTACTGTAACAAGTCACTTAATTGTAACTTTCGCTTTTGCTGGTCTTATATTTATTGCAGTCACAATAATAGGCTTTGTAAAAAATGGATTAGGATATTTAAGAATTTTTTATCCATCTGGTATTCCAATTTTTCTAGCGCCTCTCATTGTCCCAATTGAAATCATTTCATACTTATCAAAACCTATCAGTTTATCAGTCAGACTTTGTGCAAACATGCTAGCAGGACACAGCATATTAAAAATATTTGCCGGATTTATCGTAATGCTAGGCTTTTTAGGATTTGCACCATTAGTTTTTTTGGTCGTGTTATATGCATTAGAAACTCTTATTGCAGCACTCCAGGCATATATTTTTACAATTTTAACATGTATATATCTTAATGATGCCCTTCATCCGGATCATTAATATTTACAACAACGAAAGGAAAAAAAATGGAAGTAGAAGCAGCTAAACTTATCGGCGCAGGATTGGCAACTATTGGAGTTGCAGGTTCAGGAGCTGGTATCGGAACAGTATTTGGGGCTTACGTCTCGGGTATATTTAGGAATCCTTCAGCG
The DNA here is from genome assembly GCA_902613805.1 of uncultured Pelagibacteraceae bacterium. Classification (GTDB taxonomy): domain Bacteria; phylum Pseudomonadota; class Alphaproteobacteria; order Pelagibacterales; family AG-422-B15; genus CACNXQ01. Next base: position 73,404 of record CACMIV010000001.1, read on the forward strand.
GCACCACAGGCGTTCGGACAAGTTCTATTAGGATTTGCACTTGTTGAGGCGATTGCTTTATTTGCTCTTGTAATAGCTTTCTTAATTTTATTTGGATAAGAAAAGTGAAAATCTTATTAAAAGCTTTTCTATTAACTGCGCCAATTAATTTTGTATATGCTGCAGAGGGCCAGAAATCTGCTGGTCTTCCGCAGATGGATATTGCAACATTTCCATCTCAATTATTTTGGCTTGTAATTACGTTTTCACTTTTATACCTGTTTATGTGGAAATTTGTAATACCAAGGTTAGGCGCAACAATTGAAGAAAGAAGAGATAAGATTTCAAATGACATCAATGATGCTGATAATCTTAATACAGAAGCAACTGATATATTAAAAAAATATGATGAGCAAATGGCAAGTGCATCACAAGAGTCAAATGAGATTATCACTAATTCTAAAAAAGCAATGCTTGATCATTTAGAAACGCTTAAAAAAGAAAATGAAGAAAAAGTTTACTCCCTAATCTCTGAGTCTCAGGCTAAAATAAAAGCTCAAGAAGAAAAATCTAAGATTGAAATAAGAAATGCAACGTTAGATACCGTTAAAGCTATTGTATCAAGATATATTGAAAATATTCCTTCAGATGAGGAAATAAATAAGAAATTAAACTAATGCTAGGAACTATTTAATGTCATCATTCTTTTCAGATCCATCGTCTTGGGTATTAGTAGCTTTTATAATATTTGTCATAATTGCGCTTGTAATTAAAGCGCCATCAATGATTGCGAAACTTCTTGATGGTGAAATTGATAAAATCAAATCTGAGTTAGATAATGCCCGAAAATTAAAAGAAGAAGCGAATTCTCTTTTAGCCGATTACGAGAGAAAGGTTCAGTCTGCTGACGAGGAAGCAAAAGCAATTATTGATCAAGCAAAGGAAATTGCAAAGAATCACGAAGAAGAGTCAAAGTTAAAAGCAGAAGAGTTTATTAAAAGAGCCGAACAGCAAGCCATAGAAAAGATATCAAGGGCTGAAAAAATGGCTATATCAAAAGTTAATGACGAGATTGTAAATAACTCAGTAAATATTGCTGAGAAAATTATCTCAGAAAACATCAACGACCAAAGTGCAGATAAGCTTGTAAAACAATCAATCGATCAAATAGGTAAACTTAAGGTATAATTTATTATTTATATCTCTCTTTCTAAGCTATAAATAAATTATGGCAGTCTATACGCACATATCTAGAGAAGAACTGGATCTTTTTACTGATCATTATAGTATTGAAAATGTTCTTGAATTTTCAGGTATAAAAGGTGGAACTTCTAATTCAAATTATTTACTAAAGACTCTAGAAAAAAATTACATACTTACTATTTTTGAAGAAAGAACAAATCAGGATAATCTTCAATTCTTTTTTGATCTAATGAATCATTTGAATAAAAACAATGTAAAGTGCCCTGAGGTAATACAAGATAAAAAAGGAAATTATTCAAACTCAATTCAAAATAAGAAAGCTGTAATCACATCGTTCTTAAAAGGTAGGTCAATAGATCAAATTAAACCAATACACTGTGCGTCTTTAGGCTCCACTATCGCAAGAATGCATAAAGAATCAGCTAGACTTGAAATGACTAGAGAAAATGAGCTTGGATTTGTAAATCTCAACAGCTTAATTCAAACTTTAAAAAATTTTGACGATAATATAGACGCGCAGCTAATCGATTTAATCAATGAAGAATATACTTTCCTATCTGGAAACCTTGATCATAGTTTACCTTCAGGTATAATTCATGCAGATCTTTTTCCAGATAATATTTTTTTTGAAGGTAATGAGGTTACAGGTATAATAGATTTTTATTTTGCATGTACCGATTATTATGCTTACGAAATTGCTATCTGTCTAAATGCATGGTGTTTTGAGCCAAATAATAACGAATTCAATCCAACAAAAGCAAAACATTTATTGGGCAGTTACAATCAGTTGCGAGAATTTTCAGAGGAAGAAAAGAAAGTTTTACCTCTTCTTACAAGAGCATCATCTCTAAGGTATCTACTAACTCGTTTAATCGACTACTATTCGCATGATGATAATGAACTGATCCTTAAAAAGGACCCTAATGAGTATCTCACTAAACTCCAATTTCACCAATCCGTTAAAAAAGTAGGCGAATATGGCCTCTAAAAAAGTTGTTATGTACACCGATGGAGCTTGCTCAGGCAATCCGGGCAATGGAGGTTGGGGAGCTTACATTGAAATTGATGATAAGAAAATTGAGTTAAGTGGATCTGAAAATAACACAACAAATAACAGAATGGAATTAAAAGCAGTTATTTATGCTCTAGATTATCTTAATGAAAAAAGAGACATAATAATTTTCACTGACTCAAAGTATGTCATGCAAGGTATTCAGGAGTGGATAAAAAAATGGAAAACCAATGATTGGAAGACTGCACAAAAAAAAGACGTAAAAAATAAAGATCTTTGGGTTGAATTAGACAATCTGACCGATAAACACTCGATAAAATGGGAGTGGGTAAAAGGTCATTCAGGTGATTACGGAAATGAAATTGCTGATAAACTGGCGGTCGCTCAGATAAAAAGATAAATTATAGTAATTCCATCATTTTATTTGCTCCACTTACATCAACTTTACCACCATCAACTTCGACAAAAAACTTTTCAATAATTCCATCATTGACAAGTAGTGAGCATCTTTTTGTCTTGATCGATGTTCCAAATGTATCGGGATAGTCTGTACCTAATGATTTTGCAAACTCAGCCTTACTATCTGATAAAAATTTTATTTTTCCATTTGATCCAGACATTTCCTCCCATGCTGACATAGTAAATATGTCGTTAGTTGCAAAACATACTATTTCATCAACAGCTTTTTCTCTAATTTTGTCGGCATTCTCTATAAAGCCAGGTAAATGGTTTCGAGCACATGTTGGTGTGAATGCGCCTGGTACACCAAAGATTACTATTTTTTTCCCTTTGCAGAAGTCCAATATCTTTAATGGTTGTGGACCTTTATCCTTATCCATAAAAACTAAAGTTTCATTTGGTAATTCATTTCCAATTAAATCTGACATTTGACGACCATACTAAATTTATTCCTTAATACAAGATAAAAGTAAGTGGTCCTCCCACTTGCCATTAATTTTCAAATACTGTCTTACTAATCCTTCAATGCAAAAATTATTTTTTTCAAGTGTCTTTAAAGAACGCTCATTCCTTGGTAGGCACGCTGCCTCTACTCTATGTAAATTCAATTCATCAAAAATAAATTCTTTGATAAGTTTTATTGACTCACTCATTAGACCTTTACCCATTTTAGTTTCACAAATCCAATACCCAATTGAGCAAGATTGAACTACACCTCTTTGAACATTATTTATATTAATTTCGCCAATCAAATTATTATTTTTTTTTTCAAATATCAGAAAGGAATATGCATTATCATCTAATGCAAGTTTTTCAAAATATCTTACTCTTTTTACAAATGAACTTCTTTCAAGTTCATTTGGTGACCATGTAGGTTCCCACGGTTTTAAATATCTTTTATTTTTTTCTTTTAATGAAGACCATGATTTCCAATCTTTATAATCAGGAGGTCTTAGGATTACGTTTTCACCTTTCCTCTCAAATGTTATCTTTTTTGGATAATAAGTTGTTAAAAATGACACTAGCTTAGCTGCTCCCTAATGAATTCTTTAATTCGACTTGTGTTATTTTCCATTTTATACATTTTTTCTTCTGCATCAAATAAGTAATTGTATTTACTCATTAAATTTAAATCTTCACCTATTGATTTTTCAACAACCTCAGAAAATTTTACAGGGTGAGCTGTAGCCAAAACAAAATTAAGCCTATCCATATCTTTTTCAAATCTTGATGCATCCAGTCCTGTAGCAGTGTGGGGGTCAATAACATATGAAAAATTATCTTTCACGGATTTGATTGTGTTTTGAACGATATCCATCGAAGAACTATTCGAGCTAAATACCTCTCGAACTTTTTCTAAATTTTCCTCAGATATTGATATTTTTCCACTTTCTTCAAAATTTTCCATTGATACTTTTGTTTCAGTATTTGATTGATTAAGTATATCAAAAAGTAATCTTTCAAAATTACTTGCTACCTGAATATCCATACTTGGACTTGATGTTTTTATGACTGTTTTAGATTCATATACTCCTGACTTCATAAATCTATTTAGAATATCGTTTTCGTTAGTAGCCACTATTAATTTATTGATAGGTAATCCCATTTTATATGAAACATAACCAGCATAAATATCTCCGAAGTTACCAGTAGGGACAGAAAAATTAACTTTATTGGAAGCTCTTTCAGTAAAATTAATAAATGTATAAAAGTAATATACTGATTGAATGATAATTCTTGCCCAATTAATTGAATTAACTGCAGATATATTATTATGCATACTATAATCTGTATCTTTCAAAATATCTTTAACAATTTTTTGACAATCATCAAAAGTTCCTTCTACTTCACAAAGAAAAATATTTTCTTGATTAACAGTAGACATCTGTCTTCTCTGAAATTCTGAAATCCTACCCTTAGGATATAAACAGAAAATATTTATATTTTTGCTTTTTTTTACAGCGTTTATAGCAGCTGATCCTGTGTCACCTGATGTAGCTACTATAAGATTTATTCTTTTCATTTCTTTTTCTAAAAAATGATCAAAAAGAGGGATAAGTAATTGCATTGCGAAGTCTTTGAAGGCTAAAGTTGGGCCATTGAATAGCTCCACGATTATTTCGTTTGCATTAAGCTCCTTGAATGATACACAGCCACTTTCTGTAAAGTTATTTGAATACGCTTCTTTAATAATCCTCTTCAATTGATCGGACTCTATTTCGTCACCAATAAATGGAGATAAAATAATTTCTGTTAAGTCCTCATAACTTACATTTCGATTAATATCTTTATGATTTATATTTGGCCAATTTTCAGGAATAAATAGGCCTCCATCATTTGCTAAACCAGCAAATAAAACTTCTCTAAACCCAAAGTAATCGCTGCCCCTTGTGCTTCTATATCTCATTTTTTTGCACCTTTTGTCTAATATAGTAGATATACATTATCATAATTACAAAAGACAACAAAAACCAGGTGACAGCATACTGGAGATGATTATTTGTTATATTAGATGGCTCAAATTCAATCAGAACATTATCAGAATAGCTTTGGTCTAATAATTTTATCATATACTTACTAGAATTTAATTTATGATATTTATCCATTTCACTTGTATTGAGCAAATACCAGGTATTTGTTATTGTATCATTTTCTGGAATAAGCGGCTTTCGATCCTTCGAATAAATTAAAGCTCCTCTGATTTCTATCTCACTATTTTTGAAAACTTCATCTAATTCAAAATTATCTTTAGAGTCAAACGGTATCCAGCCAAGTATTACATAAATAAATTTTTTGCTAATCATTTGCATTGGCAAGACAATTTCATAACCAGACTCTCCTTTAAGATTAAATTTATAAAAAAACATTTTTTTACCAGTTAACAGTTGTCCTTTTACCGAAGTATTCATGAATTCATATTGAGAGTTCTCGTCGTTTAACGGAAATTCATCTAGTACTGAATTATAATTAGAATTAATTGACTCTATTAAATTATTTTTCCATTCGAGCCTTTGTGTTTGCCAAAAACAAAGCAAAAGAAGCAAGATGATTGTTGAAATAAATATTATGTGGAAAAGAAGATTTTTAATCAATTAAAGTATTTATTAATATGAGCCCCAAACATAAATTGCTGCAAATAAAAATAGCCAAACAACATCAACAAAATGCCAATACCAAGCAGCAGCCTCAAAACCAAAATGATGGTCAGATTTAAAATGGCCAGCAATCGATCTTCCAAGGCAAACAATTAAGAATATTGTTCCAATTAGAACATGAAAGCCATGAAAACCAGTCGCCATATAAAAAGTTGCTCCATAGATGTGCCCAGAAAATGAAAAATCAGCATGCATGTATTCATAAACCTGAAAACCAGTGAACACGACACCAAGTCCTACCGTGCACCATAGTCCCTGTATTAGCTCTTTTCTATTGCCTTCTAGCAATGCATGATGAGCCCAGGTAACAGTAGTTCCTGATAAAAGTAAGATTAACGTATTGATTAGAGGTATATGCCATGGATCCATTAGATGAATATCTGGTGGAGGCCATATAGCTCCTATTTGTTCTGTAGGGAATAAACTTGCATTGAAATATGCCCAAAACCAAGCAACAAAGAACATAACTTCTGATGCAATAAATAAAGTCATGCCGTATCTAAGGCCAATTTGAACAACTGGTGTGTGATGACCTTGATGTTCACCCTCTATAATCACATCTCTAAACCACATATATGAGACATAGATAACAATTGCTAAACCAATTATCATTGTCCACATGTCATCGGTCCTAAAATAAACAACCGCACCGACGCACGCGATTAAAGCTCCAATCGATGCAAGAAGGGGCCATGGACTTGGATCAACTAAATGGTATTCATGTGTTCTTTTTGTATTTTCTGAACTCATATTTAATTATGTATCACTGTTTTCATAAAAGGTATAGGACAAAGTAACTTCTGATAAATCAGAAATGTATTTATCATTTTCAATTTCAGGATCTATAAAAAATGAAACTGGCATAATTTTAGTTTCGTTAGCCATGAGCTCTGTTTCTTGAAAACAAAAGCATTCAATTTTGTTAAAGTACTTTCCTGCCTCAGTTGGGGATACATTATATACAGCAGTACCGCTTAGAGTTTGGTCTGTATTATTCTCTATCACATAATTAATCAGTTTATTTTCACCTATCTTTAATTGATGAATTCTTTGCTCAGGATAGAATTCCCAATCGAGGGTAGAACCAACGTTGGAGTCTAATCTAACATTGATAGTTTTATCGATAGAATAAATGCTTTCAGAAGAAAACACATTTGGAGTGCCCCCAAATCCTGTAACTTTACAAAAATAGTTGTATAGAGGCACTGACGCATAGGCTAAAGCTATCATGGTGATAACTATTCCTATTAGTCCAATGGCAGTGATACTGTTATTTGACTTGATAAAATTCATTTAAATAGTTCCCAACTTATAAACAGTATAAGAGAAAAATAAAGCCACAAAGAAAACTAGTACGAGGGCAGTTATTATATTTCTTTTTTTTATTTTTTTATCCATTAGTAAATATTCCATAGTAAATTATCGATTAATAGAATTGAGAAAATATTAAACAGATAAATAATTGAAAAATAAAATAGCATTTGAGCTTTTCGCTCAAGCAAGCCATCTTTCAACCACGATCTTTTGAGATCAAATGCCAAATAAATGAAAAAAATACTTAGAGCTGTTGACGAAACTCCAAAGAACAAAGAATAGTATGAACTCATAATTAAAGTAAGTGGCAATAAGGTAATCGAATATGCGATAATTAAATTTATCGTTTTACGCTCACCAACAATCAGTGGCATCATTGGAATTCCAGCCTTTTTGTAATCATCAGATTTATAAAGTGCAAGAGCCCAGAAATGAGGAGGTGTCCATAGAAAAATTAGCATGAAAAGAAGGCAAATCTCAGTTGAGACTCCTCCTGTCACAACTGCCCAGCCGATCATCGGAGGAAAGGCTCCCGCTGCACCTCCTATCACAATATTTTGAGGTGTCCTCTTTTTAAGCCATATTGTGTAAACAAATATATAAAAGCAAATTGTGATTAAAAGTAATCCTGCAGCCGCTAAATTTGAAACCAAGTAAAGCATTGATACAGCAATTATTGAGAGTGTTATGCCGTATATAAGTGCCCCATTAGCGCTTATTTGGTTTGTTGGCAAAGCTCGATCTTTTGTTCTATTCATTAATTTGTCAGTATCTCTCTCATACCACATGTTTAGTGCACCTGACGCGCCAGAACCAATTGAGATAGCAAGAATTGCGAGCAAACCTTGAGTAAAACTTAAACTTCCAGGTGCGATTATCATTCCTACAAAGCTTGTAAATATAGAAAGTGACATGACCCTTGGTTTAAGCAAGGAGGTATACAAAGCTAGTTTTGTCGCAATAGAACCTAGCCCAAATTCCTGTTTATTAGAAACTGAGGTAATATTTGCCATTATAATTTCTACTTAACTTTTGGTAGCTCCTCAAACTGGTGGAATGGTGGAGGAGAAGGCAATGTCCACTCAAGTGTTGTGGCTCCCTCACCCCATGGGTTGTCGGCACAATCCCTAACTTTCATGAGAGCATGTACTAACATTACAAAGAATACTGCCAAACCAAGAACTGATATAAATGAGCCAATTGAGGAAATATAATTCCATCCAGCGTAAGCATCAGGGTAGTCAACATAACGTCTTGGCATTCCCGCTAAACCTAAGAAGTGTTGTGGGAAGAATATTATATTCACTCCAATAAAAGTTAACCAAAAATGTAACTTGCCCAAAAACTCTGAGTAGTTTCTGCCAAACATTTTACCAAACCAATAATAGAAACCAGCAAATATTGCAAAAACAGCTCCCATAGACAGAACGTAATGAAAATGTGCAACAACATAGTAAGTATCATGCAGCGAATGGTCAATTCCTGCATTTGCAAGAACAACACCTGTCACACCACCTACAGTGAATAGAAAAATAAAACCTATTGCCCATAACATTGGTGTTTTAAGGTCTACCGAACCACCCCACATAGTAGCAATCCATGAGAAAACTTTAATTCCGGTAGGCACAGCAATTACCATCGTAGCAAACACATAATAAGCTTTTACATCTGCGTCCATGCCAACAGTGTACATGTGGTGAGCCCAGACGATGAAACCTAGGAAACCAATAGATACCATTGCATAAGCCATTCCTAGATAGCCAAAGACTGGCTTCTTAGAAAACGTTGCTACAACGTGACTAACAATTCCAAAACCTGGTAAAATTAAGATATAAACCTCAGGGTGACCAAAGAACCAAAATAGGTGCTGAAAAAGTACTGGGTCCCCACCTTCAGCGGCACTAAAGAAAGTTGTCCCAAAATTTCTATCTGTAAGAAGCATTGTGATTGCACCGGCCAATACTGGTAATGAAAGTAATAAAAGGACAGCTGTCACAAGAATTGACCACACAAATAAAGGCATCTTATGAAGAGTCATTCCAGGAGCCCTCATATTAAAAATTGTCGTTATAAAGTTAATTGCACCAAGAATTGATGATGCTCCAGCAAGGTGTAATGAGAAGATTGCTAAATCCACTGCAGGGCCAGGCGAACCTAAGTTAGCAGACAATGGTGGATATATGGTCCATCCTCCTCCAACGCCTGCACCACCTGATGTTCCCTCAACAAATAATGATGCGATAAGCAGTATTAGTGATGCTGGCAATAACCAAAAAGAGATATTATTCATTCGTGGGAAAGCCATATCTGGAGCGCCAATCATAAGCGGCACAATCCAGTTTCCAAAACCACCAATCATAGCTGGCATAACCATAAAGAAAATCATGAGTAAACCATGACTTGTAACTAGAACATTATATAAATTATGGTCACCTCCCAATATCCCGTCTCCAGGATACATTAGCTCCATTCTCATCAGAACAGACATTCCAGTACCTACTAAACCAGCTATAACGGCAAATATTAAATAAAGAGTTCCAATATCTTTATGATTTGTTGAGTATAGGTATCGTCTCCAGCCAGTTGGGTGATGATCGTGACTGTCTACCTGATCTGCTGTAATATCTGCCATTTATATATTTCTCCTCTAAGTAAAATATTTTATTTTTTAGCCATTTCAAATGTATCGTCACTGTAATTAATCTCTAAAGATGCATACTCAGATTTAGCAAATTCGATCCACTCTTCAAATTCTTTATTTGAAACAACTTTAACATTAATGGGCATAAATGCATGTTTTGGACCACAAAGCTCTGAGCACTGGCCATAATAGATCCCTTCTTTATTAGCCTTAAACCATGTTTCATTTAATCTTCCCGGTACAGCATCCATCTTGACACCAAATGCTGGAATTGTCCAAGCGTGCAGTACATCTGCTGAAGTTAACTGAAGCTTGACCACTTTATCTACTGGTACAACAATTTGAGTATCAGTCTCTAACAATCTTAACTTTGGATCTGATAGCTCATGATCAGCAAGCATGTTGGCATCAAAAGAGATATCATCGAAATCAGGGTACTCGTAAGTCCAATACCATTGATTGCCGATGGCCTTAATTGTTATATCTGCCTTTGGTATTGTTTCAGAAACATATAGTAATCTAAAAGATGGAATAGCAATAATAATCAACAATATTACTGGAATTACAGTCCACAATATTTCAATTGTTGTGTTATGTGTTGTAGTGGAAGCAACATGATTGCGGCTGCTATTAAATCTGAACATGATATATAGCAGAAGACCAAGTACTAAAAGTGATATGCCTGTAATGATAGGCATTAAGATATAACTATGAAATGATATAATGTCAGACATTAAATCAGTTGCAGGCTGTTGAAAGCTTAGCTGCCAATTTTCAGAAATGCCTTCATTTGCCAGAGAAAAGGACGGTATTAGCAGAAAAAATAATATCTTAGTAATATTTTTCATAGAGAAATTATTGATTTAATGTTTTGAGCTATTACGTAATATATACTGCTTAATTTGCATTAAACTACTCATTATTTCGCGACAGTTTGACGCAATTTTTGCTAGTTTTTAGGGTTTTTTTAATATATTTTATAAAGATATTTTTTATTCAGAACAATACGAGATGATTAACAAAAAAATAGAGAATCAGTCCAATGACAGCCTCTTTTTCACCAGAAGCAATTTAGATAACTCAAAAGTTGATAAAATTGTATCAGATGCTCTGCACAAAGCAGACGACGGAGAGCTTTTCATGGAATTCTGTGAAAGTGAGAGCTTTGTATACGATGATCAAAGGTTAAAGAGTGCTTCATTTGATACATCAAAGGGTTTTGGATTAAGAGCTATAGCTGGCGAAAGTTCAGGCTACGCTCATTCATCCGATATTGATGAGAACGCTCTAAAAAAAGCAAGTGAAACAGTAAATTTTATCACAAAAGACCATAATGCAAATTTCAACGCTAATTTTTCAAAAACCAACAGAAAACTTTACAATGAGATCAATCCAATTAATGAAACTGAATTCTCAGAAAAAGTAGAAACTCTGAAAAAAATTGATGAATACGCTAGATCAAAAAATCCAAATGTTAAGCAAGTTTCAGCATCACTAAACGGTGAATGGCAGGCTGTGAGAATTTACAGGCCTGGTGGAATTATGATTGAGGATCTTCGCCCTCTTGTAAGACTTTATGTATCAATCGTTCTCGAAAAGGATGGACGTCAGGAAAATGGCAGTAGAGGTTCAGGCGGTAGAGTAGATTACTCAACTTTCTTAAATTCCTCACATTGGCAAAATCAGGTAGATGAAGCAATCAATCAGGCTGAAATAAACCTTACTTCTGTTGACACACCTGCAGGTGAAATGGATGTAGTTCTTGGACCGGGTTACCCGGGTGTACTGCTACATGAAGCAATAGGACATGGGCTTGAGGGTGATTTTAATAGAAAAAAAACTTCTGCATTCTCTAACCTTATGGGAGAAAAAATTGCTGACGAGTCAGTGACAGTTGTTGACGATGGAACGATTGACTCTCGTCGAGGATCTCTAAGTGTTGATGACGAGGGTACACCAACTAACTGTACAACGTTAATTGAAAATGGAATTTTAACTGGATACATGCAGGACAGATTAAACTCAAAACTAATGGGAGTTAATCCTACAGGAAATGGCAGAAGAGAAAGTTATGCTCACTTACCCATGCCTCGTATGACAAATACATATATGTTATCGGGTAATCGCCATCCCAAAGAAATTCTAAAATCAGTTAAGAATGGCCTATACGCTGTGGATTTTGGCGGTGGCCAGGTTGATATAACAAGTGGTAAGTTTGTATTCACTTGTACTGAAGCTTACAAAATAGAAAATGGTAAAGTCACAAACCCTGTAAAAGGTGCGACGCTCATCGGTAACGGTCCTGATGTTTTAAAACGAGTTAAAATGGTTGGTAACGACTCAAAAATGGATACTGGAATTGGAACGTGCGGTAAAGATGGGCAAAGTGTTCCTGTTGGAGTAGGGCAGCCTACGATGTTAATTGAAAATCTTACTGTTGGAGGTACGGCGACAGCTTAGCTTACTTGTCTTTCTTGATCCTTCCAATACGGTTCTCTCAATACTTTTTTTAAAACTTTTCCACTAGCATTTCTTGGAACTTCATCGATAAAATCTACTGATTGGGGTTTTTTATAACTTGCAATTCTGTCTTTACAGAAGCTTATCAAATCATCCTCAGTTACATTTGAACCTTCCTTTTTCACAATACAAGCTTTAACTACCTCACCATATTTTTCGTCCGGAACACCAATAACCGCGGCATCAACAACATCAGGGTGTGCAAATAAAGCTGCTTCAACTTCGGTTGAGTAAATGTTCTCACCTCCAGACACAATCATGTCTTTTATTCTATCTTGTATAAATACAAATCCTTCTTCGTCCATTCGACCTGCATCACCTGTATGCATCCACCCACCTTTAAGCGCTTTCTCACTTTCCTCTTTTTTATTCCAATAACCTTTCATGATTTGAGGTCCCTTAGCGCAGATCTGACCTATTTCTCCAATGGGAAGAGGGTTATCATTTTCATCTCTTATTTCAACTTGTGTATCGATTGCAGGTCTGCCGCATGATTTTAATAGTTCAGGTTTTTCATTAAGCGCACGAATATGTTCTTCTGGAGTCATTAGACAAATAACAGCGACGGTCTCTGTCATTCCAAAACCTTGTCCAAATTTACACTTAAAAACATCCATTGCATTTTTGAGAGTTTCTGGAGCGATTGGCGAGGCTCCATAATGTATCTGATCTAAATCATTATATTCGTTACTCGCAACATTTGGCACTGATACTAAGCAAGCTTGAATCATTGCAGGGACTAAAACTGTATGCGTAATTTTTTCATTTGCTAGACAGTCTACTACATCTTGCGGAATAAAATCCTCTTGAATAACTATTGTTCCACCTATTGCAATGCATCCACACATATTAATCATCGCTGCAGCATGATACATTGGTGCCACCAAAAGAGTTCTCGAAGGCCTTGGTAAAGTTAAACTATTTAAATACTGTCTTATGTTAGCAGCAACATTTCTTTGTAAAAGAACTGCGCCTTTTGGATGGCCTGTAGTACCACTAGTGTACATTTGATATACGTCATCATTTTCATGGATTTTTGAAGTTGGTTTTTCATTCGAACTATCTGAAAGCCAATCGTAAAAATCCTGAAATTTGTCGAGACTATTATCAAGCGATATAGAAATATATTTTTTTACATTTTTTAACTCTGATGCAATTTGATTTATTCTATCCGAATATTCATTACCTTTGACTATTATAAGTTTGGCTTCAGAATCATTGATTATGTATGCCCACTCTTGGTCCGCTAAACGATAATTCAGTGGAACAGGTACAGCGCCAACTTTTGATGCTGCGTAATACATAATTGCCATTTCAGTGCAATTTTTTGCAAGAAATGCAAATCTATCTCCAACTTCTAAACCCTCATAAACTAATTTATTTGCTAATTGATTGCTTAATAAATTTGCTTCTTGATAAGAAAGTGAATTTCCTTCAAATTCAGAGAAAGGAAAATTAGGATTTTTTTCCGCTCCATTTTCTAAATATTCATGCAATAACATGAGAAAATTTTATATAATTATTTTTATTCTACAAGCTCAATTAAAGAACGTATCTTTAAGCTTTTCGCTCGCAAATAAAATAATTTGATCATCGTAGTGCGGAGAACCCATGTTTATTGTAGCGCTTCCAAATTGGTGAATACTTTTTGACACCTGTTTTTTATTTTTATCCCATTTTACATAGATATATAGGCCGTCTCCAGCAACAGCTTTGAGAATACCATCATCGCTTCGAGGGGCGTAAATTGCCCTTAAAACATCAGGCCCTCCTTGAATGTGCACTAAGTTTGACCCTCTCTCCAAGAAATTAACATCACTCCATTTAACGCTTAACGTCCCAAAGTTTTTCTCAAACTCATCAACACAATTAATAAAGATTTCGATAGGATCTGGGCGTGGCTTTCTTGTTATTTCTGCCAACCATTCAGGAGACAAGATACAAACTCCAAAAGCAGCATGTAAATTATCAGAGTCAGTTCCTAGATCCCAATCTCTCAAAAACTCTTGAGCATTTTTTAATTTATTTTCTGAAAATTCATGATTGAAAATTTCTTTCATAAACTTGTATTGTCTTGAATTATAAGAAAACTTATTATCGTGTTTGTATTTATCAAGTTCACCAAATGATATTGATTTATCAGGATCAAGAAGTTCGTAAGCTCTATGTGCCCTATTCGTTGTTCGTGTTTGAAATCCCATTGTTGGATTAAAGTTAGATAAAGATAAGTTATCTTCCTTAGCTGTAACAAAAAAAGGATTTTGATTAGTACTAAATAGATATCCAGAGCTAGGGTTTAAGATCTGAGGCACGCTTTCAAAAGGATGAAATTTATTCCAAATTAAATCACTCTTATTTCCGGGTACAACTTGCATCCAATTATAGTTTGGGTCTCTTACTGGCGATTTAACATTATGAACAAAAAAGATATTATCTTCTTTATCGGCGTAAACTAAATTTAAACTAGCTAGCTGTTCCATTCTTAAGGCATCAAGCCATTCATCAATGTTTTTTGATTTATTCATTTTGAGCCACGCAGTTGAGTGATTGACATCATCCATTCCAACAAACCTTAGAGCGTAGGCTTTATTATCGTCTTTCAAAACGGGTCCATGTGCTGAATGGTACATTTGTATTGGATAAGTAATACTGAAAGGGCCAAACAGTTTAACCTTGAAATTTTGATCTATTTTGGTGAAATTAACCCATGCACCATCTAGTTCATACTGATCATTATTCTCCGGATTAAGTTTTAATTCGTAAATATCAGATAAATCTGGCTGATTTACTGTAGCTCCCCATCCGAGATGTTCATTAAAGCCAACGTGCACAAATGGCGAACCTGGAAAAGTACCACCCATAATATTTAAGCCTTCACCGCTTTTTATATGAATTTCATACCAAGCCACTGGGCCCGTTAATGGTTGATGTGAATTAATGACAAGCATTGTCTCATTGTCTTGTGATCTACTTTTGGAAACGGCAAATGCATTTGAACCCGATGGTTTAAAGTACGTATTTATGCTCGCAACTATTGGATTAGCGGATAGTGCGTTCATGTTCATTGCAACTTCCTCTTCATTAATATTCATTAAATTAATGAGTTCTGCGATTGAATGGTCTATGCCATAAAACAGTGGCATTCGAAATGTCATTCCAGCAACTAAATCATATACAGTAGCTGGATATAAAGATTGATCAACTAAGTTAGGATTTTTTGCAGCATAATAATTAAGTCCATCTGCATAACCTTTTATATAATTAATTGTCTCCTCTGGGATTTCCGAAATTTTTTTATTGACAGTTTCATGAACATTAAAAAACTTAATTAAAAAATCTAATTCTACTCCTTCTATTGCATCAATACTTTCCATTATGTCACCATCACCAGTAATCAGTGAATAAATAGCTGAAAATGTTTTCGAATTAAAATTTAAATTTGAGAGTTCTCCACGAGACATTTTAATCATCATCTCGACATGTTTTAAATCATCCTCTGCTTGTGCATAAGCGAAACCAAATGCTGCATCTTTATCGGTATCTCCATATACATGTGGCACTCCGAACTGGTCTCGTTCAATCTTGTAAGAATATTTTTTTTCTATTTCTGAAAAACTACTTTGTGCAAAATTTTTAGTGTTATATTGATTGACTATTATCAGCGCTGTGACAAAAACTACGGCTACTCCAAGAATTGAAAATAATAATTTGTTCAAAATTATGCAGCGTTTTTATCTTTGTAACTAACATGCTGAGATGGAAGGAATTCATTGCCAAGAATATGATCTGAAATTTTGTCAGCTATCATAATTGTAGGTGCATTGGTGTTTCCACCAATTAGAGTTGGCATTATAGACGCATCAACTACTCTTAAATTTTCGACACCTCTTACTTTTAATTTATCATCTACAACTGCAAATTCATCACTTCCCATTTTACAAGTGCCAACTGGATGATAAATCGTTTCAGCAGCGTTTCTAATAAATTCCTCTATTTCCTCATCTGTTTGAACATGAATACCTGGTGTTATTTCTTTACCTCGGTATTCATCAAAAGCAGACTGGTTCACTATTTCTCGCGACATTTTCACACCTTTAATAAGAGTATCTCGATCTTTTTGAGTTGCAAAATAATTTGGTTGTATAATTGGTGGCACTGAAGGATCCAATGATTTTAGTGCAATATAGCCTCTACTCTCAGGTCTGAGCTGACAAACATGATTACTAAACGCATGAGAGTCAGGTCTTGTTTTTCCATGATCTTTCAATAGTGAACCAACAAAATGCATTTGTATGTCTGGAAGGTCAAGTGTGTCATCTGTTTTTAAAAATGATACACCAGACAAGCCTATATCATTTCCAGGGCCTTTTTTTGTTATCATCCACTGAGCCAAGATCGCCGCCATTCTAAACACTGCAAGTCCGCCTGCTGTGTATTTCGCTTCTGTTACAGGCTGCGTACACTCATAATGAGACAATACATCTAAATGGTCTTGTAAGTTTTCACCTACTCCTGGAAGATCAGCAACAACTTTTAATCCCCATTTTTTTATGTAATCCCCTTTACCTATTCCTGATAGTTGTAATATCTGTGGTGAGTTAATAGCACCTCCACATACAATTACTTCTCTTTCTGCATATGCTTTTATAACTTCTTTTCCTTTTAAATACTCAAGCCCAATGCATTTTGTTCCTTCAAATAATAATTTATTGGTTGTTGAGTTAGTTGCAATCGTTAAATTATTTCTATCTTTAATAGGATTTAAAAATGAAAAACTAGTACTTGCTCGATACCCATTTGAAATCGTCTGAGGACATGGTCCAAAACCCTCATTATCGTATTGATTAATATCTTCAATGTATTTATAGCCTGCCTCTTTACCAGCATTTAAAAAACAACGATGCAGGGGATTATTTGTAAACACTGGATTTTGAACACTCAACTCTCCATCGCTTCCATGAAATTCTGATGATCCATTTTCATTTTTTTCAGCTCTTTTAAAATAAGGCAACACTTCCTCATAAGACCATCCTTCATTGCCCAGCTGTCTCCAAATATCATAATCACGTGAGTGGCCTCTTACGTAAAGCATTCCATTAATATTACTTGAACCACCCAAGCCCTTACCTCGAGGAAAGAAAAGTTTTCTATTATTTAAATGTGGTTGACCCTCAGTCCAATAGCCATAATTATAAAATTTACCTGCACCTTCGCCAGAAATTAATTCAAGTACGCCTGCAGGCATTTTAACAAAAGGATGCCATGTGGTTCCACCCGCCTCGATTAGTAGAACCTTTATATCAGGATCTTTTGAGAGTCTATTGGCTAAAACGCAACCAGCTGAACCTGCTCCTGCAATTATATAGTCAAAAGTATTCATTCAATATTTTCTTCTTTTAAATTATCTCTAAATTTTTTCATATTTTCGACATAGTGAAAAGCACTAAGTTCAATTATCTTTTTTTCCATATCTGTCAATTCTCTTTTAACAGATCCTGGAGATCCCACTATAAGGCTATTGTCAGGAAATTCTTTTCCCTCGGTTATTAGAGTATTAGCGCCAACCAAACAATTATTCCCTATTTTTGCCTTATTTAAAACTGTTGAGCCCATTCCAATAAGAGAATTATTTCCAACTGAACAACTATGTAAGATAACTTTATGCCCTACTGTAACATTATCCCCTATCACTAATGGCATCCCATCATCGGTATGACAAACAGAATTATCTTGAATATTTGAATTTTCACCGACAATTATTGGATCATTGTCACCCCTCAAAATAGCTCCAAACCATACACTTACATTTCTTTTCAGCGTAATATCTCCTATCACAGAAGCACTTGGTGCGACCCAAAAGTCTGCATTATCTCGATTTATTTTTTTATCTCCGAGTGAATAGATCATATCTTGTTATTTAATTAAGTAAGAAATATAGTAAAGATAATTGGATATTTAGACAATAGAAAGAAAATTATGGTCGCATTAGAAACTCCCATTTGTGATTTTGGACGGAAGGCTCCAGAATTTAATCTTATCGGCATCGATAAAAAATACTATTCATTTCAAGATATAAAAGGTCCTAATGGAACACTGGTGATGTTTATATGCAATCATTGTCCATATGTGAAATCGGTAATACATCGAATTGTAGAAGATGTAACATCACTAAAAGAAAAAGGTATTGGTGTAATTGCAATAATGTCTAATGATGTAAACGATCCAAAATATGGTGAGGAAGACTCATTCGATAACATGAAGTTATTTTCTGAGAAAAATAATTTTGTATTTCCTTACGTTTATGACGAGACACAAAATGTTGGACGTAAATATAATGCAGTGTGCACTCCTGATTTTTTTGGTTTTAATGCAAATGATGAACTCCAGTATAGAGGTAGACTTGAAGAATCTAAAATGGAAATAATTCCAAATGCGAAAAAAGAACTTTTAGAAGCAATGATTCAAGTTTCAGAAACTGGGTCAGGCCCAAAGGATCAGATACCAAGCATTGGATGTTCAATAAAATGGAAAGAATAAATAAGTTCAAGTGATCATAATCACAACTCAATGCTTTGCGCCAAAAATTGGAGGCATTGAGTCTTTAATGACTGGAATGGCAGAAGCTATGGCAAAGCGAGGGATTGAAGTTCTCGTGTTAGCTGATGGCAAAACTCATTATGCTGATCATAAACAAAAATATAAAATTAAAAGATTTACAGGATGGAAACCTCTCAGAAGATTTGCAAAAGCAAAGTATGTAGAAAAAATATGTGGTAGTAATAACGTAAAAGCGATCTACGCAGACTCTTGGAAAAGCATTGAATATTTAAAAAAATACAGAAAAAAAGTTTTGGTACTTGCTCATGGTACTGAAATTCCAAAACAGTATTGGACTATGATGCTTGATTTAATGCGGTTTAAAAAAAATAGAATTATAAATTCTTATAAAAATGTCTATAAAATTTTGGCAAATTCCTCTTACACGAAGGATTTAATGCAAGCCTCTCTAAAAATAGATACAAACCTGATAAAAATCATACATCCAGGCATAGATGTTTATGATGATTTTATTACAGAGGACGATAAAAAAAATGTGGCCGATATTATTGGTAAAAACTCACCTGTTATAACAACTCTTGCTAGAGTTGAAGAGAGAAAAGGTCATATGTTTATTTTAAATGCATTACCTGAGATCAAAGAAAAATTTCCAAAGATATTATATTTGATAGCTGGTAAAGGTCCATATCTAGAAACAATAAAACAAATAACTAAAAAAATGAATTTAGAGAAAAATGTGAAGTTTCTTGGATGGATAACTGAACCAGAAAAATCATTAATATTAAAACAATCCGATTTGTTTGTAATGACACCGACAACTGTGGGAGAGTCAGTTGAAGGTTTTGGTATGGCTTACATTGATGCTTCATTTCATGGTGTTGCATCTATTGGAAGTGATAGCGGCGGCGTAAGCGACGCAATTTTAAACAATGAGACAGGAATAATTTGTGAGTCCGGTAATCAAAAAATGATTACAGCAAAAATATTACTCTTACTTGAAAATAAAAAGCTCAGAGAAAGTATGGGAGCAAATGGAAAGTTAAGAGCTAATGAAAACTATGCATGGGATAGAAAGATTATTGAATATCTTAATGCATCTAACTAGGTAAATTAAAGAAAAATTTAATGGTAGCGGGAGAGGGATTTGAACCCCCGACCTAAGGATTATGATTCCTCCGCTCTAACCAACTGAGCTACCCCGCCAAAGATGAGCCATAATATACAATATTACTAATTTGTCGAATGGATCCAACCACCTCCCAAAAGTCGTATACCTATTTCATCTTTACTATAAAAAACGCAGGCCTGACCAGGTGATACAGCTGTTTCAGGAGTTGCGAGAGAAATTTTTGCTACATTCTTCATATTGATTTCTATTTTTGCATCTAATAATTTCCCAGTTGATCTAACTCTTACATATAAGTTGTTTGGTAAATTTTTTGTAATTAAATTTATATTTTCAACATATATAATTGAGGAAACAATATTATCCTTATTTGCCACAATGACTCTATTTTTATCTTTATCAATTTTTTTTACATAAAGTGGCACATCCTGCGAAACTCCTAAACCTCTTCTTTGTCCTATTGTGAAGTTTTGAATACCTTCATGTTTATTAAGTACATTTCCATCTAAATCTACAACTTCACCTTCATTGCTTTCAATATTCTTATTTATAAATTTTTTATAATCTCCATCAGGTATAAAACAAATATCCTGACTATCACTTTTATCAAACACGTGTAAGTTTAGTTTTAAAGCTAAATCCCTGATCTCATCTTTTTTGTAATCACCCAGAGGAAATTCAATGAGACCCAGATCGTCTTTTTTCATTGTAAAAAGAAAATAGGACTGATCTCGGTCTTTATCTTGTGGAACATACAATCGCCACTCATTATCAATCTTTACTTTCTTTATATAATGCCCTGTCACTAATGATTTCGCATTAATTTCTTTTGCAAAAGACAGTAGATCAAGAAACTTTACTTTTTCATTACAATTTATGCAAGGTATAGGGGTTCTACCTGATTTGTATTCATTAATAAATGGCTCTATAACATTTTTTTTAAATATTTCTTCATAATCAAAAACATAATGTGGAATAGTTATAGTGTTAGCTATTTTTTTAGCATCCATAATATCAGCACCCGAACAACATGTTTTCGAGTTTGCAACTTTTTTTTCATCATATAGTCTTAAAGTGACACCTATCACATCATCATAATCCTTGTTCATTAGTGCTGCAGCTACTGAAGAATCAACGCCACCTGACATGGCGACAACAATAGGGTTATTTCCTTTGATGTAATTAACTTTGTTTCCCATATGATTTATTAATTTTGCTCTGGTATGTATAATATATTTGTCTTATTGTCTATTTTACAAGCTTTACTCCTTATATGAAGATAACACCTGAAAAACTAGATGAATTAATTAAGATCGTTCATCTTGCTGGCATAGAAATCATCAAAATCTATAAAAAAAAGGTAACTAAAAAATACAAATCTGATAATACGCCTGTAACAAATGCAGATATCAGAGCAAATGATATAATTTGTAAGGGCTTAAAGCTTCATTTTCCGGGTATTTCTATTGTTTCTGAAGAGCAAGTTAAAAAAGGTAAAGCTGCAAAAAAATTTTGGTTAGTAGACCCATTAGATGGAACAAAAGAATTTTTAAAAGGCAATGGTGAATTCACTGTAAATATTGGACTTATTGAAAATAAAAAACCGGTTTTTGGGATTATTTATATGCCTACTAAAAATAAGCTTTATTTCACAAAAGATAAAAAATCTTATTTCTCAAAATTAAGTAAAAAAGGAAAGCTTACAAATATAAGAAAAATTAAAGTTAAAAAAAGAAATAAAAATATAGTTATTTTAAGTAGATCTCACTCAATTGCTAAGAGTGAAATAGAAAAGGCAAAAAAAATGATTTTTCGAAGGTTCAATGCTGACAAAATAATTCGTTCAGGAAGCTCAATAAAATTATGTTACATCGCACATGGTGTAGCAAATGTATACCCTCGGTTTGGGACTACAATGGAATGGGATACAGCAGCTGGAGATGCTATATTGAGATTTGCAGGAGGAAGAATAAGAACTTTAGATTATAAAATTCTGCGTTATGGCAAGAGGAATTTTAAGAATGCTTCTTTTATTGCTCGTAGCTAATTAAAGCTTATCGGGTTACCAAATACTGATTTATTTATTTTATTATTCCAAAATGCAACTTTACCATTAATTATTGTTCCCACTGGCCAGCCTCTCAGTTTCATGCCATTAAAAGGCGTCCATCCACACTTGGTCATCATATCTTTATTTAAAACTTTCTTAGTTTTATTAATGTCAACGATTGTAAGATCAGCATCATAGCCAACTTTAATTAATCCTTTATTTTTAATCTTAAAAATTTTTTTAGGATTAAAGCTTGTTAGCTTTACTACCTCATTGAGTGAAATTGTCTTTTTTGAAACCTCATTTAAAAGAATAGGAAGTAGAGTTTGAACTCCAGGCATTCCTGATGGACTATTTGGATAAATTTTATTTTTTTCGGATTTTAAATGAGGAGCGTGATCTGATCCAACAATGTTGATTTGCCCATTTTGTAATGTTTTTCTGAGAACATTTCTGTGTCTAGTTCCTCTAATAGGTGGATTCATCTGAGCGTAAGTGCCAAGTTTTTTATAACAATCTGGAGATGCCAATATTAAATGCTGAGGGGTTACTTCAAATGAGACATATTTTTTATTTATTAAAAGCAATTTTATTTCTTCTTCCGTTGTTATATGAAGTATATGTATTTTTTTCTTACTTCTATTAGCTGATCTGATCAGCTTTCTAGTAGAACTTAAGGCTGTATCCACATTTCGCCACACTTGATGGCTCAATGGCTTTCCTTTTTTAGCATATTTTTTTCTAGTAATAAGCATATCTTCATTTTCAGAATGGAAAGAAATCATTTTCTTCGTTGCTCTCATTATTTTTTCAATATCAGCATGGTTTGAAACGAGCAATGTGCCAGTTGAAGAACCAACAAAAACCTTTACACCACAACAACCTTTTACTTTTTCAACTTTTTTAATTTCTTTAATGTTATCTTTCTCAGCTCCAAAATAAAAAGCGTAGTTACAATGCATTCTCTTTTTTGCAGTCTGCAGTTTCTTCATAAAAAGCTTTCTTGTTGTAATGCTAGGCTTGTTATTAGGCATATCAAAAACTGAGGTGATCCCTCCTGCAACAGCAGCTAAGCTTCCTGTTTTGAGGTTTTCTTTTTTGGTATTGCCTGGTTCTCTGAAATGAACTTGTGTATCAAAAGCGCCTGGCAGTACATGTAAACCACTTGCATCAATACTCTTTTTTGATTTCAGATTAGTAAGTTTACCAATTTTAAATATTTTTTCATTTTTAATGGCAATATCAGCTAATCTCTCATTGTTATGAGTTACAATTTTTCCGTTTCTTATTATTAGGTCAATCATGATATAATTCCTTTTATGCTATTTATTACTTTTTCAACAGATAAATTTTCAAGTCCATGATCTACCATATCATTATTAGATTTAATCACGGTATGATTTCCCCATGGTCCATACACCATGTCATTTGTTGGTCCAAAAAGGGCAAAAGTTTTACAACCCGCTGATGCTGATAGATGCATTAATCCACTATCACTGCCGATAAAGAAATCACACTTTTCAAATATTGGCACCATATTTCTTAGATTGCCCCAGTCAAATAAGTTTATGATTTTTAGGTTTGATGAATTTAAGAAGTCATCAAATTCTTTTTTATTTCGAATATCATTGGAAATACCAGTTAAAATTATTGTGTAATTTTTAAAAAATTCATTTTCAAGTAACGACTTGTATTTTTTTATTGACCAATCCTTTTTTGGCCAGTTCGAATAAGGCGCAATAGCAATCATGCGTTCATTGTTAGCAATTTTTACTAAGCTTTTTGAGCTAACTTCAGCGTCATACCAAACTTTTGGAACTATTTCTTCATCAGTATTTAAGAATTTTTTAAATTGTACGAGTTTATGAAAACTGTCATTGCCTTTGAATATTTTTCTAGTCCTTGTGGTTAGTAAATAAGATGTAATTGAAGATCTTAAATCTATGATAAGATCCCACTTTTTAAAAAAAGAGAATTTAATTATATCTAGCCAATGCAAACCGTATTTTTTTTTATTAACAACTAAAATTTTAGATAGTCTTGGCATATTGATATATATGTCTTTAGCAAATGGACTTGTAATTACAGAAAAACTACAATCGTCGTATTTCTTTAAATAGAAATTTATTATTGATGTAGAAAGAATGGTATCCCCTATTCTTGTAGGTCCTATAAAAAGGATTTTCATTTTATTTTTGTACCTTTTAACATATGGTGCCGTCGGAGAGACTCGAACTCTCACGAACTACGTTCACTGATCCCTCAAACCAGCCTGTCTACCAATTCCAGCACGACGGCAGATTTCCCTGTTTTTTCTATAATTGTTGATATGTTGAAATATATACATTTAACTATAATTGTAATATTAAACTATATTAAAAAATAATTATGTTGAATGAAAATTTACAATATCCATCAGATTTTAATTCTGAAGTGAAAGATGCAACTGCTCATCTGTATAAGGGTGTAGAGAAAATTATCCCTGAGGTTGAGTGGCCATTTCATGCTCCACTTATTTATGAAATAAATAAGCTAAAAAAAGAAAAAAATATTGCGATATTAACTCACAATTATCAGACACCAGAAATCTTCCACTGCGTATCTGACATCGTTGGCGACTCATTAAAATTAGCTTATGAAGCAAGAGATTCTTACGCAGATACAATAATTGTATGTGGTGTTCATTTTATGGCTGAAACAGCAAAAATACTTAGCCCGAACAAAAACGTTTTAATTCCAGATACTCGTGCAGGATGTTCTTTATCTGAATCTATAACCGCAGAAGACATAAGATTGTTAAAGCAAAAATATCCCGGTGTACCAGTTGTTACATATGTAAATACATCAGCTGATGTAAAAGCAGAAACAGATGTATGCTGTACATCAGGAAATGCAAAACATGTAGTAGAATCTTTAGGTGTTGATAAAGTTATATTTCTACCTGACGAATACCTTGCAAAAAATATTGCAGCTCAAACAGATGTAAAAATTATTTCTTGGAAAGGTCGGTGTGAGGTACATGAGAGATTTACCGCAGATGAAATAATGGCATATAAAAAACAACATAAAGATATTGTTGTATTGGCACATCCAGAATGTTCTCCTGAAGTAATTGCAGTAAGTGACTTTGCAGGATCAACAGCCGGTATGAGCAATTATGTAAAAGATAATCAACCTGGAAAGGTAATTATGGTTACAGAATGCTCAATGAGCGACAATGTTGCTATAGAGAATCCTAATGTCGAATTTATCAGACCTTGCAATCTATGTCCGCATATGAAAAGAATCTCTCTTAAGAAAATTTATGATGCAATACGATTTAACCAGTTTCAAATTGAAGTTGATAAAGATATTATCAATAAAGCTCGTCTTTCCATTGATCGTATGCTTGAAATTGGCAGAAGCTAATGTCTGATGCTATTTATAGCCCTGATGTTGTAATAGTAGGTGGAGGTGTAGCCGGATTAACTGTTGCGCTCAACTTGGCGCCAAGAAAAGTTTGTGTAATTACTAAAAGTTCACTTGGAATAAATACTTCAAGCAGTTGGGCACAAGGAGGGATTGCCGCAGCAGTTTCAAAAGATGACAGCAATGAAAGTCATATCAATGATACTTTGACCACAGCGAAAGGCTTAGCGAACATTGATGCAATTAAAGAAGTAGTAAATAATGCAAAAGGCATAATCGATGATTTAGAAGGATATGGAGTTAATTTTGATAAAAATGAAGATGGTACTTTTAATTTAGGGCTAGAGGGTGCTCATAGCTTCAATAGAATCATAAGGTCAAAAGGTGATAGTTCTGGTCTTGAAATTATGCGCGGCTTAATTGAAAAAGTAAAAAAAAGTGATCACATTACAGTATTAGAAAATGTTTCGATTGATCGGATTATGACGGAAAACAATACTATTTACGGAGTGATTGGAAGATTTACTGACGATAATGTTCCTGATAGTAATGTAATTATCCAAAGTTCTCATGTAGTTTTAGCAACAGGTGGTTTAGGAGGTATTTTTGCAAATACGACCAACCCACGAAGTTCTTATGGTGAGGGCGTGGCGTTGGCATCTCATGCTGGTGCAACACTTACTGACATGGAGTTTGTACAATTTCACCCAACAGGCCTTGATTTTGGCTTAGACCCTACTCCTTTGGCTACTGAGGCAATTAGAGGTGAAGGGGCTTACCTTGTAAATCAAGATGAAGAAAGATTCATGTTTGGTATTCATCCTGATAATGAGTTGGCGCCAAGAGATCTTATTGCTCAAAATATATTTAAACAAATTGAAAAAGGAAATTCAGTATTTTTAGATTGTAGAAATATGGGTAGGAATTTTAATACTCGTTTTCCTCAAGTTTCATCCTATTGTGACAATGCAGATTTGGATCCTGAAAAAGATCTGCTGCCAATAATTCCTGTCGCCCATTATCATATAGGTGGTGTAAAAACTGATCTCAAAGGACAGACTTCTGTTGAAGGACTCTGGTGTTGTGGAGAGGTTGCTGCAACTGGTATTCATGGAGCAAACCGCCTTGCGTCAAATTCACTGTTAGAGTCTCTTGTATTTGCAAAGATTGTTGCAAATGAAATAAATAAAAAGAATATAAAAAAGGATATTCAAATTAGCTCTAAATTTATAAAAATTTTTAAAGAGAAAACAAAAAATAAAATAAGAGCAAAAAAATATATATGGCAATTAAGGTCTTCAATGATGAGAAATTTAGGAATTGTAAGAAATAGGGACTCTATTATCAAGGGCCTAAATGATGTGCTTAAAATTGAGAGAGAGTCAAAAGGTCTTTCAGCTAAACTTAATGATATGATTTTAGTAAGTAAATTTATTATCATAGGCGCTTATTTAAGAAGAGAAAGTCGAGGTTGTCATTTAAGATCTGATTACCAAGATACAAATAAAGATTTTATCAAGCATTTTGATATAAAATATTCGGAAATAAATAGTTATATCAAAGCTATCTTAGATTCTACTATGTCAGAAATTGATGAAAAACTCGTTAGCTAAAAAAGATATAAAGGAAAAAATCAAAATTGCTTTGAAAGAAGATTTTGGAAGATATGGTGATATAACCTCAAAAGTTTTAATTTCCAAAAAAACAAAGATTAAAGCAACTATAGTCGCAAAAGAGAATGCCATTGTATGTGGAACTGAGTTTGCTGTTCAAACATTTAAAAAACTCAATAGTAAAATTAAAATAAAAGTTCTAAAGAAAGATGGAAGTAAAGTAGTAAAAGGAAATAAAATTATTGCCATAAATGGTGATGCGCAAAGTATATTAACTGCTGAGAGAACAGCGCTAAACTTTTTAGGGTTCATGTCTGGGATTGCTACAAAAACAAGAAAATTTGTTGATATTGCAGCGCCTTACGGAGTTAAAATTTATTCAACAAGGAAAACAATTGCTGGGGTAAGACAAATACAAAAATATGCTCTTATAATTGGTGGCGCGCATGTAAATAGGGCCTCTTTATCGGATTTTTATTTCATAAAAGATAACCATCTTGGAAATAAAGATGGACTGGTTGAGCATATAAAAAAAATAAAAAAATCAAAATTAAAAAAGAAAATTACAGTAGAAATTGACACAATTAAACAATTAAAAAAAATTATAAATCAGAAAATAGATATCGTACTTCTTGACAATATGTCAGAGAAACAGATATCTCAGTGCTTAAAAATTGTTAATAAGAAGTTTCTTTGTGAAGCATCTGGAAATATTAATTTAAAAAACATAAAGTCTTATGCAAAAACAAAAATTGATAGAATTTCAATCGGACAACTTACCCATAGTATTGAAAACATTGATTTTGGACTTGAAATTTAAATGTACAGCCGTCCAATAGTTAAAAAAAGTTTTAAAATTCCCACAGAATTGGTAACTGAAAATTTTACCTTTAGACCTCTTACAATAAAATATGTCGATAAAGACTATGAGGCAGTAATGAAAAGTGTAGATCATCTATATAAACTAATGGACGATAGTGAATGGCCAAAAGAAATGACATTAGATGAAAATCTTGCCGATCTAGGATGGCACGAAGTTGAGTTTTCTCTTAGACATTCTTTCGCTTACACTGTTCTATCATCAAAAGAAGAGAATAGTGTAATTGGTTGTTGCTATATTTATCCCTCCGATAACCCTGAGTATGAGGTACAAGCATACTATTGGATTAGACAAGATTTGCTTGATAGCGGCTTAGAGGATGAATTAGGAAAAACATTTAAAAAATGGTTAGAAAAATCTTGGCCATTTAACAAAATAGAATTTCCGAGAAGAAATATATAGTTAGTTAAAAATTTTTTTATATTCGAGTTCTAAATCGTGAGTTGACACTCTTTTTTGTGACATGGTATCTCTATCTCTTATAGTCACTGTATCATTTTCGATTGTTTCAAAATCAACTGTTATACAAATAGGTGTACCAATCTCATCATGACGTCTATAACCTTTTCCAATATTACCAGAGTTTTCTAAAATAACCCTTCCCATACCCAATGTTTGAAGGTCATTCTTAATCTTACTTGCCTTATTGACTAAATCCTCATTATTTCTTTTTAGAGGAATCACGGCTGCTTTAATTGGAGACAAATGTGGTTTTAAACTTAATACAATTCTTTTATTACCGTTTTCTAAATCCTCCTCCTTATAAGCTTCATTGAGTAGCGCAAATATACCTCGATCAACACCAGCGGAGGGTTCTATTACGTAAGGGATATACCATTCTTTGCTTTCTAAATTTTGAATACTCAATTTCGTTGTTGATTGGTTATTTTTCATTACATCTGCGGATATTTTAAAGTCATTTTGATTTTTAGTATGAGAACCAAGATCAAAATCAGTTCTGTTTGCTATTCCTTCTAATTCTTCCAGTCCATGTGGAAATTCATACATAAGATCTACAGTAGCTTTTGAGTAGTGAGATAGGTCAGCATCTTCAACATCTAGCTTTTTTAATCTTTTTTCAGATATACCTTGATCAATCCACCATGAATACCTCTTGTCTACCCAATATTTATGCCACTCGTCATCTTTGCCCGGTTCAACAAAAAATTCTAATTCCATTTGCTCAAACTCTCTAACTCTGAATATGAATTTACCTGGAGTGACTTCATTTCTAAAAGCTTTACCTATCTGCGCGATTCCAAAAGGAATAGTCTTACTTGTTGAGTCCAAAATATTTTTAAAATTTGTAAAAATTTGCTGTGCGGTTTCCGGTCTTAGGTAAGCATAATTACTGCCATCATCTACAGGACCAACTGTGGTTTTAAACATAAGATTAAATGGTCGAGGTTTAGTTAGATCACTAGACCCACATGCCGGGCATTTTCCATCCGTGGCCTGGTCAGATCTAAATCTATTTTTGCAATTTCTGCAGTCGACTAAAGGATCAGAGAAGGTATCTTCATGGCCTGAATACTTTAATACATGCCTACTTGTTAAAATTGACGCATCAAGCCCTTCAACGTCATCTCGATCGTAGATCATTGATTTCCACCACGAGGATTTAAGGTTATTTTTTAATTCTACTCCAAGCGGACCATAGTCATATATTCCTTGCAAGCCACCATAAATTTCACTTGATTGAAAAATAAACCCCCGTCTTTTACACAATGAAACGAGGTCTTCCATATTTTTAGAGGCCATATCGACTCCAGAAAGAATTATCTCTTAGAGCTTCTATAAGTCGGTCAACAATATCGTTATTTGAAATCTGATTATTTAAAATATTTTTAATAAATGATTTTTTTTCTTCTATGTTCCTAATCTTTAATTTTTTTCCATAGTGTTTTTCAATGTATGAATTGAGCTCTTCATTAGAATCTACTAAACCAAGTTTTTTTGCTTGTTCGCCTGTCCAAAAATCTCCATTAAAAACTTTTTTGGGGTCTATTTTCTTTTTTCTATTCTTTGAGACTAAATCCTTGAAATTTTCAAATATGCTATCCTGAACTTTGATCAGCTTATCTATATCTTTTTTAGAAACTTCTTCAAATGGATCTAGAAACGATTTTCTATCTCCTTTCGTAAAGACTCTCCTTTTAATGCCTAGTTTATCTATTAATTTTTTGAAACCAAAAGAAGCACTGATCACACCTATTGATCCAACTATAGAACTTTTATTGGCGATTAAAGTATCTCCTGCACACATCAACATATAACCTCCAGAGGCAGCAACATCCTCTGCGATTGTAATCACTCTCACATTGTTTTTCTTTGATAAATTTCTAATACGATTGTGTATCAGTTCAGATTGGACCGGTGACCCGCCTGGTGAGTTGATCTTAATAACTACTACAGATGGTTTTTTAAAGGTAAATGCTTTATCTAGAATAGCGGCACAATTCTCGAGTGTAAGTCCCTTTTGAAATCTGCCAAGATCTCCAATAACGCCTCGCAAGCCAACTATATTTATTCTTGTTTTAGAGGATATTAAGCTCATTTTTTTTAATTTTTGTCTGAAATCAATAACTTTTAATTATATGAGACTATATTATAAGTACATCTAAATATAAAACAAAATCATAATTAATAAGTGAATACCCCAGTAAAATCATTATCGAATTTACTTAAAAGCTCTCTGAAGAGAGTCGAAATAGAAATCAGCAAGAACATCAAGGATGAAGAAAAATTAATTACATTAACAGCAGGCCATCTCATTAAAGCTAAAGGGAAAAAAATAAGGCCTATTCTAACTTTACTTGTATCAAAAATGCTAAATTACAAAGGTAGTGCGGATGTAACACTTGCTGTCTGCATCGAGTTTATTCATAACGCTACATTGTTACATGATGATGTAATAGATACAGGAAAAATTAGAAGAGGAAAATTAAGCGCAAATCAAATATGGGGGAATAAAGTAAGTGTTTTAGTTGGAGATTACCTTTTAAGTAGAGCTTTTAAGCTAATGGTAAAAAATAAGTCTCTAAAGCTGCTAGAAATATTGTCTCAAACATCACTCATTTTAGCGAGAGGACAAATACAAGACGTAGGAAATAATCAAAATGTCAACTTAACAGAAAAGAAGTACTTATCAATCATAAATGCTAAAACTGCTGAGCTTTTTAGAATATCTTGTTTCTTACCAACCATCATTACTAACCAAAATAAAAAAACTCAAAAAATATTTAATGATTTTGGTTTTAATTTTGGTATGGCATTTCAATTATCTGATGACGTATTAGATTATTTTGGTGACTCAAGCCAAATGGGAAAAAGTGTTGGGAAAGATTTTTTTGAGGGTAAAGTAACATATCCAGTCATTCATTGTTTCAAAAAATCTGATAGAAAGTCAAAAAAAATTATAGCTAAGCTATTTTTTAAGCGAAAAAGAAGTAAAAAAGATCTGGCAATAATTCTGGACCTAATGAAGAAAACAAATACTTATAAGAGTTCAATCGAATTTGTTAGAAAATACGCAGAAAAAGCTAAAACTAATATTAATAAATTTGAAGGAAATAAATATAAAGTGTATCTTGGTGGACTGGTGGATCATTTAATAATTAGAGACAAATAAACATGTCATTTAACGCTTTTGGAAAAAATTTTCGATTTACAACATGGGGGGAATCTCATGGGGAAGCTATTGGATGTGTAATTGATGGGTGTCCTCCTCTAATACCACTTAAGGAAAAAGATATTCAGAAATATTTAGATATGAGAAAGCCAGGAAAAAATCGATTTGTTACACAAAGAAGAGAAGATGATAAGGTTTCAATTTTATCTGGTGTCTTTGAGGGAAAAACTACTGGAACTCCGATAATGTTGTTAATTTGGAACAAAGATCAGAAATCAAATGACTACAGCGATATAAAAAATAAATTTAGACCTGGACATGCTGACCTAACATATTTTTTGAAATATGGAATAAGAGATTATAGAGGTGGAGGTCGTTCTTCCGCAAGAGAAACTGCGAGTAGAGTAGCTGCTGGCGCTGTCGCAAGAAAGGTAATCGGACATATATTAAAAAAAGATATTTTAATTCAAGGTGCAGTTACACAAGTTGGAAAGCTCACAATTAATCAAAGAAATTTCAATTGGAATGACGTAAAGAAAAATTCATTTTTCTGTCCTGATAAAAAAATAGTTAAAGTTTGGGAAGAGTACTTAGATCAAACTAGAAAAAAAGGATCATCATTGGGTGCAAAATTATTAGTAAATGCTAAAAATGTTCCTGCCGGACTTGGAGAACCTGTATATGGTAAATTAGATGCTGACCTTGCAGGTGCAATGATGAGTATCAACGCTGTAAAAGGTGTAGAAATAGGAGCTGGTAATGAGGCTGTTGAATTATCAGGAGATGAAAACTCCGACGAAATAAGAGCTAATAAAAATAAAAAAATTATCTTTTCTTCTAATAACTCTGGCGGAATCTTAGGTGGTATATCAAGTGGCCAGGAATTAAATTTATCAATAACGATTAAACCAACGTCGTCAATTTTGAAGGCAAAAAAAACAATTAATAATAAATTTCAAAATACATCGATTTCAACCAAAGGTCGTCACGATCCATGTGTAGGTTTGAGAGCTGTCCCTATTGCTGAAGCTATGATGGCGTGTGTTTTAGCAGATCATATATTGCGCAATAGAGCGCAATGTGGCTAAACTTTTAGATCAACTAAAAAATCAATAAGCAAGAAAGTCTTTTTTTTCTTTAATTTAATTTTCTTCAAATTCCTTATAGTCTTTTCAGCTAGTTTTTTTTTGTAATTTAGTAAAAAGTCAGCATTTACCTTTGACATTCTTGGAAAATCTGCAAAATCATCATTGATTTGAAAAATTTCTCCGATGTACTCTCCAATTTTTTTCATACTAATTTCGAAACTCTTATTTTTGTTTGCACAAATTGCAACTGCTTGACAGCAATAAGACATTAATCTTGCAGTTTTTAATTTGTTTAATTCTAATCTCCCACTTACAGTAGGTAACTTTACACTCAAATCATAGTATTGCCCTAAAAGAAGTCCTTTTTCACCTGAAACTTTGCTCAGCACTTCAATTAGCTTTGTTTTTTTCTTATCTGATATTTTCAAAGAACTACCAGATAAAATTTGATATGATTTAGTCAATAAAGCACATCCTGCAAGAATTGCAGTATATTCATTGAATTTATAATGCGTTGTTTTTTTTCCTCTCCTAAATTTATCGTCATCCATAGAAGGTAAATCATCATGCACAAGAGAATAATTATGTAACATCTCAATTGCTGCAGCTAAATTAAAAATGACACTGTTTGATAAATTCACTTCTTTGCCAAAAATATATACTAGATATGGTCTAAATCTTTTACCTCCTGTATTAATTGAATACAGGATAGCTTGATTTAATAGATTTTTATCTTTACTTAGTTTTTTTTTTAAAAATTTATTGAATTTAATGGTAAATTTTTTCAAATCGTTATTTATGATTTGATGTTTCATTTACTTTTTTTAGATATTTTACCATCTGGCAGTACTTTGATTTCCTCAAGTTTTAAGACTGCATCGTCTAATTTTTGTTGGCAATGAGCTTTTAATTGCGATCCACGCGTATAATACTCAATAGACTTTTCAAGATCAATGTTTCCACTCTCTAAATTTTCTACAATCTCAGATAGTTCTTCCATAGCTTTTTCAAAAGAAAGTTTTTTTATGTCATCAGGTATTTTGGTCATTATTTTGTAACTCTCTTATATGGGTAATCATTGAATTTTCTAAAGCTTGTATATCATATCCACCTTCAAGCATAGAAATAATTCGGTTATCACAATATTTATCTGCTATACTCATCAACTTTTGTGTTATCAATTTAAAATCATTTTCTAAAAGTTCTAGTGATGCCAATGGGTCTTTTTCGTGAGCATCGAAACCCGCTGATAAAATTAAAAAATCTGGTTTTTGATCATGTAATTTTTTTATAATCATCTCATCAAACGCCGATTGATATTGAGATGAATTTGTTCCCGCTTGAAGAGGTACATTAACAATATTGCCTACTCCCTTTTCATTTGTATCGCCTGTTCCAGGATACAATGGATATTGATGAGTTGAATAGTAATGTACCTTAGAATTTTCATAGAATATATCTTGCGTTCCGTTTCCATGATGAACATCAAAGTCGATAATGGCAATATTTTCTAAACCATACCTATTAATCAAATACTTTGCAGATATAGCTACATTATTAAATACACAAAAACCCATTGAACGGTCATAACATGCATGATGGCCTGGCGGCCTTACAATACAGAACGCATTCATACATTTTTTGTTTATAACGTTATCTGCCGCGTCTATGCCAGCACCTGCAGCTTTTAATGTTGCCTCAAAAGAACCACGAGATACGGGTGTTTCTTGATCCAGAAAAACTATCTGTTCATCTTTTGGAAAACGATCAAGAGTTTCATCTACAAAACTTTTATCATGTGCTTCATAAATATGAGAGTAATCTACCTTATTCGGTTTAATTATTGATATATTTTTAAATTCTTCATTATTTATTAAATCGATGATATTTTTTACCCGATCAGTTCTCTCTGGATAATCGAGAGAAGATACATGATCTTTAAAACTATCATCGAAATATATTTGTGTTTGAGTCATTTAATGAAATCTAAAATAATAAATCTAAATTCAAATAATATTAAAATTATAACTAGAAGTCTACTCATAGGAAAAACTATAGTAATCCCAACAGATACCGTTTATGGAATTGCAGCCGATGCAAAGAGTTTTCAAGGCGTTGAAAATATATTTAAGATTAAAAAAAGACCCAAAAGATTTCCTCTTATTCTGTTTACTCATTCAATTGCTGAAGCTAAAAAGCTAGCAATATTTTCACCCTTTGAAGAATATTTGGCATCAAAATATTGGCCTGGACCACTTACTTTGATATTAAAAAAGAAAGGAAAAAAGTTTTATAATGGGGACAAAAGATTGTCTAAGGTAGGTATACGCATTCCAAAAAATAAAGACGTTATAAAAATTCTCGAGTACATTCAAAAGCCACTTGCAACTACAAGCGCTAATATTCATGGAGAAATAAATATAAAATCATTATCACAATTAGGAATAATAAAATCAAAAGATGTCGCATATGCAATCGAAAAAAAAGGTAAAATGAGCTTTAAGGAGTCAACTTTAGTTGAAACTAAAAATAATCAAATAAGTATTATACGCGAAGGTTCTTTGTCTAAAAAATTAATAAATGAAGAATTAAAAAATTTTAACAAGAAACATTATTAAGCATCTACGAATGCATTAAAAGAAAAACACCTTCTCTCGCCATCTCCTCTAAAAGGATGAACATCATGCATTAAAAAAGATGGGAAAATATACAAATCTCCTACCTTAGGCTTAAATGTTTCACGGTGCTTAACAAGCGGAGGGCTATTTCTGGGCATTGAAACACGACCATCAAAAAATGATATTAAACCTGCTAAATCTTTTTCTCTATTTAATCTTATAGACGAGGGAATTTTTAAATAACCTACACCGCTGATGTTACCTCTGTGTAAATGAGGTGGATTAAAATCCCCAGCATACTGACTTACTATCCAAACTCTTTCAATTTTAATTTTCTTAACTTTTATATTTAATGTTTGCTTATAATAATCTTTTATTGAATTAATTATCTGTTTTTCTATTCCAGCTTTTAGAATTTTATTTGGTATTTTAAACTGCTGTTTCATACTTCCTATGAGCCTATGATCATAATCATACTTTTTAGATAAGGACTTATTTTTTGACACTTGATCTGAAAACTTGTTTAAGTTTGTAACTGTTCTCGACGAGAGCTTTGTTTTGCCTATTGTTGGCCCAAATGGTTTATATATCTTCATAGTTTTTTTTGGTGCGCCCGGAAGGATTCGAACCCTCAACCCTCAGATCCGAAGTCTGATGCTCTATCCAGTTGAGCTACGGACGCATCTATATTATATTTCACGTACCATGCTTTTTCTTAATATACTAGAGAAATTAGGACGAAAAAAAGTTGTGATGGACAGAGGTCCCTCACACCCAGAATATCATTTAGCGAAACCATGGACTGCTAGATATTATTTACTATTTAAAAAAAGACCGAAATGGTTTCCTTTCAATATACTTATTCATCATATTTTAGATAATGATCATGGAATTGGACTGCACAATCATCCCTTTCCATATATTACAATTATTTTAAGTGGCGGTTACTGGGAGACAAACACCAACGAAGAAAGAAAATGGCGTGGTAAATTTTATATAGGTTTTAGAAGTGCTGACAATTTACACCGAGTTGACTTAGAGCCAGGCATTAAGCCAATCACAATTTATATTGCTGGTCCTTACGGACTGAGAAAAAAAGGAAGAAGTGAATACGGGACTTTAAACTAATTTTTTTCTTAGTTGCGTTCTGAGTTTACGGTCTTTTTTTAAAACAATTTCCCTTTTCATTGCGTCAGATTTAGACTCAAAAATCTCTTTATACAAAAGCTTCCATTTGCTACCTCTAGTATATTTTGCACCTTTTGAAGTGTTATGAGCCCTTATCCTTTTATCAATATCATTACTCCAACCAACATATGTTCTAGGCTTAGGATTGGTCGTGCCAATGATATACACATAGAATTTCATGATTCTAAACATAATAATTGTAATTAGTACTTAATTAAATATAGTATATGTAAATAAATAGGAGAAAAAGCATGCGTACTACTCTTACAGTTTTAGCTTTCAGTTTTATGATTTCAGCTTGTACTACATTACAAAGCATAAATGAAACTATTAAAGGTGATGGCGTTCCTTATATTCCAGGAATATAAATATTAAAAGCTGGCCCTTTTTTAGGGTCAGTTTTCTTTTTTTTGTAATAATAAGAAAAAAAATTTAATTAGTCAAAGTGCCTGCTTAAATTTTATAGTTCCCAATATGTATAAAGTTCAAATTTCTGGAACCGGCCTTTACACTCCTAAGGAAAAAATCTCCAATGAAGAATTGGTGCAATCATTCAATAAATATGTTGATGAATTTAATGAAATAAATTCAGAAGAAATTAATAATGGGAAAATTCAACCTTTAGAAAAATCCAGTGCTAAATTCATAGAAAAAGCATCAGGTGTTAAATCAAGATATGTACAAAATAAAACAGGAATTCTAGATACTTCTTTTATGAGGCCTAAATTGAGAGAAAGGTCAGAAGAAGAATTATCTAATTTAGCTGAAATGGGGGTCATTGCAGCTAAAGATGCGATTAAAAACTCAAATATAGATGTAGATGATATTGATGCAGTAATTGTAGCTTGTTCAAATCTTGAGCGTGCCTATCCAGCAATTGCAATTGAAATACAAAATGCTTTGGATATCAAAGGTTTTGCTTTTGATATGAATGTTGCATGTTCATCAGCAACTTTTGGAATTCAAACTATCTTCGACATGGTAAAGTCTGGAAGTATAAAGTCTGCTATCATGATTAATCCTGAAATTTGTACCGGACATTTAAATTTTAGAGATCGAGACTGTCATTTTATTTTTGGAGACGTTGCGACTGCAGTTATTTTAGAACGTCTTAATGAAGAAAATATAAAAGAAAACTCCTATGAAATAATTGGCACGAGATTATTAACAAAGTTTTCAAACAATATAAGAAATAATTATGGCTTTTTAAATAATTCGTCGCCTGATGGCGTTGGTCAGTCAGACAAATTATTTCATCAAAATGGACGAAAAGTATTTAAGGAAGTTGTTCCAGAAGTTTCTAACTTGATTAAATCTCATTTAGAAGAAAATAACTTATCAGCCAATGATCTCAAAGGTATGTATCTTCATCAAGCAAACGAGAATATGAATGTTTTAATTTCAAAGTATGTATTGGGAAAAGATGCCCCAAAAGAATTAGCACCTGTAGTTTTGGATGAATATGCAAATACAAGTTCAGCTGGTTCGATTATTGCCTTTCATAAATACAATAAATCATTAAATAAAAATGATTTAGCAATTATATGTTCATTTGGAGCTGGTTATTCAGTTGGAAATGTAATTGTAAAAAAGATAGCTTAAAAATTTGGCTCTTTAGAAAATAATCTTCTCACCATTGGTTCAAAATGATCTAACGGGTAGGATTCATAATTAGGATCAAAAGATTTTTGATCCCACTTTTCACAAAAGTCGACCGCATCTTGATAGTATGGGTGACTCTTAAATTTATCTCGTGAATTTCTATCTTTGCCTAAATGATGAGCATAATAATATTCTTGAAAAAGACCATGATGCAACATAATCCAATGAACTTTCTCAGATACATACGGCCTTAAAACAGCGGCTATGAGCTGACTGTGATTGTACGGAGCAAGACTGTCTCCTATATCATGCAACAATGTAGCAACAATCATTTCTTCATCTGCCCCATCTTTTTCAGCCCTGGTTGCTGATTGTAAAGAATGCTCAAGTCTTGTTACTTGGTACCCATCCACTGAATTATCTAAGTTTTTTAAAGACTCTAAAATTCGATCAGGAAGTTCATTTACAAAGTTTTTTTCATATTCAGCCAAAAGTTCATAATCTTCTTTTGATCCTTTTTTCATTTCGGTAAACTTGACTGTCTTCATTCTACTTCCTTAGAAAGGAGTTTATATTTACTTTCAGCAGAGTCATGGTCAATATATAGCCCTTGAAGCCACCGACTTCCTTCAGATGTATTGTAGCTTCTTCTTCCATGCAAAGTTCTGTAATTATTCATAATTAATAAGTTACCAGGCTGTAAATGAAATTGTAATATATATTTATCTGAATTGATCATTTGATGCATAACTCTTTTAGCAGCATAAAATTCTTCCAAAACCTTTGGCTCATCGTAAAATACAAAGTCTAATCTATTACTATATTTTATTTGTTTGAGTTCTCCTCTAGCACTTAATTTTATAATTTTTCCAGTTTTTTCTAAAATAGCATCATTATCTTCAAATTTATAATTTATTAGAGTATTTACTAGGATATTAAAAGCTTGTGGATTTTCTTTTTTTAGATCCTCTGCAACTTTGAAACCATCTACAACTGTGGAGTCTCCGCCTTTGCAACTGTTTTCAATACAAAATAAAAATTGAATTGATGGTACTGGTTTTCTGTAGGGATTATCAGTATGCGACTCTAATTCGATGGATGTATAAGCCAAGTCATTAGGTTGTTTTTGTGACCTCACATTAAATAGCTTTCCAAAATTAGTTTCTCGAATAAACCCAATTTTTTCAGCAAATTTTATAACTTCTCCATCCTTAGCTGGCAAATCTTCGACTACAACGTAACCATACTGATGATAAAATTTTAAAATTTCAAACAATTGCCGACTTTCGTTTGCGCCATAGGCAAAACTAAATTTTTTTAACTCAGCATCATTTTTATCCCAGTAAATCTTTGGCGGTAGGACATTTGATCTTGTAATTTCTGTTATTAATTTATCTAAACAATAAGTTGCACTATGGTTATCAGAAAATTCTACGTGCATTTTGTTGTCTGCTAGCAGCTGAGCATTCTTTATTTGCAAATCTGGTTTAATCTTTTCAGGATCATATAATCTTTGAAAAGAATTTTGATCAACTTCCCCTTTTTCAGTTGATCGTTCCCGTATCCACAAGGGATGTATTTTAAAAATTTCCTCTTTTTCATATACTCTTAATTCTTTTGCGTCAAAATCTAGCTTCATATTTGAAAATATATGATTAATAGTCTAATTCTTCAATATTTTCATATTCTGTAAGACATTCTGGATTTGCAAGAGCCTCCATATTTTTAACTTTTTTACCGTTTATAATATCTCTTACAGTCAATTCTGCTATCTTACCGCTCCGAGTTCTTGGAATATCAGTAACTTGAATAATCTTTGCGGGAACATGTCTGATGGAGGTTGAATTTTTAATATTTTCCTTGATATTGGCAACTAATTTATCATTTAGATGGCTTTTGGCTTTAAGAGTTATAAATAAAATAATTCTTACGTCATCATTCCATTCTTGCCCAACCACAATCGATTCATTGATATCTTCTAGTTTTTCAACAGACCTATATATTTCTGCAGTACCAATTCTAATACCGCCAGGATTGAGAGTTGAGTCGGAGCGCCCAAAGATTATGAAACCCTTATTTGCTGTTTTGATTGCATAGTCTCCTTGTGTCCAAATATTGGGAAATTTTGAAAAATATGATTTTATATATTTTTCTTTATTAACATCATCCCAGAACCCAATTGGCATTGAAGGAATTGCTGATTTGCAGACTAGTTCTCCTTTTTGCTGAGTACTAACCCCATCTTCATTAAATATATCTACATCAACTCCTAAACATTCACATTGAATTTCTCCTGAAAATA
The DNA here is from genome assembly GCA_902613805.1 of uncultured Pelagibacteraceae bacterium. Lineage (GTDB taxonomy): Bacteria > Pseudomonadota > Alphaproteobacteria > Pelagibacterales > AG-422-B15 > CACNXQ01. Next base: position 113,751 of record CACMIV010000001.1, read on the forward strand.
CTGCGCCGGTTGGATCTCCTCCAACAAAACATGAAACAATATCAGTACCGCCACTAATAGAAGCTAAATGTACGTCTTGCTTAATATTGCTATAAACATAATTAAAACTCTCACTGACTAGTGGTGATCCAGTGCTTAAAATTGTTTTTAATTTTGATAGTTTATATTTATTTGAAATTTGAATTTGGCTATTTCTTAGCGCATCAATAAACTTTGCGCTTATGCCAAAACAAGTAATTTCCTCTTCTTCCGCCACTTTAAAAAGTGAGTCCTGATGAGGAAAAAAAGGAGACCCCTCATAAAGAACAACTGTTGCCTTAGAAGCTAGACCAGAAATAAGCCAATTCCACATCATCCATCCACAAGTAGTAAAATAGAAAAGCTTATCGTCTTCACAAATTTCACAGTGAAGTTGCTGTTCTTTCAAATGTTGAATTAAGGGTCCTCCAGTATTATGAACAATACATTTTGGTTTTCCAGTTGTACCGCTGGAATACAATATATACATTGGGTCATTAAACTGACATCTTTCAAAAGAGAGCTCACTCAATTCTCTATTGTTTTCTTCAAAAAAATTTAATTTTTCATCAATAAAACTTTTGTCTTTTTGAGAATAATCAATGCATATGGACACTTCCAATGTATTAAGCTTACTCTCAACATTTTTTATTTTTTTTAAGATTTCGAATTTCTTTCCTCCATAAATATAGCTGCTAGAATAAAATAAAATTTTGGGCTCTATTTGACTAAACCTATCTAATATAGCCTGTTCACCAAAATCCGGTGAACAAGAAGACCATACCGCACCAATTGAATTTACTGCAAGAAATGAAATCAATGTTTCTGCATTATTAGTTACAATGCCTACAACTCTATCGCCCTTTTTAACACCAATAGATCTCAAATATTTAGCAACTAAATTTACTTTATGAATAACTTCTTCTTTGCTGTAATATTTTTTAAATCCAATTTCATTTACATAGAGTATAGGAATAGAATTTAAATTATTAATGATATTTTCACTATAGCTAAGCTTTAAGTTTGGAAAAAATTTCTTGTCATAAATATTTTCACTTTCACTAATAGCAGGGTTTTCATTGCCGCTATAGTTTATATCTAAATAACTCAAAAGACTCGTCCAAAATAAATTAGGCTTTGCTATACTCCAGTTAAATAAGGAGTCATATTTATAGTCAAAATTTATTGAGTAGCTTTTTTTAAGATAACGATGGTATTTAATTAAGTTCGATTGTTTTCGTCTTTTTTCGGAGGCTTGCCACAGTAATTTTTCCATAAATTTTACTGCTTTGAATTAAATTTTAAGCAATATGTAATGCTTTTGTTTCAAGATAATCTTCAAGCCCCATATCACCACCTTCGCGGCCGTTTCCAGACTCTTTATAACCGCCAAAAGGAGAGCCGTAGTTATAACCGCCTCCGTTTACATGTACACCACCAGCTCTAAGTTGTCTTGAAACTCTTTCTGCCCTTTCAGTGTCGCCTGTTTGTAAATATGCGGCAAGTCCGTAAGGTGTGTCATTAGCTATTTCAATAGCTTCTTTTTCATCTTCAAATGGAATTATTACGAGTACGGGGCCAAAAATCTCTTCTTGAGCTACTCGCATGCTGTTATTAACATTTATGAATATAGTTGGTTTAGTAAACCAACCTTTTTCTAACCCCTCAGGTTTACCCAGTCCACCAACAAGCAGTTCGGCACCTTCATCTATTCCTATCTGAATCATGTTTTGAACTCTATCAAATTGGATTTTATCAAATAAAGGTCCTAAATGATCTCCATCCTCTTGTGGGTCTCCAACTTTTATTTCTTCAGCTGCCTTTTTTGCAATTGTAACGACTTCATCGTAGCATTTTTTTTCAACCAGTAATCTGGTAGGAGCGTCACATGATTGTCCAGTATTAAACATACATTCATTTACAGATGCGGTTACTTTTTCCTCAAGATCACAATCAGAAAAAACTAAATTTGGTGACTTGCCTCCAAGCTCAAGTGTAACTTTTTTGACAGTTTCAGCAGACTCTATTGTAACCGATTTTCCGCCTCTTTTAGAGCCGGTAAACGACATCATCTCAATATCTGGATGTCTTGACATAGCTATGCCCACACCCTCGCCATCACCATGAACTAAATTGAAAACACCTGCAGGGACACCAGCTTTATCTAGTATTTCGGCATAAACCATTGCTGATAATGGCGTATGTTCTGATGGTTTTAAAATACAAGTACAGCCAGTTGCAATAACTGGCAAAACTTTTAATGTGATTTGATTTATTGGCCAATTCCATGGAGTGATTAGACCACATACTCCAATTGGTTCTTTTAATAAAATATCTGTATTGGATAACTCAATTTTTTCTTCATGTTTTTCTAATGCACTAATAAAACCATCCAAATGACCTATAGCTGCATCAGCTTGGGCTTCACGTGACATTTTTCTTGGTGCACCCATCTCCATTGTCATAGCATCAGCTAAGTCATCAAATCTTTCTTCTGAAATTTTTCGTATATTTTTCAAAATATTCATTCTCTCTTCTTTAGAAGTTTTTGAAAAACTCATAAATGCATTTTTAGCAGCCTTTACTGCAATATTTACATCTTCTTCATTACCTAATATGACTTCACCGATAACTTCCTCTGTGGCTGGATTTACGACAGGCATTTTTTTACTAGATTGTGGCGCTACCCATTGACCATTAATATAAAATTTTTGTAGATTTTGCATTTCAGATGATGATTACATACTATAGTATGGAAATTGTAAATTAATTTTTTTTCACTCGTAAAGGAAATATGAACAGAGACGTCATTATTTCATGTGCAGTTACTGGATCAGGAGATACGGTCAACAAACATCCAAACATACCGGTGACGCCAGAGCAAATTGCTAATGCAGCAATTGAAGCAGCGTCAGCTGGAGCTGCCATAGCGCATATCCATGTCAGAGATTTAAATACAGGAAAGGGATCAAGAGACGATGAGCTTTATAAAGAGGTTGTGAGCCGTATAAAAGATAGCGGCACAAATGTCATAATAAATCTTACCAGTGGTATGGGCGGTGATATAGAAATTGGGCCTGAGGATGATCTATTAAAGTTCGGACCTAATACTGATTTTGTTAATGCAATTGAAAGACTAAGTCACGTTGAAGAAATATTACCAGATATATGTTCCCTTGATTGTGGAACTCTTAATTTTGGTGATGGCAATATGATTTATGTTAGTACTCCTGAACAATTAAGAATTGGTGCAAAAAGAATACAAGAATTAGGCGTAAAACCTGAATTAGAAGTTTTTGATACAGGGCATATGTGGTTTGCAAATCAAATGTACGATGAGGGGTTACTTGACAGCCCTCCTCTATTTCAAATTTGTCTTGGCATTCCCTATGGGGCACCAGCTAATACCGGTTCAATGAAAAACATGGTAGACATGCTACCATCGGGCAGTAACTGGGCAGCTTTTGGAATTGGGGTTCATCAAATGCCGATGGTTGCTCAAGCGGTTCTCTTGGGAGGCAATGTTAGAGTTGGTCTTGAAGACAACTTATATCTTGAAAAAGGTGTATACGCCTCAAACGGTCAACTTGTTGAAAAAGCGACGACAATAATTAATAATCTTGGTGCAAATGTTATGGGACCAGATGAAGCCAGAAAAAAACTTGGGCTTAAAGTTTGAAACAAAATAAAGTCATCACTATTGTGGGTACTGGAGTAATTGGTGCAGGCTGGGCTACAAGATTTCTAGCTAAAGGTTATACTGTAAAAGCATATGACCCTAATAGTGTTTCACGTGAGCAGCTAAAAATAAATGTTCGAACTGCTTTTAAAAGCTTAAAGAAAATTGGTTTGAATAGAAATGCCTCATTAAGAAATCTTAAGGTCTATTCAAAATTACCTAATGCATTGAAGGATACAACTTTTGTTCAAGAGAATGCACCAGAAAACGAAAAGATTAAAAAAAATATACTCAAACAAATTGATAATTTAGTTGATAAGAGAGTTATAATCGCATCTAGTTCGTCAGGCTTATTACCATCGAAAATTCAATCAGCTTGTAAGTTTCCTGAGAGAGTTTTAATAGGACATCCATTTAATCCTGTATACTTATTACCTCTAGTAGAGATTGTAGCTGGCAAGAAAACTAGTCATGTAAGTGTTAAAAAATTAAAAAAATTATATGAACATATTGGAATGCGACCACTTATTGTTCAAAAAGAAATAGAAGGATATATTTCAGACAGACTACAAGAAGCGTTATGGCGTGAAGCCTTGCATATTATAAATGACGGGGTAGCATCAACAGATGAAGTTGATGATGCAATTGTTTATGGTCCTGGATTGAGATGGGCTTTTATGGGGGTTTGTCTAACGTTCCATTTAGCTGGTGGAGAAACTGGCATGAAACATATGCTGGAACAATTTGGTCCTGCACTAAAACTCCCTTGGACAAAATTGAAAGCGCCTGAATTAACCAACAAACTTAAAAAAGCAATGGTTTCAGGAACAAAAAAACAAGCAGGAAAATTCAATATTAAAGAACTAGAAAAACAAAGAGATTTGTTTTTGATTGAAATTATGAAAACTTTAAATAAGAATCAAAAAGGTAAGTTTCCGAATTGGGGTGGAAAATATAATACATTTAAATAAGATATGAATGAGAATCCATCAATATCATCATTAAAAAAGAATGGTAAATCGCTTCTAATTGATTGGAGTGATGGTGAGCAGAGTAAATTTAATTTTTTATGGTTAAGGGACAATTGTCCTTCAGAAGTTCACCCTACTGCAAGGGAGAGAACCTTTAACTTGCTAAATGTTTCAGAAAATATTCACCCAAAAGCGTTTACAATAAATGATAAAGGGCAGTTGGAGATTGAGTGGAGCGAAGGTAGCCATATAAGTCACTATGATGTCGAATGGCTTCGACATAATTGCTACACGATGAAAAGTAAGAAAAAATATAGTTCACCTTATTTTTTGTGGGATAATAGCATGCAATCAAATTTTGAAGATATTCAAATAGATTATCAAGAAATTATTAGTGGAGATGAAGGAATAAAAAAATGGCTCGAACAACTTCACTATAAGGGCATTTCAATTGTAAAAAATGCACCCACTGAAAAAGAGTCAGGTTTTGATGTTCTATCTAATATAAGTCATCATAGAGAAACTTTTTTTAAAACACCATTTGAAGTAATCGACATTCCTAATCCAAATAATTCAGCATATACAGCTGCAGCTCTAAGAAATCACATCGACTTACCATATTATGAAATTGCTCCTGGCTACCAGTTCCTTCATTGTTTAATAAACGATGCAACCGGTGGTGAATCAGTTGCGTTAGATGGATTTAAAGTTGCAAGCTATATGAAAGAAAATTTTACTGAATATTTCAAGATTCTTCTTGATACACCTGTAAAATTTGTAAATAGAGATTACACCGCAAACACAATTAGAGTAATGCATAAACCCATATTTACTCTAGATCACAACAATGATTTTAATGATATACGGTTCAGCGTTGCTTATATGGGAATAATGGATTGCAGTCCTGAAGTTATGGATAGCTTCTATGAAGCATATCGTAAACTTCTTTCATTGCTACATGACCCTATGTTTGAAATCAATTTCAGATTAGAAGCTGGAGATATTTTTAGCTTTAATAACAGAAGAGTCTTGCATGGCAGAAAAGAATACGATGCCAATTCAGGTAATAGACACCTCCAAGGATATTATATTGATAGGGATGAGATCGTAGGTAGATTAAATTATTTGAATAGAATTAATCCTTAATTAATAAAATGAAGATAAATCGTAAAATATTACCAAATATAAATAATTACTACAGCGATAATCATAAGATAGACCCTAGCCAGGGGGTGCATCTGGGCGATGGAACAATCAATGATGGCGATCGTGTCGAAATTGGCCCAACTGCATTAGCCTATGCTGAATGGCAAGATGCAGGGCTTATATTGCCAGATCTGACTGAGATGCGCAAAGCCAGACACAAACGCTTGACTGATGCAATTGTAGCCAGGGGTTATGGGGGCTTATTGATGTTTGATCCCCTTAATATTCGTTATGCAACTGACACGACAAATATGCAGTTGTGGAACACCCACAATCCGTTCCGGGCGTGCTTGCTTTGTGCTGATGGGTATATGGTACTCTGGGATTATAAAAACGCACCATTCCTCGCCCAATACAATCCACTTGTTCGGGAGAGCCGCTCAGGTGCGGACATGTTTTACTTCGCCCGTGGTGACCGGATTGGGCCAGCAGCTGACGCTTTCGCAGCTGAGGTACTAGACTTAATTGCCACTCACGCTCCAGGTTGTACACAAGTCGGTATAGACAAAATTCAGCCTGCAGGTTTAGATGCGGTCCGTCGAGCAGGGCTTGAGTACTGTGACGGTGAGGAAGTGACAGAACGTGCACGAGCTATCAAAACCGAGCACGAATTACGAGCAATGCGCTGTTCTATTTATTCTTGTGAACGCTCGATGGCAGTTATGGAGGAGTTTGCACGCGCAGAAATTCCAAAAGGTGGTGTGACAGAGGATGATGTTTGGGCGGTACTCCATGCAGAAAATATTAAAAGAGGTGGCGAGTGGATTGAGACAAGACTGCTTACTTCAGGGCCACGCACCAACCCATGGTTTCAAGAATGTGGGCCAAGGATCATATCTGAGAACGAAATTCTTGCTTTTGATACTGATTTGATCGGCCCCTATGGGATTTGTGCAGATCTCAGTCGTACCTGGTGGATTGGAGATAGTTTAGCGCCAGCTAATATGCGCGAGAGTTATGCAGAGGCAGTAGAACACATTCGCTATAACACAAGGCTTCTCAAGCCCGGCCTCCACATGGAAGACTTAACTCATTCTTTGCACGTGTTGCAGGACAAGTATCAGGCGCTCAAGTATTCATCACCTATGCATGGTGTCGGGATGTGTGACGAATGGCCATTGATCGCCTACCCAGACCGTTTGGTTAAAAATGCCTTTGACGCTGTTCTGGAACCAGGACTGACTCTTTGTGTCGAGGCTTTGGTGGGTGAAGTTAATGGGGACCACATGGTCAAGCTTGAGGATCAGGGTGTCGTAACAAATAATGGTTACGAAACGATTTCTACTTATCCGCTTGATGAGCGTTTGTTTTCAAATTAGAAATGCTTATTCATTCCAAAAAAGAATAGCCTTGTCATTTTTTTAATTCGACAGAATATTAAATTAGGTATAATTTTTTATTTATTGTTTGAATAAATTAGGAGTGCATTCATGAAAAAAGATCTGATAACGAGATTAAATGAGGGACCAATCATTTGTGCTGAAGGTTATTTATTTGCCATGGAACGAAGAGGTTACTTATCCGCAGGAGGATTTGTTCCTGAAGTTGTTTTAGAGCACCCAGAAGTTGTTACTCAATTACATAGAGAATTTATAAGAGCAGGATCTGATGTTGTCCAAGCTTTCACTTATTATGGCCATAGAGAAAAATTAAGAATAATTGGGAAAGAACATTTATTAGAGTCTTTACAGAAAAATGCTCTTCAAATTGCAAAAGATGCAGCTAATGAATATAAAGATTTAGATCTTATGGTTTGTGGAGATGTAGCAAATACAAATATTTATGATCCAAATGATAAACAATCTCTTATTCAATGTCAGAAAATGTATGAGGAACAAGTGGCGTGGGCAAAGGAAGCGGGAGTTGATTTTATTGTCGCTGAGACAATTAATTGGACTGAGGAAATGAAAATTGCTCTAAAAGCAATCAAAGACGAAGGCATGATTGCAGTTACAAATTTTGCGATACCCAGGGGAGATAAGACAAGAGAAGGGCATACACCTGAAGATGCATGTAAAATGATGGAAGACTTGGGTGCAAATGTCGTTGGTTTAAACTGTTATAGAGGGCCAGATATGACTATGAAACTTCTAGAAAAAGTAAGAGATAAAGTATCTTGCCATGTTGCTGGATTGCCAGTGCCTTATCGAACAACAGAAAAGGAACCTGGTTTTTTAAATATTTCTGATGATGGATGTGATTGTATTCCTGGAAATAATGCATTTCCTGTAGCCTTGGATAATCTTTTTTGTAATCGTTTTGAAATGGCTAAATTTGCTGCAGACTGTATGGAAAAAAATATCAACTTTATTGGAATTTGTTGTGGCGCCGAAGCACATCACGTGAGAGAAATGTCAGTTGCAGTTGGTAAAAAACCAATTTCGATGAAATATATGCCGGACATGAGAAAACATTTTCACCATGGAACAGACGAAACTCTTAAGCAGGTAAATAAAGAATTCACACCTTAAGAATGCAAACTCATGCTAAAGTTGTTGTTATTGGTGGGGGAGTTGTAGGTTGCTCTATTCTTTTCCATTTAGCAAAGTTTGGGGTGAAGGACTGCGTTCTCCTTGAGCGAAAAGAATTAACAGCAGGATCCTCATGGCATGCCGCAGGAAACGTTCATGTCATTTCTTCAGATCCAAACATATCCAGACTGATGGCATATACAATAAACTTGTACAAGGAAATTGAAGAGACTTCAGGTCATTCAGTTGGCTTTAAACCAAGTGGAGGGTTTTATTTAGCCTCTAATGAAGTTTGGTCTGATTATCTTAAAAGAGAAAGAACAAAAGCCAGATATATGGGTCTTGATCAAGAGTTTATCTCATTAGAGGAGGTTGCAAAAAAAAATCCTCTTATCGATCCCAATAAATATATTTCAGCTTTGTGGGATCCGATCGATGGAGAAGTAGATCCATCAGGTGTCACATATGCATTTGCAAAATCTGCAAAAGTTCATGGCGCTAACTATTACACAAATACTGAGGTTAAAGACACTAAGCAAAGAGAAGATGGAACCTGGGATGTGTTTACTGATAAGGGCAATATTCATACAGAAATTGTAATTAATGCTGCAGGACTTTGGGCGAGAGAGGTCAGTAAACTTGCTGGATTAAATTTGCCTGTACAGCCAATGGAGCATCATTATTTAATCACTGATACAATTCCAGAAATAGCAGCGATGCCTAAGGGAACAAGGCTACCAGTTGGAACTGATTTTGATGGTAATATCTATTTTAGACAAGAAGGACAAGGCATGTTGCTTGGCACATATGAACATAAGTCTACTCCTTGGAAAGTTCAGGGAACCCCATTAGATTTTGGACATGAACTGTTGGAACCAAAATTAGAAAATATTCAAGATCGATTAGTCATTGGTTTTGAGAGAATGCCAGCTTTGGAAAAAGCAGGAATTAAAAATATTATTAACGGCCCTTTTACATTTGGTCCTGATGGAAATCCTCTCATTGGACCAGTTCCAGGTATGAGAAATTATTGGGTAGCAGTCGGTGTTATGGCCGGGTTCTGTCAAGGAGGAGGTGTTGGCAAATGTATTGCAGAATGGATTATTGATGGTGAACCTTCCATAGATGTTTGGGCGATGGATGTCGCACGGTTTGGTGATTATGCATCTCCACATTATGGAACAATTAAATCATCTGAAAATTATGAACGAAGATTTATTATGACATTTCCAAATGAGACTTTGCCAAAAGGAAGGAAACAAAAAACTACAGCTTTATATGATCGCTTCGTTAACATGGGAGCAGTTATGGGTGACAGCTTTGGACTCGAAAATGTTCTATGGTTTGCTGATAATCCTGATGATGCTTACGAAGAACCAACTATCAAGCGCTCTCGATCCCATAACTATGTTTCAAATGAAGTAAAAAATGTAAGAGAAAACGTTGGAGTAACAGAGATTGCTAATTTTTCTAAACATGAATTTAAGGGAAAAGACTCAAGAAAATTTTTGGATTATATTTTGGCAGGTAGAATACCTAAAGTTGGACGCATAGCACTAAGTCCAATGCTATCTAAAAAAGGTAAATTATATGGGGACCTTACAGTTTCGTGTATTAGTGAAAATCATTTTATGGTTTATGGATCTGGTGCCGCTCAGGAAATGCATCGACGATGGTTTGAACAACATCTAGATCAATATGAGGTCATTTATAAAAACAGATCTGATGATTATCACGGCCTTGCTATTTCTGGCCCAAAGTCTAGAAATTTACTGCAATTATTGGTAAGAGAAGATGTTTCTAATGAGTCATTTAAATTTAGAGATTCTAGACAAATGTTTGTTGCTGGTGTTCCTGCATTAGTCAACCGGTTGTCATTTACTGGAGAATTGGGATATGAAATATATGTAGCTCCACACTATCAAATTAAGCTGTATGAGGCTATTGAGGATGCAGGAGAAGAATTCAACATTAAACCTTTTGGCGGAAGAGCTTTGATGTCTATGAGACTAGAAAAAAATTGGGGCGCATGGACACTAGATTTTAGACCTGACTATACTCCAAAAGAAACTGGCCTTTCTGCATTTATAAATTGGGATAAAGATTTTATTGGTAAAGACGCTGCAGTTAAAGATGATAGCAATCACAGATTATTTTCCTTGGTAATTGAAACTGACAACATAGATGTGACTAGCAATGAAGCTGTTATGCAGAATGAAGTATGTATCGGATATGTAACATCTGGAGGCTTCGGCCACTATGTGCAAAAAAGTATTGCTTTTGCATACTTGAACAATGATTTATTAAAATCCAAAGAAGTTTTGCAAGTTGAAATAAATGGAGAGTTTTATAATGCCTCAATTGTTGATAATGCTTGTTATGACCAAACCGGTAAAAATTTAAGGCAATAAAAAAATTTAGTAGAATTAATCCTTAGATTTTTGCAAAATATCTATAATTTTGTTTTTTGATACTGAGCCAACAAAATTGTTTTTCTCATCAATTACGTTAAGACCGGATTGACTTTCAAGTATTGCCGGCAAGCAATTTTCAATACTATCATTTACGTTTACAGTTGGATTAGAATTTGCTCGTTCACCTCCTTGGTCAAGAATTGTCTTGATTTTTAAAACCTTTATACGATTAACATCCTTAACAAAATTGGCCACATATTGATCAGCGGGTTTTAAAAGAATTTCCTCTGCATTTCCATCTTGAACAAGCTTTCCACCATTAAGTATTGAAATTCGATCACCTAATTTTAAGGCCTCATCAAGATCGTGAGTTATAAACATAATAGTTTTTTTTAAGTTTTTTTGTAATTCCAATAATTGGTCTTGCATATCTGTCCTTATTAATGGATCAAGCGCACTAAAGGCTTCGTCCATTAGCAATATATCTGGATCAGTAGCTAACGCCCTAGCTAAACCTACTCTTTGCTGCATTCCTCCTGACAATTGATTTGGGAATTTATTTTCAAAACCGGTTAAACCAACTTTTTCGATCCAGTACATTGCTCTTTCTATAGAGTCTGACTTATCTAGATTTTTTATGCTCAATCCAAACTGGACATTGTCTAATATATTTTGATGAGGAAATAGTGCAAAGCGTTGAAAAACCATCCCTGTTTTATTTCTTCTAAACTCTAGAAGATCCATTTTATTAAGTTTAGTAATATCCTCTCCATCAACTGTGACCGTTCCCTCGGTTGGCTCAATCAATCTATTAATGTGTCTTATCAAAGTAGATTTTCCTGATCCCGATAAACCCATCACAACTTGTATAGATTGATCTTCAACATTTAAATTGATGTTATCCAAACCTAATACATGATTATATTTTGAAAGCAGTTCATCTTTTGACATGCCATCACGCACACTCGAAATATATTTCTTTGAATTATTTCCAAAAATTTTATAGAGATTGGTTATCTTGATCTTTGTCTTATTCACGGGAGCCTGACCTGTGTTGTTGCAATCTTTTCCCAAATGATTGGGAAACTCTATCGAAAATTATTGCTAAAGCGACAATTGCAAGTCCATTGAGTAATCCCATCGTAAAGTACTGATTAGTAATTGCCTTTAATACTGGCTGGCCAAGCCCTTTAACTCCAATCATTGAAGCTATGACTACCATCGCTAATGCCATCATAATCGTTTGGTTTATTCCTGCAAATATTGTTGGTAAAGCAAGTGGCAATTGAACTCTAAATAATTTTTGTGCCTTATTTGCACCGAATGCGTCTGCTGCCTCAAGAACTTCTTTGTCAACTTCTCTAATTCCTAAATCAGTTAATCTTATAATGGGTGGGATTGCATAAATAATTACTGCTAATAAACCAGGAATTTTTCCTATTCCAAGAAGCATTACTACTGGAATTAAATATACAAATGAAGGCATTGTTTGCATTACATCAAGTATAGGGGTTATCGCAGCTCGAGCTCTATCAGAATTTGACATGGCTATACCTATTGGTATTCCAAGGCCAATAGACATAAATGTACATACACCAATGATACTTACGGTTGACATTGTGTCTTCCCACATACCGAAGTAACCGATTAAAAGCAGTGCAATTAAAGATCCAATAGTTAAATAAATACTTCTACTGCCAAGATAAACTAATATAAGAATTGCCAAAGTAATTAATGGCCAAGGTGAATTTTGCAATAATTTTTCAAACCATACCAAAAAATAAAGCACTGGATCAAATACAGCTTCAATTGTATCACCATATTCTCTTGAAAAGTTCCTATAAGCGCCGTCTACGGATTTTCTAAACATCCGGAGACTTTCCTTACTCATTTCAGGAAAAGTTAAAAATAATTCTGATAAATTCATTGAATATAATGCGGGCTAAAAATTAGCCCGCAATATTTTATTATAATGCTGCTTCTACTTTTGAACGTGCATCACTGTCTACCCAGTTATGCCACTCTGTAAAATTTTCTAAAAAGTATAGTGCAGTATCCTCACCTGTTGCTTGATTATCGTCTTTCCAGGCAAGTAATGCATTTACAGTGGAATTAGGAAGAGCTCTTTTTGAGATATATTCCATTCCTGTGGCTGACTCATTTTTAAAATTGTCAGTCACAACAGTGTATACTTCAGAAACAACCCATGCATTAGGTTGCGGGTCCGCACATCCGTCTTGAGAAGTACAAGTGTCCCACTCTTCTTTACTGTGTTCAACACCAAAGCTGAGTTTTTTCATTGGATATTTTCCTAATACAGCTGTCGGTGCCCAGTAATATCCGAGCCATCCTTCTCCTTTGTTATAAGCCTCAGCTATTGCTCCAGCCAATGCGCCCCCTGAACCTGGGTCTACAAGTCTAAAGCCTTTTGCTTCCATATCATACGCTTTAAAGAGATTTCCGGTACTAATTTGACAGTTCCAGCCTGATGGACATGTATAAATTGCTCCATCTCCACCTTCCGGATGAGGGAAAAGTTCAGGGCGCTCTATAACGTCATAAACCGTTTGGATATCAGGATTTGCATCAGCCATGTACTGAGGAATCCACCATCCTTCTTCACCAGTGTCAGACAGTACCTCAGCTGCATAATGCAAACGACCCTCACCTACTGCATTATCTAGAGCTATACGAACTGAATTAATCCAGAGTTCAGGAGCTACATCCGGCTCACCTTTTTCCATCATTGATGTTGCTGTTGGCATAGTATCGCCGGGTACAAGTTCAACATTACAACCATACCCATTTTCTAATACTATTTTATCTACATGAGCAAACATTTCAGCTGATGCCCAGTTCATTTCTGCAACCGTTATTGTGCCACATGCATTAGCCGAAGTCGTAAACGACCCAAAGCCAAGTGCAAATATTGCAGAAATTAGTATTTTATTCATAAACTTCATTAATTATTCTCCCAATTTCATTTAATTTATAAATATTGAAACATATATATGTAAGTGCTTCCACATAAAAAAAAATTAAATTATGTTACATAATTAATTAGATAAATGTCTGATTTAATTATTTTTTTACTGAATAGATCTCGATTAATGGTGCGCTCATTACGAATATTGCACCAATAAACTCTCTAATCGAGATTATTTCATTTGCAAGCAGATAGGCAGATATAACGCCAATAACAACTTCGAACATTAATAGGATCCCCGCGCGTCCTGGATCAACTTGATCCTGACCATAGGTGACAAGCCAGTAACCTGGCAATAACCAGATAAATGCGAATATTAAAATTATCAAAATAGTATTCTTTAAAATATCATAGTTAAATCCTGAAAGTATTTGCCCATCTGGTAAGAATGTTGCAATAACAACAAAAAGACCCCCAATTAAAATAAAAACTGAAGTACCGAAATTTACATCAAGTTCCTCATTTATTCTTATGAGTGTTGCACAGATTGACCAGAGAAATCCTGAGAGAATTCCAAACAGATCTGCAAGTGTGCTAGGCATAAAATTTCCTTGATCCAACCCAGTTATAATAAACAGACCTATAAAACCTGAAGAAATTGAAAAAAACCTATAAATGTTTAAGGCCGCTCTTAGAAAAATAATTTCAATTAAAGTGCTCCATACAGCTGTTAAATAAAAAAAGATTAAGACTCTTGCAACATTACCTCTAATTAAACCTTCATTATAAAGACACATTGCAGCCGCTCCTGCTGAAGCTGCGACTATTGTAAGAATTAAATTTCGATTAGTTAATTTTGATATATTTTTGTATGAAAAAAATAATAAAGATAACCCAGCAATAGTGAAACTTAAAGTGAGCGGAATTGCATTATTATACGCATATTCATTAAGTAGCCTTAATGGATACCACCACGTACCCCACAATAATGTTGAAAGTACAATTGCATAATTGGGGTTTAAATTTTTTAACATAAGCTTATGTTGTACTATAATTACAAACTTTGGTAAAATTAGTTATGCAATTTAATTCTTATAATTATATTATTATTGGTGCCGGAAGTGCGGGTTGTGTTCTGGCAAATAGACTTTCAGCTGATCCAGAGATAAATGTATTGTTAATAGAGTCAGGTCCATCGGATAAAACGTGGAAAACCTCAATGCCAGCAGCTTTATTATATACAATGCATGACCCAAAATATAATTATTTATACGAAACTGAGCCTGAAACGTTCATGAACAATAGAAAAATGTTTTGCCCAAGAGGAAAGATGTTGGGAGGAAGTTCATCACACAACGGTATGGTTCATGTAAGAGGAAATCCAATGGATTTTGAAAACTGGGCTCAAAAAGATCTTAAGTCATGGAATTATAATAATGTTCTTCCGTATTTTAAAAAATCAGAGTCAATTGAAGGTTTAGATGAAACTTATAGGAATAAAAGCGGTCCTCTAAAATTATCTCGATCTTCGGAAGGCAATGAATTGAGTAAGGTCTACCTAGAAGCGGCAGAACAAGCCGGCTATGAGATAAATAATGACATGAATGGATATAAACAAGAAGGATTTGGTCTAATGGACACCACTATTTACGGAGGCAGAAGACAAAGTACGAGTGTAACTTACTTACATCCAGTTATTAATAGAGGAAATCTTACCGTCATTACAAATACAATAGTAAACAAAGTTATTATTGAAAATAATAAAGCCATTGGGGTTGAATGTGCTTCAGGAAGAGAGATAAAAAAAATATATGCTGATAATGAAGTGATATTATCAGCTGGAGCAATAAATTCACCTCAACTTCTGATGCTTTCAGGTATAGGAAATGCTGAAGAACTAGAAAAATTAGATATATCTGTTCAAAATGACCTTAGAGGTGTAGGCGAAAATTTACAGGATCATCTTGAAACTTATTTACAATATGAATGTACAAAGCCCGTTACACTTTACACATCATATAATCCAATAAGAATGGCATTCATAGGGATAGAGTGGTTTATTTTTAAATCTGGAGTGGCAGCATATTCAAACTTAGAAACAGGCGGCTTCGTGAGAAGTAATGATATGGTTGATTATCCTAATATTCAGTATCACTTCTTTCCATCGCTTGTATTGGATCATGGAAGAAAATCTCCAAGCTCTCATTCTTTTCAAGCGCATGTAGGACCAATGAGGCCAACAAGTAGAGGACATGTCAAATTAAAGTCAAATAATCCCTCAGCTTCACCCGCTATACAGTTTAATTATATGCAGACAGAGCATGATTTAAAAGAAATGAGAGATGGTATTAAAATTGCAAGGGAAATTTTTCATCAAAAAGCTTTTGATAAATATCGAGGAAAAGAAATTAATCCTGGAATAAATTCAAGCTCTGAGAGTGATTTAAATGAATTCATTAAAAATAAAGGTGATACTGCTTATCATCCTTCTTGTACATGCAAAATGGGAAAAGATGAGTTATCAGTTGTCGATGAAGAGCTGAAAGTTTATGGGATTGAAAATTTAAGAGTTGTAGATGCTTCAATAATGCCAAATATCATTACAGGAAATCTCAATGCAACAACTGTAATGATCGCTGAAAAGGCATCTGATCTCATCCTTAAAAAAGAAACTTTACCTGATGTAGAGACAAGTTTTTATAGAGCAAGCTAGTAGTTAACTACTTTTTCTACTTGATTATTTGATAAATTCATTACCTCAATACGACCCTCACAAATAATAGCTAATTTCTCCTGACTTAGAGAAATAACATTAGTTTTTTCACCCACGAGATCGCATTTTTTTTCAATATTTATATCCTTCTCAGAATTATCAGTGGAAGTAAAAAAATCAATCTTGTATGATCGCTCAATAATAGTAGTAATAACAATCGTGGTACCAATTAAAATTATAATTCCGAGAAATATAACTATAAATAGCATAATTTTTTGGTACATCGTTATCTCATAATGTTCTATCAATACAAAGTCAACCATAAGAAGCAAGTAGGTCAACGTATAGACAAATATATTGCTTTAAATTTAAGAGAATTTAGTAGGTCTAAAATAATTCAATTAATAAAGTCCTCCAATATTACAGTGAATAATAATATTGTAGATCCTGATTATAAGATCTCATTAGGCGATCATATTTCAGTAAATATACAATTGGCAAATGAGACACCAATAATTGGTGAGAACATTGAATTAAATATTGTTTATGAAGATAAAGATTTAGTTGTTATCAATAAACCTGCTGGCATTGTAATGCACCCCGGTGCTGGAAATAAGTCAGGTACAATTGTTAATGCTTTGATCAATCATTGTGGAGATGAATTTAAATTTGTCGGTGATGCTCAAAGGCCAGGAATAGTTCATCGAATTGATAAAGATACGAGCGGACTAGTTGTAATAGCTAAAAATGATTTCACTCATAAACATTTATCTGAGCAATTTGCCGCTCACTCTATAGAAAGGGTTTATATCGCCGTATGCTGGAACAAAATCTCACCATCAAATGGAAAAATTAAGTCACTCTTATCTAGAAGTAATAAAAATAGAACAAAAATGATGAGTTCTGTGAGTAGAGGTAAGGTTGCTATCACTCATTACAAGACACTAGAAAATTTAAAAAACAAAAAAAATCAAATTGTTGCTACAGTATTGGAATGTCGCTTAGAAACCGGAAGAACTCATCAAATAAGAGTTCATCTAACTGAAAACGGAAATCCACTTATAGGAGATCGTACTTATGGGCGATCGCCTCAAAGTAAATTAAGATCACTCTCAGAAAGTGCAGTTCAATCGATTAAAATGTTGCCAGGACAGGCTTTGCATGCGCAATCTCTTGGATTTCTTCACCCTAAAAAAGAAAAAATACTTCATTTTCAGTCTGTTATGCCGGATTACTTGAGCAAATTGGTAAATTCAATTAAAAGCTGATCATTGATTTCTAGAAAAAAGTAACCATATCTTGATTATGAGCAAAAACTACAATTTACCAGCATTGTCCAATGAAGGTAGTCTTGGTCATTATCTTCAACAGATCAAGAAGTTTCCTATGCTTACAGAAAAGCAAGAAATTAATCTTGCTAAGAAGTGGAGAGATGAAGGGGACACGAGTGCAGCTCATGCACTTGTTACAAGCCATCTAAGGCTCGTTGCTCGAATAGCGATGGGTTATCGAGGATACGGACTTCCTGTTACAGAACTTATATCTGAAGGAAATATCGGTCTGATGCAAGCAGTTAAAAAGTATGACCCAGATAAAGGGTTTAGATTAGCGACTTATGCTATGTGGTGGATTAGAGCTGCTATTCAGGAGTATGTACTTAAATCATGGAGTTTAGTAAAGATTGGCACTACCGCAGCTCAAAAAAAATTATTTTTTAATCTTAAGAAACTTAAAAATAGACTAAGTGACTATAGTGAAGGATCACTTAAACCTCATCAAGTTACAGAAATTGCAAATCAACTAAATGTCTCTGAAAAAGAAGTTTCGGAAATGGAAGGAAGAATTTCTGGGAATGATTATTCTCTTAATGCAGTGGTTAGTGCAGACGGTGAAGAAGAATGGCAAGAATGGCTAGTTGATGAAGATGCAGATCACGAAGTCAAAATAGCTGAGAAAGAAGAAGTTTCAAAAAGAAAAGCTCTTCTCAATAAAGCAATTAATGTATTAAATGATAGAGAAAAACATATTATACAAGATAGGAAATTATCTGAAACTCCTAAAACTCTAGAAGAACTCAGCAATGAGTATAACATCAGTAGAGAACGAATTCGACAAATAGAAGAAAGGGCATTTCAGAAGCTTCAAGCAGAAATGTTAAGTCTCGCAAGAGATACTAAATTAATTCAGGCTTAATTAAATAATTTGTTTATTAATATTGTGTCTTCACGTCTAGGGCTAGTGGAAATTAAATCTATCTTAGTCTTTGTGAGCTCACTTATACGATTGACATACTTTTTTGCGTTTTCTGGCAATTCATCGAAGCTGTTTATGCCAGTCGTTGTACTCATCCATCCTTGAAAGGTCTCATAGATTGGCACTATAGTCTCTTGATCTTGTTCAGAGCTTGGGTAGTAATCTATTTCTTTTCCATTTAAATTATATCCTATACACATTTTAATTTCATCAAAGTGATCTAATACATCAATTTTAGTAAGAGCAATACCTGTTGCTCCCGATTGAGTTAAAGCTTGACGAACTAAAACTGAGTCAAACCAACCACATCTTCTCTTTCTATTTGTCACTGTTCCAAATTCATGGCCAATTTCACCAAGTTTATTGCCTATTTCATTGTCTTGCTCTGTAGGAAAAGGACCATTCCCAACTCTCGTCGTATATGCTTTTGTAATTGCAAGGATATGATTAATAACTTTTGGATTCAATCCACTGCCAATAGATGCATAACTAGCGTGAACATTTGATGATGTTACAAAAGGATAGGTTCCGTGGTCAATATCTAAAAGAAATCCTTGAGCTCCCTCAAATAAAATTTTTTCTTTGCCGCTGTTTATTACGTTAGTTATATCATTTATTGTTTTTGCAAAAGGTTTAGCATATTCCCCTAATTCATATATTTCACTGACTACTTCTTCTAAATTGTATTCATCCAATCCAAAACCTCTCATTATTGCATTATGATGATTGAGTAAAATTTCAATTTTCTTGTTTAATTTTTCCTTTTCAAATAAATCACATAATCTTATTGCTCTTCTTCCAACTTTATCTTCGTAAGCAGGTCCTATTCCCCGTTTTGTTGTACCAATTTTTATTAAGTTGTTATTTTCTCTTAATTCATCGAGTGATTGATGAAGGGGTAAAATTATTGTCGCTCTGTCCGATATGTATAAATTTGAAGGAGTTATATCTACTCCTCTTTCTTTTAACCCAGCTACTTCTTTTTGAAAGGCAGCTAGATCCAAAACCACGCCATTTCCAATTATCGAAATTTTGCCTTTTCTTAAAATTCCGGAGGGTAGAATATTTAATTTGAATGTTTCATTATTTATTACGAGAGTATGACCGGCATTATGACCTCCTTGAAATCTTATTACAATATCGGCCTGGCTTGATAACCAATCGACAATCTTTCCCTTCCCTTCGTCTCCCCATTGGGATCCAACAATTACAACACCTGTCATTTAATGCCTTTATTTTATGAAAAATATTTTGTTACGCTTTCAGTTAATTCATCAATTGTATGCTGATTTCCACTTTCAATCATAACTCTTAAAAGAGGTTCAGTACCAGACATTCTAACTACGATTCTTCCGTCTTCTGAAACTTTTTCTTCACAAGATTTGATAAATAATTTCGTATCCTCGTGATCTAAAATATTTCTTTCTTTTACGGGGAAATTAATCAGGTTTTGTGGTAGAGGACTGAATAAATGAAGGCAGTCACTGGCTTTTCCTTTTTTTCTACTTAATATATATAGAACTTGAAGAGCAACTACTATTCCATCTCCTGATGAAGTAAAATCACGTAAAATTATGTGTCCAGATTGTTCACCGCCTAAATTTAAATCTTCTGAAATCATTTTTTCCTTTACATATCGATCACCAACTTTTGTCCTGATTAACCCAATGTTATGTTTCTTTAATAAAGTTTCTAAGCCCATGTTTGCCATTGAAGTACCAACTACATTATTATTTTTTAGTTTTTTATTTTTTGACATTTCAATGGCTAGTAATGCCAGTATCTGGTCGCCATTGACTAAATGTCCTTTTTCATCAATGACAGCCAATCGATCACCATCGCCATCTAAGGCAATACCAATATCAGCCTTCTCCTCTAATACTTTTTTAGCAAGTTTATTGGTGTTAGTAGATCCACATTCGAAATTTATATTAGTTCCATTTGGTTGAGTAGCTATTTGAATAACTTCTGCACCAAGCTCCCATAAAATTAAAGGTGCAGAAATATAAGAAGCCCCATTTGCACAATCTATTACAATTTTAAGACCATCAAGCCGTTCTGATTTGGGAAAAGTACCTTTAAGGAATTCTATATATCTACCATTTGCATCTTCGAGTCTTTTTGCTCTGCCTATTTTTTCTGGACTCGCTAATGAATTTTCCAATTCAGACTCCATAAGAGACTCTATTTCAATTTCAGTTTCGTCTGATAATTTATTTCCATTTTTATCAAATATTTTAATACCATTATCTTGATATTGGTTGTGTGAAGCAGTTATCATTATCCCTAAGTCTGCTCGCATAGATTTTGTCAACATTGCAACTGCGGGTGTAGGTATGGGCCCAAAAAGAAAGACATCCATTCCCATAGATAATAATCCAGAGGTTATTGCCTGTTCAATCATATATCCTGATAGTCTTGTATCTTTACCAATAACGACCTTGTGACGATGTTCTCCAACAGTAAAGTGTTTACCTAGTGCCATTCCAAGTTTCATAAGCGTCAGGCCATTAAGTTTTTGACTATTTGAACTTGCTCTTACTCCATCTGTTCCAAAAAACTTTTTCATTTTATTTTAGAATAGACCTTAATTGATTGTTTTGTCGCATAAACATCGTGCACCCTAAATATTTGAACTCCTTCAGCTAATCCATGCAAAACTGTTGCTATTGAACCACCTAATCGATCCTCGTATAATTCATTTTTTTCAATCTTGCCAATAAAACTTTTTCGAGAGCTTCCCAATAGCACAGGAAGGCCTAAGGAATGAAACAATGCGATGTTTGAAATTAGTTTCAAATTTTGTTGCAAAGTTTTACCAAAACCAATTCCAGGGTCTATTATAATTCGGCTCTTTGATATGCCATTTTTCTCACATAAACTGATTTGCTTTTCAAAGAAATCATAAATATCAAGAAGTACATCTTTGTACTTTATAGTTTTTTGCATCTTTTCAGGAGTTGAAATTGAATGCATTAAAACAAAAGGAATTTTATTCGAGTTTAAAAATTTTTTTGAATTTTTATCAAATCTAAGTCCTGAGACATCATTTATTAGATTTATATCAAACTTACATGCTTCCTTCATAACTTGAGATTTTCTTGTATCTACCGAGATAAATTCTTTCTTATATTTTTTTCTGATTTGAGAAATTATTGGAATAATTCGCCTAATTTCCTCATTAACTCTAATCTCTTTTGATCCAGGCCTTGTTGACTCTCCACCAATATCAATGATATCTGCGCCTTCTTTAATTAGTTTTTTAAACTGCTCAATTGCATTATCGCGTAATAAATATTTTCCGCCGTCAAAAAAGCTATCAGGTGTTACATTAAGAATACCCATCACAAGTGATCGCTCAAAGTTAAACTTGCCTAATTTTTTTCTTTTCTTTGTAATATTTGAAATTTTTTTATTTATATTTCTCTGAATATCAGGTTCCAAATATTTTATATCATTAATTTTCAGAAACTTTGATCTTGTCTTGATTTTGCCTCTTGTTATCAATTCAATTTCATTAAAGAATAATCTGGAGGACCCAAGAAAAAGTGAGTCTTTTGTTTTTATTTTACTAAATATTGGTCGTACGTAATATCTATTCGTATTACGCACAAGGGACACTGTAATTAGTTAACTTGTTTGAGGTTTTGGCTTGAAACTAGGACCAACGGGAGCTGACTTACCACTTTTAGGAACAGATGGTCCAGCATTATTAATCTCTTCTTCAGGATTGGATCTGTCAATCTTACCTTCTTTTAACAATGTAGTTATTTCATCTCCATTTAAAGTTTCATATTCAATTAAACCTTTTGCAAGGGCATGCAAATCGTCTATTTTTTCATTTAAGATTTTCTTTGCTAAATCATAACAGCTATCAACAATTTGCCTGATCTCTGAGTCTATAAGTTTTGCTGTTTCTTCAGAAACATTTTGATGTCTTTGTACTGATCTTCCTAAAAATACCTCTTCCTCATTTTCACCATATTGTAATGGTCCTAATTTTTCGCTCATTCCAAATTTAGTCACCATATTTCTAGCCATCTTAGTTGCCATTTCGATATCTGATGAAGCACCAGAAGTAACTTTTTTGTCACCAAAGATTATTTCTTCAGCAACTCTACCGCCCATAGCAACTGTGATATCAGCTAACATTTTTTCTCTAGGTAAAGATAATTGGTCTCTTTCGGGCAACCTCATTACCATTCCAAGTGCTCTGCCTCTTGGTATTATTGTGGCTTTATGTATTGGATCTGAAGCGGATTGGTTTAATGCAACAACAGCGTGACCTCCTTCGTGGTAAGCGGTAAGTTCTTTTTCTTCTTGACTCATAACAAGAGATCTTCTTTCTGACCCCATCATTACTTTATCTTTTGCTTCCTCAAAATCTACCATAGTAACAATTTTCTTATTTTTTCTTGCTGCCAACAATGCTGCTTCATTTACAATATTAGCTAGATCTGCACCAGAAAAACCGGGTGTTCCCCTTGCTATTGTTCTGATATCTACATCAGGCGCGACAGAGATTTTTTTAATATGAACTTTCAGAATAGCTTCTCTGCCTAAGATATCTGGATTAGGTACAACAACCTGCCTGTCAAAACGACCTGGTCTTAATAGAGCCGGATCAAGTACATCTGGTCTGTTAGTCGCAGCAACCAAAATAATTCCTTCCTGAGTATCAAATCCGTCCATCTCAACTAAAATTTGATTCAGTGTCTGTTCTCTCTCATCATTACCGCCACCAAGGCCTGCTCCACGGCTTCTACCAACAGCATCAATTTCATCAATGAAAATTATACATGGCGCATTTCTTCTTCCCTGCTCGAACATATCCCTAACTCGAGATGCTCCAACACCAACAAACATTTCAACAAAATCAGAACCCGAGATTGTAAAGAAAGGTACACCGGCCTCTCCCGCTACAGCTCTGGCAAGCAATGTCTTTCCCGTTCCTGGAGGGCCAATTAGTAGGGCACCTTTTGGAATTCTACCGCCAAGTTTTTGAAATTTTCTAGGATCTTTTAAAAACTCAACAATTTCAACAAGCTCCTCTTTTGCTTCATCTATTCCAGCCACATCATTAAAAGTAACTTTATTTTTATTTTCAGTTAGTAATTTGGCCTTGGATCTTCCAAAACCCATTGCTCCGCCTCTACCGCCCTGCATCTGACGCATGAAAAAAATCCATACACCAATAAGTAAAAGCATTGGGAACCAGGAAATTAGAACTCCTAGAAGTGATGGATAGCCGTCGTCTAGTGGTGCAGCTGAAATGTTTACACCTCTATCATTAAGTCTATCAACAAGTGTTGGGTCATTCGCGGCATAGGTTTTAAAAGATCTACCATCTTCAAAAGCTCCATTGATATTATTACCTCGTATAATAACATCTTTGATCGACCCAGCTTCAACTTCATCTAAAAATTGTGAATATGTTAAATCAACTGTGTTTCTATCACCGCTGGTATTGCTAAATAAATTAAAAAGTCCAAAAACGATTAAAGCAATAA
Organism: uncultured Pelagibacteraceae bacterium; assembly: GCA_902613805.1. GTDB lineage: Bacteria > Pseudomonadota > Alphaproteobacteria > Pelagibacterales > AG-422-B15 > CACNXQ01. The sequence continues at coordinate 137,912 of CACMIV010000001.1, forward strand.
AGAGCCATAAAACTATATTTCGTAAATTCATCATAATAAAGATATTGATATTACTAGATAATTACTATTTTTCAGCATACAAGAAAATATATCAATAAAATTTAACATTATATTCAATAGCTTAGTCTAGTAATGCTCGATAGATTTTGTCCAATTTTTAGAAATTGCCAAATTTTCAGTCTTATTAGGTTTAGCTATGTTGCTCTCTGACTGAATATTTACAACTCCCTTCTGCCCAACAAATGTGCAACTATTTAAGGTACGCTTAAAACTTTTTTCTTTCACAATTGAATTTATCAATTCTTGTATTGATCGTGATCTAGGCACTTTATTGCTTTTTCCAGCAAATCTGCACAGTTTCACAAGCACTCTATGTTGGATTTCTTCGGGTAAGTTTATAAATTCCTTAGACCTAAAACTAATAATTTTCTTTTCATTAAGTTTAACTTGTTCTTCTAAATAATTGCTAACTGCAGTATTAATTGCGTTATTTGCATTTTTTAAATTCTTTAAAACATTTTTAAACCTAACTTTACTGAGACCTTCTTGTATTAATTGTTGAGATAGCTTCCGAATACGAGACCTATCGTACTTATTGTTATAATTTGTTCTGTCGTTTATATAAAATTGCTTTTGCTCTGATAAATACTGAATAAGGGATTTTTTTGAGTACTCGAGTAGCGGCCTAACTAAAATTAATTTTGTATTCTTATATCTAGATTTAACTTTCAATGATGAAAGACCTTTTATCCCACTGCCCCTTACTAATCTCATTAAAAAATTTTCTATTTCGTCATCAAGATGATGGGCTGTTAATAAGAATTTAATTTTTTTCTTGTTACAATATTTTGATAAGGCCTCATATCGAAGTGTCCTCGCCTTAGAGAGGGTATTAGAGCTGTTGATCTTTTTTTTTAATTTAGTTGAGTAGAAGTTAATTTTATTCTTTTTTGCAATCTTTTCTAACCATACAATTTCTTTTGATGACTCCGCTCTAATTCCATGATCAATACTTAATACAGTTAAATTAATATTGTTATTTAATGCATATCTATTAGACAAATGCATGAGTGCTAAACTATCTGGACCGCCAGAAACTGCTACGGCAATATCTGAATTAACTCGAAGCTCTCTCATCTTTGCTTCGAAATCTTGATTAGTTATTTTTACGACTTTTTTATGATTAATTGGCTTAACTAATTTCACAGCCATTTTTTTCAATTTCTAATTTACCCCTGTCTAATACAGCAGTATGAGCATTTGGATAGGTATCTTTTAATTGTATAAAAGTTACACACCCTTGTTCCTTTTGGTCCATATTAACCAAAGATATTCCGAGTTTTAGAAGCGCATCTGCGGCTTTCTTTGAGTCTGGATAAACTTGGTATAGGCTTAAATAATTTTTAGCTGCGTCTTTATAATTTTCTCTAACATAATAAGTTTCTGCTAACCAAAAGTTTGCGTTGCTTAAAAGGCTGGAGTCATTTCCGACAGTCATAAACTCTTGAAATGCTTTTTCAGCAAGCTCATAGTCACCTTGCTTGAGAAGACCCATTGCGTATTCATATTGACCTTTTTCATCTCCTTCAGGTAGTACCGCTAGTACAATTTCTTGTTCTTCAAAAGCGACAATATTGTCCTGAGAAATGGTATTTATTATTTCTTGCTCTTCCTCTTCATCAACATTTTTGATTTCAAATGGAGAAGCAGACAGCTCCTCTTCCGAAGACACATTTATTGTTCCAAGTGACTGTGGTTCCAAATTTAGCCCCTCACTTGTGTTATCTGCTAGGTTATTAATTTGTGTTTCATTATTGGGTAACGTCATAGATAGTTGATTTTTCTCAATACTTTCAGTTTTTGAATTTATATCGATAAACCTAAATTCAGTATCTTCTCTAAATGTATTAAAATTATTTACTGTAGATTGCATTGTAAATATCATTTCTTCAATTTTTGCTGTCAGTGATTGAACTTCATTTTGTAATTCAGCTATCTGGATAGATTGTTTTGTTATAATTGATTGGTAATCATCAAGACTAACATTATTACCAGTGCCAGACGTCGTTTTGCTAAATGTTGCCTTTTCAAGAACCTTTATTCTGTTTTCAATTGATTCCAATTTCTGCAACAACTGATCTACATCTAGTTCTTCTGATTGAACATGAATAATCTGTGTGAAAAAGATTAGAATAAAAAAGAAAATAAATTGAATTCTTTTGAACATTACATTATCTAAACTTAATCCTATTTAAAAGGTTAAGCTTATCTTTTGTCTAAAAAAAGGCGTCTTATAAATTAGTTAGTTCTTACTGTTACAGAACGTCTATTTTGAGCCCATGCTTTATTATTAGATGCACTGTTAACTGGTCTTTCTTTACCAAAACTAATTGTAGTAATTCGACTAGCGCTTATGCCTTGCGTCATTAAATAATCTTTTGCTGCATTTGCTCTTCTATCACCAAGGGCTAGGTTATACTCTCTTGTACCCCTTTCATCAGCATGGCCTTCAATTGCAATAGTAACTGATCCATTTGCCTTTAGCCACTTTGCTTGTTTAGCTAAAGTTGCTTGGGCTGCGCTTGTTAGTGAATAACTATCATATGCAAAGAAAACTCTATCCGGCACATCAACAGCAAGCATTTCTACTGTATCAGTACCAACATAAACTCCGTCTACGACTTCAACTTTAGAAGCCGAACTTGATGATGTAGATGCAGTATCTTGTGGTGTTGTTGTACATGCAGCTAATATGAGTGCTGCCAAAGATAGAACTAAAAACCTGTTTAAATTTTTAAATGTTGATAACATTATAAACTCCCGTAATATTTGATCGCCCAAGTCCTAGTACTTTATTAATTTAAGTTACGCAAGTCTATAATAAAATAGCTGCGAATTGCTTAAAATGGTCAATTTTTAGTCCAAAAATTGCTTATTGTATCAATTTTGACCATGAAGGATCTGATGCATCAACTGGAGTTTCAAGCTTTCTCTCATTAAATCCTGTTAAATCGATTGACCAGATTGCTGAGGAATGGCCCTGACCTGCATCATCTGACTTAGTTTCTCTGTAAAATATCAACACTCTTCCATTAGACGACCAAGATGGAGCCTCTTGATACCAATTCTCTGTTAAAAGTCTCTCCCCAGTTCCATCTGTTCTCATAACTCCAATAAAATATTGTCCCTGAAAATTTTTTGTAAAAGCAATTAGATCACCTCTTGGTGACCATACAGGTGTTGCATAATTACCAGTTCCTTTTGTGATTCTTTTTTGGTTTCTGCCATTACTATCCATTACATAAATTTGTTGCGATCCGCCTCTATCAGAGTTGAATGTAATTCTCTTTCCGTCTGGAGAATAACTTGGCGATGTATCAATTGCAGGACTGTCTGTTAACCTTTCAACTACTCTGGATACTAGATCCATCACATATATGTCAGAGTTACCTTCTCTGGCTAAACTCATAATAATTTTATTTCCATCTGGAGAAAAACGAGGTGCAAATGTCATGCCTGGAAAGTCTCCAACCACTTCTTGGATACCCGTTTGAATGTTTAACAAATAGACTCTCGGTAGATTTTTAAAATAAGATAAATAAGTAATTTCTTGTCTTACTGGGTTAAATCTTGGAGTCAAAACAAGCTCTTTGCCTGTAGTTAAAAATTTATGATTTGCCCCGTCCTGATCCATTATTGCAAGTTTCTTAATACGTTTATTTTTGGGTCCTTCTTCAGCAACATAAACTATTCTAGTATCAAAATAACCCTGCTCGCCAGTAAGGCGCTCGTATACCTTATCTGCAATCATGTGGCTAATTCTTCTCCAATTTTCTATTGTCGTAATTAGGACAAGTCCCTCTATTTCCTTTTCTGCTAGCGTGTCCCAAAGTCTAAACTCTACTCGAAGTCTTTCATTTTCAATTGATAGTTCCCCTGTTAATAGTCCCTGAGCCTTTATCAATCTCCAATCTGCAAAACGTGGATTTAAATGCATTGCTCTATTTTTTTGAATAAATGCATTTTCATCTACAGATAAAAATAATCCACTTCTCTCTAAGTCATCAGCTATAACTTTACGGATGCTTGATGGTATGTTTTGTTCCTCCAGAATACTGTCTGTGTCATGAAAAAATTCAGTTATAGCAATTGGTAGAGGTTCTCTATTGCCTTCAGTAATATCAATTTCAATTATAGCGAATGAAATAGATGAAAAATGAAGAGCTACTCCGATGTATAAAAGTATTTTTTTCATAATAAATTATCCTCTTAGTATCTCTCTAGGATCAAAATTCAACTGTAAATTTTTCCAATTGTCATATCTTTCAACATCCGGAACTTTTATGGGATCACATCGTCTTACTGCTCTTAGGGCACTTTCAGCAAGGGTTCTAAAATATTTTTCGCTAGGCTTATTCATCCTTTCGTGTTGAACAACCTCAGGTGGTTTAAGCAAAGAACCATCGGTATTTAAGTAAATCTTAATTTTAACGATCATTGTTTCATCATATGGAATTCCAAGAGGTATACTCCAGCATTGCATAAATTGAGCTCTGATAGCATCCTCCTCAGATAAAGTAAGTCGTTTGTCGAGACTAGGTGTTGAGTCTAACGCTTCATAATCTTTTTCTATAATTTCTTCAGGATTATCCATTTTTGTATCTTTTTGTTTATCGATTAGCTCTGCTAATTTAAGAGGATCAAATTTGTCTTTTTTCTTAACTTCAGGTTTTCGTACAGGCATGTTTTGTATCATTTTTTCTTCTAATTTTGTCTTTTCAATTTTTTCTTCATCGCTAGGATCTTTTACTTTTTCGCTGGATTGTTCATCTTTGGGTTTACTAATTGGCTGGTTTAATTTTGTTTCTTCCTTCTTTTTTTCAACTGGTTCTTTTTGTTCTTCAATTTTTTTACTAATTTGTGGGACATTTGTTTTTTCTGCGATTTCTATTAATTCAACTTTTATGACTGGTGGCATTTTCAGATCATTATTATTAAATAATGGCAAAGATAAGACCGTGAATAAAAGTATAAAAACGTGTAGAAATATTGATCCAAAAACAGAAACTCTCATATATAAATAGCTTCAATTATTTACTTAATGGCTTAGTAATCAAAGCAACCTTTGTAAAACCAGAGCCAGATAGCTCTCCTAAAACCATCATTATCTGTCCATAATCAATTGCTTCATCTCCTCTAACATAAATTTTTGTATCAAGCCTATTTTCTGTTATTGCTTTCATTTTTGGAACTAGTTCAGAAATGCCTATCTCAGTCTCTTGAATAAATATATTGCCACTTGCATCAATTGTTACCTCAAGTGGTTCATTGTCAGATTGTAAAGTATCAGCATTTGTTTCTGGCAAATCAACCTGAACTCCCACTGTTAACAAAGGAGCGGTTACCATAAAAATGATTAATAAAACCAACATTACATCAACAAAAGGTGTTACGTTAATTTCACTGAATGGTTTTGATCGAGTGTTACGTGTCACAATCTATAATTTCTATTTCGTACTCAAGCCTCTTGAGAAAATGACATTAAAATGCTCTTTAAATCGATACATTCGTGCATTTTCATCATTCACCTGACTAGTGAATATATTGTAAGCAATAACAGCAGGTATTGCCGCTAATAAACCAAGAGCAGTTGCAAATAATGCCTCAGCTATTCCAGGAGCAACTACTGCAAGTGAGGTATTTCTTGAAATGGCAATAGATTGAAAAGAATTCATTATTCCCCAGACCGTCCCAAATAATCCAATAAATGGAGTCGTAGCACCTATTGTTGCCAAATAACTAAAGTATTCAGATAGCTTCTCATTTTGAAAATCTATTGCTGCCTCCATAACACGATTTAATCTATCAACTAAACTATCTATTTTTTTTGTCGTTTCCTGATTAGACTTTTCAATTTCATCAACAGCTTCATTGAAAACATACTTAATTGGACTTTCTGGTAATTCTCTCGTGCTACTCGTGATTTCTTTAATTGATCTTCCCGACCAAAATTCTTCCTCGAACTGCTTACTGATTTCTTTTAAAGAACGAAATAAACGAATTTTATGAATTATTATAGTCCATGAGAAAATAGAGGAAGCAAATAGAATTAGAATCACCAACTTTACGACAATATCTGCTCTAAAAAAAAGTGAAATTAATGTGAACTCATCGTTTACTTGGCTAACACTTACTAAATCTTCGTTTTCCATAATTTTTCAATTATTATTAAATATTGTCTTAATTAGGGCAAATCCTAAAGTCCCTTTTTACTATTAATTAATATTCGATAAAGTTCTATAAAGTCGTCAAGTTTCAAAACACAAAGCGAATCCCCTGTTGCCTCTCGATTTCTTCTCGTTATGACAACCGGTAATGAGTCTGATTTAGATGTTTCAATATTTTCACAAACTTGTCTCATTGACTCATGAATTTTGAACTTTTCAGTTCTTTTAGCCTCGACGTATATATGAGGAGTATTTTTTAAATCACTACCTCCAGAAGATTTGATAGCACCACCACCTGACAAAGGCATACGTTGAACTTTATCTTCTCCATTAAAAATTTTTTCATTAAAGTACTTCGCAAGCTCTCTCTCGTATCCATCACCTTTTCTTTTTGGAGAACTGCCTGGCATAAAACGAATCAGAATTACTTAATAATTTAAGATTAATTCATATAAATTTTTTTTGAAAGTGAATAAATTAAGCAAACTTTGCTAATTCTTCGTCTGATGCCTCAAAATTTGAAAAGACTTGTTGAACATCCTCATCATTATCAAGTTCATTGAGCAAGTTAATTAGGGATTTAAGTTTATCACCCTCAATAGCTACATACGTAACAGGTTTCCATTGGAAACCTGATGATACAGGCTCACCAAATTTTTTATCTAAATAATTATATAAATTTGATAGTGTTTCTGGCGTAGATACTGCTTCATAAGTATCTTCTTCGATAAAACAATCTTCAGCTCCACCCTCAATTGAAAAATTGAAAAAATCTTCTTCGCTTGTCACGTCTTTACTATAACGCACAAAACCATAATGATTAAATGCATGGGAGACTGAACCTGTTTCACCCATTGAACCTCCAAATTTTTGAAATGCAGATCTTACATTTGAGGCTGTTCTATTTCGATTATCCGTAAGTGCCTCTACAATTATCGACGTTCCGTTTGGGCCAAATCCTTCATACCTCATTTGATCATAGTTAACAGTATCTTTATCCAATGATTTTTTTATCGCTCTATCGATATTTTCTTTTGGGAAACTTGAGGCTTTTGCTAATTGTATAGCTGATCTTAATCTCGCATTTTGATCAGGATCAGGTGCACCTAGCTTAGCTGCTACCGTAATTTCCTTTGAAAGTTTAGAAAATAAACTGGCTCTCTTTTTATCTTGCGCACCTTTGCGGTACATTATGTTTTTAAATTTAGAGTGGCCTGCCATTTAATTACCGATTTTTCCTCCAATACGGATTGGTCTAATGCTTTTTGCTAAATAGTTTTCAGTATTTGATTCTATGATAACCCCACATAATGTTCCTTCGCCATCAGCCGGAGGTACCCTCTTTCGCTCAGTATCTTGTGTAGCAAATTTTCTAACGAACTCCTCTTTTTTTGTGCCAATAACTGAGTCATAGTCACCACACATTCCAGCGTCAGTTTGAAAAGCTGTTCCATGTTCCATAATTGTTGCATCTGCTGTTGGAACGTGAGTATGAGTTCCAACAACTGCTGTTACTCTTCCGTCAAGATGATGTCCCATTGCCATTTTTTCACTTGTAGCTTCAGCGTGAAAATCAACAAATATAAATGATAGATCTTCAGTTTTTAAATCTTTAAGAACTTCTTCAATTTTAAAAAATGCATTATCACACGATCTCATAAATAGATTCCCCATTAAATTTATTACCGTAATTTTTTGTCCATTCTCATGCACATAAGTATTTACACCTAAACCTGGGGAGCCTTCAGCAAAGTTATAAGGCTTTAAAAGTTTATTATCTTTATCGATATAAGTATTTATCTCCTTTTGATCCCACAAATGATTTCCAGTTGTGATTACATTAACTCCATAAGAATATAATTCGTTGCATATTGGGCCTGTAATACCAAAGCCACCAGCAGAATTTTCCCCATTAGCAATAACAAAATCTATATTATTATTTTTAATAGCATCTGGTAGATGATCTCTCAAAGCATGTCTTCCAGATCGACCCATTACATCGCCTAAAAATAGAATTCTCATTGAACTTTATATAAATGTTTTTCAGTTAAAATCCAATCAAGTCTTTCATCATGATCTTCTACAGGAATTTCTTCTACTTCTTGAAATGAAAATGCTATTCCTATTTTTTTTAAATCACCAATACCATTTTTTGATAAATACTTATCATAATATCCACCCCCGTACCCCAACCTAAAGCCACTTTTGGAATAACCTAATAATGGTATTAAAATAATTTTTGGAAAGATAACTTTATCTTTATTCTTAGGTTCTAAAATAGAAAATTTATTTTCTATTAGTTCAGTGTTTTTATGATACATGAAGAAATTAATTTCTTTAGTCTGAAAATCTATGGCTGGTAAAGCTAAATTAAGTTCTCTTTCAAGTAAATATTGGTTTAATTTTTTTGTATCTAATTCACCTCTGATACTTATAAAAGTTCCAATATATTCATTTTCTATTTCTTCTATAAGAGGCTTAATGTTATTAAGTATATTACACTGAAAATCTATTGATGGACCAAGTTCTGAGCGTCGATTGATTAAAAACTTTCTTAATGCTTCTTTTTCTCTCAGTTGCACGCTTTTCGTCATTTATAAAATGAAATCTAATTTTTAAAATTAGTTTACAAGAGACAAGCGTGATAATAAATCTGTTAATCTATCGTTGCTAATGTCTATATATTCCTGACTCTCTTTTTTCTGGTCAGTTAATTCTTTATTTTTTGAACCAATGTTTGCTTCAAGGGAATTTATTTTTTCAATATTTGTTTCTAGTTTTTTATTTAGCTCATGTATTTCATCTGCTATTAACAGTGAAGCCATTACCATTAATCTGGTTTCTCCAATTTTTCCAAATCTCTTGGTTAATTCTCTCACTTTATAGTCAATTTTTGAGCTTAAATGTTTAAGATGGTTTTCTTCACCCGGATCGCAGACAATTGCGTAATCTTGATCATTAATATTTACAATTATTTCAGGCATTGCTTATGAATCTAATATATCTTTTATGGTATAAATGTTTTCATCGAGTTGAGAAGAAATATTGCCTGCAATATTTTTAAGTTCCATAAAATCTGACTTAAGAATCTTAATTTCATTCTCTAGATGAGAGTTATTTTCTTGTAATTTTTGATTTTGCGCTTCCAATTCTGTAGCTCTTTGAGCCTTTTTTGTTAATTTGTCGATTTCCTCACTAAGTTTATCAATTGCACCATTAAATTTAACTTTTGAATCTTGATAACTCGACATTAAAACCCCTTGAAACTTTAATCGAGTTTAACTGTCTTTTTTGTTCTCAGTCAACTTATAATATTGCAAATAGACAGATTTTTTTTTTGTTAATAATTTGCTAAAATTTAAGACTCTTTATAGATAATTGCTTATATTAAGCTCAAAATCCAATTTATTAATAATATGCCTAACAAAAAAGATCAGTCTGCAGTTGCTCATGATGATTTAGCTAACGCAATAAGGTTTCTTTCAATCGATGCGGTTGAAAAAGCAAAAAGTGGTCACCCAGGTTTACCAATGGGTATGGCAGATGTAGCAACTGTTCTTTTTACGAAGTTTTTAAAATTCAATCCTAATGTTCCAAGGTGGCATGATAGAGATAGGTTCGTACTATCTGCTGGTCATGGATCAATGCTTTTATACTCACTACTCTATCTAACCGGTCATAAAGATATGTCTATTCAAGAGATCAAGAAATTTAGACAGCTTGGTAGTAAATGTGCAGGTCATCCAGAGTATGGGCACGCTAAAGGAATAGAAACGACGACTGGCCCACTTGGACAAGGTATCGGCAATGCAGTTGGAATGGCGTTAGCAGAAGAAATACTAAGAAGTCAATTTGGCGAAAAAATTGTAAATCATTTCACTTACGTTATTGCAAGTGATGGAGATTTAATGGAGGGGATTTCTCATGAAGTCGCATCTTTTGCAGGACATCTAAAACTAAATAAATTAATTGTTTTTTTTGACGATAATGGAATTTCAATAGATGGGCCTGTTAAACTGGCAAACTCAGAAAATACGGCTGAAAGATTTAAAGCCTATGGATGGAATACAATTAAAATAAATGGTCACAAACCTAAAGAAATAATACAGTCAATTAAGAAAGCTCAAAAATCTAAGAAACCTACATTAATTTCTTGTAAAACTAAAATTGGTTTTGGATCTCCGAACAAACAAGGAAAATCATCAGTTCATGGTTCACCACTTGGTGAGGATGAAGTAAAACTTACCAGAACTAAACTGAATTGGCCACACAAACCATTTACAGTTCCAAAAAATATACTTGAGGAGTGGAAAAATCTTAGTAAAAAATCAATAGATGCATATAAGTCTTGGAAATTGAATTATGAGAAACTTCCAAAAAGCAAAAAGGCTCACTACATAAGAAGAATCGAAGGAAAGCTTCCATTAAAATTAATTCAAAATTTTAATCAGTTTAAGAAGAAATATATTAAGAAGCCACTCGATGTTGCCACACGACAAGCATCAGAAATGGTAATAAATACAATTTCATCATCACTTCCTGAATTGGTTGGAGGTTCAGCAGACTTGACAGGTTCTAACAATACTAAAGGTAGTAAAATGGAAGTTATTAATTCTACAAATTACAATGGCAATTATATTTACTATGGAATACGAGAGCACGGTATGGCTTCCATCATGAATGGGTTGTCACTCCATAGAGGAATTATTCCATTTGGTGGAACCTTTTTAATTTTTTTAGATTATTGTAAACCATCTCTTCGTCTTGCAGCTTTAATGAAGCAAAGAGCTATATATATATTAACACATGACTCAATCGGTCTTGGTGAAGATGGCCCAACGCATCAACCAATTGAACAGCTTGCATCATTAAGAGCAACGCCAAATGTAAAAGTCTTTAGACCTGCTGATTTAATTGAAACTGCGGAAGCATGGGAATTGGCGCTTTCAAATTCAAAGGGACCAAGTGTAATTGCGCTTACAAGGCAAAAACTTCCAATGATAAGAAAAAAGTATCATGCAAAAAATATTAGTGCTCAAGGAGCTTACGAATTAAAAAGTAATTCAAGAAAACCTAATATTTCTATTTTCGCGTCTGGCTCTGAAGTCGAAATTGCACTGCAATTAATGACTATGCTTGAAAAAAAGAAAAAGTTAGTAAGAGTCGTTTCAGTACCGTGCATGGAACAGTTTAAAATCCAAAGTAAAACGTATCAAAAAATAATTAGAGGAAACTCTGAAATAAATATCTCGATTGAGGCGGGAACTAATTTTGGGTGGAGCCAAGTATGCCCTGAAAATACAATAAACATCGGTATGAAAGATTTTGGAGCAAGTGCTCCTTATCAAAAGCTCTACGATTTTTATGGGATCACGGCAAAAAAAATATTCAAATTAATAAGTAAGAAAATATAGGAGATACTAAATATGGCTGTAAATGTTGCAATAAGTGGATTTGGAAGAATTGGAAGGTTGGTTTTAAGATCAATCATTGAGAGTAAAAGAAAAGATATTAATGTCGTGGCTATAAATGATTTAGCCCCAATAGAAACTAACGCATTTTTACTTGCAAATGATACTGTTCACGGCCCTCTTAATGAAAAAGTATCGTTCAAACGCAATAAAATGATCGTTGGCAGAAAAAATATTACAGTATTGAATCAGAGAGATCCTCAAAAACTTCCTTGGAAAAGAATGAAAATTGACGTCGCTCTTGAATGCACTGGATTATTTACTTCAAAAGATAAGGCGGCAATGCATATTAAGGCCGGCGCAAAAAAGGTTCTAGTCTCAGCGCCATGTACAAATGCTGATAAAACCATTGTATATGGAGTGAATGAAGATGAAATAACAAAAGAAGACCTAGTAGTATCTAATGCGTCTTGCACGACAAATTGTTTAGCTCCTGTTGCAAAAGTTTTACACGATAAATTCAAAATTGTGCATGGATATATGACAACTATACATGCCTTTACTGGTGACCAAAGTGTTCTGGATACATTTCACTCAGACTTAAGAAGAGCTCGAGCTGCGTCATTGTCAATGATACCTACTTCTACAGGAGCTGCAAAAGCAGTAGGACTCGTTATGCCTGAGCTTTCTGGTAAGTTAGATGGAACTGCAATTAGAGTACCAACACCTAATGTTTCATTAATCGACTTTAAGTTTGTTTCTAAAAAAAGAATGACAGTCGATAGTATTAATAAGGCTATGTCGGCTGCAGCAAAATCAAATAAACTAAATGGAGTCCTAGATGTAAATTCTAAACCATTGGTTTCATCTGATTTTAATCATAATCCTGCCTCTTCAAATTTTGATTTAACTCAAACACAAGTAATTGATGGAAAGTTTGGAAGAGTTTTAAGCTGGTATGATAATGAATGGGGCTTTTCAAATCGAATGTGTGATACTGCAGTTGCGATGAAAAGATCTAGATAGAATGTTAAATGTTAAAGCTCTAAAAACATTTGATCAGAAAAATAAAACCGTACTTATTCGCTTTGACCTAAATATTCCGCTCAATAAAGAAGCCTCAACAATAAGCGATCGGATTACTAGAATTAAAAATCCAATACAGAACCTTCTTAATAAGAATAATAAAGTTGTAATTCTGTCTCATCTAGGAAGACCAAAAGGAAAAAGAAATGATGAGCTTTCACTTAATCAAATAATCAGCTCATTAGAAAATGTATTGCAAAAAAAAATAATATTTCTTTCAAATTGTATAGGTGATGAGATTGAAAAAAAAATAAATTCTTTAAGCCAGGATTCAATTATTCTTCTTGAAAATTGCCGTTTTCATGAAGGCGAAGAGCAAAATGATAAATTTTTTGCATCCGAGCTATCAAAATTAGCAGACGTTTATATTAATGATGCTTTTGCATGCTCTCATAGAGCTCACGCCTCAATTGAAGCAATCACAAACTTCATTCCATCTTATTGTGGAGAATTATTACATGAAGAAATATTAAACTTAAATGATGTAGTTAATAAACCTAAAACTCCTGCATTAACTATCATTGGAGGCTCAAAAATCTCCACAAAAATAACAGTTATAAAAAATCTCTTGCAAAAAATGAACTCAATTGTCATTGCTGGTGGGATGGCTAATAATTTTCTTAAATATTTAGGAAATGATGTAAAAAATTCATTGATTGAAAATGATGTAGATCACCTCGTAAAAGAAATTATTAATTTTGCAAATGAGCAAAACTGTAAACTAATTTTACCTTTAGATGTCGTTACAGCTGACAAAGTATCTGAAACTACAGAAATAAACGAATGTGCAGTTGATGCTGTAAAAGACAATCAAATGATTTTAGATATTGGGAAACAAACTATCGAGTTGATTAAGAATGAAATTTCAAATTGTGAAACAGTATTTTGGAATGGACCAGTGGGTGTCTTTGAAACTAAACCATTTCATAAGGGCACATTCGAGATCGCTAAATTCATTGCTGAAATTACTAATAAAAATAATCTTCGATCTTTTGCTGGGGGTGGTGATACAATTTCCGCACTGGATATGGCGGCTGTTAAAGATAAATTTTCTTATGTTTCTACTGGCGGAGGAGCTCTACTTGAGCTAATAGAAGGTAAGAAATTGCCGGGTTTAGCTGCCTTAGGAGCTTTATAAAAAGGAGAAGAAAATGATACCAAAGACTTTAGAAGAGATAGCAAATTACATTGTCAGTGATGGCAAAGGAATTCTGGCAGCCGATGAAAGTTCAGGAACCATTGAGAAACGATTCAAATCAATTAATGTTGAGTCTACCGAAGATAATAGAAGAAAGTATAGAGAAATGTTATTTAGATCTCCGGTCATGGCAGAGGCAATTGGCGGGGTGATACTTTTTGACGAAACTCTCAGACAAAAGTCCAGTAATGGAGACTATTTAAGAAATGTTATACTTGATCACGGCTCACTGCCGGGAATTAAAGTTGATCAAGGAGTAAAAGAGTTTGAAGGTGGTAGTGATGAAAAAATTACTACAGGATTAGACGGACTTCATGAACGCTGTCAAGAGTACGAGAGGCTTGGAGCGAAATTTACAAAATGGAGAGCCGTTATAAATGTAAGTGATGAAATACCATCAAACAATTGTATAAGCGAAAATATGAATGCATTAGCTGAATATGCACTCATTGCTCAACAAAACAATATGGTACCGATTGTTGAGCCTGAGGTTATAATGGATGGGTCCCACTCTGTGGAAAGGTGTCATGAGGTTACTAATCAAATACTATTAGTATTATTTGAAATGCTTGATAAAAAAGATGTCAATATTAAAGGAACTCTTCTTAAACCAAATATGGTTGTATCAGGAACAGAAAATAACTACCAAGCCCCCATTGAAGAAGTTGCAGAAAAAACACTTCAATGTCTCAAGTCATCTGTTTCAGATGAATTACCTGGAATTGTTTTTTTATCTGGTGGTCAGTCAGACCTAGATGCAACAGCTCATCTCGATGCAATGAATAAAATAGGTGGCTTCAAATGGAAGCTAAGTTTTTCTTATGGAAGGGCTTTGCAACAAGCGGCTCTCAAAATTTGGGCTGGCGAAGATGACAATCTTGAAGCGGCTCAAAAAGCTTTTAGCCATAGAGCTGTAATGAATATGAAGGCTGCACAAGGTCAGTGGGATAAATCTCTCGAAGGTTAAGAAAAAATGAAAATTAATGGAAACGCTGTTAAACCAGGAATGATTGTTGAACACAAGGGAGAACTGTGGGTTGTGAATAAATCACAGTCTGTAAAACCTGGTAAAGGTGGTGCATTTAATCAAGTTGAAATGAAAAATATTAAAACTAGTACGAAATTAAATGAACGTTTCAGAGCATCAGAAGAAGTAGAGAGGGTTAGAGTGGATGAAGAAAAATATCAGTATCTGTACAAGCAAGATAAAAAACTTTTCTTTATGAACAGTAATTCATATGAACAAATTGAAATTGATGAGGAAATAGTTGGAGAAAAGCAAGTTTTAATGAGTGAAAATGATGAGGTCATCTTAGAAATGTATAATGAAAAGCCAATAGGAATTCAACTTCCTAAAACCTTATCTTTTATTGTCAATGAAACAGAGGCTGTTGTCAAAGGACAAACAGCCGCTTCATCGAACAAGCCTGCCATTCTTGAAAATGGTATTAGAGTAATGGTTCCACCTTTTATAGAACAGGGTGAAAAGATAGAAATTAATACTGAGGACCTATCATATTCAAAAAGAGTTGACTAATGAGCTACTCAGACCCTTATATCAATGCGATCTTTTTAGCTTGCAGAAAAACTAGTAAAAGCCTTATTCGGGATTTTGGAGAAGTTGAAAAACTTCAAGTGTCTCTGAAAGGTGTCTCTGATTTTGTATCACTAGCAGACACAAAAGCTGAAAAATTGTTGATTAAAGAACTAACTTATTCATATCCTAAAATAAATATAATTGCCGAAGAAATAGGTGTTATAAAAAATTCTGATGAAAATATTAGATGGATTATTGATCCCCTTGATGGCACAAGCAACTTTGTTTTTAGCATTCCACACTTTGCTATATCAATTGCGCTTGAAAAGAATGACGAGGTAATAGTTGGAGGTGTATATCAACCGCTTACTGATGAATTCTTTTGGGCAGTTAAAGGAAGAGGCGCCTACTGTAATAATCTAAGGCTCAGAGTGTCCTCAAAAGAAAAACTTGAAGACTGTATGATTGGTACAGGCATTCCTCATAAAGGTATGAAAGGTCATGAAGAATATGTTCCTGGGTTAAAGCAAGTTATGGAAAAAGTATGCGGCATTAGAAGATTTGGTGCAGCATCACTCGACTTAGCTTATGTGGCTGCAGGAAAATTTGATGGATATTGGGAAAAAAATTTAAAATTGGTTGATATTGCAGCTGGCTCATTAATTGTAAAAGAGGCCGGAGGAAAAGTAACTGATTTTGAAGGAAAAGAGGACTATCTCAAAAGTGGAAGAATATTAGCATCTAATTTTAGAATACATGAAAAGCTTAAAAAAATAATTGAATTATAATTTAAGTCCAAATCTACTTAAAAATTTTTTTTCAAATGACCAAAAATATTGAAATTGTCCAAATGGCAGTGCAACAAGTAGCAGTAATATCTGATAGATTACAAAAAGCAATATTATTCTAAGCGGCCAAAAAATTATTGGATTTAAATTCTCTTCCTGAAGACCAATAAATTGAAATAATTCGACAGTGATAAAAAGCGACAATGACCCTGTAATAGCAAAAATAATCATGATTATGATAAATTGAGAGAAACTATGAATATTAAGCCGTCTCATCATTATTGAAATTATATTCATAAAATTTAACATTTAACTGTTGATCAATAATATTATATAGGATATCTACTCACAAAAAATAGAACATATATGAAAAAAGATAAACATCCTGATTACCATAAAATTACAGTCGTGATGACAGACGGTACAAAATTTGAGACTATGTCTACATGGGGAAAAGAAGGTGACACAATGTCTCTAGATATTGATCCCCTTTCCCACCCAGCTTGGACTGGTGGGCAGCAAAAAATTCAGGATAAAGGCCAAGTTAGTCGTTTCAAAAAAAGGTTCAGTAACCTCAAGACATAATTCAAATTTCTAGTATTGAAAATTTATCATTAGTCACAACATATAATGTGCTGATGGCATTCTGCATCAGCAAACAAAGCTTAGCTCTTAAAAAGTAAGCAAATTTTTAATCGCTTAAGGAGGATTAAATTATGACTACATTTGACTTATCACCATTACTACGCTCTAGTGTTGGTTTCGATGCATTTGATAATATTTTTGACTCGGTTTTTAATTTAAATGAGTCCAGTGGAGCTTATCCACCATATAATATTGTTAAATCAGGCAATAATTACACTATAACAGTAGCTGTAGCTGGTTTTTCTAAATCAGATTTAGATATATCTGTGCAGGAAAATGAGTTGGTTATTAAGGGATCAACTAATGACTCTAATAAGGAAATCGAATTTTTGCACAGAGGTATAGCAGGTAGAAATTTTGAAAGAAAATTTAGATTAGCTGATACCATAAAAGTTACTGATGCAAATTACGAAAATGGGTTACTTCACATTTTTCTTGAAAGAGAAATACCAGAACATCAAAAACCTAGAAAAATTGAAATTAATTCAAAAATTAACTAAAAAGAATTAGGAGTCACTTTAAATGGTGGCTCCTAAGATTAAAATGAAAGCAATATTACACAAAGAATTTGGTGGACCAGAGGTTTTAGGAGTAACTAATGATGTTGAGATACCTCAAATAGAAAAACATGAAGTTTTGATTCAAGTTCACGCGGCAGGTATAAATCGACCAGACATTCTTCAACGATCTGGTGGTTACCCACCACCGCCCGGTGCATCAGAAATTTTGGGCTTAGAAGTTTCAGGGGAAATTGTTGATGTTGGTGAAGATGTAAATAAAAATTTGCTCAACACAAAAGTCTGTGCACTAGTCCCTGGCGGAGGTTACGCAGAATTTGTAAAATGTCATACCTCAACAATTCTTCCTATACCTAAAGGCATTTCAATTATTGACGCTTGTACAATTCCCGAAACATTTTTTACAGTTTGGACAAATCTATTTGATCAAGCAAAGCTAAAACAAGGTGAGACATTATTAATTCATGGTGGTGCTAGTGGTATAGGTTTGACTGCTATTTCTATTGCATTAGCCATGCAAATTAAATGCATAGCAACCGTAGGATCAGACGAAAAATATAAATATTTGCAGGATTTGGGTTTAGAAAGAGTAATTAATTACAATCTTGAGGATTTTGAAAGCATAATTAAAAATGAATATAAAGGAGTTGATGTAATACTAGACATGGTAGGTGGGGATTATTTTCAAAAAAATATTAATGTCCTAAATAGACTTGGAAGGCTTCTAAATATCGCATACCTAAAGGGATCTAAGGTAGAAGTGAACTTACTGCCAATTATGTTGAAGCGATTAACAGTTTCTGGCTCAACGTTAAGAATAAGAAGTAATGATGAAAAGAAACTCATTGCCGATAATCTTAAGAAACATATTTGGCCATTAATTGAAAATGGCAACATTAAATTGCATATTGACCAAAAATTTGATTATGAGAATGTTAAAAAAGCTCATCAATACATGGAAAATAATAAGAATATTGGCAAATTGCTGCTTAAATTTTAGGATATCCTTTGAAAAACTCTAAAATTAACTTATAAGAGGCACTCTATAATTATTATGAAAACAGCAAAATTACCATTAATGCCAAAAGCCACTGCAATATGGCTTGTTGATAATACCTCTTTGTCATTCAGGCAGATAGGTGATTTCTGTGGGATGCATGAATTAGAAATTAAAGGTATAGCAGATGGTGAAGTAGGCTTAGGAATTAAGGGATTAAATCCTATAAGCAGTGGTCAATTAACAAAAGATGAAATCGATAGATGTTCGGATAATGAAGATGAGTCACTGAAAATTATTGAAAATGAAATCTCTGAAAAGACTGAGCAATCAAAAAAGAAAAAAAAATATACTCCTCTTTCAAAAAGACAGGATAGGCCAGACGCAGTTTATTGGTTGATAAGAAATCACCCTGAACTAAAGGATTCGCAGGTTGCAAGACTAGTTGGCAGTACAAAAAATACAATTGATGCTATTAGAAAAAGAACTCATTGGAACATGGCAAATATCCGTCCACAAGATCCAATTGGACTTGGAATTTGTAGGCAAGTTGAATTAGATGAGGCTTTAGCTAAAGCTGAAAGATCAATGAAAAGAGCTCAAAAGAAAAAAGAAAAAGAAGAGAGATTGAGACTGCAAGAAGCAGATGAAAAAGTTTCAGACATAAATGAGTCAGAAACTTCTTCTGTCGATGGATAATAAATATTAAAATGAAAAATCCTTCACTGGTAAGCATCATTATGGGCAGCCAATCTGATTGGCCTACGATGAAGCATGCTTCAAAAATTTTAAAATTATTTAATATAAAACACGAAGTAAAAATTATTTCTGCCCATAGAACGCCTAAAAGGATGTTTGAATATGCTGAAAGAGCAGAACAAAGAGGAATAGAAGTAATTATTGCAGGCGCTGGTGGAGCAGCTCATTTGCCTGGAATGACAGCCTCTATTTCAAATATT
This sequence comes from uncultured Pelagibacteraceae bacterium, assembly GCA_902613805.1. Taxonomy (GTDB): domain Bacteria; phylum Pseudomonadota; class Alphaproteobacteria; order Pelagibacterales; family AG-422-B15; genus CACNXQ01. The sequence goes on from CACMIV010000001.1 coordinate 157,278, forward strand.
CCTGTACTAGGTGTTCCAATTGAGTCAAAAAAACTGAAAGGCTTAGATAGTTTGCTATCGATTGCTCAAATGCCAGCAGGCGTTCCAGTTGGAACACTTGCTGTTGGAGAAGCTGGAGCAAAAAATGCAGCATTACTTGCAGTATCAATTTTAAGTTGCAATAACACAAAACTGAAAAAAAAATACGCTTCATGGAGATTAAAACAAACTAAGTCAATAAAAAATATACCCAAATAATGAAAGCCGAAGTTTCCACTGTAGGCATAATCGGCGGTGGTCAACTTGGCATGTTTTTAGCTCAAGCTTGTCAAAAAATTGGGCTTATTACACATATCTATTCTGATACAGATGATGCCCCTGCAAAAAAATATGCTAATAAAATTATTTACGGTTCTTTTAATGATCATAAGAAGTTAAATGAATTTAGAAAAAATGTTGATTTGCTAACTTATGAATTTGAAAATGTTGCTATAAAAACATTAAAACAAATCAATAAACAAATTAAAATATACCCACCCATTTCTGCTTTAGAAATAAGTCAAGATAGAAAAAAAGAAAAATTATTTTTTTCAAAGAATAAAATTAAACATGCTGGACTTTTTTTTGTTAATGAGAAAACAAATTTAAACAAACTTAAAGATAAAATAAATTTTCCAGTGATATTAAAAACATGCAGATTTGGTTATGATGGAAAAGGTCAATATAAAGTAAAAAATTTTTCTGATTTAAAAAATAAATGGAAAAAGCTTGATTATCAATCGTGTGTGATTGAGAAGGTGATAAAGTTTAATAGAGAATTATCTGTCATATGCTCAAGAAATATAAGAAAAAATATATGTTTTTATCCACCATTTGAGAATATTCACAAAAACCATATTTTGTTTGAAACAATATCTCCATCACAAATAGATGAAAAAATAAATAAACAGCTAATAATAATATCAAAAAAGATTTTAAATAAGCTTAATTACATTGGCTTACTAACAATTGAATTCTTTTTAGATGATGAAAATAATATCTATGTGAACGAAATTGCACCTAGAGTTCACAATTCAGGCCATATAACACTTGATAATGCTAATATGAGTCAATTCGAGTTGCATATAAAAGCAATTACAAAAGACAAAATTAAAACCCCAAAAATTATTAAAAAAGGTCTTATGAGAAATCTTATTGGCAATGAGATCAAAAGAACCAAACAAATAAGTAAATTGAAAAAGTATAAGGTTTACAAAAAGAAGAAGGCATACGACTATGGTAAAAAAGCAATTAAACAAGGCCGTAAAATGGGTCATATTAATTTTGTTAACTAGATTAAATCTTTTTCTTTTATGTAGACAAGCGTGTATCCAAGTGCTAAAAAACCTCAAATTCTAACTTGCTCTTAAGGAGGGCAGAACAATAGTCGAAGTAAGTGTAAAAGATAACAATGTGGAGGGAGCCCTTCGCATTCTCAAAAAAAAGATGCAAAGAGAGGGCATTTTTAAAGAAATGAAGATGAGAACTTACTTTGAAAAACCTAGTCAAAAAAAGCTCAGAGAGAAGGCTGAAAACATTCGGCGCTCACGTAAAATGGCTAGAAGAAAGATTTATAGCTAAATTTTTTATAGAGCTTTAACAATACCTTCAACCATTTTTTTTGCATCCGAAAATAGCATCATAGTATTGTCACGATAGAATAATTCATTATCGATACCTGCATAGCCAAGACCGCGTCCTCTTTTTACAAACAGAACTGTACTAGCTTTTTCAACATCAAGAATGGGCATTCCATAAATTGGTGATGCAGGATCTGTTTTTGCTATAGGATTCGTTACGTCATTCGCTCCAATAACAAAAGCAACATCAGCTTGAGAGAATTCAGAATTAATATCTTCAAGTTCAAAAACCTCATCATATGGTACATTTGCTTCAGCCAATAATACATTCATGTGTCCAGGCATTCTTCCAGCAACGGGGTGTATTGCAAATGTAACCTTTACACCATTTGATTTTAGCACGTCTGTCATTTCCTTAAGAGCATGCTGAGCTTGTGCTACTGCCATACCATATCCGGGAACAATAATAACTGAACCTGCATTCTTCATGATAAAAGCAGCATCATCAGCGCTACCTTCTTTGACAGGTCTTTGCTCCACATCTTTGGATACCGCTGAATCTTCAGCTCCAAATCCACCAAGTATAACACTGATGAAGGATCTATTCATAGCAGCGCACATTATATATGATAGAATTGCACCAGATGATCCAACTAACGCACCAGTGATAATGAGTGCGGTGTTTCCAAGTGTAAACCCAATTCCAGCTGCAGCCCATCCAGAGTAAGAGTTTAACATTGATACAACAACAGGCATATCGGCCCCACCAATAGGAATAATAATTAAAAACCCGATCAAAAATGAAAGTGCAATAATAGCTAAATAAATATTTTGGTTCTGATTAAAACAAAAATAAAAAATACCTGCGATAATAATCAAACCAATTAACAGATTTACAAAGTGTTGACCCTTAAAGACGATTGGTGAACCTGACATGATGCCTTGCAATTTACCAAATGCAATTACTGAGCCAGAAAAAGTAATGGCACCAATTACAGCGCCAAGTGACATCTCGACTAAACTTAGTGTTTTTATCTTTCCAACTGTGCCAATATTAAAAGCCTCGGGCGCATAAAACGCAGCGAGAGCAACAAATACCGCTGCAAGTCCTACTAAGCTGTGGAAAGCAGCAACAAGTTGTGGCATTGCGGTCATTGCAATTTTCCTCGCTATCACAGAACCAATTAATCCACCAATAATTATTGCAATTAGTACTAGACCTATAGTTTGAATATTTGATGTAAAAAAATTAACTGAGAATAGTGTAGCCAGTACAGCAATTAACATTCCGAGCATGCCGAAAATATTTCCTCTTCGCGAACTTTCTGGTGATGATAGGCCTCTCAAAGCGATAATAAAGAATATACCTGAAATAACGTAAGCTACAGCGACTAGATTATGCATTATTTATTATCCTGATTCTTTGGTTTCTTTTTATACATTGCTAACATTCGTTGTGTTACTAGGAACCCACCAAATATATTTACTGCAGCTAGCAAGACCGCAATAAATCCAAAACTTTTAGATAGAATCCCAAGAAATGTTTGATCAGTACTCGAGACGAGAGCGAATAGCCCACCAACAATAATAACTGATGAAATAGCGTTGGTAACGGCCATGAGAGGAGTATGTAAAGCAGGTGTCACACTCCAAACCACATAGTAACCCACAAAAATTGATAACACAAAAATGGTTAGTCTAAAGATGTTTGGATCAATTACTTCCATTAGCTCAGCTCCTTGTTAACAATTTCATTATTTTTTGTAACCAGTATTCCTTGAATAATCTCATCGTCCCAATCAATCTTTATAGATTTAGATTCGCTGTCGATTAACAATGTTAAAAAATTAAGTATATTTTTTGAAAATAATGCAGAGGCATCCTCAGATATTGTTGAAGTAATATCTTTTGAGCCAACTACGTGCACACCTCCGACATCTATAGTTTCACCTGCAACAGAACATTCACAATTTCCTCCACTCTCAGCAGCAAGATCAATTATAATTGATCCAGGTTTCATTGTTTTAACCTGTGCTTCTGAGATAAGAATTGGAGCTTTCTTTCCAGGAATAAGAGCTGTACAAATTGCAATGTCTTGCGTTGATAGGGTATCTAAAATAAGTTTTGCTTGTTTGGCTTTAAACTCATCGCTCATTTCTTTTGCATAACCGCCAGAGGTTTCTGCATCCTGTATCTCTTCATCTTCAACCATAACAAATTTTCCGCCTAAGCTCTCAACTTGTTCCTTTGCTGCCATTCTAACATCAGTCGCAGAAACGATTGCTCCAAGCCTCTTTGCTGTAGCTATAGCCTGTAAACCGGCAACGCCAGCACCAAATACCATAACTTTTGCAGGAGCAATTGTACCGGCAGCTGTCATCATCATAGGCATAGCTTTGTTAAAAAGATAAGTTGCATCTATTACAGCCTTGTACCCAGCTAAGTTTGATTGGGAAGAGAGTATATCCATAGATTGTGCTCTTGTTATTCTTGGCATTAGTTCCATTGCAAACGATGTTACACCCTTGTCCTTGAGTTTGTTTAATGTATCTTTACTATTGTAAGGATCCAAAGAACCAATAAATAAGGCACCTTCTCTCATAATTGAAATTTCTTCATTGGTTGGCTTATTAACTTTTATAATAATATCTGCGTTTGAAATTTCAGAGACATTATTAAAAATTTCAGCACCATTTGCTTTATAACTTTCATCAGAAAAGTTTGAATTTTGCCCAGCAGTTGTTTGTATATTTACAGATATACCTAACTCAACCATCTTTTTTACACTGTCAGGAGAGGCTGAAACACGCAATTCTGTCTCACTCTCTTTTAAAATATAAGCGCGCATAAATTTAAAATTTAGATTAAAAAAATTGCCATCAAAACCAAAACAACGACAACACCAACAGAACCCCACAAAATGAGCTTGCCGAAGAAACTATAAGTTTTTTTCTGTTCTGATATATCCATGATAAGCGAATAATATATTTCTAAATATGGAATTTAACAGTATTTTTTTTAGTTAATGTTTAGTTACTACTATTTGATTTATGTATACATTACAGTGCTTTAGATGGTTTTGAATGATCCCAATCAATTATCAATGATCTTAAAGCTGAAACAAGAGCTAAGGGTTGATCTACCATGATATGATGATGAGCTTCTGGTATGTTAATTATCGGTGATTTCTTATCCATTAGTTCGTTCATATATTTTGCACTAAACCCTGGAAAGATTGATGATTTTTCACCTCTAAATACTGCAACTCTGCATTTAAGACCTTTGAGAGTATTTCTTAAAACAGCTTGCCTTTCAGCAAAATTTTCACTTGTAAAAATATTCATATAGCTTGGGTCAAATTTCCAAGTCCAACCGCCTCTAACTTTTTTAATAGATTTTTCAGCAATGAAATTCATTGCATATTCAAGAGCATCACTCTGAGATGGAACTAATCTAAAACGTTCAATAATATCTGACATTTTTTTATATACATTATTAGCTCTAACTTTCAAATCGAATTTAGGAGGATTATCAGTTGGAGGCATTATTGCTGTATCTACTATAACTAAACCATACAATTTTTTTTTCATTAGAGAAGCTGCATATACACCACACATACCGCCAAGGCTATGTCCTATAAAAATAGGCTTTTTTAATTTTTCTTTCTTGCATACACCAACAATCTCTGCCCCCCATGACTCAACTGAATATTTTTTCTTCCACTCACTATCGCCCATTCCACCTAGATTCATAGCAATTACTCTATGTGTTTTAGCGAAGTAGGGAGCAATAAAACTCCACCACTCTGCATGCGCCATACCACCATGAATAAAAATTAAGCCAGGTTTTGATTTATCGCCCCAAGTATTATACACAATTTTTGTACCTTTTATTTTTACAGATAGTACTTCAGGCTGATTAGCTATTGCTTTTTCAAACCACTTCGGAGCAACTTGACTCATTTTTTTACATCCTATTAATTGAATTAATAATTATTTTTTTTAATAATGCTGCAACTTTATTTATCTTAGTTGAAGAAGAAAGTAAATCGTTTCTAATCTCAATTAAAGTATGATACAGGTTGTTTTTAAGACCATGCTTATACATAGTATCTCCAATTAAGTGACCTTCATAAGGCTCATTGTCTCCAACTTTCATCTTCCTACGCTTCATTTCTATTATTATGCAATCACTCAGTCTTCTATCTTTATTAGATAATATGCCAAAATGAATATCTCTTTTTTTCTTTTTAAAGATTGGATTAAATGAATGTAAGGAAATTAATGTAGTTATATTGTTACGTTTTATGGTTGTTTTAATTTTACGATGATATCTATTATAAATTTCTGAAATTCTTTTTCTTCTATCATTCTCATTTAAATTAACATTTTTTGAAATTATTTTCCTATCTACAATTTCTGGTATCAATGTTGGATCTGACCTATCTCTATTTAAATCAACAATAAGCCGTGAATATTCACCAGTTATATATTTGGATTTAAGAAGATTGGATAAAGTAATACACAATTCATATACACCTATATCGTAAGCAATATGTGAATTTACCAAATTTTTTTTGAGACCTAAATTATTTAGCGAATTAGGTATATAATTTGATGCATGATCTGCAATCAAAAGAATCTTTTTTTTGTTCTTTGTTGACAGATGCTATTAGCCCTGACGAGCTTTCATTCTTGGATTTCTTTTATTGATTACGTACAAACGACCTTTTCTTTTGATAAGTTTATTATTGCGGTCTCTTGTTTTAAGGTTTTTTAGAGAGCTTCTTACTTTCATTGTTGAGGCTCCGGTTGAGGTGCGTTCGCTTCTTCTATCTTTTTAAGCCTAACTTTTTCTTTACGATTGTTATTTTTTCTAAATCTTATCTTATTAAGCCTAGCTTCTCTTAATTTGTTTGGTTTTTTCATAATTATGCGAATTTTTATATAAAATGTTAAAAAAAACAACTAATAATTGATTTTTTTGGTGGGCACGGTTGGGATCGAACCAACAACCCCCACGATGTCAACGTGATGCTCTACCACTGAGCTACGTGCCCTTTTAATGCAATCTTATATATCATATTAAAAAAGTGTCCTATTTTATCTAGCAAATCTTTTAAGCCCTTCGGGAGTAAACTTCTTTTCATCATGTGGTTCTTCTAACCTCCATTGAATCTTTGGAATATCAGATGACCTTACATTTGATAATTGGTATCGTTTTGTGGCAAAATCATATGTTGCTGAATGTATTGATAGACACATTGGTTGGTCATAATAGTTTATTATTGGAAATTCTCTATACGACATTATTTCTTGATTATCGTCATATGTTTCTTCAACTAACATATTGTGGCTATCACTATCAAAGAACATTATACGCTGAGGTATAATGTGCCGCTTATCATCTCTCAAGGAGGCATTGACAACATGAACATTGACTAATTCATATCGTAAAAAATCTTGATTGACATGGTAAGGGGTCAGTAATTCATTAATTGGTTTTTCATGAAATTTGTAAGCGTTATAGGGCATTAATCTCTGCTGTGTGCCGATAAAAGTCCATTCATACCTATCTTTAGCTCCGTTAAATCCATCAAATTGGTCCGTTGTAGTAAGACCTTGATTTGCACTCGGTTTATAATCATATGCTATATCTGGAGCTCGTCTAACACGCCTTGTGCTAGGGTTATATACCCAAGCTTGTCTTGGTTTTTTAAACGCGTTAAGTGATTCAATTACAAGAAGAGAGGCATCTGCTAATCTAGGAGGTTGTGTAACTTTAGACATAATCATTCCCTGCAAACCTTTTTCATTTTGAGTGAAGGGATTCCAATAATTTTTTGCAATTGCTTCACCAGCTCCAAAATTAGTAGAACCATCAGGATTTACGATAAAAAAAGGAGATGATCCATAAATATCTACACCTCTGTACCTTAAAATATGATTCCATACATGATGTAGTGCTTCAGTAGGATTTGGAAAAGGAATACTTCCAACTACACCCTCGAGCCCCTCACCATTATCTGTCAATATTGCATTTTTCGTTGTAAGCTCAGTTACTTCAGTCGGAACAGCGCAACTTCTTCGAGACTTATAGACTTTCATCTTAAAAGTATCTGGGTAAGACTTAAACATCTCAATTTGTCCGGTAGTTAATAAATTATCTCTATAATTAAGATAATTATCGCTATTTATTTCTAATAGTATTTCATCATTATGAAAAGGATCAGGATAAGAATTTCCTTCTTTATCATACGCATCAATTGGTTTCATTATTGGCTCTCTATCACCAATATTAAGAAGTAACTCAATATCTGCTTGGGCAAAAGAAAACGTAAATAAAAAAATCACTAGAAGTGTATATGCTTTAGTCATAAAAATATGATATAAGAACAATATTCTTTAAACAATCAATAATAATTTGTATTTATGTCTGAAGATACAAAAGAATTTAGCATTTTTGCCAATCAATTGGCAGACGTAGCAAAAAAAATATCCCTTAAGTATTTTAAACAAAAAATTAAAATTAAAAATAAATTAAAAAATGGTTTCGATCCCGTAACGTATGCAGATACAAAAATACAAAATCAATTAAACCGTGCCATTTTAAAAACTTTTCCTGATCATTCAATACTTGGTGAGGAAGAAAGTTTTATAAAAAAAAGTGACTTTGAATGGTGTATTGACCCAATTGATGGAACAAAATCCTACATACAAGGAGTTCCTTTATGGGGCACTCTTATTTCTCTTTCAAAAAGAGGAAAAACTATTTTGGGAGTCGTTGATATACCTGCACTAGACGAGAGGTACATTGGATTTAATCACGTTGCTTTTAAAATTTGTAGAGGCAAAAAAACTAAATTAAAGGCAAGTAAAACTAAAAATTTATCCAAAGCAGTTCTTAATACCACGTCACCATATTTATTTAATAATCTACAGGATCAAATATCTTTTGAAAAACTGATAAAATATGTCAAATCAACAAGGCTTGGAGGTGATTGTTATAGCTATTGCCTGCTAGCTGATGGACACGTTGATATAGTTGTTGAAAGCGGTTTGAAGCCTTGGGATATTAGAGCTCTAGAACCAATTATTAAAAATGCCGGTGGAATGATTAGAACATGGGAGAATAAAACTGTCTTTAATGGCGGACGTATTATCGCATCATGTAATGTAAAATTGTTTAATGATTCTAGAAGAATATTAAAAAAACCCAGCTAGTCCAGCTGGGTTTTAATGATTTTAGCTAAATTAAATATTAAGCAAGTGCGTCCATTACTGATTGTAATTTCATTGCGATAGACATATCGCCAGACACTTTTAATTTACCTTGCATAAAAGCGGAAGTTCCATCAACTTCTCCAGATCTCATTTGTTCGAATGTTTCTAAAGACATAGAAAGTGTACAATCAGCTTCTTTATCTTCGTCTGAAACAGTATTGGGATTAGATTTTCCATCTAAAAAGATACAACCCGCACCTTCAAAATCAAACTTAACTGTTGCTCCAAGACCAGTATCTTTTCCTTCGATACCTTTTTGAAACTCAGCTAATAAACTAGCAACGTCAGCCATATTTTATCTCCATTAATTAATTAGAATGGCAAATAAAACAATTTAGATTATATATGTCAATGTTTAATTGATTATTAAAAATGAAAAAACCAATTTTTTGGGAAAAAGCAAAAAAAGTACTCGCAAGCAAAGACAAAAAGCTTGGAAAAATTATTAATAACTATCCTAAAGATTTTCTTTTTTCAAAATCTGATCCATTTTATACTTTAGCCCGATCAATAGTGGGGCAGCAAATATCAGTAAAAGCAGCTCAAGCTGTATGGGATAGATTTGAACATAAGGTAGTAAAAGTAACCCCAAAAAATACTATTAAAATGCACTTCAATAGCATGAAAGCGTGTGGACTTTCACGGCAAAAAATTTCGTATTTAAGATCTCTCTCAATGGGATTTATTAATAGAGAATTAAAACCAAAAAAATGGATTAGTTATTCAGATGAAGAAATAATTGTAGAGTTAATTAAAATCAGAGGAATTGGACGATGGACAGCTGAAATGTTTCTTATCTTTAATTTATGTAGACCTGATGTTTTTCCCGTTGATGATATTGGATTAATTAGAGGTATATGCAATTGTTATAACATAAAGTATCCAATTACAAAGGAGCATGCTATAAAAATCTCAAAAAAATGGAAACCATACAGATCTGTCGCCACTTGGTATTTTTGGAAAAGTTTAGATCCAATTCCGGTAGAATATTAATATGAACAAAATTGACTTTTCATATGCTTCAAAGGTAGAGCACAACGCCGCTCAAAGATTAATTATCAAATTAATTGAAAACCTCACAGGGAAAAGAAAACTTGAAAAAATGTATAATGACTATTCATTAAATCAATCAGATCCAATTGATTTTTGGAGTGACATTATTAGATTGATGGACATAAAAGTTGTAAATAAATCAATCGAACCTCTTACTGTTCCTAAAACTGGCTCATTATTGGTAATAGCTAATCATCCATTTGGCATAATTGATGGTCTAATTTTATGTTCACTAATTTCAAAAACAAGACATGATTTTAAAATAATGACACATGAAACTCTGAAATTTTTGCCGCAACTAGATAAATATATTTTGCCTGTAGATTTTAGTAATAAAAAACAAAATTTAAAAATAAACTTAGAAACTGCAAAAAATGCAAAAAATCATCTCAAAAATAAAGGTGCTCTCATTATTTTTCCATCTGGAAGTGTGTCTACAGCAAAAAATTTAAAGGCTAAGGCACAAGACGACAATTGGAAGTTGTTTCCAGCAAAGCTTATTCAGCAAACTCATACAGATGTTTTACCTATTTATTTTGATGGCAAAAATGGTTTAATGTTCCATTTATTTGCATCAAAAATAAAAAATCAAACACTTAAATATTCATCTTATATTTATGAAACAAGGAAGAAAATAGGCAAAGAAATCACCATATACTCGGGCGACGTAATTAAATACGAAAAAATTGCTAAAATATCTGATCGAAAAGAATTAATCCAATTTTTAAAAGATACGACGTATAATCTGAAAATTTAGATATAATTAAAAAATTATATTAAATGACCATTCTTATTAGTTGAAATGCTTCAGCATATTTACATCCATTTTGACTTCCTCTAAACTTTGATAGTGCTTGAACAGCCTCTATAGATCTTGACGGTGTTTTACTATTAATTTGAGACTTATATAATTTTAGTGTCTTAATTTTATCATTCAAAGTATCATCAATATTAATGAAAAAATTTGGATTGAACATTGGCTCTACATTAGAAGCATTCCAGTGTGTTTCAGACAAAGTTTCATATAGTAATACATTTTTAGGAGAAGATTTCTTTGTTGGCCTACATGCAACCATTGTTGAGTCAAAAATGATTCTGTGATCTATATGTCGATCTGGAAACGGTGCAAAAACTGTATCAGGCTTTCTTTTATTTATAAATGAATATATCATGTGATTTAACTCACTGACAGGCACTTCATTTACTTTTGTAGCAGGTATTTCTAAAAAATTATAATCTTTTACTCCAAGAAATTTAAACGCTTTTATTGACTCATTTTTTGTTAAAGTAAAATCTTTTTTATTATACAAAGGTGGTAAATGACCTGATACGACAAGTATCGAAACTTTGACTTTACTTTTTATAAACTTTTTAATTGAGCCTCCTAAACCAAGCGTCTCATCATCAGGGTGTGGCGCAATAATCACTATATTTTTAAAGTTTTTCATCATAGGGTTATTGTTCTTAGATCTGGAAGTGGAACTATTATTTTAATATTTTTAATTTTTTTTGATTTTAATTTATCTACTATATCATCGACAAAGTTCCATGCAAATATAATTAGATAATTTGGTTTATTGATAATAATTTTTTTAAAATTTACAATCTCAATACTTGATTGGGGAATAAATTTATTAATTTTTAGTTTATTGTCTTCAATTGTGTATTGAATACCCGATTTTGATAGTTTAGATAGCTTAAGAAGTAGTACTGCCTTAGTAGGGGCCCCATATCCATAAACAGTAAAATTTTCATTTATTTTGCTAGTGACAAATTTATTCAACCTTAACATTTTTTGTTGAATTTTTTTTTGCCATTGGGACATGTGTTTCTTATTATAAATAGATTTTTTTCTTTCATTTGAGAGAAACTTAGAGACTTGTTGACTGTTTTGTTCAGTACTTTTCTTACAAAGAACTCTAAGCGTTCCTCCTTGAACACTGTTTGTTGATATATTAATCACTTGAAATCCAATTTTATTAAGAAAAAGCACTATTGGGTTGGCGTGATGATAATCTAGATGTTCATGATAGATTGTATCAAATAAGTTTTTTTCAACTACATTTACAAAATAGCCAACTTCAAAACAAAAATATCCATTATTTTTTAATAAATATAGAATATTTGAGAATACATTTTTAATTTCATTTACGTGCGCTAATACGTTATGACTTGTTATAAAATCAACTTCACCAAAATCGTTTCTTATCTTTTTAGCCGAACTTTCATTGAAAAATTTATTATATGTGAAGATTCTATTACTATTTGCAATTTTAGAAGGTAATATTGCTGGATCAATACCAATAACTTTTAATTTTTTTTTCTTAAATGCCTTTAAGCATGTCCCATCGTTTGAACCAATGTCTAGAACAATATCATTTTTTTTTAAATGGCATCTATTTACAATCCAATCTGCATAATTTTTAAAATGATTGATAAAACTTGGCGCAACTCCTGTAAGATATGTATAATTAGTTGCAAAAAGTTTTTTCGAATGGACCTCGTGGCCGAGTTGAAAATGATTACACGAATTACAATTATTAAGAACTAATCTATAGGAAATTTTTGACTTGGATTGGCGAGCGTTTAGCGCTAAATCATTTCCTAGAGGTAGACTTCCAAAATCAAGCATCTTCGACAATTCTCTAGATTCACATAGTCTACATTTGTTTATTTTCTTTATTTTTCTCACTAACAATGTTTTCTTAACATTTCTTGTATATTATTAAAGTTTACAAAATCTACTCTTATTGTATCACTTTCATAGGTTTTCTGATCTCTAGGGTTTAGACTACTTACAATTAATGTTGTTTCCACAGGAAAATAGGTTGCATGAATTTCCATAGAAGGCGTAAATATATTGTCTCCTTGATTAACTTCTAAATAGTTTACGTCCTCTACATCTATTTTTCTAAAAAAATAATCTATTTTACCCTTCAATACGTACATTAGATGCCAGTCAGTCAAATGATAATGGTTAGATCTTATTGTGTGTGCATTACATTTTATGATTGAAACATTACTTACTTTGTCATCAACTATAGACAGGATTTCACCTCTTTCATCTTGATCTCTAAGAATATTTTTGAATAAAGTTGATTTTTCAGGAAGCATGATGTTTAAAATTTGTGTATTGCGATATTAATAATTCTAAATCTAAAATATTTCTCTTAATGTTAACGTTGATTAATTTTTGGTTTTTGTGAATATCTGTTTTAACTTTTTTTAGCATTTCTTCAAATAAATTTCCATCATTAATAGTTCTTATTTTACCATTGGTCTTGTTATTAGTTATAATTTTTTTTTCAGCCTTTCTTCCATAAAAAAAATATTCAAATTTTATATAAAATTTATTTTTAAAGTTAATTTTGACAAAGTTTTCATAATTATTGTCTATTCCAAAATTAACATTCAAATTTATTTGATTCATTTTCCCCATAATTTTAAATTTTTCTTTTGTATAATTTCCATAATTTTCTATTGAGACAATTTTGATTTCATTATTTTCTGATATATCGTTTATCAATGAAATAGGATAACAACCAATATCATATATCAACGACGACGTAATATTTTTAATAGATCTAAAAGTATTTGATGGTATTTTAGGTATACAAAATTTAATATCTAATGACTTTATATTTTCCCTATTCTTCTGAAATGTCTCAATAAATTCAGAGTAAATTTTACCATAACGATGCATAAAACATTCAAAAAAATATTTTGATCTACTTTGTGCTATTTTTTTAATACTTTCAAACTCTTCTGTAGATAGAAAAATTGGCTTTTCGATAAGACAATTAAAGTCGTTCAATAACAATTTCTTTGCTAATTCATAATGTGTTGAGGGAGGTGTTGATATGTAAAAAATATAATCTTTATCTAATTTACTGATTGCTTGATCAACAGTATCAAATTTTAAAACGTCGTTTTCTTTTAAATCAAAACTGCTTGTAACAGCGGCTATATTGACATTTTTTAAATTTCTTATGGCTGGAATAATTTTTTTCTTTGCATGCTCACCAAGCCCTACTATACAAAATTTATTCATCTATTTTTTAGCATTCATTAGAGAATATCTTAGTGAGAAATAAAAAATGATCGAAATAAAAAAACAGCCAGTAAATATTGATATTGTTTCATTGAGTCCTAAACTACATAAAAGAAATATGGATAAAAGTGAAAATGCTGTATTAATAGGCTGAATTAATAAGTATAACCATCCACCCTGAGTTCTTTGAGCTAATTGGTAAATTTGGTAATGATGTCTTGTATGTAAAGGTTCCTTACGAATTAAACGATATAAAATTACATAGATTACATCAAGTATTGGTAAGCATAAAGTCGTTAGAAGATAATAAATTTTTAAATTTTGCTGTACCGCAGCTAAAACAATAAATATCAAAAATAATCCTGCTAAAAAAAAACTTCCTGCATCCCCAAAATATAAACTATTTGCTTTATAATTTAAGAGTGAAAAAGATATGAAAAATACAAGAGATAAATGTATTAAAATCTGAATATTTTTATCGAGAGAAAAAACAAAAGATAAAATCGAAAAATTTAAAATTCCAAAAAATACTATATTTAGATCAGCTCCATCGTAAAAGTTAATTGTGTTAGTTAAAAGTAGACTAAGAGTTAATATATAGGTCAGGATTAATATAAAGAGGTATGTATTTACAATAACTAAATTAGAGAAAAATGTAGTAGTAATGAAAATTCCCATAAGAATCTGAATAATAATTCTTGTAGTAACACTTAAACTCATTAAATCATCAAAATAATAAATTAAAGTTAACACTGAAATTAGGGAAAGGGCTATTTTTAACTCTGAGGAGTAAGACTCGTTATTCAAATAAATATTTATCAATAAAGTAATTAAAAAAATAATACCTGCACCCGTAGGTGTTTTATTAATTTCTAGATATATCCAAATATTTTTATACGCATGCAAGCTAATATAAATACAGAAAAAATTTATAAAAAATAACATTCTAATTATTAAATTAAAGTTTATGATACAAATAATTATGTATATATTAATACATAGGAAATAACTTATGAAAATAAAAAACCTTGAGATTGCAGTTTATACCTTTTATAGATTTAAAAAAATCAAAAATCTTAATAAAATCAAAGAACAAGTCGATGACAATTTATCTAAATATAAATCCTTAAAAGGAACAATATTGATAGCTAATGAAGGGATCAATGGCTCATTAGCAGGAATTGCCCATGAGGCTTCTAAAGCTCTTCATGATATAAAAAAATTACTAAGTATAAGAAAACTCTCATTAAAAATAAACTCGTGTGACTTCGTCCCTTTTTACAAATTAAGAACAAAAATTAAAAAAGAAATTGTGAGTATGGGTGTCAATAATATTAATGTTAGTAAAAAAACTGGAAAGTATATTAATGCAGTTGATTGGAACGATGTTATCAGAGATAATACAGTTACCACAATCGACGTTCGAAATAGTTATGAAAGAAAGATTGGATCTTTTGAAAATTCAAAAAATATCAAAATGAACAGTTTTAGAGAGTTTCCAAAAATAATAAAAAATTTAAATTTAGATAAAAAAAGTAAAATAGCAATGTATTGTACTGGAGGCATTAGATGTGAAAAAGCTTCGAGCTACTTAATAGATCAAGGTTTTGAAAATATAATGCAATTAGAAGGTGGTATAATCAATTATCTTAATAAAAATAAAAATAAAAAAATGTGGAATGGTGAATGTTTTGTTTTTGATAATAGAATTTCAATTAACTCAAAATTATTAAAGGGTAAATATAGGCAATGTTATGGATGTAGATCTCCAATTAGTGAAATCGATATGAAGTCCCCAATGTATTTAAGGGGTGTAAGCTGCCCCAACTGTTATAATGATAAAAGTGATAAACAAAAGAAATGTTACTCGGTAAGACAAAATCAAATTGATATTGCAGAAAGTAAACAAAAAAATCATTCATTTAAAAGGATCTATTTGAAAGATCTATCATAAATAAATTATTTATTTGAAATAATTTTTTGAAGATATTTTAAATATTTTGGCCAATCATCTGATGAGATTATGAAACCGATGCAATTTTTAGAACCACATTTGCAAACATGATCTCGAAAATCATCTTTATCAAATTCATAACCATAATCATAAGTTAATTCCTCTCCTTTACGAATCTTTTTAATCGAACAAATCCAAATTTCATTTTTAATAATTTCTACTTCACAATTTGGATCACAGGAATGATTAATATATCGAGCCTTATTATACTTTGGAGTACCATCAATATCATACTTCTTATTTAGTTCAAAGATATAGACTGAACCTGTTCTATTTGAATTCAAGTATTTTTTTATTCTTTGCTCTGATCTTTTGTCACCTTCTGATTTAGATATTTTTTCACCAATATATTGAATAATTTTTTCACTTTTATTTATATTTTTTGCAGCTACAACACCATTGCCATGAATTATTGATTTTTTTACTCGCCAAGTATTCTTAATTCTACTCATAATAAATTTTTTTTTTCATAAAATAAGTAAACATACAATAGATTTAATTCAAAAAAAAATATAAATAATATATTTAACAAAATGTAAGTTAGTAAACTATCGTAGCTTTACCATACAATTAATATATAATAATAAGCTAAATGAAAATTTCTATAATCGGTCTTGGCTATGTTGGGCTTTCTTTGTCATATTTGATTTCTCAAAAATATACCACATATGCATATGATATAGATAGTGATAAGGTTGAAAAATTAAAAAAAGATATACCTAGCTCTCTAAACAATGAAGTTAATCAATTCCTAAATCAAAGAAAATTAGATCTCAAAATATCAAACAATATTGTAGATTGTTTAAAAAACTCAACATTTGTTGTTATTGCTGTACCAACAAATTATGACACAATAACAAATAATTTTAATACAGATATTGTGGAGAAAGTTATAAAGAATGTTATTAAAGTTGAGCAAAATGCTTCAATAATAATAAAGTCTACGATTCCAATTGGTTTCACAGAGAAAATAATCAACGATGTTGGAAAAAATAACATATATTTTTCCCCTGAGTTCCTCAGAGAAAGTAAAGCTTTACAAGATAACCTTTATCCAAGTAGAATTATCATTGGTGACAGGACAGAAAAATCAGAAACATTTGCTGAAATTTTGAAAGAATGTTCAAATTCTAGAAACGCAAAAATAATTTACATGAAATCAAAAGAGGCGGAGGCTACAAAATTATTTTCTAATGCCTTTTTAGCAATGAGAGTTTCTTTTTTTAATGAACTTGATAGTTTTAGTGAAGTTAATAACTTAAACTCAAAAAAAATAATTGAAGGTGTGTCTTCAGATCCAAGAATAGGTAATTACTATAATAATCCTTCATTTGGATATGGTGGATATTGTCTTCCTAAAGATACTCAGCAACTTCTAAACAACTATAATAATATTCCAAATAATATTATTTCAGGAGTTGTACGTGCAAATAAAACTAGAAAAGAATTTATTACTCAGTCCATATTAAAGAAAAAGCCAAGTATTGTTGGTGTTTATAGGCTTATAATGAAATCAGGCTCAGATAATTTTCGTGAAAGTGCAATTATAGATGTTATAGATGAATTAATTAAAAATGGGATTGAAGTTATAGTTTATGAGCCACTTATAAGCTTAAAAATTAAATTTCCATACAAAATTACTCATAAAATAGAAGATTTAAAAAAAATACCAGATTTAATAATTGCAAATAGGTTTTCAGAAGAAATTAAACATTTGCAAGAAAAGCTATATACGCGAGACATATTTCAAGAAAATTAAATCTTTAAATCAGTTTTATCTTTTAAAAATTTTTTTACTTTAACCAAATCATTTTCATTTACTATATTTTGTAATTCATCAATAAGCTTATTGAGTTTAGGAAATTCGATGTGACTATCTTTACCATAGAAGATATTTGGATTATTTGAAATCTTTGCATCCCCATCAATGAGCAGCTCTTCGTAAAGCTTCTCACCCGGTTTAAGGCCTATTATTTTTATTGCTATGTCCCCAGAACCAGAAATATTATCAAACACTTTTAACCCTCTCAACTCTATCATTCTTTTAGCAACATCTATTATTTTAAGTGGCTCCCCCATATCAAGTAAAAATATCTCGCCGCCTTTTGCCATTAATGATGCATGAATAATTAAATTTACGGATTCTTGTACTGTCATGAAAAAACGAGTTACCTCAGGATGAGTAACTGTTACGTAATTACCTTGATCAATTTGATCATTGAACTTATTAATAACTGATCCAGATGAACCAAGAACATTGCCAAATCTCACGATTGAATAAGTTGTCAATGACTCATTTTTAGTTGCATATGCTTGAACAATTAACTCTGAAAGACGCTTTGATGCTCCCATAATGCTTGTTGGCCTTACAGCCTTATCGCTTGATATTAAAATGAAATTTTTAAAATTTAGCTGATCACATAATGAAACTAAATTTAAGGTTCCAAAAAAATTATTATTTAATGACTCTGAGATATTATTTTCAACAAGCTCGACATGTTTATAGGCTGCTGCATGGAAGACATAATCTAAATCAAATTGAGTTAGTAATTTTTTCAATAAGTCGAAATTATTTATACTTGTAAGACTAAATATTAAATTGATATTCAAATCATTAAGTTCAATAATTTTTTCTAATTTTTC
Source organism: uncultured Pelagibacteraceae bacterium (assembly GCA_902613805.1). Taxonomy (GTDB): domain Bacteria; phylum Pseudomonadota; class Alphaproteobacteria; order Pelagibacterales; family AG-422-B15; genus CACNXQ01. Next base: position 175,920 of record CACMIV010000001.1, read on the forward strand.
TTTTATTGCGTAAAGATTATATTCACTGTGATCTAATAAAATTAACCTAGATGGCGATTGAAAGATTATCTGCTTGCATAATTCACTACCAATGGAACCCCCCGCGCCTGTAATTAATATACTTTTGCCTTTAAATTCTTTTTTATTAAGCTCTTGAATTTTGATATCCCGATTTACCAGATCATTAATATTTAAATTATTTACATCCTTAATACTTATTTTTTCATTTATAATATCAGATAACGTAGGAAGAGTTCTAATATTAAGATTGAGCTTCTCACATCGACTTATTAATGCTCTTTTATCATTAAGATTAAGAGATGGAATTGCAACTATTAATGAATTAATTTTAAATTGTTTAATATATTTTTCAGCATTATCAAATGAAATAATTCTTATACCTGAAATGATTTTCCCTAACTTGCTATCGTCATCATCAATAAATAGTTTTACCTCAAATTCTCTACTTTCATTAATTGAATTTAATAATTGAAAACCAGCGGTACCTGCGCCATATATTATTACATTCTTTTTTACTTTATTTTTGTCTCTATTCCTTGAAATAGATGAGATGCGCAGTAAAAATAATAAAAAACAAAATATAATTGGTTGAATGAATGCAATAGATCTTGGAATCCCAAAATTAAAATAAGAAAATATCAAAAAGAGAATTACCGTATATATAATGCAACAATAAAAAATTCTTATGAACAGACTTAAATCGAAATATTTAGGAATATATTCGTAAATCTTAGAAAAGATGAATATTGGTATAAACAAAAATGCACAAATTAGATACGCATTAAAACTTAGTATAGGATCTAAACCTATATTTCCGGTAAATGGCAGATAATAAGTATCTAATCTTATTGAATAAGCTATGTATGTCGAAATTATCGAAATGATAATATCAGTCAAAATTAATAATAAGTTTCTCTTTAAATAATTAATCATTTATTTTACCTTGATAATTATCATATGAATTTTACAAACTCACTTACAATAGTCTCCGGCTTAAAATTATTCTGATAATATATGTAGCCGTTAGCTGCCATTTTGGTTTTTTCGTTTTCTTTTAGTTTTATGGCCTTATTGAACAACTCAATAATATTTTTTTTATTATCACTTTTGGATGTAATGCCAGAGTCTGTATAATCTATAAGTTCTTTTACAGCTCCCCGAGCCACACAAAATATTGGTCTTTTAAGTTGAAAATAAGTCTGAAGTTTACTCGGTAGTATAAGTGATTGTCTACCCTCCGAATTAAGACTGAGTATAAAAAAATCAGATTTTTTATACACTGTTTCAAGATCCCTACCAGTTAACCATCCGTGCCAATAAATATTTTTTTGATCAAACTTTTTCCTCAAACCATTTAGTAGTGGACCATCACCACACATATGAAGCTCACATTTTTCATATTTTAAGTCTGTGAAGGCTTCTAGAATTTTCTCAAGATTTTGGGCTCCACCGATATTGCCTGTGTAAGAAAATATCAATTTACCTTCTTTATTAACGTTTTTTTTATAATTAGCAATTTCTACTTCTCTGACCGGATTATAAAGTGTTTTAATTTGCTTATCAGGGAATTTAAACTTTAAATATTTTGTTAACGAATACGACTCAGTAAATATCATATCGCTATATTTCCACATTTTTTCTTGAAAGAAATTTATAGTATTAATAATGTATTTATTTTTTAAGCCCTTCGCAGTTTGGATTGCTTCAGGCCAAATATCCTGTATCCACTGAGATGATTTTGTGTTCATTAATTTTGAGGCAAATATTCCAATAAATCCTACATATACTGGTGAACCACAAAAAGTTAAGATATGATCATACTTATTCCTATTTCTTAAAGCGAAATAAATAAAGAAAAAAAATGATGATAAAAAAAAAGAAATATAAAATAATAAAATTGAAAATGATGTATTAGAAAATCTGGGAATGATTGGTAATCTTGTAATAGAAATTTTTTTTTCATTTTTTGTAAAAGGGCCAAAAAAAGAATATCCATCGTAAAATGAATATTTCCTATAATTTGGTAAAGCGGTAATTACCTTTACTTTGTTAATAGTTATATTTTTTGATAGGCTATGTACAAAAGTATTTATTGGAAAGGGCTCAGGATCGAAATAAGGAGTAAAAATAAGAATATTTTTTTTTAAATTTTCTTTTTCCATACGTCTCTATTTATAACATCAATATTACTTAATATTACTCTTGTAACTTGTTTTGATAAATAGGGATTTTTATAATTATCAATATCAACGAATGAACTTTTATACTTTTTAAAATGATATAAAGATAATTTAATTGCTTCTTTTATACGATCAGAACTTATCCCACTTAATATCACAGAGCCATGGTCCATACCTTCTGGTCTTTCATGTGCATTTCTTAAATTAATTGCTGGAAATTTTAGTAAAGAAGACTCCTCGGTAATTGTTCCGCTGTCAGAAAGGGTACAATAAGCATTTTGTTGAAGAAAAATATAATCTGTAAATCCGAATGGTTTAAGAAATTTTACTAATTTAAACTTTTTAAGCTTCATACTACCTATTTTTTTTTGTGTTCTGGGATGGGTAGATACTATTATTGGCATTTTATAAATCTTTTCTATATACTCAAATAACTGAATAATAGTTTTAAAATTGTCTACGTAATCTAAATTTTCTTCTCTATGGATACTAACTAAAAAGTATTTTCTTTTTTTTAATTTTAGTTTATTCAAAATTTTTGATTTTAGTATTTTAGATTTAAAGTGATTTATTACTTCGTACATATGTGATCCAGTTTTGAAAATTCTATCCGGTCTAATCCCTTCCATAACTAAGTAATTTTTTGCATGCTCAGTAAGAGTAAAGTTAATATCGCTTATGTGATCAACTATCTTTCGATTTATTTCTTCTGGTACTCTTTGATCAAAACATCTATTGCCGGCTTCAAAATGAAAAATAGGAATCTTTTTTCTTTTTGCTGATATGACTGATAAGCATGAATTAGTATCTCCGTAAATTACTAAAGCATCAGGTTTTTCTATTTCGAATATTTTATCTGATTTAGAAATAACATTAGCAATAGTTTTAGCTGCATTTGTAGCTGCGGCATTTAGAAAGTAGTCAGGTTTTCTGACGTTTAGATCTTTAAAAAAAATTTCGTTTAATTCATAGTCATAATTTTGCCCAGTATGCACAAGAATGTGGTCGACAAAACTATCAAGTTCTTGAATAATTCGACTCATCTTTATTATTTCAGGTCTTGTTCCAAGTATTGTGACAATTTTTGTCAAATTAACTCCTTTTTTACAAAATCCATTTTCATTAAAATTTTACGTGTTTCTTCTTGAGTTAGTTGATGGGCACAATGGGAATTGTAATCCTGAAGTGAGGAGACTTTTTTTGTTCCTTCAGAAAAATATTTATCATAATTTATTGATCTATTATCTGCTTTAATACAAAAATATTTTTTTGACTCCTTTGCATGGTAGAGCTCTTCCCTTGAAACTAAAGTTTCATATAATTTTTCACCATGTCTAGTTCCAATTACTTTTACTTTTGATTTGGAATTAAATATATCTTGTAAAGCCTTTATAAGAGTTTTAAGAGTGACAGATGGAGATTTTTTTACAAAAATATCTCCTTTTTCCCCTTTGCTGAATGCTTCGTTAACTAAGCTAATAGACTCTTCTAAAGACATCATGAACCTAGTCATATTGTAGTCAGTTACTGTGATTGGTAAATTATTTTTAATTTGCTTTATAAATAAAGGAATTACTGATCCTCTTGACCCCATAACATTTCCATACCTAGTAGCACAGAGAATTGTGTCTGAATTCTTAGATTTCGAAACTAGAATTTTTTCAGCTAGTGCTTTTGTCATACCCATTGAATTTATCGGATAAACTGCTTTATCTGTGCTTAATAGAACCATTGTATTTATCTTATTATCAATAGAGCAATCAATTACATTTTCTGTTCCTAATACATTAGTCTTCAGTGCTTCTAGTGGATGAAATTCACAAGTTGGTACTTGTTTTAATGCAGCAGCATGGAAAACAAAATTTACATTTTTAAATACATCTTCAATACTTTTTTTATCTCTTACATCTCCAATATAAAATTTTATTCTTTCATCATTAAGAGTTAACCTTAAATCTTCTTGCTTTTTTTCATCTCTACTTAGTATTCTTATTTCCAGGAAATTATTTTTTTTTAGTAAGTAATTTAACATATTAGTCCCAAATGAACCTGTACCACCTGTGATTAAATACGTATTTTTTTTTCCTGTACTCATTGAAATTTTATTGTTCTAATAATAAATTTATTAGTCTATTTAATGCTCACTATCAACAAAATTAATTCTTTCTCAATATTTGACATATGAAAACAAAACAAAATATTTTAGTTACAGGTGGTGCAGGGTATATTGGATCTCATATAGCATTATTACTCAGTAAAAATAATTACATACCTGTTTCATTTGATAATCTGTCAAGTGGGAGAAAAAACAATGTAAGATGGGGCCCTTTAATTAAAGGTGATATTTTAGATACTAGAAAACTAGTTGAAACCCTACAGGATTATAATATTTCAAGCATCATTCATTTGGCAGCTAAGAGTCAAGTAGCTGAGTCAAGGAAGTATCCTGAATTATATTACTTGAATAATGTTAAAGGCACAGAATCTCTTTTAGAAGCAATGAAAAAGTGCAAAGTAAATAAATTAATATTTTCTAGTACGGCTGCTGTTTACGGAAATATAAACAAGAACAAGATAAATGAAAAAGAACTTTTAAAACCTATTAATAATTATGGTTTAACTAAGTTACAATGTGAAAACTTAATTAATAAAAAAAGTAAAATTAATAATTTTAACTATATATCTCTAAGATATTTTAACGCTGCAGGAGCCGACCCGGTAAACAATATTGGCGAAACACATAAACGAGAAACTCATCTTATACCTAAATTAAGCAAAAATATACTTACAAATAAAGATCTTGAAGTTTACGGTACTAATTATAAAACAAAAGACGGGACCTGTGTAAGAGATTTTATTCACGTAAAAGATATTGCTAAAGCTCACTTAAAAGCATTGCTATATATTGAAAAGTATAAGATTAAAGGTGAGTATAATATTGGCACTGGAAAGGGTTTTTCGATTTTAGAAGTTATTGAGGAGTATAGGAATTTGAATATCGGGAAGATAAGTATTTTTTATAAAAAATCTAGAATTGGCGATCCCCCAAAATTAATTGCTGACCCTAAAAAGTTTCAGAAAAAATTTAATTGGACGACTAAACATAGCTCAATCTCTAACATTATTAAAACCGATTTTATCTGGAGAAAATCTATTTTATAATTAATTTTACATTTCAGAAAGCATGCTAGACCATGTTTTACTTTGGTAATTAAAAAAATTTTTAAATTTTTTTGAGTTTAGGGATCGGTCGATAGAAATAATTTCGTTTTCAATGATAGATATTTTTTTATTATAGTGATGTGAGAAGATTTTCAATAAATCGTGCTTACTTATTTTATTGGAACCTACATTATAAAGGCCTTTAATATCGACTTTTGGTATAAAATATTCTAATAATATTTTACCCAATTCAGTAGCGGTTATACCAGTAAAATATGCTTTCTTATACCCTTCACATTCATTAACTTGTCCTAAAAACCATTCCAATAAACCATTAACTGTACCTATTTCTCTTCCTATTGTTGAAGTTCTTATAACTAAACTCTCATCTGATATCATTTCAGCACATGATTTTGATTTACCATAAATGTCCCTAGCATTTGGTGCATCGCTTTCAGAGTAAGCACCCTTAAGTCCGTCAAATACACAGTCTGTGCTTATGTGAATTAATCGATAACTTTTTTTTTTAGAAATATTTGCCAATTCTTTAACGAACTCGTAGTTAACATACATGAATTCCCTTTCTGTATATTTTTTAGAAAAATGCTTGGTTATTCCAAGACAATTAATAATTTGATCTGGTTTTATTTTATTAATAAAATTAAATAATTCATTATTTGCTAACACATCGAATTTTTGGAAGTTTTTGACGTTTTCTTTTTCATAAAAAGAATTATTATTATATGTTCCATAAATAGATAAAGTTTTATTAGCTGACAAAGTCTTCATAATACCGTTACCAATCAAACCCGACGCTCCCAATATAACTATTTTCATGCAAACCAATTATTTGTTAATTTTTGTTTTCTAAGAAAGCTTTCTAAGTAAGCAATTATAATTAAAAGTTTATAAATTTTTTTTGAATAGAAATATTTTTTACGATCAGTTAACTTTAAAAAAGAAATAATAAGAAATCTTAATGGTAATATAATTATTAAATTTATTTTAAGTACTAATTTTAAGATACCATACTTATTGCAAAATTTATTTACCCTAGAGATGTAGGCTAACATAATATATTCGTTTATATCATTGATAATTTTTATTTCTGTCTCATTGTTATTGGACAACTTTTTAAAATATCTGATATTTAAATCATAAAACAATGTGTAATAATTTTTAGAAAACGCGCAGAGCTTTTTATAATAAACAAAGAGTGGCGTACTATCTTGATGTTTTACACTGGCTTTAGAGGGCATTAACCTAAATCCTTTAGCCAATCCATCTATACCAAATTGAATATCATCAAAACCATATTCTTTGTGATTTTCGTTAAAGAATAAATTACTTGATAATATATCTTTTTTCTTAAATGACATGTTCATTGTCACAATATTATGAAAATTTAGTTCTTTGTTAGATTTATAATATTTATCAAATTTTCTATGACCTTCATCTCTAAATCTAAAATAATTTTGATTTTCTATAAGTTTTTTCTCATATCTCACAGTTCCACAGAAAAGTATCTTTTCAACAAACTGACTACTTAGACAGTTATAATGTTCCTTCAGAAAATTACTATCTGGTACACAATCATCATCCATAATTATAATATTTTCAGACCTAGCTTTCTTTATACCAAGATTTCTCTTATTGCTTACATATCCAACAGTATCATAAATCTTACAAACGAAATATTTTGACTCATCTTCTTGAGATACATAATCAGCTAAGGTAATTCTGGTCTCCGCATCAATAAATAATAATTCTGTTTTAATTGAGTGCTCAATTGCCTGATGTTTTATTATTTTAACTATTTCTATTGCATAGTCATCCCTTCTGTAAAATGGAACTACTATGGAAAGCTGAAAATTACTCATTTCTATCTATTTCTGTAACTAAGTATAATTTTTTTGGGCAACATTAGCGTAATAATCATTTTAAAAATATGGAACGTGCTAGTCATATTTTTAATAATTTTAAAACAATCTAGTCTCTTATTTTTTAAAATATTTATCAAACCCTTGTTAAATTGTATATTATTAAAAAATAAATCAAAATTTTTCTCTGCGGTGACCTTTTTGTCTTTTTTTAACTCACAATATAACTTGTCTAATTCAAATATATTTTTTTCTAATTGGCTAAATCTTAAATTGTCATTGTGCCACCTGTAGTATGTAAGCTGCTCATTTACAGAACCTAAATTACTTGTTAAGGCAAGTTGGAGCAATAAATCAAAATCACCAATAACCTCGTAATTTGGATTAAATCCAGTCTTTAAAGACATATATTTAGTTCGTCTCAACACTAAACTGGACATAGTAACAAAGTTTTTTTTAAGTAAATCATTTAGAACCTTACCACTTGGCAATTTATTGAATGCTCTGTATATTTTATTTTTTCTATCATCAACTATCCATGCATTTGAGCATACGAATCCTACATCTGGATTTTCAAAAAAAGGCATTTGTTTTGCTATTTTATCTATTGCCCAATAATCATCAGCATCAAGGAATGCAATAAATTCACCTTTACATTTCTGTACTGCCCTTCTCCTTGCTTCATATTGAGTGGTATGTTCCTCAGACAAAAAATAATTAATTCTCTTATCCTTAAAATTAGATATAATAATTTGACTTTTATCAGTTGATAGATTGTCCCATAAAATGATTTCTAAATTTTTATATGTTTGATTTAAGGCAGAATTAATTGATTCACTCAAATACTTTTCTCCATTGTAACAATTAATAATTACAGAAACTAAAGCATCATGCATTGATATATTCCGCACTAGTTTTCCTAAATCTCACAAAGTAAACTACTGTAATCCAAAATGTAAAAGATAAATAAGGTTGAAACAAAATTCCATTGAATACGAATGCGTTTACAATGAAAACAATATTTGAAATAAATAATGCTTTGCTCAACGTATCACCAATATACCAATACTCTAAAAATAAGAAATATTGCATTGCCAAAAATAAAATTATAAAAGTGAATATTAATAAAAATCCACCTATCTGAAATAAATCTATCAATTGATTGTGAGATGTATTTACAATCTTTTCCCAGCCATATATGTTATATCTCTCTAATCCACTCCACATCATACGATGAAAAGTTTCATGCGAAGTATCTACCATTATTCCAAAAGCTCCACCTCCACCTACCGCTCCCCAACCAATTAATAATTCCCATAGATAAATTAGATCTGTTGTCCAGTTTCGACCGGTAACTCTATCTAAAACTCGCTCGTAAAAAGGCAGAAAAACACCTCTATTTACCATTTCTCCAGAAATATTAATTCCAAATGTATTCGCAAATAATGATAGAGATGAATTAAAAAAATTTTCGTTTAATGGCATCAATATAAATATAAAGACTAAATAAAATACAAATATTATTCTTTTCTTTTTACCCAAAAATATTAACAAAATTATTGTCACTAAAACTATATTTGCCATTGCAGCTTTTCCCATTGATGCTACTGCTCCAGCTAATAAGATAGATAAGAGTAAAAGTTTAATTAAGAAATTTATTTTATTAAAATGAAGCATCAGCATAATTGAAGCAAATACAAAAGCAGTTGCATATGTTGTAACGGCCCCAATAGAAGAAGAATAAGGTGTAAATCCCATAAATCTAATTGCGTTTGGAGGTCCAAAAATTGGTATATGTCCAAAAATTATTTGAGCAAATAAAGAAAAAGAAGCCAAACAAACAAATAAAATGAACAGTAAGATAAGATTTTCGAAAGATTTTTTATTAATTATTAAATGGGATACATATATAACAAAAGCTGGCATCAATAGCATTTTGAATATTGCAAAAATTATAGTTTTAAATGAAATAAAACATGTTTCCCTGGAAATTATATACTCTTGACATAAATGAGCAGCGGGTAAATCATTATATTTTAGAGAAATAATTGCACTAAAGAGCAATAATATAAAAAAAATCACATAGATACTAGGTACAAGATTAAATTTATACAAATTTAAGTTTGACTCCAATAATAAAATAATAATTGAAAGTGAAATAAAAAAACCGACAATTAAATAGTAGATTGGATAAGTATCTTTTATAAATTGTAAAAATAAAAGAACTAATATTCCATATAATAAAAAAATTTTTATATTTTCACTAAATCTAATAATTTCTCTTTGCATTTTCCGAATTAATAAATCCAAGGAATACTACCCGAAGCCCAAATTTTTTCTAAATTGTCTTTGTCTCTTTTTGTATCCATACAAAACCAAAAGTCTTCATGCTTAAAAGCATTTAATTCTCCTGATGCAACGCAATTTTCTAGAGGTTCTCTTTCTAACATAATGTTGTCACCTTCAATAGAATCAAAAATTCTTTTATTAAAAACAAAAAAACCCCCATTTATCCAACCTTTTTGCATATTAGGTTTTTCCTCAAACTTTAAAACTTGATTTCCGTTTATTTCTAGTTCTCCAAATCTTACAGGTGGTCTTACTGCTGTTAAAGTTGCAATTTTTTTTTCTTGCTTATGAAATTTTATTAGTGATTCAATATTTACATTACTTAATCCGTCGCCATATGTGAGAAGAAAGTCATCATCACCTATTATATTTTTAAGCCTTAATACCCTACCCCCTGTCATTGTTTTTTTGCCAGTAAAACAAGTAGTTACTTTACAGGTATTTTCTAATTTTATAATTGGGTGATTAAATGCAAACACCTTAGTATCTTTTTCATCATTAGATAATTGATGTGAATTTTGTATGAAATAATTATCTATAATTTCAGATTTATAGCCAGTTGCAATTACGAATTCACTAATATTGTATTTCAAGTATAATGACATGATATGAATTAAAATTGGTATATTACCAATTGTGACCATAGGTTTAGGAATAATTTCAGTATATTCTGAAAGACGTGTTCCAAATCCGCCTGCTAATATTACAGCTTTCATAATCTTCTATAAAACACTTAATTATTATTTATCCAAAATAATTGATTATTCATTTTAGATTTAGAGATATTTTCTTGCAATTTTTTTAACCTGATCCATTTACTTGAACTTCTAAAATCTTTCTCAATATTAAGTGCCTTTACTTGCGAATATATATCTTCAATGGCCCTATCTACATCATATTTGGGATGAAATTTTTTATCAGCAATTTCATGATAAAGCGAGAAATCAACCTTATAAGATCTTGAGTCTGCAGGTTTATCAGATGATATTTTTAATTTACAACCAGGAATAAATTCAACTACTTTTTTAGCGAGATCTTTAATCTGATAAGTGAATTTCTCAGAACCCACATTAACAACTGTAAATTTATTGTTATTTTGATAGTCAATCGCCCATAAAATTGACAAACCCATATCTTGAACATGTATAAGGGGTCGCCATGGTGTTCCATCACTTAGGACTTCGACTGTATTGTTCACATGCGCTGCTGTGATGAAATCATTTAAGACTAAATCTAGTCTTAAGTTAGGACTTGAACCGCAAGCTGTGGCAAATCTCAGACAGATGGCCTCGAAATTTTCATCACAAATTTCTTTAAGTTTCATCTCTGCAAATATCTTCGATTTAGCGTATTCAGTTATCGGATTTATTTCATCGTTTTCTTTTCTTGCATTATTATCAGCCAACCCGTACGTGCTGCAACTCGAAGCAAAAATAAATTTATTAATACCTAACTCTTTGCATTTTTTTGCTGCCTCAATGCAAAATTCACCATTGATTTCCCTTGTTACCTGAGCAAAGTTTGCACCCATAGGGTCATTAGACACTGCTGCAAGGTAAACAACGGCGTCATAATTGATTTCCCATACTTCTTTATTATGTAACAATTTTCTAAAATCATCATTCCATTGTCTGTAAACATAATCATTTTCACTTATATCATTTGAAAACCAATTCGGATCGATACCGTAAACTTCAATGTTGTTAGTGAATAATATTTTATCAATTATAGACCCAACATAACCAAGATTGCCAACTACTAATACTTTTTTTTTCATTAATTTATTTTTTTCATCTGCATAATTGTATTTTCGATTCCAGAATTAAGATCAAACTCTTTTTTTATTTTAAGATCATCAAGAAATTTAGTTGAAAATTTAAATCTTTTCATCGATTTGTACATGTTTATTTTTTTTGTCAAACTTTTTTTATTAATAAGTTTTCCTTTTATATATATACTTATATTATTATTTAGTTTGGTATTTACGTCTGAAACATATTTTGCTAGCTCAAGCATGCTCACTGTTTTACCTGATGCCAAATTTATCAAAGAAGGAGTTTTTTTAGCTTTCATTAAATGATTAACTGTTTTTGATATATCAGATATATGTATAAAATCTCTTAATGGTGAACCATCAGAACTAATATTAATTCTAGAATCTTTATACGAACTCAAACAAAAATCATTTAGTACAAGCCACCAACAATCACAAGATTTTAGCCGCGGAAAACCATAGCCATTTGATAATCTAATAGAAGTAGAGCTAAAGTTATTATAATTATTCATCATTAATAGGTAGTCTTCACATATGCTATGTGTAAGCGCATATATATTTCTTGGATTTTTATTACTATTTTCTGTAATTAATTTTTTACGAGCATAATCACCATAAACTTGCATTGTAGAGAAATAGATAAATTTAATGTTAAATTTGTTGTCTCTAATACAGTCTAGTATTCTGATTACTGGTAAACAATTTATATTTAATGAATTATCAAGATTCTTTTCAGAATTAAAATGATTAAGAGAAATTAAATATATTATAACTTGCGGCTTTGAAGAAAATATTTTATTTAAGAATGATCGACTTTTTACATCTCCTTCATATATCTTTACAAAATTTTTTTTAAACTCGGTTTCTTTTTTTGGAAACTTTCTGCATACTCCAATAACTTGGTGGCCACAATTACTTAAATAATAAGATAACTCACTTCCTAGATAGCCTGTACAGCCAAAAATGCATATTTTCATTTATTAATTAGATCCCAATTATAAGGAATATCTTTACCTATAGGATCATATCTTTTCATTTCTCCTTGCTCATGCGGCAATGTAGAACAATTAGCAACAATGCACGGTTTATCTGCAATGCATTTGTAGCCATTAACAACACCTACAGGAATTTGAACAAGTGCATAATTTAAATCGCCAGTAAATATTTCTAATAAATTCCGATATGTTGGAGAATTTTCTCTATTATCAAATAAGACAAGTTTTATCATACCCTGAATTACTGCGTAGTTTTGAACTTGTTTAGTATGCTCATGCCATCCTTTAATTACTCCAGGATAAGCAATAGAAAAATAGATTTCACCAAATTCTGTAAATACTTCATCATCTCTTCTCAACATATGAAGGATAGCGCCTCTTTCGTCTGGGATTTTCTTAAGAGGTTTTATTACGAGATCTTTAATATCTTTCATTTTTAGATACTGATTGATATGGTAAGAACATAATATATAGTAAATTCTAACTTAAATATAGTTTTTTTTAAGTATCTTATCTAAGAACTCTCTCCAGAAATTAAGATTTTTATTCATAAAATAAATCTGTTTTTTTTCCTCACTATGATTTAGATCGATGCTATTATTTTTATAATTTTGATCATATAGTTGTCTCAAAGCACTGGCTAATTGATCTTTATTTTTTACAAAATGTACAGATCTATTGTTTCTAAGAGGATTAAAGTTAATTTCATCAGAATCTAAGAAAATTATTGTTTCGCAGCCATTTAAAAAAGAATCAATTGTAACTGATGAATCACCAGCAATAATGCTGCAATCGTAATTAGAAAATAAATTATTTGTTGCTCTAGTTTTAGTAAATTTTTTTATAGATAGTAGTTGAGATTTTTTAATTTTATACCCTGGATGTTCCTTGAAATAAAAATTAACACCGGATTCTTTATTTTCATTTATGAAACTATTAATTACATTAATCATTTTATTAGTAAGATCTTCTAAATAACCACCTAAAATAATAACTTTATTTAAATTTTTTTTCTTTAATCTCTTTTTTCTAAAAAAGTTATTCATGTCATATCTAAGAGGCTCAACGCATATCATATTTTTTTTTGGCAAATTAGATTCAATTGCCATTTTATAACCATTGAATGTGTTAACTGCTAATTTATTTGGGAAAGGTAACTTATATATTTTGTCTTTTTTTAAATTTTTATCTTTGTCATATAGTTTTAAATCCCAAAATCTCATTGGAGATTGAATCACTCCGATCAAATAATTATTTTCAAGTTTTTGTGCTGAGATAAAAGCTTTTTCCCATCCCTGTCCTTCATGTAAATAAAAATTAGCTGACTGATGTGTTAAAAAGGCAGATATTTTTTGAAATAAGTAGAAATAAATAATATTCATCATCAGGACTGGACCAGAAATAGAGTTTTTCCAATCTTTTTTAAGTATTGGCCAAAGGTCAATTTTATCATCATCAAATAAAAAAATATCTTTTCTAGAATAAAGAAATATCGAAGAATGAATGATACGCAGAAATTTAATTATTGATTTAAAAAAAATTTTGTACGTAAAAAATGTCTCTAAAAAGTAATGATATTCTTCATTATTTTTTTTATTAATTTTATTAATATGTTTGGAAATTGATTTAAAACTTATCTCATTTGAAGTTGTCATGTGCAACCAGTTAATATGATAATTATGTTTTTTTATAAGTTGGGGAAGTTTTCCCCAATATTCTGAATTGAAATATCCTTTTGAAAGCTTATTGTAATTATAATTTAAAAAATAAGATACTATAAGCACCTGTTTTCTTTTTTTCGTATTATAATGTAATTTTATTTTTTTTAATTTATTTGATAAAAATAAATACCTTAAAATTGTATGTAATGATCTAATAAATAAAGGAGAGATATTTTTTAAATTTTTTAATAAATCATGATGAGGGTTAAAAGTTCTTTTTTTGTATAAAATTGAATTACTTACTTTTAAACGATTTAATAAATTGATTATGCTTTTTTTATATTTTCTAGGAGCATTAAATATTTTAATTTTTTCTACTTTATTTTTAATTATAAAATTTCTTAGAGCGATAACTTTCAAGCAGTCTTGAATTTGTGGGCTTTTATATATATTTTTTTCATATATGAGTGACATCCACCACAAACTAAAGGTCTCATCAATTTTGAGGTAATTAATAATACTTTTATTATATATAATTTTATTCCCTAAAGACTCAATAATATTAATGTATTGTTTTTTTATACGTAGACTATCTTTTTCAACTAAATCAGTAATTGATATGATGCCATCAGAAAACTTTTCTCCTAACCAATCAAGTTGGTACTCTTTTTCTTTTTTCTTTAAATTCATTAAATTTATTGAAGTACTAAATCAAAACTAGACTTGATAAGATTATTATCTGTAATGTGTTCAATTTTAGCGCTGCCAATGCTGCGACATATGACAAAACGATTGCCTTGTACTGTTCTCTTCTTATCCTTTATTAATCTACGAAATAAGTTTTCAACATTAGGAATCTTGATATTTTTAAGGCAGCTCAGTTTAGTTGGTAATGTGTATTTAGTTAATATTTCAGAATGTTCTCTTATGATAGTTTTATTTCCGTATAAGCTCTCAGACATTTGAGCTGCACACATCATGCCTAAAGATACTGCTTCTCCATGCCTTAGACTTTTTGCATTAATTCCATAAACAGACTCAAATGCCTGACCAAATGTATGACCATAATTTAAAAGTAGTCTTATGGATTTCTCTTTTTCATCTGAAATTGTATGAAATAATTTGATGGAAATTGATTTATAAATAAGATCGTAGAGATAATTATAATCTTTATTAAAAATTTTTTCAGAATTATTATAGATAAAATTATAAAATTCTCTGTCATAAATAAAAGATTTTTTTATACTTTCGGCAACACCAGCTGAAAAATCTCTACCCTCTAGAGTTTTCATAAATCGCAAATCTATAAAAGAGGCTGATGGATGATAATAAGTTCCTAATAAATTTACTGCATCATACATATTGATACCAGTCTTTCCTCCAATTGAGCTATCCACAGCACTAGTTAATGTTGTAGGAACATGCACTAGGGATATGCCCCTTTGATAAAGTGACGCTACGAAAGAACATAAATCACCAATTACGCCTCCACCCATCGCTACTATGCAGCCGTCTCTAGTCATGTTCATTTGATTTAATTTATCTAGAATTACTATAGCTCCATTTAAATTTTTTGACTCAACCCCTCCTCCAATAAATATATGGTTGTAGGAGGTAAACAAATTATGAAGTTGCTTGTCAGGAAGATTTATTTTATTAGTAAAATAATCATCTGCTACAATAAGAATTGATTTATTATTAAAGGTCTTTAAATATTGTTCTATATTTTTAGA
Source organism: uncultured Pelagibacteraceae bacterium (assembly GCA_902613805.1). GTDB lineage: Bacteria > Pseudomonadota > Alphaproteobacteria > Pelagibacterales > AG-422-B15 > CACNXQ01. Next base: position 191,675 of record CACMIV010000001.1, read on the forward strand.
TAAATTATCTGATAAATATATTTTGTAATTATTTTTTGGATAATCTGCTTTTATTGATGAAAACATGTTTTACTAATATAATTTTCTTATTGGATCAGTTTGCATAGCTACTTTTGCTTTCAAATAGTCGTCATTTATATCTACAGAAAAAGAGTTACCATCCATTGGACAAGAATACACTCTCATGTCATTTTCAATAGCTCTTAACAATTCAACATCTTCAATACTTTCAAGGTATGATTGTGGTAGTTTTGAAAATTTTATAAGTGCATCTTGAGTAAAAGAAATGACAGAGCAATGCTTTGAGATAACAGAAACTTCAGATTTATATCTATATGGTATATTAGCACGCGATAGCATCATAACTCTTTTGCTTGTGGACGAAATTACTTTAACTATTGTATCACCAGAATTATAAGGAACATCAATTGTAGAAATCATGATCTCTGGATCAAAATCGCTTTTTAAATGGTTCTCAACAATCGTATCAATAAAATCTGGTTTAATTAATGGCTCATCACCTTGAACATCAACAATTAATGAGTCCCCAAATCTTTCTGATATTGAAGCAATTCTTTCAGTGCCATTATTAAAAATATTTTCAGTTTTTATTGTTTGAATATCAAAATTATTACATACTTGAATAATCTCCTCACTATCAGTGCATACAAACGTTTCACTAATATTTTTCGCTAATTGAGATCTTTTGGCAGTATGTACAACGATTGGTAGTCCATCCACGTCAAGCAATGCTTTTCCTGGCAATCTTTTTGACTCTAATCTTGTTGGTATAAGAGCAACTGCCTTTTTCATTTTGAAACCCATCCACCATCTACATAAATAACATTACCGGTTATATATGAGCTTTTATCAGAAATCAAAAATTCAATAGTATTTGCTATTTCCAATGGTTCACCCCATCTTTTTAGTGGAATTTGGTTAAGTGTCCAATTATATAATTTATTTTTCTTTTTTTTAAAACTACTAAAATAACTTGTCTTAGTAAATCCTGGGGCAACGCAATTTATTCTAACATTGTATTTTGCATACTCTATCGCTAAACTTCTCATTCCATACTCAAGTGCACCTTTTGATGCTGCATAAGATGAAAGTTCACTAAAACCTCTTGGACCTACAATTGAAGTTAATGAGACTATACTTAGCATCTTTTTTTTATTTTTTATCTTCTTTATATGTTTAATATACTCTTCTGTTAAAGCCATAGGTGAAAAGAAATTTGTATCAAAAACATCTTTATATATTTTGTCAGACAATTTCTCAGCAGGGTATCTTGATCTAATGCCTGCATTATTTATTAGAAAATCAATCTTATATTTTGAAAATATATGTTTAGCTAGCTTCCTTGTCTCGTTAATGTTACTTAAGTCAATATAAAAATTTTTAAAGTTTTTTTTATTATTATGGATTAAGGTATTTAAATTACCATTCTCAGATCTAGTAAGGCTTATAATTTTATAATTTTTTTTAAGTAATAGTTTCACTGTCGAGAAGCCTATGCCTCTTCCACTTCCAGTTATAATACCAGTTTTCATAAATTAAAATTATATATATATTCTAATGTTTTTATTCTGAATTTAATATTTATAGTTATACCTCTGATTTGAATCTGTTAAGCATTCCTGCATAAATCACTGAGAATATTAATCCTAATAAAAGACCTATTATCAACCCTATATGTGGATAGAATTTAGAGCCGATTTTTACTGAACTTGTATTATCATAACTGCTTACAGTAACTATTTTAATATCATTTACATCAATTTGATGATTTTTATAAAATAATTTTTTTTGCAAGGTATTTAAATTTTTCTCAGATTGAATTTTTTCTAATTTGATTGTATTAGTGTAATTTGTAATTTGATTTTCTTGCTCAATAAATTCCAAGGCAGATTTTAAAACAATAGTTCCATATAAAAATAACTTATTTTCATCTTTTACAAATTCAATTTCACTACTAGCTATATTCTGCCCTATAGTCACTTCATCACTAGGAAAATCACTGGATTCTGAGTCTCCGTATTGTTCAATGGATAATGCATAAGCAGACGACTTATTTTCAAGTACCTGCAACAAATTAGATGGTGATTCTATACCTAATTTTTCTGCTATTTCTATATTATTATTTAAAACTTGTTTACGAAGTTCATTAAGTTTAGTCTCTAAATTCTTTTGTATTAAAATTTCATTTTTAATTCTCGTTTCTTCAATTAAATAATTTATATTAATAGCTTCAAGATTTCGTTCTATCATATTTCGTATTCTATCATTTACATGGTCTCTAATGTATTTAGCATATTCATAGGAAATCGTTTCTCCTGAAAAATTACTATTCTGATGAACATGCTTAATTTTAACCCACTTAGCATTTTGATCATCGTTTATCATAAAGGACGAAGGAATTGTATTAGCTTCTTCTGAATTAGATTTTGACATTAAAAATTCGTTTTGCCTTTCTTTGCTGAGAGCGGCTTTAAAATACATGTCAAAAATGTTAATTTCTAAGGAGTTATTAATAATACGTTCTTTGTTATCATGAAAATAAATTTTTTGTATATTTTCATAGGACGGTTTATAATTTGAAGAGAGGATAAATCCGATTAGAAGTCCGATAACAGAAAAAGCTAGAATTAAGATTTTTCTATTCCAAAAAAAAACTAAGATATCTATGAGATCGATTTCTTCAAATTTCTTTTGCATCATTTTTATTAAAATTTTAGTCTTTTAAAGATGAATTCAGGTATTAGTCTAACAATCACCATTATATACCTCCAATAGGGACTATAAACAATATCTTTTTTATTTATAAATGATTTGAATATAATCATCGCCATTTTTTCTGGAGTAATTGTAAGAAGATTTGGTGTTTCAACATTCTTTAACATTTGAGTTTTTACAAAGCCTGGCTTTACTGTAATAACACTAAGATTTTTATTATAATATTTTTGTCTAAGTCCAGATAAATATTGTGTTAAACCTGATTTAGAAGCACCGTAAATATAATTTTTAGCTCTACCTCTTTCACCAGCTACAGAGCTTATACTAATAATAGAAAAATTTATTTTTGAGTATTTATTAACATAGCTTGTAACAAATTTTTCAATAAATTGTATATTTGAAGTAAAATTTGTATTTATTATATTTGATAGATTTTCGTTATTATTATTTAAATCTGAATTTATTGATGACATTGTTCCAACTGCGCAAAGTAATATTGTTGGTAAAAGCGGCAATCTTTTAAAAAAATTATCATATTGATCTATGTCTAGAATATCTAACTCTTCTAAATAACACCTTATATTATATTTTTGCTTAATTTTATCACAATGTTTCTTTAATTCTTTTGATTGTCTGCAAGATAAAATTACATTAAAACCATTTTTTGCAAATAAATAAGCAGTATTGATTGCTATTTCTGATTTAGAACCAAGGATTAAAATACATCTTTCTTCAGTATTACTTAATGACTCTTGTTTTAAATCTCTCAAATTCCTAGCCTTTTAGATTGAAATGAGGAAAAAGATAATTGATCTTTTTGTTTTTTTTGTTTTGAGAAAAGCTGTATAGACTTTTTCGAAATTTCTTTATATATTTTTTTATTCATTCTACTGTCTTTAGCTAAATATATACTTCCTTGATTTTCCTTTATTATTTTGTCAAATAAAATCAATACTGATTTTGATTGTTCATTTGCTGGAAAGTCCAATGCTAGAGTGTATCCTTTTCTTGCAAACGATAGGTATCCTATACTTTCTTTTCCCATCAACTTTAAAACAGCTAAAGTAGGGTAACATTTTTTTGATTTTATAACCTCAAAAATTAATTCTAGAGTTTTATAAGAGTTCTTTTTTGAAACAACAAATTGGTATTGTAAAAATCCTTCTTTTCCATAAATTTTATTCCAATTTTTTATTCCATCCAGTGGGTAAAAAAACTTATTGAAATGTATAAATTTTTTTGAGGGCTGATTATTCAAAAGATATAGTATATTAAAAATAGAAATTGTTAGATTGCTTATAAAAAATTTTAGAAATCCAATAGGAAATTTAACATCCTTATCATTAAAATTAAGTTTATATTCTTTATTTTTGACTAATTTTATTTCTCTTTTTTTTGCATGGTTTCCCATAAAAAAAACTGACTTTAAATATCCATTACTTTTATTGTATGAGGTCAAATCGAGCCACGCTACAGAGTATTCCTGATTCTTTTCTTTCTCAAACTTTTTCATTAAATTGGATAGACTAAAATAATTACTTACTTCTTGTTTAATATATGATGACTCAATTTTTAATAATTGAAATTTTACTTCGGTAATTATGCCAGTTAAACCCATACCGCCAATAGTTTTTTTAAACAGGTTAAAATTTATTTTTCTACTACATTTTTTTATCTTCCTACTAGCATCTATTATCTCTATTTCTCTTACAAAATTAGAAAATGAACCTAAATTGTGATGATTTTTTCCATGAACATCACATGCTACCATTCCTGCTATAGTTACATACTTTGTGCCTGGAGAAACAGGAGGGAACCATCCATGTTTTACAACTAATTCAAGTACGTCTTTTAGAGTTACTCCTGCCTCAACTGAGATAATACCTTGCTTTTTATCAAAATTTAAAATTTTATTTATAGATAGCATATCTACTGTGTGATTTTTGTTAAAAGAACAATCTCCATATGAACGTCCCATTCCTCGAGCAATTATGGATCCTTTTATGTTTAAGTTGATATTCTTTTTGTCTGGTGGATACTGAACTTTTACTATTTTCTTAGGAAAGTTCCCCCAACCCTTCAGTTCTTTTTTAATTAAAACAGCCATATATTCATTTGAGATATTGTTAGAAAAGAAATCAATAAAAAGCAAAACCAACTAAATTTATTTTTTAACGCAAATACAATTGGATCTGAACTAAGAGTTCCACTAAAGGCTTTTTTTGAAATATAGTAAGTCCAAATCATTAATATCAAAGATATAATCATAATTATATTTGACTTACTATAAAGCATTGATGAGCTATCGGTTATAAAATAGATAAATAATACTAATTGTGAAGTTACAATCGCAAAAATATTTATAATTTTTAGCAATTTAATATTTGATAACAAATAATTTCTTCCAACTTTTTTTAATATTAAGTCACTATTTATTTTTACCAACTCAGTTATTCGCTTAATATTTGCTAAAAATAAAAAAAAGAAGAAACAAAATAATAATAACCATATTGATACAAAAGTATTAGTTGAAAGACCTCCTGCTATTACTCTTGATACGTAAAATAACGATAAACAGATTATATCAAATATAATTAGATTCTTAATCGTAATTGAATACAGAAAGTTTGTTATAAAATAAAGACAAATTATAATTGTAAAATCGGCCCCAATAAAACTGGAGAAAAAAATACTAATTATGACAAAAGTTAAACTTATGAACATTGCATCCAAGAGCAAAATATTTCCAGAAGCAAGGACTCTCTCTTTTTTTTCTGGGTGAACTCTATCGTTTTGTATGTCTAAGCAGTCATTAACTATATAAATAGAAGACGCAATAAATGAAAATGCTAGAAATCCAATTAAACAAAAAACTATTGATCTAATCGAGAAATCTTGTGCAAGAAAAATAGGCAAAAATAATAGAATATTTTTACACCAATGATGAATTCTTATCAACTTGAGTACATTTATAACATTAGAAATTATCTTTTTTTTTTCTGTAATTGTAATGAATTTAATTTTTTTGATTTTCAATATTAATTTTATAAGAATATTATTTTTAGATACAATTGCTTGATTTGAATTTTTCCAAACTATAATATCAGAATAACTATCACCGATGTAATCGTATTGATATATTTTAAATTTCTCATTTAAAAAATTTTTTTTGTTTTTTCCTACTAAATTTATATTTTCAGTTCCAAAGTAGCCATCAAAAATTTTAAGCTTCTCACAAAATTTCTTTACAACCTTTGATGGAGATCCTGAGCATAAATAAATTTTACGACCATTACTACGTTCTTTACTTAAAAAATTGTAAACTTCCTTATTTATTTTTATAGAGTTTATATCGGGGCAAAAATTAGAAAATAGATATGATTTAATCTTCTTTTTATTAAAAAGATACATAAAAAAAAAGATAATTGTTTTAAAAAAATTTTTTTTTAAATTATAAAATAATGCCTCTAGCATACAATCAGTTCTTATCAGAGTATTATCAAGATCTACAATAAGTGGCAAACGTAACGAATCTTTCATTTTTAAATTTTTATCATTTTAAGCGTGGAAAATATCAAAATCTTTTTTATATTCTTTATATATCAATGGCCTGCAAAACATTAGTCTAGAATATATTTTTAAATATTTAATCTCCTTATTTTTGAATGCTATAATTTTAGTGCCATATGAAATAATCTCTTCTTTAACAGACGAAACTATTTCATTAGTTAAATTAAAACATTTTATATTAATTTTAATTTTACGATTTAAGGGATTATTAAATATTAGTTTAAAGAAGTTTGTGTCGTCAAAATTTACCTGTGGAGTATAAATCGTCTCAAAAAGGCTGTATGCCATTATTGTTTTGATTTTGCTATTTGAAAGATAATTACATGTTCTATTACCGTGAACAAAATTCCATAAACTGTCTTTGTTTCTGTAGCCTACATAACCTCTTTCAGACGGATAGCTTCCCTTTCTTTCAAGATCAAGAATATTCTTGGTAGAATGGAATATAAAAAAGGACCCAAAATTAGAAATATTATATTTTGAGAATATTATTTCTCTATATTCATTAAATTTCAATGTGAAATCTATTTTTTTATTAAGCTTACCATTATAATCAAAAATAAATATCTTTACTTCATCCTCGGTTGGCTTATCAGGATTAATTTGAGAGTATATATTGAATATAGTAATTTTTGTGTCTCTACCATCCCTACAATCGAAAAAGAAAAAATCACTTAGGCTTGCATTATTAATTTTAGGCTCACTAAATAAAGTTGGTTTAATAAGAAAATAATTTCTAAAAAAATCAAACTTTCTTTTTATAGTTCTTTTTTGCATATAGAAATCAAATATTCTCAAACCAATAAGTTTTCTTTTTTCTTTGAAAGTAAGATCTGTCTCCAAATACCACATGTTCAACAGGTGGATGAGTATGCTCTATTGACATATTAGTATAATCATCATTAACGCTGAAATACAGTGGGATACCGCCATATTCAGATGATTTGAAAATGTAAACCAAATCATTAGTTTTATTAATTTTTTCAATATCAAAAAAGTTAACAGTATTTGTCGTACATATAAGTTCAGATATTTTTTGTTTTTCAATATTTAGAACTTCAACCTTGAATTCTTTTATTTCAGGTGAATTGGATAAATTTACAAGATAAAAGAAATTTTTTATGCCTTTCATTTTCTGTATCATTGGTGAACAACTTACTAATGAAAGTTTTTTTTTCAGAAATATCGCCGGTATTTCACCTTGATAACTTGCTGCTGAGTAGTTATTAAAAATCTTGATATTAGATCTCATAGGTGGATGAAATATTTTTTCTAATTTATACGAGTTTTGAAGGTAGTCATCATCAATATTTTTTTTCTCAGAAAGACATACGAAAATCGATTTGTGTTTTACTTTAATGCCTAAATCATCTTTGTTTATATTTATCAATTCATTTTTTTTTATTTCTCCAAAGTAATTAAATTTCCATTTTTCTCCATTTGAATAAAAATAATTTATATGAAGATTTGATAAGTCAGAGTCACATAAACTATGTGGTGCATGATTTACAATATTAATGCTACTTTTAAGATGATCGCTTTGAGAATTTAGAAAAAAATAGTAAAACATGAATTAATAAATAGATTTAATTGTAATTTATATCTTCTTTCATAATAACTCTATCTGCCTCAATATCTTTTTTTACCTTACATCCAAGTAAACTATCAAATTCTAGTGGATTAAGACCGGTTCCTGGGCGCTTGAAACATATATTTGTTCGATCTAATGCCTCGCCTTTTTTTATATCACGGCGTGTGACAATACTTTTAAGAGCCATCTTTCTAATTCTTTTTTGCTTAGTGCTGATAATTTTTTTATTTTGACCCAAGATTATTTCACATCTTCTAATTTTGTTTACAAATTCACCGAAATCATCAATTGACATTGATGATTTATGATCTGGTCCATCTAAATTTCTATCAATAGTCACATGTTTTTCGATAATGGTCGCACCCTTTGCAAGCGCAAGCAAACAAGCTTCTTCACCTATTGAATGATCTGAGTATCCTAAGTTATAATTTGGAAATAATGAATGTAGTTCATCGAGGAAATTAAGGTTCAAGTCTTCTATTTTTGCAGGATATGAGCTAGTACAATGTAAAATTGTGATATTCTTATTATTTTTAGGGTCGATATACTCTACTGTTTTTTTTATTTCATCAATTGAGGACATACCTGTTGATAATAAGATTTCTTTATTTGAATTTTTTACAATTTCCAACAAATCAATTGAACACACCTCACCAGATGGAATCTTTAAAAAGGGAAGATTTATATTTTTGTTTATGAAGTTTAAACTACCAACGTCAAATGCTGTGGCAGCATAAGTTTTATTATGCTTTTTACACTCTTCAGATAATTTGAGATGTTCTTCTCTTGATAACTGATTTTTTTTACTCATTTCAATAACAGTTTTGGATTTATCATTTACTTTTTGATAATCTGCCTTAAAAGAATCTTTGCTATAGACATCTTCTGGACTCGCAATTTGAAACTTGATTATATCCAGATCATATTTTGATAATTTCTTTACATAATCTTGAGCCATCTTAAATGACCCATTATGGTTAGGACCAACTTCAGCAATAATTTTAATTTTGTTCATTAAATTTATACGTACTGTTCAGCTTCTTCAAAATCTTCAATATAGTCTATATCAATTGATAGCATTTTATTATTAATAACATATGGAGTCGTATTTACAGAAAAAAAACTCTTTCTTTTTTTGAGGTTTTTCACAGTTGAAATATAAAATGAACCTGTTAAAAGATATTTTTCTATTTTTTTCGTATAAATTTTTGAATTATTTACTTTTTGTAAGTAGCCATTTTCTATAATGTAAGCACTTTTATTCTTATTATTATTTTTATTTTTGATATTAGTAACAGATATAATTGAATTTCCTTCTTTCAAAAAAATTGATAGCGCATCAGAAGTAAATCTTATTTCTCTAAATGGCGAAGTAGGCTGTAACAAAAATACACCATCTAATTTACAATATTTATTTTCGAAACAATTAATCTCATGAATAACGACGTCAATAGTTTTGGTTTCATCTCTTGCTAGTTCAGATGGCCTTAACTGTGGACAATTCACACCTGCACTTACGGATATTTCTTTAATTTTAGGGTCGTCTGTAGAAACGAAGATATTATTTGTTTTAGATAATAATTTTGCGTGGTTTATAGTCCACATTATAAGGGGCATTTCTCCTAGAGGCCTTATATTTTTGTTCTTTAATCTCTTAGATCCACCTCTTGCTAAAATTAAAAAAAGTATATTCATGTTTTATTAGTTTTTTAATAACCTTTAATGAAATCAACTTTATTAAGAAGTGTTTTTCCAAGAGCAAATCTTGATATATTATTATCTATAATTGCTAATCGTCGAGAATAATTATCGGTTAAACCGGCTGTATGATTTGAATATATCAAATTTTTATTTTTACTATTTATAAAAATATTCTTTAATTTGTTATTTTTTAATACATCAACTCCTACGCCATAATACTTTTTTGATTTCAAAAAAATGGCAAAATCACGTTCATTAACTACTTCAGCTCTAGATACATTAATTAGAATAACATTTTTACACAAATTGCTAAAAACTTTTTTATTAATTATGCCCTTTGTAAGGTTTGTAAGTGCAATAGAAATAATTATTAAATCATATTGTGGCACAATATTTTTTAGATCTTTAAGTTGAAAATACTTGTTTATATATTTTGTTTTTTTTGTGTCAGGGTGCAATTTTATTGCATCGGTCTCAGTGCCAATGGCATTTAGTAAAATAGATATTTTTTTGCCGATCCCACCGTAACCAATTATTAGTGCTTTTTTTTGATTTACTTCAATCGGTCGTATTTTTTTTTTATTCTCACTGTTATTCCATGCAGATTTTAGTTGCCTTGTAAGGAAAAAAATCAAGGCAATACAGTGCTCAGCAACGTTTTTATCATTTATTTTTTTTCCGCAAGTTAATGTAAATTTCATATCGTTAAATAAATGAATGTACTTATCAACACCTGCAATTGGAACATGAACCCATTCTAAGTTTTTTAATTTAACAAATGATCTAGAGATTAGAAATTTATTAATTTTTTCAAAATCAAAAGCAATTAATGCAGATAAGTTATCTAAATTTTTTGTATTTAACTTTTCTAATCTAATAAGTTTTAAATTTTTATACTTTAGTTTTAATGTCTTAAAGTTTTCAATGTTAAAGCCAACTAGTCCAATTTGTTTCATGCTATTTTTCTAATATTTCTTTTAGTATCGCTAATCCAATCTTGCCACTTTTCTCTGGATGAAATTGTATTCCCCAAACGTTCATATACTTTACGATTGCTGGAACTTTCAGTTCACCATAGTTTATATATGAAACTATATTTTTGTCTTCTGTCCTCATAAAATAAGAGTGAAGAAAGTAAACCATCTCTGAATTATAAGTACTAGTTTGATCATTATATTTTAACTTCTGCCAATTAATATTAGGTATTTTTAGACCTTCAGTAGTTGGCAACCTTTCAACTTGACCTTTAATAAGTCCAAGTCCTTCTGTCCATTCACCTTCATTGCCGCTATCAGAAAGTATTTGCATACCAACACATATGCCTACGATTTTTTTTTTATTATAAGCCTCCTTTTTTATGACTTCTAGTAAATTCAGTCTTTCTAGTGATTTTATGGTTTTATCGTATGCACCTACTCCTGGAATAAGTATTTGTGAACAGTTTTGAATTTCAGTTTTTTTATTTGTTACTATAAAATCAAAATTAAAAAATTTGAGTGCGTTAATAATACTAAATAGATTTCCTTGATCATAGTTAATAACTGCAATTGTCATCGTATATATATATTATTTTCTCTAAGTTTTTTCTTTATATCACTTATAGTTGCAATTTTATAATGTACAATTGAAGAAAAGCTTATTGCATCACTAAACTGAGATGAGCAAATTTTATTAATATCGTTGATCGATCCCGCTCCACCATGAGCAATAACGGGAACATTTGCAATTTTTGCTATCTTTTCAAATAATTCAATATCATAACCTAGCCTTGTACCATCCCGATCAACTGAACTTAGTAAGATTTCACCGACTCCTAGATCCTGGGCTTTTAAGATCCAATCAGTAACTTTAATCCCAGGATTTTCCCTAGCATTATCAGTTAATGCGTAATAATCATTTTCTTTTTCATTTTTCTTTGCTTGAACAGATAATACTATACATTGACTACCAAATTCTCTGCACGCATCATACAAAAACTGGTTATTATTTATAGCATGAGTGTTGATAGCTACTTTGTCAGCCCCACTTGATAACAAAGTAGTAATGTCGCTTATTTTTTTTATACCCCCGCCAACAGTTAATGGTATAAATATCTCTCTAGCAACTTTTTGTATAACATTCACTAGGGTATTTCTTCCATATAGTGATGCAACTGTATCAATAAAAATTATTTCATCTGCTGAGTCTTCATAATATTTTAATGCAAGTGCATGGGGAGGGCCAATTTTTTCGACTCCTTCATATTGATAGCCCTTGACTACAAAATCTTCTTTAATTTCTAAACGCGGTATTAATCTGAATGGAGCGCTTTTCATGATCTAATTGGATTAGCTTACTTGATATTTAAGCTTCCAATCATTGCCATCTTTTATCCAAATTTTCTTATTTCTCCATGAGTCTGCAATCTTCCAAAACTCATCTTCACTAAGACCTGTATAATCAAGAAACGCAGGAAATGATTTACTAGGGAATTCTGTATCATATCTTTGAACTAATGCCGCCGCTTCATGCCTTTCTCTATATCCCTCTCTTACTTCTCTCGCTGCATTGGCTGTACATCTACCAACACCAAATTTAATCAATCCAAACCAATGATGAAATGGGTCTATTTCATCATCAATTGAAGAGTATCTAGTATATGTTCCCTCAGTTCTCTCTGGATTAGGAATAAATCCTGTATGCTTTTTGGCATAATAGTAATTTTCGTGATTTGACCAACTTTTAAAGTATCCATAAAAATATCTCTTGATACCTTTCGTATCGTATTCCAAAATATTTTTATCTATCAGCATTTCTAGATCGTTTTGACTATACCCTTTTTCTAACCAACTATTATATGGTAGTTTAGAAAACCAAACTTTGTCATATTCCTCAACATCTAAGCCTTTTTTGTCCCAAGTCTCTTTTTTTCCTCCATACTCAGCTTGAGCATTTTCACCAGAAAAAATTAAATTTATTCCGAATTTTGCAGCTATTTTGATGGGAAATAAAACTTGGCCATAAATAAAAGGTTGGAATGGGTCACCCATTTCTATTGTAGCGTCTTTGCATAATCTTTTACTGACATCGCCTTTTGCCATTCCCATAATAATGTCGAAACCCGAATGATTGAAAGCTTGAATATTTTTCCATCCAATATCAGTATAAACTAGTGGTGCCCAAGTAACAGTGAGTGGATGCATTCCATATTTATCTTTCAATTCATGGGCAACATACGCTGAGTCTTTGCCACCGGAAGACGGGACCACACAATCAAAAGAACCATCTTTGCTTCTATGTTTATCTAATAGTTCTATAAGCTCATCTTCTCTTGTTTGCCAGTCAATATTTTTTTTATAATCTACATAGTGACAAGCTGAACAAACACCATGTTCGTCAAAAATAATATTTGGTCTTTGATTTGACATAACGCAACGTCTACAGAATTTTACTTCATTCGGTAAACCATATTTTGCGTTAACATCTATATCTTTCATAAATCTGTCTTTTAGTCTTTTTGAGGCATAAATCAATCAGTTTATGAATTTACTTTATGTACCGATATACCTTTCGAAACAAAAATTTTATCTGGTATCTTCGGTAAACTAATTTTTCTACCCAAATAGAGATCAATAATCGTTTTTATATAGTTCATTCCAGACAGGTGAGTTATTGGATATCCACCTCCAAATCTCGGGTTAAAGTCAATACAATATATATCTTTTTTCTCATCAACTATTATATCACAATCTAAATTGCCTACGTGCTTTGTTGCCTTTGAGATTTTGAAAGCAAATTTATCAAGTAATTTATTGTGTACTACAAAGGCCTTATCAGTTTCACCAGATCTCATTAAAACTTTCTCTTTAACACAGTGTGAAATATAATTTCCCTGTAGATCATTTAAAATATCTATATGATATTCGCTTCCTACAATTAATTTTTGATATATAACACAATTTGATTTTTCGAAATTTATCTCTTCAATATATTTTATAAATTTTAAATCGTTAGATCCACTACCTAGTATATTCTTTCGAACAATTGGAAGATTAGCTTCATTTATACTTTTTTTATCGATTAATTCAGGTGTCATCAGTTTTTCTCTATGACAAAATTCATAAAACTTTTTTTTATCCATACAACTATCAATAAATTTTTTGTTAGACACAATAGGAAAGCATTTTAAGTCGATCAGTTCATTTCGATGAATTGCGAGAATTCCTAAGTCTAAATCTGAAAGAGGAATTAATAAATCTATCTTATTTTCAATAATTTCTTTTTTTAAAATAGAAAAATAATTATTTTCATTATTTATTACTTTAGGTGTTTTAATGCTTATAATATTTTTATCTAATGAGAATGATGGTACTGTTGAATCACAGTCTGATACAAAAATATTTAAGTCATTGTAAATATGGCATAGCTCTAAAGCAAATTCAATCAAGTAAGTCCTTCTTCCAGCATTAGTGAACAGAATATTCAAATATTTTTCCTTGTTTTATTAATAAAATTTAAAAGTAAATTAGTTGCCTTCATGAAGGATTTTTCGTTAATAGCTAATGAAATTCTAATAAAATAATCCCAGTTTTTTCCAAAAAAAATTCCCGGTGTACATGCCACATTTGTATCATTTATTAAATCTCTACAAAATGTATCTGAAGTGCGCCCATCCTTAGAAATATCAACGAATGCAAAAAGACCTCCCTTTGAATCTGAAATTGGAAAATTTGCACTCATTTCAATTTTAGACTTCAGATATCTAAAGTTATTTAATAATCTTGCATTATATTTTTTTAAATGAGTTGGTGGGATTGAAAGTGCTTTTAATGCACCATACTGAATAAATTCTGGAACATTAGTGTTTATATGTTGCTGTATTTTACAAGCTTTATCAATAATTTCATTATTTGCCACCATATACCCTATTCTCCACCCAGTCATAGCAAAAGATTTTGAAAAACTATTAATGGTTATAACTTGATTTGCTATTTTTTTGTAACTTCCTATTGAAATGTGTTCTTTGTCATTAAAGACCAACTTATCATATACCTCGTCAGATATTAATATTATTTTATGCCTATAGATCAACTCTACTATTTTTTCTCGAGATCTTTTGTCGAGAGTCATTCCAGTTGGGTTATTTGGGAAGTTTATTAGCATGACTTTAACTTTATGTTTTACAATTAACGCTTTGAGTTTTTTGAAATTTATCGAAAAATCATTTTTGTCTAAATCAAAATTTATAATTCGAGCCTGATATTCTGAAATTAATATTTGAGGAACATAGCTTGGATAACATGGGCTTATATTTAAAATGCTCATATTTTTTTTCAAAACTGCTGAAAGTGCTAGGGTAAGAGACATTTTTGCTCCCGAAGTAATAATTATATTATTTGTCTTAGCTTTTAACTTATTATTTACTTTAAGATGTTCTGAGAGTTTTTTTCTTAGTTTTATTATACCCATTGGGCTAGAATATTTAGTCTTTCCAAGTTTCATTGCATTATATGACTCTTCCAAAACCTCTTTGGGTGTATTAAAGTCTGGTTCACCTAGGCCTAACGATAGAATTTTTTTCC
Source organism: uncultured Pelagibacteraceae bacterium (assembly GCA_902613805.1). GTDB lineage: Bacteria > Pseudomonadota > Alphaproteobacteria > Pelagibacterales > AG-422-B15 > CACNXQ01. The sequence goes on from CACMIV010000001.1 coordinate 206,834, forward strand.
TTTGCTTATTTTTTTTTGAAGCAAGTTTACTAAACTTAGACTCTATTGACTCTTCTAAATTTTTAGGAAATGTCATAATTGATAAATTTCTTTCTAAATATTTTCGCGCTTTTTATATTTAATTCTGAAATTGATTTAGCTATTTTTCTTCCTGCAGATCCATTGCCGTATGGATTTTGCATTTTCTTAATCTTATTCCAAAATTTTAAAGTTTGACTTTTTTTAATACCTCTAGTGATTGAAGGCTCACTGCAATTAACATTTATTACATTTTCAGGATGTACTTTACCATTTTGCCTTGATCCAATATTTATGACTGGCAGCTTGAATGAGGCTGCTTCGACTATTCCACTCGAAGAGTTGCCCACCATAAACTGAGCTTTTGACATAAAGTAATTGTAAATTTCCGAACCAGCATTTTTAATAATTATTTTATCTAAACCTTTTTTAATTTTAAATTTTTTTATTTCTTTTATTATTATTAATGTTCCAGGATCAGCGTTTGGATAGGTAAAAATAATAGATATATCTGCTTTACCTAATGCTTTTAAGAAAGATCTGATCTGTTTTTTTAAATCACTAAGCTCTAAAGTAACTGGGTGATAACACGCTAAGCAAAAATTATTTGGTATCTTCAAATTATTTTCTCTTTCAAACTTTGCAACATTCTTTGATGAAAAGTTATAAATATTATCTAATCCAGGGGCACCAAAGTTCTTTATTCTCCAAGACTCTTCACCCATTTGCATAAGTCTCTTCCGATAATCTTTATGTATTACGTAATGATAATGTGACATCTTAGTAATAGCATGTCTAACTAACTCATCAATCGCTCCTTCTGTGACCGCTCCTCCATGTATATGAATAATAGGAATACCTAAGCCAATAGATGAGATTGAACCAGCTAACATTTCATACCTATCTCCTGATAAAATTAATATATCAGGTTTTTTTCTCTTCAGATAATTAGTCAAGGTAGCAGAGATATTAATTATGTTGTTCTGCAATGAAAAACTTTTTGAGTAATCTGTACTTAATTTAAGTTTTACGAAATCTAATTTTTTTAATTTTATTTCTTTATAAGTATTTCCAAATTCTTCATCAAAATGAGCACCGGTAACTAAAATTTTTGAATGAATATTTTTGTATTTTTTTAGAGCAGTTAATATAGAGTAATATCTTGCAAAATCAGATCTACCAACTGATAAAAAGTAAATTACTTTTTTATTCATAAAAATTGAAGTTTAAATTGTTAAATTCTAGATTAGCCCTTTCTAATGTAGACATCTCGCCAACATCTATCCAATATTCATGAATAGGGAAGCAGATTACTTTCATTTTATTTTCTAGAAGTTTATTTATGAGTTCAGGTAAATCCATTTTTTTATTTTTCCCAATAATTTTTCTTATTTCAGGATTGAAAACATAGATTCCTGCATTTATTTGCAGATCATCCTTTGGCTTTTCATCAAATTTCAACAAATTTAAATCATCAGTTGATAATACACCATATGGAATGGCATTTTTAATAACTTTTAAACATATCGTCACATCAGCATTATTCTTTTTATGAAAACTTAACAGACTAGTGAAATCTACTTTTGTTATAATATCGCCATTTATAACAATTGTTGGCAAATCTAAGTTGTCTAATTGTCCGAATGGTCCAATTGTACCTAGTGGTTGTTCCTCACTAAGAAAAGAAATTTTTCCCTTAAACGAATCTAAATTCTGAAAGTGACTTATTATTTTCTCTTTTTTATAATTTACTGAAATAATAAAATCATTAAGTCCATAAGTTGCCATCGATCTTATTGATGTCTCCATGATAGGTCTTCCGCCAATTTTAATTAATGGTTTTGGGGTGTCTATTGTTATTGGATGTAATCTTTTTCCCTCTCCACCAGCCAAGACTAGTACCTTATTTTTTAATAGATGGTTTTTTTTGTTATTGCTAAAATCTAAACAATCAAAAATATCAATGACCTGTGATTTTTCATTTAAAACTGGATATACAAAGATTCCTTCAATTTTATTTTTTTCAATGACGGAGGTTTCAATTTTTTCATTTCTACGAATAATAACAGGATTTATATTTGATATACCTTCAATATTATCCATAGTAGATTTTTTGTTTAATATTGCTCTACGGAAATCGCCATCAGTTACAGTTCCGAAAACTTCATTATTTTGATTAACTACGACTAATGTTGAAATTCTAAGTTTTCCCATCAATTTCATAGAATCTGCTATAGAAGTACTTTTACTAACTAAATATTTTTTCCAACTCATTAAATTATATTATATCCGCTAGGTAAATTTATTGTTCTACTAACAATGTCATTAGTAACAGCTAAGTTGTCTTTAGGGCATGCTTGAAACATTTTAAGTTTATTAAGAGGTTCCCAAAGAGGTCTTGCTTGATAACCATTTTTATGCAGTTTATGTAACAAACTTTCTCTTATTGATTTAAAGTTCTTTTCAATAATTATGGTATTTAGCCAGTAATTGCTAAAAGAGTTTTTCTGTTCCTTCATAAATTTTACTTCATCAAAATCCTCAAAAATTATTTGGTATTTCCTTGCAAGTCTTCTTTTGTATTTTAATAATTTTGAAATTCTTTCAAATTGCGAGCAGCCTACAGCAGCATTTATATTTGGCATTCTGTAATTATATCCAACTTCATTATGTATATATTCCCATTTATGTTTAATTTTAGCTGTGGTGGATAAGTGCTTTGCGTTTTCATAAATTTTTTTATTCTTTGTTAATAATGCGCCTCCTCCCCCTGTAGTGATTACTTTATTGCCATTGAAACTAAGTACACCTATATCTCCAAATAAACCTGTATGTTTATTGTTGTAAAAACTTCCCAACGACTCTGCAGCATCTTCTATTACCTTTATTTTAAATTCATTTGCTATTCTTATTATTTTTTGAATTTGTGCAGGTTGGCCATATGCATGAATTACTATAATAGCTTTAATTACTTTTTTAGTTCTTTTATTAATACAACCTAAATTAGTAAGATACGTAGTGTTACTAAGATAGTTTCTTAATTTTTGTGGATCTATACCAAAAGTTTCTTTTTCAATATCTACGAAGTGAGGAGTACCATTCATATATGATACGGCATTAGCTGGGGCAACAAAGCTTAATGCTGGCATTAATACCTCACAATTATGATTTATTTCCAACAATCTGCATGCCAAATGTAGTGCAGAAGTTCCAGAGTTTGTAGTAACTGCATACTTTGCACCTGTATAATCAGTGATTTTTTTTTCAAGATTCAGTACATATTCTCCTAAATAAGATACATATCCACTTTCAATACATTTTTTTAAATATCTTTTTTCATTTTCACCGAGATAGGGTTCATGTAACCCAACTTTTTTTGATTTTATAACACTCCTAATTGACTGAAGTATACGATTGCTTAATAAAGATTCTCTATATTTTTTCATTAAATATTGTACAGATGCGACCTATACTTGTTTAGATTTTTTTGGTCAGTAAACCAATTGGTTGTTTTTTCTAAACCCTTTACTAACCCTTCTTTTCCAAAATATTTTGGCTTCCATTTCAAAATTTTGTCTGCTTTAGAATTATCACAAATTAACCTATTTACCTCACTGTCTTTAGGACGAACTCTCCTTTTGTCTTTCTTGATTGAATAATCAATATTTATAATTTTTCCTATAGATTTAACTAAGTCACTGATCGATATCTCATACCCAGAGCCAATATTAATTGTTTCCCCAATACTTCTTTTTTTACCTATAGCAGATATAAAACCATCCACAGTGTCTTCAATGAAATTAAAATCGCGTGTAGGTGAAAGTGACCCTAAGTTGATTTGATTTTTATCATTTAATAATTGAGTTATTATTGTAGGTATAACTGCTCTGAGAGATTGGCGTGGACCATAAGTGTTAAATGGTCGAATAGTTGTTATAGGAGTACCAAATGATTTATTGTAAGAAGTAACCATTTGATCAGCTGCTATTTTAGTTGCAGAATAGGGAGATTGACCATTAAGAGGATGGTTTTCATCTATAGGCACTTTGATTGCGGTTCCATATACTTCACTCGTCGAGGTATGAATGAACTGAGTTAATCTTTTATTTATTTTTGCTGACTCTAGTAAGTTTGTGACACCAACAACATTAGTTTCTATGTATGAGAGTGGTGATTGATAGGAATAAGGAATAGCAATGAGAGATGCTAAATGAAAAATGATATCAACTCCTTGAGAATTCTTTAAGACAAAATGAGAGTCACGAATATCACCACTAACTATCTCAACATTTTTTAAAATTTTTTTATTAATTGAGTCGAGCCAGCCCCAGGAATTAAATGAATTGTAATAAGTAAATGCTTTTACGCTAAAACCCAGTTCAACAAGTTTTTCGACTAAATGAGAGCCTATAAAACCATCAGCTCCAGTTACAAGAATTTTCATTTTATTATTTTCCAAATTACAGTCACAAAAATAAGTAAGTTAAGAATTTTTTATCAATTGCATAAACTATTATTTTTATTACAATTTTTAATATCCCATATCAACTATTTTTTATATCAATATTACATAGCAAATCAATATCTTCGAATTTACTAATAATTTTGTTTGAAATATATTCCCAAGATTCTATTCAAGATTTTGATATAAATTGATTAGCGATTTGTCTTATATCATTTTCTTCTTACAAATAATTTTCTTAATTAATAATTTTCAATACATTTATACAAGTCTATCACACTTTTTTTTGATAAAATATAAAACTAATGACTGAACTCATTCAATTTACTTATAATTTTACGTGAGATATTAACCCAAGTTTCATCAAGGTAAGTAGAAGAAAACTTCTCTTTTATTAACAATATTTCTTTATCTTCATGAAAATTGATGTGACCATTTATAACTCTGTTTATATATTTACTTACATGTTCAATATTTTCAAAAATTGTATCAGGGCTATAGTCAGCCCAAATTAAATCACATTTATTCTTCAGCCTAATCATCAAAGGGATTATTACAATTTTATTATTTGAAAATGCTTCAATAAGAGAAGAGCTAGTGCTATCAGCAATTAAAAAGTCGGAATATGCAATTAACTCGTATGTATTAAATCTACTTAGCTCAAAATGAATCCGAGGTTTAAGTTCATCTTTAAATTTTAAGACTTTCTGATACATCTTATATTGATTGTAATTTCTTGGTCTTATTATCAAATCGGTATTTTTATTATTATTTAAAAGAGTATCAATATTTGCAAAGCACTTTTTTAATATATTGGTATTATTAAAATTTGTCTTAGCTCCGATTGATGGTAGCAAAAGTAATATATTAAATTTATTTTTATATAATTTTTTAAAATTTTGTCTTTTTTTAAAATCTTTCATGGCATCTAAAATTTGATTGATATTAGGATTGCCAACAACTAAATTTTCTTTGGAATACCAATTATTTTTATATAACTCAATATAACCACTACCATGTGTAAAATAAAAGTCATAATAACTGTATAAAAAAATGAGTGATGTATATGGTTTTAAAAAAAGGGAATGATGAATACTGCAGTGCTTTAATTCATATTTGTTCTGAATTATCGTTCTTGTAACATGTTTTGCATTGAAATCGTCACGACTAAAGAAAATTTTAACCCTATAATATGAGCAAAATAACTCATGTTCATGTGCATCTTTTAAAATTAAATAATAATTTCTGATTGGGAATTCAGAATATCTCATGTTTTTAAAATGCCCAAAGTATAATGATAATAGATTAAAATAATCCTTAAAAATACATTTTAAATTATGCAAGGTAAGTTTGAGTCTTATTTCATCACATACAGTCTTATTATTTTCGAAGATTTTTCTATTATATATTTTTTTTTCTTCTTTTGAAAATTTCCAATTAGAATAAATAAATAAATATTTATAATTTTTTGGTATAATAGAATAAAGTTGATCATCATTTCTTGAACCTTTGATCTTTTTTAATTTATCAATATCCTTAGAAAAAAAACCATTTGCTAAATGTTGACCAATATCAAATAATTCAATTTTTGGACGAGTAATCCTTATACCATTCAAAGTTACATTTCGTATTGTAATTAACGGAAGATAAAATATAACATAAAATAAATTGTGTAGATTTATTCTATATTTATTTAAATACCAGTACCAAATAAAAGTGTGTTTAGAATAATTGAATTTCATAAAATTATTAACACTTGATAATTCACATTTATCAAACATTACCTTGATGTCATAAGCGGGATAGTTTTTGAGGAAATAAAAATATATTAAAATTATTCTTATTCTATCTTGAATTGATCTTACTAAATATTTTTTTAAAGCAATTATAATTTTATTTGTTTTAAATTTACTGATAAGGAAATCAGAAAATAAATCATTTTTTTCATCAAAAATATGATTCATATAGTCAATCGCTAATTTATTGGCTTCAAATGTAATTTCTACTTCGGTTTCATGATTAAGTTTTATCTCTTTTATACCTTTACAGTAATTGTTACCATTTTGAAAAACATCAATCTGGTAAGAATTAAAAAAATAAACTAAATCATTTTTTTTATTAAAAAATTTTAAATAAAACTGACTTATAAAATTTTTATTTTCTCTTATGATAATTTTATTTTTCAAAACCTATATTTCCTTGAAAATAAATTTTTTTAACAAGCTTTATGATTTCACCTTGAGAACCACTAAAAAAATTTTTGAATTTGTTAGTTGGACTTTTTATAGTTTGACTATTTATTAATATTTTTTTTAATATCATTTCGCTTGATATGTTTTTAGTTATGCCTAATTTTTCGCCTAAAAATTTATTGTTAGGGACATAAAAGCTTAATAGATCATTTCTTAAAAATGCTAGTTCAAACAAAAGAAAAGTAGAAATACCAATTATATATTCATAATTTTTGGCAATGTATTCCAGGTCAAGATTTTTTTCAATTTTTATGCTAGGATCCATTTTTTTAAATTTACGGTATTTAATTTTTTTTTCTCTCGGATGTAATTTAATTGTTAAATGGTAATTACTAGGTAGGCATGATATGATCTTCAATAATATTTCTTTTTCCGTAATAAATTTAGTAGGATTTTCGCTATTTTCAGAAATTGGCTCAGACAAAAATAAAATTTTTTTGTTATTTGTTTTCTTATATAAACTTTTAGAAATCACATTTTTATATTTTTTACCGAGATTTTCCAAAATTGGATTTCCAACAACCTTAATAATATTTTTATTAAGGCCCTCTTTTATAAGAATATTTTTTGCAATAGCATCATTTACTAAAATTAAGTCTGGAAAAAGCATATTTTTTTTATAAATGAACCTTTTACTGAAGTTTGTCCAATGTTCCATGATGCTTAGACAATAAATATTTTTTTTCTTACCCCACATTATTATTTTTTTATCTAGTGAGTTGCCCAATGCAGTACCTGTGATTATTAATTTTATGCCATATAGATTTTCCCATTTTGTTTTATACTTTATTTTATATTTACTAAAAATATTTGAATTTTGACGATTAGATATAAATGTATATGGAACGTCTAAATATTTGCAAAAACTTAGACAATACTTTATTGCACCGGGGTCTGAGGAACCAATTAATATCATTTTTTTTGTAGTTTTTTTTTAAAAACAATAAGCCGCCTTGATTGAATACAGGAAAAAAATAATACTTTCATTTAAATCTCTTTTAATAATTTTTTTTTAACAAGTAGCTTTGATATTCTTCTCACTTTTGTCATTTCTATTCCTATATCAGACGAAATTTTTTCAATATTTTTCTTTCCATCACTCATAAATAAAATCCATTGTATCAAATCGGACATCGTATATTCGTTTTTTGTTGCTTTGTATGAACCGCCAATTTTTGGATATAAATTCCTCCGAGAAAGCATGTACTCACAATTCTTCATTTTTGTTTCGAAAATTTCCCATTTTTCTATTTCCTTTATTAACTCTTTATATATTTTAATTGATAAAGCTATATTTTCACTTTTTACAAACTTCAAGTTATCAGCTGATGTATGATATTCTTTGTACTCAAAATATTTATCTTTAGTAATAGAGGCCGTGTTAATTTTAAAACCTTGAGATGAATATTGTCTTTCATCACTACCTCTTATGCTAAAGGGATAAGTCTTAAACTTTATATTTAGGGAACTTAGCGTTTTTTCAATATCAGAATTGATTTGATGATTTCTATCCCATGACTGTTTATATCCATATAATCCTTTTCCACCAACTGTAGTAATGACTAATCCCGCATCAATTTTTTTTAACTTATTTTCATTTAAATTGCAGTAAGCGATGGCACCAATAGTTTCTGGGATAAAAACAAATCGATAACTCCATTTTGTTTTAATTTTTTTAATTTCTCTAGCCAAAAATGATGTGACGATCATTCCACTTAGACAATCGTTAGCCATAGATGGATGGCATATGTATGTGGATATTAATATTTCTCGCTTTGACCTTCCTTTTTTGAAATATTCTCCATAGGTTAGATTTCCTTTTTTTAAGCTACTTTCAATTACGACTTTAAAAGGCCCTTCAGAGTCTCTAATTTGTTCATATTGTTTCTTTTTAAGGCAAAATCCCCAATCTTCATGATAGTAAGATGTTCTATATGGTATTGATGACTTTCTTTTGTTTGAATAATGAAGTTTTTTCCTCAATTGACTCCAATTCATTTTTTTATTTACTGGAACACTGTAACCTACTAGGTGTAAATTATTTTTAGTAAATGAAATTAGTTTTTCTCCATATTTATCCTTAATATAAGCGTCCGTAACATTCCATTCTTTAGGTATAGTCCAATCATAAACTTTTTTACCAGTTGGAATTTCTTTTATTTTAATATCAATTATTTGTTTTAATAATTTTAGTGATTTTCTATTATTATCACCTGTTAAACTACGATTCAGTGGAAATAATTGCTTTAAGTAAAGATCAATTTCTTTTTTATTCATCTATATTCATCAATTCTTTCATTCATTAGAAGACCGCTTTACTTAAACAATATATAGCTTCCTATAGCTAAGGCATCTATTTTCGTAGATATGAAAGTATCAATGGCTTGAGTTGCTGTATTCACAATGGGTTGTCCTTTTACATTAAAACTTGTATTCAGTAATACTGGGCAACCAGTAACTTTATTGAATTCAAATAGTAAATTATAAAATTTTTCATTATTTTTTTTATTAACTGTTTGAACTCTACAGGTATCATCAATATGAACTACAGCTGGTATAGCACTTTTTTTATCTTCTAAAACTTTGCAAGCAATTAACATATGTGGAGATTCTTGTTTTATATCAAAAAAATTACCTGTAAATTCTTCTAATACTGCTGGAGCAAATGGTCTGAACTCTTCTCTAAATTTTACTCTTTTATTTATATGATCACGCTGCTCAACCGGATAAGGTCTTGACAATATGCTCCTATTTCCAAGAGCTCTTGGTCCGAACTCTGCTCCACCTTGAAACCAAGCAACAATCTTGCCTTCTGATAAATAAGTTGCCACCTTATTATAAAAATTTATTGGTTTTTCATAAGATTGGCCTGATCTAATTATACTATCTTCAATCTCTTCATCTGATGCAGAGGTGCCAATATAAAAATTGTGATTTTTAGTAAGGTTATAATTTCCTTTGCAATTTTCTTTATTTGCCAAATATAAAGCTCCGACTGAAATTCCAGAGTCTCCTGAAGCAGGCTGAACGAATATCTCTTTAAAAATACCGCTAGACACAATTTTTCCATTTAAGGAGCAATTAAGTCCTACCCCTCCAGAAATACATAGTTTATCTAAATTGTATTTTTTTTTGCAGTAGCTAAGCTGTGCTAAAATAACATCCTCTAATCTTTTTTGGAGTGCAGCGGCAATATTTTTATGATGATCTAAAATTTCTTCATCATAATCTCTCTTTTTGCCAAAAATTGATTTAAATTTATCACTTACCCATGTATTTCTTTTGTTATGGTATTCAATCCATTCTAAATTAATCTCATAATTCAGCGGGCCAGTTGATACAACAATCTCTTCAAATACTTCTAGATAAGTTCTTTTGCTTCCAGGAACAATTGCTGAGTAATTTCCAAAGGGTGCGAGACCCATTATTATGCCTTCGTCGCAATGATGTTTCCAACCTAAAAAAAAAGTTATTGCTGAATAAAGTAATCCAAGTGAATGAGGATAATGAACACTGTCATGGAGAATTTCAATTTCTCCATTTGATGCACGTCCAATCATACCAGACTCAATTTCTCCGACTCCATCATAGCTTACCAAAAGTGCTTTATCAAATCCTGATGGGTAATATGTGCTTGCTAAGTGACACTTATGGTGTCTAAAGAAATTAATTTGACCGTTAAATTTTGTCTCATTTCTTATTTTATTTTCCATTTGATAAAATATTTTAATTCTCTCAATATCTTTGATTAAAAAATCAATTCTTTTATTTTCTTTTATTGCTGGCTTTAAATAGACATTTTTTATCAGTTCAATAAAATCACCTCCTACTGAAATTGTACTGACTTCGGCCATTGTTTTTTTGCCAATTTTGAGGCACTCATTTATTGCATCAATTGGAAAAGCTCTACTATGTTTTTGAAGGTCAAGTCTTTCTTGTTCACAGGCTGCAACTAATTCACCATTTATCATTAATGCAGCTGATGTATCATGGCCACCAAACTGGATGCCTAATATAATGTAATCACTCATAAAATTTTTATTTAGTTAGATTAATTTTCTTTCTATTCCAGTCAAGCTTCTATTTTAAAGAAACAAATTTAATAATGATTAGTAATTTCTTTTTTAATTTTTGACTCTCTCATCGCCATATCTATCAAATATTTGCTTCATTTTTTCTTCATCGATGGGATTATAATATTTTCCACCTAATTCACACTTAAACTCATCAATTCCTTTTTTTTCTAAAATTTGAATGGATTTAATTATTAGATCAATAGAATTTAAATAAAGGAATGTACGAATTGCTTGATAACTTTTGAAATTTTTTAATTCATGACTTACAGATAGTATAATTTTACCTTCATCGATTTTATCATTCATCAAGTGACAGGTATTGCCAACGAGATCGTTATTATAAAGTGCCCATTCAACACATGAACAGCCTCTGTAGAAAGGTAATATACCAGGATGACAATTTAAAATACCAATTTTTGGTGCATTAACAATCTCCTTATGCAAAATTCTTGGCGTACCACAGTTAATAAGTAGTTCAATTTTTCTTTTTTTAATAATGCTTATTAATTCAGGATCATTATGATTACTTATGTGAATAATTTTACTATTATTGATATCTAAGACATTGATGTAAGGAATTTTATTAATAGTTCTTTCTTGCCATAATTTTAAGTCTTTTTCCTTATACTTTTTCCCGTCTAATAATATACAATCTATTTTATATTTAGCGGAAATTATATTGTGCATATAACCACAAAATGGATGATCAGGAGTGGATAGAAGACCTATGATCATTTGCTAACTCACATTTTTTGAGAGATCAGTATATTTTATAATATGATCTTCTTTTAAATCTCTTTTACACCTTTTTCCAACAACTTCACGAATTTTATATGGTGGTATACCCGTCCCAGGTCTTTTTGGAATAAGATCAGAGTAAGTAATAATGTGATTTTTCGTGATGTTATGCTTCACAACTAAACTTCTTCTTGCATATTTTCGAGTAGAAGCTTCGCATTTTAATACTATTTTTTTATTAATTCCTATTGACTTAATAATTTCATCAACATTATTTCTTAAGTCTCTCAGTTCGGTAGTGTTAAGAGATATGGCATGATCTGCTGATTTTTTTAGAAATTTATCATAAGTAAAATGTTTCTCTATAGCCCGCACGCCATAAAGTACTGATGCAGAGGGTATCGCAGTGCCTAAGGTATGATCACTTAATCCGAGCAAGTAGTTTGGGAAATTATTTTTTAAATCTAATAAAGCGCCTAAATTTGCATCTTCACTTTTAGTCGGATAGCACAAAGTACATTGCATAATACAGATTTGTTTATTGCCAAAACTAACAATATAATCAACAGCTTTTTTAACCTCGGATAAGTTAGAGGCTCCAGTAGATAACAAAATTGGCTTTTTAGTTTTCGATATTTTCTTCAATAATGGAAAATTAGTCACGTCACATGATGCAACTTTAAATCCTTTTACTCCAACTTTAAGAAGCATATCAACAGACTCATCATCAAAAGGTGTTGACATGAACTCAATTTTATATTCATCACATAACTGTTTTAGTTTTAAATAATCTTTAAAATTAAATTTATCTAATTCACTGTATGAATCGTACTGAGTGCCATGTTTCTTTTTTTCTCCATCCCAACTCCAAAATCTTGGAGATTTCTTAATTACTAATTTGCTTGCCTTATAAGTTTGGAACTTAATAATATCTGCACCTGCATTTTTCGCATGTGAAATTAATTTTTCCGCCATTCGAATACTTCCATTATGATTTACACCAGCTTCAGCAATAACAACACATCGATTAGAATTAAATTTTACTTTTCCTATTTTGAATTCATTTATCATTTTTTTAGTATCTTTTTTATATATGACTTTCTCTTTCCACTTTTAGATGTATTTTTTTCGTGTATATAGTATCTATATAGTGGGATCGGTAAATAAAAAGATTTAAAACTATTTTCATCTAGTCTTTTGATTAAATCATAATCCTCTCCTTCACGCAATTCTACATCGTAGTTACCAATTTTCTTTATTATATCAGTTCTAAATAATATACCTGCACCATGGTTTTTTATATTTTCTTGATTATCTAGTTTTATTTTTTTTTCCCTAAAACCATTTTTATCAATCCTGATATGATCACAATAAACGTATGCATATTCTTTATTTTCAATAAGTATATTTGACATGTTTTCTAATGCTAAGCGTCCTAAATAATCATCTGAGTCCACTCTTATAAAGAATTTGCCTCTAGCTTTTTTAACAGCTTTATTTGAACTATACCCAATACCCATATTTTTTTTATTTTTAAATACTCTAATTTTATCTTTATAATTCCTAAGAAAATTGATTGAATTATCATTTGAATTATCATCGATAACAATAACCTCAATTTTCTGATTGTTAGTAGTTACTTGTTCTATACAGGAACGAACTGATCTATCTAAAAATTCAACCCTGTTATAGTTTAGAATTGCAACCGTTACATCAAATTTATAATTATTTTTTTTTTTCACATTAAATATTTGTAGTATTTAAAACTTCTAAATTTGACCATACTTTTTTAAAAGCATGAATTAAACTATCCACATCATCAGAAGCAAATTCATAGTCACATAAAGGTATCTTTAAAAAAGATTCATCGTTGAGCTTCTCAGCAACAGGACAAATACCTTTTTCATAGCTTACATTTCCTTTATATATTTCAGAATTCCATGGAAAACCTTTTTTTCCATACGCAATCTTTTGTTGATACATTGGATATAAATGAAGATTTGCGTAACAATCAACTACTGGGGCTCCTTCAGCCTTTAGAGCTTTAAAAATTTTGTCTCTACTGACTCCTGTTGCTTTTTGATCATATACAATACCATATACATAAAACGAATGAGTATATCCATCTCTGATTATTGGAGTTTTTATGCCATCTAATTTAGATAATTCTGAAGTAAGTCTATTGGCAATATTGATCCTATTATATATTAGACTATCTAATTTTTTTAATTGTTCAATTCCAATAGCTGCCTCGATCTCACCCATTCTAAAATTATAGCCAATCATATTTGAAATATCTTTTACACCTTTTCCTTCGACTACGGCCTCACCATGGTTTCGGATTAGCTGCATTCTTTCTGCATATATAGGGTCATTAGTAATGAGAACTCCTCCTTCACCAGTTTGAATGTGCTTATGATAGTTAAAACTAAAACCACCTATGTGTGCGTCAGTGCCAGCAAAGGAATTATATTCTTTTGCTGCCGGCGCTTGAGCAGTATCCGAAATAAGTATTAAATTATGCTCATCAGCAATTTTCTTGATTTCTCTTATATTTGCTGGGTGACCAAATATGTCTGGAACCATTATAGCTCTAGTATGTTCTGTAATATTGTTTTTTATAGATTTAGGATCTAAATTAAATGTTTCTTCTTCGATATCTGCAAATACAGGAATTGCACACCAGTGAACAATAGCTGTAGCTGTAGCACACATTGTCCATGGACTTACAATTACTTCATCTCCCGGTTCCACTCCTATAGCTCCAACGGCGCATATGAGACCCGAGGTCCAAGAATTTACAGTAATTGCATACTCAACATCAAAATAACTTTTAATTGATTTTTCAAATTTTTGAACATTAGGTCCACCATAAAAACTCCCAACATTGGGAATATCCTTCCAATCACCAAGGAAAGGAGAAAGAGCTCCTGATTTAATAACTTCAGTAGCAGCATTAACTTCTTCATTTCCAATGCTGTTATATCTTTTTAAAGGTTTACTAAAAACCGGTTGACCACCAAAAATAGCAAGCTCATCCATATATATTCCCTCTATTTATACTAATATTTATTTTAAATCTTCAATCATTTTTAATAATTTTAAACTGGTTTCACCTGATGAAATATTAAAGACATTTTTTTTCGTGATTTGTTTTTTTATATTATTGTATGCATTTTTCAGTAGATCGCCATTTTTCATTAAATATTGTCGATGACGAACAAAAACTCTTGTATTTTCATAAATTTTATGTTTTTGAATTTTGTAGATTGTAAATTTATCTTCTGGATTTACTGTTACTCGGCCTTTAGTTCCAATTATATCGAGCTCTTCATTACCTAAAAAGTCAATGTCAATTCCAACTATTTTTATCTGCACATCTCTATAAATAAGCTTCAAATCAATATCTCTATCTTTAAGGAAGCTTTTCGAAGGGACATTTCTAAGAGTTAAGATTTTATTAGGTATTCCAAAATACCATAGACTTAGATCTAACCAGTGTATTGCATTATGATAAAATCCTCTACTATATTTTAATTCAAAACTTTTAATTTCACCAAAAAAATTATCTTCTATCATTTTTTTAAGATCACAAAAATACCTGCTAAATCTTCGAGAGAAGTTGACACTTATAATAATTTTATTTTTTTTATAAATTTTTAAAATTTCTTCAGTTTGAGTTGTGCTTTGAAGAAGAGGTTTTTCACAGAATACAATTTTAGGCTTAAATTTAACCAGATCCTTTAATATTTTATAATGACTATTGTCAGATGAAGAAACTACGACTATTTCAATTTTATGTTTTGATAGTAGTTCTCGATAACTTTTGTATGTAGGAATTTTATACTTTTTTTTTATTATATTTCTTATCTTAGTATTTAAATCACAAACAGCAACTAAATTGAAAGTTTTATCAGAAGTTATAGTTTTAAAATGGGAGTAAGTGCCAGTTAGATTTTTCTTAAAATCATTAAGAAATCCTATTCTTCCACAGCCAATTATAGCAACATTAATTTTCATTTAGACCACTAGGTATTTTGTGCTTGATCGCAGTGTTGATTTTTAAAATGTCATTATTAATTTTTAAAAATTGATAAATGTCTACTAAACTAAATATTTTATTCTTTTTATTTAATGCAGAATAAATTTCACTGATTACTCTAAAATCTTCAATAGTATCTAAAGTAAGACGAGCTCCAAGTGTATTTTGCCAAATATCAGGAATTTCTATATTTTTTATTGAATAACTTGATCTTCCCGTTCTATAAAAAAATAGTGTTGGATGCTCTCTATCTTCAAGATCATTAGTTTTTAATGAAATTTCAATTAAATCTTTTCTTTTAAAGATAGACACATCCATTCCTAACGGCAAATAGTGATCATCCATATTCATTAATCCGTTGTTAGTTAAAAAGTCATAATTACTATTAGAGTCTAAATAATAATTACACATATAATCTATTATTTCAGGATCAATTAATGGATTATCTCCTGTTAACTGAATAACATTTTCTTCGGTACAACTTTCTAAAGCAAAACTTAGTCTTCCAAGTACATCATTTTCATCTCCTCTAAAACAATGAACATCATGATTTTTTGTTATTTTCTCAATAATATCATCAACTTCATTTGTTGTTGTTGCTACAATAATATTTTTTACAAACTTTGATTTTTTAATTCTTTCAATAAGAATAGAAATTACCTCTTTATTACCTATTTTCATCATTACTTTGCCTGGTAATCGAGATGAAGTCATTCTTGCTTCAATGGTAGTAACAAATGTTTTATTTTTCATGAATTATTTTCCATTACTTTACCATTTTCAATAATATATGTTTTATCGCAAAAATTAAGTACGTCTATTCTATGAGATATAATTATCAATGTGACTGATCCTTTAAGTTTTTTAATTTCATCATAAATTTCATCTTCGACTTTATAATCTATAGAATTTGTAGCTTCATCTAAAATAATTACTTGTCTATTGAAATAAAATGTTCTTGCAAGGGCAATTCTTTGCTTTTGCCCACCAGAAATTTTAATTCCTCTTTGTCCTATATTTGTCTCAATACCATCAGGAAGTGAAGAAATGTATTCATCAAGACGAGCATGCTTAATGGCTTTGTTTAATCTTTCATAGTCAATTTCTTCCCTTGTCAATCCCAAAGCAATATTAAGAGAGATTGATGCATTTATTAGAAATACTTCTTGAGGCAAATAGGCTACCATTTTCCACCATGAAGAAAAATCTTGTGATAAGGTCTCTCCATTTAATTTTATAGTGCCTTTACTTTTAGGAAGTAATCCTAACATCAAATCTACAAGCGTAGTTTTTCCTGCTCCAGAACCACCTATAATTGCAATGGCTTCACCATTTCTAATTTGCAAGTTATTCACTATTAAGTTGACTTTACTAGATGAAGGATATTGATATTGTACGTTATCGAGTTTTAAGGAAGTGAATTCTTCAGTAACTTGATCGGTATTGTAATTTTCATTTCTATAATTTAAATCATTATTGCTGCATTTTAATTCATCAAATATCTTTTCAACTGCATATTTTCCATATTTAACTTGGCTATAAAATCTTGTGATTTGATTAATTATTGGAGCCAATCTTATTACTGCGGCTCCAAAAATCGTTATGATAGGAAGAATATCTAAAATGTCTTTTTCAATTATATAATAAAATGACAATAGTAATATTGCGAGAAAAATAATTAAAGTTTCTAATATATATCTAGGAGCAATTGAAACAATAGACTGATGAATGTCGCTTTTAGCAATTTCATTAGCGTTAGTTTTAGTTTCAAGTTGGAAATATTTGTAACTATTCAAAATTCTTAATTCTTTTAAACCATCAAAATACTCAGCTATTAATCTATATAAATTTGAATAAGCAATATTCATTTTATTGCCAACCTCGTAAAGTTTATTGAGAAAAAAATATTTATAAAACGCTACAAAAATTATAAAAACAAATGCAGAAGTAATCAAAATAAATGGGTTTATGGAAATCAAAAAAATCAAAATAATAGCTGACACTATTATGTCTCCAAAAAATTGGAAATGTGCCTGAATTGAAGCACCAAAAATTTTTACATAATTTCCAATTGTATTTGTTTGTTCAGATGTATCTTCCGATATAAATTTCTCATATTTTAAATTTTTATAATGTTGAAGTAATTTCATTCTTAATGACATTTGCTTCATCTGAGAAAATTTTACAATTTTATAATGAATGAAAATTGACAAAATTGATTTGAAAATAAAGATAATAGTTATCAATAAACTTAGAAAAATTATCGGGGTTAATTTGTTGTAATTTTGAATTTCTAGTCCAAGATAATTAAATATATTTTCTAAGAAGTTAGGCTCTATAATGCTGGCTATAAAGGCTCCAAGCGCACTTAAACCAATTAAGTCAAAGATAGAAATCAAAATGAAAAATAAAATAATATTAGCTATCTCAGTAAATTTGCTTTCAATAAGAAAAATAAGTTTGTTTATTAATTGAAGATCCATGAGATTTATTCAAATCTTTTTTTATTTAAAATTTGTTGACCACTGTTTAAAATAATCTCATTTTCTGCTACATTTTTAAAAATTACACATCCAGCTCCGATAACCGCTCCATTCCCAATATTAACACCTTTTAGTATAACGCTGTTAGAACCAATCCAAACATCGTTTCCAATGACTATTTTTCCTGCGGAATGTCCGCTGTTAGAAATAAGATTATTCTTTTTATTTATATTGTGATTGGCAGCTCTAATTACCACGTTTGATGCGATTAGAACATTATTTCCAATTGTTATAGAACCACCATTTGAAGAGTTAATATTGACATTATAATTAACACTTATGTTTTTCCCAATTTTTATCTCACTCTCATTACAAGCATTGATTGAAGAAAAACGCATGAATGAGCAATCATCACCTATAGATATATTTTTTGCACAGGTAATGTTCAAACCTATTTCAGAGTAGTATTTTTTTCCTACAGACTTAAATCTAAATTTATATATGAGCCTCCTTAAATATATACCAAGATAACCTGGAAAATAACTTAATAAGTAATCTAAGAATAAAAAAGGCTCATTTATAATTCTTATGAAATATTTATACATAGAACAAATTTAACTTTATTCAGTTACACGTAAATGTTAACTTAAAATTTATAACTAGTTTTTTTACAATTATGTTAAATAGGAAATACATCTTTCCCTTATCATTTTCAATACTTTACTTTATAAGTTGCATTTTGTGGGGCCTATTTCAGTATCCACATGAGGATGTTCTAATCTTATATCGCTACGTAGATATATTTGCACACCATAATATAATTGCCTTTAATCCAAATGGTCCACCTGTTGAAGGTGCCACAGATTTTTTATGGATGGCTATTTTAGCATTATTTCATAAAATTGGGTTTGATCCTTTTTTAACTAGCCAGATAATAAATGCTATAAGCTTATTTTTTATTCTAAGATTTATATTCACTGACATAATTCCTGAACAACCGATACTTATCTATACAATAATTGGTGTTATATTTTTAAATATAGGACCAATTGTAGCATCATCCATATTAGGTTTTAGTTCATTAACATTTTGTTTTTTATTATTAGCTATTTATATTTTTGCTATAAAAACGGATTACTTATATTGGACTACTCTTTCAATCATATTTTGCTTATTAAGACCTGAAGCATTTATATTCTTTTTACCGACCATACTAATCATATTTTATAAAACTAAGGCGAATAATCTTTCTAGATTCTATAAATCTTTTTTTACAATTGTATCAATTGGAATAATATATTTCTTGTGGAGGTTTTGGTATTTTAACGAATTCTTACCTACTCCAATAATTGTAAAAAGTATAGGTGGCGAAACAAGTATCACAAGATATTTCGCTAGAATGTCAGAAGTATTATCTTCTTTTATTATTGCTCAAATAATTGTGATATTTATTTATGTAATTTCAAATCTTAGAAGTTCGATCAAGGGTGAGAACAAAATCTTCAATTTAATTCTTGTCACGTTTCCTTTTATTTTAATTTTTATTTTTATGCTATCAACGGGTCATGCCTCACAAAATATTTTCTTTAGGTATTTTTCACCTATTTATCTTGCACTATTTATATTTACACTGTTGATAATTAACGATTTGAAAAGTAAAAAATTCCTAATTTATTCTATTATATTTTTCATTTTTTTAACTTCAATTGATCAAAGTAATCTTCTTAACAGAACACTTGACATTGAAAATAAAAAAATTGCAAACCCCTCTACCAAACTATTTAAATACTTTGAGAGCGAAATACACCCGATTACACATGTAGGACTGTCGCTCGAAAAATATGAAAATGATTTAACTTTAATGCTGACTGAGGCAGGTAATATACCATTTTTTTCACAGAAATACTCAATAGACATGGCAGGATTAAATACCTCCAGTTTTGCAAAAGAGCCTGTAAATTGCGAACATTTTATCTCATTAAAACCAGATATTATTGAAATTGATGTAGGTCCAATTGATTATTTCCACTATAACGAAATTATTAACGATAAAGAAATGCCATCATGTGGCATAGTAAGTAAAAACGAAATATTTAAAGATCCAACAAAGATAAGAGTCGATAAGTCATTTTTGATTGATAGATATAAAAACGATTATTTTGTCGAGAATCATAAAAATGCTACGGTTGCTGTTGCAGCCAATAATACTCTTTTTTGTATGAACAAAAGTAAAAATTTTGATCGTATATTTTTCAATAAAAGAAGTGACCAAATATATTTTCATAAGTCAGAGGAAATTAGTGAATTGCTCATGACAAGCTGCGACCTGGAACTTAAAGGATATTTTCTAGATAATTTGCTTAACTAACTTTTTTCAATTATATCTAACTTTTGCATAAAAACCTCCCAAAAAAGCTTGTCACCCGAATCCTCATCTTTAATGTAGTTTCTAATGAATTGCTTATAATGATTGCTGCTTATTTCTAGCTGGTTTTCAAAGTCTTTAATAGAATAATTGTCTATATTAATTACTTTTTTAGATAAGCTTTTAGCAAAATTGATGACTCTAAAGTGTGCATTATTTTGTAAATTTTTTCTATCAGAAAACTCATCAGTAGTCAGAAACATTATTGGCTTATTAAATAATACAGCATGAATTAAAGCTGTACTATCGTGCCCAATCACAAAATAGCTATTCTTGATAGATAAGGCGGTCTCAACTTCTGTATAATTTATTGATGAATATCTTTTTTCATTTTTCGGGTGTGGGCATACAAGAACTTTTCTATCATAAACTTCCATAAGCTTGTTAAAAAATAACTTTAGAGAATTCCAGTACTTTTCATCTGTGACTGGAAATTTTTTTTTATGTTCTACAAAATCAGGATGATGATCTAAAGCCTGGTCTATAAATACGATAGGCTCTTTTTTTACAAATATTTTGTTTGAAACATTTCTATTTTTTACTCGAATATAGTTATCGTATTCTAACATATGTATAACAACATTATTATTAGCAGTGGTGTTATTGTTTTTTTTACTTATTGCTGTGATCGAAATATATTCTTTCACTTTGAATAAATTAAAAAACGTTATACTTATCTTATCCCTAATTAGAGATATTAAAAAATTATTTATATTTAAAAAAGAATAAAGTATCGAGTCATGATCAATTAACAAATCGAATCTATTTACATTACTAAGCAAATGACTGGGAGTCTTCCCTGCATCAATTTCAATTTTTCTACCTTTAAATAAATAAAGTGGTATTTGGAGAAGAAGTTTGTAGGAATGACTGTAAGCTAAGAAATAATAGAATTCCTTTTTATAAGAGATTATCTTTTTAATAAAAGTAAATGAGCTATCGATTAGGGAGATATTTATTCCATCTATTTTTTTTAATTTGTTGTAAATTAGGTTTTTATTTTCTGCGTTGTCTCTTTTCAATACAACAATATCAATATTCCAGCCGTGTTTTAAAAATATATCAAATCCAAATTTTGTGAAATCATTTTCAGAAAGAATTCTGTTAAAAATGAATAGAATGTTCTTCGACATAGAATTATAGATTAATGATTAATAGTTCTTACAAATTATAATTATTAATATATAACTATATGAAATTTAATTTTTCAATATCGATATGAAAAAATTTAAAAAAATTAAACCTTTTGATATTAAAATTATGAGAAAAAAAGGTTTTCACTCTACTATTAATAAAGATACTTTAAATGTAATTAAAATAGTTAATAAGCAAAGTGGATGGAAAAAAATAAATTCATGTCCAGTGTGTAATTCCAAGTCACTTTTAGAATGGATAGAAAAATTTTCTCTAAGAATAAAAGTTTGTCTTAAATGTTCACATGGTTTTTGCATTGATATTCCAGTTAATATCTCGGAAGCGTATGAAAATAAAGTTCAAAAACTATCTTACCAAGGAATATATGAAGAAAAACGAGAATATAAGATAAAGAGATTTGCCAGCGAAAGAGTAAAATTGCTAAGAAATTTCGATAAAAGAAACAGTCTACTTTTAGATTATGGGTGCGGAAGTGGTTGGTTTATTGAACATGCAAAAAAATTTTACAGATGCGAGGGCTATGAACCTACAACATATATGGCTGATTTAATTCAAAAAAATTTAAAAGTCCGAATGCATACTGACGCAAAAAAATTACCAACAAAATTTTACGATATTATTACCTTGTTTGATGTCATTGAACATGTTGAGGATGTAAAATTGATGGCAAAAAAACTTTATTCTATGTTAAAAAAAGGAGGCATTATTTTAATTTTTACTCCAAATAAGGACTCTTTTGCCTTTGACTTAATGAAAGAAAATCAAAATTTAGTAATACCACCACTACATCTTCACTATTTTAACATTAAGAGTTTATCAAAACTTTTTGATAGGTATTTCAAGGTAATTCATTTTGAGACGTCTGGGGCAGACATAGCAGATTTATTTGCATATGAAAGAGATCATGGCAATAAAAGATTTTCGCAATTTCTATCAAAGAATATGAATACATTACAAACATTGATTGATAATTCTGAAAGAGGAAATCATATACGATTAGTGTTAAAGAAACGCGGATAGTTTGGTTGCGGGGGTAGGATTTGAACCTACGACCTTCAGGTTATGAGCCTGACGAGCTACCAGACTGCTCCACCCCGCGATAAACAGAAAACTGTTATTTGATCATTAATTGTAAGTCAACAAAAATATCAATCTATATCTATAAATTATTTCGTATGATATAGTTCATCAGTCGTATGTATAAAAATATTACAAGAATTGAGGAGTTTCTTCTTTTATCTATTCCTGTAGTACTTATTACAGGGCCTTTTCTTCCTGATCTAGCGCTTTCAATGATGTGTATGATATTTCTGATTAAAAAGATTTATAACCAAGAATACAATATTTATGCGCTTGATTATTTTGGCAAGATTTTTTTCTTATGGTGTTTATACTTAATTCTAAGATCAGCTCTAAGTGATGATCCATTCTTGTCATTTGAGTCTTCGTTATTTTTCTTTAGATTTGGAGTTTTTGCATACGCAGTTAAATCGATCATTGAAAGAAATTCAAATGTTCTAAAAAAATTATTCATTGTAATTTTAATTATGATTACTTTAGTCGTATCAGATGGGTTAATTCAATTTATCTTCGGTCAGAATTTATTAGGATATAGCTATGATGGTTATAGACTCTCACTTTTTGATGAAACAAAGCTGATTGGTCACTACTTAGCAAGAATTATTCCGTTGTTACTGGCAATTGGTATACTTTATTACTATAAATCTAAGACCTATGTGATTTTAATAATGTTAATTTTTATTGCTTCTGATGTAATAATTTTTTTAAGTGGTGAAAGAACATCTTTCTTTATTTTAACGTCTTTTACTTTTTTGATCTTAATGCTCATTTCAAAATGGAAATTCGTTAGATTACTTACAATTATTTTATCTGCACTAATAATTTTCACTTTAATTAATACAAGTAGTCTTGTTAAGCAAAGAATGGTTACTCAAACTTTAAATCAGTTTGGTGCTGGAATTACATTTTCACCAGAACATGATCTCCTATATGAGTCATCATTTAATATGTTTTTAGATAATAAAGTATTTGGCGTAGGCCCTAAACTATTTAGAACAAAATGCTCAGACAAAAAATATGCTAAAGACATATTTGGACATACAAAGACTATAGAAAGCTGGGACGAGAATAATAGCTGCAATACTCATCCTCACAATATCTATCTTCAATTATTAGCTGAGACAGGGATGCTTGGAATTTTTCCTTTAGTGATTTTTTTACTGTACCTATCATATTTGCTTTTAAAACAGGCTACAAATATTTTATTTTGGAAGAAATATGCTATGAACGATTACTCGGTTTGTTTAATTATATCTTTATTTGTACAAATTTGGCCTATAATGCCTCATTTATCTATTTTTAACAATTGGGTAAATGTTTATATATTTTTAACAATTGGGTTATTGATGACTAGTAAATATTTTAAAAAGAATTAAGATTTTTTTATAACTATAAATTATAAATCTTCATAAGAATAAAAGTTGTACCTTTCTTTTATAGTTCTAATCAGAGATTTTTTACCATCCAAAAAACTCTCAAAATCATAATCTAAAGTATCAAAAAAAATTGAATAAAAATCGTCAATAGAGTCAAAATAATTCATTCTAAAATATCTAAATACTTCTAAATAATCAGGTCTTCCGTCAAATATTGACGTATAAACAAAAAAATAAGTCTTTATTTTTTAAGTCTTCTAAGACTGTTAACGCAATGTCTAATTGGCATTTTATTGCATCATCGAATGTAAAACATACTTCGTTTTGTTTTATTTTATTATTACTTAACTTATCAAGAAATACTTCTGCATCTAAAATATTTTCTTGTCCTATAAATCGGATTAACTTGTAAAATTCATCTTTTGAGATTGATCCTTGGCCTCTTTTATGAATAACATCATCGTGAAAATGATGAAACATTATGCCATGAAAGTAGTTATTTTTTGCGTTAAAGTACATTTCACCCAAAATAAAAAAATTAAACCATATATAAAAAACTTATTGGACTTATATTGAATGAATAATGTATAAAAGTTTAAGTTCTTTATGCAATATAATTTGTAAATTGATTTATTTTTTTAAGCTATACATTAAGTTATAAACAATGAAAATAAAAATAATTTTTCAGCTTATCTTTTCCATTGCATCTATAATCTTAATATCAAGACTGATATTTTTTGAGAACTCAGGCATAAATTTCAATTTATTTTTTGTTCCAGACACTTTGTTATTAATTTTTTTATTAATAATTTTAAATATAAACATTTCATATTTATTTTATTT
The DNA here is from genome assembly GCA_902613805.1 of uncultured Pelagibacteraceae bacterium. Taxonomy (GTDB): domain Bacteria; phylum Pseudomonadota; class Alphaproteobacteria; order Pelagibacterales; family AG-422-B15; genus CACNXQ01. The sequence goes on from CACMIV010000001.1 coordinate 231,784, forward strand.
ATTATTATCTTCATTAACAGAAAAAAAATTAAATTTTAGTAGAATTACAAATACCTTTATTCAGGGTGGTATTGTAAATCAGCTATTGCCTGGATCTGGGTTAATATTCAAATATTTTAAATTTAGTTTAGAACAGAATATAAATTTTGCTGAATATTCTACTGGACAAGTTTTTTTTTATATCCAAAGAATAATTGTTTTCTTTATACTTTCAGCTGTTTTTGGTTTCTTAACAATTACATCGATAAATTTCACCTATTTATTCTTACTTTTATTGGTGACATCTATTTCATTTTTTGTTTTTTACAATTATCGGAATTATATTGTTAATAAAATACTTACAAAGTTACAAGATTTTCAAAGATTGAGGAATGTTATAAATGATTTTACAAATGTTAGAAAATTAGTTTCTAAAAAAAAACTGCTTCTTGTAGTAATTACCTTACTTCTTTTTATTCAAGGCTTATTTGAATGTTTTGTTTTTTTACAAATATTCAAACTATTCCATTTTAATATAAGTTTTTATATTTCTTCATTCTTATGGATGTCAACGTCACTTGTAATTTACTCTATTCTGGCTTTTACAAATTTCTTTGGTGCCTTTGAACTTCTTTTGGCTTATACGTCGACGTTTTTTAATTCAAATTTTTTTAATATTGTAGTGATCGTTGTTTCGTACAAGTTATTAAATATATTTAGTCAGATTTTAATAGTTTTAATGAACACTATTTTTTTGTATATGAGTAAAAGATAAATTAATGTTGCGTAAAGTAACAATTCACGATTAGTAGACCTGGCAATGTCCTACTCTCCCATGCCTTAAGACAAAGTACCATCGGCGCTGGAGCCCTTAACGTTCGAGTTCGAAATGGGATCGTGTGTTACCTCTCCGCTAAAACCACCAGGTCAACCAATCGTGAAATCAATACTAAAAAATTTTATAATTTATCTTAGTGTTGCTTGTTTATTACTAGTTCGTTTCTAGTACATAGAAAATCAAGCCGATCGAGTTATTAGTATCAGTTAGCTTCATGCATTGCTGCACTTCCACACCTGACCTATCAACGTGGTGGTCTACCACGACTCTCATGGAAGAATTCGTTTCGAGGGAGGCTTCCCGCTTAGATGCTTTCAGCGGTTATCCCGTCCGTACTTGGCTACCCAGCTATGCCGATGGCACGACAACTGGTACACCATTGGTACGTTCACTCCGGTCCTCTCGTACTAGGAGTAACTCCTCTCAATTCTTCAACACCCACGGCAGATAGGGACCGAACTGTCTCACGACGTTCTAAACCCAGCTCGCGTACCACTTTAATCGGCGAACAGCCGAACCCTTGGGACCTGCTCCAGCCCCAGGATGTGATGAGCCGACATCGAGGTGCCAAACACCGCCGTCGATATGAACTCTTGGGCGGTATCAGCCTGTTATCCCCGGCGTACCTTTTATCCGTTGAGCGATGGCCCTTCCACTCAGAACCACCGGATCACTATGACCGTCTTTCGACTCTGCTCGACTTGTCAGTCTTGCAGTCAGGCAGGCTTATGCCATTGCACTCAACAGCTGATTTCCGACCAGCTTGAGCCTACCTTCGCACGCCTCCGTTACTTTTTGGGAGGCGACCGCCCCAGTCAAACTACCCACCATACACTGTCTTGGATCCAGATAATGGACCGCAGTTAGATATCAAAAATTACAAGAGTGGTATTTCAAGGACGACTCCATGAAAGCTGGCGCTTCCACTTCAAAGTCTACCACCTATCCTACACATGTAATTTCTAATACCAATGTAAAGCTATAGTAAAGGTGCACGGGGTCTTTCCGTCTAACCGCGGGTACTCCGCATCTTCACGGAGAATTCAATTTCGCTGAGTCTACGCTGGAGACAGCGGGGAAATCATTACGCCATTCGTGCAGGTCGGAACTTACCCGACAAGGAATTTCGCTACCTTAGGACCGTTATAGTTACGGCCGCCGTTCACCGGGACTTCAGGTCGTAGCTTGCACCACTCACTTTAATCTTCCGGCACCGGGCAGGCGTCAGACCCTATACTTCGCCTTACGGCTTTGCAGAGTCCTGTGTTTTTAATAAACAGTTGCTACCCCCATTTCTGTGCCACCTACATCTGGTTGCCCAAATATAGGTCCTCCTTCTTCCGAAGTTACAGAGGCAATTTGCCGAGTTCCTTCAGCATAGTTCTCTCAAGCGCCTTGGTATACTCTACCTATCCACCTGTGTCGGTTTCGGGTACGGTCTATGGTGAGGCTATTTCCTGGAACAACTTCGCTGCATAACCAATCCATATAAGGATAGACAACTTACGTCATTCGTCACATCTCACCTGGTCAAGGAATATTAACCTTGTTCCCATCGACTACGACTTTCGTCCTCGCCTTAGGAGCCGACTCAACCTGCGCGGATTAGCCTTGCGCAGGAACCCTTGGATTTTCGGCGACAGAGTTTCTCACTCTGTTTGTCGCTACTCATGTCAGCATTCTCACTTCCGATATCTCCAGGAGCTCTTACGAGTCTCCCTTCAACAACTTACGGAACGCTCCGCTACCACACAATAAATTGTGTCCAAAGCTTCGGTGTATTGTTTAGCCCCGTTACATCTTCGGCGCCGGATAACTTAATTAGACCAGTGAGCTGTTACGCTTTCTTTAAAGGATGGCTGCTTCTAAGCCAACCTCCTGGCTGTTTTGGTCGTCCGACATCCTTTCCCACTTAACAATAACTTGGGGACCTTAGCTGTTGGTCTGGACTGTTTTCCTTTTGACTACGGACCTTAGCACCCGTAGTCTGTCTGCCATACATTACTCACCGGTATTTGGAGTTTGGTTGGACTTAGTAAGGATCTCTCCCCCCTTGCCCATCCAGTGCTCTACCCCCGATGGTATTCATATGACGCACTACCTAAATAGTTTTCGCGGAGAACCAGCTATATCCGAGTTTGATTGGCCTTTCACCCCTAACCACAAGTCATCCAAAGACTTTTCAACGTCAACTGGTTCGGTCCTCCAATAAGTGTTACCTTATCTTCAACCTGCTCATGGCTAGATCACTCGGTTTCGGGTTTAATCCAAAGTACTGTCGCCCTATTAAGACTCGCTTTCGCTACGCCTACACCTTATGGCTTAAGCTTGCACTTTAAACTAACTCGCTGACCCATTATACAAAAGGTACGCCGTCACCCTTACGGGCTTCGACAGCTTGTAAGCATTCAATTTCAGGATCTATTTCACTCCCCTCGTCGGGGTTCTTTTCACCTTTCCCTCACGGTACTAGTTCACTATCGGTCACACAAGAGTACTTAGGCTTGGAGGGTGGTCCCCCCATATTCAGACAAGATTTCACGTGTCCCGTCTTACTCGAGAACATTAACTGTCATTACCCATACAAGACTATCACTTTCTATGGTTTACCTTTCCAGGTAATTCTGGTTATACAATTAATGCTACTGGCCTGGTCCGCTTTCGCTCGCCACTACTTACGGAGTATCGGTTGATATCCTTTCCTCCAGTTACTTAGATGTTTCAGTTCACTGGGTTCGCTTTACTAACCTATGTATTCAGTTAGCAATAACTCAAAAGAGTTGGGTTATCCCATTCGGAAATCTTCGGATCAAAGTGTGTTCGTCACTCCCCGAAGCTTATCGCAACGTACTACGTCCTTCATCGCCTTTGTGTGCCAAGGCATCCATCAAATGCTCTTAAACGCTTGATTATTCTATGTACAAAAAACAAACTTATGTTTCTTGTGACACTTAGATTTGAATTCTCAATAAAATTTTAATTTAGTATTGATGTCACTTCACGATGTAAATGGAAAAGCTTAAAACTTGGTGGAGCTGACCGGGATCGAACCGGTGACCCCCTGCTTGCAAAGCAGGTGCTCTCCCAGCTGAGCTACAGCCCCAAGAGATACCACGTCATGGTGGGCCTGGGTAGACTCGAACTACCGACCTCACCCTTATCAGGGGTGCGCTCTAACCAGACTGAGCTACAAGCCCAAACGTAAGGCTTTATAGTTTTAAACAATGAAAGAGAAACGAGGACGGTAAGCCACATATAATTACTAAGTAAAATATTTTTTAAATTCCTAAGAACTCAAAAAATTACTCTTAGAAAGGAGGTGATCCAACCGCAGGTTCCCCTACGGTTACCTTGTTACGACTTCACCCCAGTCGCTAATCTTACCGTGGTTGGCTGCCTCCTTACGGTTAGCGAACCAGCTTCAGGTAAAACCAACTCCCATGGTGTGACGGGCGGTGTGTACAAGACCCGGGAACGTATTCACCGTAGCGCGCTGATCTACGATTACTAGCGATTCCAACTTCATGCACTCGAGTTGCAGAGTGCAATCCGAACTGAGGTAACTTTTTGAGATTTGCTCCAGATCGCTCCTTCGCTGCCTTTTGTAGTTACCATTGTATCACGTGTGTAGCCCGGCCCGTAAGGGCCATGAGGACTTGACGTCATCCCCACCTTCCTCCGGCTTATCACCGGCAGTTCCTTCAAAGTTCCCACCATCACGTGCTGGCAATTGAAGGTAAGGGTTGCGCTCGTTGCGGGACTTAACCCAACATCTCACGACACGAGCTGACGACAGCCATGCAGCACCTGTATCCAATCCACCCGAAGTGAAAGACTTAATCTCTTAAGTCCGCGATTGGTATGTCAAGAGCCGGTAAGGTTCTTCGCGTATCTTCGAATTAAACCACATGATCCACCGCTTGTGCGGGTCCCCGTCAATTCATTTGAGTTTTAGCCTTGCGGCCGTACTTCCCAGGCGGAGTGCTTAACGCGTTAACTGCGATACTGGAAGTTTAAACTCCCAACATCTAGCACTCATCGTTTACTGCATGGACTACCAGGGTATCTAATCCTGTTCGCTACCCATGCTTTCGAACCTCAGCGTCAGTATTGGCCCAGAGAGTCGCCTTCGCCACTGGTGTTCCTCCTAATATCTACGAATTTCACCTCTACACTAGGAATTCCACTCTCCTCTACCAAACTCTAGAAATGTAGTTTTGAAGGCAGTTCCAGAGTTAAGCTCTGGGATTTCACCTCCAACTTACAAATCCGCCTACGCTCGCTTTACGCCCAGTAATTCCGAATAACGCTAGACCCCTCCGTATTACCGCGGCTGCTGGCACGGAGTTAGCCGGATCTTCTTCTTCAGGTACCGTCATTATCTTCCCTGACGAAAGAGTTTTACAACCCTAAGGCCTTCATCACTCACGCGGCATCGCTGGATCAGGGTTGCCCCCATTGTCCAATATTCCCCACTGCTGCCTCCCGTAGGAGTCTGGGCCGTGTCTCAGTCCCAGTGTGGCTGATCATCCTCTCAGACCAGCTATAGATCGTCGTCTTGGTGAGCCATTACCTCACCAACAAACTAATCTAACGCGGGCCCATCCAATAGCGCATAAAGCTTTCTCCCGAAGGACGTATAAAGTATTAGCTTAAGTTTCCCCAAGTTATTCTCTACTACTGGGCAGGTTCCCACGCGTTACTCACCCGTCTGCCACTAGATCCGAAGATCTCGTTCGACTTGCATGTGTTAAGCGTGCCGCCAGCGTTCATTCTGAGCCATGATCAAACTCTCAAGTTTAAAAATGACGCACACAAACTTATTGGCGGAGTTGCATAAAATAAATTATGCAATCCAATAAACGTGTACGATTATTCTGTACTGCGGAATTACCGCCCACGTTTCTCTTTCAATTTACTTTTCCAATAGCATAATCACACAAGCGTAAAGTCCTAACCCTTAAGATAAGGAATTAAATGCCGGATAGATTATATTAAGACTATAAATAGTCATATGCCGCAAGCTCAGAGCATCACCGAACAAGGGTGAGCGTTTTTTACTGTATAGAGCCAAAAAGTCAAGCAGCAAAGAACATAAAAGGCAGAAAACTAACGTTTTTAGAGAATTGAAATTATATAACGAATTCAATTACTTATTGGATTAAGTAAGAGCTTCACATCAATCAAAAATAATATTTATGAAAAAACTCTAAAAGTGTTTATACCAATATCCCAAAATGACCTTCATCAATAGAAATCAGATTATTCTGTTACTGAGCTTTATCTTCTTACTTGGCATTTCATATATTTTGTCTATTTCGTTTGGAGAAAATTTAGCAAAAGAAAATAAAGTTTCTAAGAAAAATATAACAGATGAAGTCCCAATTCATATTGAGAAAAAACTGGAAATTGATTTTACACTCGTCCAAAAATACTACTTAGAAGAAGGAGAGACTTTTACCGGAGCCTTAAAGCAAGCAGATCTTGAAGATGAAGAAATTAATGATGTTGTAAATATTATATCTAAAAAAATAGATTTAAGAAAATTAAAAGTTGGAACACTTATTGAAACTTACACGAAGTCCATTAATGATAAGAAGATAATTAATGAAATAATTATATATCCTGATATTGAAAAAAAAATCTATGTAAAGAAAATTAATAATAAGTTTGTTGCTGGCGAAGACAAAAAAAAACTATTTAATAAGTTCAAACTTTATGAAGTTGAAATCCATAACAGTATTTATGAGTCTCTTAAAAAAATAGACACACCAGATGAAGTTATTATGGAGTTTGTACAACTGTATAGTTTTGATATCGATTTTCAAAGAGATATTAGAAAAGGAAATAAGATCAAAATATTTTTTGATGTTTATACAGACTCACAAAACAATTATATAAAATTTGGAAAGATTTATTTTTCAGAAATTATTCTTAATGATGAAACCTATGAGCTTTATAGATTTCAATCAGAGGGTGATGAATTTGTTGAATACTTTAATAGTGATGGTAAGAGCGCAACTAAAGCGCTCATGAAAACACCAATTAATGGGGCAAGGCTATCCTCAGGTTTCGGAATGAGAAAACATCCAATTTTGGGTTACAATAAAAAACATCAAGGAGTTGATTTTGCAGCGCCTAGTGGAACACCTATAATGGCTGCAGGCACAGGCTATATAGAATTTGTTGGCAATAATGGGGGAGCTGGAAAGTATATTCGTATCAAACATCTCAATGGGTATAAAACTAGTTACTCTCACCTGAGCAAATACGCTTCAGGTATACAAAAAAACGTTAAAGTCCGTCAAGGACAGGTAATTGGCTATGTTGGAAATACGGGACTATCTACAGGCCCTCATTTACATTATGAAGTAGTCTTCAATGGGAAAAGAATTAATCCAATGAAAATGAAATTACCTTCAGGTAAACAACTTAAAGATAAAAGCTTGGAAATATTTTTAGCTGAGAAAGATAGAATTAATGCTGAAGTATCTGAATTAAGCTCTATGAATTAGCTTCTTCAATAGCTTTTGCAGGATCTAATGTTTCAACAGTCTTATCAACGCTAGTGGCTACATTTCCATTAGTTTTCATCGAGGCATTCTTCTCATTATAACGATCTTGGCGATCATTGATTAGTCTGCTGTAATGTTCAGCATGCTGCAAATAGTTTTCCGCACCTACATAATCGCCTGATGCTGCCGCATCTTTTGCTAAGACCTTATACTTTTCAAGAACTGTGGATAGATTACCTCTAACTCTGGTATTGTTATTACCATTAGCAAAGTTATCATTGTTCCTATTATTTGACCTTTTAAAAGGTCGACTTCTTCTATTTTTCACTTTGAAATTTAAACCTAATTTTTTAGGTGATTAATTATTCGAGACTACGTAAATTAGTGTTAAGTTCAAAATTAATCAAGTTTTTATTTATATTCTTTTTGTAAGGACACACCTTGGTATATCAGAGATGTCATTTTCTACTGAAATAACCTGAAAACCAGTATTTTTTAACAGTTTTTGAATTGGTTTTAATTGATTGTAACCGATTTCAAAGATGATCAATTGTTTTTTATTTTCATAGTTAATTAGATTATCTAAAACCATTTTAAAACACTTTAATCCATTTTCTTTCGCAAAAAGAGCAATTTCAGGCTCGAAGTCTTGAACATCCTTGAGCATATTATCTTTTGATGAGGTTGAGATATATGGTGGATTACAAACTATGAGGTCATAATTTATTGTATTGAATTCAGAAAAATCTGCACGGCAAAATTTTAATCTATTTTCATTTAGTAAATTACTTTTATTCTGCTTCGCTACCTTTAAAGCCTTTTTATCGAAATCGATGCCTATACCCTGACTATTTTTAAATTCCTTTAGAAGGGATATTATCAGGCATCCGGAACCTGTGCCTAGATCTAATATTTTAAGATTTTGGTTTGTATCAGGAAAGTATTTGATAGCAGCTTCAATGATAATTTCGCTGTCTGGTCTTGGAATTAATACTGAATTATCTACAAAAAATGTATCTTTCCAAAATTCTTTTTCATTAATTATGTATGCAATAGGCTCACTTTTTTTTCTTCTTTGAATTAGTTCTTTATATTGACCCAATTCAATATGATCTAATGGCTTATTGTGACTGATATTAATTTCTTCATCAGAAGTATTTAGAATATACTTCAAAAGTATTTTTTTTTCTAAAATAGGTATAGAAGAATCTTCAGAATATAGAAGTTTCTTTAATAAGGACATATCATCTTTCTTGATCTTCAAGTATTAGATTTGTGATAACCTCCTCTAATCCTGTAGAATTTAATATTTGTTCTAGTTTGTAGAGTGTTAAATTTATGCGATGATCAGTCACTCTTCCCTGAGGAAAATTATAGGTCCTGATCCTTTCTGATCTATCACCTGAACCTATCTGTGATTTTCTTTTGTCCGCTATATCATCGTCCTGTTTTTTACGCTCGAAATCATATAATCTTGTTTTCAAAACCAGCATAGCTTTGGCTTTATTCTTATGTTGAGATTTTTCATCCTGTTGTTGTACGACGATACCAGATGGAAGATGAGTTATTCTAACTGCACTATCAGTTGTATTAACATGCTGCCCTCCTGCACCACTAGATCTAAATACATCAACTCTAATATCTTTATCGTCGACTTGAATATCTAGATCCTCGGCTTCAGGTAATACAACTACACTCGCTGCAGAAGTGTGAACTCTTCCCTGAGACTCAGTCTCTGGAACTCTTTGAACTCGATGGACACCGGACTCGAACTTAAGTTTTGAATAAACACTGCTACCTGAAATTTTCGCAACTGCTTCTTTAATGCCTCCTTTTTCAGAGTCTGAAATAGAAATATATTCAATTTTCCAGCCCTGATTTTCAGCATAGCGCTGATACATGCGCAAAAGATCATTAGCAAATAAGGCCGCTTCATCGCCACCAGTACCAGCTCTGACTTCTAGAATTACATTTTTTTTATCCAATGGATCTTTTGGTATCATTAATTCTTTCAAGACATTTTCAGCCGCTAATAATTTTTCTTTGACATTATTGATTTCAGATTTAGCTATTTCTATCAAATCAGCATCGTTACCGTTGATAACACTATTTAATTCTTCTAATTCTGACTGTTGAGCTAAATATAAGTTAACTTGATCATATAAAGGTTTTAAATCAGCATATTCTTTTGAAAGAGATACATATTTATCTTTGTCATTTACTGATTGATTTAATTCGTTTTCAAGATTTTTGTATTTATCTTGAATTTTTTCTAATTCATCTTGCTTAATCATGGAGTGATTGAATCTTTTTCTCTACAAGATTAACAACGTGATCAACTATTTCGGGATTTTTTATTTTATGGTCAGCAACACCTGATAAATAAATCATATTATTCCCCTTTCCACCGCCGGTTACCCCAATATCACTATTTAATGCTTCTCCTGGACCGTTTACAACACAGCCAATAATTGAGAGAGTTATAGGATCTTTAATATGTGACAATCGTCTTTCAAGCTCACGAACTGTATCAATTACTGGGAAAGCCTGTCTAGCACAAGAAGGGCAGGAAATAATTTTAATACCCCTAGATCCTAAATTCAAACTCTTCAATATCTCGTGACCTACTTTAATTTCCTCTACTGGATCTGCTGTTAATGACACTCTAATTGTATCTCCAATCCCTTGTGAGAGAAGATTGCCAATACTTATGGATGACTTAATTGAACCCGATAAATAAGTTCCTGCTTCTGTTAATCCAACATGAAACGGATAATCACAAAGTTTTGCTAATTTTTCATAGGCTTCAATTGTAGTAAATACATCTGATGCTTTTACACTTATTTTAAAATTATAAAAATTATTGTCCTCAAGTAGGCGTATATTTGCTATTGCGCTCTCGACTAAGGCATCAGCACAGGGTTCACTGTATTTTTTTAGAATTTTTTCATCAATAGAGCCTGCATTTACTCCTATGCGCATACAAACGTTATTTTGTTTAGCTGCATCAATAACCTCAATAATTTTATCCACTCCAATATTGCCAGGATTTATTCTTAAGCAAGCAGCGCCCGCATCAGCAGCTTCGATCGCACGCTTGTAGTGAAAGTGAATATCTGCAACGATTGGTACATCCACATTATTAATGATCTCTTTAAGAGATTTTGTAGACTCTTGATCGGGACAAGACACTCTAACGATATCCGCGCCTTCAGATACTAAATCATTGATTTGTTTTACAGTTGCATTGACATCTGATGTAAGCGTGTTCGTCATTGATTGCACAGAAATTTTTGCATCGCCACCAACTTCTACACTTCCAACCTTAATCTTCTTTGTACGCCGGCGTATTATTTTGTTTTGAGAGTACTGACTCATAATTATTTATAAATTAGGTAGGTATTAAATATAATGAAAGAGTTGATTTGAAAACTTAAAAAATCTGTTTTCTACCCATCTCGCCTATAGAGCCTAGAAATTTTAATTTGCCGTTGTTAACTTTTATTGAAATGAGACCCATATTTCCCGAGGTTACAAATATTTCGTCATTTTTTGATACCTCAAGATTAAGCTCTTCGCCCTCTTTGAAAACCTGACTAATTAATATTTCCTTTGTATTATCAACCTCTATCCAAACTTCATTGTCAAATAATATCGATAAACTTACAGTTTCCAAAAAATTTTGCTTATTATCGGATAAGCTAGCAGATTGTTTAGAATTACTTAAGGGCAGATTTAATTTTTCTGTATTTGTTTGATTAAAATTAAAAAATTTATTCTCAGCTAAATTGTTTTCTAGATCATTTTGAATTATTATTTCAGTATTATCTAATTTCAATTCAACAGATAAATTGTTATTTTTTAAAGAATAATTAAAGCTTAGAATTATAACAACTAAAAATAATGGTAATAGAATTTGGAATTTAAAATTATTTATCAGCGATAAAGTAGAATTAGCAGCTGTTAGATTGTTCGATAATTTAGAAGAATTTTCTATTGAGGGACGAGTAAAACTAATTTTTTTTTCAGGAACCTCTACACCTAGGTGTTTAGCGTATAAAAAAAGAAGATGCTTTTGTGGAAATGAGTCCACTTCACTTTCATTAAGATTTTCAATTTTAAAAATAACTTTTTTTGAAATTTTTGTCTCTTTACTTAAATCATCTACTGAACAGCCCCTTGCTTCTCTCTGGTTCTTAAGTTGTAATAGAAAATTTTTGTACATATACTCTAAATTAATTAAACCTTAATCTAAAAAAAATAAACCCATCATTTACCCAAAATGATTATTTCTTATAGAATAGTAGTTAATATCATGCATAGGCACTATATCTGGTCGAGCTGAAATACAGTGTGTAGCGCATTTACAGCCTCTTCAGTTTTATCTTTATCTATTAAGACGCTTATCTTTATTTCAGATGTTGATATTACTTCAATATTGATTTTATTTTTGGATAGGCATTCAAACATTTTTGCAGCTATACCTGGTTGATTTCTCATTCCTGATCCAATAATCGAAACTTTTGAGAGATTTTTTTCGTTTAAAACTTTTGAAATTTTAAGTTTTTTTCCTAAATTTTCTAAAATTTTTAATGCTTTATCTAGATCTATCATTGGGATCGTAAAAGTAAGATTTGTCATTTTTCTTTCAATAAAATTGTTCTGAACAATCATATCAACATTAACTGAATTCTCTGCAAGCTTATTAAAAATCTCTGCAGCAACTCCCGGTTTATCTTCCACATCAATAAGAGTTATTTTTGCCTCATCTTTAGAATAAGCAACTCCTGTTACTGCCCTGTCATTTTCATGATTTACATCATTTGAAATTAAAGTTCCCTTATCAGACGGACTGAATGTTGATCGAACATATACGTCTACATCATTACTCATTGCAGATTCAACTGAAGCTGTTTGCAAAACTTTGGCCCCTTGTGAAGCCATTTCGATCATCTCTTCATAAGAAATTTTATCGAGTCTTCTTACATTTTCTGTCATTCTAGGATCGGAAGTGTAAACTCCATCAACATCAGTATAAATATCGCACCTTTCAGCTTTTATTGCTGAAGCAATGAATACTGCGGTGTTATCTGAACCTCCACGACCAATAGTTGTAATTCTACCCTCATTTGAAATACCTTGAAAACCAGCTACGACAGCAATCTTTTTGTTTTCAAAATCGTTAATGATTTTATCTGGTATAACTTTATCAATAAATGAGTTTCTATGAGAGCCTCTAGTAATTATTGGGACTTGCCAACCAAGCCAGGATCGAGATGGTAGGCCAATTTTTTTTAGAGCCAGTGACATTAATCCTGCTGTTACTTGCTCTCCTGATGAAACAACAACATCGTATTCACTATCATCATTATAATTTATCTTATCGACATGCTCTATTAGCTGATTAGTGGCTCCAGACATAGCGGAAACAACTACAACTATATTATTGCCTTTATCATATTCTGATTTGACAATATTAGCTGCGGATTCAATTAATTCAGTTGTAGCTACTGATGTTCCGCCAAATTTTAAAACTATAGTGGACATTTGACTTTTCGTTATTAAATTGTGTTACGTACTACTCTAAACAGAAACAAGGATTACTTTAATACGATACTTTAATCAAGTATTAGTTAAACAATTGATTTATGGACATTTCTTCGATTGATAAAACTGAAATTGATAAGTTTAAAAACCTAGCCAAGGAATGGTGGAAACATGATGGCAAGTTTAAAACACTGCATAAATTTAATCCCATAAGATTGGAATATATAATCAATACAATTAAAGATCATTATGCAATAGACAAAAAAAATGGATTACCTTTAAAGGGATTATCAGTTTTGGATATTGGATGTGGTGGGGGACTAATGTGTGAACCATTGGCAAGGTTGGGCGCAGAAGTAACCGGCATTGATGCTTTAGAGAAAAATTGCATCACTGCAAAAATTCATGCTGAAGAAAATAATTTAGATATTAATTATATTAATACAACTGCAGAAAATCTTAACAAAAATAAAAAGTATGACATCATTTTAAATTTGGAAGTCATAGAGCATGTAAATAATCCAAAAAATTTTATTAAAGAATGTAGTGGCCTGGTATCTGGTAATGGCATAATGTTTATAGCAACTATTAATAAATCTATCTTTTCACTTATTTTTGCAAAATTTATGGCTGAATATGTATTAGGATTTCTTCCAAAAGGCACACATGATTGGAATAAATTTTTAACACCTGAGGACATTTACTCTTTTTTTATTCAGAACAACTTTGATGTGATTAGTGATACAGGTGTAAATTATAATCCATTAAGAGACGAATGGTTTATGTCCAAAAGAATGGATGCAAATTTTATTGTTTCTGGAAAAAAAAATTAATTATTTTCTTTTATCCATGGAATAGAAGTTACCTCAATACCCTCATCATTTAATTCAGTAACTTCTTCTTTAGTTGCATTGCCGTATACTGGCTTTTTATTAGATTTACTGTAGTGAATTTTTCTTGCTTCGTATGCAAACTGGTCTCCGACAAACTCAAAATTTTGTTTAACAAATTTATTTACTTCTTTTACTTTATTTCGAAAGTCTCTGAGTGCATTTTCGTTTGGAGTAATATTAGTTTTTTTTACAGATACATTTGGCCTTGAAAGTTCCTTAGTAATATTTGAGGATCCGCACGAAACACATTGAACTAGCTTTTTTTTGATTTGTTTTTCACATGACTTGGACGAACCAAACCAGCCTTCAAATGAATGAGAACATTCACTGCATTGTAAATTAAAAACGATCATAATAACTTTATATTGTAATTATATTGTTTATTTCAATATTTGTGCCCTGAAACTTGGTATTTTAGCTCTAATTTTAGCAAGTTTTTTAAAGTCCAAACTAGCCATTATAATGCCTTTTCCTGCCTTTTTTTCAGCCAATATCTCACCCCAAGGAGATACAATTAGACTGTGTCCATAGGTATGGCGCTTTAATGAATTTTTTCCATATTGCGCAGCTGCTAAAACATAAGAACCATTTTCAATAGCTCGTGTTTTTATAAGATTATGCCAGTGAGCTTTACCTGTAGTGGTTGTGAATGCTGAAGGAATAGTAATTAACTTTGCCCCCATCATCACTTGTTTTCTATAAAGCTCAGGGAATCTTAAATCATAACAAATTGATAAACCAATTTTTCCCCAAGGTGTATTAGTAACCACAACTTTTTTACCTGGTTTAAAGATTTTGGATTCTTTATAGCTTTCTTTTTTAGATATTTTCACATCAAACATATGAATTTTATCGTACTTACATTGAATGTTGCCTTTGCTGTTTATCAAATAAGAGCGATTATACAATTTGTTCTTATTGTCTTTGATAACAATAGAACCAAGCAATATCCATACTGATTTTTTCTTTGCAATTTTTATAAATTCAATGAGAAATGGGTCGTCCTTCTCCATAAATACTGACCTTTTTAATTTTTGTCGATCTAATGAGATAATATTTGTAACTTCTGGTGTTGAAATAAAGGAGGCACCTTTATCAATAGCTTTATTTGAAAGATCTATTGTCTCTTTTAAGTTTTTATAGATATCTGAACTTGATGTAAGCTGAAGACAGGCGGCTATTAAATTATTTTTCATTCAAAATTTTATCAAGTGTTCCCGACATCTCAAGCCTATTTAATTCTTCAAATCCACCAATATGCAGCTCTTTAAAAAAAATTTGTGGAACAGTTCTTTTTCCATTAGCTCTCCCTAACATAATATCTCTTTGGGAGGGATCGTCTTGAATGTTAATTTCTTGATATTTAATTTGTTTTTTATCAAGGAGTTTTTTTGCTAAGTCGCAATATCCACAATTATAGGATGAATAAATAATTATGTGATCGCTCATAAATTTAGATCCTATTATCAAAGTAACTTATGATTTCAGAAATATTTTCAATAACTTTCTCATCTTCCATATAAGTTTCACCTAATCGAACAACGATCATATCCTTAGATGGAATAATTAATATATATTGCCCACCAAAACCTGCGGCATAGTAAGTATCCTTTGTTAGTTTCATGGATGATGCAAACCCAGCTTGATCAAATCTTCCCTGCCCAAATAACATCTCTAATGTATCTGACCTTCCGCCAAAATCATATTCCTCAACATAATCCAGCCCTGACTGCATATTAAGCATATGTCCTATGGAAATATTTTTTCTATTATCATCCCATCTTTGCAAGAGATTTGTTTCATCTTTCGATAGTATGAATCCCCTATCAATCATCATTCCAGTCAATAGACCAATATAGCTTTTTGCCATTGAATAGGAGACAAGTTTTGTATCTTTTGTAATAGGAGAATTGTAATTTTCATAAACAATACTTCCATCTTGAATAATTAAAAGTGCATTCGTGCGTCCTAATTCACCATAAGAGTCATCAGAAAAAGTATAATTAATAATTTTACTAAATTCTTTGTCATCAATATCTATAAAATTTTCTGGCCATGTATTTGTTGGCCATTGGACTGTTTTATTATGTGGTAATTGATTAACTATAGCTAATGATGGATTGACCCAAATTAAAATAAAGTATAAATACGTTATAAATTTTATAATTTTATGCATAAAGTATCTCGATTTATTTATAACATATTAATAATATTTACATCATTTTTTTTTATAAATACTAGTATTGCAAAGTCTGATGAAACTTTCATTGGATTGAATGCTTCAGCAAAGCACTATTGTCTTTGTTTCTTTATTTCAGAGATGAAAAGTGATTATTGTGATGAAGCATATGATCGTGTTATTGCTGCTTCAGTTTCAGACGATGAATTGTTCAGCCAAATTAAACTATTAGGTTACAATAAAGATGAGAAAAAAAAAGAAATTTCAATTGAATATGCAAATTATAAAGTAGTCTCAGTTTTCACTGAGGAATCAGGTTGTTATTTTAAAAAATAATTAACAACTTTAGTATTTGCTGGCAATAATTTTGCTTTCTTCAAGTCTTTTGCAGAAACCCATCTTAAAAGCTCCCCTTCTTTACTTATAATTTTTCCTGTCCATTCAGTTACCTCGAAAACATACATCATTAATAAAAATGAACGATACTGATACTTAAAAAATTTATAATTTGATAATTTGCTTATGTCTATTTTGATATTTAATTCTTCTTTTAGCTCCCTGAATAATGCAAATGCAAAATTTTCGTTATTTTTCAATTTTCCACCTGGAAACTCCCAAGAACTGACAAAAGACTTCTTTTGTTTTCTGCTCATTAAAAGTATTTCGCCATTTTTATTTTTGATAATTGCTGAGGAACAAAATACTACCTTCATGTCCTGTATGCTGCATTGATATCAACATATTTGTGAGAAAGGTCACATGTTTGTGTTTCGTAAGAATAATTGCCTTGTCCAAGATCAAGTTTTAGATCAATCTCTTGTCTTGCCATATATTTTTTTAATTTTTGTAAATTTAATTTTTTATACTCTGCGCCATTAGTAACAACTATTTGCTTACCAATATAAATCTTGAGCTTTTTGGGGTTTATTTTTTCATATGTTTTGCCAATAGCCATTACGATTCTCCCCCAGTTTGGATCATTTCCATAAAAAGCTGTTTTAACAAGTGGAGAATTTGAAATTGACTTAGCAATTCTTTTTGCTTGAAGAGAATTTTTAGCACTTTCAACTTTTATATTTAATAATTTTGTAGCGCCCTCACCATCTCGTACAATTTGTTCAGCTAAATATTTAAAAACTGGAAATAAAGAGTTTTTTATTTTTAGTATTCTTTTATCTTTCGATGATGAAATAGTTTTGTCTAAAATAACACTATTAGTACTAGTCATAATTACAGTGTCGTTTGTAGACTCATCTCCATCAACAGTTATTTGATTGAATGAATTATCTACAAGATCTTTTAATAATTTCTGCAAGACATTTTGAGGTATTAGGCAATCAATAAATATAAATCCCAACATTGTTGCCATATTGGGCTCTATCATTCCAGACCCTTTTGCTATCGCCGTGATAGTGATAGTTTTGTTTTCAATTCTTGTTTTAACTGAAATTGCTTTTGGGAAAGTATCAGTTGTCATAATTGCTCTGGCTGCTTGCAGCCAGTTTTTAGAATTAGATTTATTTTTTTTTAATGCATTTATTATTTTCTGCTCAGGGAACTTTTCTCCTATAACTCCTGTAGAAGCAAAAAAAACCTTCTTAATTGAAACTTTGAATTTATTTGAAACTATTTTACTTATTTTGATCAAAGCATTAAAGCCATCCTGACCAGTAAAAGTATTTGCATTTCCAGAATTTATAATTAGTGCTTGTATTTCTTTATTTCTTAAATTTTTTTCATTCCAATCAAGCGTGCAAGATCTTAGAGAAGATTTTGTGAATACTTCAGCGACTGTAGTTTTATTTTTAAAATAAAATACTGCTAAATCTTGCCTTTTTTTAAAATATAACCCAGCTGAATAGACATAGAGTTCAATGCCATTGATATCATGAATTTTTTTTATACTTTTTGGTGCTAAAGGTGATTTTTTTAACTTTTCTCTCAAAATTATCTCTATATTTAAATTAAACAATTTTATCTTAATTGCTTCTAGTATTTAAGGTATAAAAGCTTGTAATTAAATAGAAAATACAAATATTTATCAGAATGATAAAACTAAACTCTTTTATAAATTCAATTTTTAGCAGCAATGAAAAAAAGAAATTAGCTGAATTTCAAAGAACTGTTCAATTGATTAATGATCTAGAGCCTGAAATTGAGAAATATTCTCAAGAAACATTACACAAGAGAATCTCAGAAATTAGGTCAGAAATTTCTACAGGTAAAAATTTAGATGAATTTTTGGTCGAGTCTTTTGCGATGGTACGCGAGGCAGCTAAAAGAACATTAAAACAAAGACATTTTGATGTGCAGTTAATTGGGGGGATTGTACTTCACAAAGGTGGAATAGCTGAAATGAAGACTGGTGAAGGTAAGACATTGGTTTCTACTTTAGCGGCGTTTCTGAATTCACTCACTGGAATGGGGGTTCATATTGTCACTGTAAATGATTATCTTGCTAAAAGAGACTCTGAATGGATGGGATCAATTTTTAAATACCTAGGACTTACAGTTGGGTGTGTAACTAATGAGCTTTACGGGATTAAAGTAAGACAAGAACAATACAATTGCGATATTACATATGGTACTAACAACGAATTTGGATTTGATTATTTAAGAGATAATTTAAGGGTTCAAAAAGAAAATATGGTACAGAGAGAACATAATTTTTGTATTGTTGATGAAGTAGACAGTATATTAATTGACGAGTCGAGAACTCCATTAGTAATCTCTGGTGCTGTAGAGGATAAAACTACTTTATATAATACAATCAATAAAATTATTCCTCTATTAAGTGAAGAAGATTTCGAGATAGATGAAAAATCTAAATCAGTCAACTTAACTGATATAGGGAATGATCATGCAGAACAAATTTGTAAACAGAAAAATATAATCTCAGATGGAACACTGTATGATGTTGCTAATGTTACGATTGTACATCATATAAATCAGGCGTTACGCGCTAATAAATTATTTGAGAAAGATCGGGACTATATAATTAAAGATGGAAGCATAATCATTGTTGATGAATTTACAGGTCGTACAATGGAAGGCAGAAGATATGGTGAAGGTTTACATCAGGCCATAGAAGCAAAAGAGAACGTTAAAGTTCAAAACGAAAGTCAAACATTGGCTTCAATTACTTACCAAAACTATTTTAGGCTTTATAATAAAATATCAGGTATGACTGGTACTGCCTCAACAGAGTCAGAAGAATTTGGAGATATTTATAATTTATCTGTTTTTGAAATACCTACTAACATGCCAATTTCTAGAATAGACAACGAAGATGAGATATATAGAACCGCTGATGAAAAATATGATGCAATTGTTGAGCAAGTCAAAGAATGCAGTAGAAAAAATCAGCCTGTTTTAATTGGAACAACAAGCATTGATAAATCAGAGAAAATTTCAAGAAAACTAAAAAACTCAAATATACGACATCAGGTTCTAAATGCTAAACATCACGAAAAAGAGGCAAAAATTATTGCTAACGCAGGCGAACCTGGTGCAGTAACTATAGCTACAAATATGGCAGGAAGAGGCACAGATATTCAACTTGGCGGAAATTACGAATTTGATGCACTTCAGTTGAAAGAAGACCATGAACTAAAAGGGCTCGAAACAAGAATTGCTAATGAAAAAAATAAGGTAATTGATGCGGGTGGACTGTACGTCATAGGAAGTGAGAGACACGAGAGTAGAAGAATTGATAATCAACTAAGAGGAAGGTCAGGTAGGCAGGGAGATCCAGGTGAAACAAAGTTTTTTATAAGTTTAGAAGATGATCTAATGAGAATATTTGGATCAGATAGAATTGATAGTGTATTACAAAATCTTGGATTAAAAGAAGGTGAATCAATAAAGCATGCGTGGATATCCAAGGCCTTAGAAAGAGCTCAAAAAAAAGTTGAGGGTAGAAATTTTGATATAAGAAAAACTTTGTTGAAGTTCGACGATGTATTAAATGACCAACGTAAAACAATCTTCGATCAAAGATTAGAACTCATGAACAATAAAAATATTACAGAAATCGCAAGTGATATGCAATTTGATATAGCGGATGAAATAGTTGATAAGTACTGTCCAGAAAAATCATATGTAGATCAATGGAAGCTTGATGAATTACAAAATGAGTCAATGCAATACTTTGGAAAAAAAATCGATATGAATTTAAATAGCTTAGATCAAGAAATTGATCAAAAAAATATTAAAGAAAAGATTTATAATATCATTGAAGAAAATAATAATGAGAGAAAAAAGGGCCATGAGTCAGAATTAATAAACAAAGCAGAGAGAACTGTGCTACTTAAAATTTTAGATGATAAATGGAAAGATCATATAAATAACTTAGAACAATTAAGATCAACAATTGGCTTAAGAGGCTATGGGCAAAGAGATCCCCTTAACGAATACAAAAATGAAGCCTTTGGATTATTTGAAGACCTTATCTTTAACTTAAAGTCTGATGTCGCAAAGATTTTCTCTAGAATGAGAGTTAGAGAAAATTTTAATAACAATCAATTACAAGAAGACTCAGAAAGATCGAACCAATTAGCCACTAAAAATAAAAAAATTTCAAGAAATGCTCCTTGCCCCTGTGGTTCAGGCAAAAAATATAAACATTGTTGTGGAAAGATTAGATAAACAAATAAACTAATAGCCCTACAAATAATAAGCCTGCGATAACTCCTAAAATAGATCTTGACAAAAGCCCTTTAAAAAACCTTTTTTTGCTTCCAGATTTTCCAAACTTTTCATCAAGAACTGTGTTTGCTGCCGATGTCTTATCACTAAACAATCCTGACCTTCCAATTTGAAGATATCTTTCTTGTCTTGCATGTTTTAGGTCATTTCCATGTTGATTAGAGAGTAAATTTAAATATTTTTCAATTTCGTCACCAACTGACTCAATTATCCGATGCGGATTTCTATGTGCGCCTCCTATAGGCTCTTTAACAATTTTGTCAATTACGTCTATTTTTAACATATCTTCAGCTGTAAGTTTGAGAGCTGAAGCTGCCTCAACAGTTTTTGTATTGTCTTTCCACAAAATTGATGAGCAGCCCTCTGGAGAAATTACTGAATATATAGAGTTTTCTAACATGAGAACTGTATTTCCTGTACCAATAGCGACTGCGCCGCCTGATCCTCCTTCGCCAATTATTATTGCTACAATTGGAACGCCCAATGAAAGACAACACTCAGTTGTTTTTGCTATTGCTTCAGACTGTCCTCGCTGTTCAGCTCCTACTCCGGGGTAAGCACCGGGGGTGTCTACAAAGGAAATTACTGGAATATCAAATTCCTCTGCAAGTTTCATTAATCTTTGTGCTTTTCTATATCCCTCAGGCCTGGGCATACCAAAATTATGTTCAATTCTTGATGTAGTATCATGTCCTTTTTCATGACCAATAACCAGTACTGTTTTACCTCTAAATTTACCAAACCCTCCAAGAATTGCTTTATCTTCTGAAAAAAAACGATCGCCTGATAATGGAAAAAAATCCTCTATTAGATTTTGAATATATTCTCTAGTTTTTGGTCGTTGCGGATGCCTCGCAATGAGTGTTCTTTGCCAAGGAGATATTGAAGAATATATCTTTTTATAGGTTTCATTTATTTTATCCTCAACTTGAGTAATTTCTTCAAGAAGATTATCTGATGGAGCATTATCATTTAAGCTTTTGAGCTCATGTACCTTATTGTCAAGTTCCTCAATGGGCTTTTCAAACTCAAGATAAGTGTTCATTCAAAGATAAATTATTTGCTAAGAGTTTCTATTAATTTTGTTTGCTCAATAATTTGCTCAGCTTGCCTTATTGAGGCCGCATCTATTAATTTTCCATTTAGCGTTGCAGCGCCCGCACCTGACTCCTGTGCTTTTTTCATCGCTTCAAGAATATCTCTTGCTTTTTGAACTTCTTTTTCAGGTAATGTGAACACCTCATTTGCAAGATCTACCTGACTAGGGTGAATTGCCCATTTTCCCTCACATCCAAGAATTGCTGTTCTTCTTGCATGAGATTTAAAACCTTCTGGATCTGAAAAATCTCCAAAAGGACCGTCAATAATCCTTACGCCATGCGCTCGTCCAATAGTTGTCATTTTAGATATTGGATAATGCCACATATCATTCCAATGAATATTTCTCTCTCCCTCAATCTCATCAGTTAATATGGAATAGTCTTGATTAGATCCACCAATATTTGTTGTACGCATTCTCACTGAAGCTGCATAATCAGCGTAACCAAAGTGCAGAGACTCAATTCTTTTACTCCCAGTTAAGATCTTATCTAGGTTTGTTATACCCATTGATGTTTCAACTATAAGTTCAAAGCCTATTTTCTTTTGTCTTTGAGTTTTATCTTCTATTTGCGTCACTAACATGTCAATTGCATAAACATCCTCTGGAACACCAACTTTTGGTATCATCATTAAATCTAATCTTTCACCACTGTTCTCCATTAAGTCAACTACATCCCTATAACAATAATGAGTATCCAATCCATTAATTCTTACTGAAATAGTTTTTTTTCCAAAGTCATGATTATTTAGTGCATTGATTACATTTTCTTTTGCTTTTTCTTTATCTTGCGGCGCCACAGCATCTTCAAGATCTAAACAGATTATATCCGCATTGCTTGCTGAAGCTTTCTCAAATAAATCTGGCTTTGACCCTGGCACAAATAACTGAGATCTGTTTATTCTAGTAGTGTTCGAGGGTACGGATGTGAAACTCATTTTGTTGGTTTATCATTATAAAATCCTATTTTCAAGGACAACTTATATTATGATTATTCTTTGAATATCTTAGATAGCGGGTGATTATCTTCCACAGTACTTTTCAGCCTATCATTAAGAACATGAGTATAAATTTGTGTTGTAGATATATCTGAATGCCCAAGTAGCATTTGCAGTGATCTTAAATCCATGCCGTTAGCAAGTAGATGAGATGCAAAGGCATGCCTTAGTTTGTGAGGGCTTACATATTTAGAATCGATACTCGCATCTTTACACAAGACTTTTAACAGTTGATGGAAACGTTGCCTTGTAATATGGCCAAGCTTTGAATTTCTTGATGGAAAAAGCCACTTGACATCAATTTTATCTGTTTTTAGAAATTCTGTTCTTACATTTAAATACTTTTCTATTGTAGTTAAAGTGTTTTGATCAACGGGTACAAGTCTTTCTTTATTTCCTTTTCCTGTAATAAATATAAAATTTTTTTTTTCATATAAGGATGACAATTTCAATTCAACTAATTCTGAAACTCTTATTCCTGTTGAATATAATATTTTTATCATAGTCAGCAGTCTTAACCCTTTAATAGAATCATCATTTTTAGCTGTCTCCAATAGCCTGTCTACCTGATCATTGGTTAAAAAAACTGGTAACTTAGAGTTTGTTTTTGGAATTGATATTTCTAACAATGGATTATCTTTAAGTATATTTTCAGTTACTAAAAAATCAAAAAAATGTCCTAACGAAGATAATTTTCTGAGAATTGTTGACCTCTCAAATCCTAATTCATTCATCGTTGAAATATATTTTTCAATCGATTTTCTTGAAAATATTTGTACAGATGTTTTGCTAGTTGTTTGTTTTTCTATAAACTGATTTATATCGCTTTTATAAGACTCAATTGTATTATTACTTAAACCTTTCTCAGATATCAGCGATTCCAGGAAATTCTCAATTATAGATTGTTCTATTTTTGGCACTATAAATTATATTTTGCAAAATACTCTAGTATATAGTCTTGTGCGTAAGTTTCATTAATCTCAAATAATCCATCTATTATAAGAAAAATAGAAAACTCATCATTATCATTAAAATTATCATCTCCATGCAATATATTTAGCAAAAGTATTTTCTCACCTAGTTGATTCTCAAGAGATTCAAAATAATTATGAAGTTTGATATTTGCAGTTATTGAGGAGATTTTATTCAATTCATTTGGAGTTTTCCAATAACCAATTTTTTTTGAATTTGTAATAAGTTCGTAATACTTCACTATAATATTCTTCTGCCTATTGGAAAAATTTTTATGATCAATTAATTGATTTAAGTTGGTCTCTTTTATTGCTTTACCGCTTGCTAATGAAAGATAAAATTCAGCTTTGGAGAGCTCTAATGTGTTTGAATTGAGCTTCAATTGACTCACCCACTCATTACACTTTTCAGGGTCGTCATTTAGTATGAAGATGAGGCAAATGCCTGACCCATTGTCGATATAATCTGATTTTGGCTGAATTATTTTTATTTTATCGTATATCATTAAAGATGCAGGTTTCAACATCCCATGCGCACTAAATAAACTTACATATTCAGGTATTTTGTTTACTAAATCAGTCTGAGATGAAGTTTTTCTTATATCTTTAAAGATTTTAATTCTCTCTATTAAAGCTGATTCATTCTCACTAACGTCCCCAGCAATATTTAGATCGAAAGAATGATAAATGTCCACAAGGTATTTGTAATCTATCAAGCCTTTTTTAACGAGTTCTTCTGCGATTGAAATTTTTTTAAGATTGTTATTCTTATAATTTAAAAAGTAAAACAATTTAAATTTTATTGGTGAATTAATGGTAATATATTTATCTATATCGACGTTATATTTTTGTAATAAGTTTAAGTTAATTAGATTAATTTCTGTAAGATTTTCAGCTTTAAGTTTATCGCTGTAAATAATTTCAGATAGTAAAGATAAATACTCTTCATCATAATTATTATCATCTCTCATCAAAGAAATATTTAGATCGAGTGTTAGTTTATTGGCTGACATTGCATTACAAAATGATACATAATATAAATCACTTAATCTTTCTAAGATTAAATTAGAGTTGCTGTTACAAATTCTTTTGTATTGATTATAGATAAGTAAATTATCAATCATTCCATTACTTAAAATATCATTGATTTCATCACTTTTAATTAAGCTAAATAATTGAGAAATATAATTATAGTAACCTCTTGAGATTAGAAAATCTGATTTAAGATTTAAAAAAGATAATGTGTCATTATTTAATTTATTAGGTGGAGCTGCTGTAGTTAAGATTACATTTTTTACTAGGTTCGTAAGAGTTGAACTAGTACTTTCTAAAGGGGCCGTATTAATTAAATATGCTATATCCTCTAAATTAGACCCATTCCATATATTAGCTTCTAATCCGCCGTTAGTAGGATCATATAGGCCTATGGCATCGGCTTTAGTGAATAGAAAATTTTCCTGTTTTACGGTTTGATTAGTTAAGTTTACTGTTTCTTGCGTATTTGATTTCTCAGCAAGACTTTCAACCTCACTTATGACACTGTTCTCTTGCCAAATTTCATATGGCTCTTGACTCAGAATATCTTCCGCTAAAATATCAATATTAATTAAAAATGAGCTTATAAGAAATAAACTAATGATATATAGTTTAACTTTAATATAAACACTTATAAAAAACATATTAATTTCTTTTAACAGAATATTTTAAAACTGTGAAATTTATTCACATTTAATAATGTCAAAAAAAAGACTTTCGCAAACAAAAAAAAATATAGTTTTTCTAGGCCATATGGGCTCTGGTAAATCAACTATTGGCAGAGGTTTATCAAAAAAATTAGGTTTAGACTTTTATGATACAGATGAAGAAATTGAAAAAAAAATGGACCAAAAAATTTCACAAATTTTTAATGAAAGTGGTGAGAATGTCTTTAGAAATATTGAAAAAAAAATTACAATAAAATTGTTAAATAGAAAAAACTCTATTATTGCACTAGGTGGCGGTGGCTTTGAAGAGTCTAAAATAAGAAAGTTAATATTGAATAAATGTATTTCAATATGGTTAAAATGTGATTTGAATATTTTAAAAAAAAGATGTAAAGTATCAAAAAAAAGACCCCTTTTATCAAATAAAAATTTGAAACTAGAATTCGAAAGATTAGACAAAATTAGACAAAAAAATTACTCTAAAGCTAAATTCACAATCGATGTGAGCAAAAAAAATAAAAATCAAATTATAAAAGAAATTACCGAAGCTTTAAAAATCTAATAATGAAAAAAACCTTAGAGGTAAAGACCGGAACAGACAAATATAAAATCTTTATTGGTAATAATATTTTATCTAGTTCGGGTTTATTAATTAAAAAGAAATTAGTAAGTCAAAGAGTTTTTATTATTACTAATAAATTAATCTATAGACTTTACGGAAAGAAATTAGAAAACTCACTTAAAAAAAATAAAATAAATTTTAGCAAGATAATAATTAATGATGGTGAGCAATACAAAAATATTAAAACTGTTAATTTAATTACATCTAAACTTCTCAAATATAAGGTTGATAGAAACGATACTTTAATTGCTTTTGGCGGAGGTGTTATTGGCGATATTGTTGGTTTTTCAGCGAGTATCATGTTAAGAGGTATTAACTTTATTCAAATACCTACAACATTATTATCGCAAGTTGATTCTGCAGTAGGAGGGAAAACAGGTATCAATACTAAAGAAGGAAAAAATCTAATAGGTACTTTTTACCAACCTAGATTAGTGATTTCGGATGTCTCACTATTAAAAACTCTTCCAAAAAGGGAAATTTTATCTGGCTACGCAGAAATAATTAAATATGGACTTATTATGGATAAAAAATTCCTTAATTGGCTTTTAGCTAATGAGTCAAAGCTTCAAAAATTTAACAAAAAATATTTAATTGAGGCTGTTTTCCGCTCTTGCAAAAATAAAGCAATAATTGTAAGAAAAGATGAAAAAGAAAAAAATATAAGAGCAATACTAAATCTAGGCCATACTTTTGGACATGCTATTGAAGCAGTAAATAATTACCAGAAATCACTAACACATGGAGAAGCTGTATCCATAGGTATTATGATGGCTTTAGATATGTCTTCACTTCAAGGAAACAATCTGAATAAAAATATAAATATAATAAAAGATCATTTTGAAAAATTAAAAATGAAAACCAAAATACCTAACAATATAAAAATCAAGACATCAATTAATAAATTTAAAGAAATAATGAATTCTGACAAAAAAGTAAAAAATAATCATATTAATCTAATACTTTTAAGAAACTTGGGTGAAGCTTATTTAGCCAATCGATATTCAAATAGAAATTTAGAAAGCGTGATAAATAAATATATAAATTAGATGATATTTGAAATTATAGTATTATTTTTAGCCATAATAGTCCTTTTAGCATTTTCTGCTTTTTTCTCTGGATCAGAAACAGCGCTAACAGCAAGTACAAGAAGTAGATTAACTGGTCTTGGTATGAAAGGCAAAAAAAACTCTAATATTGCAATAGAATTATTAAGCAAAAAAGAATCGCTAATTGGTGCTATTTTACTCGGAAATAATTTAGTCAATATTCTCGCTTCATCACTTGCAACAAGCTTACTAATAAAAATTTATGGTAATACAGGTGTTGCTTATGCAGTAATCATCATGACTATTTTAATTGTTATATTTGCTGAAATTCTTCCTAAGAGTTATGCCATAGCCAATGCTGAAAAAATGGCTTTAATAGTCAGTCCTTTCTTAAAGCCGTTTGTTACCATATTAGCACCTGTGACATGGATAATGGAAAAAACTGTTTTTTATATTTTAAATACTGTTGGAATAAAACATGATCAAAATGCAAGAAGCTTGTCTGTTGCTGACGAAATTAGAGGAACTGTTGACTTACACCATAAAGAGGGAAGGTTATTTAAAATGGATAAAGACATGGTCACAGGTATTTTAGATCTTTCAGAAACAACAGTAGAAGATATCATGGTTCACAGAAGTAATATATTTATGGTCAACATTGACGATGATCCAAATTATATAATTAATCAAGTTGTTGAGAGCCCTTATACAAGAATACCTGTCTGGAAAGACAATAATGAAAATATAATTGGTCTAATTCATGCGAAAAACCTACTTCGAAAACTTAATGAGTTAAAATCTGTTGATATTTCAAGGGAAGATATAAAGAAATCATTAATTAAAACGTGGTTTGTACCAGAAACTACACCTTTAAAAAATCAATTACAAATGCACTTAAACAGAAAAATAAAGTTAGCTATGGTCGTTGATGAGTATGGTGTTTTGAATGGCATGATTAGTTTAGAAGATATTATTGAGGAGATTGTTGGTGAAATCAGTGATGAACATGATATTGACTTAACCGATATTACTAAAAATAGGGATGGATCAATTAAAGTTCAAGGATCGACTGAGATTAGAAATATTAATAGAAGTTTTGGTTGGGATTTGCCTGATGAAGACGCAAATACTATTTCTGGATTAATAATTAATGAGTCAAGGTCTTTTCCTAAAGTGGGTCAAGTATTTCAATTTTATGGTTTTCAATTTGAAATAATTAAAACTGAGAAAAATTTAATTTCGCAAGTAAAAATATCATCACTTAATTAAATCATATTCTGACTTTATATAGAGTTTTAATCTTATTGAATGTATCTCTGTTAATATTTCGTCTTTAAGTATGTTATGAACAATCCTCTCTCTTTCAATTCTTGAATGTCCATCAAAAGACTCTGAAACAATAATGATTTTAATATGCGAAGTATCTTTGTTATCACCTTCAAAATGATTTTTATGTTGATCAGAAAAGTTAATAATTTTAAAAAAAGACGGGTTTAGATTGTCATTAATTTTCTTATCTATAGATTCTTCTAGTGTCATATATATATTAATCTAATTTAACATATAAAAAGACAATATGAACAAAAGAAAATGTCATTTTAAGGGGTGCGAAGAAATAGGAGAATATCGTGCTCCGTCTTCTCCAAAAGATCTAGGAAAATACATTTGGTTCTGCCTAAAACACATCAAAGAGTATAACAAAAAATGGAATTATTTTTCAGATATGACAGCCGATGAAATTGAGGCATTTATCGAAAATGACATAATTGGCCATAGAAAAACTAAGCAAATAGGATCAAATGATACGAGTTATTTTGAAAAAATATCTAAAATTTCAGAGAGAATGTTTCAAGGGATGAATAATCTTGAAAATGCGCTCGTACATCCTAGTTATTATAGTTCTAAGTATTTAAATGCTCTTGCTACTTTAGGCGTTGATAATAAGGAAAGTTCACTCAATGAAATCAAGTCCAAATTCAAAAAGATTGTAAAAGAATTACACCCTGATACAGTTGGTAACAATGAAAAAAATAAAGAAAAATTAACTAAGGTTTTAGAAGCCTATAAAATAATAAAGGAACAATATGACAACAACAGAAAGCCTCATGCAAAGTAAACCTGATATATCAATCTCGGTTAATCAAGCGTTTGGATTTAATACAGATCTTCATGTTGAGGGTTTTTCGAAGAAATCAGAGTATGTTCCTGAAATTGATTCTAACTATTGTTTTGATAAGGCAACCACCATGGCAATACTGTCTGGGTTTAAATATAACAGAAGAGTTATGGTTCAAGGATTACATGGGACCGGAAAATCAACACATATTGAACAGATTGCTGCTCGGCTTAATTGGCCTTGCGTAAGAGTCAATCTTGACAGTCACATTAGTCGGATAGATTTGATTGGTAAAGATGCAATCGTATTAAATGATGGAAAGCAAGTTACGGAATTTCAAGACGGAATCTTACCTTGGTCATTACAAACACCTACTGCTTTGGTATTTGATGAATATGATGCTGGAAGACCAGATGTTATGTTTGTCATTCAAAGAGTCTTAGAGTCGGAAGGTAAATTTACATTATTAGACAAGAACAGAGTTTTAACACCAAATCCATATTTTAGATTATTTGCAACTACAAACACCGTTGGATTAGGAGATACAACTGGACTTTATCATGGTACACAGCAAATAAATCAAGGGCAAATGGATAGGTGGAGCATAGTTACTACTCTTAACTATTTAGATCTTGAACAAGAAAAAAAGATAATGCTTTCGAAAGTTCCTTCGTTTAATAACCCTGAAAAGGAAGAGATCATTGAATTGATGATAAAGGTTGCTGATTTATCCAGAAAAGGTCTTGCAAATGGAGATATATCAACGGTTATGAGTCCCAGAACAGTTCTAACTTGGGCCCAAAATTCTGAAATTTTTGATCACAATTACTGCGCAGCATTTAAACTTACTTTCTTAAATAAGTGTGATGAAAGTGAAAGACAAATTATAGCCGAGTACTATCAACGCTGTTTTGGAGAAGAGGTCGCAACTGAAGCAAACAAATTTGAATTAGTTTAGTGAAAGAAGATTATTTAGAAGATATCAAAAAAGCTATATCTTCCACTACACGAGCAATAGCTGAAGATAAAGAAATTGATGTTGTATTTGAGGATAATCTGTCGTCAAGTGATAATAAAATTGTATTACCTAAAATTGATAACAATGAGGACTTAAAAAATTTAAATCAATTACGTGGGCATGCTGATAATGAGGCTCTTAGGTACAAATATCATAATAAAGAAACCTATATACAATTTGAACCCTCTGGTGAAAAAAATAGGAAAATTTATGAAGTTTTAGAAAATACTCGAATCCAGCTTATTGGCAGTAAATTAATGCGAGGGGTTAAATTTAATTTAAAGTCGCTCTATGAACAAAAATTTAGAGAGAAGAACTTAGACACTGTTTCAAAACAATCAGATTTGAATATTGAAGACGCAATAGACTTGTATTTAAGAAATAAAATCAATCCTGATTATCTTCCATCTAACTCAAATAAGGCCCTTAATCTATGGAAGAAATGGTTGAATAATAAAATTAGTGACTCATCTAATCAACTTTTAAAAAATATACATGATCAAAAACTATTTGCTGAAAATGTGAACGAACTAATCAGAGAGCTAGACTATTATGATAATGAAAATAGTGATGATAAAGACAACAAAGAAGAGGAAAATCAAAATATTGATCAACTAGAAAACAATGAGGTCAATGAAATGGAAAACCAGTCTTCCTTTAGCGATGAAGAATCTACTCAATCTGAGGAAGAGGTAGGCTATGATGAAACCGAGATGAATATTGACCAACAAGAAGACGATGAATTAAGTGAAGTAGATGAGGGTAATACTGAAAACGCAACTCCCCAATACAAAGCAGAAAATTCAGTAGAAAAAATACTCAACGAATATGAAGTTTATACTGAGGAATTTGATGAAGT
Organism: uncultured Pelagibacteraceae bacterium; assembly: GCA_902613805.1. GTDB lineage: Bacteria > Pseudomonadota > Alphaproteobacteria > Pelagibacterales > AG-422-B15 > CACNXQ01. Next base: position 262,877 of record CACMIV010000001.1, read on the forward strand.
TATTACTGCAAAAAATATCTGTGAAGATGAAGAACTAAATAGATTAAGGGCTTATCTGGATCAGCAATTAAAAGCTTATCAAATGATAATTTCAAGATTAGCCAACAGACTACAAAGAAAGCTATTGGCCAAACAAAATCGAAGTTGGGATTTTGATCTTGAGGAAGGACTGCTTGATACCTCAAGACTTACGAGAATAATTATGGATCCATACCATTCACTGTCATTTAAAAAAGAAAAAGACACAGATTTTAAAGATACCGTGGTTTCATTACTTATAGATAACTCAGGTTCAATGAGAGGTCGTCCTATAACAGTTGCCGCCATGAGTGCGGATATTCTTGCGAGGACACTTGAAAGGTGCGGTGTTAAAGTTGAGATACTCGGATTTACCACTAAAGCTTGGAAAGGTGGAAAGAGCAGAGAGCATTGGATGCAAAATAAAAAAATTCCATCTCCTGGAAGATTAAATGATTTAAGACATATAATTTATAAAGCGGCTGATGAACCGTGGAGAAGGTCAAAGAAAAATCTTGGATTAATGATGCGTGAGGGACTTTTAAAAGAGAATATCGATGGTGAAGCATTGTTATGGGCACACAAAAGGCTTCAAGCAAGATATGAGGCAAGAAAAATATTAATGGTTATTTCAGATGGTGCACCTGTCGATGATAGTACACTTTCAGTAAATACAGGTAATTATTTAGAAAAACATCTTCGAGGTGTAATAAATTGGATAGAGTCTAAGTCTTCAATACAACTACTTGCTGTTGGAATTGGTCACGATGTAACAAGATACTACAAAAGAGCTGTTACAATTGTTGATGCTGAACAATTAGCAGATGTAATGACTGAGCAGTTGGTAGATCTTTTTGAAGAAAATGAAAATAATTTAAATCGTCAAACCATTAACTAGCTTTTTTTTGTAAGTTATTCATAGCACGTTGTACTCTCTTTGCTTTTTGAGATAACTTTTTGCTTTTTGTCTTAGTTAAAAATTCATCAATACCACCAAACTTAGAAACTGTTCTAATTGATGAAGTAGCTACAGAGAATCTTAAATTCTTATTTAAAATCTCACTTTTAAAAGTTACAGACTGAAGATTAACATTGAATTTTCTTCTTGTCTTATTATTGGCCTTACTCACGTTATTGCCAAATTGTACTTTTTTTCCTGATAAATCGCATGCTTTTGTCATAGTAAGATTTAAGTAAAGTTTTTGGTAATTATTGTCAATATGATTATTACTTAAGGGTATCTTTTGTTATTGTTTCAACTGCTTCAAACATAGACATTTCATTTTTCATTACTTTTTCAGAGTATTTTGAAATACTTCCCTTACTTGAAAGTCGTTTTGTTATATCTGAAGCAATAATATTTTTAACCTCCTCTTCAATCCAGAATTTAAGTTGATCAGCCCGTCTTTCTTCAAATATCCCTTTTTGCTTATTTTGATCAACTATCTGATTAATTGTTTTAATCACTTCTTTCATCCCAGTCTGCTCAATTGCAGATACTAATAATACTTGCTTTTCTAGCTTATCTAACTTCTTATAATAACTTAGAGCTGATTTATAGTCAGCAGCAGTTTTTGAAGCTTCAATTTTCAACTCACCATCATTTTTATTAACTATAAATATATCCGCATACTCAGTAATACCTTTCTTTATTCCTTGCAACTCATCACCAGAACCAGGACCAACAATGAGAGTGAATATATCAACTAAGTTGCTTGCAACAATTTCTGATTGTCCTACCCCAACTGTTTCAATAAAAATAAAATCATAACCTGCAGCATCTAGTATGATGGATGCTTCCCGTGTTCCCATAGAGATACCTCCTAAAGTGCCTCTTGATGGTGTAGATCTGATAAAAGTATTTGGGTTTTTTGATATCTCTACCATTCGAGTTTTATCTCCTAATATTGATCCTCCAGTAATTTGTGAGGATGGGTCAATAGCTAAAATACCTAACTTATAATTTTTAGTTACTAAGTAACTTCCAAAGGACTCAATAAATGTTGACTTTCCAACTCCTGGTGGGCCAGAGAAACCTATTCTTATTGATTTACCTGGCTTCTTAATTAATTCTGAGATCAGCTGTCTACTTAATTGTTGATCAGAGTCTTTTGAAGACTCAACTAAGGTAATAGCTTTAGCAATGGCAGCTCGTTCTCCTTTTTGAATATTTTCAATTAATTCCATTAACTATTCTTTGCTTAAGTTATCAGATATCAAATCAATAACTTTTTCAGCACACTCTATGATATTAGAGCCGGGCCCAAAAATGGCAGATACATTATTTTTATATAAAAATTCATAATCTTGTTCAGGAATTATACCCCCAACAAAAACAATTATTTTTGATTTAGGATCAATATTACTTAATGCCTTCATAAGCTCCGGCACAAGAGTTTTATGACCGGCCGCAAGCGTTGAAACACCAATTGCATGAACATCATTTTCAATTGCATCCTTAGCAACATCTTTAGGAGATTGAAACAGCGGGCCCATATCAACATCAAATCCCATATCAGCAAATGAAGTTGCAACGATCTTTGCCCCCCTATCGTGGCCATCCTGACCAATTTTCACTACAAGAACACGTGGTCTTCTGCCGTTTGCATTTTCAAAATCAATAACCTTTTTCTCAACTTTCATAAAATCCTTATCACCTTCAAAATGTTTACCATATACTCCTGAAACACTTAAGCTTTTTGCAAAATGTCTACCATATACTTGCTCTAATGCCTTTGAAACTTCTCCAACTGTTGCTCTTAATTTAATGGCTTCTATGCAAGGCGTTAGAAGATTTGTTTCATCTTTTGCAGCATTAGTTAAATTAGCAAGTGCTTTTTCGACTGCTCTTGTATCACGTGACTTTTTTATTGCCTGTATTTTCTTTATTTGATCATCTCGAACGCGATTATTATCAATTACTCTCACATCAACTGAAGGTTCTTTTGGGTTTTTATATTTATTTACACCAACCACAACCCTTGATCCACTATCGACTTTAGCTTGCTTCTTGGTTGCCGACTCTTCAATTTTTAATTTAGGAATACCTGCTTTAACAGCTTTGGTCATCCCACCTAATTCCTCAATTTCTGTGATAATATCCCAAGCTTTTTTTGACAATTCTTCAGTTAAGTTTTCAACAAAATATGACCCTGCAAGAGGGTCAACCGTTTTTGTAACACCAGTTTCATTTTGAAGAATCAATTGAGTATTTCTAGCAATTCTTGCAGACTCATCTGTTGGTAAAGCAATTGCTTCATCGAAGGAATTTGTGTGCAAACTTTGTGTTCCTCCAAGTATAGCAGATAAGGCCTCGTAAGATGTTCTTATAATGTTGTTATAAGGATCTTTCTCAGTTAAAGATACGCCAGATGTTTGACAGTGTGTTCTTAAAATAAGAGATCTTTCATTTTTAGCTCCAAAATCTTTCATGATCTTAGCCCACAGAGTTCTTGCGGCTCTTAGTTTAGCAATCTCCATAAAAAAGTCCGTTCCGATTGCAAAAAAGAAAGATAGCCTCGGTGCAAAATCATCAACATCAAGACCCTTTGACATTGCTGCTCTTACATATTCCATTCCGTCAGCTAAAGTATAAGCCAATTCAAGAACATTATCAGCGCCAGCTTCTTGCATATGATAACCTGAAATCGAAATAGAATTAAACTTAGGCATTTCTTTTGAAGTAAATTCAATAATATCGGCAACAATTTTCATCGATGGCTCAGGAGGATATATGTAAGTATTTCTCACCATAAACTCTTTTAAAATGTCGTTTTGAATTGTTCCTGATAGTAAACTTCTATCAACGCCCTGCTCTTCTCCCGCAACAATAAATGATGCAAGTACTGGTAATACAGCACCATTCATAGTCATTGATACAGACATTTGATCTAAAGGAATATTATTAAAAAGAATTTTCATATCTTCAACAGTATCTATTGCTACACCAGCTTTACCAACATCCCCCATTACCAGATCATCATCTGAGTCATATCCTCTATGGGTTGGTAAATCAAAAGCAACTGATAGACCCTTTTGACCAGACTCTAAATTTTTTTTATAAAATTCATTCGACTCTTCAGCCGTTGAAAATCCCGCATACTGCCTGATCGTCCAAGGTCTATTTGTGTACATTGATGCTTTAGGACCTCTTGTATAAGGCCATTGTCCAGGAAGAGAGTTATTCTCGACAAATGAAAAGTTTTCTAAGTCATCTTTAGTGTATACTGGCTTAATATCTATTCCTTCATCAGTCTCTGATTTTGCATCACTAAAGTTTTTCTTAGTTTCTTTTTCGAAACTCTTTTGCCAAGAATTAAAGCCATTATTTGATTTATTAGTCATTTTTATTGAAACTTTTAAATTTTGATTAAGTGATATATATAGTTAATTAGAAACAAAAAAAATTAGAATATTTAAAGAACACTCCAAGTTGGTGATTCGGACATAAAATCTACACCTTTTGTTCTATAATGGACACCAGATATAGTACTCTTTAAATTCTAATATACAAATATGTTATTATGTTAGATAAATTCAAAACGCTATTATCAGGTAATAAAGATGTCGAAGAAGAAGAATTTGAGGCATCACAATTAGCCGTTGCATCGTTGATGGTTACTACTGCTCTGCACGATGGTGAATTTGATGAAATTGAAAAAGATGAGATATTAAAATTGCTTGGTAATTTTTATAATTTAGATAACGATAAATTAAATAAACTTTTTGAGGCTTCTTATGAACTTGTTGATAACGCAAATGATATTCAGCAATTTACGTCAAAAATTAATAACTTACTAACTGACGATGATAAAATAATGATTATTGAAATGATATGGAAGATTGTAATTGCAGACGGTAGAATTGATGATTATGAAAATGCTTTAGTACGCAAAATATCTGGTCTTCTATATATCGATGACTTTAAAGTTGGTGAAATAAAGAAAAAACTCTCACAATAGTTTAAAATGACCTACCTAGTTAATGAAAAATGCATAAAATGCAAATATACTGATTGCGTAGAGGTATGTCCGGTTGATTGTTTCTACGAAGGCGAAAATATGTTAGTAATTAATCCTGATGAATGCATAGATTGTGGTGTTTGTGAACCAGAGTGTCCCGTTGACGCAATCATCTCTGATACAGATGATAAAGATGAAAAATGGTTAGAAGTAAATCAAAAATTTTCAGAAATATGGCCAAACATTACTATGAAGAAAGATTCTCCAACTGATGCAAAAATGTATGAGAGTGAAGAAAATAAATATGATAAATATTTTTCCAAAAAATCTGGGGGTTAGTTAGTTCTATGAAAAAAAAGAAAAAAGTCACTAAAGTCGACAAAAAGAAAATTCTGAAAAAGAAAACTTTAAAAAAAAATACAGTTGTAAAAAAGAAAGCCTCAGTAAAGAAGAATCCAAAAAAGAAACAAGTAAAAAAAGTTGTTAAAAAGACAAAAGTTAAAAAGACAAAAGAAGTAGGGAAATTTGTAGAGCCTAAACTTCCTCCACAATCTGACAAAAAAGTTAATAATCGAATTATTAATCCTGCTCACTATCAAGCAAAAAAAGTTAAAAAGTTTTTAGAAATAAAGACCATTAAAGAAAAAAAAGTCAAAAAAATTTTTAATACAAAGGATTATGTTGTTTATCCAACACACGGTGTAGGCCAAGTTATAGATATTGAAAAAAGAGAGGTCGTTGGACAAAAATTAGAGATGTATGTGATAGAGTTTGTGCGAGATAAATTAATTTTGAGAGTTCCAGTTGAGAAGGCGAAGTCTCTTAACTTAAGAAAAGTATCAAAACCATCTAAGATTCAAGCTGTATTAAAAATCCTTTCTCAAAAACCAAAAATAAAGAGAACAATGTGGAGTAGAAGAGCTCAGGAATATGACCTTAAAATTAACTCAGGTGACATAGAGCAGATTGCTGAGGTTGTAAGAGATCTTAACAGAGCAAATAATCAAATAGAGCAATCTTATAGTGAGCGTCAACTTTTTGAATTATCTTATGATCGATTTTTGAGAGAAGTGATTGCTGGGCTTAAAATTACTGAGGAAAATGCAATAAAAAAAGTCGATAAGATCCTTGGTAGAGATAAATTAAAAAACGCCCCTAGTTTGTTGAACTAAGGGCGCAAAAAAAAAGCATTGATTAATCAATGCTAATTATCTTCTTTTTTTTCTTCTAGCAGCTTTCTTTTTCTTTTTAGGCGCGGCTTTTTTCTTAGCGGCTTTCCTTTTTTTCTTTTTAGGGGCTGCTTTTTTCTTAGCAGGCTTCCTTTTAGCTGCTTTACGTTTTTTCTTTTTAGGAGCTGCTTTTTTCTTAGCTGGCTTCCTTTTAGCAGCTTTACGTTTTTTCTTAGGCGCTGCTTTTTTCTTAGCTTTTTTCCTTGCTTTCGCAAAGATCACTTTAAGTTCCTCCATAATTATCTCCCCCCGTTTGGGTTTAGTTAGAGGTTAGTAGATGAATCAAAATTGATTCGTTCTACTACAATGATTAAACTTTTATGAAAAACTGTCAATTTTTCGCTGTTTTTAGGTTTTATTGAATTTAAAATTTTTCTTCAATGTATTTTAAATTGTTAGTAAATGTATTTAAATACTTATAGTAATTAGGTTTTTTTATAGTAACGAAAATTTATTTTTTTTATTAATATTAATTAAAATAAAATAAAAATTATTTTTTTTTTGAAAAAATCTTTAATTATGCGCTCGTAGCTCAGTAGGATAGAGCACAGGATTCCTAATCCTGGGGTCGGATGTTCGAATCATCTCGAGCGCGCCAATATAATTCAGCAAACGTTCGATCCATTATCTACTTTTTGTTGTGGATGAAGCAAAATTACCTCTTTATTTTCATTTATTGCACCTAAAATTAATACCTCTGACTCAATACCAGCGATATTTTTTTTGCCAAAATTACATACCGCAATAATTTGTTTTTGAAGAAGTTCTTTAATTGAATAATTTGTTATTTGAGCTGAGCTTTGTTTAATACCAACTTTTTCACCAAAATCAACTTTCAGCACATAAGCTGATTTTCTCGCCTTTTCGTTTATTTTTACTTCTAAAATAGTACCTACTAAGATCTCAATTTTTTCAAAATCTTCATATTTTACAATGTCTTTCATATTAAATTAAGCCACATTGGCAGTTTTTATACCCTCAAAATTGAAGATTCAAATTGTCTTTTTATATTGAATTTGTATTTTACTGTCATGTCAAGTTTTGATGATACAAACGAAATGAAATCTTTTGTTAAGAAAGCCATGTCTATTCCTTTACTTGAAGAAAATCATGAAAAGGTTTTAGCAAAAAAATGGATTAAAAACAAAGATGAAAAGGCGTTGCACGAACTAACCCAATCTCACATCAGATTGGTTATTGCTTTCGCTGTTAAGTATAAGAACTATGGTCTTAATTTAAGCGATCTAATTCAAGAGGGTAATATAGGTTTAATGAAAGCTGCAGAAAGATTTGAGTTGGATAAAGAAGTTAGATTCTCAACTTATGCTGGATGGTGGATAAGAGCATCAATTCAAGATTTTGTTCTTAAAAATTGGTCATTAGTCAGAATCGCAACTACCTCAAAACAAAAGAGTCTATTTTTTAGTCTGAGAAAATTAAAACAGAAAATTCATCAGACGGAACATGGATCAATTGATTTTCGGACTGCGCAAGGTATTGCTAATGATTTAAATATTTCAACTTCTGATGTTATAAAAATGGACAGTAGAATTAGTCAAAACGATAGCTCTCTAAACCACAAGATTAATGATGATAGTGAAAGCGAGTTTATGGAACTCATTGAGGATGAAGATGCCAGGCCTGATGATAAGGTATTCGAAAAAGATCAGTTAAATTTCAAAAAAAAATTAATAACAAAAACATTAGATATACTTGACGAAAGAGAAGTTAAAATCATTAAAGACAGACACCTTACAGAAGAAGTTAAAACACTTGATATATTGGGAAAAGAGTTAAAAATTTCAAAAGAGCGCGTAAGACAAATTGAAAAAGCCGCAATGATGAAGATGAAATCTTATATTTCAAATTCTCAAAAAAAAGAATTTATTTTTTAATCCATCAAGTCGCATACATAATCTGCTATAACCAACGAAGAAGTTAATCCCGGAGACTCCATTCCAAATAGATTCATTAAATTATTAATTCCATGATCTTGCTCTCCCTGAATTGAAAAGTCGCTTTTTCCTTCCCCTTTGTTTTTTAGCTTTGGTCTTATCCCTGAATAGCCTGCTTTGAGGTCTTCGATTTTAATAGATGGAATATATTTTCTAATATCATTATGAAATAAAACTTGCCTCTCTTTATCAACTAAATAATCAATCTCATCCACCCATTCTACATCAGGTCCAAATCTGACTTGCATTCCCAGATCAAGACCTAAATGGAGACCGAGACTTGCATCATCTGGTATCGGATAAATTAAATGACGAATCTTTAAATCTTTTCCAGTTTCAAAATAGTTTCCTTTAGCAAAATACGTCTTAGGAATATGTTTTTGATCTAAAGGCAATATATTGTTTGCAACATTTTCAGCTTTTAAACCAGCCGCATTAATAATTATTGAAGACTTAATAATTATTTCTTCACCATCGCTCAGCACAGTAGAGCAGAATTTATTTTCAAAAATTTCAGATTTCAAGAACTGTGAGTTGTAAGCAATGTTTCCCGAACTTTCCTCTAGCTCGCCAAGGTATGACCTCATTAAGGCATTCTGGTCAACAATACCTGTAGATGGTACAAACAATGCTTCGATACATTTTACTAAAGGCTCTTTGCTGGTAACGTAATTTCCTGTTACTCTCTCTATTCCTTCAACGCCATTATATTTTGCTTTGGAGAAAATTTCCTCGAGTTTAGGAATTTCATTGGAAGATGTTGCGACAATGAACTTTCCTGTATTAATATGAGGCACATTAAATTTTTGACAATATTCATACATTCTACGGTTTCCATCGGCACAAAATTTAGCCTTCATTGAGTCCTTGTCATAATAAACTCCTGCATGAATTACTCCGCTATTTCTGGAACTGGTAACAGAACCAAAAGTATTTTCTTTCTCCAATACAATGACTTCACGACCTTTGGCGGCAAAACTTTTAGCTATGGCTAACCCAATAACCCCTCCACCGATTACTAGTACATCTGCGAAATTAGAACTCATTAGATATTTTTAACCATTAATGAAACTTTTTTTGTATTATTTTCAGTAAACTGAAAGCCAACATTCTTATAGTCTAAACTTTCATGAAAACTTTTAGAAATTGGGTTTGGAGGTTCTATGTTAAATTCGCATGCAATCATATTATATTCATCTAGTGAATTCTCGAGATCTAGATACAGACTTTTTCCTATACCCAATCCTCTAAATTTACTTGATATAGCAATTCTATCAATGTATGCAAAATCACTATATCTCTCCGTAAACCACTTATAATTTAAACTCTGATAATCAAGGCCAGATGGCAAAACAAGTAAAAATCCACAAATATTATTATCATTATTGATAGCTACTTTAAAATAAGTTTTTTTTTCATAAAAATTTAAAAACTCTTCGTATGATACAGAGTTCACAGCAGGTATAGCATCTTCATTAATCAAAATGATATCTTTTATATCATCAATAGTGACATTTCTTAATTTAAACATCACAAGTAACTTCATAACTATTTTTATAAATTTCTGGCATTCTTATAGGTTTAAAATTAATAAGACTCACGCATGCGTAGTCAACGTTTGAAGAAAAGACAGTTTGATTTTTTGCAATATTTATTATTTGAAAAAATCTGCTCAATCTGACTTTTTTATCAGTCTTTGTAATCCATGTTGAAATCGCAATTTCATCATCAATGAAAAGCGATCCAGAAAAATTATTTTCACTCCTAATAACAACACATGCACATTGATATTTTTTATATACATCAGGAGTAATACCTAATTTAGCTGAATGATCCCAACTGACTAGTTCGCACCAATTCAAATATACTTTATTATTAACATGACCTAAAATATCAATATCACTCTCTTTTATGGTGAACTTTAAAATATGAGGGTTACTATAATCCCATTTTAAATCTTTTATGTTAACCAACTCTCAATTCCTTAGGTAATTTAAAAGTTACATTTTCGTGTCCTAAACTGAGCTCTTCAATCGTAACTTGATAAAATTCTGCAAATTTATTAATTACATTTTTGACCAGTATGTCAGGAACCGAAGCGCCTGAAGAAATACCAATTGATGTCATAAGCTCATAGTCTTTAACATTTAAATTAACTTCATTTTCCAAGAGAATTGAGTTCTCACAACCTGCATTTTTTGCGACTTCCACCAAGCGATTAGAATTAGATGAATTACTTGATCCAACAACTATAAAAGCATCACACATTTGAGCGTATTCTTTTATTGCTATTTGACGATTTGAGGTCGCATAGCAAATATCTTCTTTTGGAGAAGAAATTATTTTAGGTAATCGAACTTTTAATGCTTCTATTATTTTTTTTGTATCATCGAGTGAGAGTGTTGTTTGAGTTAAATAGGCAAAATTATCATTGTCATTTATAGACAGTTTCATTACATCACTTACCGTTTCAATAAGTTCTATGCTGCCGCTTGGAAGCTGGCCCATGGTTCCTATTACTTCAGGGTGGTTTTTATGTCCAATAAGAATAATGCGGTAACCCAATTCAAAAAACTTCATAGCTTGAACATGAACTTTGGTTACAAGTGGACATGTTGCATTAATAACTATTTTATTTTGTTTATTTGCATGTAGCTCAACATCCTTTGAAACACCGTGAGCGGAAAAGATGAATGGACGATCTGGGGGTGCATCATTAATATTATCTAAAAAAACTGCGCCCTTATCACTTAATTCATCTATGACATATTTATTATGAACAATTTCGTGGTTCACATAAACTGGCGGGCCATATTTTTTTATTGCTAGTTCAACTATTTCAATTGCGCGGGTAACACCAGCACAAAATCCGCGAGGTGAAATTAAATATATTTTCTTACTAGTTTTCATACTGTTTTAATTTATAAAAGAAGATATATATTTTTTCCATATGAATTTAGAAGACAGAATTGAAATATTTGGAAAGATTTTAGTAAACCATCGTATTAAAGTAATATTGGGCAGTTTATTAATCATTTTCACAATATCATTCGGCATGAAATTCCTAGAAACTCCCTCAGGATATAGAGGCTTTGTTGAGGAAGATTTTAAATACTACAAAGATGTACTAGATTTAGAGGAAAAGTATGGAAACATAGATGTTCTGACTTTAGTTGTTAAACCAGAAAAGGGTAACATATTTCAAAAAGATGTATTAAGTCTTATTCATGAACTCACTGAAATTTCCTGGCAAACGCCATATTCGTCAAGAGTAAGCTCAATTACAAACCATCAATACACCACAGTAGACGGTGATGACATATCAATAAGTGATTTTATTGATGATGTTGACTCACTAAGCACAAATGAAATTGCAAATTTATATAATGCTGCAGTTTTAGAAGACGCTGTTGTAAATTTTGTGATGTCTGAAAGTGGAAAAATCGGTTTAGTTAATATTAATCTTGAAATGCCTGAAGATATTGCTTTTCAGGAACCAATTTCATTTGCCTGGGAACAAAAAAATTATTTTGAAGACAGATATGAAGACATATTTGTTGGTGTAGCAGGTACTGCTCAATTCTCACATAATTTTCAATCTACCTCGGAGTCTGATGCATCAAAAATGTATCCAAGTTTTTTACTGCTGATCATCATCTTAACTTATATTTTATTAAGATCTGTCGTAGCTTCAATAATTTCACTAATTGTAATTATGTTGTCTATTCTGCCATCACTTGGAGCTGCTGGATGGCTGGGGTTTGAAGTACAACCTCCTCTTATTACTGCGCCTATAATTATACTTACAATATCACTAACGCATGCCATACATATGTTGTCAATTGGGTTGACTAATATGACTGAGGGAATGACAAAAAATGATGCTATTATTGAGAGCTTAAAAATAAATTTTATACCAATATTTCTTACAAGTTTCACCACAGCTGCAGGGATCGCAGGTATTAACTTTGGGGATATTCCTGCTTATAGCGAAATGGCTAATACTGTTGTAATTGGCGCAGGTATTGGTTTTATTTTAAGTGTGACGATGCTTCCAGCTATGTTTTCTTTACTTCCAATCAATGCAAGAAAAAGAAAAAGTTATGTACTCGAAGTTCTAAAAAACCTAGGTGAATTAATTTATAAATTTAAGGAGAGGTTTGTTATTGTAATAACTGCAATTTGTATAGCAGTTTTTAGTTTATTACCAAATTTACATTTTGATGATTATTTTAGTAGTTATTTTGATAGAGTTCCTGAATGGCTAGAAGTAAAAAATACTGTTGACCCTGAATTTGGAAGCTCTTTTTATATATTTTCTGATATGCAATCAAATGAGCCGGATGGTATAACAAATCCTGAATACCTTAAAAAGCTTGATGAGTTCGAAAGTTGGCTCCTTACTCAACCTGAAGTAGCTGATGTATCTACTATTTCAGATGTTATTAAGACTTTAAATAAAAACATGAATGGCGGCTTGGACGAGTATTATGCAATTCCTGACAATAAAGCACTCATTGCGCAGTATCTGCTATTGTATGAGTTTTCAGTGCCATATGGGATGGATTTAAAAAATCAAATGACTGCGGATAAATCAGATTCTAGAATTCTTATCAGAACAAATAACTCTACATCAATGGAGTCAGTTGCATTCAATGCACGTGTGGATGAATGGGTTAATGAAAATATTTCACCTTTTAGTACAAATGGTGTTGCTGGGATTCCAATTATGATGCCACAACTATTTGTTGAAAACACAAGAGGGTTAGTAATCGGGCTTTTAATCTCTTTTACGTTTATAATTATGGTTGTTGGAATTTCTCTGCAAAGTTTTAGGTACGGTATAATAAGCATTGTTCCAAATATTATTCCTTTTGTACTTGGTTTCGGTCTTCTTACTCTTGCCACTGATATGGTAACGGCCGCTCATCAATTTGCTGTTCTTATTTCAATAGGCCTTGTAGTTGACGCAACTATCCACTTTTTATCAAAATATAAAAAAGCTCTTGCAATAAATTTACCCCCAAGAGAAGCAATACAATATTGTTTTAGATTTGTTGGTTATCCTATAATTGTTGCATCAATTTGTCTTTTTTCTGGGTTCTTATTTTTAACACAATCAATGTTCTACTATAATTTTATAATTGGTGGGATGTGTGCTTTGATAATTATGATAGCTTTACTCATTGACCTATTGCTTTTACCGGCTTTGCTTTTAATATTTGGAAAAAAAGTTTAAAATGTAAAAAATGAAATTTGCAAAAATTATATTTATCATATTTGCCCTTTTTCCATTTTATCTCAGCGCGGAAACAGCTGAGGAACAGGGGCTCAGAATAGCTAAAGCGTCATATGAAAATGGCAGAGGCTTTACTGACATGGTGTCAGATCAATTGATGATACTTATTGACCCCAAAGGTAATGAAGTAACACGCGAAGTATCAAGTAAAACACTTGAGAATTTAGATCCAAACGATGGTGATAAAAGCTTGACTTACTTTAAAACTCCCAAAGACGTAGAGGGCACAGTTATGCTGTCACATACACACATAAGTGACGATGATGACCAATGGCTATATTTGCCTGCACTGGGTCGAGTGAAAAGAATTTCTTCAAGTAATAAATCAGGAGCATTTATGGGCAGTGAGGTGGCTTTTGAAGATTTTTCGGGGACTGACTATAGAAAGTACGAATGGAAATTTCTTGGTGAAGAAATGGAAAATAATGAGACTTTTTATAAGTTAGAGTCTTATCCTAATTATGAAAATTCAGGATATTCAAAAAGAATTTCACTTATTGATAATTTAAATCGAGCATACAAAGTAGACTTTTATGATAGAAAGGGTGAACTTTTAAAGACGCTGTATTTAGAGGATTATGTTTTGTACAAAGATAAAATTTGGATGGCAAATACTATGAAAGTAGAAAATATCCAAAACAAAAATATAACTATTTTTAAATGGCTAAATAGAGAGTTAGATGTAGGCATCAATAAAAAAGATTTTGAGAAGTCTAGTATATTGCGACTAGCAGATTAGCAGTGCTAAAAAAATATATTATTTCATTTCTTTTTGTATTTTTACAATATTTAGTGGCTTCACAAAATGCAGCAGCTATTGATTATAAAGCTTATGGATTTATTCAACCTGAGATAACCACGTTTTTTAATGGGGATGGAAGACACGATCAATCAAATTCTAATCAATCAATTTTTGTAAAAGGAACATTCATTACCTACTTAAATAATGGAGATCAAAAAATTACAATTAACACTACTGGACGTATAGATGAGAAAGACAGTGAACGCAGTTATATTGACTTTCAAAAATTTAAGTATGAGCAATATTTTGATGACATAACTCTAAAAATTGGGAATGAACTAATTTTTTGGGGTGTAAACGAAAGTTTTAATATTGTTGATATAATCAATCAATCAAATTTAGCTGAAGATATTTCTGGAACAAAAAAATTTGGGCAACAGATGATTTCATTAAATTATAATCATTCATATGGTAACTTTGATTTATTCATAATGCCATTTTTTAAGGAAAGGATTTTTCCAGGAAGAAATGGAAGACCCAGGCTAGCTCTCGAAGTTGATAAGAGCACAGTTGCCTATGAGTCTTCATCAAAGAAAAATAAAATTGACGCCGCTGTTCGTTATTCCACAGTTTACGATGATTACGATATTGGTATAGCTCATTTTTACGGAAATAACAGGTCTCCGGAGCTCAACGTAAATCCTTTGTCTCAAAAATTAGATGCTTACTATCCTATTTTATCTCAAACTAGTTTAGATATTCAATCAACTAAAGGTGCATGGTTATACAAACTTGAGACACTTACTGCAAAAAATGGGGAAGAACGGCACTTTGGAATAGCAGGAGGGACAGAGTACACTATTTATGGTTTGAGAGAAACCACAAGTGATTTAGGAATTATAGTTGAATATACATTTGATGACAGAAATGACTTTGCTTTCAATAATGAAGGAGTCTTAGCATTAAGATGGACAAAAAATGATATAAAATCAACAAGCCTACTAGCTGGTTTAGTCGCTGATATGAGTGGAAGTTCAAATAGATTTTTCGCTGAATTTGAACAACGCATTAGAGATGATCTCAAAGTATTTATAGATATGAGTATCAACGGAGAGATTGATGCTGATGATTTTACATATGCGTTTGAAGAGGACTCTCAGCTAACATTAAAAATTGCAAAATATTTTTAAATTCTAATATCTCTGCTATTAATTTTATTAAAAGACTCTTGATCTAAATTTAAATATTTTTTTTCATCTCCTGAAGCAAAATAAATTGGATCTTGAATTTTTGTTGGGTCATAACCATCTTTTACTAAATCAGTTTTCTTATACTTGAACGTCCCAGTTTTTTCTATTTCTGGACTTATCCTAATAAATACTGGAACACTATAAGCTGGCAATTGCTCTGTCAGATATTCATAAAGTTGCTCTAATTTAAATTCATCATTTACAACTAAGGAAGCCATTCCGGCTCTACCGTCTTGGTTGGGTACTTCAACTCCATAAACGTTGACTTCATCAATACCTTTATACGCAGAGATGGCTTCACTTACTTCATTAGTTGAAACATTTTCTGATTTCCATCTAAAAGTATCACCTATACGGTCAACGAAATAGTAATATCCCTGCTTATCTTTTTTAAGTAGATCTCCAGAAGAGAACCATCGATCACCTTTTTCAAAGACATTCTCAAGAATTTTTTTCTTTGTTGCCTCTTTGTCTGTATAGCCTTCAAATTTACCCGTGAACTTATCATCATCAGGTATAAATCCAATCGCCTCACCGGCCTCACCATCTTCACATTCTATACAAAACCCATTCTCATCTCTGATCACTACCTCATTTTCTACATCGAATTTAACTACTTTAGTTGGCAATACACTTTTTAAATATGGGGGTATTCTTCCGATTGAACCGAACTTACTATCAACATTTGTTAGTGAAATATTTCCCTCTGAGGCCCCATAAAACTCAACAATCCTATCTATACCAAATCTTTCTTGAACAATCTTCCAAACTTCAGGCCTGAGACCGTTACCATATATGCCCCTAATTTTATGCTTCGTTTCGTATTCACTTTTCTTTGTAGCAACTAAATAACGAAACAGTTCACCAATATATGTAATTACTGTTACATCATGCTTAACGCAATCTTCCCAAAAACTAGCAGCAGAGAATTTCTTTCTCAATACTAGTGTGCCGCCAGTACAAAATGTCGAACCAACACCAACAACTCCACCAGTTGCATGATAGAGTGGTAAGACCATGTAAGTTTTATCAGTTGGTTTCATATCAAGTGAAAACATTTGCAGACCACATCCAACTAAAAATTTTTGATGGCTGAAGTTCGCGGCTTTCGGCATGCCTGTAGTTCCACTTGTATAAATATAAAATAATGATTGGCTATTTGATAGTTCTTCTCTTAACGAAGATTTGGGTCTTACTTTACTGTTTTCAATTTGTGAGCCATCTAAAGTTTCATAACCTTGAACGTCCTGACCTGCTACGTAAACATCTAAATTACCGTCAATGTATTCTTGAGCTGATGCAAGATTTTCCATTAAATCAGAACTTATGATTAGACTTTTACTTTCCGATTTTTTAATGCAGTGAGCGAGCGATTTACTTTTTATGTTATTATTGAGACAAGCAACTGTAACGCCGATCTTCGCAAGCCCGAACCATGTAAATATATATTCAGGTTTATTTTCCATCAAAAGAGATATTACATCTCCCGTCTTATAACCTTTATTAATTGCCCAGTTTGCAAGCTGGTTCGCTTCAGCATCCATCTCACGATATGTGTATTTCTTGTCTTCAAACTCGATAGCAATATTGTCAGGAGTTTTATCAACTTGTTCCTCCATAATATCAGCTACAGTTGTATATTTTTTTTTGTCGAAACTTCTTGATCGTCCAACTAATTTAAAAAAAAACTTAAAATAACTAAATTCTCTTGAAACTGCACTTACAACACTCATTTTAAATACCTAATTTATTCAAATATTCCCTAATTTTTTCAGTTATTGGCCCGTTTTTAAAAGAACGGTTATTAATTTTACTAACTGGCCGCAAACCAATGCTATTTGTAAGAAATATTTCACTTATATTGGAAAGATTATTCAATGATATGCTTCTAACTTCAACCTTTTTCTTTTCAATTAATAAACGCCTTACAGTGCCATCTAAGGCACCATCATTGATTGGAGGGGTAAAAATTTTATTTTTTTTAACAAAATAAATATTTGAGCTTGAACAGCAGCAAATTTTGTCACATTCGTTAAGCATTAATGCATCGTCATAGCCATTTTTCTGCGCAATGAGTTTTGATTGGATATTCTCAAAATAATTGTTTGTTTTATTTCTAGATAACAAAGAATTTGAGAGTCTTTTGATTTTTGAAACTTTAAGTTTCACTGGCTTTATGGTTGTATGATTACTGGTCAATTTGGAAATAGTAATAAGAAAATTTGACTTTTGATTGTTTTCAATATCTAACCCTCTTCTCTTTGCATACCCTCTGGTCAATGTATATCTTATTGAAAGTTTGCTATTTAAAAGATTATTTTTTTTTATTAATTTTAAAATTATATTTTGCAAATTCTTCTTTGATAACTTGAAATTAAAATAATTATTTCTCATTGATTTATTAAATCGAGCAAAATGAAAATCAAATAAAATTATTTTGTTTTTATTATATAATAAAGTATCAAAAATACTGTCTCCTAAAAGTAAGCCGCGGTCTTTTATGTTAATAGTTGCTTTTTCTTCATCTATAAATTTATTATTGAGATAAACTTTCATTATATTTGTTTGTTCTTAGACATAAACTTATTCAATGATTTTTTATTAATCTGTAATAAATTCTCAACTTTTTTATTCAATTCATGATATTCATTTAAAGGTTTTGAGTCTGCTACGATCCCTCCCCCAGAATTTAGAAATACTTTTTCATTATTGACAGTAATGGTTCTGATTGGGATATTAAAATCTGCATAACCACTAAATGAGATGAAACCTATAGCTCCACAATAAACCCCTCTTTTGAAAGTTTCTAATTCTGAAATAATTTGCATTGCTCTTACTTTTGGTGCCCCAGTTACGGATCCTCCAGGCATACAGTGTTTTATAACATCAAATATATTCATACCTTTAGATAACGTACCCTCAATATCAGAAACAAGATGGTGAACATTGTTATAGGTTTCTAGTTCAGCCAAACGAGAAACTTTTACCGTTCCAGGTTTACAGACTTCAGAAATGTCATTTCTCAAAACGTCAACAATCATTAAATTTTCAGCATTATCCTTCTTACTTGAAGATAATTGTTCTTTTAATTTTGCATCTTCGAATTCACTCTCACCCCTTTCAATTGTACCTTTTATTGGCGAAACCATAATTTTGTTATTCTCTAATTTTAGAAATCTTTCAGGTGAATAAGAAAATATATTAAAATCCTCACTTCTAATTAAGCATGAAAAAGGTGTCTCTGTATTTTTTCGATAATGCAAATAGTACCGAACGACATCATAGTCCTTTGGAATCTTAGATAAAAAACGTTGAGTGAAGTTAGCTTGGAATATGTCACCATTTTTTATGTAATTTAGTATTTTATTAATTTTTGAAATATATTTTCTTTTACCAAAATCTTTTTTCCACTGAAAACCAAGTAGTTTGTTAATTGGATTATTTATCCGCGGCACCGAGTACAAGTTTTTTGCATTTTGTAATCGAATTTGATGTGATAACTCAATTTTAAATTCTTTATCTAAATTAATTGAAAAAAGATAAGCTCTTTTCAATTTGTTATCGAAAGCAATCACTATATCGAAGAGACCAAAAAATAAATTTGGCAATATTTTTTCTAATGGATTTGCACTTTCAATCTTTTCCTTTGCAAGGCCTGCTTCATAAGAAACATAGCCTGCTAAACCACACTGAAACTTTGGTAATGATTTAATTTTTTTTGATTTAAAACTTGATATTAATTTATTTATTCTTGCAAATTTTTTTGAATTTAAATAATTTTTGCTTGCATTGAACTTTATGGTGTAGATAGGATCAAATGCAATATAGGAATACCGATTATTTTCAGATATCGTTTTATTTGCACTATCTAAAAAAATTAAATTTCTTTTATCTTGAAATCTTATTAATACTTCTTCCGGATTAATGTAATCAAGTTTATTTATCTTTATCTTTTTTTTTCTCATATAAAATACTGGTAGGGATATCCGGAGTCGAACCGGAACGCCCGAAGGCACCAGATTTTGAGTCTGGCGCGTCTACCAATTCCGCCATATCCCCATTCTTAAAGACTTATTATACTTTACTTATATTCGTCATAAAGGCTTAGTAGAATTATGTATGCAAATATATATATTAGCAATGGTATGTTAATCTCAATTTATCATAACTTAAAAGCGTATTTTGTCTCACTTGGTGAGCGTTTTATAAAAACTAAGTTCGCTTATCCGTTTATCTTTTTGATGGGATTAATTGAAGCAATTATTTTTCCATTCCCTCAAGAAATATTCATGGTTCCAATGATGGCATTAGACAAAAAGAAAATATTTAAAATTGCTGGACTCTCAGTTCTTGGCTCAATCACTGGAGCGATAATTGCATATTTTATTGGTGTATACTTCTTCAATAGTGTGGGAAATTTTATTCTTCAGAATTTAAATTTGGTTGAGTCATTTAACTCATTTGTTAATGACATAGATAATTATGGTTTCCTTTACGTTTTCATAGGTGGTTTTACTCCTATTCCTTTTAAAATTGTTACACTGACAAGTGGTTTTTTAGGTATTAATTTTTTTATTTTCTTAGTTGCAAGTGTGGTCTCAAGATCAGTGAGATTTTTTCTTATAGGCTATTTAATCTATCGATTTGGAAGCATTGCACTTGAATCATTTGAAAAAAGAATAAATTTATATTCATTTATTCTTATAACTTTAGTGATTTTAGGCATTTTATATATTACATACTAGAATTATGAATCTTATTAACATCAACTTTATTATCTCAGCATTAGTAATAATTGCAGTATTCGTACTGCAATACGTATTTAATATGGCTCCTTGTGACATGTGTCTCGTTGAAAGGTATCCTTACTATTTATTAATTATAATAGGTCTGGCATCAATTATTTTTAAATTTGAAAAAAGAGCAACAATTAAAAGGATCGCAAACTATGCTTCAATTCTGATTTTACTATTTGGATTTTTGTATACCTTAAGACATGTATTGGTCGAAAGAGGCTTGGTTAGTTTAAATTCAGGATGTACCTCTAATTTGTCTGATTTATCTGACAAGTCTAAACTTTTAGAAAGTCTTAATCAAACTCCATTGATTAGATGTGACGAACCTACTTATTTATTTAATTTTATTTCGGTAGCTGAGGCAAACTTGATTATGACATTTTTACTATTATCTATAACTTTATATTTTGTATTTTTGAAAAATGAACGTTAAAGAAAAAATTTTAAAAAAGATTATTAGAGTTGATCAGGCAGGTGAGCTTGGTGCTCAGCAAATATATCAGGGCCAGAAAATGATATTCAAACTTCAAAAAAATAAGAAAGATTTTGACCAAATATCGAAAATGGCTAAAGATGAAGAGGAACATTTATATTTTTTTGACAATATCGCCAAAGAAAAAAAGATCAGACCCACAAAACTGAAAGGCCTATTTGGTATTGGTGCTTACGCAATGGGTGTAGGTACAGCCCTCATGGGCCCCAAAGCAGCCTATGTGTGCACTGAGGCAGTGGAAGAAATTATTGAAAAACATTATCAAAAACAAATTGATCAATTAGAGGAAGTGGACGAAGAATTAAGAAAAAAATTAGTAAAATTTCGCGATGATGAAGTTGAACATAAAAATACTGCTATTGATGAAGGGTCGCGAGAAGCCTTTGGTTATTCTGTTTTAAGAAAAACAATCAATGAAACAACAAAAGCTGCTATTTTTTTGGCTGAGAGAATTTAATTATCTTTCTAGTTGAATATCCCAATATAAGAAATCCATCCAGCTTTCATGCAAAAAGTTAGGAGGAAAAGATCGGCCACATTTATCTAAATCAGCCATTGTAGGTACTTTTGGAATATTGAGAGGCTTCATACCCGAGTTTTTCAAAAGTTTTCCTCCCTTTTTTACGTTACAACTTGAACATGCTGTTACAATATTTTCCCAAGTTGTTTCACCGCCGTGTGATCTAGGTATAAGATGATCAAATGTTAAATCTTTCTTTGAACCACAATATTGACAACTAAACTTGTCACGCAAAAAAACGTTAAATCTTGAGAATATTGGATTTCTATTTGGCTTGATGTACGTTTTTAGACTAATAACGCTTGGCAAATACATTTGAAAACTTGGACTTCTAATTTCTCTTTCATAGTTTGATACAATATTTACCCTTCCAAGAACAACAGCTTTTACACTATCCTGCCAGCACCAGAGAGAAAGCGGATAATGGCTAAGAGGCCTGAAATCTGAATTTAGAACCAAAGCTGGACATTTTTCTAAAGGGACTGCAATACTCATTATTAATTAATATATGCAATTGTATAAATATTTCAAAAAATATTTTAATTTGAGAACTTTTCGACTAAGAATTTAATAGCTATATCTAATCCGTCTTGAGCAATTGAATGCTGAGTGTTTGTAGAAATATGAGCCTTAACATCTATACTCAATTGTGATAATTTTTTTTCAGCTTCAATAGTTTCTTGATAAGGAACCATAGGGTCCATATCTCCATGAATTAGATAAATTGGAGGTTTTGACTTTAATTCATTTTTAAGAAGTTCTGGAGCAATTAACCTTCCTGAAAACCCAACAATTGCTCTCATTGAATTTTCTCTTCTAAGGCCGACATGTAAACTCATCATTGTGCCTTGACTGAAGCCAACGAGCGCCAAATTATCATCACTTAACTCATAATTCTTAAGTTGTTCATCAATATAACCATTAAGTGTATCAGCTGCATTTAACACACCTTTCCAAATAGTTGCAGGATCACCCGATTGAAAATCAAACCATTGATATCCCATTGGGTTTAATCCACATTTTTCAGGTGCATTAGGTGATAAAAAAACTGCATCGGGCATTTGAGGCTGAATATAATTAGCAAGGCCAATCAGATCATTGCCATCTGCGCCGTATCCATGACAAAATATTACAAGTTTTGATGGCTTTGAAGAGTCTTGGGGTTCTAAAACTGGTCCACTTAAGATTGGCATTAAGATACTTTTCTCTCAACAATGCTCACAATGTCATTCATTATATCTTTCAGCTGATAATCCTTTGGAGTATAAACTGCTTGAACTCCATTTTTAATTAAGATCTTTTCATCTTCTGTTGGAATTATACCTCCTACAATTACCGGGATATCATCTACTTTATTTTTTTTCATTTCATTCATAATTTCCTCGACAAGCTGCACATGAGAACCAGATAGAATAGAAAGTCCGATGATGTGTACATCTTCTTCAACAGATGATTTTACTATTTGTTCTGGTGTTAATCTAATTCCTTCGTACAAAACATCCATTCCACAATCACTCGCACTTACAGCAATTTGTTCAGCTCCACTAGAATGTCCGTCAAGGCCAGGTTTGCCTACAAGAAATTTAATTCTTCTTCCCATCTTATCTGACAATGACTCAACTCTTTTACGTATTGGGCTGTAATCGTCATTATTGGATGGTTGAATATTAGTTATACCAGTCGGTGCTTTGAACTCACCAAAAACATCCCGAAGTATTTGAGACCATTCACCTGTTGTTACACCTGCTTTTGCAGCTGTAATAGAAGCTTCCATTATGTTTTCTCCAGATTTTGCAGCTTCGCTTAATTGATTTAAAGCGCTATCAACCTGTTTTTGATCTCTGTTTTGTCTCCAATCAATAACTGCTTTTACTTGTTCACTTTCAATTTTTGGATCAATTGTCTCTATGCCTCCATCATTTGATACAAGAGGTGACTCTTCAGTCTCAACAAACTCATTAACTCCAACAACGATTTGCTCTTTATCATTAATTCTTTTTAGCCTTTCTTTTTGAGAATTGACCAATTCCTGTTTTAAGTAACCACTTTCAACTGCAGCTACTGCACCACCAATTGATTGAATGTGATTAAATTCTTTCATCGCAGTCTCTTTAAGATTTTTAACCTTTTCATCAATTACTTCAGAGCCATTGAATATATCGTCAAAATGTAGAAGATCTGTTTCATACGCAACAATTTGTTGTAATCTTAAGGACCATTGTTGATCCCATGGTCTTGGCAATCCCATTGCTTCATTCCAAGCTGGTAACTGAACTGCTCTTGCTCTTGCATCCTTTGAGAGAACGACGCCTAGCATTTCAATTAATATTCTATATACGTTGTTCTCAGGTTGTTGCTCAGTTAATCCAAGACTGTTTACTTGCATGCCATATCTAAATCTTCTGTTTTTAGGATCCTTAACACCATATCTCTCTTTTGTAATTTCATTCCACAAAGATACAAATGCTCTCATTTTACACATCTCAGTAATAAATTTGATTCCAGAATTAACGAAGAAGCTTATGCGACCTACTACATTTTCAAATTCTTCCTCTGATAACACATTTGAGGTTTTAACTTTATCTAGATACGCAACTGCAATTGAAAGACCAAAAGCTAATTCCTGCTCAGGAGTTGCGCCTACTTCAACTAAATGGTAAGGACATACATTGATTGGATTCCAATTTGGCATTTCTTTAAAAGTAAAAGTAATCACGTCAGATATTATTTTTAAACTTGGGTCAGGTGGAAGAATATATGTTCCTCTTGAGAGATATTCTTTTAAAACATCGTTTTGAGTTGTTCCCCGTAATTTATTTCTGTCTATGCCCTGTTCATCTGCAACAGCTACATATAAACTCAGCAACCATGCAGCTGTAGCATTAATGGTCATTGATGTATTCATTTTATCTAATGGAATTTGATTAAAGAGCGATCTCATATCGCCAATATGACAGATTGGAACACCAACTTTACCAACCTCCCCTTTAGCGAGAATATGATCACTGTCATACCCAGTTTGAGTAGGTAGATCGAACGCTACCGAGATACCTGTTTGACCTTTTGATAGGTTCTTAAGATAGAGTTCATTTGACTTTTTGGCAGACGAATGTCCTGCGTAAGTTCTTATGAGCCAAGGTTTATCCATTGTTTTTCAACGTTTTTTTTTGGTTTTATTAAATCCTTTTGTTTAAAATGTATATACTAATCTAGCTAAAATGGCTATAAACCTAGAAAAAAGAAACATTAGTTTTATATAAATTACACTACAGGAGCAGATTTATGACCACTGAAGAAAAAGACATTTATGCAATAGGTGAAGTTCCACCTCTTGGTTTTGTCCCTAAGAAAATGCACGCATGGGTAATCAGAAGAGATCGTCATGGAAACCCAATGCAATCATTTAAAGAAGAAGAATTTGATGTTCCTGAAGTTGGTTCCAATGACGTTTTGATATTTGTTATGGCCGCGGGTGTAAACTACAACGGTGTTTGGGCTGGTCTTGGAAAACCTGTATCTACTCTTGATATGACTAAAAAAGACTATCACATCGCAGGTTCTGATTGTTCTGGAATTGTTTGGAAAGTTGGTTCTGGCGTAAAAAAATGGAAAGTGGGCGATGAGGTAATCATTCATGGTATGCAGTGGGATCATGAGGATGCTGAGGTTAATGGTGGTGAACCAATGATATCAAAAACAAATAAGGTCTTTGGTTATGAAACAGCTGATGGAACCTTTGCTCAATTCACAGCTGTTCAAGCGCACCAAGTTTTACGTAAGCCACCAAATTTATCTTGGGAAGAAAGTGGTTGTTATATGTTAACCCTCGCAACTGCATATAGAATGCTATTTGGCCACGCTCCCAATGAATTAAAGCCGGGTGAGTTTGTTTTAATATGGGGCGCATCAGGAGGCCTTGGAAGCATGGCAGTGCAACTTGCAAAAATTGTTGGCGCTAAACCAATTGGTATTGTTTCTGATAACTCTAAAATTGATTATGTAAAAGATCTCGGAGCTGTAGGGGTTCTAAACAGAAAAGATTTTGATTGTTGGGGTGAACATCCTGACATTGATGACGCTGAAACATATGCAAACTATATGAAAGAAGTTAGAAAATTTGGAAAGGCCTTATGGGAATTTACAGGTAAGGGTAATAATGTTGACATGGTATTTGAGCATCCGGGCGAAACTACCGTTCCTGTTTCATGTTTTGTAGTAAAACCAGGAGGAATGGTTGTTATTTGTGCTGGTACTACAGGATATAATCTCACATTAGATGCTAGATACCTTTGGATGCAAAGTAAAAGACTTCAGGGTTCACACTTTGGAAATTCAAAGCAAGCGAATGCAGCAAATGAACTTGTTATTGACGGCACATTAGATCCTTGTATGTCAGAGCTTTTTGCATGGAACAATATTCCTGATGCTCATGAAAAGATGCTTAACAATGAACATAAAGGTGGAAATATGGCTGTCCTTGTTGGTGCTGCAAAAGAAGGACAAAAATCTCTAAACTAGAAAGTTAAATATGCACGAACTAATTTCTAAATGTCAAAAATCCCTTATTACTGTCGATAAGTATTACGATGCTGCCCTGCAACATGTAAGAGGTGAGTTAATTGTTAATGGAAAATTATCTCGTGACAATCTAGATAGGGAACAACATGCTGCACATGGCTTATCTTGGGTTGCTGCATATAGAGCTACTTTGAAAGAAATGGTTAATTGGGCCTCAAACCTAGACTCGACCGGGACGTTTAATGAAACAGAGCAATTAATTTTGCAAATTACTTTTTCGGAATACTGTGCGCAAATTAAATCTGGGATACCAATGTCACAACTTGAGTATGTTCGCCCTCAAGATTTAGGATTAAAAAATGGTCTCTTTCAAGAAACAGGGACTGAAGAATTTAATGATCTGATTTTGAATGGCAATAGTACTGCAGATCGCATGAAACTTGCTCAATTATTAAAAGATGGATTTTCAAGTAAAAACTTTGGTAATTGCGGCCTAGATGAAACTACATCAATAATTCAAGAACAATTTAGAAAATTTGTTGAAGATGATGTGACGCCAAACGCTCATGAATGGCATCTTAAAGATAACCTTATTCCGATGTCTGTAATTGAAAAAATGTCTGAACTTGGTGTATTTGGTCTGACGATACCTGAAGAATACGGTGGACTTGGAATGACAAGATTTGTTGACTGTGTGGTAACTGAAGAACTTGCAAGGGGTTATATTGGCATTGGCTCACTTGGTACACGCGGCGATATAGCTGCCGAATTATTGATTACAGGTGGCACCGAAGAACAGAAAAATAAATATTTACCAAAAATTGCATCTGGTGAAATGCTTCCGTGTGCTGTTTTAACCGAACCTCATTCAGGATCTGATATGGGCTCATTCAAAACAAGGGCAGTTGCAAATGGAGAGCACTATACAATCACAGGAAACAAGACATGGGTTACACATGGAGCTCGAAGTGACGTGATGATGTTATTAGCACGCACAAACCCTGATGAAAAAGGCTACAAAGGTTTATCAATGTTCCTTGCTGAAAAACAGAGGGGTGATGACGATAATATGTTCCCTGATGAGGGAATTAGTGGTGGCGAAATCGAGGTTTTAGGCTACAGAGGCATGAAAGAGTACGAAATGGCTTTTGACGGCTTTCAAGTTAAAAAAGAAAATTTACTTGGTGAAAAAGAAGGGAATGGCTTCAAACAAATGATGGAAACTTTTGAAGCAGCTCGTATACAAACTGCAGCTAGAGCACTGGGTGTAGCACAATCAGCTTTTGAAACTGCAATGCAATACGCAATAGATAGGCTAGATACAAATGGCGGTTCGCTGTATGACAAACCTAGAAATGCATCGAAAATTGTTTCTATGGCTACTGAGATTATGGCTGCAAGACAATTAACTTATTATGCTGCAAGAGAAAAAGATAAAGGACACAGATGTGATTTGGAAGCAGGAATGGCAAAAATGTTGGCTGCTAGAGTTGCTTGGGCATGCGCAGATAACGGAGTCCAAATTCATGGAGGTAATGGGTTTGCGCTTGAGTATCCAATAAGTAGAATTTTATGTGACTCCAGAATTTTAAATATATTTGAAGGAACTGCAGAGATACAGGCCGACATTGTAACACGTCGACTTGTTTCTACGAACCCTGCTTAATTTTATATGCCAGGTTTTTTATATTACTTATTAATTCCTATATCACTTCTTGCTGTTTTAGCGGTTTTAGGAACAGGTATTTATGCTATGTTTAAAGGTGGAGATTTTAATAAAAAGTACTCAAATAAACTTATGAGACTTAGAATTACTCTGCAGTTTATTGCGATTGTAATAATTATGAGTGCTCTCTACTTTTCAACTAGTTCTTAATGGTAAAACTTAATAAAATTTATACAAGGGCCGGTGATAAAGGCAAGACAGGGCTAGTATCTGGAAAACGTGTATTTAAGGATAATATAAGAATAAAAGCATACGGGACTGTCGATGAACTCAATTCTATACTTGGAATTTTAAACACGAGTGCCAAATCATCTCTGAAAAAAATAATTTCAGAAATACAAAATGACTTATTTGATTTAGGTGCTGATCTCGCAACTCCAGTTGAAAAAAAACCAAAATATAAACCGCTACGCGTTACAAGCAAGCAGGTTACAAGAATTGAAAAAACAATTGACAAATATAACGCAAAGTTAGCACCCCTTAATTCTTTTGTGCTACCAGGAGGATCTCAGTCTGCGGCATTTTTACACAACGCAAGAACTGTCACGCGCCGAGCTGAAACTCAGATTGTCGCACTTGCAAAAAAAGTAGAGGTCAACGAAGAAGCAATTAAATATATCAATCGGTTATCTGATTTATTTTTTGTTTTATCAAGAGTTGAAAACAACAATGGCAAAAAAGATATTTTGTGGAAACCTGGTAAGAATGTATAATTTATGTTTACTCAACTAAAAAAGATATTATAACACATAAATCATGAAAATTTTAGTCCCTGTCAAAAGAGTTATTGATCCGTACGTTAACATCAGAGTTAAATCTGATCAAACTGGTGTTGAAACTGAGAATGTAAAAATGTCTATGAACCCCTTTTGTGAAATTGCAGTTGAAGAGGCAATTAGATTAAAAGAAGCTGGTAAAGCTGAAGAGATCATCGCTGTTTCAATCGGCAATCAATCTTGTCAAGAAACTATTCGAACGGCTCTTGCAATGGGAGCTGACCGAGGAATACATGTGCTCACAGAAGAAAAAGTTGAGCCTATTTCAATTGCAAAAATTCTAGCAAAAATTTGTGAAAGCGAGTCACCTGGACTAGTGATATCCGGGAAGCAAGCGATTGATGGAGATAACAATCAAACTGGTCAGATGCTTGCTGCGCTTACAGATATGCCTCAAGGAACTTTTGCTTCAAAAGTTGAAATCGACGGCGACAAGGTTAAAGTCACCAGAGAAATAGATGGAGGTTTACAAACTGTAAATCTGAATATGCCCGCTATTATTACCACCGATTTAAGATTGAATGAACCTAGGTATGCTTCTCTGCCCAATATAATGAAAGCAAAAAAGAAGCCAATTGATCAAAAATCTCCTGAAGACTATGGAGTTGATGTTACACCTAGAGTAAGTATTTTAAAAGTTATTGAGCCTCCAAAGCGTCAGGCTGGAATCAAAGTCGAGAATGTTGGAGATCTTGTAGAAAAATTAAAAAATGAGGCAGGAGTTATATGACATCACTTTTTTATATCGAGCATGCAAATGGAAAGGTCAGCGATCAAAGTTTAAAAGCTATAACAGCAGCGTCTCAAATTGAAGGCGATGTTCACGGACTTATTGTGGGCTCAAATATTGATGAAGCTGTTGCGGAGGCTTCAAAAATTAATGGATTGAGTAAATTACTCCACTTGGATGATGCAGCATTTGATAATGTTTTGGCTGAAAAACTTACTCAAGTTATTTTTAATATTGCCGGCGATTATGACTACTTTTTGGCTGCAGCAACAACAACTGGTAAAAATGTGATGCCTAGACTTGCTGCAAAACTTGATGTCTCTCAAATATCGGAGATCGTTGCTGTTGAAAGTGCAGATACATTTATTAGAACAATTTATGCTGGTAACGCTATTGCAACTGTACAAACATCTGACGCAAAGAAAGTTCTCACAGTTAGACCCACTGCTTTCAAAGCTGCAACAACTGACTCTGCTGAATGCGAGGTTGCAAAGATAAATGCTGAGAATATTCCATCAATTTCAGAATTTGTGGGCGAAGAGCTAACAAAATCTGATAGGCCAGAACTTACTTCTGCAAAGACAATTATTTCAGGCGGACGTGGAATGCAAAATGGAGAAAACTTTGAACTTTTGGATAAAGTAGCTGAAAAACTTGGAGCTGCTGTTGGAGCATCTCGAGCTGCCGTTGATGCAGGCTTTGTTCCAAATGATTATCAAGTCGGACAAACTGGTAAAGTTGTAGCACCCGAACTGTACATAGCGGTCGGAATATCTGGAGCGATCCAACACTTGGCTGGTATGAAAGACTCAAAAATTATAGTTGCCATAAATAAAGATGAAGAAGCACCTATATTTGATGTGGCAGACTATGGTTTGGTAGCAGATTTGTTTCAAGTTCTTCCTGAGTTAGAACAAGCCTTATAATTATTTATAAATTACTATCAATATAATCTTGAAAGTAGTTACTATCCCATTCAGTTGGACCAATAAACTTTGCTATTTGATTTCCCTCTTGATCAATAAAAAATGAAAATGGTAGTCCTGCTGCTCTTACTTCTCTTGGTATACTATTTTTATCGTCAAAGAATAAATCTATATTTTGGATTTCGTATTCATTTAAAAAATTTACTGACTTTTTCTTTGGCCCACGATCAACGCTTATTGCAAGTATCTGAAAATCTTGTTTATCATATTTTTGTTGCAATCTATCGAGTGATGGCATTTCTTCTTTGCAAGGTTCACACCATGTTGCCCAGAGATTAATTAAAAGCAACTTGCCATTAAAATCATTTAAAGTGACATCATTGCTATTGATATCTTCGAATTTACTCAAAAAACCTTGTTTTTTTTCTATTATCAACTCATTAGCGTGTGAATTTGAAGTATATAAACTGTTGCAAAAGATAAGGATTGTGGCATATACCATCAAAATTATAAATCTACTGCATAAAGAAATCATCATTATTTGAGAAATAAATAGTTTTAGTAAAATGTCCATTAAAAAAAATAAGTTAAGAGATAGATTTAATAAAAAATCGAGTGAGTCTTTTATAAATATTAATTCATCTTTGGAAAATGACAAATTTTTATTTGAAGAGGATATTGAAGCATCGATTGCACACGCCGCAATGCTCTCGTCTCAAAAAATAATTTCTAATAAAGACTCAAAAAAAATTATTTCTGGATTAAAAAAAATTAGAACTGAAATTAAAAATAATAAATTTATATTTGATGATAATCTTGAAGATATCCACATGAATATTGAAAGTAGACTGGAAGAGCTCATTGGTGATGCCGCTGAAAGGTTACATACTGGTAGATCTAGGAATGATCAAGTTGTAACAGATTTAAAATTGTGGATGAAAAAAGATAATATACTGATTTCAAAAAAATTAAAAAAACTGAAATCTGTGTTACTACAGGTTGCAAGTAAAAATATTTTGATTACGTTTCCAGGCCTTACTCACCTACAAACTGCCCAGCCAATATCAGTTGGACATTTTTTTATGGCTTACCTTGAAATGTTTAACAGGGATACAAATCGATTCAGCGACTCTTTTAGAAGAATGAACGAAAATCCGCTTGGTGCAGGAGCCTTAGCGGGAACTAATTTTCCAATTAATAGAAACAAAACAACAAAAATGCTTGGCTTTAAAAAACCTACAAAAAATTCATTGGATACCGTTTCTGATCGAGATTTTGTGGTAGATTTTTTATCTAGTTCATCCTTAATGGCTGTTCACTTATCAAGGTTAGCCGAGGAAATTACTCTTTATAATTCCGATTTAGTAGGTTTCTTTAAAATCGGAGACCAATTAATGTCGAGTTCTTCAATTATGCCTCAGAAGAAAAATCCCGATGGAGCTGAATTAATTAGAGCAAAATCTTCGACAATTTCAGGAAATCTATCATCTATGCTTAACTTGCTTAAATCTCTTCCACTAACTTACAGCAAAGACCTTCAGGAAGATAAAGCACTTGTAACCTCAACAAGTAAAAACATTCATCTTTGTCTCGATTGTATGATCGAAATAATCTCTACAATTAAAATTGAGAAATCAAACATCGAGAAAAAGCTTAAATCTTCTTTTGCAAATGCAACTGATTTAGCAGATTGGCTAGTTATAAATCTTGGGTATTCTTTTAGAAGTGCACACAATTTAACCGCTAAAATTGTCAACTTTGCAGAAAAAAAGAAAATAAGTTTAAATAAGATATCGATGAAGGATTATAAAAAATTTGATAAAAATATAGACAAATCTTTGTATAGATTTTTAGATTTGAAAAATAGTATTAATAATAAAAAAAGCTATGGCGGAACAGCAATATCTGAGATAAGAAAAATGATTAGTCAAGCTAGGAAAGAATTAAATAATGAAAAATATTAGTATTTTGATTATTTTCTTATGTATTCTTGGTTGTGGGAAAAAAGGCTCTCTTGAATTTCCCCCAACAGAATCAAAAAGCAACTATAAAATAGAGATCTATAAGGCTTAAAAATGTCCTTTCTAAATTATGAAAATGATATCCTTAAATTTGAGGATATCTCAATAAGAGAAATTGCTGAAGGGAGAGCTACACCATTCTACTGTTATAGCAAGCAAACTCTCACGAATAATTTTAGAGAGTTTTCAGATTCACTTACTTCACTTGATGCAACAGTGTGTTTTTCTCTCAAATCAAATTCAAATCTAACAATACTAAAAACTCTAACCGAACTCGAAGCAGGAGGAGATGTTGTTTCTGAGTGGGAAATGAGAAAAGCATTACAAGCAGGGATGAAACCAAATAAAATAGTTTTTTCAGGCATTGGCAAAACTGCTAGTGATATTCAATTTGCGATCAGTAATAATTGTTTACAAATCAATGCAGAATCACTCGATGAACTTGACCATATAAATCGAATAGCTTCTGTGTCTGGAAAAATTCAGAAAGTAGGAATTAGGATTAATCCAGATATCCAATCAGAAACGCACAAAAAAATTAGCACAGGCAGTCTTGAGGATAAATTTGGAATCAGCATAGAACAAACTTATGAAATTTTTCAAAATCCACAAAATTATCCAAATTTAGAGATTTCGTCTATAGCTTTTCATATAGGTAGCAATATTAAAGACCTAACACCATTTCAAAGAACATTTGAAATTATTGGTGAATTGGTTGCTAAAATAAATAGTGAAACAAAAAAAATAAATACCGTTGATGTTGGTGGGGGAATTAGTCCTGAAAAAAGAAACTTTACTTTTGAAGACTATAGAAACTTAATCGTAAAATATTTTGATACAGAAAATCTTAAATTTATCTTTGAACCAGGCAGGCTTATAGCTGCAAATGCAGGAATATTAGTATCAAAAGTACTTTATACAAAGAATATCACTGGAAAAAAATTTGTCATTATCGACGCAGGTATGAACGATATGATGAGACCTGCATTATACGATGCTCATCACGAAATAATGCCAGATGTCAGGACAAGTGAATATGATGAAATAAATACAGATATAGTTGGTCCAATATGTGAGAGTTCTGATGTATTTCTTAATATTCAAAAATTTAATAAAGTAAAGAGTGGTCAATATGTCATATTAAAAGATGTTGGGGCATATGGTTCAACTATGAGTTCAAACTATAATGCTCGACCACTTATTGAAGAGCTCATGGTAGATGGATCTCAAATAAGAATAATTAGAAAAACTCAGTCATACGAAGACTTTATTAAAAATGAAATTTAATAAGAGAAGAAGCTTCTTATTTGTTCTAATATATAATCAATATAACTGTTAATTGACCTGCTCAATTCAAACGCATTTACATTTGAGTTTTGTATAACCGCATCGATTGATATGAAAATTACTGGGGTCAATAAAAGTAGAAATGGGAGTGGAATACTTGTTTTGTTTTTTTCATAAACAACTGGTAAATTCTGATCCTTTGAATGATCCCGTTCTGCGTAAGTATTAACAATTTCCTCTATTTGTAACTTTTTATCATTTTCATAATTCTTATTTTCATGAAACCAAGAATGGTTGCATCTTGTACATTTAACCTGTCTGCCAAAGCCAATATCCTCTATATTTACCAGATACTTTGCCGAACATGATGGACAGGATATTATCATAGTCTTACTTAATTTTATTAATTGTAATTATTAGCAGTAAAATAGTGTAACTTATTTAAAATGATTAATGAATTAAAATCACATTACATTCATTTTTCACTACTTTTATTTGTAATTATCGTACTCTTACAATTTAATTTCTTTCTCTTCAACATTCAAAGCTATAAAAATACAGACCTCAATAAAAAAGAAATCGAAGGAATAGTCATACTAACTGGTGACAAATTTAGAATATTAGAGGGACTTAAAATACTTAATAGTGAGATTGGGTATAAGCTTTTAATATCAGGAGTTAATAAAGAAATTTCTATTGAGGAAATAAAAAAAGAATTTCCAAAATTCAATCAGCTGTTTAATTGTTGTGTTGAACTTGAGAGCATTTCAACAAATACCTTCGAAAATGTTAGAGAAATTTTTTTTTGGAAAAAGAATAATAACATTAGAAATATTCTATTAATAACATCTGATTACCATCTACCAAGAGTTGAACTCGAGGTAAATCGACTTCTATTAGATAAAGAGACTTTCTATTATGGCGTAAAATATGACAATCAAAAAATAAATATTCGTATGAAGAAATTAATTGTAGAGTATATAAAATATTTAAGGACAAAAATAAGTTTGAGTATAGGACTTTAAATTATGATTTATGTAAGATCTCTTTTAGCAAATTTAGCGTTTTATATTGTATTATTAATTTGTATTTTTTTTGCACCTATACTTTTTTTCTTACCTAAAATACATATGCTTGGCATCATACGTTTTCAATCAACACATACAAAATTAAGCCTTAAGCTATTTGCAAATCTAGAAGTTGAGTACCGTGGGTTAGAAAACATTCCAAGCACTCGAAAATATCTCATAGCTGCTAAACATCAATCTCTTGCAGAAGCTATTTTTCTTAATGAAGCGATTGAAACACCGTCAATAATTGCAAAAAAACAATTATTATTCATACCAATTGTTGGACTTTGTTTTAAGAAAGCCAATTTCATATATGTCGATAGAAGAAAAGGGGAAACAAATATTCAGGCAATGGTGAATTCTGCAAAAAGAAGTATGGACAATGATCCCCGTCCTTTATTAATTTTTCCTGAAGGGACCAGAACACCAGTTGGTGAACGTCGCCCATATAAGTATGGCGTTACAGCTTTGTACGATGGTCTCAAAATTCCTTGTCTACCTGTTGCAATTAATTGTGGTTACTTTTGGTCAAGGAGACGATTTCTTCGTTATCCAGGTAAAATGGTAATTGAATTTTTAAAACCAATTGAGCCAGGACTAGATAAAACTGAATTTACAGAAAAATTATATAATTCTATTGAAAATCAGTCTGATAAACTGCTTGAAGAGGCCAAGATTAAATATCCAAAATGAAGATATTTTCATTTAATAGAATAATCGTTTTGGTATTGGCTATTTTGGTCTTTTATTCAATTTATTGGATGTTTATTTCTTTTCAGTTGAAATCCCAATTATCAAGTAACCTTGAAAGATACAACATTAAGTATAACGACTTGAGGGTGACGGGGTATCCTTACAGAATATCAGGTTTGATTGTAAATCCTAATCTCAACAGATCAGACAGCCTATCTAATATAGAAATAGGAAATATAAAAATTGATATGAATCCTTTCGATATAAGTAAACTAATGATGAGAACAGATAAAATAAATAGTTCTTTTAATGAAGACGACTCTTTAAATTTTTTTTTGAATGATATTCAGCTCAGATTAACGATGGATAAAGGACAAATTAATGAGATTTATTCAATTTCAAATGATATGAGTCTGAACATAGGTGATTACAATATAGAGAATATAAGAAAAATTATTTTTAAAATGAATAAAGTTAATGAGAATGGCTATCGTGTTTTTTTTACAGCCGTTGCATCAAATGTTTTAGACTCATTTAAAAATGAAACAAGAATTTTGCTAGAGGGAAAAATTTCTGATTTAAGTACAAATTTAAATGGCAATATTCAACTAGACGTGTCAAATGTTGAAAACAATGATAATTTGTTTAGTACCCCTTTGGTAATTAAAAATGGAATTATTTCAGTGCTTTTCATCCCTTTGGTCGATTTAAAGGAATTATTTTCTTTTTGATCTACCAAAATCGGCATCAGAAGTATCTTGACCTGCTTTAATTATTTTCTCACGCACAATTCTTGTTTTTGAAAATAACTTATGCAAACTATCTCCGTCTTCCCACCGTATTGATTTTTGTATTGCACTCAGGTCTTCAGAAAATCTACCAATCATTTCTAATACAGCTTCTCTGTTTGCCAAAATTACATCTCTCCACATAGTAGGATCTGAGGAAGCAATTCTTGTGAAATCTCTAAATCCACTCGCGCTATACTTCACAATATCTGATTTTATAAAATTTTCTAAATCAGCTGCTGTATGGACCATATTATAAGCAATTAGATGGGGCAAATGAGAAGTCACTGCCATTACTTTGTCATGTCTAGAAGGAGTCATAATTTCTACTTTGCTTCCCAATTTTTTCCAAAAAGTTTTTACTTTATTTATGTCTCTGGTTTTATTGCCTTTTAAAGGTGTAATTATGCACCATCTTTCTTCGAATAGTTCAGCAAAGCCAGCTTTTGGTCCGCTTTTTTCAGTACCAGCAATAGGATGGGCAGGTACAAAATTTATCTTTTTTTTAATTAAAGTCTCGACTTCTGAAATTGAAGACTCTTTCGCAGATCCGACATCTGTTACAATGGCATCTTTAGTAAGATGTGGTGATATCTTTTTAAAAATACTTTTGTAACTGCTTAAGTGAGTACAAATAATAACCAAATCTGAATTCTTTACACAGTCGGATATATTATTTTTTATTTCACTTGTTAATTTAAGTTTTTTCGCGATAGTTCTTGTTTTTAAAGACCTGGAGTAACCAGAGGTAATTTCTGCTAGTCTTTTCTTTTTTATAGCCAAGGCAATAGAAGAACCTATTAAACCCAAACCAATTATACTAATTTTTTTAAATGGTCTCTTCTTACTTGGCATTATAAAACTCTTTCATAGCTTTAATGACTTTTCTATTTTCTGTAGATTTACCAATAGATAACCTAATGCAATCTGGAAGATTATACTTATCCATTAACCTTACAATAATTGATTTTGACAATAAATACTGATTTAGTTTTTTTACAGATTTGCCTACATTAATGAGTAGAAAATTTGCTCTGCTATCATAAACAAGTACTGGCAATTTACTTAGTTCACTATTCATTTTTTTTAGCCAAAATTTGTTATGGTTTATTGCATTTTTTTCATATTTTTTATCTTTTAATGCCTCAACGCCAGCAAGTTGCGCAATTTGATTTACATTAAATGGCCCTCTCACTTTATTCATTAATTTTATTATATCTGTATGAGCGTAGCACCAACCCAATCTTAAGGACGCCAGACCATAAATTTTTGAGAAAGTTCTAGTGACGATGATATTTTTATATTTTTTGGCAAAGTTAATGCCATTAGAATAATCTTTATCAGTTACATATTCTGCATAAGCTGAATCAATAATTATAAATATCTTCTTAGGGACACGTGAGATGAGCAATCTTAATTCTTTTTTGGATAGATAAAATCCTGTTGGATTATTGGGCTGTGCAATAAATATAATTTTAGTTTTTTTTGTGATTTTATTCAAAATACTTTTTACATCAAAACGTAAATTCTTTGTTGACGAACGTTTAACAACGCCCCCACTGATTTTAGAGTAAATTTCAAACATTAAAAAACTGTGCTTAGGAATAATAACTTCGTCTCCTTTATTAAGAAAAAGTTGACAAGCCAGGCCTAGTATCTCGTCTGATCCATTTCCAACGAAGAGGTTGTTGATATTTAATTTGGTTTTTTTTGATAAGGCATTTTTTAATTCCAGACTATTTCCGTCAGGATATTTGTGAGTTTTTGACTTGGCCGTTGATATCGCCTTTTGTACTCGTAAGCTTGGACCAAATGGCGACTCATTAGAGGACACCTTAATAACTTGCTTTTTGCCAGGAATTGATGAAATGCCTCCTTCGTAAAGCTTTATATTTTTAAGTTTTTTCATATTTTAATTGGCTATAAATAGGTGAATATCGCTAAATTTGAAAGAAAATCTTTGAAATAAATAAATCTTCTAATTTGACAATATCCTATTGAATATATAATACATGAATTGCGCCGATTTGAGCACAGCTTGCGGGCGCAATAAAAATGCAGCTAAAGAGGCAGTTGAAACCGCCAAACTTAGTTGTTGGGCGGTTTTTTTTTGGAATAAATTATGAGTGAAAATAAAATTGTTACTTTAGCAGAAGATGAACCATTAAATTTGGATGGAGGTGGAAGTTTATCTAAATTTAAAACTGCATATACCACATATGGCAAACTTAACGATAAAAAAAATAATTCAATCTTAGTTTGTCATGCCTTGACTGGCGATCAATATGTAGCAAGTGATCATCCCATTACAAAAAAAAATGGCTGGTGGTCGATGGTTGTAGGGCCCGATAAACCAATTGATACGAACAAGTTCTTTGTCATTTGCCCTAATGTTATTGGTGGGTGCATGGGATCAACGGGTCCAAAAGAAATAAATCCTGAAAACGGTAAAGAATTCGCGACTGATTTTCCTGTAATTACAATTGCAGATATGGTTAGAGCTCAAAAATTATTAATTGATTATTTGGGAATTGAAAAAATATTCTGTGTTACTGGCGGATCGATGGGGGGCATGTTGGTACTCGAATGGCTTTCAAAGTTTCCTGAAATGGTACATTCAGCAGTTCCTATTGCAACTGCAACAAACCATTCGGCTCAAAACATTGCATTAAATGAGCTTGCAAGGCAGTCCATAATGGCTGATCCAAACTGGCAATCGGGGAATTACTATCATTCTAATAAAAAACCCATGAAAGGGCTTTCAGTAGCTAGAATGGCAGCACATATTTCATATCTATCTAAAGAAGCTTTACAAAGTAAGTTTGGAAGAAATCTCCAAGATAAAAATAGCTTGGATTATTCTTTTGATGCCGATTTTCAAATTGAAAGTTATTTAAGACATCA
Source organism: uncultured Pelagibacteraceae bacterium (assembly GCA_902613805.1). Lineage (GTDB taxonomy): Bacteria > Pseudomonadota > Alphaproteobacteria > Pelagibacterales > AG-422-B15 > CACNXQ01. The sequence goes on from CACMIV010000001.1 coordinate 301,579, forward strand.
AGGATTTACTTTTGTTGATCGCTTTGATGCGAACAGCTATCTGTATATCACTCGGGCAATGGATTATTTTGATGTTTCCTCTGCAAATAATGGCTCCTTAATTGAGGCCTTTAAAAAAACGCAATCTAAAATTCTCTGTGTGTCATTCACCAGTGATTGGCTATACCCAACATCTGAAAACAAAAAAATTGTAAAAGTTTTCAACTCTCTTGGGCTTAATGTTAGTTTTATTGAAATTGAAACTGAAAACGGTCATGACTCATTCCTATTGGATGAACCAAAGTTTTTTGAGGCGATAAAAGGATTCATTAATTCAACATTTGAAAATTTATGAGCTTAATAAACGAAAATAAAGATTTTGGGGTAATTGCTGAGCTAATTCCTAACAATGCTTCTGTTATTGATGTTGGGTGCAATGATGGGTCTTTGTTGGAGTATTTGAGAGAGTATAAAAATATTGATGGTCGCGGGATGGAAATCGATCAAAAAAAGGTTCAGCTTTGTTTAGCCAAAGGCATTTCAGTAATTGAAGGAGATGCGGATACTGATTTGTATGATTATCCAGATAAGTTATTTGATTATTCAATACTTACTTATACTTTACAAGCTACAAAAAGTCCTAAAATAGTAATGCAGCAATTGGTGAGAATTTCTAAAAAAGCAATTATATCCTTTCCAAATTTTGGCCACTGGAAGATTGGTACTAGTTTATTGTTGAATAGAAAAATGCCAGTAAGCAAGAAACTAAGTTATTCATGGCATGAAACTCCAAATCTACATTTTTGTACAATCAATGATTTTATTGATTTATGTGAGGAGTTAGAAATCAAAATTGAAAAGAAAGGTGATCTATCCAATAAAAAACTTTCCAATTTTAGTGGAAAAAATTTTCTTGATAGCTACTTTAATGAAGTTGGACTTTTTTTAGTTTCAAAGGATTAAATATGACTGAAATACTAATTGTTAAATGCTTAAGCGATAATTATGCTTATATATACTCAAATAAAAACGGGGATGCATTTGTTGTTGATCCTTCTGAAGCAGGTCCTGTAATTGATATTCTAAATAAACACAGGCTTAATTTAAAATTCATACTAAATACTCATCATCATTTTGATCATGTAGGAGGAAATTTTGAACTTAAAGAAAAGTATGAATGCAAAATAGTTGGCAGCAAAAAAGATTTTGAGAGAATACCAGGAATTGATATACAAGTTTCAGAGGGTGATATTTGGAATTTTGATGAACACAATGCTCAGATAATTGAAATACCTGGGCATACTACAGGCCACATCGCTTTTTATTTTGAATCCCTAAAACTTGTTTTTACAGGTGACACGTTATTTTCACTTGGATGCGGTAGACTTTTTGAAGGTTCACCAGAAATGATGTGGAAATCTCTTTCAAAATTAAGGGGCCTACCTGATGAAACAAAAATTTACTGTGGCCATGAATACACTTTAAGTAATGGAAAATTTATAAGCTCTATTTATCCGTCGGATGAAATAGAATCAAAAATAGATCGTCTGAAAAGCCTAGATAAACAAAACATACCATCTATTCCATCAACAATTGGAGATGAAAAGAGATTAAATATTTTCTTAAAGGCAGACGATGAAGATTTGATCAACTCACTGGGGCTGACGGGTAAAAGTCCTGAAGAAGTATTCGGTCATATAAGAAATCTCAAAGATTCCTTTTAAGTAAAATATTGTCCACCGTTAGCAGATATCGTAGAACCTGTTATAAAGCCCGCTTCATCACTAGCAAGGAATGTAACTATTCGTGAAACCTCATCAACTGTTCCAAGTCTTCCTACAGGAATTTTTCCAATTAAACTTTTCATAAAATCCTCGGAGGCATCAGCTAGAATTTCAGTATCGATATAACCAGGTGCAATGGCGTTAACAGTAATATTTTTTCTAGCAGTTTCTTGCGCTAAGGCTTTGGTAAAACCTAGTAAACCAGCTTTTGCCGCACTATAATTTATTAGACCCATCTCACCTTTTTGACCGTTAATAGAAGAAATGCTAATTATTCTTCCAAATGATTTTTCTCTCATGCCTTCAAGTACACATCTTGTCATATAAAAAACTGAGTCTAGGTCAGTTCTTATAACATCATCCCATTGTTCAACTGACATTTTATGAGCCATTGAAGCTTTGGAAATGCCAGCGTTATTCACTAAAATGTCAACAGCACCCAGTTTATCAGCAACTTGCTTTACACCCGCCTCACATGCAGCTGCATCAGCAACATTCCATTGAAATACCTCAACGCCATTTTCGGATGAAAACTTATTTGCTGCATCTGAGTTCGAACTATAAGTTGCAGCAACATTGCACCCCTCCTTTTTCAAAGCAAGAGATATTGCAGCACCTATTCCTCTTGTTCCTCCGGTTACTAACGCTACTTTAGACATAATTTTCTCCTATCGTTCGACGCACAAAGCGACACCCATGCCGCCGCCAATGCATAATGTGGCAAGTCCTTTTTTAGCGTCCTGTCTTTTCATTTGATTTAACAATGTTACAAGAATTCTAGCTCCCGACGCACCAATTGGATGCCCTATAGCAATCGCTCCCCCGTTAACATTAACTTTTGAAACATCCCATCCCATTTCTTTATTTACAGCACAAGATTGAGCAGCAAATGCTTCATTTGACTCAATTAAATCTAAATCAGAAACATCCCAACCTGCTTTATCAAGAGCTTTTCTGCTTGCAGGTATAGGTCCTGTGCCCATCACAGATGGATCAACCCCTGCACTTGACCAGGATACAATCCTTGCCATAGGCTCAAGGTTTCTTTTTTTCATTTCATCTGAGGACATTACTGCCAAAGCAGCTGCACCATCGTTTATACCACTTGCATTTGCTGCTGTAACTGTTCCCTCTTTTGCAAATGCAGGTCTTAAAGATGAGATTTTTTCTAATTGGACATTGTCTTTAATATATTCATCACTATCAAAAACTACTGTCTCTTTTCTTGATGGGACTTCAACTGGAACAATTTCATCCTTAAATACTCCATCTGCTTTAGCCTTACTTGCTTTCTGCTGCGAGTTAAAAGCAAATTCATCTTGTTGATCTCTAGTAATTTGCCATTGTTGTGCAACATTTTCAGCAGTTGTTCCCATGTGATATCCATTAAAAGCATCCCACAAACCATCTTTGATCATTGAGTCGATCATCTTATCATCTCCCATTTTGGTACCATTTCTTAAGTGCATACAGTGCGGGGATTGACTCATACTTTCTTGTCCACCAGCAATAATAATATTTGCATCGCCATTCATTATAGATTGATAGGCCAAAGCAACACTTCGTAAGCCAGATCCACAAACTTGATTGACTAGCCATGCTGGGGTTTCTTTATTTAAACCAGCATTTATTGATGCTTGTCTAGCAGGGTTTTGACCAGTTGCTGCAGTTAGTACTTGTCCAAATATTACCTCATCTACATCACCACCTTCAATGCCTGATCTATTAAGCGTTTCTTTTATAACTATTGTGCCCAAATCGTGTGCTGGCATACCCGATAAAGATCCATTAAAAGAACCAACGGCTGTTCTAACGGCAGATGTAATAAATACTTCACTCATAACTTTTCCTTTTTATTAGCCAATTATTGGCAGTTTTTGTGCTCTGGAGGCATCAAGATAACTTGCGGAGTGAATTTTGCAACTATTATTTAAGCTGATAACGAGTGGATTTGCAGTTGGTATTTCTAAGCTTGTTATGTCTTCATCAGATACATTAAACAAGTACTTACATAGAGCTCTTAAACTGTTTCCATGTGCTGAAATAATAGTGGTATTTTTTAGTACTAAAGGTTTTATAGAATTTTCCCAATAAGGAATTACTCTCGCATACGTATCTTCTAAACATTCCGTTAAGGGTAAATTATTTATTCCTTTATATAAATCATCTTTATTAGGATTCATTTCGCTATCAATAGGTAGTGCAGGTGGTGGTGTGCTGTAGCCTCTCCTCCATTTTAAAAATTGATCTTCGCCATATTTTTTTTTTACTTCATCTTTGTTTAATCCTTGTAGTGCCCCGTAATGTCTTTCATTTAATTCCCAGGCAGTTTCTGTGTGAAGATTATATACATTTAATTCTTCAAGAATTATTTGAAGTGTATTTTGTGCCCTTTTTAAAAATGATGTAAATGCAAGTGAAGGAACTATTTCAGCTTCTTTGAGTAACAATGCTGACTTTATTGCCTCTTTTTTTCCTAAGTCGTCTAATTCTACATCAACCCATCCGGTAAAAATATTTTTTACGTTCCAAACACTTTTGCCGTGTCTGATTAATATCAGTGTATTAGACATTTATTTGTTTACTTGGTTAACTACATTATTATTTAAAAGATAATCGACCATTTGCTCTGCGATTTGTATGGCAACTTTTTCTTGCGCCTCTGCAGTACTAGCGCCGATGTGAGGCGTCATTACAACTTTTTTCATACCAGAGAATATACTATCAGTTTGTGGCTCGTCCTCGTAAACATCACAGCCATATCCTCCTAAACCATTTTTATCAATTGCATTCTTAACATCATTTTCATTTACAATTCCACCTCTCGCACAATTAATTATAATTGCTGTTTTTTTAATGGTTTTAAGAGTGTCTTTATTAATCATATATTTTGATTTGTCTGATAACTTATTATGAAAAGTTATAATGTCGGAGCGTAACAAAATTTCTTCAAAAGATACTTTTTCAACCTTATATTTTTTTTCTTCTACATCACTTAACGAAGCGCTATAAACAAGAACATTCATTCCATATGCGTGTGATATTTCAGAAATTTTTTTTCCTATATTCCCAAATCCTACGATGCCAATAGTTTTGCCAAACATTTCAAATCCAATGAAGTTCTTTTTCTCCCATTTTTTACTGTGCATTGACTCATTCGCCTCTGTAATTTTTCTCATTAATGCATGTATAAGAGAAAATGTAAGTTCGGCAGTTGCTTGAACATTTCCAAGAGGAGTGTTCATGACCACGATGTTATTTTTGGTAGCTGAGTCGAGGTCAACATTGTCGACCCCTACGCCTGGCCTGCCAATTACCTTCAGATTTTTAGCACTGCTTATTATTTTGTCAGTTACAGTGACTGCTGATCTAATGACTAAACCTGCATAATCTACGATTTCTCTAGATAGCTCGTCTTCACTAAGACCGGTTTTCTGAACATATTCAATGTTATTTTCATCAAATACTTTAAAAACAGCGTCAGAAACATTATCGGCAATTAGTACTTTATTCACTTTTTAGAGGCTTCTTTAGTTGTTAAGTAAGCCCAATCAATCCAAGGTAGAACAAGCTCAACATTTTTATTTTCAACTGTTGAACCGCCCCAAATTCTAATTCCGGGTGGTGCCGTCTTATAGGAGTTTAGATCATATCCTGCCTCATTGCTTTCAAGCAATGAACAAACTTCCTTCATAAAATTTACTTTGTCTTCGTCATTCAGAGATTTAAACCACTCATCCTTTGGAAGTATACAAATTGAAGTACAAGATCTGGTCTCTGGATCTTTAGCCAGAAATTCAAAATTATCATGCTTATCAATCCAATTATTAACTAATTTTAAATTTGTTTCTGATATATCAATTAATTTATTTAAACCACCTAACTTTAAGCCCCAATTAAGAGAGTTTAATACGTCTTCTACACTAATCATCGATGGAGTGTTTATTGTTGTTCCAGAAAATATTCCTGAAATTAATTTTTGATTGTTTGCTAGACGAAATATTTTTGGGATGGGCCATGGTGGAGTGAAAGTTTCAAGCCTTTCAACTGCTCGAGGTGATAAAATCAACATACCATGGGCAGCTTCACTTCCTAAAACTTTTTGCCACGAGTAAGTAATGACATCTAATTTATGCCAATCCATATGCATTGAAAATACTGCAGATGTGGCGTCACATATCGTTAACCCTTTTCTTTGATCACTTATCCAATCAGTATTTTTAATTCTTACTCCCGCGGTAGTACCATTCCACGTAAAAACAATATCGTTGTCAGGATTGCTATTAGAAAAATCAGGAAGTTCCCCGTATTCCGCTTTAATTAACTTTTTATCTTTTAGAGGCAGTTGTTCTCCTGCGTCTATATTCCAGTCATGACCAAAATTTTCCCATGAATAAACTTCAACTCCTCTTTGACCAAGCATACACCACATGGCCATTTCAACAGCGCCAGTATCGGATGCGGGAACAATGCCAATTAAGTAGTCATCAGGAATTTCCAACAGTTGTCTTGACTTATCAATTACCTCTTGAAGTTTTTTAACAGCTGCACCAGATCTGTGAGACCTTGAAAGAGCGGCATTTTTTAAATTATCAAACGACCAACCTGGAGGTTTGGCACACGGACCAGATGAGAAATAAGGATAATGAGGCTTCTGAGCGGGCTTTTCCATTAAATTAAATATCCATAAGCAAATTAACCAAGCCATCAGCTGGCTTCGGATCAAAGTAAGTTGACTTTTTAGGGACTATCTTACCTTTATCTGCGATGGACATTATCTTTTTCATCGGTAAAGGGCAAATAAAAAATCCTATATCTGCCACACCTTTATCCACTTCATTCGCTAATTTTTTATGATCAAATTTACCAGGAATATTCGACAAATTTACTAAAGAACAATTACATTGTTTTTTAATGATACTATTTATCATTATTTTCTCAACTATGTCAGTGTCAGTTTCATATTTAGTATAGAGTTTCTTATTTGATGCGAGTGAAACATTATACCAAGTTTTATTTAAATATATCATCACACTGCCTGGGTCGCACGGATTTTTAAATTTTAATTTTTTTTCTAGCATAAATTTTTTCTTAAACGCTTGAATTATTTTTTGTTGATTAAAATTTTTAAATTTAGCTAGTCGATGAAAGCTCAATATATTGACAGAATGCTCATCAAATATTGCTGCAAGAAGATTTATTTTTTCTTTTTTATTTTTATTAAGATTTTTCTTTTTATTTAAATTCTCAATAGCAGAGTACCTGTGATGCCCGTCAGCAATATAAAATTTTTTAATTTTTGATAATTTCTTTTTCAAAGATTGAATTTCATTTTTTTCACTTACTTTCCAAAGAGATCTGATTGTGCCACCAAGCGACTTAAATTTATAAAGAGGTTTTTTTCTTTCGTATTTTTTAAAATCAATGGCTCTACTATTTTGATTTTTATAGGATAAATAAACTGGACCTATTTGCATTTTTGTATGTTCAATTGTTTCCATAATAGAATTCGATCGCGCTTTAAATATTGCTTCATGTTTCAGAATTTTATCATTCCCTTCCTTGAACTCTATAGATGCAACTATACCAAACTGCTTCTTATTATATTTATCTAAACAATATATATAAAAACATTCTTCCTTTTCTTGAAAAATAATATTATTGCTAATCATAGATTCTAAGTGCTCGTATGCGTGCTTTTTAGAATTTTTTTTGGTAATGTTAGGGTAAAATGCTTTTGGACTTACTACGTTTAAGAAATTATATTCTGACTCTTTTAAAATTTTATTTAGCTGTTTGTTCGTTAAATTATCAAAAGTCGGCAATACCACTTCCTCTACCCTTTTCTGTAAGGGTCTAAAGGCTTTAAATGGTTTTATTGATAAGGTCATATTTGCTGATTAAGTAGGGTATTTATATGTATATTTTATGCTTAAATCTCGCAGATTTTAAGTTTTTTTATCTAAAATTATGGCTATTGACATAAGAAAAGTGACGTTTATATTCAGGCCACTTTTAATATCAAATAGTAATTTCTATTATGTTTGCGATTATTTCAACTGGCGGGAAGCAGTATAAAGTTAGCGAAAACACCATGCTGAGTGTGAGCAAAATTGATGGCAAAGATGGTGATAAAATCACAATCGATGATGTCCTTTTCGCTTGTGATAAAGAACAATTTTCCGTGGGATCCCCACAAATCAGCGGCGCTAAAGTTAATGCTGAAATTGTTAAACAAGACAGAGATAGAAAGATTTTAGTATTTAAGAAGAAAAGAAGAAAAAACTATCGTAGGCTCAATGGTCACAGACAGGATATAACTTTTTTAAAAATTAATTCACTTGATATACCTGGATTCAATTCAAAAAAAGCTGTGAAGAAAGCAAGTGATACCAAGTTAGAAACTGAAAAGAAAACAGTTACAAAAAAGAAAACTACGGTTAAAAAGAAAATTGTGAAAAAAAAGGATAGCTAATAATGGCAACTAAAAAAGCTGGCGGTTCATCGAGAAACGGAAGAGACTCAGCTGGAAGAAGATTGGGTATAAAGAAATACAGTGGTCAAACTGTAATACCTGGTAACATCATAGCTAGACAAAGGGGTACCAAATGGCACCCAGGTGATAATGTAGGCCTTGGAAAAGATCATACAATTTTTTCGCTTGTTGATGGCTTTGTAAAGTTTGGTAAGAAAAAAAACGGGAAAACATTTATTTCTGTTGTTCCCAAACATTAAATCTAAATCTTTTTTCTAAAAATATTCCCTTAAAATGAAGTTTATTGATGAAGCTAAAATCTTTGTAAAAAGTGGTGATGGTGGAGATGGCTGCTTGAGCTTCAGAAGAGAAAAATATATCGAATTCGGTGGGCCCGATGGCGGCAACGGTGGAAAAGGTGGAGATATTATTCTAGAAGGAACAAAATCTTTAAACACACTTGTAGACTTTCGATTTCAAAAACACTTTAAAGCACAAAAAGGTAGAGGTGGGGCTGGCAGGAATAGAACAGGCGCGTCAGGTAAAGATTTAATTTTAAAGATTCCTGTTGGAACTGAAGTATTATTAAATGAAGAAATAATTGCTGATATAATTAATGATGAAAAAGTAACTCTTTTCCCTGGAGGAAAAGGAGGGTTAGGAAATATTAATTTTAAATCATCAACTAATCGAGCGCCGCGCAAGATAACACATGGAGAAAAAGGCTATGAAGCTGAAATTGTACTAAGGTTAAAAATTCTTGCTGATGCCGGGCTTGTGGGATTTCCGAATGCAGGAAAATCAAGTCTTTTGAGAAAGATATCCGCTGCTAAACCCAAAGTGGCTGACTATCCTTTTACAACTCTCGATCCAAAGCTAGGAGTTGTAAGAAAAGACGACCAAGAACTTGTGGTGGCAGATATACCCGGCTTAATTGAAGATGCTCACAAAGGCGATGGTTTGGGATTTAAGTTTTTAAAACATATTGAGAGATGCCATTCAATTATTCATGTAATTGATGTAACTGACGAAGATGTAAAAAAATCTTATAATACAATTACCAGTGAGTTGAATAATTATGATGGTAGTATAACAAAGAAAAATAAAATAGTTGTATTAAATAAATGTGATCTAATTGATAAAGAAGAAATAAAAATTAAAAAGAATATCCTTGAAAATGAAACACAGTTACAAGTATACACAATTTCAACTATTACAGGTGAAGGAGTAAGTAATTTAATAAATCATATTTTAATTATTAAAAATTAAATGAAATTAGAACAAACAAATAGAATAATTATCAAAATTGGATCTGCACTTCTATTCAATGAAACTTCGGGAAGTCTTAATAAAGAATGGCTTAATAGTCTTGCTGAAGATGTTAAATATTTAAGAGAAAATGATAAAGAGGTTATAATTGTTTCTTCTGGAGCAATTGCGATGGGCGCAAAAGATTTAGATCTTGATATGAAAAATATGAAGATGGATATGAGTCAAGCTGTATCTGCTGTGGGCCAAATACATTTGATGGGCTCATTTAAGAGTGCCTTTGAAAAAAAAGAAATTAAAATTTCCCAAATACTTCTTACCTTAGATGATACTGAACAAAGAAGAAGATCAATAAATGCCAGAAGAACAATAGATACATTATTAAAATTGGGTATTGTTCCAGTCGTCAATGAAAACGATACGATTGCTACAAGTGAAATAAGATATGGGGACAATGATAGACTTGCGTCAAGAGTGGCTCAAATAACAAGTGCAGATTGTCTTATTTTATTATCTAATATTAATGGCCTTTATTCTGCTGATCCTAGTACTGATGAGGATGTAAAATTGATAAACAAGGTAAGTGAAATTGATAAAGATATTGAAAAAATGATTGGACAATCAATTTCGGATTACGGAAAAGGTGGAATGAAAACAAAAATTCAAGCCGCAAAGACAGCTATGCTATCAGGCTGTCACTTAGCAATTACTAATGGTTCTATAATGAGACCTGTAAAGTCCTTATTTGAGGGACGTCCATGTACATGGTTTGAACCAACTAAGACCCCCTTGGCAGCACGCAAGCAATGGATCGCGGGAACAATGAAGCCCGTAGGTAAAATAATAATAGATGATGGAGCTGTTGATGCACTTAAAAAAGGAAGCAGTCTCTTACCAGCTGGTGTAAAGTCAGTAGAGGGAAACTTTGAGAGAGGAGATGTTATTGAAGTATTGTCGTCTGATCAAAATAAAATAGGTATAGGGTTAGCAGGTTACGCTGCAGAAGAAGGTATTAAAATTATGGGACACAAAAGTGATGAAATAGCTAACATTCTAAGTTACTCTTACAGAGAAGAAATGATACATAAGGATGATTTAGTTTTGATATGAGCATTGAATTAGAATTAGAAAAGATGGGCGAAAACAGTGTTAGGGCCTCAAAAGACATTAGGTCTTTGAAAGAAAGAGATAAAAATAATATTTTAAAATCAATTATAGTAAGTTTAGAAAAGAATAAAAAAAATATTCTAGATGCTAATTCATTAGATATTAGTAACTCTGAAAATAATCTTTCTAAAGCAATGGTTGATCGACTTATGCTAGATGACGAACGATTTGATGGAATATTGTCGTCAATTGAAAATGTTATTTCTTTAGAAGATCCGGTTGGAAACAAACTTTATTCTAATAAACGGCCAAATGGAATGTTAGTTGAAAGAGTGTCTGTTCCTCTTGGAGTTATTGGAATTATTTATGAAAGCAGACCAAACGTTACAGTTGATGCGACAGTTTTATGTCTAAAAGCTGGCAATAGCGTAATACTAAGAGGAGGATCTGAGTGTTTTAATACTAACTCAGAAATGGTAAAATCTATACAAGGGGCTTTAAAGGAAAATTCTGTTAGCAAACAAATTGTTCAATATGTAAGTACCACAGATAGAGCGGCAGTAGATTACATGCTTGCTAAAATGGGAAAATATATTGATGTTGTAGTACCTAGAGGCGGGAAAGGTTTAGTAAAAAAAGTTCAAGACACCGCAAAAATACCTGTTATTGGACATCTCGATGGAATATGTCATTTATATGTTGATGAAACATCAGATACAGAAATAGCAAGCAAAATCATAGAAAATGCAAAATTGAGAAGAACTGGAATTTGTGGTGCAGCTGAAACTATATTGATTGATGAAAACTGTGTCGATACTCATTTACCAAAAATTATTACTGATTTAATTAATGGGGGCTGTGAAGTAAGAGGAGATAACGTATGTATGAAAATCTCAGACAAAGTTCTAAAAGCATCCGAAGAAGATTGGGGTACAGAATATTTAGATGCAATAATATCTATAAAGACTGTTAAAGGGGTAGATGAAGCAATAGAACATATTGCTACATATGGATCGGGTCATACAGAGAGTATTATTTCTGAAGATCAAGAGAAAGTTGAAAAGTTTTTAAATACCGTAGGTAGTGCAATTGTTATGCATAACACCTCAACCCAATTTGCAGATGGAGGTGAATTTGGTTTAGGTGCTGAAATAGGAATTGCTACCGGCAAATTGCACGCCAGGGGGCCAGTTGGATTAGAAGGGCTGACAACTTATAAATATATAGTGAGAGGAAATGGACAGGTTAGACCGTAAATGAAAATTGGCATTTTAGGAAGTTCATTTAATCCAGCACATTTAGGACATTTAAAATTATCAGATAAGGCAATTCAAATTTTTGATCTTGATGAAGTCTGGTGGATGATCACAAAGCAAAATCCATTGAAGGAAAAAAATGATTATATGTCATTTGAAGACAGAAGTAATCAAGCAAAAAAATTAATAGGCAATAACAATATTAAACTGAAATTTTTTGAGGATATTACTAACTCAAATTATTTAATTGATAATTTGAAACATATCAAATCTAGCTTTACTGAGGATGAGTTCATATTTTTAATGGGTAGTGACTCTTTTGAAGAAATGGATAAATGGAAAAATTATTTAGATATTTTTGATCAAATGCCTATTGCTGTTTTTAATCGTAATGAAAAATTATATAATCCACTTACTTCCATAGCTGCGGAAAAATTTAAAAACAACCAAATAAAATTATCTGATGCAAAGTTGATATTTACCAAATCACCTGCTTGGATATTTATTCGTGACTTCAATGTAAGTGAGTCATCAACTGCCATTAGAAATAGTAAATGACGCAAATACTAAAAAAAATATTAAGTGATTTAGAGGATAATAAGGCTCTGGATATAGTCTCAATTGATATATCAAAAAAAACCTCACTAGCTGACCACCTAGTATTTGCAACAGGAACATCAAATAGACATATAAACGCGATTTCCCAATCGGTTAATAAAATGCTTAAAAGTCTAAATATTACACTGCCATCAATTGAAGGAAATCAAGACAGTGGCTGGATAGTAATTGATAGTGGTGACGTTATTATACATTTATTCAAAGATGAAATTAGAAAATTTTATAACTTAGAAAATATGTGGTCCGCAGAAATTGAATGATTAATCCTTAAATGAAAATTGAAATTCTACATTTTGATAAATTTAAATTTGATCATGAAGAACAACTTCATGATATTTATATAAAACGTATTTCACAGTTTAGAAATATTATAACTGATATAAAAACAGTAAAAATTAATAATAAAGGAATTGAAAATAGAATAGTTAAAAAGAAGGCCAATGAGTGTTTTGTAAGCCTTGACGAGAAAGGTGAGCATTTTTCAACTGAAGACTTAAAAGTATTCTTATTTAATAATAATTTCAAAAACTTTAAATTTATTGTTGGCAGTACTGATGGTATTCAGAAAGGTATACTAAAAAAAAGCAATAAGGTTATTTCCTTGAGTAAAATGACATTAACGCACTCATTTGCACTAATAATTTTATTAGAACAAATATATAGATCTGCTACTATTGTATCTAATCATCCATATCATAGAGTTTAAAAATGAAAATTTTGTTTATTACGCTATCGTTTGTTATATCTCTTTTTAGCTTTAATTATATCTCTGCAAATAACCAAGATCTTTATAAAAAATTAGATGTTTTTGGGGATGTTTTTGACATTATAAAAAGTAATTATGTCGAGGATATAGATGACGAGAAGGTAATTGAATACGCAATTAACGGTATGCTTCAATCATTGGATCCATTTTCAAGCTATATGGATTCAGAAATTTATACTGATATGCAAGAAGAAACTAAAGGCGAATTTGGGGGGCTTGGAATTGAGGTAACAATGGAAAACGGGTATGTAAAAGTAATTTCCCCAATTGATGATACTCCGGCTGCGAGAGCAGGAATGCGCCCTGGTGATTATATTACACATATTGATGAAATTGACGTGCTTGGATTAACACTAAGTGAAGCTGTTGAACTTTTACGAGGGCCTGTAGGTAAATCATTAACAATAAAAGTGGTTAGAATCGGAGAAGAAGACCCTATAGATGTGACATTAAAAAGGGCGGTTATAACTGTACAAGCAGTTAAATTTAAGGCTGAAGGTAACATTGGATACATAAGATTAATTTCATTCAGCGAACAAGCCGATAAAGGCATTAGAAATGCTGTAAAAGAATTATCAAACAGTATCGGAAAAAATAATGTTGAAGGGTACATAATTGATTTAAGGAATAATCCTGGTGGTTTATTGGATCAATCGGCAAAAGTTACAAATAACTTCCTAAAATCTGGTGAAATTGTATCAATAAAGGGAAGAGATAAAAATGATATATCAAGATTTACAGCGTCAGGTGGGGACATTGCTAACGATAAGCCAATTATTGTTCTTATAAATCAGGGATCCGCATCAGCCTCCGAAATTGTTGCGGGTGCACTTCAAGATCACAAACGCGCAATTATCCTTGGAGAACAATCATACGGAAAGGGGTCTGTTCAAACAATCTTTCCATTAAAAGACTCTAGTGCCATCAGAATGACAACAGCGCTTTACTATACACCCTCTGGTGACTCTATTCATAGAGTTGGAATAACTCCAGATATTAAAGTTGAATATATTTATGATGAGGATGAAGAAACCGATAATCAGTTAAATTATGCTCTAGATCTTTTTGATAAAGAAAAGATGGTTGAATAAAATTAATATTTTCAGCAACAGAACAGAATGGATCAAAAACCAAGATATAGAAGAGGAGTTGGAATGATCATTCTCAACTCTAGAAAGCAAATTTTTATAGGACAGAGATTTGATAAAGATAAATCAGCTTGGCAGATGCCACAAGGTGGAATTGACAAAGGGGAAAGCCCTGCAAAAGCTGTCATACGAGAAATGAAAGAGGAAACTGGAATTAAAAAAAATTATAAAATTATATATGAATGTAAAACTTGGTATTTTTATAAACTTCCTTCTTATTTAAGAAAAAAACTTTGGAAAGGAAGATTTATTGGTCAAAAACAAAAATGGTTTATAATAAGTTTTACTGGAAAAGATGAAGATATAAATATTAAAACAAAAAAACCGGAATTTAAGAAATGGGAATGGTCTACACAAGATAATATACTAAAAAAAATCGTTCCCTTTAAAAGAAGACTTTATACAAGCATATTTAAAGAGATTAATAATATTGATGATTAATTTAAAAGAAGTTTTAAACTATCAATTTTTTTCTGAATTTTCATTTTTTGGGCTTCATCAGCGGCATCAAGAGCTGAAGAATAATTCTCAATTTTATCATTAATAAAATCATTATTCAAAGCAGCTTCTTCATCCAAACCTACTGCTATAACAAGTAGCTCGTTGTTAGAGAATTTAATAAAGCCCTCTTCAACAAACAATGATTGTGTTTTATCTGAATTAGTTACTTTTATGATTCCTGGCCTAAGAGAGGTAATAATATTTGAGTGATTTGGAAGCACCCCAAGATCACCTTCCGCACCAGGTAAGACAACCATATGAGCATCACCCTCAAGGTATATTTTTTCAGGCGTTACTAATTTATAGTTAAATTGATCAGACATTCAAGTTACGCAGCGGCTTCTTCGGCCATTTTTTCTGCTTTTTGAATAGCTTCTTCTATTGTACCAACCATATAAAAAGCTGCCTCCGGTAGATGATCATATTCACCCTTACAGATCGCATCAAATCCTTTGATCGTATCCTCTAATTCAACATATTTTCCGGGAGTTCCTGTAAAGACTTCGGCAACAAAGAACGGTTGAGACATAAATCTTTGAATCTTACGTGCTCTGGCCACTGTTAATTTATCTTCTTCAGATAACTCATCCATACCTAAAATTGCAATGATATCTTGTAGAGACTTATAAGTCTGCAGTACAGCTTGTACATTTCTTGCAACTCGATAATGTTCATCTCCAACAACGCGAGGGTCTAATATTCTTGAAGTACTATCTAACGGATCAACAGCTGGATAAATGCCGAGCTCTGCAATCTGTCTTGAAAGCACAGTTGTTGCATCAAGGTGTGCAAACGAGGTTGCAGGGGCAGGATCGGTTAAATCATCAGCAGGAACATATATTGCCTGCACAGATGTTATTGAGCCTTTATTTGTAGATGTAATTCTTTCCTGAAGTGATCCCATATCAGTTGCAAGAGTAGGTTGATAACCTACGGCAGATGGAATTCTACCAAGCAGAGCTGACACCTCTGAGCCAGCTTGAGTAAATCTAAAAATATTATCTACAAAAAATAATACATCTTGGCCTTCCATATCTCTAAAATACTCAGCAACTGTCAAGCCTGTTAAAGCTACACGAGCTCTTGCTCCTGGAGGTTCGTTCATTTGTCCATAAACTAATGCACATTTTGACTCTTTACCTTCCAAATCAATAACGCCAGATTCAATCATTTCATGATAAAGGTCATTACCTTCTCTAGTTCTTTCTCCTACACCAGAAAATACTGAATAACCACCATGAGCTTTTGCAATGTTATTTATTAGTTCCATGATAATAACTGTTTTACCAACCCCTGCTCCTCCAAAGAGACCAATTTTTCCTCCCCTAGAATAAGGTGCTAGTAAATCTACAACTTTAATACCCGTGACAAGAATTTCTGTTTCTGTAGCTTGATCAACAAAGTCAGGTGCATCTCTATGAATTGACCATTTATCTGTAGATTTAATTTCACCCCTTTCATCAACAGGCTCGCCAACAACATTCATAATTCTACCCAAAGTCTCAGGTCCTACTGGAACCTTTATCTGATTACCGGTGTCAACAACATCGTCACCTCTGGTCATTCCATCAGTCGACTCCATGGCAATAGTTCTAACTGTGGACTCACCTAAATGCTGTGCGACCTCAAGGATCACAGTTTTATCACCAACTTTACATTCTAATGCCGCAAGAATTGGCGGCAAGTTCTCTTCAAAGCGTACATCAACTACAGCTCCGATAACTTGTGATATGGTACCTTTATTATTTGTTGTCATATTTACTCCTTAATTAAACTGCTTCTGCTCCAGAAATTATCTCAATAAGCTCTTTAGTAATAACAGCTTGTCTGGAACGGTTATAAAATAGTGTTAAATTATCAATCATGTCAGATGCATTTCTTGATGCATTATCCATAGCGCTCATTCTAGCGCCTTGTTCGCTGGCCGCGCTTTCAAGTAAAGCTTTAAATATTTGTATTGTAAAGTTCAGAGGGAGTAGCTCATCGAGTATTTCACTCTCACCAGGCTCAAATTCAAAAAAAGTATTATCATTTTTTGTTGTATCCGACTCGTTTTCAGGAATATCAATTGGAACAATTTGTTGTTCAGTTGGAATTTGTGATATTACTGATTTAAACTTATTATAAAAGATAGAACATTTATCAAATTCTTCGTCAAAATACATTTTAATTATTTTATCAGCTATATTTTTTGCATCCTGATAAGAAGCAGACTTTACAGATCTCATATCGACAACTTCGATAATTTTATCTTCATACTGTCTTTTAATAATGTCATAACCCTTTTTACCGACACAAATAATCTTTACTTGTTTACCTGATTCCTCAAGACTTACTATTTTATCTCGAAGTGATTTAGTCACAATTGAATTAAATCCACCACACAGTCCTCTCTCAGATGTAAATAGGATCAGCATATGAATTGAATCTTTATTATCTCCAGTTAATAAATTTCTCTCACTTGAAGTTGGAGAGTACCCAGATGATATAGATGATATAAGATCTTCCATGGTCTCAGAATAAGGACGACTTGACTCAGCAGATTCTTGGGCACGCCGTAATTTTGCAGCCGCAACCATTTTCATGGCTTTAGTTATTTTTTGAGTAGACTTAACGCTACCAATTCGTTTTTTTAAATCGTCTAAACTTGGCATTTACCTATTTTTTTTAAACTCTTCTATTATTGATGTTAATTTACTGGAAATTTCATCATTTAAGTCTCCAGATGAATTGATAGACTCAATAATATCTGAATGAGATGATTTTATAAGTTCAAATAGATCTTTTTCGAAATCCCTTATCTGATTCAACTCCAGATCATCTAAGTAACCGTTCACACCAGTAAAAATTGAAACAACTTGCTCTGCAATTGTCATCGGTGAATACTGGTTTTGCTTTAATAGTTCTGTAAGTTTTGAACCTCTATTTAATAGCTTCTGTGTCGAGGCATCTAGGTCTGAACCAAATTGGGCAAATGCTGCCATTTCACGGTACTGGGCCAGTTCAAGTTTTATCGAGCCTGCAACCTTCTTCATCGCCTTGGTTTGCGCTGCAGAACCAACTCGGGACACACTTAAACCTACATTAACTGCAGGTCTGATACCTTGGTTAAACAATTCAGTTTCTAGAAAAATTTGACCATCAGTGATTGAAATGACGTTTGTCGGAATAAATGCACTAACATCATTTGCTTGAGTTTCAATCACAGGCAACGCTGTTAATGAACCGCCTCCATTTTCATCATTCATCTTGGCTGCTCTCTCAAGTAATCTACTGTGAAGATAAAATACATCTCCTGGAAATGCTTCACGTCCTGGAGGTCTTCTAAGAAGTAATGACATTTGTCTATAAGCTACTGCTTGTTTTGATAAATCATCATAAATTATTAAAGCATGCATTCCATTATCACGGAAATATTCACCCATTGAACAACCAGTATAAGGAGCAAGAAATTGTAGTGGAGCAGCATCACTTGCTGTTGCAGCAACAACTGTAGTATATTCCATGGCACCAGCGTCTTCTAAGGCTTTCACTGTTTGAGCAATCGAAGATCTTTTTTGACCTATACCGACATAAATACAATAAAGTTTCTTAGTTTCATCGCCAGATTCATTAATAGATTTTTGATTTATGATAGTATCAATAGCAATTGCTGTTTTTCCAGTCTGTCTGTCACCAATAATTAATTCACGTTGCCCTCTACCAATTGGAATCAAACTGTCGATCGCTTTAAGACCTGTTTGCATTGGTTCGGATACTGATTTTCTTGGTATAATACCTGGCGCTTTAACTTCAATACGACTTCTATTTTGTGACTCTATGTTTCCTTTTCCATCTATAGGATTTCCTAGAGCGTCTACAACTCTTCCTAGCAACTCTTTACCCACTGGAACATCAACAATAGAATTTGTCCTCTTAACTGTATCACCTTCTTTAATATTTGCATCACTTCCAAATAGCACAACACCTACATTATCATCCTCCAGGTTAAGGGCCATTCCTCTTGTACCATCATCAAACATTACCATTTCACCGGCTTGAACATTATCAAGTCCATAAATTCTTGCGATACCATCTCCAATTGAAAGAACTTGACCAACTTCCGTAATTTCAGAGTCAGATCCAAAATTTTTAATTTCTTCTTTGAGTATTTTTGATATTTCTGATGGTTGTATGTCCATTAAGCGACCTCTTTCATTTTTTCTTTTAATGTTTGGAGTTGATTTTTAATACTGCTATCAATCATTTGACTACCAACTTGTATTTTAAGACCCCCTATTAAAGTCTCATCAACTATAGTGTTAATATTAAATTCTGAACTAAACTTATCTTTGAGATTATCCTTAATATGTTTTAATTCTTCTTCTTTCAGAACTTTAGCTGAAGTAATTGTTGCTGACATCTCACCCTTAAGTCCAGACATTAATTTTTCAAATGAATCAATTATATCCATTAAGTAGTTTATCCGGTTTTTATTAATTATTACTCCAATAAAATTTTTTGCCAGCTTAGACATTTCAATTTTTTCAGAAAGTGAATTAAAAAAATTAAATTTATTAGATTTGCTGATTGAAGGATTCTTTACCATGGATAGTAAAGTATCATCTTCATTTAGTATTTTTTTTAAATTTAAAAGTTCACTGGAAACAGTTTCGAGTACTTTGGCCTCTTTTGCCAGCTGAAATAATGCATTAGCATATCTATCAACTGATGTGATTTTTCTTGTACTTGCATTGGCCATTATGTGGAAATTCCTTAAAATTCACTCTTTCCGTATCATTAACTCTCATATTTTTCAAGTATTGGAATGTCGCAATTCGAATTTTATACAAAGCTAAATGGGTCGATATCCACAGATATGTTTACGCTCGATAATGATTTGGAATTCTTGAGCCAAGCATTGACTATTTTTTGCATATTTCTGGCTTTTTTGTCGTGTATCAAAAATCTCTGCCTGTGACGTCCTTTTAACTTGGACAATGGGGCTGGCGCTGGACCATATATTTCAAGTTCTGAAATATTTGGAATAGAACCAAACATGATACTGCATTGCTCCCTCACCTTTGCAATATTATTTCCACTAACAATTATTGCTGCCATTTTTCCTGAGGGTGGAAGGTTATTAAGCTTGCGATAATATATTTCATTTTCATAAAATGCATCTCGATCTAATTGTGCAAGAGACTGAATAGTTTCGTTTTCAGGATAATATGTTTGAATAATCACTCTTCCTTTTGTTTGAGCCCGTCCTGCTCTTCCGGATACTTGGTATAATGCCTGATAAGTTTTTTCAGAAGCTCTCAGATCACCACCTTTCAGTGTCATATCCGCATCAATTATTCCAACACATGCAAGGTTAGGAAAGTGATAACCTTTAGTTATAAGTTGAGTTCCAATAATAATATCGTATTCATGATCTTTAATTTGTTTTACCTTAATTTCTAATTCATCTTGTGATTTTATATGATCACTAGAGAATAGGCATATCTTTGCCAAGGGAAAAGTTTTTGAAATTTCTGTAAATATTTTTTCAATGCCGACTCCGTAATCAATAAAGTGGCTATCATTATTTTGACATGAAGGACATTCTAAGCCCTTTGTTAAAATACTATGACCGCAGTGATGACATAGTAATTTTTTATTTTTTAAATGTTCTACTAAGTAACTTGAGCAGTTTTTACATGTTATTTTATGCCCACATGACTTACAAATAATTACGGGAGCATATCCTCTTTTATTGATATAAAGCAATGTCTGCTGTTTTTTTTTCAATGTCTGACTGATTTCTTTAATGAGTTTTTCAGATAACCATTGATCTTTTTTTAATTTTTCCTTTTTCATATTAACTATGAAAATTTCATTTTCTTCTTGATTAAAATACTTATTTTTAATCGAAACTTTATTATATTTTTTATTCATCACATTAAAAATTGTCTCGAGTGATGGGGTAGCGCTTGTTAAAATAATTGGAATATCTTCGATTGAACTCTTAACGACTGACATATCCCGTGCGTGGTATATACCTTGTTCTTCTTGTTTGTAAGAGCTGTCATGTTCTTCATCTAAGACAATCATTGATAGGTTTTTGTATGGTAGAAATAAAGAAGAACGAGCACCAATAATAATTTGAGAAGTACCATCAATAATGCTCTTTAATACTTTTGTTTTATAAGCAGTACTTATCTTTGAGTGCCAAACTACTGGTGAAAACCCAAATCTTTCTTCAATTCTATTTACAAAATCTCCTGTCAATGAAACTTCTGGGAACATAATTAAAACTTGTTCCCCGTCTTTAATGAATTTTTTTATAACATCAAAATAAACTTCTGTTTTTCCAGATCCAGGGACACCATCAAGTAGGACAGGCTTAAAATTTCGTTGTTGGAAAATTTTTAGTATATCTTGAGAAGTCCTTTTTTGCTCCAAACTTAGCTTTATTGCCTTAATATTTTTTTTAATATTCGAAGTGAGTTCTTTTGTTTTTTTCTTCTTAAAATAAAATTTACTATGTGACAAAATCATTTTGAGGACTAACCCTCTATCAATTAAATTGTAATTACTAACCCAATTTAAAAACTTTATCATTTTTGAATTCAGTCTATATTCGGGCGAAATTTCTTTTATAAATTTCAACTTTATTTTTGAGTCATTTAAAACACTGTTTACTTTGGTGATAACTCCAATTTTTTCTCCTGAGCGCAAAGGAGCTAAAACAATCATTCCAACTCTAGGTTTTTCAATCGTTTCATGCTTATAGGTAAATTCTTCACTTACATTGTGAGCTAATAAGACATCTATATAGTAAATAATTTTATTCATAAATTTTGTTTGAATCTCTAACTATGGTATAAATATATCAGTCAAAATAATATTTGTTATGGAATTCTTTTTAGATACAGCAGATGTAAAAGTAATTAGAGAATTTAAAGAAACCGGCTTGATTAATGGAATTACAACCAATCCATCATTAGTGGCCAAATCAGGAAAAGATTTTAAAAAAATACTTAAAGAAATTTCTAAAATGATAAAAGGGCCGATCAGTGCTGAAGTTACGGCCATTGATTGCAAGGGAATGATTGCGGAAGCAAAAATACTATCAAACATATCTAAAAATATTGTTATTAAGTTACCTTTAACAGAAGAAGGACTTAAAGCTTGTAAGATACTAAGCAGCAAAAAGATCAAGACCAATGTAACCTTATGTTTTTCAGCTGCACAGGCATTAATTGCTGCTAAATGTGGAGCAACATATATATCTCCATTTGTTGGACGATTAGATGATATAGGTGAAAATGGAATGAACCTAATTAGAGAAATCAAAGCGATATATTCAAATTATAAAAATATTAAAACAAAAATATTAGTTGCTTCAGTTAGAACTGTTGATCATGTTATTGAGTCTGGAATGATTGGTGCTGACGTAGTCACCTTGCCGCCTGCAACGCTTGCAAAGCTATATAAGCATCCCTTAACAGATAAAGGTTTAAAAGCTTTTCTCGATGATTGGAAAAAAACAAATCAAAAAATTCTTTAGTGTGTGAATAATCAAGTTAAAGAATGCTTTCACGATTGGATTGAGAATTTACAGAAAGTTAGAAACTTAAGTGACAACACGCTTATAAGCTACAAAAATGACATTGAAAAATTTTTAATTTTTTCAAAGGATCATTTTGGGGGGAGCTTATCAATGAGTGATCTTGAAAGTATGCAGATTTCTGACTTCAGAAGTTTCTTATCCTTTTTAAGAAATCAAGGCATTGGAACTACATCAATTGCACGAGTGATATCATCATTAAAATCTTTTTTTAATTTCTTAGTAAAGAATGAAAAAATAAAAAATAGTACGGTACAATCTTTAAAATCTCCAAAAATAAAAAAGTCTTTGCCCAGACCAATTTCAGCTGATCTTGCAATTGAAGCTATTAAATATTCTCAAGAAATTGAAAAAGAGAAATGGGTAGGATTACGTAATAAGTCAATCCTTATGCTTCTATATGGATGTGGATTGAGAATATCTGAGGCATTAAATTTAAATTATGATGATATTAATGAAAATGAATATCTGGTTATTAGAGGAAAAGGTAACAAAGAAAGACTCGTGCCTTTAATGGAATTTATTAAGCACGAAATAAAAGAATATATAAAAGAGTGTCCAAAAGGTTTTGAAAACGGTGATCCACTTTTTTTAGGTAAAAGAATGAACCGTCTTAGTCCAAGAATTATTCAATATACTTTGGAAAAAATTAGACGTAATTTGTCTTTACCTGAAACTGCAACCCCTCATGCGTTGAGACATAGTTTTGCTACACATTTACTGGACTCAGGTGGTGACTTGAGAACAATTCAGGAATTATTAGGACATAGCAGTCTTTCCACAACCCAAAGATATACCAAAGTTGAGACTGAGCGACTATATGAAGCATATTCAAAAACCCATCCGCTTGCTAAGAAATAAATAAATTATATATTAATATATATGCAAAACCCAATATCAAGATGGCATGATGTTGTTAATCTTCGAGACTATAATGCTCTGACAGAAATATTAGATGAGCATGTTATTTTTTATTCTCCAGTTGTGTACACACCTCAGCGAGGAAAAGATATCACATTAAAATATTTAATGGCTGCATCGGAAGTATTTAATGCATCGAATTTTAAATATCATAAAGAAATAATTGGAAAAACAAACGCAAGCCTTGAATTTACTTTGACTATTGAAGATACTGATATTAATGGTATCGACCTCATCACATGGAATGAAGCTGGACTTATTACTGAATTTAAAGTATTTATCAGACCACTCCAGGGTGTTAATTTAATACACAAGATGATGGGTAACATGTTAGAGAGTTTTAAAAATGTCAGTTGATTTTTTGTTCCAATATTCCGCACTAGAGCTTTTTTGGTTATTGGTACCAATTTTAATTGGAATAGCAGTTATAGAAACATTAGCTATATATTTCTTTAAATTGAAAGGTAAAAATGATTTTAAAGAATGGATATTAAATATGTCCATGGGAGTTTTAAGTTACCCTGTTAATGGAATATTTGCGTTTATAACACTAGGAGCTCTATTTTGGGCTAAGGAATTTCAGATTTATACATTCCCATTTACTTTAAGCGCTTTAGTTTTATGCTTCATACTTGATGATTTAACTTTTTATTTACATCACAGAATTTGTCATCGATGGCGATGGGGCTGGGGGCTGCATCGAACTCACCACTCTTCAGAAAGAATGGGCATCGATGTGGGTGCGAGACAACCATTTACAAAACACTTCACTGGAACACGAATGCTCAAAATACCACTTGTAATCATTGGCTTTGATCCAGTAATGGTTTTATTCTGTGTGTTTATAAACGGTTACTACCAATATTTATGCCACACTCAAACTATATATAAGTTACCACGCTGGTATGAGTATTTATTTAACACACCTTCTCACCATAGAGTTCATCATGCAAGAAATCCGAAATACCTTGATGCAAATTATGCTGGAACACTAATGGTTTGGGATAGAATGTTTGGAACATTTGTTGCTGAAGATCCAAAAGAACCTTGTGACTATGGATTGGTGGTTCCGATGACATCTTTGAATCCTCTTAGGATATTATTTGAAGAATATGCAAATATATTTAAAGACATTTCAATGCGCGGTATTTCGCTTAAAGATAGATTTATGTATCTTTTCGGGCCTCCTGGATGGTCGCATGACGGAACCCGAAAAACTTCAACTCAAATTAAAGAAGACTATAACAGGGCCATAAAAAGTCATTAATGACACCTCCAGCTCATTTTGCTCTTTCTGAAATACTGATTGTAATAGCTGGTGCATACTCAATAAGAGTCTTTTTGCAACATAAACTAAACTTTGCTGCTGCTGGAGTTTTAGTACTGGCAGTCGCATCTTTTTTAGCAACCCTTAGGTTTGGCTTGAACATGCATACCGAGCTGAAGTCTTCACATCAATTGTTCACAGCTCTATCACTCCTATTCGGAGTACCCCTCATCACGATAGACGTCATTAAAAAAAGTCAGTTCATTAATGAAAAGATAATTTTAATTTTTGCACTGATAATGGCATTGATAAGTATATATATTTTCTTTCAAGCAAAGAGTTTGATCATTATGTATGCTGTTATGTGGCTTGTTCTTGGAATAATTTTTTCTTTTTTGATACCAAGAGAAAAAATTTCTTCTCGTTTCGTATCAAGCTTCATTTTTTCAATAATACTGATTAATTTTATTATTAGACAGGTTCAGCTGTTTGAACCAAATCTCAGCTGGCATTTTTATCATGTAGTTGTAGCAGTCTGGCTGTACTTGATGACTTTATTAATAGCAAAAAAGGAAGCTAAATATGAATAGCTTGATTATCCACGTTTAACGCAGCTTCTTTTATTGATTCTGTTAGAGTTGGATGTGCGTGACACGTTCTTGCGATATCTTCAGCTGATGCTCCAAATTCCATTGCAATTGTGAGTTCGCCAATAAGGTTGCCAGCGTCTGCTCCAATGATATGAACACCTAATACTTCATCTGTATTTTTATCAGATAAGATCTTCACAAACCCGCTTGTTTCATTCATCACTTTAGCTTTACCATTTGCTGAAAACGGAAATTTACCTATTTTGTATGTGATGTTGTTTTTCTTTAATTCTTCCTCTGTTTTTCCAACTGATGCAACTTCTGGGGCAGTATAAATAACCGATGGAATTGTATTATAGTTAACGTGTCCAGCCTGACCGTCAATAATCTCAGCAACAGCAGTACCTTCTTCTGAAGCTTTATGGGCAAGCATTGGTCCTACTTTACAATCACCGATTGCATAAATATTTTCAATCGAAGTATTAAAATGCTGATTAGTCTCAATAAAGCCTTTATCATTCGTTTTTACTCCTATCTTCTCTAAGTTCAGACCAAAAGTGTAAGGTTTTCGACCAGTCGATATTAAAACTTTGTCACAATCCATATCAAGAGTTTGACCATTGTTTTCAACCGAAACAGAAAGCGAGCCATTGCTTTTATTTACTTTTCTTAGAGCAGTAGAAAGCTTAAAATCAAATCCTTGTTTAATAAGTATTTTTTGAAAAGCATCAGAAATTTCCTGGTCCATTCCAGGAAGTATTCGGTCAGCATATTCAATAACTGTTACCTTTGATCCTAGTCTTGACCAAACAGATCCCATTTCCAAGCCAATGTAACCTGCGCCAATAACCATTAAGTGCTTTGGAACAGACGATAAACTTAAAGCTCCAGTGGATGATAAGATATCAATTTCATCAATGATCACTCCCTCAGGTGAAACAACTTCTGAACCTGTAGCAATAATTGTTTTAGATGATTTAATAACCTCAGAGTTATCGCTAGTTAAAATCTCAATTTGCTCATTATTAATGAACTTGGCAAATCCCAATTTTCTTGTAACTTTATTTTTTTTAAATAGAAATTCGATACCATTTGTAAGTGATTCGACGCTTTCATTTTTAGATTTCATTATTTTATTTAGATCAAACGATACGTTATCAAAATTAATGCCTAATTGATTAAGTTCTGAAGCTTGATGAAATAAATGAGAAGAATGCAATAGAGATTTTGAGGGAATACATCCAATATTTAAGCAGGTACCGCCAAGCGTTTGTCCCTTTTCGATACAACAAACTTTGTATCCAAGTTGTGATGCCCTAATTGCACAAACATAACCAGCAGGCCCGCTACCAATCACTGTGATATCAAATTGTTCCAAATTAAACTCCTAACAATAGTCTACTTGGATCCTCTAGACCCTCTTTAACTCTGACTAAAAAAGTTACGGCTCCTTTACCGTCTACTATTCTATGATCGTAAGAAAGGGCAAGATACATCATGGGTCTAATTTTTATTTCACCATCAATAGCTATCGGTCTTTCTTCTATTTTATGCATTCCCAATATTCCTGATTGAGGTGGATTTAATATTGGAGTTGACATTAAAGATCCATAAACACCACCATTGGATATTGTAAATGTACCACCCTGCATATCTTCAATACTTAATTGGCCAGAACGAGCTTTCTGTCCCAGTTGATAGATTTCTTTTTCTACTTCAACAAGAGATTTTTTATCGGCGTCTTTAACAACGGGTACGACAAGGCCTTGATCAGTTCCAACAGCAACACCAATATTGTAAAAATTTTTATAAATCACGTCGTTGTTTTCAATTTCTGCGTTTACTTCAGGAATATCTCTCAGCGCAGTTATACATGCTTTCACGAAAAAAGACATGAAGCCTAATTTCACGCCATACTTTTTTTCAAATTCTGATTTATGATCATTACGTGTCTTGATAAGCTCACTCATATCAACCTCATTAAATGTTGTGAGCATAGCAGCATTATTCTGAGCATCCTTTAGACGTTTCGCTATGGTTTGCCTTAATCGCGACATGGGCACTCGTTCTTCTCTTTTATCGGTTTGTCTAATTGTTTGAGGAGTATTTTCTTGTTTTTCTATGTTTTGATAATTTATAACGTCAGATTTAGTAATTCTACCATCCTCTCTTGAAGAGGTGACAGTATTAATATTTATATTCTTTTCAGCAGCAATTTTTCTTACAGCAGGGGATAATTTTTGATTATTTAAATTATCAATTTGAATGGGCATCTCTTCTTTTGGTGGAGACTTTACTTTCTCAGGAATAATTTTTTCTGGAGTCGTAACTGATTTTTCATTTACTGGTTCTGACTGTTTAACTTTTTGTTCTATAGAAGCATTTTCATCAATAGACCCTAAGATTGCACCAACTTCAACAGTTGAACCTTCTTCTGCGTTGATTTTTTGTATACAGCCATTTGATGGAGAAGGAACTTCAAGAGTTACTTTGTCTGTTTCAAGCTCAAGCAGTGGTTCATCGACAGATACAGAGTCACCTTCATTCTTATACCATTTTGCTACCGTTGCTTCTACAACGCTTTCTCCGAGAGAAGGAACTTTGATTTCAACAGACATATTTAATATTTAACACTTTAAGATTATTATTCAATCGGCAGTTTAAATTTAACTAATGTTACGCCATCCTTGTGTTTTTTAATTTCATTTATATCGCTCTCTACAGCCAGCTTTATAATATTGGCTTGGTTTTCTGCATGACGATTAGCTATACCAGTAGCAGGAGATGCGGATGCCTTTCTACCTATAAATAGTAGTTCTTTATATTTTCCTGTTATTACCTGTAATACTGACTCAATACGATGTTTAACAAATCTGAATGCTCCCATATTTGATGGCTCTTCTTGAACCCAAATTATTTCAGCATTTGGAAACTGTAACACTTCTTCTTTTAAAACTTCATAAGGAAATGGATACAATTGATCAAATCTTAAAATGTGTACATTATCTTTTTTTAATTTTTCAAGATGGTCATCAAGCTCAAAATATATTTTTCCAGAACATAAAAGCAGTCTATTTACTTTTGATTTTTGATCTGAGGTCAGTTCTTTTCTTAAAATTCGATGAAAGGTTGATCCATTTGTAAATTCTTCAATGCTAGATGTATTTTTTTTGTGCCTTAATGTGGATTTAGGTGTCATGATAACCAGTGGTTTTCTGAAATCTCTATGAAGCTGTCTTCTAAGAGCATGAAAATAATTTGCGGGTGAAGTACAATTAACAACTTGAATATTGTCCTCGGCACACATTTGTAAAAATCTCTCTAATCTTCCACTTGTGTGTTCAGGCCCCTGGCCTTCATGGCCGTGTGGCAAAAGCAATGTCAGACCTGACATTCTTAACCATTTTCTCTCACCAGTAGTTATAAATTGGTCAATTATTGTCTGAGCATTATTTGCAAAGTCACCAAATTGACCCTCCCAAAGCACTAGAGTTCTTGGATCAACTTGTGAATAACCATATTCGAAACCCAAAACACCATACTCAGATAAAAAACTATCAATGATTTCAAAAAATCCTTGTTTTTCTCTAAAATGTCTCAATGGTACAAATCTTTTCTCGCTTACTTGATCATAAAGAACTGCATGTCTTTGACTAAAAGTGCCTCTGCCCGAGTCTTGACCTGAAAGCCTTACTCCATAACCTTCTGATAGCAATGAAGCAAATGCAAGAGACTCAGCAGTTGCCCAGTCAATTCCATTACCTGTTTGTATACTTGATAATCTATCATCATAAATTTTTTTTATTCTTCTATGCGGGTTAAAGTTTTCTGGAATGGTATGTATTTCTTCCCCAATTTTTAAAAGCTCATTTTCAGTAATAGCTGTTTTACCCCTTCTTGCATCGATTGACGCTACCGTTATACCTTTCCATGAACCTTCAAGCCAGTCAGCTTTATTTGGCTTATACGACTTTGCAAATTTTAACTCTTCATTTAATTTACTGGCGTAAATTGATCTTTCATTTTCAACACCATCATTAGTTAAAACACCTTCTTCAATAAGTTTTTTTTCATAAATTTTAAGAGTAGACGGGTGAGATTTAATTTTTTGATACATTAGCGGTTGTGTAAATTCTGGTAAATCCATTTCGTTATGGCCAGATCGACGATAACAAAACATATCTACTACAACGTCAGTTTTAAATTTATTTCTAAATTCAACTGCTAGTCTACATACATGAACGACTGCTTCAACATCATCTCCATTAACATGAAATATCGGCGCCTGTATGATTTTTGCTATTTCGGTACAGTATGGAGCTGAACGACCATAATGGGGCATTGTGGTGAAACCTATTTGATTGTTAATAACAAAATGAATTGTACCTCCTGTGCGAAAACCCCGTAATTGCGACATCGCAAAAGTTTCTGCAACAACACCTTGCCCAGCCATTGCAGCATCACCATGAATTAATAGTCCTATTACTCTGTCGTTTGTTTTATCTTGAAGCAATGTTTGTTCAGCTCTAACTTTTCCTATCACTACGGGATCCACTGCCTCCAAATGTGATGGGTTTGGCGTCAAAGAAAGATGAATTTTTTTATCATCAAACTCTCTATCACTTGAAATTCCTAAATGGTACTTCACGTCCCCGGATCCTAAAACTTCATTGGGATCCTCTCCTCCACCCTCAAATTTTGCCATAATTGATCGCAAGGGAACTTCCATAACAGATGAAAGAAGGGTCAATCTCCCACGATGTGCGGTTCCTATATATATGTCCTCGACTCCTGCTAAGCAGCTTTGTTTAATTATTTGCTCAATGCCTGGGACAGTCGACTCACTGCCGACGAGCCCAAACCTTTTGGTGCCTATAAATTTTTTATCAAGGAATTGCTCGAACATTTCAGCTTCAAGCAAACGTTTGAATATTGCTTTCTTACCGTTTGAGGTAAACTGTGTTTTATTTCTAACTTCCTCTATTCTTTCTTGAACCCATTGCTTTTGATCAGCATCTTGAATATGAACAAATTCAACACCTATAGATCCGCAATAAGTTTCCTTAAGTATTTCAATAATATTTCTGAGTTTAGCAAAGTTTAGACCAAGACTTCCATCAATAAAAATTTCTTTATCAAGGTCATTTTCTTTGAAACCATAATTTCTATAATCAAGTTCAGAATATTTTTTAATTTCTTTTAAATTTAGTGGATCCAGATTTGATGCTAGATGACCATTAACTCTATAAGCTCTGATAAGTCTTATTGCCCTTATTGAGTCAAAAACCTGTTCTTTAAATACTTCACTCGTAACAATGTTATCTTTATTTAATATTTGGGACTCTATTTTGATTTCACTCTCATTAATATTTTCTAAAGTATCTTCTTCATTATTGGTTTCTACATTTTGAGATGCCCAACTAGCACGAAGAATATTTTGTTGATTTAAGTTATCTGTAATGCCAGAAAAAAAAGTTCTCCAATCATCTGGAATGTCATCGGGATTATTTTGAAATCTTTCGAACATTTGTTCGATATAAACTGCGTTTGCACCGTGGAGGAAAGATGTTTTATCAAAAATATCGTTTATGGATGACTTTGTCATTAAGCAGATTAATTTTAGTTTTGATTCTTTAATACCTCAAGTAAAGTTGATCCTAAAGCTGCTGGAGAATTTGAAATTTGAATCCCAGCACTCTTCATGGCTTCAATTTTATCTTCTGCTCCACCTTTCCCTCCAGATACAATTGCTCCAGCGTGTCCCATTCTTCTTCCTGGAGGGGCTGACGTTCCTGCAATAAATCCAACGGTTGGCTTTTTTACCTTTTCTTTTCTCAAAAATTCAGCTGCTTCTTCCTCAGCTGAACCACCAATTTCACCAATCATGATTATCGACTCAGTTTCCGGATCAGATAAGAAAAGTTCCAAACAATCAATAAAGTTTGTTCCATTCACTGGATCGCCCCCTATTCCAATACAGGTGGATTGTCCAAGACCTTCCACTGTTGTTTGATAAACTGCTTCATAAGTTAATGTTCCAGACCTAGATACAATTCCTACGTTTCCCTTTTGATGAATATGCGCTGGCATTATACCAATCTTACACTCATCAGGAGTTATGACTCCCGGACAATTTGGGCCAATGAGACGTGATTTGGAAGATCTTAACGTATCTTTGACCTCTAGCATATCCATAACAGGAATTCCCTCTGTTATACAAACTATTAGCTCCATCTCACTATCTATTGCTTCTAAAATTGCTTTTGCGGCAAATGGGGGAGGAACATAAATTACAGTGGCATTTGCTTCCGTTTTATCTTTAGCTTCTTTTACTGTATCAAATACTGGTAACCCTAAGTGCTCAGTTCCTCCTTTATTTGGAGTAACTCCACCAACCATTTTAGTGCCATATTTAATTGCCTGTTCTGAATGAAAGGTCCCTTGTGATCCGGTGAAACCCTGACAAATAACTTTTGTATCTTTGTTAACTATTACTGACATTAAACTAGCTTGACTATTTTTTTTGCTGCATCATCTAAATCATTGGCAGAAATAATTTCGATACTTGAATTATCAAGAATTCTTTTACCTTCATCAACATTTGTGCCTTCAAGTCTAACTACAAGCGGTACAGAGATTTCTAATTCTTTTGCAGCAGCAACAATTCCTTCAGCAATGATGTCACATCTCATGATTCCACCAAAGATATTAACTAAGATGCCTTTTACACCTTTATCAGAAAGAATAATTTTAAATGCACTCGAAACCTTTTCTTTAGAAGCTCCACCGCCAACATCAAGAAAGTTGGCGGGCTCACCACCATACATTTTAATAATATCTAAGCTAGCCATTGCCAAGCCTGCGCCATTGACCATACAGCCTATATTCCCATCCAATTTTATATATGCGAGATCATATTTTGATGCCTCTCTTTCATATTCATCCTCTTCATTCTCATCCCTTAATTCCTCAATTTCTGGATGGCGGTATAAAGCATTATCATCAAAATTAACTTTAGCATCGAGACACAATAGTTTGTCAGTCTCAGTTATAATCAAAGGATTAACTTCAACAAGACTAGCATCTT
The DNA here is from genome assembly GCA_902613805.1 of uncultured Pelagibacteraceae bacterium. Taxonomy (GTDB): domain Bacteria; phylum Pseudomonadota; class Alphaproteobacteria; order Pelagibacterales; family AG-422-B15; genus CACNXQ01. Next base: position 333,941 of record CACMIV010000001.1, read on the forward strand.
TTTCTAAAAAAAATTTATACATATTTTTTATAAGATCAGAAAGTTGGCCCTCAAGATCTTTTTTGAGTTCAAAAGCTTTACTAATTGTATTTATATCATTTTCAGTAACACCTATTGAAGGCTCTATTTGAACTGTTGTTATATTTTCTGGGGTATCTTTTGCAACTGATTCAATGTCCATACCTCCCATCTTAGATACAATAAAGGCAACTTTGCTTGTCGCTCTGTCTAATAAACAAGAAAGGTATAATTCTTTTTTAATATCCGACCCATTTTCAATGTAGATACGTTTTACTTCTTTTCCTGCTGGGCCTGTTTGAGGCGTTATTAAATTCATACCAAACATTTTTTCAGCCTCATTTACAGCTTCTTCTTTTGAAGAAACTACTTTAACGCCTCCACCTTTACCTCTGCCACCTGCATGAATTTGCGCTTTAACAACCCAAATTGGACCCTTAACTTTTTCTACTGCTTCATTTATCTGACTTTTTTCATATGCAACGCTTCCTTTGGACACAGGTATATCATAACCGTCAAATAATTCCTTTGCTTGATGTTCATGTATATTCATTTATTTAAGTGAAGGATCAATATTTTTTGCAGCCTCAAATAGCTCACTGACTGCTTCGATTGAAGTTTTAAAATATTTTTTTTCTTCTTCGTCTAAATCAAGTTCAACAACTTTTTCAATTCCAGCTGAGCCAATAACAACAGGAACTCCAACATATAAATCTGAAACACCGTATTCACCATTTAAATATGCTGCACATGGTAACGTTTTTTTCTTATCATTTAGATATGAGTCGGCCATTTCAATTCCTGAGGCTGCCGGCCCATAAAAAGCGGATCCGGTTTCCAATAATTTTACAACTTCGGCTCCACCTTTTCTCGTCCTATCAATAATCTCGTCAAGCCTAGCCTTTGAAATTTTTCCTTTATTCACTAAATCAGTCAGGTTTTCACCACTAACCATAGTTCTATTTGGAACTGGTACCATTGTATCACCATGGCCACCAAGAACAAATGAGTCTACTTCGCTAATTGGAACGTTCAATTCTTGTGATAAGAAATATTTAAAACGTGAAGTATCTAAAACTCCAGCCATACCAACAACTTTATTTTTTGGAAGTCCTGAATATTTTTGAAGAGCCATAACGATTACATCCAATGGATTTGTAATACAAATAACGAAGGCATTAGGAGAAGTTGATTTTATACCTTCAGCTACTTGCTTGATAATTTTTAAGTTTGTTCCCAAAAGGTCGTCTCTAGTCATTCCTGGTTTTCGAGGAACTCCGGCTGTTATAATTATAACATCAGAGTCACTTGTATCCTCATAATTATCAGTACCAGACAAGGAAACATTAAAACCATCTATGGCTGAGGACTGCGCTATATCAAGAGCTTTACCTTTTGCCAGTCCAGACATCAGATCAAAAAGAACTACATCTCCAAGCTCTTTCATGGCAGCTAAATGAGCAAGTGTACCTCCAATTTGTCCGGCTCCTATAAGTGATATTTTTTTACTTGTCATGATGAGTTTATAGCTCGGTAAACTAACTAGATAGCGATTAAAATCAAGATAAATTAAATATTTACTTCATTGTTGGAATGGTAAATTCAGCACCTTTTCTAATACCAGTTGGCCATCTCGAAGTAACAGTTTTGAGACGCGTAAAGAACCTTACTCCGTCCATACCATGCATTGAATGATCCCCAAATAAGGATCTTTTCCAACCACCAAAGCTATGAAAAGCCATGGGTACTGGTATGGGAACATTCACTCCAACCATTCCAATTTTGCATTGATTAGCAAAAGCTCTAGCTGTGTCACCATCACGAGTATAAATAGTGGTGCCGTTTCCGAATTCATGATCGTTAACCATTTTTAAAGCATCGTCAAAAGTAGGTTGACGTACAACAGATAATACAGGTCCAAATATTTCTTCTCTATATATCTTCATATCTTCCTTAACATGATCAAATAAACAGCCTCCGATGAAGTATCCATTTTCATAACCTTGAAGAGATATTGATCTTCCATCCACTATAAGATCAGCTCCTTCAGCAACTCCAGAGTCAATATAGCTTTTTACTTTTGATAAATGTACATCACTAATGAGTGGACCCATTTCAACTTCTGGATCTGTTCCGGGGCCAACTTTAAGTCCCTGAACGCGAGGGGTAAGCTTTTCAATTAATTTATCACCCACATCACCAACAGCTACAGCAACAGAGAGAGCCATGCATCGCTCTCCTGCAGATCCATACCCTGCGCCGATCAGACCATCAACAACTTGGTCTAAATCTGCATCAGGCATTACAACCATATGATTTTTTGCACCGCCTAATGACTGGACGCGCTTATTGTGTTTAGAAGATGTATGATAAATGTACTCAGCAACTGGAGTCGAGCCAACAAAACTAACTGATGCAACTTCAGGATCGGTGATCAGAAGATCTACTGCTTCTTTATCGCCGTTAACTACATTGAAAACACCATCTGGCAACCCTGCTTCTTTAAGTAAATCTCCCATCATGTATGGAACCGTTGGATCTTTTTCACTTGGTTTTAAAATAAATGAATTACCGCATGCAATAGACATAACAAACATCCACATTGGAACCATAGCAGGAAAATTGAAAGGTGAAATTCCCACACAAACCCCAAGAGGCTGTCGCATACTCCAGCTGTCGATATTTGATCCGACGTTTTCAGAATATTCTCCTTTAAGCAAATGAGGAATACCACAAGCAAACTCAACTACTTCCATGCCTCTTGTTATTGAGCCAACTGAGTCTGATAAAATTTTTCCATGCTCTGTTGTTAATTCCAGAGCTAATTTGTCCATATCTCTGAGAATTAAATCTTTGAATCTAAATAAAACTCGAGATCTAGTCAGTGATGGAGTAGCAGCCCATTCTTTACCTGCTTTGACTGCACAACTTATTGCCACGGATACATCTTCTTTGTTAGCAAAGTTAACTTCTCTTATTTTTTCTCCATTTGCAGGGTTATATACGTCACCAAATCTATCTGACTTACTCACGTACTCTTTACCATTAATAAAATGATTAACAATATTCATCTAAATTAACTAGATTTCAAAACTTTCGCCTATAGCCTCACAGCTTTTGGCCCACAGCATGCTCTTGACTTCAGGATTATCATAAAAAGATTCAAGTGAAAAAGATTTTGCTTTACCTTTCATTCCTTTTAAACCAGGCCCTACCATTGAGCCTGAATTAATTTTAGGATCTGCAATACATCTTAGGAGACCCAAAGTTCCATCTTTTTCAGACTGCCCAAACTTCATTAAATATTTTGTAAAAAAACTGCCCATTCCGCCATCCTCTACTGTTGTAGATTGTAAATCACTTTCTGCAAGACCCGGATGAGCAACCATCGCTCTAATTTTTGGATTATTTTTTTGCAACTTTTCATGCAAACATGCAGTGAATGCAGCATTAGCAAGCTTTGTCTGGGCATAACGCTCCCATCGGCCACCACCAAACATCAAATTACCTCCATCTCCACCTAAGTTGCCACCTTTTTTTTCAAGAAACTTTTCTTTAAGTCTTTTTGTTTGAAAGCGTGCAATACTAGAATGATTAACTATTCTTGCTTCATCCCTTAATTGTGATGCTTTTTCTAGTAAGGGCATACATAATTTAGTTAGAAGAAAATGGGACAAGTGATTAGTTTGCATTTGTACATCAAAGCCGTCGATTGTGGCTTTATCTTTAAGAGCCATTACGCCCGCATTATTGCATAATACATCAAGGCCATCGCTACATATTTCATTAATTTTTGGAAATGCAGTTTTTACCGAGTCAAAACTTTGTAGATCACAATCCACTCTGTGAAAATTTCCATTTGCACAATTTTGTCTAAGTAAATTTAAAGATGACTCGGCTCTAGTCGAAGGACGATTCAATAGTAGGACTTTAGCACCAAGCTTAGCTACTGACTCAGCAGCATAAAATCCAAGCCCAGAAGTTGTGCCTGTTATAGCAACTGTTTTATTATCCATTGAAGGTAGTGAGTTGAATAAATCATCAAAATACTTAGTATCGAGATTAGGTTTAGTATAAGAATTTTTCATATAATGAAATATTCTAGATTAAATACAACTAATGGCAATGTTTGAAAATTATGAGAAAACTTGACCTTCATGGATTTACACTTGAGGATGCTTATCAAGAATTCACTGACTTTATTTACGAAGCTTACCAAGGAAGTATACCCAAAGTAGAGGTCATAACAGGTAAAAGTGGACAAATCAGAAAAGAATTTCCTCATTGGGCAGAAAGCAGTCACCAAATACAGTACATTGAACAGAGTTGGCATAAAGGAAGTTTTGTTGTCAAAATCCAGAGGAAATATTGAAATCAAGCTCTGTCATTTTGGCAAACTTATTAGAGTTTAATTAGAAAGTTTTACACTTATATGTATAACTCAATGGTGGGTACGTAATATTTTCATAAAATCCCCTAATCAACTGCCCGCCATTGAGATTTATAGTGGTTAATTATTTTATCGTAGTTACAATTATTATTTCAGTTCTGCTGGTAAGTATACTTTTTGATTTTACAGTAATTTAATTACTGCTGTGCTATCATTTGTTTGATACCAGCAATAGCCTTTGCGGGGTTGAGACCTTTTGGACAAGCTTGAGTGCAGTTCATTATTGTATGGCATCTATAAACTTTAAACGTATCATCTAATTCTTTTAATCTCTCTTTTCTTTCCTCATCACGGCTATCTTGTAACCAGCGATATGACTGAAGCAGGACTGCAGGGCCCAAATATTTGTCACTGTTCCACCAATAACTTGGGCATGAAGTTGAGCAACATGCACACAAGATACATTCATACAAGCCATCTAATTTTTCACGGTCATTTCTTGATTGAATATTTTCAGTATCGTTTGCGTTTTGTTTCTTATTCATAAGCCATGGCTTGATGGACTTTAATTGCTTATAGAGTGTTTTTAAATTTGTAACCAAGTCTTTTATAACTGGCATGTGAGGCAGAGGATAAATTTTTATGTCACCTTTCACATCACTAATTGCTTTGGTACAAGCAAGTGTATTTGTCCCATCAATATTCATTGCACAAGAACCACATATGCCCTCGCGACATGATCGTCTAAAGGTTAATGAAGTATCAATTTCACTTTTGATTTTCATAACTGCGTCCAATACCATCGGACCACAATCGTCTAGATCAACTTCATAAGTGTCCATCCTTGGGTTTTTCTCATCGTCGGGAGACCAACGGTAGATTTTGAATTTTTTAGTATTCCCATTGCTTTTTTCAGACTTGTAATAATCACCGCCTGTTAATTTAGAATTGTCGGGAAGATTAAACTGAACCATTAATAAACTCTGGCCTTTGGAGCAATATATTTAACTTCGTTTGATAATGTGTATTCGTGAACTGATCTATAATCCAATTCACAACTCTTATCGTTCAGCCATGACATTGTATGCTTCATCCAATTTTTATCATCTCTTTCCTTATAGTCTTCTCGAGCGTGAGCCCCTCTACTTTCTTTTCTATTTAGCGCGGAGTTCATTGTAACTACAGCTTGTGCAATTAGGTTTTTATATTCAAGTGTTTCTAACAAATCAGTATTCCATATAAGTGATTTGTCTTTAATTTTAATATTTTCTGAGTTTAACCAAGTTTCTTCGATAAGTTTTTTTCCTTCAGACATAATCTCATCATCTCTAAAAACAGCGCAGTGTTTCTGCATAACTCTCTGCATTTGAGACCTTAATTCTGAAGTTGAAATATCCCCATCAGAAGACCGTGTACTATCAAACCTTGCAATGACTTCATCGATTACATGGCTTGGAATTTCCTTATTGGGTTCATCTTTATTTACCGTGTCATTTATTCTATCTGCAGCTGCTTTGCCAAAAACTACTAAATCAATTAGAGAATTTGATCCGAGTCTATTTGCACCATGAACACTCACGCAAGCAGCTTCACCAACTGCCATCAAACCCTGTACGACTGTTTCATTTCCTTTTTCGAGGTTCATTACTTCTCCATGAAAATTTGTTGGAATTCCACCCATATTATAATGAACTGTAGGTATAATTGGAATTGGCTCTTTAGTTACATCAACTCCTGCGAAAACTTTCGCGGACTCTGAAATACCAGGCAATCTTTCTTCCAATATATCTGAGTCTATGTGATCAAGATGTAGATAAGCATGATCCTTATCTTTGCCAACGCCTCTACCCTCTAAAATTTCTTTTGTTATAGAACGAGACACAACATCTCTTGAAGCTAAGTCCTTCGCTGATGGTGCGTATCTCTCCATGAAACGTTCGCCTTCACTGTTTACTAAATAACCGCCTTCTCCTCTTGCGCCCTCTGTTATAAGACAACCAACGCCATAAATACCTGTTGGATGAAATTGAACAAATTCCATATCTTGTAGAGGTAGGCCAGCTCTTAAAACCATAGCGTTACCATCACCTGTGCAGGTGTGAGCTGAAGTTGCAGAAAAATAAACACGGCCATATCCACCAGATGCTAGTATTGTTTGTTTAGAATTAAATACATGTAATTTACCGTCCTCTAAACACCATGCAACAACACCCCTGCATTCACCCTCAACCATTAATAAGTCCAAAACAAAATATTCAATATAATAGTCAACGTCGTGTTTTAATGATTGCCCGTATAAAGTATGAATTATTGCATGACCAGTTCGATCAGCGGCTGCACATGTTCTTTGTGCAGTACCTTCACCATAATTTTTAGTCATCCCTCCAAAGGCTCTTTGATAAATTTTTCCATCCCCTGTTCGACTGAATGGAACTCCATAGTTCTCTAATTCTAAAACAGCTTTTGGTGCATTTTTGCACAAGTACTCAATTGCATCCTGATCCCCAAGCCAATCAGAGCCTTTAACGGTATCATACATGTGCCATCTCCAATCATCATCACCCATATTTCCAAGTGCAGCAGAGATGCCTCCCTGTGCTGCAACCGTATGACTTCTGGTTGGGAATACTTTTGAAATACAAGCAGTCTTATAACCATTCTCAACAGCGCCCACTGTCGCTCTCAAACCAGATCCACCGGCACCAACAACAACTACATCGTAATCGTGATATTCAATTTCGTAATTCATTAAGTTAACCTATAAATATTAGTAGTAGAGACAAACAAACAAAAATTAGTATTAGTAAAAAAAATATTGAAATTATTACATTTAATATTTTTTTAACCAAGTCAGAGTGAACGTAATCATCAAGGATTTCGTGCACACCAGTATTCATATGAATTAATCCTAAGACCGTGAAAATCAATATAAACCCTACACCCCGTAAGTTGCTAAATTCACTCAAGATTAATTGATATGGCAGAGTGGAAAGGTGTATTATTTTTATAAATAAAAAAGCAACGAGTGGCAGCAGTAAAATCGTACTCCATCGATGAAGTTTCCAAGTATTTTTGGCAGACATAGAGTTAATATCCAATCATAATTAGAACCCAAAATAGAACAGTGAGCAAAACAGTAAACAAAATTGTAATCCAACCTGTCAATTTGGCAGTATTTAATTCGAGCCCAATACCAACGTCCCAGAATAAGTGCCTTAAGCAGTTTAAAAAATAAAACAAATATGAAAACGTAAGACCTATTAATATTGTTCTAATAAATATATTTCCTGATAAAGAAATTATAAATTGAAAGGCTTCTTCGCCAGCGCTAATTGAATATAAAAATATTATTAATATGATTACACCTAATGATGAAACAATACCCGTTATTCTATGAAGAATTGATAGTATCGATGTAATTTGCCATCTATAAACTTGCAAATGTGGTGATAAGGGACTGCTCATTAGTAATATTTATATATACCAAATTGCCGGAGATTAAACGACAGTAAATTACTTTTTTCTTGGAATTAAAGCCCAGTAATCAAGACTTAACAAGACAGATGGATCAAAACGCTTTTCACCATCCTGATGTTGAAACTGATAAGCCTGTGCATCACCAATTCCATTTGTTCTGATTCGAATTGCACCTAAAGAATCTGATACTTCAACTTTATCTAAAATTATACTCCAGGCAAAAACAGTTGTTCCCGCAAAACACGGTGATGCGTGGGTTCCACCGTTAATCGCAATAATTTTGAAAGCATTTGAAAGTCCATTAAACGATAAAGCTCTTGTTAAACTTATAACGTGACCGCCATAAACAATTCTTTTCCCAAACCTCCCACCTTTTTCAACAAAATGGTTAAAGTGAACTTTGGCGTTGTTCTGGTATAATTTTGTTGCCATCATATGTTCAGCTTCTTCAACTGTCATACCATCAATATGATTTATTTTTTCGTTAATGGAATAATCTTCATAACAAAGATCAGAGCCTGAAGCTTTATAATCATATCCTTTACAATCAAAATCATATTTTTTTGCGATTGCTACAACTTCCTCACTTGTAAGCTCTTTTTTTAATGCCGGTATAGACGGTTCAGCTTTATTTAGATTTCTATTTTTTTTTCTAACCATAACCCATCTTTTATAATCAATAATTGGTTCACCATGCTGATTAGTGCCTACGGAGTGAACATAAACTACTCCATTTTCTCCGCTTGAATTCTCTTTGATGCCAATCACTTCTGAAGTTGAGCTAATTGTATCACCTGGATAAGCTGGTTTTAAAAACTTACACTCTGCGTAACCTAAATTGGCAATAGCATTTAAAGAGATATCTGGGACAGTTTTACCAAAAGCTATGTTAAATAAAAGAAAATCATCAATTGGTGATTTTTCTAATGAGAGTTTTTTTGCAAACTCATCTGAGCAGTGTAGGGCGTACCTTGAACCATATAAAGCCGTATAAAGTGCGCAATCTCCATATGTTATTGTTCGTGGAGTTGCGTGTATTATTTTTTGTCCTAGCTTAAAATTTTCAAAAAAGTTACCAATTTTATATTTACTTGAAGGAGTTTGTATAACTTCTGATTGATCTAGTTCTGTAACTTTTGAAACAAGCAACTCTGCTTCTATAATTCGTTTTGCATGATTTACGTGTAATTCCTCTATCTGACTGCCTTCAAATGTAATTACTCCAACATTTGGATCCTTTTTTCTTGCATCCTCAAAAGCCGCAACAATTCGTTTTGCTTTGTCTAGTTGTTCAGCCGTAGGGGTAAAAATTTTATTACATATTTGTATTTGTCCCGGGTGTATTAAGGTTTTACCATCAAATCCGAGACCATGACTATAGATGCACTCTTCTTCAAATCCATTTGCATCTCTGATGTCATTAAAAACTCCATCAAGTAATGATAATTTGTAGGCTTTTGTTGCCATCATACATTTCTCAAAACTTGTGACTAATGCAGTTCTTTTTAGTTCTTCCTCTATACCCAACTCTGCTGACAAGTCATTAGTCCCCATCACAAAACATTTTAAGTATTTTGATGACTTTGCAATTTCATAGGCGTTTACAATGGATAAAGCTGTTTCCATCATAACCCAAATTTTAGTTTCTTTATTTTTAAGGTATTTTTCAAAAGCTTTAACATCTTTAGCTTCATCTACTTTAGGAATTAATATTGCATCGGGATTACATTTGTCTAAGACCTTAATATCTATTTTACCATCATCAGTATCCAAAGCATTTACTCTTATCACCTGTTCCTTATTTTTGTTTACACCAGAATTTATAATTTCGATAATTGCTGTACGTGCATCATTTCTGGCATTTGCAGCTACCGAATCTTCTAAGTCGTAAATAATTGCATCTACATCTAACGTACTACTTTTTTTTAATGCTTTTGGATTAGATCCAGGAACATAAAGTACGCTTCTTCTTGGCTTTCTTACATCTTGTCTCATTTAGATAAATGTTCCTCAATTAGCATTTCAGCAATTTGGATTGTATTTAAAGCAGCGCCTTTTCTTAAATTATCAGAAACTACCCAAATAGATAATCCATTTTTTGTAGACGTATCCTCTCGAATTCGCGATACATATGTGTCATCATTTCCAGCACACTCTTTTGGAGTTACATAACCTCCATCAGCTCTTTCATCAAGAAGTGTGCACCCAGGAGCATTTTTAATAGCTTCACGGGCTTCATCTACTGAAATTTTGTTTTCAAACTCAATATTTACAGCTTCAGAGTGACCAATAAATACAGGAACGCGAACACATGTAGCGCTAAAGCTGATCTCATTACTTAAAATTTTATGAGTTTCTTGTCTCATTTTTAATTCTTCTTTTGTGTATCCATCATCCATGAATTTATCAATGTGAGGTATGACATTAAAGGCAATTGGTTTGGTAAACTTAACATTATCTTTAATATCATCAGAGAACATATTTTTTGTTTGCTCAAACAACTCGTCCATACCAGCCTTACCTGCACCCGAAACAGATTGATAAGTTGATACAATAACTTTTTTTATTTTTGAAATTTCGTGCAATGGTTTTAAGGCAACCACCAATTGAATTGTTGAGCAGTTTGGATTGGCAATTATATTTCTTTTTTTATAATTATTTAGATCACTTGGGTTAACCTCAGGTACGACCAGAGGAATATCTGCTTCCATTCTAAAATGACTAGAGTTATCTATAACAATACAGTTTTTTTCTGCAAACTTTGGTGCCCATTCCTTTGAGGTACTAGCTCCAGCAGAGAAGAGTGCCAATTCTACTTTTGAAGGATCAAACTTTTCAATAGATTCTACAATTAGTTTATCCTCCCCAAATTCAATTTCCATCCCTTCACTTCTACTAGAAGCTACAGGAAATATTTTCGACGCATCATATTTTTTTTCAGAGAGAATATTTAACATTTCTCTTCCGACATTTCCTGTGGCACCTACTATAGCGATATTAAAATTCATAATTTAAAAGTCTTCTTTTATTTGATTTAATATTTGACCACCCATTTCAACTGTTGATAGGTTTTTGTTATCATCGCCAATTAAATCGGCAGTTTTAAAGCCACTTGCAAGTACATTATTTACAGCCTTATTTATAAGATCTGACTCCTTGTACATATTGAATGAGTACTTTAAACACATCGCGAAACTAAGAATAGATGCAATTGGGTTTGCTATTCCTTTACCAGCTATGTCTGGCGCAGACCCATGAACTGGCTCATATAAAGACTTTCTAAAATTATTACTATCGACTGCACCCAAAGAAGCAGAGGGCAACATTCCAAGCGAACCTGTGAGCATGGCCGCCTCATCTGAAAGAATGTCTCCAAATAAATTATCAGTAACAATAACATCAAATTGTTTAGGGTTTCTAACTAATTGCATCGCACAATTATCTGCATACATATGAGATAACTCAACATTTGAATATTCATTTTCATGCACATGAGAGACTTCTTCTCTCCACAATATTCCAGACTCCATTACATTTGATTTTTCACAAGAAGTAACCCTGTTACCTCTTTTGCTTGCAAGTTCAAATGCTATACGTGCAACTCTTCTTACTTCTTCAGTGCTATAAGATTGAGTGTTAATTCCAACACGATTTCCGTTACCTTTATCTTCAATACCTCTTGGTTCACCAAAATAAATACCACCAGTAAGCTCTCTAACAATTAATATATCGAGACCTGATACTAAGTCTGGTTTAAGAGAAGAGGCGTCAACCATTGACTCAAAACATAGAGCAGGCCTTAAGTTTGCAAACAAGTCTAATTCTTTTCTAATTCTCAAAAGGCCTTGTTCAGGTTTAAGAGAAAAATCTAAATTATCCCATTTTTCTCCACCCACAGCACCAAGTAAAACTGCGTGAGAGTTTTTAGCTTTTTCAAGAGTCTCATCAGATAGAGGGGTGCCATAGCGATCATAGGCAGATCCACCAATATCGTCCTCTTCTATCTCAAATTTAACTTTACTAAGTTCACCAATACTCTTAGCAACCTTTATGACCTCCTTCATTACTTCAGGCCCTATACCGTCGCCAGGTAAGACTAATAATTTATAAGAATTGCTCATTTTATTTGCTGGCTATACAACCAGGGTGTTCTTGACTTTTGCTTATTTTCAAAATCAGAAATATGATTAACTTTAGCTAGTGTCAATCCAATATCGTCTAAACCCTCTAATAGGCTAGTTTTTTTGGCTTTATCAAGTTCAAAACTTACCTCATGATTTATATTTTTATCAAAATAAGAAATCTTCTGATTTTCTAAATCAATTGTAAAACTAAGACTGTTTTCCGCTGCTTTTTGTAATTTAGTTACTTCAGACTCATCTAATTTGATTGGAAGAATACCATTCTTGAAACAATTATTATAAAAGATATCCGCAAAGCTCGAAGCGATAATGCATTTAATACCATAATCTAAGATTGACCAGGGTGCATGTTCACGAGATGACCCGCAGCCAAAATTTTTTCCAGTAATCAAAATTTGAGAGTCTTTATATTTATCTTGATTAAGCACAAACGAATCTATAGGTGCATCTTTTTCATCATATCTTAATTCATAAAATAAATTTTTACCTAAACCTGTTCGCTTAATTGTTTTGAGAAATTGTTTTGGAATAATCATATCAGTATCAACATTCACCATTGGTAAAGGAATTGCATTACTTTCTATTTTTTTAAATTTTTCCATTATATCTCTCTACTGTCTGATAGTTTTCCATTGATGGCCGCAGCAGCAGCCATAGCTGGACTCATTAAATGAGTGCGACCCCCTCTTCCTTGCCTACCTTCAAAGTTCCTATTTGAAGTGGAAGCACATCTTTCTTGAGGTTTAAGTTTATCGGCATTCATTGCAAGACACATTGAACATCCGGGCTCTCTCCATTCAAAGCCTGACTCAATAAATATTTTGTCCAAACCCTCCTCTTCTGCCTGCTGTTTAACTAAACCAGACCCAGGAACGATTATTGCATTTACATGGTCCGCAACTTTTCTATCTTTTGCAATTTTTGATGCAGCTCTCAGGTCTTCAATCCGTCCATTAGTACATGAACCAATGAATACCTTATCTACTTTAACCTCTTTAAGTGGTGTATTCGGAACAAGACCCATGTATTCCAAAGCTCTAATCATTGATTTTTTCTTTGTCTCATCGCTTTCATTCTCAGGGTTTGGAACTAATCCATCAATCGAAACTACATCTTCAGGACTGGTGCCCCAAGTGACTTGTGGAATGATGTCGCTTGCATCAATATTTACAGTTTTGTCATAAGCAGCACCTTCATCAGAAGCTAGCGATAACCAATAATCTGATGCTGATTGATAATCATTTTCTGCTGGAGAAAATGGTCTACCCTTTAAGTATTCAATTGTTTTTTCATCAGGACTGATTAAACCAGCTCTAGCTCCTGCTTCAATTGACATGTTACAGACAGTCATTCTTCCCTCCATTGTTAGGGATTTGATCGCATCACCTGTGTATTCAATAACATATCCAGTACCTCCAGCAGTTCCAATTGTTTGAATAATTTTTAAAACAATATCTTTTGCTGTGACACCCAGTGGCAGTTCACCTTGTATATTAATTTGCATATTCTTAGCTTTAGTTTGTACCAATGTTTGAGTTGCAAGAACATGTTCTACTTCAGAAGTTCCAATTCCCCATGCAAGAGCGCCGAAGGCACCGTGTGTTGAAGTATGGCTATCACCACAAACGATAGTCATTCCTGGTTGTGTGAAACCTTGCTCCGGTCCAATAATATGAACTATGCCCTGTCTTTTATCAGACATGGAAAGAAAAGTAATTCCGTGCTCTTTACAATTCTCTTCAAGAGTATCTACCTGTAACTTAGACTCTGGATCTGATATTCCCTCATCTCTATTTGTTGTAGGAATATTGTGATCAGCAGTGGCTAATGTAAAATTAGGTTTTCTAACTGATCTGTTTGCAATTTTTAGTCCTTCAAATGCTTGGGGACTTGTAACTTCATGAACAAGATGTCTGTCAATATAAATGATAGTTGTTCCATCTTCATTTTCTGAAACTAAATGATCATTCCATATTTTATCGTATAATGTCTTTGGAGTACTCATAAATAACTTTGATTAACAAAAAAAATGAGAAAGAAGAAATTATTCTTTTGTTGTTTCTGATTCTTCTGAACTTTCAGCATTATCTTCAGGAATTTGTTCTTGAGCAGACTCATCAACTTCAGATTCTGTTTTTTCCTCAGCTTGAGAAGCATCAGCTGCAACTTCAACACTCTCATCTTGAGCAGGCTCATCAGAAGCAACAATTTCTTCTTCTACAACTTCTTCACTCTCATCAATATATAAACTAGCAAGATCTGGTTGCTTCTTTCGAATTCTCTCAACGATTCTTGCTTTCTTACCGGTTAGATCTCTAAGATAGTAAAGCTTAGCTCTTCTGACTTGTCCACTTCTTACAATCGAGATGGAGTCAATAGACGGACTAAAGATTGGAAATACTCTTTCTACGCCCTCACCGAAAGAAATTTTTCTAACTGTAAATGAAGAACTTAGACCTCTATTTTTCTTTCTGATACAAACGCCCTCGAATGCCTGTATTCTCTCACGTGTACCCTCACGTACCTTAACATTCACTCGTACTGTATCTCCTGGATGGAATTGTGGTATTTTCTTACCTTTGACTAGTGACTTTATCTGGTCTTTTTCGAATTGTTCTATGATGTTCATGGTAGCCTCGCACCGTGTTTTAATACTTTATTTCTTCCTTGTCTTGCTTTTTTTGTAGTTTTTCCATAAATCTGGCCTAACTTTCTGTGTCAGTTTTTCAGATTGCTTTAAGCGCCACTCACTAATATTTCTGTGATTTCCAGAGAGCAATATGTCTGGAATTGTCAAATTTTTCCATTTTTTAGGCCTTGTATACTGAGGGTATTCAAGAAGGTCTTTTGAGAAGGTCTCTGAACTAGCAGACATCATGTCACCAAGTGTTCCTGGCAACAGTCTCACTATTGATTCCACTAAAACCTGAGAAGCTATTTCACCACCCGCCAGTATATAGTCTCCAATACTTATTTCCTCAATAGGATAAAAATCGAGTATGCGTTGATCAATGCCTTCATATCTACCACAGAGAATATTAATTCCTTTCATCTTTGAAAAATTAATAGCTTTACTTTGAGTTAAAGGAGTACCGCGAGGACTTAAATATATCATTGGATAACTATCTTTAGGTTTTATATTCTTGTAACAAGCATCAATAGACTTCCCGATTACATCTGCTTTTAAAATCATACCAGGGCCGCCACCAGCTGTGGTGTCATCTACTTTTTTGTAATTACCTTTTGAATATTTTCTCGGATCAATTGTTTTTAATGACCATATTTTTTTCTTTAATGCCTTACCCACAACTCCTGTATTTAAAAGTCCAGGAAAACTATTTGGAAAAAGTGTGATAATTTTTACTCGATACATTACTAGCCTATATAGTCATTGATATTTTTTGTAATAATAATTTTTTTTATAAGATCAATTTTTTTTATTGTGTTTTCACTTATTGGAATAAAGTAGTCTTTAGCATTTTTTTTTCTTATTTCTAGTAAATCCGATGAACCATAATTCTGAACAGATATTACTTTTCCAATATTTTTTCCATCATTAGTTTTTACAATTAAATTAATCAATTGATGGTAATAGTATTGGTTTAATTTTTTTATAGCTGGTAAATACGATTGATCGATTTCTATTGTAAGCCCTACAATTTTTTCAGCCAACTCCCTTGTTTTAATTTGTTCACAACTAGCAATATAACCAGTTTTTAACTCTTTCAATTTTTTAAGAGTGATATTTGAATATTTTTTCCCAAGTCTACAGGGGCCATATCTAAATACATCGTCTGGCGTCTCTGTATATGATGTAATCTTGAAATGACCCTTCAAACCGTGAACTGCTCTTACTTCTCCAATAACTATCAATTGGGACATAATTAATAAGCTTAGTCTTTTTTCTCCTCTTCTGCTGGAGCTTCCTCTGCTGGAGTCTCTTCTGCTGGAGCCTCATCAGTTTTTGCTTCTGCTGCTGGAGCTTCCTCTGCTGGAGCTACATCAGTTTTTGCTTCTGCTGCTGGAACTTCATTCGCTAGAGTCTCTTCTGCTGGAGCTTCAGGAGCAGGCTGATTCTTTGCTTCCTCAGCTGCGGCTAATCTTTCTTGTGCTTTCTTTTTTGGCTGAGCTTTTTTAGGATTGTTGCCTTGTGCTGGCATTGGTATTACGCCGGCTTCTCCCAAAAATCTTGCAACCTTATCTGTTGGTTTTGCTCCTTTAGAAATCCACTCTTTTATTGACTCTAAGTTTAGTTGGATCCTATCCTTATTATCTTTTTGTAAAAGAGGATTGTACAATCCTACCTTTTCAATAAATCTACCATCTCGTGGACTTCTTGAATCTGCAACTACAACTCTGTATACAGGCCTTTTTTTTGAACCTGCTCTCGATAGTCTTATTTTTAACGCCATTTTATTCTCCTTTTATTTGTTAATAATTAAAATTTATTTTTAAAAAAATCACTCGGCATGCCACTTCCAAGTTGGCCTGCTAACATGTTTGGATCAATTGATCCTCCCCCTTTTCTAGATAACTTCTTCATCATGTCTGACATCTTTCTATGTTGTTTTAGAATTTTATTTATTTCGGATACTGAAGTCCCTGACCCTGCCGCTATTCTTTTTTTTCTTGATCCATTAATTATCTTTGGCTTGCTTCGCTCATATTTTGTCATTGAGAGAATAATTGCTTCTTGTTGAGCGATTGAGTTGTCAGTATTAGTATTTTGTGGAATCTTATCGCTCAGATTACTTAGTCCAGGAATGAATTTCATCATACCCGAAATGCCACCCATTTTTTTCATCTGTCTGATTTGACTAAGCAAATCGTCGAGGTCAAATTCTCCTTTTTGTAATTTTTTGGCCATTTCTTCGGCATCTTCTTGATCAACAGTTTCAGCAGCTTTTTCAACTAAGGTTACAATATCTCCCATTCCAAGAATACGATTGGCAATTCGCTCTGGGTGAAATTTTTCAAGGTCATCGACTTGCTCCCCAACTCCCATAAACTTAATTGGACAATCAGTAATGTACTTCATGCTTAATGCGGCCCCACCTCGAGCATCGCCATCAATCCTAGTAAGAATAGAGCCTGTAATATTGATTGCTTTTGCAAAATCGCGTGCAACATTCACTGCCTCCTGGCCAGTTAGGCTGTCTAAAACAAGTATCGTTTCTAGAGGGTTAATTTCTTTTTCCAGCAAACTCAATTCGCTCATTAGCCCTTCTTCAACATTCATTCTCCCCGCTGTATCATATAAAACACAATCAATTTCCTGTAATTCAGCAAATTGTTTTGCTCTTGATACAATATCAATAGGCATTTGATTTTCGAGTTTGGGTAAAATTGTTACATCAATTAACTCAGAAAGTTTTTTTAGCTGATCAAAAGCAGCTGGTCTTGTGGTATCTAATGAAACAAATAAAATCTTCTTATCGTAATTACTTTTGAGGTAATTACCGATTTTACCAACAGTCGTTGTCTTGCCAGAACCTTGAAGTCCTGCAAATAAATAGGATGAAACTTGATTATCGTTTATTTGGAATTCGGGTGAAGCTGACCCTAAAATTTGAATTAATTGATCATTCACAATTTTTGTAATCATTTGCGCAGGCGTTATTGATCGAATGATTTCTTTTCCGATCGCCTCTTTTTTGACATCCTCTATAAATCTTTTAGCAATTGGCAATGCAACATCAGCTTCAAGAAGAGCTCTTCGAATATCTCTCATTGCACTATCGAGAGATGCCTCATCAATAGAACCTGTCTTTTTTAAACCCTTAAATATTTCCTCAAACCGATTACTAAGGTTTTCAAACAAAATAAACTCTCCTTCAGCAGGTAGTGCACCAATGGGCGAAACTCGCTGACTGGTGTCGATACCTTTATTTATGGCACCGCAGAAATAATATTTCTGACGGAAAACGTGAGTTTTTTATTACTTCAGTAAGTTAATGTCAAGATTCATTTAATTTCTTATTTACTGGAAAAATCAAAATTGGCTCAATATAAAGTGTTTATGCACGAGTTTAAGTTCGTAAAGATGAATGGCCTTGGAAATGATTTTGTTGTTATTGATCAAAGAGCATCTGAATTTGATTTATCAGAAGAACAAATAAAATTAATTTGTAACAGAACAGATGGGGTTGGCTGCGATCAACTAATCATGATTAGAAAGTCACAAGATAACAGCGATCCACTGATTAAATTTTTTAATTCAGATGGAAGTGAAATAGATGCTTGTGGAAATGGTTCGCGTTGTGTTGCAAACTTTTTAATGAATGAAACAAAGAGCGAGAAAATAAACTTAACAACACGTGAAAGAACAATTGCATGTGAAAAGATTGATGATGTCACAGTTAGTGTAAATATGGGCAAGCCAAAATTCAAATGGAATGAAATACCTTTAACTAAAGAAGTCGATCCAGAAGATATAAATTTTTCAATCAGAGACCTTACTCTAAAAAAACCATTTTTAGTTAATATTGGTAATCCACATATTATATTTTTTGATGATGAAATCGAAAAATATGATGTTGAAAGTTTTGGATCTTTAATTGAAAACGATAGTTTATTTCCTGAAAAAATAAATGTGAGTTTTGCAAAGTTAAAAAGTGATAATCACATTGTACTAAACGTATGGGAAAGGGGTGCAGGAAAAACAAATGCTTGTGGTACGGCTGCTTGCGCAACAGCTGTAGCAGGAGTTGAAATGGGAGTGATAAAAAATAAGGTGACAGTAACATTGCCAGGGGGCAATTTAGAAATATATTACAAAAGTAGTGATAATATTATTATGACTGGTCCAACTGAGATAAATTTTACTGATAAATATAAGCTGTGAGCAATAAAAATTCTAAAAAAAATACTAAAATATACTTCAATAACTCATGCAGTATCTGTAGGTTTGAAATAAACCACTATAAGAAACTTAATAATGTTATTGATTGGGTCGATGTTACTCAAAATAAAGTTGCTGAAAAGGAAACTTCAAAAGAACCAAGTCAATTGATAAGACGTCTTCATGCCAAACATGATGGAAAGATATTAGAAGGAATCGATGCTTTTTTACTGATATGGTCTCAACTTCCAAGGTATAAATGGCTTTATAATTTTATTAAATTGCCTCTTATCTATCATATGAGTCATATATTGTATGAAGTTCTTGCATTTGCTCTATATTTAAAAAATCGAAATCAAATAAGTAATGAAAGATCCAGAAATTAAAACTTACGGATGTAGACTGAATTTTTATGAGTCTGAAGTTATAAGAAAATACGCAAAAGATAACAATCTTCAGAACCATATTTTTATTAATAGTTGCGCTGTTACAAATAAAACTATCGCTGATCTGAAAAATGAAATTAGAAAAGTAAAAAAAGAAAATCAACAAAGTCAAGTCGTTCTTACTGGTTGTGCTGCACAGATACATAAAAAAGATTTTGAAACAATGAGCGAAGTTGACTCCATCATTGGAAATAAAGAAAAATTAGAATCCTCAACCTATAAAACTATAAGAGAAAGTAATAAGCCCGTAAATTTAGTAGGAGATATATTCGAAAATGAACAGGCAATTTCACCGATTATAAGTAAAGTTAAAAACAGAATAAGAGGATTTGTACAAATACAAAATGGATGTGATCATAGGTGTACATTTTGTATTATTCCATATGGACGAGGAAATTCAAGAAGTGTGGATCCAAAAAATATTATAAAACAAATAAAGTTACTTCTAGAGAAGAACTACAAGGAGATAGTGCTAACTGGCGTTGATCTCACAAGCTACGGTAGTGATTTTGAGAAAAAAATTTCATTGTCAAAGTTAGTAAAAACTATTCTCAATAGGTTGCCTCAACTTAACAGACTGAGACTGTCATCACTTGATATCGCAGAAATAGATGATGAATTAATAAATCTTTACGGTAGTGAGAAACGTTTACTTCCTCATATTCATTTATCTCTGCAGGCTGGCGATAATATGATTTTAAAAAGAATGAAAAGAAGACATTCAAGAGAAGATGCAATTAATGCAATAGAGCGCATCAGAGCTGTTAGACCTGATATTGTATTTGGTGCAGATTTAATTGCTGGATTTCCAACAGAAACGGAGGAAATGTATCTAAATTCAGTGCGTCTTATAGATGAATGTAATATTACTTTTTTGCACGTATTTCCATTTTCACCAAGAGATGGAACGCCCGCCGCTAGAATGCCTCAATTAGATCGAGAAATTATAAAAAAAAGAGCAAAAATACTCAGAAATATTGGCGAGCGAAAGATTACCGAGCACTACGATAAGCTTAAAAATAAAGAGATTAACCTTATTGTTGAGAGTCAAAATCAAGGTAGATCAGATACATTTGCAAAGGTCTGTCTCGATGATAATTTTGAAGCGGGTAAAATAATAAAAATGCTTGTCACTGGAAAGTGTCAAGAAGGCTTAATTGGAAATATAATTGTTTAAGAGTTTAAAATCCGGCCTAGCAAAAGTATTTGCAAATCAAAAAATTGATCAAAATACAATACGGGATTTTGAAGATCTTCTCATTACTTCTGATGTTGATGTTGAAACATCAGAACTCATTGCATCAAAATTAGCAAATGAAAAATTTTCTAATGCCCCTTCGCTGGAAGAAATCCAATCATCTCTTAGTAAAATTATAAATGAAATTGTATCAACAAATATAAAAAAAATTGACTATAAAAATAACGCAAAACCCTACGTTATATTAATGGTAGGCGTAAATGGTTCAGGTAAAACTACAACAATTGCAAAACTGGCAAATCAATTTCAAAAAGAGAAAAAAAATGTTTTGTTGGTTGCTGCTGATACCTTTAGAGCAGCGGCTGCAGAACAATTGAATGAATGGGCTGATAAAATAGGAACGGACTTTGTAAGAGATGCTGACAAATCTGACCCAGCAAGTGTAGTTTATAAGTCAATTGCATATGCAAATAAAAATAATATTGACGTAGTTATAATTGATACAGCTGGAAGACTTCAGAACAAAACTGATTTAATGGATCAATTAGGTAAAATTGACCGAGTGCTTAAAAAACACGATGAAACACTTCCTCATGATTCAATAATATCGATTGATGCCACAACAGGGCAAAATGCCTTAAAACAAGTGGAAGAATTTAATAAATTTACGAAAATTACTGGCATTATTATGACGAAATTTGATTCCAATGCAGCCGGAGGAACACTAGTATCAATTTCCAACAAAACAAAAATACCAATTTTAGCAATTGGTAGTGGTGAGCAAATCAGTGATCTTATTGATTTTGATCCTGAGCAATTTTCTAATAATTTTATTAAAAATTAAAAAGGTCTTATGAGTGAGATCGTTGCACTTTCTGTCCCAGGATTCGTATCACCAATGCTTGCATTGGATATGTGATTTAAATTAAATCCTATTCGACTTGATTTAAGTTTATATGAAAACTCAATCTGACTTCTAAATTCAAGATTATATCCTAAATCTTTACTATCTCCCCGATCATAATATCCCAACGCAAAGCTTGGAGTAAAAAACCATTTTTCTGAAATTCCAATATCTTTTCTTAAACCTGAATAAAT
Source organism: uncultured Pelagibacteraceae bacterium (assembly GCA_902613805.1). GTDB lineage: Bacteria > Pseudomonadota > Alphaproteobacteria > Pelagibacterales > AG-422-B15 > CACNXQ01. The sequence continues at coordinate 355,551 of CACMIV010000001.1, forward strand.
ATATTTTCCGTTATCTCCGTTTCTCATAACACCCAAGAAAGATTTAAGATCATAATTATTTTTTAAAAAGTTATTCCCATACAAATATTCAAATCTTAATTCTGATGAGTCAACTGTGTCATTTACATCAAATTGACCTAATGAAAAAGACCACATGTTTTCTTCATTACTTTGGGAACTAAATCCATAGGATATTAAAATTAAAATTGTAAAAAATAATTTTTTCATAAAAAGATTTTTATGATCCGTATCTTACAAAAGTATCGGCTACTTCACCTTCTTGTATATAACCACCTGACCAAGTTACACATCCACCTGACCATTTAACTACGTTACCTTCACCATCACATCCATCAGCAACTATTTCTTCAAGCTTCTCATATAACGGCTCTTGTAATTCTTGAAATTCAGAAATATCTTCTCTTGTTGTAAGCTCAACATCCTCATAGTCTTTTGTCTCATCTTCAATGCCCCCTGCAAAAGTGAAATTCAGACCCAGGAAAAAAAATAATAAAAATGCATAAATTTTTGATTTCATAAACACCTCTTTTAATTGAACTATAATATAAAATCACAAATTGTTTAAAAGATATCTACAAATTGTCAAAAATTAGGCTTGGCTTCTTTTTTGTCTATAAATTGCAAAAGCTCCAATTATCAATATGAGGAATGGAAAAGACCATAATATATAAGTAAGATTGTTAAATGGAGGTGTCATTAAAATCCAATCACCGTACTTTTCTACTAGATATTCTTTAATTTGGCGATCGGTCTCACCTTGACTAATTTTTTCACGAATAAGTTTTTTTATATCCTCTGCTAATTCTGCATTAGACTCGTGAATTGTTTGGCCCTGACACACAAGGCACCTCACCTCTTTAAAAAGCTCAATCGCCCTTATATCTTCAGCTAAAGCATTACTTAGCAACAAAAATAGGAGTAGAAATATCTTAGTTGTTTTAATCATAATTTAATTATTACGAATGATTGGAAGAATTTTCTCTTCCATCTCATTCATATGAATTGGGCCAATATGTTTATAAATAATTATGCCGTTAGCAATAATATACGTCTCTGGAACCCCATAAACGCCAAGATCGATAGCTGTTCTTCCTGAATTATCTGAGCCAATTTTAACAAATGGGTTTCCAAGATTATTTATAAATTTTTTTGCTTCTTCGCTATTATCTTTATAATTCAAACCAAATATTTCCACTTTATAGAGTTCTGACAGAACCATTAATATATCATGCTCTGCTCGACATGGAATGCACCAAGAAGACCAAACATTTAATAAAATTGGATTTTCAGTATTTAAGTCTAAATTTGTAAGCTCTTCCTGCCCAAAAAGGTTCGGCAATGAAAATTCTGGTACTTTTTTTCCAACAAGAGGACTTGAAAGTTTTGATGTATCATTATTTAAAGAAAAAAATAAAAATATACTTAATAATATTATTAACGCTAAAGGTAAAAATTTTAAATAGTTACTTTTCATCAAAACGTCCGATTCTTATAGAAGCAGATATAATCCCCCCCATGATTATCATCAATGTACCTAACCAGAGTATTGTCATGAAAGGTTTGATATGCATTCTGACACTTATTGACTGCTGATCTTGAGGAACATTCATGACAAGATAAATATCTGAAAAAAACTTATGCAAAATACTTGCTTCTGAAGTAATTGTAGGTGGGTTTGAATAAAATCTGATTTCAGGAGTAAATATATCTATTAACTTACCATCTTTTTTCATTAGAAAATATGCTTTTAGTGAATTATAATTACTCTCCTCAACTTGCTCTATTTTATCAAAACTAAAAATATATTTTTGCAATTGTAAATTATCTCCAACTTTAGCGTTATAAATTCTCTCCTCAGAATACACGGCATTACTCACAACTGCCATCATCAAGATACCGAATCCAGCGTGTGCAAGATTTTGGCCTAAGTTGGTTCTTACTAAAATATTTTGCTTATTAAAGTTTATACTAGCTGTCATAGAAGAAATTACTAAAAGTAAACTAAAAAAGATAATTAAGATTTCAGTCAAATTAAATAGTTCAAAATATAGACTGATTATCAATGTTATAGTTAATGACGTAATAATGAGATATCGCAATTGAATTATTATTTTATAGAGTTTTGTGTCAGTCCATCCTAAACGTGGAGATATAAACATAAAAAAAAGGAAAAGTATTATGATGGGGGCAATAGTCGTTGAGTAATATTTTGGCCCAACAGTTAAACTCTTATTAAGCAATAAATCAGTTGCAAGAGGGTACATAGTTCCCAAAAAAACAATTGTTAATATAGTGATCAAAAGCCAGTTATTTACTTGTATTCCTGTACCCCTGCTGACCAAACCCATACTGTTTATCTTATTAATTTTCTCGGAGTTGTAGGCAAATAAACTGAAAGAAAAAACAAGTATAAGAAAAATAAATAATAAAATAAATAGACCTCTTCCGGGATCACTAGCGAAGGTATGAACTGAGTTTAGAATTCCAGACCGGACAAGAAATGTTCCAACTAAACTCAATGAAAATGTAAGTATGGCTAAAATAATAGTCCAAGATTGCATTACATTTCTTTTCTGAAGTATCAACACACAGTGTATTAATGCGGTTGCGGCTATCCACGGCATAAGCGATGCATTCTCAACAGGATCCCAAAACCAATAACCTCCCCAGCCAAGTTCGTAATAAGCCCAAAATGAACCTAGAGCTATCCCTGCTGTAAGAAATGCCCATGCAGAAAAAACCCAAGGTTTGACAATTGAAGCCCATCGCTGATCAACTTCTTTTGTAATTAGTCCTGCAATTGCTAAGCTGAACACTAGAGAAAAACCAACATAGCCTACATACAACACAGGTGGATGAATTGCCAGGAGTGGATCCTGTAAAATAGGATTTAAACCAATCCCGTCAAAAAAATTATTTTGATTTAATGCAAATGGATTTGATAAAAAAAATAAAAATGCGACAAATCCAAAGATCATAATACTCTGTATCGCAACTGTAATCTCTTTAAACCGTTCTGAAATTCTTCTCGAAAGGGCAAATAAAAAATTAAATAAGACCAAAATTAATATCCATAAAAGCATACTTCCTTCATGATTTCCCCAAACGCCAGAGAATTTATATATTAGTGGTTTTTCAGAATGAGAATTGAAATAAACTAAATCAAAATTAAAATCTGAAATGAGAAAAAGATAAATTAAAATTAAAAATGACAATAGAATTGAAATCAACTGTACGTAGGCCAGCACAATAACACCAGGTCTAGTGAATATTTTATTATTTATAATTTTACTAGACTGCATTAGTGATGCAATTAGACAAAGAAGTAGTAAAGAATTTGAAATATAAAAAATATATAAACTCATTCGCCCTGCCATTTTCCTGATTTTTTAAGTGTTTCTATGACTTCAGGAGGCATGTAGTTTTCGTCATGCTTAGCTAAGACTTTGTTTGCAATAAATCTACCGTCATTCATATAAACCCCCTCAACTACAACTCCCTTGTCCTCAGCAAATAAATTTGGCAGAATACCCTCATATTTCACATCAATTTCGTTTTTGCCATCAGTAATACTGAAATAAAAAACACTATCAGTTTCGTTCTGAAAAGAGTCTACTGATACAAGGCCTCCCAACCTCATTATTTGACCTTGTTTATCTGAATTTTTTAAAAGTTCAGTCGGGCCATAAAAATAAATAATATTATCTCTTAAGTTAAAAATAATTATCAATACTGCGATTGAAACAATAATTAAACTTAAGAGAAATTTAATTAATCTGCTTTTTACTAAACTACTCAATTTTGTTTTTTGTTTTATTAAAAATTTTTTCGTATTTCCTTAAATTCGATATATTGATTAAAAAAAATATAATTAAGGAAAAGAAAAAAATACCATATGAGGACCAAACAAAGATTGCGTATCCGCCCATATCTAATAATTCATTCATAAGCTGCTGGTCCTTAACATTTTATTTTCAATCAGAACAAGTCTGAATCTAATTAGTGATACAGTTACTAGAAATAAAAAACAGGCAGCTGTCATTATAAATAATGGAATTAGCATGCTTACATCAATACTTGGTGCAGAAAGTTTTGAAATTGAAGCAGGTTGATGCAAAGTATTCCACCAATCAACTGAAAATTTAATTACTGGTATATTGATAAAACCTATAATTGCTAGTGCGGCTGATATTTTGGAAGCAAGTTCCTTGTTTGATATTGCCTGCCAAAGAAAGATATATGCGATGTAAAGAAAAAATAATATTAACATAGAAGTTAATCTTGCATCCCATACCCACCATACACCCCATGTAGGCTTGCCCCATATACTTCCAGTTATCAATGACATTAAAGTAAATACCATTCCTACTTGAGCAATTGATCTTGCAACAACATTAAAAAGAGGGTTTCGGGTTATGAACCAAAGAACACATGAACCAGCTAAAATTGAATAAGTCATGAGTGCAAACCATGCTGAGGGAACATGTATATACATAATCCTCATCGAATCTCCTTGAATATAATCTGGAGGAGATTGAAAAAGTGAATAATATAAGCCTATAACAAATGCAAAAATTGTTGCAAAAATCAGGTATGGATTAGCAGACTTGATAAATTCAATATGATTATTTTTAATTTTAATATACATCTTCTAATATATATATATTGACTTGAAGTATTGCCTACTCTCCATAAAGACGCAGACCATATGCAGTTACATATATAGAGATAACAAAAGAGAGCATTGATAATGCTAACAAAATTGGCCATGAACCAGCATCAGAGCCAAAAATAATAAAAGGTACGAATAGTGGTATCATTATAATTGCTTTCAAGAAAATTGTTCTTCTGGCGCCAAGCGTTAGCGCGCTCACGAAATTTGCAATGAAAACCATACCAAATGAGCCTATAAATAAGTTTATAAATATTTGAACGGTCTCTAGATAATCCAAATAAAATAGAAAACTCAACACTGGCAGAATTACTAAAAGCGGAAGGCAATAAATAAACCAATGTGTTATATATTTACTGATTATTAAATACTCAGTCGTCTTATTTTTCTGCATAATAATATCTAAATTACCATCCTCATAATCATCATTATAAATTCTATCAACTGTAATAATGATTGATAAAGCTAGCGCAATCCAAACTACACCTCTAAATAAAACTTTAAGCTGCTCAGTTTGAGTACCAAATGCAAATGGAATTAACATTAGAATAAGGATAAAAAAAGATACCGTGAAAAAGAAATTAGCACTCGAATAAAAAGATAATAATAGATCTCTTTTAATTAGGTTAGACATATTAAATATTAATTTCCTTATGAAATTTTTTCGGTAAATTTATATTAGAAGTAAGTATAACTGTTCCCATATTTTCATTAAATTGATTAATTTTTTCTATGAGTAAGTTTGCGTTTACCTCATCAAGAAAAACAAATGGTTCATCTAAAAACCACATATCACATTTATTGTAATTTAGTCTGTGGAGAGAAATACATTTTTTTTGTCCATCACTTAAGGAGCTAACATCCTTATTAATTAAATGATACAAATTGTTATGTTCTAATAGCTTTGCATGATTAAGAGCTTCATTAAAAAGAATATCCCATAACTCTAAATTTTTTTTTATAGAAAGATTTTCTTTTAAAGAATTCTTTTGGCCAATTAGGTTGAATTTACTATTGTATAAATTATCATCGCTTATACCGACATCATTAAACAATACCTTGCCCTCATAAGATGTAATAAAATTGGATAGGATTCTTAAAAGCGTAGTTTTTCCAGAGCCATTTCGCCCTTTTACAACCAATGTTTCACCTGACTTAATTGAAAAATTAATATTATTGAGAACTATGTTTTCTCCTCTTTTACAACTCAAATTCTCAGTTTTTAGTTCGTTCATTATAAACTTTATGTTGATAGCTTGTTAAATTAGTCTAAATATAGCAGCAGTAAACCTCTATGTACGACAGCTTTAAGACAAAAAAAACACTAAAAATAGGAAAAAAAACCTATACCTATTACAGTTTCAAAGCGGCTGAAAAAAATGGCCTTAAAAATATATCCGCATTACCATTTTCGATAAAAGTTCTTTTAGAGAACCTCATAAGAAATGAAGATGGGGCTACAGTTGAATTAAATGACATTAAAGAATTTGAGAAATGGAAGTCTGATAAAAAAGTTAACAAAGAAATTAATTTTAGGCCTGCACGAGTTCTAATGCAGGATTTCACAGGCGTTCCAGCTGTGGTTGATCTTGCGTCAATGAGATCTGCGATAAAAAATGAAAAAGGTGATCCTAAAAAAGTCAATCCATTATCGCCAGTTGATTTAGTAATTGATCACTCTGTTATGGTAGACAAATTTGGAACTGCAACTGCCCATAAAGCAAATGTTGATTTAGAATACAAAAGAAATATTGAAAGATATGAATTTCTAAGATGGGGACAAAAATCGTTTAATAACTTTAGGGTAGTGCCTCCAGGAACAGGTATATGTCACCAAGTTAATTTAGAATATCTCGCTAAAACAGTTTGGTCAGAAAAGAAAAAAATTAAAAATAAAAAAGTCAATTTAGCTTATCCAGATACGGTAGTAGGAACTGATAGTCACACAACAATGATCAATGGACTATCTGTTCTTGGCTGGGGCGTTGGAGGAATAGAAGCAGAAGCAGCAATGTTAGGTCAGCCAATTTCTATGGTGGTTCCTGAAGTTATTGGCTTTGAAATTAAAGGAAAAATCAAAGAAGGAATAACTGCTACTGATTTGGTTTTAACAATTACCGAACAATTAAGAAAAAAGGGTGTAGTTGGAAAATTTGTAGAATTTTATGGAAAAGGACTGAAAGAGTTATCCGTTCCTGATCGAGCAACAATTTCAAATATGGCTCCAGAGTATGGTGCAACTTGTGGATTTTTTCCAATAGACGAGGAGACTGTAAAATTTTTAAAAGTTAGCGGAAGAGCGGCTGATGAAATTAAACTTGTAGAGAGATATTCAAAAGCACAAGGGTTATGGGAAGATTATAAAAAAAATAAAAGAGTTTACACTGATACGATGGAATTAGATTTATCAAGCATTGAGCCTAGCTTGGCTGGACCAAAAAGACCTCAAGACAAAATACTACTATCAAATGTTGCTGATCAATTTATGACATCATTTGAAGACGAATTTGGCCAAAAGAAAACATCAAATCCTATTTCAGTAAATAATGAATTTGAAATTGATCACGGGCATGTTGCCATTGCAGCAATTACGAGTTGTACCAACACTTCAAATCCAAGCGTAATGATTGGAGCAGGATTACTTGCCCAAAAGGCAAATAAGCTAGGTTTAAAAACTAAACCCTGGGTTAAAACCTCTTTAGCTCCAGGATCTAAAGTTGTAACGGATTACTTGGAAAAATCAGGGCTCCAAGAGCAATTAGACAAACTTGGTTTTAATCTAGTGGGTTTTGGATGTACGACTTGTATAGGTAACTCTGGGCCTCTAGATGAAAATATTTCCAATGCAATTTCTAAAAATGACTTAATCGTTAGTGGTGTTCTATCAGGAAATAGAAATTTTGAAGGTAGGATAAATCCTTTTGTTAAAGCAAATTACCTTGCCTCACCCCCACTTGTTGTAGCTTATGCCTTAGCAGGTTCAACTAAGATAAATTTAATAAAAGACCCAATAGGAATTGGTCTTAATAATAGGGAAATCTATCTAAAAGATATTTGGCCTAAATCAAAGGAAATAGAAATCGTAATAAATAAAATAATAAACTCTAATTTATATAAGAACAGATACAAAAATGTATTTAAGGGTGATAAAAAATGGAATTCAGTAAAATCTCCGACTGGCTTAACTTATCAGTGGAATAAGAACTCAACTTATGTTCAACATCCTCCATTTTTTAAAAATTTAGATTTAAAAGTGAATAATGTTTCAAATATAAGGAACGCACATATTTTAGGAGTCTTTGGCGACTCTGTAACAACAGATCATATCAGTCCCGCGGGAGCAATCAAAGAGGATGGACCAGCAGGAGATTATTTAAAATCAAGAAAAATTAAAAAAGTTGATTTTAATTCATTCGGTGCTCGAAGAGGCAATCATGAGGTCATGATGCGGGGAACGTTTGCAAATATAAGAATTAGGAATGAGATGCTTGATAATGTTGAAGGCGGTTACACGATTCACTATCCATCTAAAAAACAAATGTCCATATATGATGCTTCAATTAAATATGAAAAGTCAAATACACCACTTATTATTATTGCAGGCAAAGATTATGGTATGGGCTCTTCTCGTGATTGGGCTGCTAAAGGAACAAAATTACTAGGTGTAAAAGCAGTTATAGCTGAATCATACGAACGTATTCATAGGTCTAATTTGGTTGGCATGGGTGTTCTTCCCTTTCAGTTTCAAAAAAATGATAATCGAAAATCTCTTAAGCTCTTAGGTTCAGAAAAAATAAACATATTAAAATTGGACAATAAGTTAAAACCAAAAGGAATTTATGACGCACAAGTAATTTATGCAAATGGTAAAAATATAACTATTAAGTTGAAACTGTTAGTTAATACATCAACGGAAATTGAATACTTGGAAACTGGTGGTATTTTACAATACGTTTACAAGAATATTGTAAATTCTTAGCTAGAAAAATTAAAATCTTTATTCAGCAATATATTGTGCTGTAAATTCTAAACTACTTTGTTTTTTGTAAAAACCGTCTCTAAACGCTCCGATAACTTGATCTGACATCTCTATAAAGTCATCCTCTGATGGACTTTTAAGTTTTTTATTGAAACTAAACCATGAAACTTCCACGCAATTTTCATTACAATCAGCAATATAGAATGAGTAATTTTGAGCAGGATCAATGTCATTACCTTTAGCACTACAGAATTCTTCAAAACTTCCTGGTGCTCTATCTGTCACACTTTGCACTAATTGAAATTCTGTGGCATTGGTGGGGTGAGTGCACACTTTGTATTCTTTTCTGTACTCTGTTTCAATTGAGTCCTTGTCAGATATAACAACCAAGACTTCATCATTGTAAAATTTATCATCGGATCTTAGTTGAGCAAATAAATAAAAGCCTTTTTCTTCAGGTGCGCCAAGCGCCATATCTTGTACAAACCAATTTCCGGGAGGCAATGGTAAATTAATCATACCATAAAGGTCATCAATGCTATTCTTATAAAATTTATCTTTATTTAATTCTTGCGCCTGAGCAGGTATCAAATTTATAAATATGAATAATGTTAAAAAAAGAAAAGAAGATATAAATTTTTTCATAAAAGAACCTCTATAGAAATTATAGGATATTATAGCGGAATAGTAATTCAATTTAAGTGTTATTTTTATATTTAATTTATTGAAGCTGAAATGGTTTCTATTAATTTCTTTGAAAATTCGACAGGATCAGATGGCTTTTCACCATCAAGTATCTTAGATTGTTCGTAAAGCAAAATTGAAATATTCTCTACCTCACTAATTGATGCTTTATCTTTACTCATTTTAGCAAGTTTTTTTATAAGTTTATGTTGAGGGTTGATTTCCATAACTTTAAGAGAAAGACCCTGATTGAGCTGATTGTGCTGCTGAAGTATTTTTTCAAGCTGAGGGTCCATTGCCCCTTCATCACTAACGAGACATACAGGGCTATCTGTAAGTCTTGAGGATACTCTAACATCTTTAACTTTTTCCTTTAATTTTTCTTTTAGTAGATTAATAAGCGGCTCAACCGATTTTTCATTTTTATCATCTTTTTTTTCTCCATCAATTTTATTCAGGTCATCCATTCCCCTTGTAACAGATTTAAAACTCTTCTCTTGATATGATGGGGTTGATGAAGTCCAAAAGCTGTCTACAGGGTCATCCAATATAAGCACATTAATATCTCTTGACTTATAGCCCTCTAAACTCGGATTATTGATTATGTTTTCATAACTATCACCGGTCATAAAGTAAATATCCTTTTGTTTTTTACCCATTGACTCTATGTATTCATTTAATGTGATGAGTTTTTTTGATTTTGAATTCTTAAATAATGATATTTCTAGAATTGAGTCTTTTCTCTCAAAGTCCTCATAAATTCCCTCTTTTAGAACTGGACCAAAATTTTCCCAGAATTTTTCATATGACTCCCTGTCTTTATCAATCTTTTTTTTGAGATCAGAAATTGTTCTTTTAACTAGAGATGATCTTATTTTTGTAACGACTGGATTATTTTGAAGCATTTCGCGACTTATGTTTAATGGAAGGTCTTCCGAGTCAATGATACCTCTTAGAAAACGAAGATAAGGAGGAATAAGTTCTGGACAATTGTCTGTGATAAACACTCTTTTAACATAAAGTTTTAGCCTGTTTTCTCTTGCAGGATCATAAAGATCAAAAGGTTTGGTTGATGGAATAAAATTTAATACTGTATATTCAATTTTTCCTTCAGCCTTATAATGAGATATCATCCAAGGATCATCAAACATCTGTCCTGCATGATTATAAAATTCTTTATATTGTTCCTCAGTAATTTTATTTTTAGGTCGCGTCCAAATAGCTGATGCAGAATTAACAGAATCAATTTTTTCATCTTTTTTTTCAGAGCTATCGCTCACATAAATTGGAATACTTATATGATCTGAATATCTTTTAATTATATTTTCAATTCTATCTTTGTCTAAATACTCTTTAGACTCCTTCGTTAAGGTAAGTTCTATTGAGGTTCCTCTATTCGATTCTAGAAGATTTGAGTCTTCACTCTCCTCAATGGTAAAGCTGCTTTCTCCATCAGACGTCCAGATCCAAAGTTTATTTTCTCCAGCTTTGCGTGTAGTAACTTTGGTTTGTGAAGCAACCATAAAAGCGGAGTAAAAGCCGACACCAAATTGACCAATGAGTGAAAGGTCTTTTGTTTTAGACTCAGACAGTTCTTTTAAAAAATGTGCAGTGCCAGAGCGTGCAATTGTTCCTAGGTTAGAAACAAGATCCTTTTTATTCATTCCAATTCCGTTATCGGAAATTGCGATTAGATTATTTTTTTTATTAATAGTGATCTGAATTTTGAAATTAGGATCATCCTTTATGAGTTTTTCTTTAGTATTTGAAAGGTATCTTAACTTATCACATGCATCAGAAGCATTTGATACAAGCTCCCTTACAAATACTTCTTTTTCTGAATAAACAGAATTTATCATCAATTTGAGTAATTGACTGACCTCTGTTTGAAACTCTAATTTTTCTGATTTAGGCATAATTTTTATTCTCAGAAACTATATTGGAATTATTCATCGAAATTCAAGGCGATTTTGATGATGTTATCGCGGAATTTTTCCCTATTTTCGTTGTTTTTTTAACATTTTTCAAGGTAACATGAGATAACAATGACAATACACTACATTAGTCCTGATTTATCCTTTAAGGGCTCTAATCGATCAAAAAAAAAGTTTACTAGCTTTCATAAAACTGAACTTAATCTCATACTTTCTGTTTACGCTCAAAAAGTCAGTCAAGGGCACTGGAAAGACTATGCAATAGATCATGGAGAATACAATGCAGTTTTTTCAATTTATCGCAGCACTTTCGAGAATGCTTTTTTAAGAATAATTAAAAATAAAAATAAAGGAAAGCATGTAACATTCACATTAATCGATTTTAATAATAAAAAAATCAAGGAAAGTGAATATCTTTCAGATATTACAAAATATCTTAAAGTTTCTGTAAAACGTATAGCCTGATTTTATCTTCTTTGACCAAAAAGTCTCAGTAACATTATAAATAGATTTATAAAATCAAGATAAAGTGTTAATGCGCCCATGATGGCTTTTTTAGCAGCAACTTCTCCACTATCATATGCCATGTACATATTTTTAATCTTTTGAGTATCGTAAGCTGTCAAACCGACAAAAATTAAAACACCTAGAATAGATATACCATAATATAATGCGGGTGATTGCATGAATATATTTACAATTGATGCGATTATAATTCCAATCAGTCCCATGAATAAAAACGATCCAAAATTAGTTAGATCTCTTTTTGTTGTGTAACCATATATGCTCATTGCGCCAAATGTACTTGCAGTTATAAAGAATACTCGCGCGATACTTGCGCCTGTATAAGTTAGAAAAATTGTAGAGAGGGACAAACCCATTAAAAATGCAAATACCCAAAACATTGTCTGTGCTCGCGAAGCAGACATTCCTTGAATTCCAAAACTCATATACATAACAATGCCAAGAGGTGCTAATGCAACTACCCACATCATTGGACCAGTATAAAGTGTAACACCTAAGTTAGTCAGACCAACAATTTCTCCTGTTGGACCCATTACAGCTGTTGCCTGAAATAGCATATATGCAACTAATCCTGTTAAAGCTAAACCTGATGCCATGTAATTGTAAACACTCAGCATGTATTGTCTTAAGCCGGCATCTATTGCCGGTGATGATTGAGCTCTAGTTTGATATTCCATATAGAAAAACCTCTTGTATTATTTATTAACTGTATTTTAATACATAATTATAAATAGGATCAATACAAGTTATTAATTGTTAAGATTTTATTAAGTAATTTCAATAAGATAGGAGAAATAAATGGAAAAGGTTTTAGTCACAGGCGCTTCAGGATTTATAGCTGAACACTGCATAATTGAACTTCTTAAAAATGGCTATTCAGTAAAGGGATCGCTACGGTCAATGAATAGAGAACAAGAAGTAAGAGACGCAGTAAAGACTGAAACAGATGACACTAAATTAGAATTTTGCAAACTTGATCTACTTGAAGATGACGGTTGGGAAGATGCAATGCGGGATTGTGATTATTTAATGCATGTTGCTTCTCCATTTGTAATAGAAGATCCAAAAGATGAAAATGAACTGATCAAGCCTGCAAAGGAAGGAACTCTTAGAGCACTCAATGCAGCGAAAAAAGCTGGTATAAAAAGAGTTGTTCTCACTTCTTCTGTTGCTGCTGTTAACTCACATATGATGTCTGGAACAAGCGATCATACAACTTGGACGGATATTAATAGTAAGTATGTTACTCCTTATCAAAAAAGTAAAACAATTGCAGAAAAAGCTGCTTGGGATTTTTATAATAATCAAGACAACAGCAATAAAATGGAGTTGGCAGTTATTAATCCTGGTGGCGTAATGGGTCCTCAACTTGGAAATGACTTAGGCGGCGCTTCAACTCAAATAGTTTCACAACTTATTTCTGGAAAGTTTCCAATGATACCCGCATTGTCATTTCCATTCATTGATGTGAGAGATGTAGCTATTCTTCATTTAAAAGCTATGACCACGCCCGATGCTGATGGAAAAAGATTTATTGCTGCACATTCTAAGCCTACTTGGATGTATGAAGTTGCAGAAGTCTTAAGTGCAGCTGGATATGAAAAAATCAAACTGAAGAAGGCACCCTCATTCATGCTCAAATTGATTGGCTTGTTTGATAACAAGACAAAAAGCTTAGTTCCAATGCTGGATAAGTATGTACCGTGCGATAACTCTCAAACTGTTAAGGTACTTAACTGGGAACCTATGCCATGGGAACAAGCCTTTATTGAACATGCAAAATCCATTGAGGCAATTAAGGATAACGCCTAATTATGGAGAAAGTTCTAGTTACCGGAGGCTCAGGATACATAGCGCAGCATTGCATAGCTGAATTACTTAAAAAAGGTTACTCTGTAAAAACTTCATTACGCTCTGAAAATCGTGAAGCAGAAGTAAGACAAGCAATAGCTAATGAGGTTGATGCAAAAAATAATTTAGAATTTTGTAAGCTTGATCTGATGGAAGATGAAGGTTGGGACTCAGCTGTTTCTGGATGCACTTACGTTATGCATGTTGCCTCTCCCTTGATTGATACTGCTCCTGATGACGAAAATGAAATAATCGAACCAGCAAAACAAGGTCTGCTTAGGGCTTTAAAAAGCTCGATTAAAAATGATGTCAAGCGGTTTATAATGACTTCGTCATTTTCAGCTATTGGTTACGGTCATGATAAAGAAGTTTTTGACGAGACACATTGGACTGATCATACGAAGAATATTGGTGCCTATAATAAAAGTAAGGCGATAGCGGAAAAAGCAATGTGGTCACATCTTGAAAGCCTAGGCGAGAGTAAAAAAATAGAAGCAGTTTCAATAAACCCCACTTTGGTTGTTGGGCCATCATTATCAGATGATATTGGTACCTCAAATATCTTTATCCAAAGAATGCTTGATGGTTCTTATCCAATAATTCCTCAAATGCATTTTGGTTGGGTAACTGTAAAAGATACTGCTCGGGCTCATGTTGAAGCAATGACTAATCCAAACGCAAATGGTAAAAGATTTATTCTGGCTGAAAAATGCATGTGGATGTCAGACATGAATAAGCTTCTAAGAGAAAATGGATATACAAAAGCACCATCACTAAAAGCGCCAAACTTCCTGATGAAACTTCTCGGTATGTTCAGTAAAGAAGTTGGGGCAATTTCTGGATTCGTTGGTAAAACAAAATTTACTAATTCAGAAAATGCTAAAAATATTCTAAAATTTAATTTCGAAAGTGCTGATGAAGGAATAATTCAAACAGCTCAACAATTAGAAAGACTGGGATTGATTAAAAAATAATGGAATACAGAAAGCTCGGAAGATCTGATATTGATGTAAGTTTAATTTGTTTAGGAACAATGACTTGGGGAGAGCAAAATACTGAAGCCGATGCTCATGATCAATTAGATTACGCGCTAGATCATGAAGTTAATTTTATTGATACCGCTGAAATTTATGCTGTTCCAACAAAAGCAGAGACTCAAGGTTTAACAGAAAAATATATTGGTACCTGGTTCAAAGCGCGAGGTAACAGAGACAAAGTTGTTCTAGCAACTAAAGTTGCTGGTCGTTCTGGAATGTCATGGCTGAGAGAAAATGAGGAAATACCACGTTTGTCCAAAGAACATGTTTTCTATGCAGTTGAGCAAAGTCTCAAGAGACTGCAAACAGATTACATTGATTTATACCAAGTTCATTGGCCTGATAGGCCTTTTGGTGCATTTTCGGGAAGACTTGAGTACAAACATATGGACACATCTGACTCAATTCCATTAGAGGAAACTCTTGAGGCTCTCGGCGAATTAGTTAAGCAGGGGAAAGTCAGGCAAATTGGATTATCTAATGAAACGCCGTGGGGAACAATGAAATATTTAGAGCTTGCTGAAACTAAATCACTACCGCGAGTGGCATCTATTCAAAATGCCTATAACTTGGTTAACCGAGGTTTTGAAATTGGTTTGTCTGAAGTTGCTATGCACGAACAAGTAGGCCTGCTTGCTTACTCACCGTTAGCACAAGGAACATTATCGGGAAAATATCTTAATGGACAAATGCCACAAGGGTCTCGCTTAGCACTCTTTGGGGATGGCCCATTAATGATGAGATATAAAGGTGAAAAAACTCAAAAAGCTATTGAAATGTATGTAGATCTTGCAAAAAAATATGAGGTTGATCCATCACAGCTAGCAATTCAATTTTGTAATATTCAATCGTTTGTTACATCTACAATTATTGGTGCTACCACTATGGAACAGTTGAAAACTTGTATAGACAGTATTAATCTTGATATCACAAAAGAAATGATGAATGACATTAGAAGTATTCATAAAGAAATTCCAAATCCTGCACCATAATGAAAAAAATCTCTAAAGCTGAACTTACTAAAAAATTAAAAAGATTGTCTGGATGGAAGATGGTTAAAGGCCGAAGCGCTATAACTAAAACATTTAAATTTGATAACTTTCAAGATGCTTTTGGTTGGATGACATCGATGGCAATCTATGCAGAAAAAAAAGACCATCATCCAGAATGGTTTAATGTCTATAGTACTGTGGAAGTTACTTTATCAACTCACGATGCTGGTGGAGTGACAAGTCTGGACTTAGATATGGCCAGAGAAATGAATCAGAAAAGTAAGTAAATTACTAAGATTTATAAAAAGAAGTTGTTAGCGCAATCTTTCCAGTAGCCTTTCTTGCAAGAATTGTCTCAAGTGCCTCTTGTCCTCTTTCGAGTGGGAGAATTTCTGTGACAGGCGCCTTTAATTTACCTTCTTCATACCAACCAGTAAGTTGGTTCATATTAGCTAGGTGCTCTTGTGGCTCTAAAGCTGTAAATTGACCCCAAAATACACCAACAGCAGAGCAGCCTTTAATTAAATACAAGTTCATTGGTATTTTTGGAATATAACCAGCCGCCCAACCTATAACTAAGAAGCGTCCATTCCATGCAATACTTCTTAAAGCTGGCTCAGTAAAATCTGCTCCAACGGGGTCATAAATCACATCTGGTCCTTTGCCACCCGTTGCTTTTGAGATTTCTGCTCTAAATTCTTTCACATGATCTCGGTTGGTTAAATCATACTTTCCATAATTTATAACTTCGTCAGCTCCATACTCTTTGCATACTTCTAATTTTTCATCAGAAGATGCACCAGCAATAACTCTGGCACCCATTGCTTTTCCAATTTCAACAGCTGATATACCAACACCGCCCGCAGCACCTAGAACAAGTAAATTTTCACCCTGCTTAAGCTGACCACGATTTTTTAGTGCGTAGTGTGATGTACCGTAAGTTAATGTAAAACAAGAAGCAGTAGTAAAATCCATACTACTTGGTTTACGAAATATATTAGATGGACTTGTTATTACTTGTTCTCTAAAACCACCAAAACCTATCATAGCAACTACCTCATCACCAGCTTTCCAATCAGAAACACTTTCTCCAACTGCGCTAATGACTCCTGAAATTTCACCACCTGGCGAAAAAGGAAGAGGAGGTTTAACTTGATATTTATCTTGAATAATTAAAGTGTCTGGAAAATTGACTCCGGCAGAGTGCACATCTATCTGAATTTGACTTTTTTTAAGTTCAGGCAATTCAACATCTTCGTAAACAAGCGAGCTTGGGGGGCCAAATTCTTTACAAACAATTGCTTTCATAATTGTGAATCTCGATATAAATTAGCGATTATGAAATTAGTAAATTTCAAACTTATTCTATCAATTTTACTGTTGAGTTCAATAAATGCTTTTGCAGTAATTGATGTCGTACATCTGGGCTCATTTGGCAAAAGCGGTGCCTGGCAAGCAAAAGAATTTAAAGATGGTACAGCAAAGATTTGCTATATCATATCAGAGCCGATAGCGACAAACCCCTCAGATCTTAATCGTGGTGAGCATGCTCTGATGATTACGAATTTCAAAGATGATAAGACTTTTCATGAGCCGAGTGTGGATACTGGGTTCACATTTAAACCCAAAAGTATGGTTGAGGTAAGTATTGGAAATAGTAAGTATAAATTTTTTACTGTTGAATCAAGAGCTTGGTTAGCAGATGGAGAGAACGGCAAACAACTCATCAAGGATATGAAAAATGGAGCGCGCGTGAAAGTTAAAAGCACCTCAAGCCGTGGAACAAAAATTACAGATACATATTCTTTAATCGGATTTACAAAAGCACTGGCGGCAATCGATAAAGCCTGCTCATAAAATACAATGACAGATGATAAGCTCGACTTAATTGGTTTAAGTCTTAAAGAAATATCTGAAACTTTAATTAATAAAGATTTAATACAGGCTAAAGAAAAATTCAGAACCAAACAACTTTGGCATTGGCTCTATTTTAGAGGTGAAACTGATTTTGACAAAATGACAACAGTTTCGAAAGACCTTAGGAAAAAACTAAAGGATTATTTTATTATTCAAAGGCCAAAAATAAAATCACATCAAATATCAAAAGACGGAACACAGAAATGGCTTTTGGAATTAAATGATAATAACCTTATTGAAACGGTTTTTATTCCTGAAGAAAATCGAGGAACATTATGTGTTTCATCTCAAGTAGGCTGCACACTTAATTGTAAATTTTGTTTCACTGGAACTCAAAAACTAGTTCGAAATTTAACTTCAGGTGAAATTATTTCACAACTTCTTTTAGCAAAGGACAATCTTTCAGATTGGCCGAATGGAAAAAATCGTAAAATTTCAAATATTGTATTTATGGGAATGGGAGAGCCTCTCTATAATTATGAGAATGTTAAAAATGCTGCTGAAATTATAGGAGATAAAGAAGGCATTCAGTTATCTACTAAGAGAATTACCCTAAGTACTTCAGGCATCGTTCCTGAAATTATTAAATGGGGTAATGAAGTTGACTCAAGATTGGCAATTTCTTTACACGCAACAAGTGATGAATTAAGAAATGATATTGTTCCTATAAATAAAAAATTTCCTCTTAAGGATCTTATAAAAGCTTGTAGAGAATATCCTCGATCAAAAAATTCTAAACGCATAACATTTGAGTATGTCATGTTGAAGGGAGTAAATGATACAGCGCAAGATGCCCGTAAACTTGTTAAGCTGATTTCTGGAATTCCAGCAAAAATAAACCTTATACCTTTCAATCCTTGGCCTAATTCGCCTTACGAATGTTCTAGCAAGGAAGAAATCAAGAAATTTAGTGACATAATTAAAAATGCAGGTTATGCAAGCCCAGTTAGAAAAACAAGAGGACAAGATATTATGGCTGCGTGTGGTCAGTTAAAATCCTCTAGTATAAAAATTAGAAAAAGTGAACTCAGAGCAAATGAATAAAGTAAATAAAGTTGTTCTTGCATACTCAGGTGGCTTGGATACGTCAGTCATTTTGAGGTGGCTAAAAGAAACTTATCAATGTGAAGTGGCGACTTTTACAGCAAACTTAGGTCAAGACGAGGACTATGAACTTGTTAAGACAAAAGCTGAAAAACAAGGAACTACTGAGATATTTATTGAAGATCTTAAAGACGAGTTTGTGAGTGATTATGTTTTTCCAATGTTTAGGGCTAATCCTCTTTATGAAGGTTATTATTTACTTGGAACATCGATTGCTCGACCATTGATTGCAAAAAAACAAATAGAAATTGCAAATAATATTAACGCTGACGCGGTATCCCATGGTGCAACTGGAAAGGGAAATGATCAAATAAGATTTGAGCTAGGCTACTATTATCATAAGCCTGATATAAAAATAATCAGTCCTTGGAGAGAATGGGATTTATCATCAAGAACGTCACTTGTTGAATACGCTGATAAGCACGGGATTGAAATAGCAAAAGATAAAAGAGGAGAACAACCATTTAGCATTGATGAAAATATCTTGCACTCCTCTGCTGAAGGAAAGGTTCTTGAAGATCCATGGGTTGAAGCGCCTGATTATGTTTACACCAGAACTGTTTCACCCGAAGATGCGCCTGATGATGCAGAAGAAATAACAATTGAATTTAAGAAAGGTGATGCCTGTGCGCTTAACGGAAAGGCTTTAACACCTTTTGAAATATTAAAATCTCTAAATGAGCTCGGTGGAAAACATGGAATTGGACGAGTTGATCTTGTTGAGAATAGATACATTGGAATGAAATCTAGAGGAATTTACGAAACTCCTGGTGGAACAATTCTATATCACACACACAGAGCTATTGAGAGCATAACGCTCGATAAAGAAGCTGCGCATATGAAAGACGAGTTAGCTCCTAAATATGCTGAACTTGTCTATAACGGTTATTGGTTCTCACCTGAAAGAGAGATGATGCAATCAATG
This sequence comes from uncultured Pelagibacteraceae bacterium, assembly GCA_902613805.1. Classification (GTDB taxonomy): domain Bacteria; phylum Pseudomonadota; class Alphaproteobacteria; order Pelagibacterales; family AG-422-B15; genus CACNXQ01. The sequence continues at coordinate 375,192 of CACMIV010000001.1, forward strand.
ATTGATAAATCACAAGAAAAAGTGGAGGGTAAAGTAAGACTTAAACTCTATAAAGGTAATGCAATAATTACAGGAAGAGAGTCGTCTTTAAGCCTATACAATCCAAATCTTGCAACATTTGAGTCAGATCAAGTTTATTCTCAAAAAGATGCCGAAGGATTTATAAAATTAAACGCTTTAAGACTAAGGGAAAAAAAGTAATTTACTGCTGTCTGAATGCAGCATCTACCGTATTTTTTAATAAACATGCAATCGTCATCGGACCCACACCACCTGGTACCGGTGTAATCGCTGACACAAGACTGAATACATCATCGTAATCAACATCGCCAACAAGCTTTGTTTTGCCAGGTTTATCTGGATGGTCTACTCGATTGATACCAACATCAATCACGACAGCTCCTTCTTTAATCCAATCTTTTTTAACCATTAACGGACGTCCAACCGCGGCAACAACAATATCAGCTTGTTTTGTAATTTCTTCAATATTTCTGGTTTTAGAATGTACTATTGTAACCGTGCATGATTCTTCAAGTAGTAGTTGCGCCATTGGTTTGCCAACAATATTAGATCGTCCAATTATTACAGCGTGCATTCCTTTTAAATCAGGAATACTTTTCTTTAACATCAAATAACATCCAAGTGGTGTGCAAGGGGTAAAGGTTTTACTTAGTAAGTCACCTCCTATTGAATTTCTACCAACATTTATCGCATGAAATCCATCAGCATCCTTTACTGGATCAATTGCATCAATAATCGCCCTGGAGTCAATGTGTGGCGGAAGTGGCAACTGAACAAGAATTCCATTTACTTTTTGATCATTGTTAAGTTTATCAATCAGTTCCAATAACTTTTCTTCAGATACGGTGGTATCTAAAAAATGATCCTCGACGTCCATTCCTATCTCTTTTGCCATTTTAGACTTTGTATTAACATAAACTTGACTGGCTGGATCTTCACCTACAAGTACAACAGCAAGAGTCGGTGTTTTGTTAAATTTATTTTTAAAATCTTCAACTTTTATGGCTGTTTCAGCTCTAAGATCAGCCGCAATTACTTTTCCATCAATAATTTTAGTATCAGGCATATTTAAATTGGAATTCCCAGGTAAAAATATTCGTAAAGTAAATTTCTTATAAAGTATAGTATCAGAATCAGGACCACTGGCGATATATCAATCCCTCCTAGATTAGGAAGAAAATTTCTTATTGGATTAAGAAGAGGATCTGTTAATCGTTTTGTTCCAAAATAAATAGCAATGATAATTCTATTCTGAGTATTAAATATACTCATTGCAATTAGCCAACTGAATATCACATTGATGATCAAAACCCAGGTATAAAGATTTATAATTTGGTCGAAGAGAATTATCAGTGAGTTCATGTTTTATCTATAAGAAAATAATTATCTAAAAAAGAGTCTAACCACATATTGATTTTTTTACCATGACTAAGTCTTTGATCCATTTGATATTGACGTTTTTGAGCTCCTTTTTCTCTTAGCATATAACCCGCATAATAGAGCCATCGCAAATGCATCTTAAGGTTTACTTCAGGGTGAAATTGAATACCCACTGCATTTTTATACTTGAATGCTTGCTGCGGAAAAGTTTCACCGTAAGCAAGAACATCACATTCTTTTGGAACCTTAAAGCCCTCTTTATGCCATTGAAAAAATGTTTTTTGATTTTGAAATATTTTATGACCGTCTCCAGTTGGTTGTAGGTCATAAAATCCAATTTCAAATTGTTGATCCTTGGCACGCTGGACAGTCCCACCCAAATTTTTTGCAAGCATCTGAGCTCCAAGACATATACCAAGCAATGGTTTTTTTGACTTTAGAGCAACTGTGATCCAATCTATTTCAAGTTTGATATAATCTAAATTATCATTAGCACTTGGTGGCCCACCATAAATTACAGCAACATCGTGGTCATTCATTGAGGTGGGTAGTTTTTCACCAATTACAGGACGGCGAATATCCAATTCATAACCTCTGTCTCGTAATTTTAATCCCACGTCACCTGTGCTCGATCGAGGCTGGTGGACAATCATTAATGCTTTTTTTGACTTCATCGTTACAAGAACGAAGTTACATTGCGCTGAGACCACCATCAAGAACAATTTCTGTCCCTGTCATAAATTTCGACTCATCTGAGGCTAAGTATAAAATTGCGTAAGAAACATCATCAGTGTCACCAATTTTATTCATTGGTATTTGACGAGACAGCTTAGCAACTGCTTCTTCAGAGCCAAATGCTTGCTTTATCGGATCCAGAATTGGCGTATTTACGAAAGCTGGGTGAATTGAATTGCAACGAACATCATATCCTTTTTTTGCGCAATAAAGAGCAACTGACTTACTAAGCAAACGAACTCCAGCTTTTGATGAATTGTATGCCGCTGTATTCCAACCAGCAACAATTCCAGAAATGGATGAAATATTTATAATTGAACCTTGTCCGGATTTACTCATGACTGGTATTGCATATTTGCAGCCGAGAAATACACTATCTAAATTCACTTGATGTACTTTCTTCCATATTTCAAATTCTGTAGAAACAACATCTGCGCCCAGTGATATACCGGCACTATTAACAAGTATATTAATTTGACCAAATGCCGTTTCTGTTTTTTCAATAAGATCAATCCAAGATTGCTCATTGGTTACATCATGAACATATGTAGCAAATTGAGATGTACTGAACTCCTTTAACCTTTCGGGCATTGAATTAATAACATCTTCATTAATATCAGAGAGCATAACTTTAGCTCCCTCACTCATTAATTTTACTGCAGCGGCATACCCTAAACCAGAAGCTGCGCCGGTAACAATGGCTACTTTGCCTGCAACTCTTGACATTAATTTATACTAATTTCATAGAATGCATCCTGGGATGTAGATGTTTCGGAGACAAAGTTTTGATAACATTCTTCCATACTGTGTTTTCGCATCCCTTGTTCCCCAGCAATTAAGAAATTATCAATTCCTAGGGGAATGATCGAAGTATTGCTCAAACGATCTGATCGAACGCATGTTTTAATATTTTTTTCTCTTACCATATCAATTACGGAAACAACGCCTCCATTTCCACTAAGAACAATTCGTCCATCTTCTAGTAAATTGGCATTAGTCAAACTATTTTTTGTTCCAATATAAAGATCATCAAATGCATATACTTTACAATCACCCCGGTAATAACCTGACTCATAACATGCTATAGCTGTCGATTTTTCAGGTGGAACGGGATCATTCAATTCATAAAGGGTTGCAAGTGTAATATTTCCCGACATACCAAGTAAAAGAGATTGACCTTCATCAACTTTTATACCTGACCAATAGGATCCAAAGTAACCAGTTTCAATTGCCAGCCAATTTAAACCTCTATCATCTGTGACATAATATTTACCTAATTCTCCAACAGCGTAGCCTTCGTTTTGTGCTGATTTTCTCCAACTTTGGTTATCACCGTAAGTATAATTTAAATGCGGTTGAAAATCATCGTCATCAATAAAAAGATAATCCCAACTTATACCTCCATTCGATGTTCTTAGGGACAATGCAAACGCACCAAGAGCCACACCTTCGTAGTCATCGTACATATGAATTGACAGTAACGGAGCGTCGAATTCAATATCTTGGTATTGAATTTGCCAGGTTTCGCCTGCATCAAAGGAATGAAGAATAGTTGAATCGTGTCCTGTAGCCCAACACTTATTCATGGTTGGGCAACTTATATCAGTCAGAGTTTTTGTAAATGGAACCTCATCTGCTTGTGACCAGGTTTCTCCCTCGTCATCCGAATAAATGATAATACCGTGTACTCCAACACCAAAGATTCTATCACCTGATTTCTCAAGAGCGTTAATTAGAGCTTTATGAGCATTGGGTGATTTCGCTGCAAACTCAGTACCGTAATTGAACTGAGAAGTAAAAGAGTGGTTTGAGATTACAAGAGATCCAAATAAAAATAATAAAAAAATCTTAAATTTCATATCCAGATTAAAGTTAAAACCCGACTTAAAAATTTCAAGTCGGGTTTTAAATTAAAGATAGTATTTAATAACGTATACTTATCTAGCGTATCGTCTTAGTCCGTCTGGAGTAAAGAAACTAGCGGGCTTTTCTTCACCGTTATAGATAGTTGGAACTGTACTAAATCCAGAGCCTAACTGATTATTGCCAGTATAAGTCCTAGTTGCAAAGTCAAAGGTAAATTCACCTTGAATGTTACATTCATTATCTGCTGTACCTTCTATTCCTCTAACCATAGTACCTATTTGGTGTCTCATTAGCTCCTGATTATCATCATATGCATCCATTATTGAGAGATTATAGAAGTCATCATCCATGATATAGAATGTTCTTGAAGCATATAGGTGTCTTTGTCCCGGCTTAAGATCAGCATGAACAACATGAACGTCTCTTTCTTCATATCTTACATAGTCAGGATTTAGGTGATTCTGTGAATGCGTAGTTTCGATTGCATTTTCAGCAAGTGCTTCGTTAGCCGCAGGAACAATCATTGTTTTTTTACCCTCGTAAGTCCAATCATACTTGTCCTGAGCTCCATTAAATCCACCGTATTGATCCACAACTACAATACCACCTCCAGCAAGTAATACTGTGTCGTAGGTAATGTCAGGTGCTCTTCTTACACGTCTTGTTGCAGGGTTATATTGCCATGCTTTTCGTGGTTCAACATAACTATCAATAAAATCGTGAACGAGAGTTGTAGTTCCGGCTGACCTTGGTGGACCTAAGTTTTTTTGCATAAACATTGCATAGATATTTTTATTGGCATATTGAGACATTGTGTTTGGGTTTCGAGGAAACACAATATTTGTCTCTTGCTGACCAATAATAATAGACCCATCAGCCTGTACATTTGTAGAAGTTGCTACACGAAAAACTGAAGAAGTCAAACTAGAGTTAGTTCTCATATTCCAAATAAAATGCTGAGCTTCAGTTGGATTTGGGAAAGGAATTTGACCTACATTTGGAACTTCAATACCCTCATTGTCGTTTACCATTGTACCATTAGATTGAGATATTGCTTTTATTTCTGGCGGTACTTGGCAAGCACCACTGTTATCATAAACATGAATTTTATATGTATCAGGATAGGCTGAAAACATTGTCAGCTGTCCTGGCGATAACAAATCTGTATAAGATGTGTAATTTGAACTATCCACTGTATACTTGTGCCCGTCTGCCACAACAGTCGTTGCAGATAGCCCCAAAGCAGCAATCAGTGTAATAATTAAGTTTTTGATATTCAATTTATTCATTTTATTCCTCTCCCTAAATTAAAATGCATGTGAAACACTTGCACTGACATAGTCTCTGTCTTGAAATTTATTTTCATCAAATGATCCAAGTTGGTTAACATAATCTAACTTCACTTGAGTACCAGCACTAGAGAATGTTGCGCCTAAGCTCATGCTCATTACATCCTCAGTGAAGCCCCCCAGTGATGCAGGACCATTACCGTTAAAGTCATGGTTTAAGCCAAATGATGGTGAAAAACCCCACTTTGTGTTTTGGAAATTAGAGTATTGTAAAGAACCTCTGATTCTGTAAGTCATTGATAAATCATCAGCTTCAGATTTATTTTCACAATATCCATCACCAAACAGTCCATTTGATTGTACAGATAAAACTTTTCCAGTTCCAGAAGCATCAAGGCATCCACCGCCATAAACATCATGACCAAAAGATTGCATATTGGTTGCAACTAGACCTTGTCTTGAGTTTATCCCATCAACCATAACTGCACCTAATTCAAACAATAGAGATGCACTGTCAGCTCCGGCATTTTGAACAAAAGGCTCAGAGGCAGTAAATGATTTTATAGCAAGAACATCTGCAGTCCACGCGTCAAACTCTGCTGTACCATCACACTCTGTATATCCGGCAATCGTCGCTGCTTTGCCAGTTGTAGAACTGATATCACAATTAGGCTTTGCTGACCATTTATGTGTTCCTACAACGCTCGCTATTTGAGCTTTTACAGCAGCACTTGAACCACCATAGGCAACAAGACTTTGTACAGCTGTACCACCTGTTGAATCTAATTGATTACGTATCAAATCAGCTAGATCAACTTGGAATGGAAAGTCAGGTCGATAAGCAACTTCAAGTGACGTTGCCCAACCATTAATGCCTGTTGAAAGTGATAATCCCATTGTTTCAATATCTTCAGGATAATACTGTTGATATTTTGCACCGTTCGTAAATGCCAATGTTCCCATAGCACCTATTGAAGCCGATTGAGCCGCACCATGAACAGCTGTGATGTCACCTGCTGTAGCAACACCTAGAGTGCTGTAAGTAACCCAACATTTACCTGGGTCATGAGCATAACTTGCTGTTCCATTTGTGCTTGCCCAGTAACCGTATGTTGGACTGAGTGCTTTTGCAACAGATGCACAAATCGTTGATCCATAGGCTGTATTACCAAGCCACTGTTCAAAATTAGATGGGGCTACACCCGCTCCTAGCATGCTACTGCTTGTATTTACAGCATTCATAATACCGTACATGTTAGTAGCATAACCATCAGTTACTGGCAAAATTCTTAAATAAGGCCTGTTACTGTGAGAATTATTATAATAAAGAGCCCACTCAACACCCGAGCCAACATCATCAGCGTAACCTGAAACATTAATTCCAAATTGACCACTGTTTTTAGCTTCAGCTTGAGGAGCTTGTTTTAGATTAACTAGGCCAGCAGATGTACCGATGCCACTCCAGTTGTCATACATAGTCTTGATCGCCCCACCAATTTGAGCATTCGTCATTGCTACACCAGTTTTCTGAGCGCCCGGTGCGCCTACGAGTAATGCCGCGCCAGTGCTAAGTCCAGTTGTAACTAATTCATCAAAATCTGATGCACCTGCACCTGCCATAACTGCAGCAAGTCCAGCATAATCAGTTGCTCCAACTGTAGCCGACAAATCATTATAGAAACCATAGGCAGATGCATTTCCATCATCTGTCAGTGTTCCGGTTCCGTCAGTGCTGAGCCCTGCCCATAAACCAGTATCACCACAACCAGTTGTGATATCACTATAAGCAGTTGCGTCTTTTGCACACTCTGCAATGTCATGGAAGTTTCCGCCATATGGTAGAGATGTTAGCTCGTTATAAAATGGTGAGTTAAGGATACCAGTTGCAGCACCAACACCAACGAGTTCATTTCCAAAGAATGTTCCAGCTGCATCTAATTCTAATTCTTTTTGTTCAAGCTGGTAATAAACTTCAGCTGTAATTCCACCTTCTAAATAAGCAGTCAGACCTACCATTGCTTGAGGAAGAAGTGCATCTTTTAATTGTGTTCCAGGAGATCTCAATAGGGGAAGAGATACTGGGTTAACAACATTCACACCAATTGGAATTAAAGCGGATGTACCCTGACTTTGAACATAGTTACCTACTGTAATGTCAACATTATCTGATAGAGGAGCAGATATGTATGCATTTCCAAGTTTTAGAGTATTCTCAACTTCGCTTTTAGCAGAACTTGTTAGCGCTTTAAAAGCAGGAGTTGTAAAACTTAGAAGTGGGTTGTAGACGCCAACACCTGATAAATTAAGTGATACTCCATCATTGTTACGTCCTGTAAAACTGAATGAAACTGACTGGCTTGCATCAACAATATCTCCAGCTGAAAAGTTTAAACCGCCATCGTCAGTATTTGAATTTCTTCTTTCCATAACTTTAGTGGCGGTGTTACCATATGAGTCAATTTCTTTAACATTACAACCACCATTACCACCGTAGGCTGCAAAACCAACATAGCTAGATAAAGCTGATCTGTCTGTAGTTGGTTGCTCACCACCAATTAGACGACAATTGTTATCATTAAGTCTCATCGAAAAGCCAGACGTTACAGTCGTAGTAAGCTCTCCAGAGAAGCCACCCATTTCAACTTGCTGAGCAAATGATGTTGAAACGGAGAATGGAGCTAGAACTGCTAATAAAGAAAGAGCAGCTATAGACTTCATTATATTTTTAATAAGCATAAATTTCCCCCTATACTTTTTAATAGTATCACTTGAATATAATTGATGTATTGAACTTAAAAAAACACGGCTAGTCAAGTATTTAAACACCAGAAAAGTAATCAATATTTAACTTTTTAATCTATAAATATTGCTAAAATAGTCAAGTAAATAGCCAAAAATTATCTACTCTAAGAACCAGCGGTTTAATTTGGAATAAAATGAGAAGTTTTTGAGTGATAAATTTATCATATTAGCCATTACAGAAGCTTTTTAGTAAGTTGAGTCACATTTGATAATTTGGGCATGGTCGGCCAGAATGCATGTAGACCGTGATCTATAAATTGTTGACCACTTCGATGGCTCATTGAAACAAACTTAATTTTAACCAAGTTACTTTTTTTTATTTTATGTTTTTTGCATAATTTTATAAATGTTGAACCAGCGGACTTTGAAAAAACTAAGACAACTCTAATTTTATCTTGATTAATTTTCTTAATAGTTCCTTGTCTTAGTTTGTCCGCAGGAGTGATTTTATAAATTATATTTTTTTTTATTTCTTTGCCTGCTTCTTTCATTTTTTTAAGGAATTCTTTATTATAAAAATTACTGCACAAGTATTCATAAGAATGGTTTTTAAATCTTTTGCTGTTCTTAATTTTTATTAATAATTCTTCACTGTCATTGGCGACTAAACCTATCTTTAGACTCAATTTTTTTAATGCAATATTACTTCTTTCACCAATTACAAAAAAGGTTGATGTCTTTAAATTTTCAAAGTTTTTTTTTGATTTAATTGTTTTTATTGATTTGTAACTGGGTATGACAAAAATTTTTTTTTCAGACGGCCTTATTCTTTTTGATAAATATTTGATTGAATACAGAGGTTCTGAAATAGACTTAATTTTTTTTAAATCTAAATCTTTTATTGTGTTTAAATAGTCCTCTCTAAGGCGAGTAATTAAAATCATCTTTTATAATTTCCAATTTTTTTATTTCTTCTTCTCCCACTGTATTTAAAATTTGAGCTGCGATGGTATCAGCCAAATTATGATATGAATTCTTTGATCCAATTGTACAATCAGTAAATATTTTATTTCCTGAGTGATCATGTATTTCTGATTTTATTTTTAATTGATCATCTTGTACTTGAGCAAAAATAGAGACAGGACTATTACAGTTTGCGTTTATGTTTTTCAAAACCCTTCTCTCAGAAAGGCACTCTATCTCGGTGGTGCCATCATTTATATCCTTGAATAAGTTTTTATAGTCACTTTTTATTTTTGCTTGAATGCCAATTACGCCCTGACATGCTGCTGGCAAAAAATTTTCTAAATTTAAAATTTCTGTTATTTCAGATTCAAGACCTAATCTCTGAATACCAGCATGACTTAATATGATCGCATCATACTCATTATTTTTTAATTTCTTTATCCTTGTATCAACATTTCCTCTTAACAATTTAATTTCCAAATCTTTTCTGAGGTTTAAAATTTGTGCACGACGCCTAATTGAGCTAGTTCCTATAATGGACCCACCAGGTAGATCAAAAAAACTTTTTCCAGAGTTTGTGAGCAAAACGTCATTGTTTGTAAATCTTTTCATCCAACATATAATTTCCAAGGCGTTTCGATTAGAGACGGCTGGGACGTCTTTCATAGAGTGGATTCCTATGTCAATTTCATCCATTATAATATGCTCTTCAATTTCTTTGATAAAGAGACCTTTACCCCCCATAATGTCTAATCGTTGAGTGTTATGAATGTCGCCAGTTGTCTTAATGGTTTTAATATCAAAACTATAATTACCTGTTATATTTTCATTTTGATTGGCTTCTTTGAGAAACAATTTAGATTGCGCTATTGATAACTTACTGTCCCTAATTCCAATACGAATTTTTTTTAAATTTTTCATATTTGCTTATACTAGAACATATCTATGATACAATTATATATAAAATGCTCTTAAATATTCAATTTAGCTTTTTTTTTACTATTAATTATGAACAATAAAAAGATTAGAGTACTAGGCATTGAGTCCAGCTGCGATGAAACTTCTGTTTCTGTAGTGGAAAAGTCCAACGGCGACTATAAAGTTTTGTCAAATGTAGTTAAATCTCAAATTGAGATACATAAGTTCTATGGCGGAGTAGTGCCTGAGCTAGCAGCAAGAGCACATTCAGATATAATTGATAAGCTTATTGTTATGGCTCTAAGTGATGCAAAGTTGTCATTTAAAAATATTAATGCAATATCTGCTACAGCTGGTCCGGGTCTTCTCGGCGGTTTGTTGGTGGGCGTGGTTGCCGCTAAAACTTTATCTTATATTCTTAATAAACCATTTATTGCCATTAATCATCTAGAAGGGCACGCGCTGTCTATAAAACTTGAGAGAAGTATTGAATATCCATATCTTTTGCTGCTTGTTTCAGGGGGGCACACCGAATTTACCATTATTAAAGGGTTTAATTCTTACAAGCGCATAGGAACAACAATTGATGATGCGCTAGGAGAAGCATTTGATAAAACTGCTCGACTTCTAAATTTAGATTATCCAGGTGGACCACAAATAGAAAAATACGCAAAGTTAGGTGATAAAAATAGATTCAAATTGCCGATGCCTCTTATGAATGAAAAGAATGCACATTTCTCATTTGCGGGTTTAAAATCAGCAATTGCTAATATTGTAGCCAAGCACCGATGTACTGAAAAATTTAAAAAAGACATGGCTGCTTCATTTCAAGAAACTGTAAATAGAATTATTTTTAAAAAATCGCAAAACGCAATTCGTGCTTATAAAAAAATTATTAAAAATAATAAAAAAATAAAAATTGTTGTAGCGGGTGGTGTTGCTGCAAATAAAGGTATACGTAAATCACTTAAAAGGCTTGGAGAAATTGAAGATTGTGAATTTCTATTTCCCTCTATCAAGTATTGTACTGATAACGGGGCTATGATTGCACTTGCGGGTATTGAAAGGTTCGAAAGAAACAAATTTAATAAATTAAGTTTTAAGCCACGACCGAGATGGCCGCTTGATAAAAATGCTGTATTCATGAAGGGTAAAAGAACTGTTGAGGGATAAATTATCATATCAAATTGGTGTAATTGGTGCAGGCGCATGGGGAACCGCACTAGCGAACATTATAGCAAAAAAAGAAAAAGTCATTTTGTGGGCAAAAGAAAATAGTGTGTGTAAAAATATTAATAAATTACATGAAAATAAAAGATATTTACCAAAAATTAAATTAAGTAAAAAAATAAAGTGCACTACTTTAATTTCTGATGTCGCTGAATGTGAAATTTTATTTTTAGTTTCACCTGTTCAATATTTATCATCAAATTTATTAAAATTAAAAAAAGATATTCAATCTGGTACAATATTTGTTTGCTGCTCTAAAGGAATAGAAATGAATAGTCTGAAATTGCCAAGTGAGATAGTTGATTCTATGTTTCCAGAAAATAAGATAGCTATCATTTCTGGACCAAATTTTGCCGCTGAGATTGCAAAAGGTCTACCAGCTGCTACAGTCGTTGCATCAAAAAGTGAGAGGGTTGCAAATAAAATTGCTCAGCTAATTAAATCTCCGACATTAAGACCCTACTTGTCTGACGATATTATCGGTTCACAAATAGCAGGTGCTTTAAAGAATATTTATGCGGTTGCGAGCGGTATTGTTTTTGGAAAAAAATATGGAGAAAACGCAGTTGCTTCAATTATATCAAGAAGTTTTGCAGAAATAAAAATTGTAGCTCAATCTATGAATGCAAAAAGAAGCACACTTGCTGGACTTTCTGGTATGGGAGATTTATTTCTTACTTGTTCATCTAAAGAGTCTAGAAATTTTTCTCTAGGAATTGATCTTGCAAAAGGCAAGACACTTAATCAAATCATTGAAAAAAAATTTTCAGTTGCTGAGGGAGTATTCACTGTTAGGGCATTAAAAAAACTATCTATTGAAAAAAAATTGGATTTGCCAATCAATGATGCTATTTATAAAGTTTTATACCGAAAGAAAAATATTGATGTTACAATCCAAGAACTGTTAAGTAGACCAATCACAAAGGAATAAAATGAACTACTGGTTAATGAAATCTGAACCTGAAACATGGTCATGGGAACAACAGGTTAAAACCGGTAGTAAAGGTGAGGGCTGGGACGGTGTCAGAAACTACCAAGCATCCAACAATATGAAAAAAATGGAGGTAGGCGATCTTTGTTTTTTTTATCACTCTGTTAAAGAAAGAGATATTGTTGGTATCGTTAAGGTCGTAAAGAAATATCATCCTGATCCTACAGACAAATCAAAGCGTTTTGGCATGGTATCCGTCGCAGCTGTAAAGGCCTTTAAAAGCAAAGTAAACCTATCTCAAATAAAAGAGCATCCAAAACTCAATCACCTAGCCTTAGTCAAACAGTCGCGTCTCTCGGTAATGCCAATCGATAAAAAGTCATGGACAATTATTTGCAATCTTGGTGGTATCAAATAAGATAATTTCCTTATGAGTGAAAATGAAAAGTTTGAAGTGAGCAGTGAATGGTCTGCAGAAGCTCAAGTTAATACTGATAAATATTATGAATGGTACGAAAATTCTCTCAATAACAATGAAAAGTTTTGGAGTGAACACGGTAAAAGAATTGATTGGATTAAACCATATACAAAAGTAAAAGACGTTTCTTACAATAAAGATAATTTCTCAATTAAGTGGTATTACGATGGTACCCTGAACGCATCAAGCAACTGTATTGATAGACATTTAAAAGATAAAGCAGATCAAACCGCAATCATTTGGGAAGGCGATGATCCAGCAGACTCAAAACATATAACATATAAAGAATTACACAGTGAGGTATCAAAACTTGCTAACGGCATGAAATCTCTTGGTGTTAAAAAAGGTGATCGTGTAACTATCTATATGCCAATGATTCCTGAAGCAGCTTATGCAATGCTAGCGTGTACAAGGATTGGCGCAATTCACTCTGTCGTATTTGGAGGCTTTTCTCCAGACTCGTTAGCTGGAAGAATAAGTGATTGTAAATCAGATATTGTGATCACAGCAGATGAAGGAGTGAGAGGTGGCAAAGAAATTCCATTAAAGAAAAATACAGATGAAGCAATTTCAATTTCAGGCGGAGTGCGTCATTGTATTGTTGTTAAAAGAACAGGTGGAGATATTGGTTGGGTCGATGAAAGAGATGTTTGGTATCACGAACTGACTGAAAAAGAGTCTGATGAATGCCCACCAGAAGAAATGTCAGCAGAAGATCCTCTTTTTATATTGTATACATCTGGATCAACCGGAAAACCAAAAGGGGTTATGCATACCACTGGTGGTTATATGGTTTACGCCTCGATGACACATCAATATGTATTTGATTACAAACAGGGTGATGTTTATTGGTGCACTGCAGATGTTGGTTGGGTTACCGGGCACAGTTACATTGTTTATGGCCCGTTAGCGAATGGCGCAGTCACTGTCATGTTTGAGGGCGTTCCAAACTATCCAAATGCCTCAAGATTTTGGGAAGTGGTGGATAAACATAAGATTAATATTTTCTATACCGCACCAACTGCGATTAGAGCTTTAATGCGGGAAGGTGAAGATCCTGTTAAAAAAACAAGCAGGTCCTCACTCAAATTACTTGGCACTGTTGGCGAGCCTATTAATCCAGAAGCGTGGATGTGGTATTATAATGTCGTAGGTGACAAAAAATGTCCGATCGTTGATACGTGGTGGCAAACAGAAACAGGGGGAATTTTAATAACACCCCTTCCAGGAGCCATTGCGCAAAAACCAGGTTCAGCTACAAAACCTTTCTTTGGTGTCAAACCAGAAATTCTAGACGCAGAGGGAAAAATTCTTGAAGGTGCTTGCGAAGGTTCTCTTTGCTTAGCAGACTCTTGGCCTGGACAAATGAGAACAGTTTACGGAGATCATAAAAGATTTATTGAAACGTATTTTTCACAATTCGATGGAAAATATTTTACAGGTGATGGGTGTAGAAGAGATGAAGATGGATATTACTGGATCACTGGAAGAGTTGATGATGTTATAAACGTATCTGGTCACAGAATGGGAACTGCAGAAGTAGAGTCCGCATTAGTTGCTCATCCTAAAGTAAGTGAATCAGCGGTAGTTGGTTACCCACACGATATTAAAGGTCAGGGAATTTATGCTTACGTTACACTCAACGCGGGCGAGGAAACATCAGATGAATTGTATAAAGAGCTTGTTGCATGGGTTCGAAAAGAAATTGGTCCAATCGCTTCACCAGATTTAATTCAATGGGCACCAGGTCTTCCAAAGACCCGATCAGGAAAAATTATGAGAAGAATTTTAAGAAAGATTGCTGAAAATGATTACAGTAATTTAGGTGATACATCTACATTAGCAGAACCAGCTGTGGTTGATGATCTTGTTGAAAATCGAATGAACAAGTAATTTCTTGTGAGTGATAAAAATATTGTCAAAGCCTTAATTGAAGAACACAAAATGACTCCCCATCCAGAGGGTGGTCATTACGTTGAGATTTTTAGAAATGATGATGTCACTCATATATATTTTTTATTAGAGGAACATGAAAACTCTCACTGGCACAGAATAACCAAAACTGAAACTTTACATTTTTACTCAGGCAGTCCTTTAAACGTATATACATCAAAGGAAGGTGTAGAATTCCAAATTGATGAGATAGGATCTAATAATAATTTTATGTACACTGTAGAAAAAGGAACTTGGTTTGCTTTGAAATCTACTGGAGCGTATAGCTTAATTGGATGTACGGTCGCACCCGCTTTTGAATTTGAAGATTTAGAACTGGCGCCAAAGGATTGGAAGCCGTTTAAATTTAATCATAAACTTTGATTACAGATCGATTAGTCGGTATACTTTTTAATTATTATTAAAAAAATGGAGTAATAAATGTTTGTATCTTTTACCGATTGGGAATTTGACGGCAATGTTGAAAATGCCGTTGAAAATATGAAAGGTTTTTGGCCTGAGATGAAAAAGCATGGAGCAATGAATATGCGTGCAACAGTCACAGGCGAAAAAACACTCAGAACGATGACTATCTGGAGCAGTGAAGAGCAAGTGAAAGCTAACATCGATGAAATTAGAGCAGCGGCTGGTAAAGCTGTAGGCATGACCACAACAGGTGGAATGATGGGTACAGTCGCTGTCGAGCTTGACTGATTAACTTATGAGTGGGTTGAGAAATCAACCCGCTCAATTAAAGCTAAAAATCTGAGGTAATACCTTTTTTTTCCCAGTCTCCAAAACGGGTTGGTTCTGGACCATCTGCCCCACCTATTTCTTTTTTCTTTTTAGGCAGTTTTGAGTCAATTTTCTTGTCGTCTTTATCTTCGACAGCTTCTGTTTTTTTATCATTCATATTTATAATGTAATCTCTATTTATCACTAATCAAAGTATGAAAACAGTGGGAAACAACAAACCTTTCTGTTATACAAAGAAATAATGCTTCACAATAATGTCGGTTAAAATATCACCTTCTATACTAGCATCAGACTTTTCATCATTAGGAGATGAGGTCGTTAATATCACTCAAGCCGGGGCTGACTGCATACACGTAGATGTAATGGATGGACACTTTGTGCCCAATCTCACAATTGGTCCAGATGTTGTTAAATCTATAAGAGATAAATCTTCATTGCCGTTTGATGTTCATTTGATGATCGATCCTGTACAGCCTTATATTGAAAAATTTGTTGAAGCTGGAGCAGATATTGTTTCAGTTCACCCAGAGGCAAAAGATGATACAGAAGCATGTTTGAATAAAATTAAATCATTAAATGTAAAAGCGGGTCTTGCAATCAACCCAAATACTGAATGGGAAGTTGTAAAACCCTTCATGAATAAACTTGATCTCATTTTAGTAATGAGTGTTTATCCTGGTTTTGGCGGTCAGAAATTTATTCCAACAGCTCTTGATAAATTATCAAATCTTAGAGAAGAAATTAATAAATCTGGTAGAGAAATTCATTTAGAAGTTGATGGAGGAATTAATTTTGAAAATGTTCAATCAGTAATCGATGCCGGGGCCGATATGATTGTTGCAGGCACCACAACCTTTAAAGGTGGCCCGAGTGAGTATGCAAATAATATTGAAAAACTAAGGGGCCATTAAATTGGATATAAAAATTAAAACCGCACTGATTTCTGTTTCAGATAAATCAGGTTTAGAAAAAGTTGTTCAATCACTCAAAGAGCACAATATTAAAATAGTTTCAACAGGTGGCACGGCAAAATCAATTGCAGCTATGGGTGTTGATGTAACAGATGTATCTTCTCTAACCAATTTCCCTGAGATGATGGATGGGCGTGTTAAAACTTTACACCCTAATGTGCATGGCGGTTTGCTTTCAATAAGAGATGACAAGAGTCATGTGCAGTCTCAAGAGAAACATGGCATAGAAGACATTGACTTAATAATTGTCAATCTTTACCCCTTTGAAGAAGCGATAAAATCATTGGAAAATGAAGAAATTTGCATAGAAAATATTGATATTGGAGGCCCAGCAATGTTGCGATCAGCGGCTAAAAATCATCGGTTTGTCACAGTAGTTACCGATATTAGTGATTACGATGAGCTTATTAATGAAATCAATAAAAATAATGGTTCAACAACTTTGGAGTTTAGGAAGGCACTTGCTGCAAAAACATTTTCGACTACCGCTTACTACGATTCTTTAATCAGTAGTTGGTTTTACAGGAATACAAACGAACCTGTTAATAAGTTTTCAACTTCTGCAGAATTATCTTCTACACTTAGGTACGGTGAAAACCCTCATCAGTCAGCAAGTCTCTATAAGTCATCCATGCAGCTATCAGGAATACCACATGCAAAATTACTTCAAGGAAAAGAATTAAGTTATAATAATATTAATGATGCTGACGCAGCATTACAATTAATTAAAGAATTTAACGAAGACACTCCTAGTGTTGCAATTATCAAGCACGCAAACCCTTGCGGCGTTGCTAGCGGGAATTCACTTTGTGAAGCGTATATGAAAGCATTTTCGTGTGATACAACCAGTGCATTTGGAGGTATCATTGCACTCAATCAAACAATCGACAAAGAGACAGCCTCTGAAATTATAAAAATATTTACTGAGGTTATTATAGCGCCAGATGTTAGTAATGAAGCTAAAGAAATTTTTAAGTCAAAAAACAATTTAAGAGTTCTAACTTTATCATCAATGCACAAAAACAATAATTCCCAAAACTTCAAAAGTATTGAGGGAGGAATTCTAGTTCAATCAAACGATGGAGCAGTTACGACCAAATCTGATTTGAAAGTTGTTACAGAAAAAAAACCAAGTGATAGTGAAATTGAGGATATGTTGTTTGCATTTAAAGTTTGCAAACATGTAAAGTCAAATGCAATAATTTATGTCAAAAATAAAAAAACAATTGGTATTGGTGCAGGGCAAATGAGTCGAGTTGATAGTGCTAAAATTGCATCACAAAAAAATAACGAAATGGAAAAATCTGATGAAAATTCTCTCAAAAATTCAGTAGTTGCATCAGATGCATTCTTTCCATTTTCAGATGGCTTGCTAGTTACAATTTCATCTGGAGCTAAGGCAGTCATACAGCCAGGAGGCTCGATGAAAGATGATGAAGTTATAAATGCGGCAAATGACGCTGATATTTCAATGGTGTTTACAGGAATTCGTCATTTCAGGCATTAGTTTCCCTCAATAAACCTGTAAATAAAGGGAAAAATAAAAATATTAGAAGCGCGAAGTTCCATTCAATCACATTTTCATAATTGGAGTTGTCAAGAGGTAAAATAAGTAAGTAGCCCACCACAAAGAGAAGATACATAGACAAAAGTGTTTTAAGAGAAAACTTTGATCTAATTTTGTTATCAGAAATTAAAAACACTAATAGTGCTTGGCATACCGGCGAGAGTATAAAAAATACAAATATTCCGATCTCTCTCATAAATCTATAAATTTTTCCTTCAAAGCCAAGAGCAAATAAGTAAATAATTAAAAAAATACAAGAGGTAATGCTGAGAAACAAAAGTAAGTTACTTTTGTGAATATACTTATTTATTTGGTACCAGAAAATTATCATTAGTATGACAGATGGAATAATGAATATTTTATATAGGTAGAAAGAAACACCATATCTGCCTACCTTACTAATTGAAGTGCATCCATCCAAAAGAGGAAGGCACCATTCAACATAACCTCCAAGTGAAGAAAAAAAATAAGAAATAACTACAGTAAGTACAGGCAACAAAAAAATAATTCGTGATAAATTATTATTCAAATTAAAGTATCTTTACCTTATTTTTTTTATAATACCATACATCAGCACAGTAAGTGAAATTCCGACCGCTATCCATTTGATAGATGTAGATGTACTGGAGTAAAATATATTTTGACTTGAAAGTGTTGGAAAGTTTGAAAGAAGTAAACTTACATGAATATTTTCTAATATATCAAAAAGCCCAGCCGTCAAAGGGAAGATAAACAAAAAAGCTTTTTTTTCAAATAATTTGTAGTAAGCGCCAACAAATAAAGACACATATAATAAGGGGTATATGGTATCAACAATAAGTGCAGAAAAAAAATATAATTGTCTGCCATCTTCACCAATTAAGACAAAACTTTGTTTTACAATTTCTTCATTATAAGAAAACCTTAAATCCAGCATGTTTGCAAAAATATCATGAGGTAACAAAAAAAATATGAGACCGCATATATTCAGTAAAATGAATATTGTGATTTGGGATTTTTTTTTCGAAATAAAATTTAAATAATCTACAATCATTTTTCTGAAACAAAATACATCCCTAAGATGCCAATTAAATTAAATAGAACTATTGAAATCATTGCATATTGAAGACTTCCAGTAAAAGCTAGAATTATTGACATCAATCCGGGAACTAGCCATGCTGTTGATTTTCCAGCAAAAGCATAAAGACCAAAAAATTCAGTCATCTTTTCTTGAGGTGAAAGCTTAACCATTAATGCTCGTGATGCTGTTTGAGCAGGGCCATAAAAAATTGAAATGCCAATGACAACACAAATATATGTAACTTGACTTACAGAATTAAATATTCCCAAAGTAAATTCTTCTACGCTAGCTGAATATTCATTAACCGTAAAAAAATAAAATATTGTATCTTTATCAATTGATAATCCTAAAAGTCCTGAAACTAATAAACCCCAAAGTGATAGATTTATTACATTTTTAGAACCAATTAGATCATTTAAATAGCCTCCATAAATTGAACTTGGCCCTGACAAGATATTTAAAATAATTCCAAGTATTAAGACTTGAGTGAGCGACATTCCAACTACCAGACTTGCGTAAACACCACCAACTACAAATAGAGCATTAAGGGCGTCTTGATAAAACATTCTTGTTATTAAGAACGTAAATATGTTTTTATACTTTCTAGCTTCTTTAAAAGTATTAATAAAATTTGTAAGTCCAATTTTTACTGAATTGATAACGGTAACGTTATTTTTTTTTAGATCTGGAGTAAATAAAAACAAAGGAACAATGAATACAGCGTACCATATTGCGCACAGCGGTCCTACAATTCTTATATGTTCATATTCATTTGTATTCAAACCGTACAGATTTTCGGTTTCACCTCCAGGCCAAACAAATATTATTAAAAATAAAATTAATGCGATAAGACCTGCGATATAACCAACCCCATAACCCATACCACTTAACCAACCAGAGTTCTCAGGAGTTTCAATGGTTGCTAGAACTGAATTATTAAAGACTTCTGAAAACCCAACCATTGCTGAAGCAAGTATCAATCCAAACATCACGAGCCAAATACCCTCAGGAGCGCCTGGAGGTGAATACCAAAGCAATGCCATACCAAGTACAAACAATGCAGATGTTATTCCCATTAATAGTTTTCTATTTCCTTTTATGTCCGTAATAGATCCTAGAACAGGACTAAAAAGAGCAATGGCTAGACCTGAAATAGTCTGCGTGAGAGTTAATTTTTGAGCACCATCATCACCAGTGATAAAAACATCTGTAAAGTAGACAGAGAAAACAAATGTCATGATTAACGTATAGAAAGGCTGATTTGCCCAATCGAACATTGTCCATGAATATCTACCTAATTTTGAAGCTCTCATAAGATGAGTTTATACAAACTAACTTATGTTGTGTTCTTTTATTTTGGAGCGAGTGAAGGGAGTCGAACCCTCGACCTAAACGTTGGCAACGTTTCGCTCTACCACTGAGCTACACTCGCAATATTGTTTGTTCTAATAGAAAAAGCCTTGTTTTTCAAGATAAGCGGATTATTTCATTTTTATAATAACTATTGTATTATTTTTAATAACATGAAAAACATCAACATTCAGGATCTATCAAGAAAAATCCCCATATTTCCTCTAACTGGAGCAGTTCTTTTTCCAGGGACACAACTCCCCTTAAACATTTTTGAGCCGCGCTATGTTCAAATGATAGATGATGCACTTGCTAGCCCTGGAAGACTCTTAGGCATGATACAGCCTGCGTCACAAAATCAAGAGGCTGGAAACAAATCTCTAAAAAAAGTTGGATGTGTTGGTCGCATCTCCTCATTTAATGAGGCAGAGGACAGTCGGTATTTAATTACATTATCTGGCGTTGTAAGATTCGAAGTTGACGAGGAATTGGATGTGACTACTCCTTACAGACAGGTTCTCGCTAACTATGATAATTATAAGACTGACACTGAAAGTCAAAGTAGTGACAGTATAGACAGGTCAAAACTTCTGGCTTTAGTTAAACGGTATCTAGAACACAGAAAAATATTAGCTGACTGGGAAATAATTAAACAAACTCCAACTGAGCAATTAATAAATTATTCAGGAATATTGGTTCCTTTCACTCCCGAAGAAAAACAACTTCTACTTGAAGCAAAAACATTAATCACGAGAGGTCACGCACTTGAGGCGCTCTATCAATCTTATATCTTCGATCTTTCTGGTGAAAAAAGCGATCAGCTCCATTAAAGAGCTTTATAAAAATCCTCACCTGTAGCACTTCTAATAAAAAGCTGTTTGAGATTTTTAATCTTTTCAACTAAACCCAAACCTGTGCGGGCTGTATAATTTACAAAGTTGTTATTACTGGAAAATATATCATCAAGTAAAAATGTACCAAATGAATAGGCTGTGTTATCGATTTTTCTTTTCATTTCAAACTCTTCCAAAACCATTTGATCATTTAGCTTATAGCCTAAAGATTTGTATTTTTTAATCTGGTTCACAAACAAAGCTATATCTTTAATGCTTAAATTAAGTCCTTGACCAGCAATAGGATGTATATTGTGAGCAATATTACCTAGCAATACTGTATTTTTATATACAAGATTTTTGGCATAGACAAATTGAAGCTTGTGTTTTTCATTGCTTGTCATCTTAATTGAAGAAACCTGTTCACTCAGGTGCTTTGTGATAATTTGCAAAAGCTCTTCATTATCTTTATGCAATAATTTTGAATCTCTTTTTAATGACCAAACAATAGAAGCTTCATTCTTTGAATAAGGTAATAGAGCTAAAGGTCCATCGGAGGTAAATTTTTGAAATGCACAATTTGCATTTTTAATATCACCATTAATATCTATAGAGATAGCACTCTTCTTTAAGTCTTTTTTAATAAAATCAATACTTATAAGATCAGCAAGGTTATTTTTTGTTGACGATACTATAAATAAATCAGTGTCTATTTCTTCTCCATTATTAAGTTTAAGTTTAATTTCATCTTTTTTGTTTTCAACCATGGAGGGATAACTTCCATGAATAATATTTATATTTCTTAACTGTCCTATCTCTTGATCTAAGTATTTTTCTAAGTCTGTATTTTTTACAATTTTTCCAAGATTTTGCTTTTCTCCATCATTAAACTTTATGGACTGAGGTTTGTTTCCTCTCAGGCTATTTAATTCACAGTGTATAGAGTCAATTTCAGGGTGTTCCTCAAATTGCTTTGTTTTTGGGAACATGGAAGAAAGATAATTTAGCGAACCTCTAGATAAGAATGTGACAAGGTTAGTATTAGATATTTCCTGCTTTTGATCTTTATCTGAAATTAGACAGACTGAAAATCCATTTCTGGCTAAAAGGCATGATGTTATTTTAGCTGAAATACCAAACCCAAATATAGTAAATTCATATTTCATTTATTATTTGAATAATTTAGTCAGTTAATTGTTTAAGAAACTATATAATAACAAGATGAATCAAATACTAATAGAATCTCAACATTTTTATTTTATTTGTTAAATAATGAAGCTTTTACCTGACTCTATTAAACTTTTTTTATTCAATCGGTTACTTGAAATAAGCGGTGTTGCGTCAATATTATTAAGCGCATTTATACTTATATCAATAGTAAGTTATTCAAGTTTTGACCCTAGTATTCTAAATTTAAACAACTATGAAGTAAAAAATATCGGTGGATATATTGGAGCAAATATATCCGAAGTACTTATACAATTTTTTGGATATAGCAGCTTTCTCATTTGCATCATACTGACAAGCTGGGCGTATAAACTTTTTTTTTCTAAAAACTTAGAACTGTTTGCACTAAATTTTTTATTGTTACCAATCACGGTCTATTTACTTGCTCTTTTTTTTGAAGCGGTAAACATACCGATATCAAATGGATTTATTGCGACTCAATCATTCGTTTTTATCAATGAAACTAACTTGCTGACTAGCGTTTATTTGAATTATTTGTTCGTCACAATCATTTTTATTTTTTTTCTAACTTCATTTTTCTTCACAATGGGCTTAGATTTAAATGAATGGAACAAGATTTTAAAAGTTGTACCTCAATTGATAAAAGTCTTAGTTGTTTATGTTGGAAAAACAGTGAGCCTAGTTAATGCAAATCTCTTTAAAAATCCGGTTCAAAAAATTTCATCCGGGAGTACTTTCAACAGTAAAGGCCTTGAGCCTAAAATTGATTTCGAGTCATTAAAAAATGAACCGGTTTCAACTTATGGTAATGAAGTAGCTCATGATGAAACAGTGATTCAGCAAGACGAAATAGTCTTTGATGCAGAATCATATAAAGCGCCGGATATAAATTTTTTATCTAAACCCGAAATAAATAAAGAAAATGCCGTTAATCATGATGAGCTTAGAATAAACGCTGAAAAGTTAAAAAATGTTTTGACTGATTTTAAAATTGAAGGAGAAATAATTGCAGTTTCACCTGGCCCAATTGTTACCATGTATGAACTACAGCCTGCACCAGGGATTAAGGCCTCAAAAATAATTTCATTATCAGATGATATAGCAAGAAATATGAGTGCGATGTCAGCTCGTGTTGCAATCATTCCAGGCAAAAATGTCATTGGGATCGAAATACCAAATACCATTAAGAATCCTGTTTATCTGAGTGAGCTTTTTAAAAATGAACAATTTGTAAATAACGAAAAAAATTTAATTTTAGCTCTTGGTAAAGATATAAGTGGCAATGCTAAGTTTGCTAATTTAGAAAATATGCCTCACCTTCTTATTGCAGGGACAACAGGTTCTGGAAAATCTGTAGGAATAAATGTAATGATTACTTCAATCCTTTACAAACATTCTCCTGAGGACTGCAAATTCATATTAATTGATCCAAAGATGCTTGAATTGTCAGTATATGAAGGTGTTCCTCATCTAATCACTCCAGTTGTGACTGATCCAAAAAAAGCAATTGTTGCACTTAAATGGGTCGTTAGAGAAATGGAGTCTCGATACAAAAAAATGTCCTTGTTAGGTGTTAGAAATATTGAAAACTATAATCAGAGAATAGCTGAAGCTATCAAAAAGTCGGAAAAGATAGTGAGATCAATCCCATCTGGAACAAACCCAGAAACTGGACAGCCAACAACTACACAAATTGAAATCGAAAATAAAAAAATGCCTTTCATTGTTGTTGTTGTTGATGAAATGGCCGACTTGATGATGGTTGCAGGAAAGGAAATAGAACACGCAATTCAAAGACTATCGCAAATGGCAAGAGCCGCAGGTATTCATTTAATTATGGCTACTCAAAGACCAAGTGTTGATGTGATTACGGGAACTATTAAGGCTAATTTCCCAAGCAGAATTAGTTTTCAAGTAAGCTCGAAGTTTGATAGTCGTACCATTCTCGGTGATGAGGGAGCTGAGAGACTGTTAGGCAAAGGCGATATGTTAATGATGACTGCTGGTGGAATTACATCAAGAATACATGGTCCTTTTATATCAGATCAAGAGATAGAGAATATTGTTCGTGCGCTTCAAAAACAAGGTAATCCTGAGTATGACGAAGAAATATTAAAAGAAGAAGAAATTGATAATGATCTTGGAATGGTCTCTGAAGGTGATCACGATAATCTACTTCAGGACTCTCTGGATATTATAAAAAAAGAAGGTAAAGCATCTACGAGCCTTTTACAGAGAAAACTTCAAATTGGGTATAATCGTGCAGCAAGAATAATGGATCAACTTGAAGAAAGTGGATATATAAGTGCCGCCAATCATGTAGGTAAGAGGGAAATTAATTTTGATAAATTTAATTCCTGATGAAGTCATTTATTTTAACCATCTTCCTATTTTTTTTTGTTGTTAATAATTCTTCATCTAATCCAATTATTACAGGCATAGAAGCTAATTGGAATGAAATAAAATCAATGTCGGGTCAATTTGAACAAATTGATCAAGAGGGAAATATTTTTAACGGACAATTTTTTTTTTTAAAACCTTTTAAATCAAAGTTCATGTATGATGGTAGAGAAGAAGATATCATCACGAATAAAAGTTTGATGGTAGTGGTGGATAAGGAGGGTTATCAAATTGATAGTTTTCCTATCGGCAATAGTATTTTGAAAAAACTTTTATCGGAAGATATCGTAATAGAGAACGAATTCGATATCATATCGCTGACAGATAAAAATAATTTTTATCATCTGATGCTTAAAGTTAAAAGTGACAAGTCTGATAATCAAATCAAATTTGTATTTGATCGACAGTCTTTAGATCTCAAAAAATGGGAAATTTATGATGAATTTAGTAATAAAACTGTTTTTAAGTTTACAAAAATAAAAAAAAATATATTTATAAGCCAGAATTTATTCGTGGTTAAATATAATTAAGCCACAGGCAGGTTTTATAAAATATTTCAGTAGCAATGACGGTTAGTTCAAACAGTGAGCTCAAGCAATGGCTTGAGTCAAATAAAATATCTGAAGTAGAATGTATTTTTCCTGATATGGCTGGATCATCAAAGGGAAAAATTCTTCCTGTTCAAAGATTTTTAAAATCTATAGAAGACCAGAGTCTCAAGCTCGCTGACTCGGTTTTTGGTCAAACAGTTTCTGGTAAATGGGTCTATGGGAGCGAAGTGATCGATTATGTCGAAGAAGATTTATTTATGTCTCCTGACATTTCAACTTTGAGAAGAATTCCTTGGAACAAAGAACCAACAGCACAAATTATTTGCGATCTTAAATATGGCACCGGTGAAGCATCAGAAATCGCACCGCGCCAGGTTTTAATTAATATTATTGAATTGTTAAAAGAAGAAAACTTAAAAGCAATTGTTGCACCTGAATTAGAGTTTTATTTATGTGAGCAAAATCTTGATCCTGACTTACCTTTAAAAACACCAGTTGGAAAGTCTGGTCGAAGAGAAACTGGCAGCCGTGTCTTTGGAATAGATGCGGTCAATGAGTTTGATGCTTTAACAGACGATATTTACGATTATTGTGAGCTAATGGAGATAGGGGTGGATACACTTGTGCATGAGTCTGGTCCTTCTCAAATAGAAATAAATCTAAATCATGGTGATCCTCTAGCGCTTGCAGACCAAGCGTTCATGTTTAAAAGGGCAGTCAGACAAGTGGCATTAAAGCATGGTATACACGCAACCTTTATGGCAAAGCCTTATCAGGGTCAGCCTGGAAGTTCAATGCACATTCACCAAAACCTGGTTTCAACTAAGACAAATAAAAATCTTTTTAGTGATCAGGAAGGAAATAATTCAAAAGAATTTTTGAATTACATAGGAGGTCTCCAGACATATTTACCAGATGCAATGCTCTTGTTTGCACCTTATGTTAATTCATACAGACGATTTGTCATTGATGCCTCAGCTCCAATTAATACCCACTGGGGTATCGAAAATAGAACTGTTGCTTTTAGGGTCCCAACATCGTCACCGGATTCAAGAAGAATAGAAAACAGAATACCTGGCGCGGACACAAATCCTTATCTTGCTCTTGCTGCATCACTTGCGTGCGGGTATTTAGGATTAAAAGAAAAATTAGAGCCAGAAAAACCCACTGCAGGAGATGCATTTGAAAGACGACATAATATTCCAAAATATCTTCCTGATGCATTAAAACGATTAAAGGTGAGTAATGAATTGTCTGAAACGTTAGGGAAAGAATTTGTTACGCTTTTTACAGAAATTAAACAAACGGAACATGATGCTTATCAAAATGTTATTAGTGCATGGGAGCGCGAACATTTACTTTTAAGTGTATAAAAGTTAAAGTATTGATCGATCGATCATATATCCTTTTTTTTCTTCATGCTTTATCAGATCTTTAGTTCCCAGACTTTGATCAATTTTCTTTCTTAATGAATATAAGTGAGTTTCTAAAGTGTGAGTATCTATATCCTGATTGTACTTCCATACTTTTCCTAGTAAAAATTTTTTAGAAAAATAAGACTTATCACTATCTAATAAGCAAATAAATATCTCACTCTCTTTTTCAGTAAGTCTAATAGATTTTGAACCTCTATAAAGTTCTCGAGAATTGGGATTATAAGAGTGAATATTAAAATTCATTCTTTTTTTATTTTGTTTGTCTAGTTGTTCAAGCTTGTCTTCAATCAATGAAATCAGCTCATTTATCTTGACGGGCATTTTTATAAAAATATAGTTAAGATTTTGTTGATGGGAATATGTTTCACTTCCTATTAAGAAAAAAATTTTATTTTCAGCATATTTATTAAAGACATCTTTACAACTGTCTTCATCAATTATTGCAACTTGAAAATCATATTTATAATTTATTCCTTCATCCACCAATTCAAATAGATGATTAGAAAATTGATTAATTTCTATAAATATTTCTGAAAGAGACTTTTTTAATATTTTTGAAGTCACAAAAACAGGTATAGTGTGTTTTTTCATATCATATAATATATCACCTTATGAAACTCATAATACAAAAAAACTATCTGCATTTTGATAAAGACACATTCCCATGTGCAGTTGGTAAGAATGGAATAACTGATCATAAACTTGAAGGAGACGGATGCACACCTCATGGAAAGTATAAAATTAAACAAATCTATTACAGGGCTGATAGGTTAGGTAAACTTTCGCTAAATATTGAGTCATTTATAATAAAACAAAATGATGGATGGTGCGACGATCCAAAAAGTAAGTTTTATAACAAATTCATAGAGTTTCCTTTTTCTCATAGTGCTGAAAAGCTTTTTCGCGAAGATAACATTTACGATATTGTTTGTGTAATTGATTATAATATAAATCCAGTAACATCTGGAAAGGGCAGCGCAATTTTTCTTCATATAGCCCATGAAGATTTTCGAGGAACAGAAGGATGCATAGCAGTAAGCCTAGATCACCTATTAAAAATAGTTCCAAAAATTAATAATGAAACAGAGATAGACATAAAACTCTAAAGACGTTTACCAAAAATTGATGTGCCTATTCTTATATGTGTGGAACCGCATTTAATTGCCTCTTTAAAATCATGCGACATACCCATGCTTAATTTGGTTAGGTTATGATTTTTAGCAAGGTCTTTTAATATATCAAAATGCTTAGATGGTTTTTGATCAATTGGGGGGAGGCACATTAACCCAGATATATTTAGTTCATAATTGTTCTTACATTCTTCAATGAATTTATCAGCTTCTTCTAGTAAAATACCTGATTTTTGAGATTCATTTCCAGTATTTATTTGGAGAAAATACTCCCTTTTAATACCGGTTTCATTTTCAAATTTTTTGATGAGTTTGACTATTTTCACTCTATCGACTGAATGAATAACATCACAATTTTCAAGAATCGATCTAACTTTGCGACTTTGAATTGTGCCTATATAATGCAATACGATATTTTTTCTTGCCTTTTTAAACTCGACCCATTTTGACTCTATTTCTTGAATTTGATTTTCACCAAAGGATAATTGACCAAGTTCGTAAACTTTTTTTATATCAGTTATTGGCTTTTTTTTACTGACCGCGATTAGTTCGACCTCGTGGATATCTCTTCCCGCACTCTCTAAAGCTTTTTGAAATTCAATGATAAAATCTTTGTACATAATTATTAATAATGAGCATAAAAAAAACACCCTACGCTGTAAAGCATAGGGTGTTTAAATTTTCTAGTACGACTAGATTGACTTAGAAGCCGATTTGGTAAGCAAAGATGTGTGTATCCTTATCACTTGCAGTTCCACCAGCTACGTCTGTCTCGATGTACTCATAAGAGAACTGAGCAGCACCCATGTCTTTAACAGCTGTTAAAGTCATGTAGTCTGTGTCATTACCAGTTGTGTCGTGTGCACCAAACTGAGCACCAACATACATTCCCATTACAGATGTACCTACACCGTACTGAGTTTCCTCAGAACTAGCAGTGTCATCAGAGTCATAGAACGCATAACCAAGATCCAACCCAGCTATAGAGTAACCTAGAGCATACATAGATGGAGTTTGGTCAACTGACGTACTTGCACCAACATGAGTACCTTGATTGTAATCAATGTCAGCAAATCCAGCTTTCACAGATACTCCCATGATTGAACCAGTAATACCAACTGAAGTCGTATTGTCTACGTTCTCAGTTGCAGAACCACCGGTTGGAGAAGCAGCTGTTCCACCAGCACCTGTATGATCAGAGTTGTCATATGTTCCCTCTAGACCCATTGATGCTTGAATTGTGAAGCCGTTGATTGATGGAGATACATATCTGATTGAGTCACCAGATACTTCGTCACCATCGTTATAAGATGCATTGTATGCATTCGAACACCAGAACAAACCGTAACAAGCAGTTGATCCGTCGATCTTATCAAGAGCTGAGTCAGCTTTTGAATCAGCACTAAATGTTACTGAACCCATGCCTGTGTCGATTGTAATCGCTGAAGCAAGAGAATCAGTAATATCCATACCGATAGAAAGACCCATACCGTTGTCCAGTGAGTCGGAGTACGATACTGTTACTGTTTCTGAAGTGTTGTAGTTCGTCATTCCACCACCGTCACTATCAGCAAACGCAGCAAGTATATATCCACTTACAGACATTTCAGCTTGAGCTGAACCAGCAGCCATCAGAGATGCCAAAGCAGACGCACTTAAGATTTTTGATCTATTCATAAAATTATCCTTTCATTATGATAGTTGATCATAGTTAAATTTAACTGTACGTAATATATACAAGAAAGTGCCAAATTTTAAGAAATTATGTATTAATGACACAACTTTTGTTATGATATGTGGCAAAAATATCACTATAAAAAACTAAGGAAAACTCTCGTTTTTATAAAATTTGAAGTATTTAACAATTTTGCTATATTGTCCAAAACATCCATTTTTTTATGCTAATAACATTTTTCAGTAAATTCTCATTTAAGCGATATGTATTTTTTTCTATTTTTCTTACTATTTTGTTCACTTATGGTTGTGCACAATTAGATATCGCACCCAAGACAACAGATCCACTAGATAACGCAGGAGCAGGAAATGCAAATGAGAATGCTATAGAATACCGCAAAAGTGCAAGAGATAACGATACCCTTGGTCTTCAAGGCTTATTTGGGGGTAAGAGCTCAGCGAGTATTAATGTGGACGAAGCTACATTTAATGTGATCTTAGACAAGCTAAGCTTTATGCCATTGGCATCAGTTGACTCAGCTTCAGGTATTGTGATCACAGACTGGTACGCAATTGATGAAAACGAATTAAGGATTAAAATTAATGTTAGATTGTTAGATGACCAGTTATCAAATGAATCTGTGTCCGTTCAAATGTTTACTCAAAGGTTTGACGGCACCAAATGGGTAGATCAAGGTTTAGACAATGAAAAAGCAAATAAAATTAAAGAAAGTATTTTAACTGAAGCCCGAGCATTAAAAACTGCAATCGACTTATCTTAATAATTAAGTAAATTTATTTTTAATGTCTGAAAAGTATAATCCAAGATCCATTGAAGCAAAGTGGCAATCCTATTGGAGAGATAATAAAACATTTCTAAGTAAAGTAGATAAAAAAAAAGAAAAATACTACGTCCTAGAAATGTTTCCATACCCATCTGGAAAGATTCATATGGGACACGTAAGAAACTATACGCTTGGAGATGTAATTGCACGATACAAAAGAGCTAAAGGGTTTAATGTGATGCATCCAATGGGCTGGGATGCATTTGGTCTACCCGCAGAGAATGCTGCAATCGAAAACAATATTTCACCAAATAAATGGACTTACGATAATATTGATACGATGAAATCCCAATTACAATCAATGGGACTTTCAATCGATTGGGAGCGTGAAATAGCCACATGCGATAAAGAATATTACCATCAACAGCAAAAACTTTTTCTTAAGTTTTTCAATGATGATTTAATTTATAAAAAAGAATCTCTAGTTAATTGGGATCCAATTGAGAATACTGTTTTAGCGAATGAGCAAGTAATTGATGGCAAGGGTTGGCGTTCTGGAGTAGAAGTTGAACAAAAAAAACTATCACAATGGTTTTTCAAAATTACTTCACTTGCTGATGAGCTTCTTGAAAGTTTAGATGAAACACTTGATTGGCCTGAAAAAGTAAAAGTGATGCAGAGAAATTGGATTGGAAAATCATTGGGATGCGAAATTAATTTCAAGATAAATTCAAATTATAAAGATTTTAATCCTGAAAAACTCAGAATATTTACAACAAGACCTGACACTATATTTGGGGCAACTTTTATAGCTATTTCACCATTTCACCCAATAGTGGATGAAATTATAAATAATGATGAAGATATTCAAGAAGCCGTCAAAAAATTACAAGCTCAGAAACTAAACGAAGAAAGCATTTCAAAGAATGAAAAAATTGGAATCTCTACCAAGTTATCTGTTTTACATCCTTTCATAAAAGATAAGAAACTGCCTCTATTTATAGCAAACTTCATACTTATGGATTATGGAACTGGTGCAATTTATGGATGTCCCGCACATGATCAAAGAGATATGGATTTTGCTAAAAAGTATAATCTTGAAGTCATTAAAGTTATTGAACCAATGACCGTGGATATGGAGAAAGAAGGGGAAGCATATACTGGAGAGGGAAGCCTAATTAACTCTTCCTTTTTGAACGGTCTGGAAATTCCTGAAGCAAAAGAGCTGGTTATTAAAGAGTTAGAGAAAATTGAAATAGGAAAAAAAACAATTAATTTTCGATTAAGGGATTGGGGTATTTCAAGACAACGCTACTGGGGCTGCCCTATACCTATCCTCTATAGAGAAGATGGAAAAATAATTCCAGTACCTGAAGAGGAACTGCCTGTAATGCTTCCAGACGATATTGATTTAAATCAACCAGGAAATCCTCTTGAACACCATCCAACTTGGAAATACACAACTTGTCCCCATACTGGATTGAAAGCAGTTAGAGAGACAGATACATTAGATACGTTTGTCGACTCAGCTTGGTATTTTTTAAGATTTTGTTCACCTACTTTTACAGATGCCCCCTTCAATCAAGATGAGGCAAATTATTGGATGCCAGTTGATCAGTATGTTGGAGGCATTGAGCATGCTATATTACATTTACTCTACTCTCGCTTTTTTACTAAAGCCCTTAAACTAAAAAAAGTTAACGAACCTTTTAAATCTTTATTTACCCAGGGGATGGTTTGTCATGCAACTTATAAGAATGTAAATGGCGATTGGGTATTTCCTAATGACGTTGATGAACGGAATGGCAAATTGTATCAAATTTCTAATGGACTAGACGTAAATATGGGCTCGAGTGAGTCAATGTCAAAATCAAAAAAAAATGTAGTGGATCCTGAGGAAATAATAAAAAGCTACGGATCTGATTCGGCCAGGTGGTTTATGTTGTCTGATAGTCCGCCTGAAAGGGATATAAATTGGTCGGATTCAGGTATTCATGGTTCTTGGCGTTTCTGCCAAAAGATATGGAACACAATTTTAGATAACATTGATCTATTAAAAGATGAAAATGATAGTGAGAACGAAGATGATTATTCAGAGAAGTCCAAGCTTCTTTTGCAAAAAACGTATCATTCACTTGATGCTGTGACTAATAGTATTGAAAAGTTTCAAATAAATGTTGGTGTCGCTAAAATCTATGAGTTAATTAATCATATCTCAAAATTTAATTGTGATCTGGAAGATGAAAAAAGAGCTCTCAAATCATCGCTTAAGATACTTATTCGTATAATTGAACCAATGATACCTCACTTGGCTGAAGAGTGTTGGAGTCTATGCGGAAACAAAACATCAATCACCTTAGAACCATGGCCGAAGATTGATAAGAAATATTTAGTTGTAGAAAACGTTACGATAGCAATTCAGGTAAATGGCAAACGAAGAGCTGAGGTTGAAGTTAAGCTTAATGCTGACGAAGACGATATCATGAACGAAATAAAAAAAATTAAAAGCGTGAATGAGCTGATTGAAAATTCAAAAATAGTAAAAAAAATATACGTTCCTAACAAAATATTAAATATTGTAATTAATAAAAAATGAATAGACACGAAAGAAGAAAACTTAAAGGCAAAGGAATTGAGAATAGTAGGTTTTTTAATGATCTATCAAAAGCAATTGAGGTGCATCAGTCTAAAAATTTTTCTGAGGCAGAAAAAATTTATAAGAAGCTTTTAAAAACTCACCAAGAAAGCTACGAATTGAACAGGCACCTCGGCATATTGTACCAAGATATTGGTAAAACTCCTGACTCATTTGAATATTTTGTAAAATGTATAAAAAAAAATCCCAATGGTTTTGAAGCCTATAATAATATGGGAACCTCTTACGTATTAGTTAAAGATTATCAACTCGCAGTAAAATGTTTTAATAAATCAGTATCAATATCAAACGATTATCTACCCGCTATTAATAATTTAGCCAATTTGTATTCAAGAAGGGGTGACGGTGAAAATTCACTTAAATACGCTAAAATTTTAATGAAAAAAGATCCTGAAAATCCAAATGTTATTAGCACTTATGCTAAAGCACTAATTCTAAATCATGAGATAGATATGGCAATTAATCTTATGGAAGTGCTTGTTAAAAAGAATAATAACAATGAAGAATTTCAACTTAATTTAGCCACTGCTTATAGGGAAAGTGGTCAATTTAAAAAGTCAAAAAAAATTGTTGATACTAATTTTAAGAAATTATTTGAGATGCGAATGCAGGGTTCTCCTGTTAAAAATCTTATTCAGTTTTTTTCACAATTTGCTAGCGACAAGACAAATAAACTGACTGATCAAGAAATTAATTTTTTTTACAAAAGACTCAAAAGCGATGAACTCACCACTGATCAAAAAATAACTTTATCTAAGGGTTTTTTTGAATACTTTAAAAATATTAAAGACTACAAGAAATCATATGAAAATTTAGCAGCAATGAATGAACTTTGTTATAGCCTTGAGACATACGATACAGAAAAGGATCGTATTTTTTTTAATAAACTTGCACAAAATATTAAATACCCAAATATCACATACTCGAAGTGCAGCACAACTCCAATATTTATTTGCGGCATGCCGAGGTCGGGTACAACGTTATGCGAACAAATTTTGTCAGCTCATAGTAAAGTGCATGGCGCAGGTGAGTTGCGATACATGATGGAATTAACAAATTTGCAAGATATAGTTCAACCAGATATCGAAAAAGTTAATGACTTTTTCGCAAGCCTTTCACTTAAAGAAACACTTCTTAATATAAGAACTCAATATTTAAAAAAGATTCACGACCTTAATAAGCATAATTCTGACTTTCTTTGCGATAAGATGCCTCATAATTTTTTACTAATTGATCTAATAAGACATGTTTTACCAGAAGCTAAAATAATCTATTGCAAGAGGAAACCACAAGATAATTGCTTTTCTCTATTTACACAAAGGTTTGTCGAGGGACGACATCATTACTGCTATGATCAAAAGTCGCTTGCCCGTTACTATCTTCTACATGAAAAACTAATGAAAATTTGGTTAAAGAAATTCAAAAAAGAAATTTTTATATTAGATAATGAAGAGTTGGTAAATGATCAAAAAAATGTAACACTCAGACTGCTTAACTTTTGTGGTCTTGATTGGGAAGATAGTTGCATGGAATTTTATAAAAATAAAAGACAAGTTAGAACAGCGAGTCTAGAGCAAGTTAGGCAACCAATAAATAAAAAGTCTATTGGTGCTTGGGAAAACTATAAACCTTATCTTAATGATATGATTAAAACTCTGGAAGAAAATGAATTATATAATTAAATCATTTTTACTTTTATCATTCATAATTTTTATTGCAGGTTGTGGTTTCAAACCAATATATAAACTGACAGAAGGGTCAGCCGAATTACAAAATTATCTTGTTGAAGTGCAAAATAACCCATCAAGAGAAATCATTGATCAAGTTAATAGAACATTTCTAAAAAAAGAAGACACAAATTACAAAGTTTACTTAAATATTAGTGAAAATTTAGTGCCACTTATAATCAATACAAATGGGACTGTTTCAAAATACAGAGTAGAGATTGTGGTGAAATATCAATTAGAGCAATTAGATATTCAGGAGACATTATTACAAGATACTTCTCGAGGTTTTGCACAATACGACGTTGGTTTATCAGAAATTGATAATGAAGAGACAAAAAAACAAACCAATAGAGCTGCTACCAATAATGCTTTGCAGTTAATGATGGCAAAAATACAGAGCCATATTTCTAAGTCAAATGAAGATTAAAGAAGTTCAATTACAAAATATAATTTCAAATAATAAAAATTTTTTAGCTTTATTGATTTATGGCCCTAACGATGGTCTGATTAGAGAAACAATATTTAACACAAAAACGTTACTTTTAGATAAAGAAACTTACGAGGAAATAAATATTGATGGAAATGATTTAGACAAAGATCCTTTCATTTTAGACAACGCCTTGAAAACAGTTTCAATGTTTAGTGATAAAAAACTAGTTATTCTAAACACAGTCAAGGAAAAGCATGTCGATTATATTGAAAATACAATTAACGACTCACCAGAAAATGTTTTGTTAATTATTAAAGCCGGAACGTTAAATACAAATTCTAAAATAAGAAAATTTTTTGAAAATAGCAAATTTCATCTAGCACTAGCATGTTATGAGGAAGATATAAAATCAAAAATGTCTTACCTAAATCATTTTATAAAAATCAATAATTTAAATTTAGACGAAGATAGCAAAAACTATTTGTTGCAATCCTTGAGTAACGATCGCATGATAAGCAGTCATGAACTTGAAAAAATAATACTATTTTATAAAGACCGTTCAAAAACAATTGATTTAGACGAAATTAAAACAATATTTAATGATTCCAGCTCCAATACATTAGATACGATGACTATATCTGTAATGTATGGAAAAACGTCCAAGTGCTCCAAGATTGTTTATAAATTATTATCAGAGGGACTAAACCCTATTTCAATTATAAGAAGCTTAGTAAATTATTTAAAGAGAGTTCAGAATACTAAGATAGAAATGAAAAAAGGAAACACATTCGAAAAATCAGTAACAGTACTTAGGCCTCCTTTATTTTGGAAAGATAAGGATAATTTTCGTGAACATTGTATGAAATGGCCATTAACTAAGCTAAACAAGGCAATTATCACTTTATTAGATACTGAAATTAAGTGTAAAAGTAACAGTAAACTTGCGAAAATTCATTGTGAGAAATCAATTATGTTTATTGCCAACGATGCAAAGCGACTTTTTAGAAGTTAGACTTTTAATTTTGAAGTAACTAATTCAAGCTGGTCTAGAGACTTATATTCTATTTTTATTGACCCGCCTTTTTTTCCTTTATGATCAATAGAAACATTAAGTCCAAGTTTTGCTGTTAAATTATTTTCCAAATCAACAGTATCAGGATCTTTTAGTTTAATTTTTTTAACCCCTGATTTCTTTTGTTTTACTAACTCTTCCGCGGCCCTTACACTTAAGTTTTCACTAACGATTTTCTCTGCTAATTGTTCTGGAAATGCGCTATTCATGATTGCTCTAGCATGACCTGATGAAATTTTTCCTTCTGAGATCATGTCTTGAATTGACTGAGGTAAACTAAGAAGTCGGATAATATTTGCAATATGACTTCTGCTTTTACCAACTATTTCTGAAAGTGCCTCTTGTGTGTGTCCGTGATTTTTAATTAATCTTTTATAGCCAGCCGCTTCCTCAATTGGTGATAGATCAGAGCGTTGTACGTTTTCAATGATTGCTATTTCTAAAGCTTCTACATCATCTAGTTTTCTTATGACTGCAGGAACTTCATGGAGTTGTGCAATTTGAGCTGCTCGCCATCTTCTCTCACCTGCAATGATCTCATATATTCCTGGCTCTTTTGATGAAGGTCTAACTAATATGGGTTGAACTAAACCTTTCGATTTTATTGACTCAGCCAATTCATTAATACTATTTTTATCGAATAGTCTTCTTGGTTGCGATGGACTTGGTTTAAGATTTGCAATTGAAATTTTTGTTTCTTGATTTGAGGTTTCAGTTGAAGTTGAAATATCTTTTGTATCACCCATCAGGGATGATAGACCACGGCCTAAACCTTTTTTGGAAATTGATGAACTCATTAAGCGGCCTCCTGTTCTTTATTTTGTCTTATGATCTCATCCGCTAATCTTAAATATGCCTGGCTACCAGCTGCTTTTTGATCATAGATTAGAGCAGGCATTCCGAATGAAGGTGCTTCTGAAACTCTTACGTTGCGAGGTATGATTGTTTCATATACTTGTTGGCTTAAATGTTTTTTAACATCATCGGCAACTTGAGATGAAAGTTTATTTCTTCCATCAAACATTGTTAAAACTATCCCATCGATTGTTAGATTTTGATTAAGATTTTGTTTCACCCTATCAATTGTTTTTATTAATTGACTAAGACCTTCTAATGCAAAAAATTCACATTGAAGCGGAACGATAATTGAGTGTGCTGCAGTCATCGCCATGACAGTGAGAAGACTTAAAGCTGGCGGGCAATCAATAAAAATGAAACTAAAATCATTTAAAGAATTTTGATCTGATAAAATTTTTTTAAGTGTAAAAGCTCTATCGTTTACTTCTGCCAGTTCAGGTTCAATACCTGATAGATCCACAGTGGATGGAATGATTTTTAAATTTTCTATCTCTGTATTTTGAATTGCGTCAAGTAAGTTGCATTGAGATGCAAGAACTTTATAGATTGAATTATTTCTGCTTTGATAATCTATACCTAAACCTGTACTTGCATTTCCTTGAGGGTCGAGGTCAATAATTAAAACTTTTTCCCCAATAGCAGCTAAGGCTGTGGATAAGTTTATTGCTGTTGTAGTTTTTCCCACTCCACCTTTCTGATTTGAGATAGCTATTATTTTATTTTTCATTAAGTTATTGATTTTATTATATTTTTTAATTCCAAAATAAAAGAACCCTTTTTTCTTTCATTTTCATGCAATACATAAGTAAAATCCCAATATTTAGTAGCTTGCACGATCTCTTCATCTATATGTACACCTTTATGCAGAAGCAATGTAGTGTTTTTTTTGCATATATTATAACTAATTGACAATAAACAATTTAATTGGCTAACAGCTCTTGCTAAAATGATATCAAATTTTTTATTTTCAATTTTTTCTGCTTTAATGGGAATCACTTCAGTATTTTTAAGATCTAAGTTAACAATACATTTGTTAAGAAAAGATGCTCTTTTAGGTCTATTTTCACATAAAAAAAACTTATTTTTCGAGCCAAATATTATCGAAACTGGTATACCTGGAAGGCCAGCACCGCTGCCAATATCAATGATATCATTTCCATTGCTAGTTATAAACTGCGCTAATCTTAAAGAATCATAGAAATGTCTTATCCAGATAAAGTTTTTATCATTCTTTGATATTAAGTTTTGGTCTTCTGCCAAAATCATTTCCCTGAATTCAGCCAATTTTTCAATTGTTTCACGTGAAACATTTGGCAAGAGCTCTTTTAGAGCATCAGGCGAATCAATCATTATTTTGATATTAAGCTAATTTTTGAGATTTAGCTTTGGTTTTTATATATGATAAAATAACACTAAGGGCTGCAGGTGTAACACCATCAATTCTTGATGCTTGAGATAAGTTTTTAGGCTTAATTTTTGTAAGTTTTTCAATGATTTCTGTTGATAAACTGGGAATTAATTCGTATTTAAGACTAGGTGGAATTTCAACTTTTTCTTCTTTAGTAAGTGAAATGATTTCACTTTCTTGCTTCTTAAGATAGCCTTTGTAATGAGCCTCTGTTGTTATTTGATCAAGAATTTCACTCCTATATTGCTTAAGATTTAAGTCAAAAATCTCATCTATTTTATCGATATCGATGTTAGGATAAGCTAATAAGTCAAAAGCTGATCTTTTTTTGCCGTCTTGATTAATTTGAACTCCAATCTTTGAAAGTGCATTAGGTGTAACATATTGATTTTTAACAATTTTATTTACTTTTTCTAGTTCAATTTTTTTAGCTGAATATTTTTCATATCTGTCAGCTTCAACTAACCCTAAATTGTAACCAGCCTCAGTTAATCTTAAATCTGCATTATCTGCCCTTAATAACAATCTGTATTCTGCCCTAGAAGTGAACATTCTGTAGGGCTCAGTAACCCCTTTTAGAGTTAAATCGTCAATCATTACACCAATGTATGAGTCGTTTCTTGAAAAAACATGTTCTTTATTACTCAGGGAGATTGCAGCATTCAAACCTGCTACAAGTCCTTGCGCAGCAGCTTCCTCGTAACCTGTTGTGCCGTTTATTTGTCCAGCAAGATAAAGCCCCTTTATTTTTTTAGTTTCCAAGGTTTGGTACAGTTCTTGTGGATCAATAAAATCATATTCAATTGCATAACCGTGCCTTACTATTTTAACATTCTCTAAACCATTGATTTTACTTATGAATTCGTCTTGTACATCCGGCGGAAGTGAAGTTGAGATGCCATTTGGATATATTAAATCACTATCAAGTCCTTCTGGTTCTAGAAAAATTTGATGCCTCAATTTATCTGCAAATTTAACAACTTTATCTTCTACAGAAGGGCAATATCTTGGCCCTGTACCACTGATTTGACCTGAGTAAATAGCTGATTTTGTTATATTTTTTTGAATTATGCTGTGAACGGCCTCATTTGTATAAGTCATGTGGCACGGTAATTGTTCATTATGAGTTTTTGTGGTTAAAAATGAAAAGTAAGAGTGATCATCATCAGCTTCCTGTTTTTCAAGTCTAGAAAAGTCTATTGTATTTTTATCCAGTCTGGCAGGTGTCCCAGTTTTTAGACGTCCAATATTAAAGCCGGTTTTGTAGAGAGAATCTGCAAGTCCGATGGAAGGAGAATCGCCGTGTCTTCCAGCTGGAATAGTTTTGTCGCCTAAATGGATAAGGCCATTCAAAAATGTACCAGTTGTGATGATAACTTTTTTAGTAGATATTTTTTTACCACTTGCGCAAATCACACCAGCAATTTGTTTATTGCTATCAAAAATTAAATCTTCTACAGGATCAAACAATAGTTCTAAATTCTGTGTATTTTCAATCTCCTCCTGCATGTATTTTTTATAGAGCTTTCTATCCGATTGAGCTCTTGGTCCTCTTACTGCAGGGCCTTTTGTTCTATTGAGTAACCTATATTGAATACTTGATAAATCAGCTATACGCCCTATTATTCCGTCCAATGCATCGATTTCCCTTACTAAGTGACCTTTGCCAAGACCACCAATGGCAGGATTACAGGACATTTCCCCAATAGTATCAAATTTATGGCTGATTAAGAGGGTTTTTGCACCAACACGTGCGGATGTGGTTGCGGCTTCACAACCAGCATGCCCTCCTCCAACTACTACAACGTCATAACTAGTCATGAATAAGTTAATTAAATTAACTTAGACTAATTGCAATCAATTATTTTTTTATTTACCGATGCAAAAATCTTTAAAAATAACTTCTAAATATTCTTCTACATCAACATGACCTGTTATTTTTCCGATTTCTTGAATGGCCAATCTTAACTCCTCGACCATAAGTTCAGAATTAACTTTTAAATCTATACTTTTTGCACTTAGTAAACTTTGTACAGAATTTTGAATACCTAAGATATATCGAGTCTTTGTTGGTATTGTATCGGTATAACTTATGAATTTATTTGATACATGCTCAGCAATTTTATTGATTAAATCATCAATACCGCTTCCATTTGAAACTGAAATATTAATACAGCCTTCTTGTTTGTAATTATTATGCAAGTCACATTTATTTAGAACTGTAAGTCGATTCTCATGTAACTCAACATTATTAGGATCATCAAATAATTCTAAAACTAAATTTGCTTCTTTAATTTTACTTTGGGTTATCTCAATTCCTTTTTTTTCAATCTCGTCTTCAGTATCTCTTAGGCCCGCAGTGTCTGTTAAAATGACTGGAAATCCAGCAATATTTAGTCTTACTTCAATCGCGTCTCTGGTCGTACCCTCCTTATCAGATACAATTGCAACATCACGATTAGCAAGTGAATTTATCAAACTTGATTTACCAACATTTGGGGATCCAATGATAGCAACTTTATAACCGTCTCTTAATATTTCTCCTTGATTACGTTGTTTTAAGTGTTCATTCATTTCACCTAAAAGTTTTTCAATTTTTGAATTGATATTGTTAAGAACATTTTCAGGAATGTCTTCATCTGCAAAATCTATATCCGCTTCGAGATAAGCAACTAACTCTATTAGAGACTTTCTCCATGATAAATATAATTTATTCAGTGAACCATTCATTTGGGACAGTGCTTGATTATGTTGAATTTCAGTTTGCGCATTAATTAGATCACCCATGGCTTCAATTGCTGTAAGATCCATTTTGTTATTCACAAATGCTCTTTTTGAAAATTCACCAGGTTGAGCAAGTCTTAACTGATCAATATTAGAAAGTGATTTGAGTAAAAGCTGAACAGTTGAATGGCCGCCATGAACATGAAACTCAACAACATCTTCACCTGTGAAACTTTTGGGTTTGGAGAAAAATACAGCAAGGCCCTTGTCAATTAAGTTACCGCTTTCTGGATCATAAAACTCTGATTTTGTTAAGACGTTTGGATCGAAGTGACTCTTTCTAGAAATTGTTTTAAGAGCAGTGAGTGCTAGATGTCCTGAGACTCTTACAACTGCTAGCCCTGCAACACCGCTGGCAGTTGATAGTGCAAAAATTGTCATTTTTTTATTTGGAGGTTTTCAGCGATACGATCATTAATCAGATGTTCATTGATTACTTGGTCCACCTCTTCTTCTGTTTTACACGAGTACCAAACATTATCTGGATAAACAACAAGTGTGGGACCAAATTCACAATGATCTAAACAACCTGACGCGTTTATTCTTATTTTCTTATCGGAGACCAATTCTTTTGTTTTTTTCTTCATGTAAGCTCGTAGCACTGTGGAATTTTTGGAGGCACAACAACCTTTTGGATGACCATCAGGTCTTTGGTTGGTACAAAAAAATACGTGTCTTTCAAAAAATTTGTTAGTCATAAGGTCAGAAAATTATAATATCTTATATATATGAGCAGCTACGTTTTCAAATCAATCATTGGCAATATTGAGCTTGTCTCAAGCAAAAATAGAATAATTGCAGTTCATAGAACAAGGAAAAAGCCTAACAA
Source organism: uncultured Pelagibacteraceae bacterium (assembly GCA_902613805.1). Lineage (GTDB taxonomy): Bacteria > Pseudomonadota > Alphaproteobacteria > Pelagibacterales > AG-422-B15 > CACNXQ01. Next base: position 417,145 of record CACMIV010000001.1, read on the forward strand.
AACAGAGGATAAGCTTCTAAAAAGATCTGCACTTCAAATTAAATTGTATCTCGCGCGAAAAAGGCGATCTCTTAGTTTTCCTACAAGTCAGATCGGCACAAAATTTCAAAACCGTGTTTGGAATTATTTAAAAAGAATACCTTATGGTAGAACAACAACTTACGGCGACATTGCAAAGAGATTGAGAACTTCGCCCCGAGCTGTTGGGAGTGCCTTAGGAAGAAACAATCTTATGATGACAGTTCCATGTCATAGAGTCGTGGGCAGTGACGGCAAACTCACAGGATTTACATCTGTGGGTGGATTAAGCACTAAAAGAAATTTACTGAACATTGAACAAAAAACTAAAAAATAAAATCAAAAAGAAAATTAGAGTAATTCCTGATTTCCCAAAAAAAGGAATTCTGTTTCAGGACATAACATCTATTACAGATAATAAAAAACTTTTCAAAGAAGTTGTTATTGAGATTTCCAAATATGTTAAGAGAAATAAGTTTACAAAAATTGCTGCCGTTGAAGCACGTGGATTTATATTTGGATCAGCAGTTTCTTTTAAAACAGAAATCCCTTTTGTTCCTATTAGAAAAAAAGGAAAACTTCCTGGTAAAGTACTTAAGCAAAAATATAAGCTGGAGTATGGAACGGATGAAATACAAATTCACAGAAACTCTATAAATGAAAAAGATAAAGTTCTGGTTATTGATGACTTGATAGCAACTGGAGGCACTGCATTTGCATCTGCAAATTTAATAAATAAATGTAAAGTTAGGTCTATAGAGTTTTTTTTTATAATTGATCTTAAAAATATTGGAGGGTCACAAAAATTAGGAGCAAAATATAAACTTTCTTCAATTTTAGAGGCTGAGGGATAATTATTCAAACTCAATATCAAATTGTGGGTTACCAAAAAATATCCCAGGGACAATCCAATTATCTCCATTAGCAACAAAATTCAATCTTGCGGTGTAGTCTGGTGAATATTTAAATAATATTGAATTAGTCTGATCTGTAACGACTTTTGGACTAGCATAGTCCTCTATAATAATTATTTTTGTTGCATCGTTGTAGCTTGATGCAAGATCATAATCATTATTAATCAGAAGTGACCGACCATAGTTGCCATTGTGTGGTGCTGCGAAACCTCTTTCTAGAGTGTTCAAAAATGTGGACACAGATAAGGAATTGTAAGTGAAAGTAAATTCATTCAAACTTGCCTGTGACTCAGTAAACGTTTCAGTGAATTTTGTGTAGTTTCCATCAGTAAAATCTTTCATGGTTACATTTCTATCCCCACCCTGAATGAAGCTTTGAGGAGCGTTTAAAAAAGGGGCACTATGCCAAGCTGTGCCCTCACTATTTCCACCTATAATTTTTTGCTCATCAAATTCAAACTCAGCATTAATCCCTATTGTCGAGGAAATTGTTCCAAATCCGTGAGTATAAACCCCTGTAGGTGGTAGTGACGAAGGAAAGGATGTTTCAGATGATTTAGTAACACCGACAGAAATAGAATTGTCTCCTTTATTGTGATCCCAAAAATAAAAGCAAGGATCTTCAGTGGAATTACCTTTTAAAAATTCTGTGGGGTCACTCGTACATACTGCCAGTTGAAAGATATCTAAATTGAAAGATCTAACAGGTGCATCGCAAACTTTGGGAGATAAGTTTGTTATTTCGGAAACATCTATTTTACTTCCATTCATCTTACAAATTTCAGTTTGAGCGTGAGCAACAAACCAAAATATTGGACACAATATAAATTGAATTAGAATTAAAAATATGGATTTTCTTAGCATGCTAATACCCGACTATCTTGATTGTTCCAGTTCTATTTACTTGTTTTTTTATTTTGTTTTCTCTTCTTACCTTTTCATACTTACGATCACCCACATCAGTAAAATTGTACAGTTTATACGGGACGATTGAGTACATTTTTCTCAATTCACTTGATAATGGTTGTTTGATTTTTTTAAATTCAAAAAGATTAATGTTTAAAGTCACAAACTCCTCGTCACGAGACAATTGATCAAAACTCGTTTTTCCAAATTCTAAACTCATTCCGTAAGGAAGTTTGTTTTTTATACTAAATGTTTCTCCTTCAAGATCTCTTGAATTGTTAATGCCATTCCATGTAAATACTTCAGCATAAATTTTTGAGTTAGGTAAATACGGAAGGGGAAATGCAATCTGTGCATCAAATCCGTCTAGCGTATATTCCTTTAAGCCATTCACAACAACATAATCAGTTATTGCGTCATAATAATTTAAATGTACATCTCCTAGACTGGTTAGTATGTCTGCTCCAATACCAAATCTTTCATGAGAATTATCTAAATCAAGATCATAGAAAAAATTATAACCAGCAATCAATTTATTTTCTAATAGACTTCTTCTTTGAACAAAACCAAGGTTCAGCATTTCTATATCCGCTTGCGTCGATAAATGGCCTTGAAAGAAATTATTGATATTATTTTTTTCATATAGAGGAAGAATGGTGCTTATTCCATATGATGGTTTACCTTTATAAAAACCAGAGAGGTCGATCTCTATATTGTTAAACATGTCATTCACTGCGAGTTCAGCTTTTTGTTCAGCCTTTTCAGCTACTTTACTAAGAAAGGTGCTGATAACTTCATTCCCAAATGAGACTGCTGTGAACAAGAAAATGAAAACTATAGTTAGATATCTCATGCTGTAGAGAGTAGAGCAAAACTGACGGAAATTAATATCTGATTTTTGGTACTATTTATTCATGGACTGAAAGAAATCAGTATTGTCTTTGGTTTCTTTCAATTTACCGAGTAAGAACTCGATAGAGTCCATTGTTCCCATTGGGTTAAGAATACGTCTAAGAACATACATTTTTTGAAGCTCATCTTTATCAAGCAGTATCTCTTCTTTTCTAGTGCCAGACTTAGTAATATCAATTGCGGGATATATTCTTTTATCAGCAACTTTTCTATCCAATATAATTTCTGAATTACCAGTACCTTTAAATTCCTCAAAAATTACCTCATCCATCCTACTACCTGTATCAATCAACGCAGTTGAAATAATAGTTAGTGATCCGCCGTCTTCAATATTTCTCGCTGCACCAAAAAATCTCTTTGGTCTTTGTAGTGCGTTTGCGTCAACTCCGCCTGTTAAAACTTTACCTGAACTTGGTACAACCGTATTGTAAGCACGACCCAGTCTTGTAATGGAGTCTAAAAGAATAACGACATCTTTTTTATGCTCCACTAGTCTTTTTGCTTTGTTGATTACCATCTCAGCAACTTGCACGTGACGTGATGCAGGCTCATCAAATGTTGAGCTGACAACCTCTCCTTTTACAGAACGTTGCATATCTGTAACTTCCTCTGGCCTCTCATCAATTAATAAAACCATCAAGTAACATTCTGGGTGGTTATCCGTAATTGAATGTGCAATGTTTTGCAGTAAAACTGTTTTACCTGTTCTTGGTGGCGAAACAATAAGCGCTCTTTGACCTTTACCGATTGGTGCAACTAGATCAATAACTCTTGAACTTTGATCGCTTGCTGGTTTTTCAGTTTCTAATCTGATTTGCTCATCAGGATAAAGAGGGGTCAGGTTATCAAAATTGATTTTGTTCCTACTTTTTTCGGTTGCTTCGTAGTTGATTGTATCAATTTTTAATAATGCGAAATAACGTTCACCTTCCTTTGGCGCTCTAATCGGTCCTTCAACAGTATCTCCTGATCTTAATCCAAATCTTTTGATTTGACTTGGACTTACATAAATATCATCAGGACCTGGAAGATAATTAGCTTCCATTGATCTTAAAAAACCAAACCCATCCTGTAAAACTTCTAAGACTCCTTCACCGTCAATATCTTTACTGTCACTCGCAAGAGTTTTCAATATTTCAAAAAGCATATCTTGTGTACGCATTGAACTAGCGTTTTCAACACCAAGATCCTCTGCATAAACAAGAAGTTCTTGTGGGGTTTTTTTCTTAAGATCTCTTAATTTTAAGTTTTTAGCCATTTGTTTTAATGATGATGATAATGTGGAAAATGGTTTGGAAGCTGTTTTCTAACCGTAATCTTTAAATAGATCAAGTTTTATATTGGCTTAAAAACAACTAAAAAAATGACAATTATCATTAAAATCGTTGGAAATTCATTGATAATTCTAAAAAAACGCTCAGATTTAGGCCTTTTATCATCTTGAAACTCTCTTGTTAATTTCGAGAAATATCCATGAACTCCAGATAAAAGAATTACAAATATAATTTTCAATTGAAGCCATAACTGAGATAGTGCGTCGATACCTAAATTCGAAATCAAAGCTAAACCAAATAACCACGAGAAAATCATAGCTGGATTCATAATGATTTTAAGTAGGCGCAGTTCCATCAATTTAAAAGTTTCTGATGAGTCAGAACCCACTTCTTTGCTCCAATGATACACAAACAATCGTGGTAAATATAGCAAACCCGCCATCCATGCAATAACACTGATGATGTGCAGACTGAGAAATAAATTATATAAAAAAACCGAATTCATCTTAATTCTTGATCACATTGTTTGAATGTTGCTGGACATATTTTTTGTCTGATATTACCGCTCTCAATTTTGTCTGATTCACTCACTATCTCGGATAAACTTTCTATAAAGGTTCGGTCAATATTTAAAGACTCAGATCTATAATAATGTTTACAACCCAATTCACTAGCAAGTTCCTGATACTCAATATCCAATTCAACAAGTGTTTCAGAGTGATCAGAAACAAAAGCAATTGGAACGATTACTAGGGCTCGATCTTTATGAATTGCATTTTCAATTTCACTTGGAGTTGTGGGCTCAAGCCACTTGACTGGTGTCACTTTACTTTGGTAAGCCAACACATGATCTTCATAACCGTGAATACCTTGCAAGACTGCGTTTACTGTTTGCTCCACTTGCCACTGATAAGGATCTCCTTTTTTTATTATTGATACAGGTAAGCTGTGAGCAGAAAACAAAACTCTGACTTTCTTATCCTTAACTTGGTTGATTTTGTCTTGAATCAGTTTTTGATGGGCTTTGATTAATTTTGAGTCATATGGATAACAACAAGTATATTTCGTTTTTGAATTTAATAACTGAACTTGGGCTTCTTTAAACCAGGCGTCCAAAGATGATTTGGTTGTTGTGGTCGAGTACTGTGGGTACAAAGGTAATAAAAATATCTTATCTGGGTTATATTTTTTTACTTTCGCGACGACCTCTGGGGTCATTGGGTGCCAATATCTCATACAGACAAACACTTTGTTTTCGATTCCTTTATTTTCTAGTTCTTTTTGGAGCGCTTCTGCTTGGTTGTTAGTAATTTCAAGGATGGGAGATTTACCGCCAATTTCTGCGTAAATTTCACTAGCTTCTTTAGTGCGTCGGGAGGATATCAATTTTGCCAGTAAATACCTAAATGGATTTGGAATTCTAAATATATTTGGATCATTAAATAAATTAAACAGAAAGGGTTTAACGCTTTCTTGTTTATCCGGTCCACCCAAATTAAACAAAACAACTGCGGTTTTCATTTTGACCTTATTTGTAAAAGCATTTCCTCAACCTTCTCAATTGACGTTTCGGGCAAAACCCCGTGTCCTAAATTAAAAATATGCGGCCTTTCTCTAAAAGCAAACAATATTTCATCAATCTTTTGACCAAGATTTTGTGAGTCTCTCAATAAGAAATTTGGATCCATATTTCCTTGAAAAACAATTTTATTATTAAGCTCATTTATTTTATCTAAAGAAAAGTTATAATCTAAAGTAATACAGTCAAGTCTGTTTATGTGTGAATAGTTTTTATAACATTCAAGGTTTGCGTTTCTTGGAAATCCTATGATAGGAATGTCTTTTCTCTTCTTTATGCTTTCGACAATTTTTTTTGTAGGTTGCACACACCATTTATAAAATTGTTCATCGTTCAAATATCCTGCTGCTGACTCAAATATCTGAAAGGCATCAACTCCGCTATCGATTTGCATTTCTGAATGCTGAATTATCGCGTATGTCATCCGTTCAATTAAATTATCTATTTGTGAAGTTTTTTTTGAAACATCATCAGATCTTAGTTCTTGGCGTTCACCTTTCGTGAACAAGCAATAAAAAAGGGTTGTCCATGCCCCACCGGCAAAACCTATTAAGGGAACGTCCGTACTTTCTTTAATTTTTTTTATACCCGTTGCGAGAGGTAATGTTTTTTTGTGATTATAATCTATGTTTTCATTAAGTTTTATTAGTGGACCCTGCCCCTCAACAAACTTAACATCCGAGCCTGCGGCAAAGGGAGTTATTAAAATATCTGAAAACACAATGCAGGCATCCATCTTGTACCTATTTACAGGCTGCATGGATACCTCAGCTATGGTTGGTGGGTCTAGAAACATATCCATTAGGTTATTAAATCGTTTTCTGATATTTATATATTCAGGTAGATGTCTACCTGCTTGTCTCATTAACCAGACGGGTGTTGATTTTGTTTTGTGTCCTCTAAGTGTGTCTATAAATATACTCATAATAATCTATATATATAATTGTAGTTGTTTATGTCCCTGTGGAGTTGTGTATATATAAAAAGTCGTCTTTTGCCCACAATTCGATACACAGAACAAATCTTTTGAATTATATGGGTTTTAGCCTTATTCACTGCCGTGAAAAAAAACTAAATCATTTTCAACAGGTGAACAAAGTTTGCAAAAACTCTCAATAAAGATAGAAAAATAAGTTAAAAATTAAAAATGGAAAAAGAAATCAAAAGCATTCACAGACCCCGGGGTATTTATACATATTTATGAACAGAGATATAATTCTAGCATCTATGAGCGAAACAAGAGTTAAATTATTGCGTAACGCCGGCATTGTCTTTGAGCCGGTTGCTCATGGTGTGGATGAAGATGAGATAAAGTTGTCGATGAGCCAAAACTCACCAGAAGAAGTCGTAGTTAAGCTCGCCGAACTGAAAGCCTTAAAGGCATCTGTGTCAAACAAAAATGCTTTTGTTATTGGATCAGACCAAGGCTTGGATTTGAAAGGCGAACTGATTAATAAAGCCCGTGACAGAGACGAAGCAAAACAACAATTGATAAAAATGAGCGGATCTACTCACACACTTATAACCGCCACCACAGTTGCTCTAGATGGCAATATCATTTGGAAGTACGTAGACAAGTCTAAAATGTTAATGCGAAATTTAAATGAAGAATTAATTACAAAATATCTTAATAAAATCGACGACAACATTCTTGGTCTTGTGGGTGTTTATGCTATTGAAGAAGAAGGAATAAAACTTTTTGAAAGAATTGGAAGTGACCTTTTCTCTATACAGGGAATATCATTAATTCAATTAACTCAATTTCTCTGGGAAAATAATCTTTTATTTAAAAATAATGGTACATAAAAAAACAGCAGTAATTGGAGATCCAATAGACCACAGTCTTTCGCCCAAAATTCACAATCACTGGATTAAGCAGCTGGGCATTGATTCTCATGATTATCAAAAAATAAATGTAAAGAAAGAAATTTTTACCAGAGAGGTTGATCGTTTAATAAAAGACGGTTACAGCGGCTTAAATGTGACCGTTCCCCTTAAGGAAGATGCATATAAATATTGTGATAGGACATCTAATGTTGCAAGGGCACTTAAAGCAGTTAACACACTGATCGTAAGAGAGGATGGTGTTTATGGTGAAAACACCGATCCAACCGGCTTCCAGAATTCAATTACAAAGAGAAACCTAAACACCCAACGGTGCCTCGTGCTTGGAGCCGGAGGATCAGCAAGGGCGGTTGTGTATGCGTTAAAACAAATGAAGTGTGAGATTGGCATATTTAATAGAACAAAAAAAAAGGCAGAAGCTCTTTGCGGTGATTTGGACGTGGAAGCAACCATCTTAACAGAATCATTGCTTAACAAGTTTGTTGGTTCAGCAAGTCTGGTTGTTAATACCACGAGCCTTGGACAAAAAAAAGGTGAAGAGAATAATCTTATAAATTTTAATAACCTAAAACTATCTACACACGTATATGACCTCATATACAACCCAAGTAAGACAACCTTTTTACAACATGCAGAGAAACGTGGTTGTACAGCTCAAAACGGACTGGAAATGCTAGTCAACCAGGCCGCGCAATCTTTCAAGATATGGCATAACAAAACCCCTGTGATCGATGAGAACTTAATGCAGATATTAAGGGCAAAATAATGTTGTTAGTTGGCGTAACAGGGTCTATTGGAATGGGAAAATCAACTGTTGCTCAGATGTTTAAAGAGCATGGTTATGGAGTTTATAACGCAGATGACACGGTACATTATATTTATGAAAAAGATGAGGAAGTAATCGCTAAAGTTGAAAATAAATTTCCAGGTTCTACCAAAGATGGCGTTGTTAACCGAATTGCTTTGAGAGATATCTTAAATAAAGACCCACAAAAATTCCGTGACTTAGAGCAAATTGTCCACCCCGTGACAAGGAATTATCAAATAATTTATATAAAGAAATTAATTGAAGAAGGGAAGACGGGTTGTATTTTGGACATACCACTGTTATTTGAAACTGGGGGGGAAAAATATATAGATGTCTCAGTTGTCGTTACAGCCTCTGAGGAAACTCAACAGTCACGGGTTGTAACAGAACGAAAAGTTCCTTTAGAAATCTTCAATGCTATTAAGAGTCAACAAATGCCAGACAGAGAAAAATTGAAGAAAGCTGATTACATTATTTCTACAGATAGTGCGATTGAAAAAACAAAATCTGAAGTTAGAGAAGTTGCTGCAAAAATTAAATTGATTAATCCAAAAGCTTGGAATACCTTTTTTAACAAATGAGGCAAATTGTTCTTGATACAGAAACTACAGGCTTAAGGCCGTCAGAGGGCCATCGTGTCATAGAAATTGCAGCGATTGAAATAGTTGATTATTTACCAACCGGTAACACATATCAGCAATATATTAATCCTCAAAGGGACATGCCTGAGTCATCTTTTAAAGTTCATGGCCTGAGCTATGAATTTTTAAAAGATAAGCCCTTGTTTGAAAATATCATAAATGAATTTTTAGAATTTGTTGGTGATGACCCCATCATTGCTCACAATGTTGATTTTGATGTTGGGTTTTTAAATTATGAACTCAACTCATGTGGTAAGGAATCTCTAAAGAACGACAAGATTGATACTGTTTCAATAGCAAGAGAAAAGTTTCCTGGTCAAAGTGTTTCTTTGGATGCTCTTTGTAAGAGATTTGCAATAGACAATAAGCAAAGAGAAAAGCACTCGGCAACAGTTGATACTGAACTTTTAGCGCGTGTATATATAGAGTTGATGGATGCCAGAGAATTGAGCCTGGACCTAAATAATACAGTCGAAGTTAAAAATTCTACCTCGGATTTCAATACTGAAAAAATTAAAAACAGAAACCTACCTCCTCGACTTTCAGAAAAAGAAAAAAAGTTACATGACTCATTCATACAAACACTGGGCGAAAACTCTATTTGGAATAAAATTAATCAATCTAGTGAGTAATCAAATCAACCACACATATAGTGATAGCGGCAATTATCAGAAAATCCCAACACCCGCCGCTTCAGTTTTACTTATACGAGACGCAAATAAAAAAATAGAGGTTTTTATGATCAAAAGATCCATAAAAACAAATTTTGGTGGCGCATGGGTGTTTCCAGGAGGAAAGATCGATCATGACGATATTTCAAATAATTATTCAAATTATAGTCCTCTACTAGACGATGGTACAGCTTCAGCTAGACTTGGCATTGAAAAAAATGGATTGTCATATTGGATTGCATGTATCAGAGAGTGCTTTGAAGAAAGTGGAATACTTCTTGCGAATAAAAAAGGAAAAGATTTGAATAATACAGTTTTTAAGAACGACGATCTCAAAATCATAAACCATTACAAAAATAGAATGCAAAAAGGTGAACATATTTTTTACGAGATGATTGATAAATTAAATTTAGAACTCGCTACAAGTGAACTCGCTTACATTTCCCATTGGATAACACCAAAAATTGAGAAAAGAAGATATAGTACCAGATTTTTTATTGCACGCACTACATCACAAGAAGCGGTTCACGATGGCATTGAAAGTGTGGAAAGTCAATGGATCAATCCTAAAGATGCTTTAGCGCGGTCTAAAAATGGGGAGTTTACAATGATAATGCCAACAATTAAAAATCTTGAAATGATAAGTGAGTACACAAATACATCAGTTCTTCTTACTGATATGAACAATAAGACAAAAGACACAATACCTAAGGTTGAGCCAATATTTGAAATTGTGAATGGAGAGCTAAAATTAATTAGTTATTAATTTTGTTTCTTTCGTTTTTCGTACAGGTCAGCAAAATTCACTGGGTCTAACATTAAAGGTGGAAGACCTCCATCAGAGTGCATGTCATAAATAATTCTTCTTGCAAATGGAAATAATTGCCTTGGGCATTCAACCAATAGATATGGTTCCTTAACATCATCAGTTAAATTTTTTATTTCAAAAATTCCTATATACTTGAGATCAATTATATATAATTTTTTTTCATCTCGAATGGCATTGACACTGATGTTTAATTCTACCTCATAAATTTCAGTATCTTTTCTATTTTTTGCTTTTACATCTACATTAGCATTGATCATAGGACGATCGCTACCTGGCTTAAAAGATTCAAGTCCATGTGGATTTTCAAATGATAAATCTCTAATAAATTGAGTAATAATTTTCGCGGTTACATCCATTATTTTATTTTGTCCTCATCATCCAATTCTACGAAGTCACCCTCTAAGGTATTATCTTCGTGATTTTGTTTCACACCATATCGAGAAAGAATGTAACTTGCTACTAACTTTATAAAAATCACCCTTGTAACAGGTATTAAACCAAGAAAACCTATAGAGTCTGAGAAGAACCCGGGAGTAATTAACAGAATTCCAGAAATAAGGATAACAAGCCCTTCAAACATTGTTTGAACAGGTGCCTCAAGGTTTTGCAATTGAGAAGCTAATTTCTTAAATGTACTAATACCTTGCTGGCGGACAAAAAATACACCAACTATAGCTGTAAGAAATATTAGCATAATTGTATAAAAGGAACCAATAATGCTCCCAATTTCAATAAATAAGCTAATTTCAATGATCGGAATAAGTATAAAAATTGCAATAAATATAAAAAACAAAATAAAAAGTAAATGTTGAAAGTTTAGTTTAAATCCCTAAATAAGGACTCTATAATATTTAAATTAATGAGTGAAGCATTTCAGTACATAGACATTTTGATTCTAGCGATTATTGCTGGCATTGTCCTTTTGCGTCTTAGAAGCGTCCTAGGAAGACGTACAGGTCATGAAAAAACCGACAAAACCTCATATAATTATGAGACACCACAAACCGCTAAAGAGGAAAAAGTTATTCCAATTGAACCAAAAACTTCATCTAGCGCGCGCGAGGACGGTTGGTTTAATAATGACGATTTCTTGCGTGGAGCAGCTAACGCCTATGAAACTATTGTTACAAATTTCGAGAACGGCAATAAAGATGCTTTAAAGCCTCTACTCTCTGACGATGTATTAAGTAGTTTTTCATCAGTAATCGATGAAAGAAACAGTAAAAATGAAACAGTAGAATTTAATTTTATAGGAATTGAAAAGTCAGAGATTGTTCACAAAGATTTAAAGAAAAATCCAATGGAGGTTACAGTCAGATTTATATCTGAAATGATCACCTGTATTAAAAACAGCAAGGACGAAGTTATTTCAGGCAGCTTGAATCAGGTTCAAAAAATCACTGATGTTTGGACATTTGAAAAAATAAAAGATAAAAAGAGTTCAAACTGGCTGTTAGCAGCGACTTCCGATTAATCAATTAAATATTTATTCAATTTTGATCTAATATCATCTGGAATAGTCTCGGACTTCATGCTTTTTTGATTAGTGTTGACCCAAGTAATATTAGCTGAATTTAAAACTTCGTCTGAACCTGCTTTATATATTTCTTGCATGAATGTCATGCTTGAGTTTCCAAGTTTTTTTACGCCTGTGTAAACCTCAAGCTGATCATTAAGTCTTGCAGGACTTTTAAAATCCATTTGAACGCCAACTGTATGAAAATCATTGTTCGTATTTTTTACATATTCATCTTGATCAAAACAATCTTCAAGCATTTCACTCAAAGAAATATCAAAATATGTTAGGTAATGAGAGTTGTAGACTATTCTTTGACAATCAACTTCTGAATAACGTACTTTTATTTTATTTAAATGAGTCTTTTTAGTTTTTAATGACATATAAGTTAAAGAATAAATTTAGAAAGATCTGTATCTTTCGATAATTCATTTACATTATCTTTCACATAGTTTGCATCAATTGTAATCTTTTCTCCACTTTTATCAGCTGCAGAAAAACTTATATCTTCTAATACTCTCTCAAGAATTGTATGTAAACGACGAGCTCCAATATTCTCAATAGTTGAGTTAATGTCTACAGCCAAGGTTGCTATTGCATCAATTCCATCTTCGCTAAAATTAATTTTTACATCTTCTGTACCCATCAGCGCCTCATATTGTTTTATCAAGCTATACTTGGGTTCTGTTAAGATACGTTTGAAGTCTTCCTGTGAAAGTGCTTTGAGATTTACCCTTATTGGTAGTCTACCCTGTAATTCTGGCAATAGATCTGATGGCTTAGATAGCTGAAATGCCCCAGAAGCTATAAAAAGTATATGATCAGTTTTGATTGTCCCGTGCTTAGTATTAACAGTGGTTCCCTCAATTAAAGGCAACAGATCTCTTTGCACCCCTTCTCTTGAAACATCACCACCAACCCTTTCACTTCTTGCACAAACTTTATCTATTTCATCTATAAATACAATTCCATTATCCTCTACAGCTTTTTTTGCCTCGTTTACAATTTGGTCAGTATCAATGAGTTTATCTGATTCTTCATTAACAAGGATCTCATAAGAGTCGGCAACTGTTGTTTTCTTCTTTTTAGTTTTTGGTCCCATAGCTTTACCAAGCATATCGTTAAGATTTATCATTCCTATACCCGCACCTTGTCCACCTTGAAGATCAATTGTTGGAAATGATCCAGTGTCTTGAACAGCTATTTCGATTTCCTTTTCATTGAGTTCGTTATTTCTGAGTTTTTTTCTAAAACTTTCTCGTGTTGCGGGTCCTGAACCTGGCCCAACTAAAGCATCTAGTACTCGTTCTTCAGCAGCCAATTGTGCTTTTGCTTTGACTTCTTTTCTTTTTATTTCACGAACCATTGTAATTGCTATTTCAATTAAATCGCGAACAATAGACTCTACATCTCTACCTACATATCCTACTTCTGTGAATTTTGTCGCTTCAACTTTTATAAAAGGTGCTTGTGCTAATTTTGAAAGCCTTCTAGAAATTTCAGTTTTACCAATCCCAGTAGGACCAATCATTAAAATGTTTTTTGGAAGAACTTCTTCTCTCATATCTTCTGGTAATTGCTGGCGTCGCCAACGATTCCTTAATGCGATGGCTACAGATTTTTTTGCATCATCTTGGCCAATAATATATCTATCGAGTTCGGAAACAATTTCCCTTGGTGAAAACGCTTGCATTATTTAGTACTCAATTTTTTCAAGTGTTACATTGCTGTTTGTAAAGACACAAATTTCACCAGCAATTTTTAGTGACTTTAAAGCAATTTCTTCAGCGGTAAGATCAGTATCAATCAGAGCTTTAGCAGCAGATAGTGCATAGTTGCCTCCACTACCAATTCCAATAATCGATCCTTCAGGGTCTAACACATCACCCATTCCAGTAATTAGAAGTGATGTAGAAGAGTCTGCAACTGTAAGAAGTGCTTCTAGACGCCTTAAATATTTGTCGGTGCGCCAATCTTTCGCCAGTTCAACACATGCTCTGGTAAGCTGTTTAGGATGCTTTTCTAGTTTCGCTTCCAGTCTCTCAAATAAAGTAAACGCATCTGCAGTTGCTCCGGCAAAACCAACGATAACACTACCATCACCTATTTTTCTAACCTTTTGGGCAGTGCCCTTAATGACTGTATTCCCAAGACTAACTTGTCCGTCTCCCGCGACAACAACCTGATTGTCTTTTCTTACACTAATAATAGTTGTGCCGTGCCATGATTGACTTTGTGGATTTTCCATATTGAGTGTTATGTGGCTATTTATTTATTAACTTCAAGCCCTGACTTTTCATTAAAAATTACATTTTTTATAGATAATTCAGTGATTTATTGATAGAAACCGACAGGATTTTGTTATGAGAACAGCAGAGTATAAAAGAGATACAAAAGAAACCTCCATCTCTGTCGATATTAATATCGACGGAACAGGTAAATACGATATTAAGACTGGCATAGGATTTCTTGATCACATGCTTGAACAACTATCAAAGCACTCACTAATTGATATGAAGATAAAAGCATCAGGAGATACTCACATTGACTATCATCATACGACTGAGGATACAGGCATTGCAATTGGTGAATGTTTATCAAAAGCATTAGGTAATCGACAAGGTATTACACGTTATGCGCACTCTTATATTCCCATGGATGAAACATTATCAAGAGTTGCGCTTGATCTATCAAATAGACCTTATTTAATTTGGAAAGTACGATTTAGTGCTCCAAAGATAACTTCTTCTCAAGGTGACTTTGATACTGAATTATTTAAAGAATGGTTCCAAGCTTTTGCACAAGCAAGCGGGACAACATTACATGTTGAAAATATTTATGGAGAAAACAACCATCATATAATTGAGTCTTGCTTTAAGGCTTTGGCAAGAAGTTTAAGAAACGCTGTTGCGATTAACGAGCGAGAGGGAATGAACATTCCTTCTACCAAAGGACAACTTTAAAGAATGATTAAAGAAGGCCAAAAACTACCTTCATTCAAACTTAAAAATCAGAAAGATGAAGAAGTTAAATTTCCTACAAAAGAAGACACGGTAATTTATTTTTATCCTAAAGCGGATACTCCAGGTTGTACAAAAGAGTCTTGCGATTTTCAAAGCAATCTTCGAAAGTTAAACAATCTAAAGGTCAGAGTTTATGGTATATCTAAAGACACTGTTCAAAAACAAAATAAATTTGCTGAAAAATACAAATTAAAATTTGATCTTCTTTCTGATGAGAGTGAAAAAATCTGTGAGAAATTTGGTGTATGGATTAAAAAAAGTATGTATGGCAGAACTTATAAGGGCATAGATAGATCTACATTTCTTATTATGAAAGGCAAGGTCGTAAAGGTTTGGAGAAAAGTGAAAGTAAATAATCATGTAGAGGAAGTTATTGATACTATTAAACAAATGAATAAATGAAGTTAGTAATTATCAACTACGGCTCAGGAAATTTGCATTCAGTACACAAGGCAATTGAAGCCGTAAACAATAACTTAGAAAATCCATACGAAATTATTGTTACAAATACACCATCTGAAATATTAAACGCCGATAAATTAGTTCTTCCTGGAGTAGGGGCTTTTCAAGACTGCAAGAACGCAATTCACAAAATAGATGGTCTATTTGAATGTCTTGAACAAGTGGTAATTGGTGAAAAAAAAGCTTTTATGGGCATTTGTGTTGGAATGCAATTACTAGCAGAAAAATCTTTAGAATTTGGTGAATGTGAGGGTTTTGGATGGATACCCGGAGAAGTAATCAAGATCGAGGCTCCAGCTGATTATAAAATTCCACACATGGGATGGAATGAAGTCACTTTTCGCAATCATGAATTATTGAATAATATTTCACAAAATACTGATTTTTATTTTGTGCACAGTTACTACTTTAGAACTCAAAAAAATGAAAATTGTATTGCAACTACAAAATATCCAAATTCAATTACTGCAGCAGTACTCAAGGAAAATATTTTTGGTACACAATTTCATCCAGAAAAAAGTCATAATAACGGAAAACAAATAATTACAAACTTTCTTGAGTGGGAACCTTCATGATTTTATTTCCAGCAATTGATTTAAAAGACGGTAAATGTGTAAGGTTAATACAAGGTGATTTTAAACAATCTACAACATACAATGAGTCACCGTTAGAACAGGCTAAAATTTTTGAAGACTCTGGAGTGGAATATTTGCATTGCGTTGACCTAGATGGAGCGCTTAAGGGTAATTTTGAAAATATTAAATCTATTGAGCAAATAAAAAAAAATACGAGTCTTAAGATTCAGTTCGGTGGTGGAGTAAGGAACATTGAGAGAGTTGAAAGACTCATTAATATTGGTGTTAATAATGTTATTATCGGAACATCAGTGTTTGAAAATAAAACTTTTTTTGAGAAATCAGTTTGCAATTATCCTAATAGAATTTCAATTGCTCTCGACATTAAGCAGAACCAAATTGCTACAAAAGGTTGGAAAGAGGTGAAAGATTTACAAATTTCTGATTTTTTAAAAAGTATAGAAGATCTTAATATCAACTCAATAATAATTACTGACGTTATGAGGGATGGTATGAAGCAGGGAATTAACTTTGAAATGCTAGAAAATATAATGGTTCAAACAAAAATTGACTGTGTTGCATCAGGCGGGGTATCAAATATCTCAGACCTTATTAACCTAAAGAAAAAAAATTACTCACAAATAAAAGGTGTAATTGTAGGTAAAGCAATTTATGACAAAAATATTGATATTGCTGAGGCATTAAAGATAGTTAGATAGAATGCTAAAAAAAAGAATCATACCTTGTTTAGACGTTGATCGAGGAAGAGTTGTCAAAGGCGTCAATTTTGTTGACTTAATTGATGCTGGTGATCCAGTTGAACAAGCAAAAATCTATAATTCTGAGGGAGCTGACGAACTTTGCTTTCTAGATATAACTGCATCAAGTGACGATAGAGAAACTCTCTTTGAAGTTGTAAAAAAAACTGCTGAAAATTGTTTCATACCACTCACTGTAGGTGGAGGCGTCAGGACCATAGATGATATATCTCGTTTGCTTCACCATGGAGCAGATAAAGTGTCTATAAATACAGCTGCAGTTGAAAACATTGACCTGGTTGCAAAAGCAGCAAAGAAATATGGTTCCTCAACAATAGTTATAGCAGTAGACGCAAAAAAAAATGGAGATAAAAGTTGGAATATATTTACCCATGGTGGAAGAAAGCCCACAGATATTGATGCATTAGAATATTGTATTGAAGTAGCTAATTTAGGAGCTGGTGAGATATTATTAACTTCAATGGACAGAGATGGAACAAAAATAGGATTTGACAATGAATTATTGAGTACTGTCTCATCCTCTATTGATATTCCTGTTATTGCTTCAGGAGGCGTTGGAAAGCTTGCGCACTTTGCTGAAGGGGTATTAGAGGGGGGAGCCAGCGCTCTATTAGCTGCTTCTATTTTTCATTTCGGAGAATATAGTATTAAAGATGTAAAAACATATCTTGCTGAACAAAATATAGCAGTTAGGATTTAATTATGAAAGGTTATTGGGTAGTAAAAGTCAATGTGTTACATCCTGACAAGCAAAAATTGTATGCAGAGTACGCAACTGAGGCGGTCAAAAAATACAATGGTAAATTTTTAGTACGGGGTGGCGAACAAACAACTATGGAAGGTAAAGAGTTTAAAAGAAACGTCATAGTTGAGTATGAGACAATTGAAATAGCTAAAGAGGCTTATAACTCAGAAGAATATCAAAATGCAAAAAAAATCTTGGGAGACGAAAAGGATAGAATTTTTGCAATTGCTGAGGGAGTGGAATGAGCAGTAAAAAAATTGATGTATTAGCTCGACTCTTTGATAAAATTATTTCACATGCTAATGAAGACCCCTCAAAATCTTATACGGCAAAACTTATATCAGAAGGTAAAAGTAAATGTATAGAAAAGTTAAAAGAGGAATCACTTGAAACTGTGGAGGCTGCTGAAGAAGATAATGTAGAACACATAATTTATGAATCGGCAGATCTTATTTATCATTTGTTAGTCATGTTGAAAAAATTTGATATTACTCCTGATCAAGTCTATGAAGAGTTAGAAAAAAGAGAGGGTAAAACAGGACTTAGAGATTAATGTCATATGATAAGGAAAATATTTTTGCTAAGATTTTAAGGGGTGAAATCCCTTGTGATAAAATTTATGAGGATGAATATGCACTGTCATTTAAAGATATTCGTCCGCAAGCACCTTCACATGCCTTAGTAATTCCAAAAGGGGAATACATAGACATAAATGATTTTAGTGCAAATGCTTCGGACGAAGAAATAGTTGGTTTCAACCGGGCTATTTCAAACGTAGCAGATATGTTGGGTATAAGTGAAAAATCTGGAGGAGGAGGATACAGGCTCATCGCAAATGCCGGTAAGGATGCGCATCAAGAAGTACCTCACTTACACTTTCATTTACTCGCGGGAAGACCATTGGGACCAATGGTATTTCCTGAAAAACCTGAATACGAATAATCAATATGACTGAAAAAATCTCAGATGCTGAACTCATCAAGCTGTTTAATAAGAATAAATTATTCGATCTTTTTAATATGACTGTTCTTGAAGTTGATACTACAGCTGGCAATATCAAAGTTGAGTTTGATATTGATAAAAAATATTGCAATCCTGCAGGTGACGTCCAAGGAGGTATTGTTAGTGGAATGGTAGATGATGCAACTGCATTAGCTTTTATATTTCAAAATCATTTCAAAAAAAGACCACCAACAATAGAATTGAAAACAAATTTCTTATATCCAACTAAACCAGGGAAAGTTATTGGATATGGACGCGTGGTGAAATCTGGAAAAAATATTGTATTCTTGGAGGGTAGATTGGAGCAAAACAATAGGACTGTTGTTACCTCAACATCAACGTGTGTAAGTGTTGATATGCCTCAGGTGAATTTTAAAAAAATGATTGGAGCTAATAATGAAAAATAAACAATGGATTTTAAAAAAATTTCCAGTTGGTGAAATTAGTGAAGGGGACTTAGTTTTGGAGGAAAATGAAGTTCCTAGTCTTTCAGACAATCAAATTTTAATAAGAAACATATATCTCTCTTTAGATCCTGCAAACCGTGGGTGGATGAGTGGACAAAAATCTTATGTTGATGCGATGCAAACTGGAGACACCATGAGAGGCGGCACAATTGGTATAATCGAAGAGAGTAAAAATGAAAAATTTAAAAAAGGTGAAATTGTGAACTGTATGGGCGGATGGCAGCAATACTGTGTAAGTGATGGGAAAGGAGTAAGGCAAATTCCTCAAGGAACTGGTTTTCCTCTTGATTGTTACATGAGTATTTTAGGAATGACTGGCCTTACAGCTTACTTTGGTTTGCTTGATATTACTGATCCACAACCTGGCGAAACCTTAGTTGTTTCTGCAGCAGCTGGCGCCGTTGGATCAATTGTATGTCAAATAGGAAAAATTAAAGGCTGTAGAGTAATAGGGATTGCAGGCTCAGATGTAAAATGTAAATGGCTTGTCGACGAACTTGGTATTGATTCTGCTATTAATTATAAGTCTGAAAATCTTAGACAAATATTAAAAGAAACTTGTCCTGATGGTATTGATATATATTTTGAAAATGTAGGCGGTAGTATTACTGAGGCAGTCTTAACTCGCATGAATATTAATGGTCGAATAAGCCTTTGTGGTCTGATTTCAGGATACAATGCCGAGTCAGTTGTACCAGGTCCAGCATGGGGAAATTTGCTTATAAAAAGAATAAAACTAAAAGGCTTTATTGTTTTCGACTATTTCAAAAGATATATGGAGGCATATCAAGATATCACTCAATGGCTGAAAGACGATAAAATCAAATACAAAAATCATATCATTCCAGGTATCGAAAATGCAGATAGTGCAATAAAAAAATTATTTTCTGGTGAGAATGAGGGTAAATTAATTATTAAAATATCTGAAGAAAACTAACTTATTCAAAATATGAAAAAGATACTGATCTTCAGCAATGGTGAACAAATTGGAGATGGTATCTTAAAACTTGTTCTCATATACCAGTTGAGAGATAGGTTCCCTAATTATCAAATTTATTGGATGACTGATAAAATTAAAACAGTTTATGACTCAGTATTAAATAAATTTGTAAGAAATTATATTGATGTAATTTGGAGTCAATCCAATTTAAGTCCATATTTTTGGAATAATATTTCTGATAAGTATGAGTTAGAGAATCATGAGTTTGATATTATCATTGATACTCAAAAAACCGTATTAAGAACAATTGCTTTAAAAAGAATTAAGGCTAAAAAATTTGTTTCAGCAACTGCCAATTGGGTTTTTTCAGACGAAAAACCAAAAATAAGATACAAAAAAAATACTTTTTATGTTCGTAATATTTCACAAATGTTCGATTTAGTTTCCACCTTTCGAGGTGAAAAAAAATTTAAATTAGAAATTCCTGAAAATATAAAAAATATGCTTTCAAAAATATTTGGTAAAGACGAAAGATATATAGGTTTTGCCCCTGGTGCAGGACAAAAGGAAAAAATATGGAATCTTAAAAATTATTTAATGCTTGCTGAATATTTTGAAAAGAAAGGCTTCAAACCAGTGTTTTTTCTTGGACCTTTAGAAAAAAATTTAAAAAAAGAAATACTAAAATTTAACAGCAAAATTATTTTTCCTGAGGATATTTTAAAAGATGTATCTGGAGTTGAAATTGTTATGGCATCAACTCAATTTTTAAGTTGTGCTGTTGGGAATGATAGTGGTACCTCTAATATGCTGGCAACTAATTTATGTCCATTATTAAAGTTATGTGGCCCAACTAATGCACAGAAATTTATAAATTCTGATTTTGAGAATATTCACTTTATTTCTTCAAGTGATTATGGGGGTAAAGAAATGTCTTTAATACCTGTAGAAAGAGTTATTGAAAAGATAAATAAACTATTAGAGCCCAGATCTTTTTCTAATTAGCTGATCTAACACTCTGTCAGGCAATAACATTGGAAGTGTCCAATACATCATTTTACTCGGTGTAATTGTATACCTTGTTTTTCTGTTCGGATTGTGTAATGCAATATAAATTAATTTTCCAACTTCCTCAGCCGGAAAAGCTATCTTTTTGGCATTTTTCATTCTTCTAGGTATCCCTTTGGCTGCCTTTGCATAATCAGTTTTTCTTAGGCTTTCTAAAAATTTTTTGTCAATCTTATCAAAAATTTCACTTTTTATCGGACCTGGTCCTATGATTACCACATCAACTCCGTATCTCATCAACTCTCTTCTTAAACTATGACTTAAGCCTTCTAATCCAAATTTAGATGCAGTATAGGCTCCAGCACCAGGCATTCCAATTTTTCCAGAAATTGAACTTATATTAAAAATTACACCCTTCTTCAAACTATTACTTTTTTCCGCTCCACATAATGGAGCAAAATATTTTATAACTCTAAATGCACCATTTAAATTAATATCAATTTGTTTTTCAAAATCTTTTACTCTCTGGTGCAATAGGGGACCAGATATTGCCACACCTGCGTTATTGACCAAAGCAAGAAGGTTCGAATTCTTAAGATCCTTTTTCAAAAATGCGACAGCCTTTTTTAGCTGAGCTTCTTTTGTTACATCAAAGATTAAAGGTGTAAAATTATCTTTATAAATTTTCTTTAATCTGCTTGCATCTTTTGAATTACGAACACTTCCATAAACATGAAAACCGTTTTTTACAAAATAACTGAGTGTTCCTAGCCCAATACCAGTAGAGACACCTGTGATCATAATAGATTTTTTACTCATAGTCTTGCTCCATAAATTTGAATTATTTTTGAGGCGAATATTACACCCTCATTCCCACATTGCTCTAAATTTTCACCATTAATGTATCCAAGTAAGAAGCCTGCAGCAAATAAATCTCCTGCTCCAGTAGTATCGACTAAATTTTCAATCTGCTGAGCTTTTATCTTAACACATTGATCTTTACGAACAATCATCGCACCTTTTTCACCAAGTGTAATAGCAAAAATTTTATCATGCTGACTTATAATTTTGAGACAATCATCAAGACTATCCTTTTGATAAAGCGATTTAATTTCCTCTTCATTTGCAAAAATTATATCAGCTTCATTATTAACTAGATTTAAAAAACTTTCTCTAAATCGTTCAATGCAAAAAACATCGGACACACTAAATGCAACTAACCTGTTTGCTTTTTTAGAAATTTTTATTGCCTTTTTAATTGCTTCTTGCGCATCATCAAGATCCCAAAGGTATCCTTCAAGATAAGTAATTTTTGACTGTGCAATAACATCCTCATTGATATCATTTGATTTTAGTTTTTGAGAAATTCCTAAATATGTACTCATTGTTCGTTGTGCATCTGGCGTTACCATTACTAGACATCTTCCAGTTTCACTTTCATCTGATTGGGCCTGATTTGCAAAAACAACTCGTTCTTTTTCAAGACCTCGAATGAACGAATTTCCAACTTCGTCTTTACCTACTTTGCCGATGAAAGCAGATTTTATATTATTTTGAGCTAATGCAACGATAGAGTTTGCGACTGATCCTCCAGAGACATTAGCTTTTATCTCAATTTTGTTTGATAGGGATTTAATAGTATCTAAATCTACAAGTGACATAAGCCCTTTTCTTAGCTCTTGTTGATTTATAAATTCATCATTGACATCGCTGATTACATCTACAATTGCATTTCCTATACCAACAATGTCAAATTCTTGACTCACCATGTCTCCACCCAAGGACGTAAATCTAACTCAAACGTCCACGCATTTTTTGGTTGATTATGTATCATCAAGTAGTTTTGCGCAATATCATCTGGCTTCATCAAACCATCAATTTTTTTCTTTTCTTTGACATACTCAGGAAAAAGCTTATTCACCCACGGTGTATCAATTGCTCCATCTACAACAACATGAGCGACATGAATACCTTTTGGTGCTAATTCTTTCGCCATACTTTGCGCCAAAGCTCTTTTCGCTTGTTTAGCGCCCGAGAATGCAGCAAATCCTTCTTTACCTCTTATACTTGCTGTCGCGCCGGTAAATATGATTGTCCCTTTTTTTCTTGGCATCATTTTTCTTGTTACTTCTCTCCCCATTAGAAATGCTCCAAAAGTCGCCATTTCCCATACTTTATAATATTTTTTTGAGGTTGTTTCTAAAATGTTGAAACGAATGTTGGCTCCAATGTTGTATACGGCCACATTAATTTCACCAATCTCTGTTTCAATCTTATCAATAAAGTTAATTACATCCTCTTCTTTTCTTGCGTCTAAACTATATGCGAAACACTTACCGCCATTTTTTTCTATTTCTTTTTTAAGTGGCGATAATTGATCCCCGTTCCTTCTAGCAACTACAGTAATGAAGTTATTTTGTGCAAATACCCTCGCTACCGCAGAACCAAGGCTGTCACCCGCGCCGATAATGAGTGCTACTTCTTTATTAATCATAATGAATAAAGTTATCAGCAAACAATAGACAGTTAAAGGTGTTTTATTTTTATAACTATTTATGCTTTTTTTGTTTTAATTGGCTTTTTTCTAGTTGGATAACAAGTTTTACATATTTTACACTCTATTCCAAAACAACTTCGAGCTTCACAATATTCCCTTCCATAAAATATTATTTGTAAATGTAACTTGTTCCATAGTTTTTCAGGAAATATTTTTTTTAAATCATGTTCAGTTTGCTTTACACTCTTACCATTTGTTAACCCCCATCTTTGGGCAAGTCGATGAATATGAGTATCAACAGGAAATGCTGGGTGACCAAAACCTTGTGACATTACAACACTAGCTGTTTTATGCCCTACTCCAGGAAGCGCCTCTAGATCTTCAAAGGTTTCTGGAACCTTACCACTATAATTTTTCATTAATATTTTTGATAGCTTTGAGATAGCTTTTGATTTTTGCGGGGCAAGACCACAGGGTCTCACAATATTATAAATGGTTTTGACTGGCAGTTTCTCCATTTTTGCAGGATTATTTGCTTTCTTAAAAAGCAAAGGAGTTACTTCATTGACTCTTTTATCCGTACACTGCGCACTTAGAAGAACAGAAATTAATAATTCAAAATTATTTTTATGATTTAGTGGAATCGGGGTTTCGGGATAAATTTTATTTAAAATACCAATAATTTTTTTTGCCTTATCAGCCTTTAACATTATGGTTCTTTTTCAACCTAACTTATATTTAGCACATCTGACATGTCATATAGGCCAGGTTTTTTGTTCATGCCCCATTTCACAGCTTGTATTGCTCCGTTAGCAAAAATACCCCTATCTTTCGCTGTATGCTTGATAGTAATATCCTCATCACTGCTTGAAAAAATAATTTCGTGATCACCAATTACTTCACCTTTGCGGAAGGACGAGACTACAATTTTATCTTTAGTGCTTCTAGCTTTTGTGTTTAGACGAGAGACTTTTTTTATTTTTTCAAATTTTTTATTTTTACCTTCTGCTGCAGCCTGTCCCATCATTACTGCAGTGCCTGAAGGCGCATCAATTTTATGTCGATGATGCGTTTCGTTTATTATTGTATCAAAATCATTTTTTAAACTTGAGGAACTTATTTTAATTAATTTATTTATCAGGTTTATACCTAAACTCATATTACCTGATTTTATGATTGTTGCATGCTGCGCAGCGAGTTTAATTTTTTTTAAATGTGAGCTATTAAAACCTGTAGTTCCAATTATATGTACTATTCTTGCTTGAGCTGCATATTTTGTATGCATCATAGTTGCCTCAGGAGTTGTGAAGTCAATAACAGCGTCAGTTTTAGCGAATAATGGAATTATATTATCGGTAACTTTAATTTTTAATTTTTTTGTCTTGAGTAATTGACCTAAATCTTTGCCAATAGCTTTATGGCCGCTTCTCTCGGTTGCACCATACAAAACAAGTGATTTATCTCTCAAAACTCTTTTAGCGATTTGCATTCCCATGCGTCCGGTTACGCCAGTTATGACAATTTTTATTTTTTTCATTAATTTAGGATAATCGAAATAATTGAAAAAGTAAGTTTTTTAAGCTTTTGTTTTCCAAAAATCCTTAGCTTTTTTAAAAAATGCCGATGCTAAAGGACTCTCATTTTGATCACTTGTTTCTTGAAAGGATTTTAATATTTCAATTTGCTTCTTACTTAAATTTACTGGTGTTTCAACTTTTGCTTGAATATACAAGTCACCTAAATAACCGTTGCGAACATTAGGCATACCTTTTGATTTTAATCTGAATTGGTCACCAGATTGAGTGCCTTGAGGTATTTTTAGCCTTGCTTTACCGCCATCTATTGTCGGTATGTCAATAGCGCCGCCAACAGCAGCATCGACCATAGATATTGGGACCTCAGCAAATAAATTTTCATTCTCACGAGCAAATATTTCGTGCTCATTTACATTTACAAATATATACAAGTCCCCCTGCTGCCCGCCGTTTAGACCCGCTTCACCTTCTCCAGATAGTCTTATTCTAGAACCGTCATCAACGCCTTTTGGTATTTTCACCATCAAACTCTTTGTTTTCTGTGTTCTCCCAGTTCCACTGCATGGTCTGCATGGATCTGAAATAGTTGAACCACTTCCCTGACAAGTTGGACAAGTTTGTTGAATTGAAAAAAAACCCTGCTGCGAGCGAATCTGTCCCCTTCCCCCACATGACTGACAAGTCACTGGCTGACTTCCTTGAGATGCGCCAGAACCTGAACAAGAATCGCATTGAACTTGAGTTGGAATTTTTACTTTAAATTTCTTACCATTAAACGCTTCTTCAAGACTAACAGCAATATCATATCTTAAGTCTGAGCCACGATTATTTGATTTTCTTCTACGATTTCCTCCACCACCAAAAAAAGATGAGTCTCCAAAAAAGTCTTCAAAAATATCCTGAAAAGCTGATGAATTAAAGTCAAAACCAAAACCTCCTTGGCCTGCATTACCATCCACTGCCGCATGACCAAATTGGTCGTAAGCTGATCGTTTTTCTTTATCATGAAGTATGGCGTAGGCTTCACTAGCCTCTTTGAACTTGACTTCTGCATCTGCATTGCCCTGATTACGATCAGGGTGATATTTCATTGCTAATTTTCTGTAGGCTTTTTTTATCTCAGCATCATCGGCTGACTTGGAGACACCAAGAACTTCATAATAGTCTCTTTTTGACATAAGCTTACCTGCTTACGATTGCTTATTATCTTCTTTGACTTCCTCGAATTCAGCATCAACAACTTTTTCATTATTCTGGTCAGATCCAGCAGCTGTATTGTCAGATGGCTCGTTTGGATTGGGAGCATCTTGCTGTTGAGCCTTATACATTGCTTCACCTAATTTCATAGACGATTGAGTTAATGCTTCAAGTCCACTTTTAATCTTATCGGTGTCATCTGAAGCAACAGCTTCTTTTAAAGCCTTAATATCGTTTTCAATTGCATTCTTTTCTTGCTCAGAAACCTTATCACCAAATTCTTTTAGATTTTTCTCGGCAGAGTGTATCATTGTGTCTGCTTGGTTTTTAACATCAACGCCTTCTCGTTTTTTCTTATCTGCCTCCGCGTTGGCTTCAGCTTCTTTGACCATTTTGTCGATCTCTTCTTCACTTAAACCACCCGATGCTTGTATTTTAATTTGTTGTTCTTTTCCTGTACCTTTGTCTTTCGCAGACACATTTACAATTCCATTAGCGTCAATATCAAATGTTACTTCAATTTGAGGAACACCCCTAGGAGCAGGTGGTATGCCTACTAAGTCAAAGTTACCAAGCAATTTATTATCAGCAGCCATTTCTCTCTCACCCTGACACACTCGTATTGTTACAGCAGTTTGATTGTCATCAGCAGTTGAAAATACCTGACTTTTTTTTGTTGGAATTGTTGTATTTTTATCAATTAATTTTGTAAAGACGCCACCAAGAGTTTCAATACCAAGGGATAAAGGTGTAACATCAAGCAGTAATACATCCTTAACATCCCCTTGAAGAATACCAGCTTGAATAGCTGCACCTTGTGCAACAACTTCATCTGGGTTTACGCCTTTATTTGGTTCTTTACCAAAAAAGTTTTTAACAGTTTCTATGACTTTTGGCATTCTTGTCATTCCACCAACCAAGACTACCTCGTCAATTTCACCGGCGCTCAAACCGGCATCCTTGAGAGCGGCATCACAAGGTTTAATTGTTTTTTCAATTAAATCATCAACAAGTGTTTCAAGCTTTGCTCTTGTCACCTTGATATTTAAATGCTTGGGACCTGACTGATCAGCTGTAATAAATGGTAAATTAATTTCTGTTTGAGATGTTGAAGATAATTCGATCTTAGCCTTCTCAGCAGATTCTTTCAATCTTTGGAGTGCTAATTTATCCTGAGTAAGGTCAATATTATTTTCTTTCTTAAATTCTTCAGCAAGATAATTTAAGAGACGAGTGTCAAAGTCCTCACCACCTAAAAATGTATCACCATTAGTTGATTTCACTTCAAAAACTCCATCACCAATTTCTAAAATTGAAATATCAAAAGTACCACCACCTAAATCATATACAGCAATAGTTTTGCCATCCTTCTTATCTAAACCATATGCTAGTGCAGCAGCAGTTGGCTCATTGACTATTCTTTCAACCTCAAGTCCAGCTATTTTACCAGCATCTTTAGTAGCTTGTCTTTGAGCATCATTAAAGTAAGCAGGAACAGTGATGACCGCTTTTTCAACTTTTTCACCTAAATACCTTTCTGCATCTTCTTTTAATTTTTGAAGTACAAAGGCAGAAATTTGAGATGGTGAATATTTTTCAGATCCTGACTCTACCCATGCATCACCATTTTCAGATTTAATGATTTTAAAAGGTACCATGTCAGCATCTTTTTTGACCATTGGGTCTTCGAAAGATCTACCTATAAGTCTCTTGATTGCAAAAAATGTATTTTCAGGGTTTGTGACACCTTGCCTTTTTGCAGGTTGTCCAACTAACTTTTCTTCTTCACTTCCAAAACTTATAATTGAAGGCGTAGTTCTAGATCCTTCAGCATTTTCAATAACCTTAGGGTCCTTACCATCCATTATCGAGATACAACTATTTGTAGTCCCTAAATCTATTCCTATTACTTTTGCCATATGATTACTCTAAATTGATATTTGCTCTATATATGGGTAGTTGATTTTGCAGTACAACCCCTTGCTTAATAAAAAAGAGTAAAATGAGATTTTGAATTATTATTATACTATCCTATTGATATTATTTAACTTTTTTCTTTACCACGCCTACAAGTGCTGGTCTTAGAAGTCTATCTCCAATTTTGTATCCCTCTTGAACAACCTCAGCAATTGTTCCTGCTTCTTGATCATCCTTTTCGACTTCAAACATTGCTTGGTGAATATTTGGATCAAATTGCTCACCCAGTGATTTAATTTGTTCAATCTTAAATCTTTCAAAAGTAGATATAATTTGTTTTTCGGTAAGCTCAATTCCCTCGAATAGTTGAGAAAGACTGTCTGATTTTTCTTTTACTTCTTTAACTTTAACTGAAGCTATAGCTCTTTGGAGATTATCGAGAACCGATAGTATCTCTTTTGCGAAATTCGAAATCACATAATTGCTTAAGTCCTCTTTTTCTCTATCAAATCTTTTTCTTAGATTTTCATTTTCAGCCAGGCTGGTTAGAAGCCTACTTTCAAGCTCTTTAAGCTTATCATTATCTTCAGCTCCCGCTTCTTCTGTTTTTACTTCAGAATTTTCATCTGCTTTAGCTGGCTTGGGGTCTAAATTTTTTTTATTTTTATTTTTGGCCATATTTAATTATGTAATGATCTATATTATTTTCGTCAATACATAGTATAATTTATCACTCAATGAGAAATAATAGAAATATTAACCAATTAAGAGATATAGAAATAATTCCTAATTTTTCATACAATCCGGAAGGCTCATGCTTAATTAAATGTGGTGATACGCATGTGATCTGCAGTGCATCGCTTGATAGAAATTTACCAAGATGGTTAAAAAATTCAGAGACTGGGTGGGTAACAGCAGAATATGGGATGTTACCAAGATCAACTTCTGAGAGAATGTCTAGAGAGGCCGCTAAAGGTAAACAATCCGGTAGAACACAGGAAATACAAAGACTAATTGGAAGATCATTAAGATCTATAGTTAATTTAGAAGATTTAAGAGAATTACAAATAATAATAGATTGTGATGTTATTCAAGCAGATGGTGGAACAAGAACCGCTTCAATCTCAGGATCATTTATCGCACTTCAATTATGCATTAATCATATGCTTAATAAAAAAATTATAAAAAAAAATCCAATTACTGAATATGTTGCCGCGATTAGCTGTGGAATTATAAATGGTGAGCCTTATTTAGACTTAGATTTTGAAGAAGATCAAAATGCTGAAGTAGATGCAAATTTTGTAATAACAGAAAGTGGTAAATTAGTTGAAGTACAGATGACTTCGGAAAAAAAGCTTTGTGAGGAGAGGTCATTTAATGCAATGTTGGAACTTGCAAAATCAGGGATCTCTGAGATCATCCAAATGCAAAAAAAAATTTTAAGTGATTAAAAATATAAAAGAAATAGTTATTGCTAGTCACAATGAGGGCAAGGTAAAAGAAATAAAATCTCTTTTAAAACCTCTAGGCTTTAAAATTTATTCTGCAAAAAAATTTGAAATTAATGAACCAGTAGAAAATGGTAAAACTTTTAGAGAAAATTCTCTTATAAAATCAAAAAATGCATCTTTAAAATCAGGTATTCCCTCTATAGCTGATGACAGTGGGCTTTGTATTTTGTCTCTAAATAACGATCCTGGTATTTATTCGGCACGCTGGGCGGGTAAATCAAAGAACTTTGATCTGGCAATGAAAAAAATAGAACATAAAATGACAAGAAATCAGTTGTTGAATAAATCGTCAAGAAAGGCTTTTTTTTGTTGTGCTCTTTCAATTTATTTTCCAAATAATGATTTTAGAGTTTTTGAAGGAAAAAAGTATGGCCATATTCAATTCCCTGCGTTAGGAAAAAATGGTTTTGGATATGACCCAATCTTTGTGCCAAATGGATACAGAAAAACCTTTGGCGAGATGAATTTTGATTATAAGGAGAGAATAAGTCATAGAGCCATTGCATTTAGGAAGATGAAAAAATTTCTTCAAACGTACAAATTTTAATTCAATAAAATAAACTTTTGATTTTTTATCTGGTAGACATTTGGATTGCGTAATACCGATCCATTTTTATTAATCTTAAACCATCCATTAATACCTATAAATCCACTGTTTGTATAAAGCCTGTTTACTTTAAATACATTTTTTTCTGAATGAAGTTTGCCTATAAGACCAACAATATCATAAATTAAAGTTGATATTGAGTGTGGTTGAGATTTAAAAAGATTAACATATTCCTCTTCGAATTCTTTTTTGTTATTTATGTTGAAAGATGTGAAGTAACTATGCTCTAAACCAGGTTCCTTAAGAGATAAATTTTGTGCCCATAGTGAGTTTCCCATATATTGTATTTTTTTTGGATCAACATCATAATATGGAAGAATAGAGCTAAGGTTTGATAGCTCCTCAAAACTTTGCGTAAAAATTAATAATGCCTCAAAATCTAATTCACCATAGGTATCTTTTTTATATAGTTTTTTTAGCTGTTTATCTGCTTGAATAGAATTTTCATTTTCAAGTTCCTTAATTTTATCTTCAAGTTGAATTTTTCTTTTTTCATAATTTGATATGTTTTTTGAGATTTTGTAAAAATCTGGAGATTTTGGATTATAAAATACATACTTAAAAGAAGTTAAAGTATTCTTTGATTTAAAAACTTCAGTTTCTTTTTTAACTCTTTTGCCATACTCATTATTTGGAAGAATAACTGCATATCTATTTAAATTTTTATTAATTGAATAACTCAGTAAGGCTCTAATTTCATCTTCAAGTGTAAGACCAAAAACAGAAATACCCACTTCTTCTAAAATTGAATTATTTGAAAGAGTGATCATCGGTATATTTTTTTCTTTAATAATTTCACTTAGCTGAATGACCTTATCAGTAAAAACAGGTCCAATAATAATTTCAATATCTTTTTCGAGTAGATTATAAACCTCAGTTAATAAGCTCTCTTCTTTACCTGTATCAATAACATTAAAAATAATATTTTTTTGATTTGTTTTTTCTAATGCTAGTTGCGCTGTATTTAATAGAGACTTTCCTAGAAGATAATGCTTTCCGCTTAAAGGCAACATTAGGCCAATTTCTATAATTATTTCATTTTTTTCATTTTCTACTTTGGCTCTATTTAAATCATTCAAAATATTGTTTTGCTTCCCACTTGTATTACTCGTTATTAATGATTGGTTTTGTGCTACAGTATTTGTTTGGCTGGATGTAGATGTTTCACAGCTTATAAGAAAGGCAAAACATATAATAATGAGGAAAAAGAAATATAGTTTTTTTAAACTGATCATAATATGAAACTAAATATTGAATATATTAATGGATTATTAGAATACGAAAAGATTGAAAATGGCCTTTATATCATTGGAACACCAATTGGTAATCTAAGTGATATTACGCTTAGATCTCTTAAGTTATTATCATGTGTAGACTTGATAATTTGTGAAGATACAAGAGTAAGTAAAAAGTTAACCACTAAATATGGAATAAGTACGCAGTTAAGACCTTTTCATAAATTTAATTCAAAAAGAGTAATACCAAGTATTTTAAAAAAATTGCAGTCTGGTTTTTCAGTCGCTCTTATTTCTGACTCAGGCACCCCTATAATTTCAGATCCTGGATCTGACCTTATAAAGGCCTGTTCGGAAAATAAAATTAAAATATTCTCTATACCTGGCCCCTCAGCTCCTACAGCAAGTATCGTTCTCTCAAATTTTTCAAGTACGGCTTATTCATTTAGAGGTTTTTTTCCAAGGCAAAAAAAAAATATATTAAAAGAAATTAATTTAATGAAATCGAATGATAGTCCAACTATATTTTTTGAGTCACCAAATCGAATTTTAAAAACTCTAAAATTAATAGTTCATTACCATAATAATTCTAAAATTACTTTTATAAGAGAGCTTACAAAAAGAAATGAGGAGATAATTAATTCAACTATTTTGGAATTAATTTCAAATTTAGAAAAAAGAACAAAAATATATGGTGAAATTACATTTATATTAGAACCGCTAAAAAAGAAAAATCAAATCAATTTTTCAAAAAGTGAGATAATTACATTTGCACATAAATTAATGAAAGATGGTCTAAGCATATCTGAAGTAGCAAAAACCGTTGCAAAAGATTTAGAAATACCAAAAAGGGAAATCTACCAATTGTTGATAAATAAATAACTATGAGATAAAAATTATTATATATTAAGGTATGAAAATTAAACAAAAAATAATATTAATATTTATACCTTTGTTTGTTTTTAGCTTATCTAGCTGTGCACAAGTTGTAACAGGAACAGCTGTTAAAGTTGCAACTGTTTCTCAAGAGGAGAGGTCAATCGGTGAGTTTGTTGATGATGCGATTATAAAAACTGTTATTAAAAATACATATTTTGATCAAAGTGAAAATTTATTTTTTAATATAGATGTAGAAGTATCACAAGGACGTGTGTTACTAACAGGTACAGTTGAGAATATTGATCTGAAAATTGAGGCTACAAAAATTGCATGGGGTGTTAAGGGCGTTAAAACAGTAATCAATGAAATACAAATTAGTAACTCAGACAGTATTTTAAATTTTGCAGACGATTTAATTATAAGTACAAAAATTTTAGGAAAATTAATGCTGGAAGAGAAAGTAAATTCTCTAAATTATAACGTGGAGACAGTTAATAAATTGGTTTACATAATAGGTATTGCCAAAACTGAAAAAGAGCGAGAATTAGTTATAAGCATAGCTAGTAATGTATATGGTGTTGATGAAGTCATCGACTACATAACTATAAAATCAAGTGATTTATAATAGATATGAAAATTGGATTTCAGATAGACATCATTGAAAGTCTTAATGTTAAAACAGATAGCACTCTTCCAATAATTTTAGAGTCTCAAAAAAGAAAAAACAAAAATTTTTGTTTTTTACCAAGTTCATTAACCTACAAAAACAATTCAGTTTATGCCGAAATTCAGGAAATATATTTCAAGAATGGTAGGATCGAAAACTATTTACTTGGCAAAAAGCGGGCTGTTGATCTTAAACTTTTCAACTATATTTTTATAAGACAAGATCCACCTTACAATATGGAATATATTTCCTCTATGCATCTCCTTGAACAAATTAGCGATTTCACAAAAATTATAAATCATCCCAAAGGAATTAGAAATGCTCCTGAGAAGATATCAATGCTTGCTTATGGAAATATAATACCACCAACTATTATCACTCGGACAAAAAATGAAGTAGATAGTTTTGTGAAAAAATATGGAAAATCTGTTATCAAACCTCTTTATGGAAACGGTGGTACAAGTATATTTTTATTAGATAAAAGTGATAAAAATTATAATCAGATAATTGAAAGATTCATTGATCATCTTAGCGAGCCTTTCATTGTTCAGAAATTCCTTCCAGAAATAAAAAAAGGAGATAAAAGAATCATTTTAATAAATGGCGAACCAATTGCCGCATTAAGAAGAATTCCCCAAAGTAATGATATTAGATCGAATATCCATGTTGGAGGTAATTGCGAGGCAATTACAATGTCAAAAAATGATTTAAAAATTTGTAGAGAAATAAAAGGCTTCCTAAAAAATGAAGGTCTTTTTTTTGTAGGCATTGATATTATTGGAAAATATTTAACAGAAATTAACGTTACCTCACCAACATGTATTCAGGAAATTAAGCGATTACACAAAATAGATATATCCAAGATAATATGGGATCAACTTAATAAAAAATAATACACTTTCATCTTATGAGTTTACAAGCCAAAATATTGAACTTTATGCTCAAAAAATACATTAAAGAAGCGCAACCCCCAGTTGAAGAGAGGTCCTATACAGAAGCTAGAAAAATGATGAACCAAGATGGATATACCGATCTTGACGCATCATTTGGATTAAAGCTTTTACAAAAATTCATTTTTAGTAAATCTAAATCATATATTACTTCAAATGAAATTTATTTAGATAGCATAAGAGCACTACACTTTACACGAAAGGAATTTAATAGAGAAAAATGTATATTATATTTCCATGGT
Organism: uncultured Pelagibacteraceae bacterium; assembly: GCA_902613805.1. Classification (GTDB taxonomy): domain Bacteria; phylum Pseudomonadota; class Alphaproteobacteria; order Pelagibacterales; family AG-422-B15; genus CACNXQ01. Next base: position 451,296 of record CACMIV010000001.1, read on the forward strand.
GGGGGGTATGTTGCTGGTTCGCCTGAAACTCATCAAAACATGCTTTTGTCATTGGCGGATACGTCATCTATTCAAATATTTGCAATTGATTACTCACTCTCACCTGAAAGTAATTTTCCCCAAGCAATCAATGACGCTGTTAGCAGCTATAATGCCCTGCTAAAAAAAGGATTTAGAAGTGAAAATATTTTTTTTGGAGGAGACTCAGCTGGTGGAAACTTAACTTTAGTAAGCACTCTAAAATTACAGGAGTTGAATCAAAAATTACCATCAAAGTTATTTTTATTGTCACCCTGGACTGACCTCACTGGAGAAGGAAGAAGTATTAAAGAAAATTCAAAATCTGACCCTTATTTGTCTTACGATAATTGGTTAAATACTTCACTATCAATGCAAAATACTGTCAAAGAATGGTACGCCCCTAATCAAGATTATAAGAACCCTCTTATATCCCCTGCATTTGCTAAATATTCTAACTTTCCAAAAACATTAATTCAAGTAAGTGATATTGAAATACTATACAGTGACTCTCTCGACGTAGCTGCTGCAATCAAAGAGGGAGGCAATGAAGTAAATCTCTCTGTTTACAATAACTTACCTCATGTATGGCAAATTTTTGGATTTTTACCTGAAGCAAAACAAGCAATCAGAGAAATTTCTAGATTTTTAGAAGATTAACTTTTGAATGCTGATAATGCGGCAAGATTAACGATGTCAGCAACATTTGCACCTAAAGGCGCAATTTGTATACTCTCTTTAAATCCAACCAAATAAGGACCAACTAACGTGCCACCCCCAAGTTCTTGCAGCATTTTTGTAGAAATACTTGCACTATGTATTGCCGGCATAATAAGTAAATTGGCAGGTCCTGATAATTTACAAAATGGATAAAGACTCATTAGATTTTCATTTAGAGCTGTATTTGCGCCCATTTCACCATCGTATTCAAAATCAACATTTCTTTCATCGAGAATTTTTTTTGCATCCCTCATGTACACTGATCTTTCCGTAAAAGGTTTACCAAAATTTGAATAAGAAACTAGTGCCGCTTTTGGCTCAATGCCAAATATGTCTCTAACAACCTCTGCACTCTCCTGAGTAATATTTGCTAATTGTGACGCATTGGGCATATCATGAACATTTGAGTCTGCTACAAAAACCGTTCTACCATTACATAACATCACAGTCATGCCTAGAATAGTTTTATTAGGTATTGGGTCCAGAACATACTCTATACTTTCCAATGATGCTGCATAACTTCTTGTAAGTCCACAAACCATTGCATCAGCTTCTTTAAGAGATACCATGCAAGCCGCAAAAACATTTCTTTCTCTAATTAATAAATCTAAACAATCTTTTTTTAGAAAACCTTTTCTTTGCAGTCGGTGATAAATATGATCTGCATATCGATCATGTTCCATTTTATTTCTAGTACTGTGAATTTCCATTTGATCAAAAAAGTCTAAGCCCATATCTTTCATTTTACTTTTAATTACCTCGTCTCTACCAATTAAAATTGGAGTACCCATTCTATTATTTAGAAAAATCACTGCAGCTCTAATCATGTCTTCTTCCTCACCTTCAGTAAAGATAACTCTTCTTGGATTCTCTTTTACTTCTTGAAAAACTTTTTGTAAAAGACCAGCGGAAGGATTTAATCTTGCAGATAATTCGTTAGAGTAGTTTTCCATATCAACAATTGCTCTTCTTGCAACACCAGTGTCCATTGCAGCCTTCGCAACTGCTGGTGGCACTTTACTAATTAGCCTTGGGTCAAATGGAGATGGAATTATATAATCTGGTCCATATCGAGGTCTTTTCCCCGGATAGGCATTAGCCACTTCGTCTGGTACATCTTCCTTTGCTAGTTCAGCAATAGCTTTAGCGGCGGCAATCTTCATTTCTAAATTAATTGTTTTTGCTCTCACGTCTAAGGCACCTCTAAATATATATGGAAAGCCAAGGACATTATTAACCTGATTAGGGTAATCAGATCTTCCAGTTGCAATAATTGCATCGTCTCTGCATTCTTTAATTTTTTCAGGTAATATTTCTGGTTCAGGATTTGCCATTGCAAAAATGATTGGTTTTTCTGCCATTGATAAAACCATTTTTTGACTAATGATGTTTCCAATTGAAAGTCCAAAAAAAATATCAGCTCCTTTTAAAGCATCTTCAAGAGTTCTACATTTAGTTTTTACTGCATGTGCAGATTTCCATTGGTTCATATTTTCATTTCGTTCAGAATAAATAACACCCTTAGTGTCACACAGTATTGCATTTTCATTTGGCATCCCCATCGCTTTTAATAGTTCTAAACACGCTATACCAGCAGCACCAGCTCCATTCACAACAATTTTGACTTCATTAATTTTTTTGTTCGTTAAGTCCATGGCATTTAATAATGCAGCAGCAGAAATTATTGCGGTTCCATGTTGATCATCATGGAAAATAGGAATATCCATGATCTCTCTCAGTGAGTCTTCTATAATGAAGCACTCAGGAGCCTTAATATCTTCTAGATTAATTCCACCAAATGAAGGCCCTAGATATTTAACTGAATTAATAAACTCTTCAGCATCTTCAGTGTCTATCTCTAAATCGATTGAATCTATATCAGAGAATCTTTTAAATAGAACAGATTTACCTTCCATAACTGGTTTAGATGCATGGGCACCCAAATTTCCAAGGCCCAAGATAGCTGTTCCGTTTGAAATTACTGCAACTAGATTTCCCTTACTTGTATAGTCGTAGACCGTACTAGTGTCATCCGCTATTGCATTGACCGGGGCAGCAACACCAGGTGAATAAGCTAATGAAAGATCCCTTTGAGTTTCAAGAGGTTTTGTAGCTTTAATTTCTATTTTGCCAGGTTTGCCTTGCGCGTGAAAAACTAAGGCTTCTTTTTCACTAAAATGCTCTTCTCTGTCTTTTTTATTCATATGCTTTTTTTGAAATTTATATAGGTTTTTACCTTCTTTTCAAATTCAAAAGATATATATTGGGTGAAATTTTACTTACGAAGTTGTTTAAATCAAAATAGATTAATAAACAATATTAATATGAACGTTTTAAAATCCTCATTTATATACTCTTTATTTACATCTTTCAGTAGAATATTTGGTTTTTTAAGAGATATTATGATTGCCAATTTTTTAGGCACTGGAATTATAGCAGACATTTTCTTTGTTGCCTTTAGGCTTCCAAATACATTTAGAAGGATATTTTCAGAAGGAGCACTTAATTCAGCTTTTGTCCCGATTTACACCAAGCTAATTAAAGACAATTTAATTCAAGATGCACAAAAATTCGCTGGAAGTATTTTTTGGCTTTTTATTATTACATCATCATTGGTTGTACTAATCATTGAAATTTTTATGCCTTACTTTGTAACTATATTGGCTCCTGGTTTTGTAAATGATAGTGAGAAATTTAATGAGCTAGTTAAGATTTCACGAATAATTTTTCCTTTTTTGATACTAATAAGTATTTCTTCAATTTGTTCATCAATTTTAAATTCACATAATAAATTTGCTTTATCGGCTGCTCTTCCAATTATATTAAACATTACATTGATTATTGCTCTTATCATTGCAGCTTATTTGACAGCAAATTATTTATTATTTCTATCATGGGGTGTAATCACTGCAGGTTTAATCCAGGTTGTGTTTCTTTTAATTGCTTTGACTAGAAAAAATATTTTTTTCTTATTTACCACAAAAATATACACAATTTATATCAAGCGGTTTGCCAAATTATTTAGTGCAAGCTTTTTCTCGTCTGGATTATTACAGATTAACATATTAATTGGTACAATAATTGCTTCTTACGAGAGCGGCGCTATTTCATACCTTTATTACGCAGATCGTGTTTATCAACTACCACTTGCACTTATTGGAATAGCAATTGGAATTGCAATCCTCCCCTCAATTTCAAGTAAGATAAAAACAGAAAGTATTGAAAAAATTCAAATTACAATTGAATATGCTTTGTTATATTCATTATTATTTGCTGTTCCCGCATCAGTAGGAATCTTTGTTCTCTCAGAGCAAATTATTGCTGTTTTGTTTGAACGAGGAGAATTTAATGAAAAATCCTCATTTTTCACTTCTGAAGCCCTTAAATTCTATTCTTTAGGTCTTGTCGCATTTATTCTCATGAAAATTTACACGCCTATATTTTTTGCATATGAAAATGCCAAACCCACTTTATATGTTACAGCCATTAATTTATTTTTAAATATATCATTAAGTATAGTCTTATTTATTTACATAGGTTTTACTGGTATTCCAATAGCTACAAGCGTTTCAGCTTGGATAAGTGTTTTACTTATGTACTACTATTTACAAAAAAATAACTATTATAAAATTAGCAATACAATTATTTTACCTACAGCAATTATCATTGCAGTCTCATTGCTAATGTATTTATATTTAATATTTTTAAAAAATAATTCAGGATTTTTTAATTTAGTAGATCATAAGGAAATTATATTTCTTTTATTTTCAGTACTTTCCTCAATAATACTTTATTTTATTATGATTTCCTTTTACAAGCCGTTTAAATATTCTGAAATTAAAAAGATTTTGCAACATGATTGAAATGAAAAAAAATACAGTATTATCGGGAGTGCAACCCTCAGGCGACCTTCACATAGGAAACTATCTTGGTGCAATTAAAAACTTTGTGGATATGCAAAATGACTATAACTGTTTTTTTTGTATTGTAGATTTACATGCAATAACTGTTAAACAAGATCCAAAGATTTTAAAAACAAACACTCTTGAAGTTGCAGCGACTTATATTGCATCAGGTATAGATCCAAAAACTAGTACAATTTTTAATCAAAGCAGTGTATCTGCTCATGCTGAGTTAGCTTGGATAATTAATTGTGTTACAAGAATGGGGTGGTTGAATAGAATGACACAATTTAAAGATAAAGCTGGTGCAGATAAGGAGAATGCGAGCTCAGGTTTATTTACTTATCCTAACTTAATGGCTGCCGATATTCTAATTTATAAGGCAACGCATGTCCCAGTTGGAAACGATCAAAAGCAACATCTTGAGCTGACCAGGGATATCGCACAGAAATTCAATCGCGATTTTAAATGTGAAAATTTCTTTCCAATTCCTGAACCAATAATAGACAAAAATATTTCAAGAATAATGTCCCTGAAAGATGGAAGTCAAAAGATGAGTAAATCAGATTTATCTGAATATTCGCGCATAAACCTTTTAGATGAAAGTGATATAATTATTAAAAAAATAAGAAAAGCAAAAACTGCTGATACATTAATGCCAGAAAAAATTAAAGATATTCTCAAATTGAATGAAATTAATAATTTGCTTAACATTTACTCAGGCTTTACCGGTATTGAAAAACAGATGCTAGTTGAAAAATATAAAGGACAAAATTTTTCAAACTTTAAGTCTGATTTATCTGATATTCTTGTGGAACAAATAAAACCGATTACATCAGAAATCAAAAAACTTATGCAAAATAAAGATTATCTTTTAGAAATTTTACAAGACGGCCAAAACAAAGCAAATGAGGTTGCTCAAAAAACTCTTAATGATGTATATGATTTAGTAGGATTTATAAGAAATGAAACATAGATCGAAATTTTTAGTAATAGTTGATGAATCAAAAGAGTTAAACGTGGCAATCAGGTTTGCCGCGAAGCGTGCACAAAGTACAAAAGGGAATGTAATTTTATTAAATGTTATTGAGCAATTCGATCCTCAACAATGGCAGTCAATTGAAGACATTATTCTTCAAGAAGCAAGAGACAAGGCACAAGAAAAACTACAGAAATGGTCTAAAGTCATAAATGAGCTAACTAATATAGTTCCAGAATTAATGATTAAAGAGGGAATTACAAGTGAAAAAATAATCGAGACACTTGAAGAGGATAATGCAATTAGATTTCTTGTTCTAGCTGCTGCTGAAGCAGATCAACCGGGACCCCTTGTATCTCTTTTGGCAGGACAAAAATCAGGAAAATTACCGGTACCTGTTGTAATAATACCGCAAGGTCTTTCAGACGATTTAATTGATGATTTGGCTTCAAGGTCTGATTAAAAATCAATTTAATTTCAGTAACTTAATAATTAACTTCATCAAAACTTTAAAATTTTATGAATCTCTCTATATAACTTTAAAGCATATGTTTATACAAACCGAATCAACGCCAAACCCAAACTCTTTAAAGTTCATTCTTGAAGATTATCAGCTATGCGTTGATCCTATAGAGTTCAATAAATCTAGTGATAATACACATTCAGTATTGGCAGACGAACTTTTTAAAATAAAAGGAATTGAAAAGTTATTGTTTAATAAGAATTGTATATCAGTTAATAAAACTGAGTACACTTGGGATCAACTCAAAGCCTCCATATTGAATGTGATTTCAAATCATATAAACTCTGGCTTACCAGCTGTTGAAAAGGAAGATAATAACTCTGATGAATTAGATACTGTTGAGTTTGACAATGAAGATATCAAGGTAGTGAATATGATCAATAGTATTTTATCAAAAAAGATTAGGCCTGCAATAATGCAGGATGGGGGTGATGTAAAGTTTATAAAATATGAAAACGGCGTTGCTCATCTCTTGCTAAACGGTAGTTGTGCAGGTTGCCCAAGTGCAACAATTACATTGAAAAATGGCATAGAAAATATGCTTAAGCACCACATTCCTGAAGTACAAAAAGTTGAGCAAGTATTTTAAAGTTTTAAAAGCATGAATATTTTAATTACTCAAAATAAAAGCATTAAATTTTTATTTAGAATATATTATTTTATTTTTTTACTAATTGTACTATCAGTTTTGACATCATTAATTTTTACAAATAGTTTCTATCAAAAGTCAATTATGACTAAGAATGTATCTATAAATAGCAGCGAAAAAGATTTACAAATTTCATACATCAGGGACTTACAAACAGCTAAATCTTTACTACAAAATAAGCTTATTGATGACCTCCACATTGACCAAATTAGAGAAACTAAGATTATTCCGAATATAACAGTTGTTAAATTACCTAATGACTTGAAAAGCATTAAGTCAATACAAAATAGAAAAGAGCTATTTATTAAAATTACATTACCTTTAATAGTTCAGGAAAATGAAAAACTCTTATCAATTAATAAAAAAATTAAATCGATAAAAAGTAATATTAATAAAATATCACGCAAAGAGGCAATTTGGGCTCAAAAGCTAATGAAAGATTATAAAGTAGACTCTTTAGATGCTTTATTAATTAATGTTGACGAAATACCAGTATCTCTTGCGTTAGCTCAAGCAGTAATTGAAAGTGGATGGGGAACGTCAAGATTTGCGTATGAAGGTAATGCACTATTTGGTCAATACGTTTGGGGCAATGCAAATGAAGGAATTGTTCCAAATGAAAGAGAAACAGACGCCAAATATAAAATTAAATCTTTTAATAGTTTAAGCGAGTCAGTTGCGTCTTATATGAAAAATTTAAATACAAACTTTCATTATAATGAATTTCGTATTAACAGATTTGTATATAGATCAAATATGATTCCTTTAAAAGGAACAAATTTAGTAGATTATCTATTTAATTATTCTATTGAAGATGACTATATTGATAAAGTGAAAAAAATTATTGAAATAAATAAATTTGAAGATTTTGATAGTTTAAGTATACATCAAGAGCTTTTATTGATGACTGATATTATTTAACTAAAAATTGGTATCCAAACCAATACCAATCATCATCTATCTTAGTTGTACAGTTTAGTCTGGCTCTTCCGACCAAATAGCTATCCTTCAATCTAATTTGTACCCTATCTTTTTTTATATTTGTCAATTCCTGCTTTTCCCATTCACCACCAGGATTTGAAAAGCAATCGAGTGAACTATTTTTTAAGTTGGTAAGTATGCTAAATTCAATGATCGGTTTTTTATTTTTAGTAAGCAACATATCCAATGGTAAAAAGTTTTTAATTTTTAAAGAATAGGCGTTTACTGCAAATTCAAATCTATCTTTTTCTCCAAACCTCTCATTTAAGGAAAACCTAGGTAAATAGTATCTATTATCAGAACTTGAAATGACCCCAGAATGCTGACCAAATGCATGAGAAATGTTAAATTCTTTTAAAATATTAATTACTTCAATACTTGTTTCGCCATAGGGATAAGCAAATAATGACGGTATGAAACCAACATTTTTAATCCAACTTTTATGAGAATTTAATATGTCCTCTTTTATCTCTGAAACACTATTCAATGGCAAGTGTAAATGAGTAGACGTGTGCTGGCCAACACTCCCACCCTCATCAATAAATTTTTTTATTTCTGCCCAATTCATGTAACCTTTTGTTTTTTTATCAATAATGTCTGTTGATATAAACAATGTAACTGGAATGTTATTATCTCTAAAAACTGGCCAAGCAATTTTATAAAAAGAACTGTAAGCATCATCAACAGAAAACGCTACAGCTTTTTTATCAAATTGATTATTTTGATCTAAATCCTTAATCAAATCTTCAAGCTTAATCACTTTAGTTTCATTACTCAAAATATAATCAATATGAGAGTAAAATTGCTCCTCACTTACATTTGTCGAAGGATATTTATCTTCTCCAAATCTGTGGTACATAAATACTGAAATACCAGGCTCAGCAAAGGCAGGCAAAGAATATGAAAAGCAAACTAGTAAAAATATAAAATAACTTTTATTAGATTTGGTCAAAAAAAAATTATTCATATCATCTAATTTTTAGTCTATATGTTAAAAATAGCAATAATATGTTTCTAATTCTAGATTTTACTAATTCATTTAAAATGGCAATTTTAAGTAATAATATTTTGATTGAAAAAGAATTAAAAACAAAAAAAAACATATCTGAAATGCTTATATTTGAAATTGAAAAATTTTTTAAAAAACATGAAAAAAATATAAAAAAATTAAAAACAATTTATGTAATTACAGGGCCTGGAAGTTTTACAGGCATTAGATCTGCATTAACTTTTGCAAAGTCTCTAAAATTAACCATAAAACTAAATATTTTTGGTTTATCTAAATTTGAAATAATAAATTATAAAGTAAAAATAGCGAAATGTGCTAAACTCAAATGTATATTACTACACTTTAAAGGTAATCAATTTTTTAAACAAACATTTAGGGATAATAAAGCCATAAACGAAGTGCAATTAATAGATTTTGACAACGAGAAATTAAATATAAACCGTCAAACAGTATATATTTATGATGATATTTTACTTGAGTCGCACTTTAGGGACAAAATATCCAAGAAAATAAAAGAGAATTTCTATCTAGTATCTTATAATTTCCAAGAACTAAAAGAAATTATTATACATAATATGATTGTTAATAATGATCCAAAACCTTTATATATAAGTAATTATTATTAAGAAATACGTATGATTGATGTAAAAAAAATGTGTAGGGAAAAAGGTCTAAGAATGACAGGGCAAAGAAATATTATTGCTGATGTTATAACCGAAATGAGTCTGAATGGGCACCCTGATGTAAATGAAATTTTTTTAAATGCTAATGAAAAAGACAAAAATATTAGTATTGCAACAGTTTATAGAACAGTTAAGTTATTTGAAGAATATGGAGCAATTGAAAAACATGAATTTAAAGACGGTAGGTCCAGATACGAAGCTATTGAAGATCATCATCACGATCACTTGATAGACATTGAGTCAGGAGAAATACACGAATTCACTAATGAGGAAATCGAAAACATTCAACGCGCAGTCGCCAACTCACTTGGTTATAAACTTGTTGACCACAGACTTGAACTTTATGGAGTTAAAATAAAGAAAAATAATTAGATGTCCGTGTTAAGGCTGATTTCAATATTATTTTTTTTAGCTCTGGTAATTGCTATATCAATACCAATACAATTTTTTTTTAATGTTGTAGGTTTCAAATTTAAAAAACTTTATCCTCTACTTTTTTATAAAATGATACAAGTGATCACAGGTATTAATATCGACTTTGATGCATCTAAACATAATAAAAAAAACAGTGGAGTTTTATATATTGCAAACCATGTATCTTGGTTTGATATAATTTGTTTAGGAACATTATTAAATGCAAGATTTATTGCAAAAAAAGAAGTTGCTAACATGGGTATTTTTGGTTTTTTGGCAAAACTTAGCAATACTTTTTTTATAGATAATGAAAATAAAAACAAAATTATAGAATACAATCAACTTATTCAAAAAAATCTTCAAAATGGAGAAAATTTTATTATTTTCCCAGAAGGTACAACCTCTGATGGAAATGGCATTATGGATTTTAAATCTTCCATGCTGGAGTGTGCATTTGATAAAAATAGTCAAATCAACATTCAGCCAATTTCAATATGCTACTCTAAGTTAAACAACATTCCTATGGGAATATATTTAAGACGTAATATAGCATGGGTTGGTGATACATCTATGGTGGCAGCCATGGCAAACTTTTTAAAATCTGGCAAGATTACAGTAGATATTATTTTTCATGAATTAGTGAGTATTAAAAATTTTGAAAACAGAAAAGAATTAGCAATTTATTGTGAAAAACAAATATTAACTGGTCTCAATCAAACAATAAAAATTAATTAAAATGATCCATTCAACTTTTTTTATAAAATCATATGGCTGTCAAATGAATATTTATGACAGTGAAAAAATTATATCGATCTTAGAGAATAAGGGTTTAAAACAGGATGATAATTTAGAAAGTGCCGATTTAGTTGTTTTTAACACTTGCAACATAAGAGATAAAGCTGCTCACAAACTTTATTCTGATATTGGACGATTAAATAAATACAATAAAAATAAAACTATTGCTGTTGTTGGTTGTGTAGCACAGGCAGAAAATGTTGAGATGTTTAACAAAAATACATCAATTGACATCATTTTGGGTCCACAGAGTTACCATTTACTTCCACAGATGATTGATGATTTAAGTATAAATCCAAAACAAATAAATACTGAGTTTATTATAAACGAGAAATTTGATTACCTTACTGAGCAAAAAAAAATTCAAGGTATTTCCTCATATGTAACAATTCAAGAAGGTTGTGATAAATTTTGTTCATTTTGTGTTGTGCCTTATACAAGAGGACCTGAGTATTCTCGTCCTATGAAATCTTTGATTGATGAAGTTGACTCTCTCACGAAAAATGGTGCAAAAGAAATAGTGTTACTTGGTCAGAATGTAAATGCGTATAATTTTACTGATAATGGGAAAAAAATAAATATATCAGATTTGATTGAAGAGATTAGTAAAAATAAGAAAGTTAGAAGAATAAGGTATACAACTTCACATCCAATTAATATGAGTGATGATTTAATAAAGCTACATTCAACAAATGACAAACTTATGCCTTTTCTTCATTTACCTGTTCAGTCGGGATCCTCTGAAGTTTTAAAAAAAATGAATAGAAAATATGATACCGATTTTTACATAAAAATTATTGAAAAGTTAAAATCTGTTAACCCAAAAATTGAAATATCATCTGATTTTATAGTAGGCTATCCAGGTGAAACTGATGACGATTTTAAAAAAACGCTAGATTTAATAGAAAAAATAAAATTTACTCAATCTTATTCATTTATTTATAGCGCAAGGCCTGGTACTAAGTCGGCACTTGAAAAAGACCAAACACCTTTATATGTCAAAAAAGAGAGACTTTCTATCCTTCAAAATAAACTAAGAGAAATACAATTTGAATTTAATAAAAGTTTTTGTGGTACAAATACTGAAGTTTTAGTTGAAAATCAAAGTAGTAATTCTGAATATTTTTTTGGCAGAACTTCATACATGCAAGCAGTTTATATAAAATCAAAAAATATAAACCCAGGGGATGTAAAAAATGTATATATTTCAACTTGCAACCCTAAGAACTTATATGCTAATTGTTGAATTAGGACTAATTTAGGATTTGAAAAATAGATTATCTCATAGCGATTATAAAACTAATCACAAAAATGAATATATCTCATCCACTATAAATGTAGCCAATTCTGAAGTCTTGGACGTATTTGGTATTAATAATGAAAATTTAAAATTTTTTGAAAAATGTTTGCCAGTTAAAACATTCCAGAAAGGCAATCAATTAATTATACAGGGAAAAAAAGAAAGTATAGAAATTATAAAAATTGCTGTTTCGCAAACAATCAAGGAAAAAAAACAAAAGAAAAAGGTTGATTTTGATATTAATGTAATGCAGGAGAATTTAAAGATGCAAATTTTGAATAACAAAAAAAATATAAAGAATATTAATATTACAAAGACCTCAAAATTAGATGTAGTGGGTAAGAGTAAATTACAAAACTTGTATCTAGAGATACTGCAAAAAAAACAAATCATATTTGCAACCGGGCCGGCAGGTACCGGGAAAACTTTTCTTGCAGTTGCTGCTGCAGTTTCTCAACTCTTAGAAAATAAATTTGATAGAATTATTTTATCTAGACCCGCAGTTGAGGCTGGTGAAAAACTTGGATTTTTACCTGGAGATTTAAAGGAAAAGGTAGACCCATATTTAAGACCTTTGTACGACTCCTTATATGATTTAATGCCAACAGAAATTGCATTAAGAAAAATTCAATCATCAGAAATTGAAATAGCCCCGCTCGCTTTTATGAGAGGAAGGACACTTAATAATTCTTTTGTAATCCTTGATGAAGCTCAAAATGCAACACATAATCAAATTAAAATGTTCCTAACACGATGCGGCAAGAATTCAAGAATGGTTGTAACTGGAGACCCTTCCCAGACAGATCTTGGAAAAAGAAGCGAGTCAGGGTTGCTAAGATCAATAAAAATTCTATCTCATATCGATGATGTCTCAGTCATTAATTTTGGTCATAAAGATATCGTGAGAGATGAAATGGTGACAAAAATTATAAATGCCTATGACTCTTACGATTATCAAATAAAAGACCTATTTGATCAAAAAACAAATAGATGATTCAATTGAATTATAATGTTGATGAAGTAGCGTGGAAAAAAAATTTCCCACTCTTTAAAAAGTATATTTTCAAGACAGTAAATGAGACACTCAGAGCAGTCAAAATTTCGACTCCTCATAATTTGAACGTAAGTTTTTTTCTTACTTCAAATGAGAAAATGAAGGAATTAAATTTTAAATATCGAAATAAAAACAAATCCACAAATGTTTTGTCATTCCCAATGAAATCAAATTATGAACAAAATTATTATTTAGGTGATATTGTTTTAGCAAATCAAACATTACTTGAAGAGGCAAATGAAATCAAAATGACAAAATATGATTACTTGTGCAAGATGACAATACATGGCATGCTTCATCTCTTAGGTTTTGATCATAAGACAGAAAAACAACATAAGATAATGACTAAATTTGAAAATCTAATTTTTGCCAATATAAAATGTAAATCATGATTAAAAAATTATTACAGAAATTTTTTATTAGCAAAAAACTAAATAATGGTTCACTGAAGCAAAGTATTGAAACAGTTTTAGATAGTGAAACCAAAGATATAGAAGGAATTTCTAAACATGAAAGATTAATGCTTTTGAATATTTTAAAAATTAATAGCATAAGATCTGCGGATATAATGATTCCAAGAGCAGATATAGGCGCAGTTGAAATCAATGATAGCTATGAGAAAGTGCTTGAGGTTTTTATAAAGGAAGCTCACTCAAGGGTACCTGTGTATGAAAAAAATCTTGATAACATTATTGGAATGGTTCATATCAAGGATCTAGTTAATGCACAAAATCAAAAAAAAATAGAGACACCATTCTTATCCAATTTAAAAAGAGAGGTTTTAGAAATACCACCTTCAATGCCTGTGCTTGACCTACTTTTAAAAATGCAAATGACTAGATTGCATATGGGTATTGTTATTGATGAATATGGTTGTACTGACGGCCTAATCACTATTGAAGATGTAATTGAGGAAATTACTGGAGAAATCGAGGATGAGCATGACCAAAAAAATATACCTATGTTGATTAAATCATCTACAAATACCTTTGAAGCAAGTGCTCGTGTTGAAATTGACGAACTTGAAAGAGTAACTAATTGCAAGTTTCAAAATTTGAGGGAGAATGATGATATTGATACATTAGGAGGTCTTATTTTTTCAATTACAGGACGCGTACCTCAGAGAGGAGAAATTATCAAGCATGACTCAGGTACAATTTTTGAAATTAAAGATGCAGATCCAATGAAAATAAAATCTGTTAAGGTGCTAACGCCAAAAAAATAATGAGTTTATTGGAAGTTATTCCAGCTAGTAGATCAAGCATATTTATTTTAAGTTTTATTTTAGGCATACTTTTGGCATTTTGTTTCGAGCCATTTACTATTCCATTCTTATCAATATTTGTCATTGGAATGTTATTTTTACTTAATGACTTTACTTTTTATAACTTCAAAAATTATTATAAGATTTTTTTTTATAATGGTATTTTATTTGGTTTTGGCTTTTTTTTAGTGAGCATGTATTGGGTTTCAAACTCAATTCTTGAGCTTGATCCTAATTTATTTTATTTAGCTCCTATAATTTTTATTCTTTTTCCTCTTTCTTTGTCTCTTTTTTTCGGTGTATTGCAATTCTTTAATGCCTATCTTTGGAGCAAATCAAATTCAAAAATATTCTACTTTAGTTCGATGTGGGTACTATTTGAATTTCTAAGGAGTATTTTATTCACTGGATTACCATGGAATTTAGTTGGTTATAGTTGGTCTTGGTCTTTAGTTTATTCACAATCAGTATCTTTTCTAGGAATATATGGACTTGGATTATTAACTGTTTTTAGTTCAATCTGTATATTTAGCTATATAGATAATAGAAAAAATAAATCCTATCTTTTTATAGGGTTTCTTATACTTATTTTATTATTTTTGTTTGGTTTTTTTAGAATTAATAATAATCAATTATTCTACTCAGAGAATGAAATACGAATAGTGCACACATATTTTGATCAAAAAGACAAATGGACAAATCGGTCAATTGAAGAAACTGCATCAGTGGGATCATCAGAATTGATAACCGTTTTTCCTGAAACTTCATTTGGATTTAATTCAAAGGTGCCAAAAAATTGGGTCGTTGGATACCTTAGAAAAAATGAAAATAATTATTTTAATTCAATTAATTACATGGGTTACACTTATGACAAAAAAATACTCGTACCCTTTGGTGAGTATTTTCCATTTTCAAATCTATATTCTGATTTATTTCCTGAAAACTCATTTGTTAATAATAATTTGACAAAAGGGTCAAAATTTCAAAAATTCCCTGATAATATTACACCGCTAATTTGTTACGAGGTAATTTTTCCTAGTTTTGTCAGAAAAAGTCTTTCTAATAATACTGACTTATTAATTAATATTAGTAATGACGCTTGGTTTGGAAACTTTAGTGGCCCAAAACAGCATTTTGTACAAGCTAGGTTTAGATCAATCGAACTAGGATTGCCATTAGTTAGATCATCCAATAAGGGTATTTCAGGAATAGTTAGCCCTATAGGAAATGTAATAAATGTTATAGAATCTGATAAAACTACCTACTTAGATGTGAAAATTCCAAAAAAAATCAAGAAGACTATGTATAGAGAATATGGGGATCTTTTGACGTATTTTTTAATAGTTTTATTTTTTATAATTGGCTATGCTATCCATAGAAGAGAAAAAATTTAACATATGAATAAAAAATATCTATTTACCAGCGAATCTGTTTCTGAGGGTCACCCGGATAAAGTTTGCGATATTATTTCAGATTCCGTGGTTGATGACTTTCTTTCACAAGAAAATCCAGAAAATTGCAGAGTTGCAATGGAGACTCTTGTAACAACAAATAAAGTAGTATTGGCTGGTGAAGTTAGAGGTCCAGAAAATTATAAATGTGATTATGAGTCATTAGCTAGAAACGCAGTTAAAGAAATAGGATATGAACAAGAGGGTTTTCATTGGGAAAATTTTTCATTTGACTGTTCAGGTGTGCATAGTCAATCTGCTGATATAGCAATAGGTGTTGATGCTTCAGGCAATAAAGACCAAGGTGCTGGTGACCAAGGAATAATGTTCGGATACGCTTGTAAAGAAACTCCCTCATTGATGCCTGCGCCAATTTATTATTCACACAAGATTTTAGAACAAATGGCAACTGAGAGAAAACAAGGTAAAACCCCTGGAATTCAACCAGATTCTAAAAGTCAAGTAACTCTTCAATACAATAATGGCGTTCCTGAAACATGTACAAAAATTGTAGTTTCAACACAACATGATGATCACCTAGATCAAAATGGAGTAGGTGAAATTGTCATTCCAATAATAAAAAGAATAATGCCAGAAGAATGGATGAACAGTGAAACAGAAATATTAATAAATCCTACTGGTAAATTTGTTATAGGAGGACCAGATGGTGATACGGGTCTTACAGGTCGAAAAATAATTGTAGATACTTACGGTGGTGCCGCACCTCATGGGGGGGGAGCATTTTCTGGAAAGGATCCTACTAAAGTTGATAGATCTGCTGCATACATTGCGCGATACATAGCTAAAAATGTTGTTGCCTCAGAAGTTGCTGAAAGATGTACACTTCAGCTAGCATACGCGATCGGAGTTTCTGATCCCTTATCAATCTATGTTGATACACATGGAACTTCACAGGTTAAAGACGAAGAACTAATAAAAAAAATTACATCTATTATTGATCTGACTCCGCGTGGCATAAGAGACCATCTTAACTTGCACATGCCAATCTATAAGCGAAGCGCTGCATACGGACATTTTGGAAGAGAACCTCAAGATGATGGATCTTTCTCTTGGGAAAAAATAGATCTCATTAATAAATTTTAAATTTTTTTTGTTTTCTCTAAAAAATGATTTTCCTGAGTATTACAGGTTTCATGGACGAAAAATTACTAAAAAAATTTCACCAACAAGTTTAAATTTACTAAAAAAATACTATGATAAATTTTCTTTAGATAAGGAAATCATAAGATACCATCAACAGAATAGATTTAATCAAAAATTATTTTTTTCAAAAAAAAAATTTAACAAAATCAATGTTGAAATAGGTTTTGGTGATGGTGAATTTTTGCTTAACGAAGCTGTTGTAAACCCTTCAGAACTTTATATTGGTGTTGAGGTATATTTGAATGGTATTTCAAAGGTACTACAAGCGATCATAAAGCTTGGGCTTAAAAATGTATTACTTTGCAATTTAAATTGTATTTATTTTTTAACTTCTGTAAAATCAAAGTCAATTGACAAGATATATATAATCAATCCAGATCCATGGAATAAGAAAAGACATAATAAAAGACGACTCTTATCCTATGAAAATATCAAGTTACTTAATAATTTAATAAAGACTAAATCTTGCATTTATATAACAACTGACTCTAAAATTTATTTTGAAGATATTAAAAAGCAGATTTATGTTAATGATGCTGAGTTATATAAAGAATGTGAAATGCGCATATTATCAACTTATGATAAGTTGTATGGGGTTTCCAAATACCAAAGAAAAGCAATTGAAATAAAAGGAAAAATCTACCTTATATCCCTTTGAAATAATGGATTTTAGACACTTGATTTATTGATATTACAGGTGTATAGAAAACGCTATATATTTTTTAAAACCAGGCAAAAGTGGGTTAAGCCCACTTTTTTTTTATTTATGAGTTTATTATGGTAAGTGCAAATAAAATTGAAATACTGAGAATAGCCGAAACTGTTGCTCAGGAAAAAATGATAGAGAAAGAAATAGTAATTTCTGCGCTAGAAGAAGCTATCGCTAAAGCCGCTAAAAGTAATTATGGAGAAGAAAATGAAGTTGTAGTTGAAATTAACCAGGAAAATGGAGATATTTCAATATCAAGAAAAATGCTTGTTGTAGATGAGGTTAAAAATAAATTTTTGGAAATAACTCTTAAAGCTGCAAAAAAAATAAACGGGGCTGCTGAAGTTGGGGATGAATTGTTGGATCCACTACCACCTCTAGATTTTGGACGAATAGCTGCACAATCAGCTAAACAAGTAATAAACTCTAAAGTAAGGGAAGCAGAAAGAGAAAGACAATATAATGAATACAAAGATAGAGTTGGTGAGATAGTAAATGGGATTGTAAAAAGAATTGAATTTGGGAATATAATATTAGATCTTGGTAAAGCTGAGGGGGTTATTAGAAAAGACCAAACAATTCCAAGAGAAAATCTTAGAAACGGAGATAGAGTTAGATCATATATATATGACGTAAGATCAGAGCTCAAAGGGCCGCAAATATTTTTATCAAGATCGCATCCACAATTTATGGCAAAACTATTCACCCAGGAAGTCCCCGAAATTTATGATGGAATTATTACAATTAAGAGTGTTGCCAGAGATCCTGGAAGTCGTGCTAAAATAGCTGTGTTTACAGAAGATGGTTCTATTGATCCGGTAGGTGCTTGTGTGGGAATGCGAGGGAGTAGAGTTCAAGCAGTTGTCAATGAGTTACAGGGAGAAAAAATTGATATAATTAATTGGTCAGAAAATGTTGCAAACTTAGCAATTGCTTCATTGTCCCCAGCGGAAGTATTAAAGGTTGTGCTTGATGAAGATCAAAATAAAATAGAAGTAGTTGTTTCAGAAGAGCATCTTAGCTTAGCAATCGGTAGAAGAGGTCAAAACGTTAAATTAGCAACCGAACTAACTGGGTATGAGATTGACATACTTACTGAAGACGAAGAGTCTAGCAAGAGACAAGAAGACTTTTTAAGTAAAACAAATATTTTTGTTTCCTCTTTAGATGTCGATGAAACGCTCGCTCAATTATTAGTAAGTGAGGGCTTTGGAAGTATAGAAGAGGTTATAGAGTCTGATGAGAATGAGCTGCTATCAATAGAAGGGTTTGATGAAGAGATCGTTTCCGAGCTAATAGAAAGATCAAAAAAATACTTAGATGATAAGGAAGCAGAAAATCAAAAGAAGATAGAAGAACTTGGAATTACCAAGGACCTCATTGAGTTCAATCTATTATCAAAAGCAATGCTAGTTAAGTTAGGCGAAAATGATATCAAAAACCTTGAGGACTTTGCAGGTTTAACGACTGATGAACTCATTGGTTATATTGAAGATAAGTCTGATAAAAGTTCTAGAGTTGCAGGTATATTAGAGGAGTTCAATATGACTAGAGATGAAGGTGATCATTTAATAATGGAGGCAAGAAAAATATGGCTTGACTAGTCATATAGGCATTTGTTTATGAATGAACCAAAAGATAACCAAAAAAAGAAAAAGACTTTAAGTTTAAAGTTAGGTTCTAAACCTGTTTTTGCACCAACAAGAAACATTGAAGCAGGAAAAACAGTCATTGTTGAAAAAAAAAGAATAAAAAGACCATCAGTGTCTGAAACGTCTGAGTTAAACATAAAGCAAGAAAAACAAAAAAACCTTGATTCAACTAATAAGAATAAAA
Source organism: uncultured Pelagibacteraceae bacterium (assembly GCA_902613805.1). GTDB lineage: Bacteria > Pseudomonadota > Alphaproteobacteria > Pelagibacterales > AG-422-B15 > CACNXQ01. The sequence continues at coordinate 470,747 of CACMIV010000001.1, forward strand.
TAGTAGATGATAAAAAAGTAAAAAAATCGGGTATTTTACTCAAACCATTATCAAAAGATGAACAGAAAAAAATACTAAAAGCCGATAATAAAAAAGATAAGAGTGAGGCTATTGAAAAAATAAGATCTGAAAATTTTAAAGATCATCATCAAACCAAAGATGATGATAAAATTAATAAAGATATTCGCTTTGAAAACAAAGATAATAAAAGGGAAGTTGAAAAGAAGAAAGTCTCAACTGATAATGAATTTCAAGATAAAAGAAAAATACCAAACAACTTTGGGCGCAAGAAAGTAAGAGAGAGAAAAGTTACAATAGTTACGGCTTTAAATGATAATGATGAACGGACAAGAAGCCTTGCTGCATATAAGAGAGCTAAACAAAAAACAAAAAAATCTCAATTAGACTCAGAACCAGCAAAAAAAGTCGTGAGAGATGTTTATATTCCTGAGTTTATTACTGTAAAAGAGTTGGCTAATAGAATGACAGAAAAGTCTGGTGATTTAATAAAATCGCTTATGAAAATGGGAATGATGGCTACTATAAACGAAACTATCGATGCTGATACAGCTGAACTTTTGGTTACCGAGTTTGGGCATAACTTCAAACGTGAAAATATTGAAGAGATTGAAAAAGACTTGATTTCAAAAGATATAAAAGCAAAAAAAAACCAGGTTCGATCACCTATTGTAACAATTATGGGTCATGTAGATCATGGAAAAACCTCTCTTCTTGATAAAATAAGAAACTCAAACGTTGTTTCAGGAGAAAGTGGCGGTATTACTCAACATATAGGAGCATACGAAGTCCAACACAATAGCAAAAATATTACTTTTATTGATACTCCAGGACATGCAGCATTTACAGAAATGCGTGCAAGAGGTGCCAATGTAACAGATATTGTGGTTTTAATTGTTGCCGCTGATGATGGTGTCATGCCTCAAACTAAGGAGGCTATATCACATGCAAAATCCGCTAAGGTGCCTATAATAGTCGCAATTAATAAATGTGACAAACCTGAGTCAAACCCACAAAAGATTCGCGAACAGCTCTTATCAGAAGACTTAATTGTTGAGGAATTTTCTGGAGATATTCAAACAGTTGAAGTATCCGCCGAAACAGGTAGCAACATTGATAAATTGCTAGATGCTATTGTTTTACAGGCTGAGCTATCAGAATTAAAAACAAATAATGAAACATTCGCAGAAGCAACTGTGATTGAAGCTAATGTTGATAAGGGAAGAGGTCCACTCTGTAATATAATTGTCACTAATGGAAAATTAAAAGTAGGGGATATAGCTGTAGCTGGAAGTGAATATGGAAAGGTAAGAGCTATACTGAATGACAAAGGTCAAAATTTAATGGAAGCAGTTTCATCTATGCCGGTACAGGTATTAGGCCTTAATGAACCTCCTGAAGCAGGAGATAGTTTTGTGACAGTTGAAAGTGACGAAAAAGCAAGAGAGTTATGTGAAATCAGAAGTCAAATTAAAAAAAATAAAATCTTACCAAAAAAAATAAAAAATATAGATAATGAATTAGCCTTCGGTTCCCTTGAAAATAATAAAGAAATATTGGAGGTTGTAATTAAGGCTGACACACGTGGCTCCTCAGAAGCTATAATTCATCAATTAGAAAATATAAAAAGTGAGAAAATAGTTATTAAGGTCATTCACTCAGGGGTAGGGTTTATAAATGAAAGTGATATAGCACTTGCCTTGGCATCAAATGCATTGTTGCTATCATTTAACACTTCAACAACAAAAGAGGCTAAAACTAAAGCCAAACTTAATAATATTGTCATTCAGAACTTTAATATAATTTATGAGCTAATTGAATTCGTATCAGACTTTGCGAGCGGCAAGTTAAAGCCAACCATTAAAGAAAATTTCATTGGAAAAGCAGAGGTATTACAAATTTTCAAAGTATCAAAAATCGGTGCAATTGCTGGTTGTAGGGTAATAGAGGGCTCGGTAAGTAAAACGGCAAAGGTTAAAGTTACAAGAAATGAAAAAACTATTTATGATGGTGATATTCTTAGCCTTAAAAGAGAAAAAAATGAAGCCAGTGAAGTAAAGTCAGGAACTGAATGTGGAATTAGTATAAAAGAATTCAACGACTTTGAGGTAGGTGATTTCATTGAGGCTTTTAGTATTGAAGAAATTGCACAATCCTTGTGATCTTAAAAAGAAAAACTAAAAAAACAAGTAGATCTTATAAGGTTTCTGAAATAATTAGAAAGGCTGTAAGTGAAGTTTTGGTTAGAAATGAAATGCCACTTGATATACCCTTCAAGTTTCCGCTAAGTGTAGTCAAAGTTGAAATGAATGCTGATTTAAAAATTGCATATATCTATGTAATTACCCATGAAAAAATTGAAGAAGATGAAATTTTATTCAAGTTAAAATCCTGCAAGCATTATCTTGCAAAAGAAGTAACTAGTCTGATAAATATTAAGTTCTCTCCTAAACTCGTTTTTAGAAATGATAGAAGCATAAATGAAATTAGCAAAATTGAAAAAGTACTTAAAAAAGAAAAAGTCTTAAATGATTTAAATAAAGATTAAAAATGAATGGCTGGATATTCATAGATAAATCAAAAAATATTACTTCATTTAAAGTAATACAAAGACTAAAAAATATTTTAAAAGTTAAGAAAATTGGACACGCAGGTACTTTAGATCCTTTTGCGACTGGAATACTTGCCGTCGCTGTTGGAGAGGCAACAAAGAGCATTCGTTTCTTTAAACAAAATAGAGTATATGTTTTTAATGTTTTTTTTGGAGAGTCGAAAGATACTGACGATATAACAGGTAAAACGGTCAACAAATCAAATACTATTCCAACTGTGAAAGAAGTAAATCACTGTCTATCTAATTTCATAGGCAAGCATGCTCAAGTGCCACCTAAATATTCTGCAGTTAAAATTAATGGCAGAAGAGCCTATAAACTAGCAAGAAAAAATGAAAAATTTACAATTCAAGCTAAAGATATATTTATTAAGAGTTTGAAATGTACAGGAATTAAAAACAAAAAAGAATATTCCTTTATTATGGAATGTTCTTCTGGAACTTATGTTAGGTCAATAGCAAGAGATATGGGTAAAATTCTGGGAACATATGCTTATGTCTCCGAGTTAAGAAGAGTAAAAATAGGTAAAATTGAAGAAAAAGATATTATTTTACTAGATAAATTTGAAGAATTAGTACATATTGGCGAACATTTTGAGGTAATGCATTCAATTCGAGATGTACTGGACGACATCCAAGCGGTACAAATCGATCAGGAATTAAGCGATAAATTTCGAAATGGTCTTGGCTTTGAATACTTTAGTGAGAAATCTGATAATGATTATTTACTAATTGAAACAAAGAAAAAGTTTGTTGGTATTGGTAAGGCTGTAGAAGGTAAAATAAAACCTGTAAGGGTGTTTAACTTATAAAGAGGAATTGAGATGTCGATAAACAGAGAAAACAAGACTAAAATAATTGATGACTATGCGAGATCTGAAAAAGATACAGGTTCTCCAGAAGTCCAAATAGCAATACTTAGTGAGAGAATATCAAATCTTACTGAGCATTTTCAGTCTCATAAAAAAGATAACCATTCAAGAACTGGCCTTATGCGATTGATAAATCAAAGAAGAAGTTTACTAGCCTACTTAAAGAAAAAAAACAAAGCTACTTATGAAAAATTAATAGATAAACTCGGTATTAGAAAATAAAGCAATGATAATTAAAAATTTTAGAGGAATGAAAAAATATGACAAAAGTGATTTCAAGAGAAATGAATTGGGGAGAACAAACATTAAAAATAGAGACAGGAAAGGTAGCAAAACAAGCAACAGCATCAACTATAGTTAGCTATGGTGATACAGTTATAATGGCAAATGTTGTAGCGGCTAAAACAGCTAAACCTGATATTGATTTCTTTCCTCTCACAGTAAGCTATCAAGAAAAATTTTATGCAGCAGGTAAAATTCCTGGTGGTTTTTTTAAGCGTGAGGGCAGACCCACAGAATTTGAAACTTTAACATCTCGTTTAATTGACAGACCTATAAGGCCATTATTTCCTGAGGGATTTAAAAACGAAACTCAAGTAATATTAACGGTATTATCACACGATACTGAGACAAATCCAGACATAGTCGCATTGATTGCCGCCTCTAGTGCTTTGACATTATCCGGTATACCGTTCATGGGACCAATTGGTGGATGTAGAGTTGGTTATGATGGAAAAGATTACATATTGAATCCAAAAATTAATGAAGAAACTCAATTAGACCTTGTGGTATCTGGAACTCAAGATGCAGTCTTGATGGTAGAGTCTGAGGCCAAAGAACTTTCCGAGGAAATTATGTTGGCTGCGGTTAAATATGGACACGAGTCAATGCAAGAAGTTATTAAAATGATTATTAACCTTGCTGAGGAGTGTGCTAAAGATCCATGGGAATTTGAATATAATGTTAATGACGAATTGATGAATGAGCTAAAAAGAGAATATGAAGATCAAATCAAAAATAGTTATTCAATTGTTAATAAAATTGAAAGACAAAATTCTTTAGGTGAAATTAAATCTAAGTTAGAAGAAAAATATGCTGATGTTGAAGATCAGAATATTAATGAAGTAATGTCATATTTTAAAAAAATTGAAAAAGATGTTGTTAGGTCTCAAATTTTAAAGGAAAAATCCAGAATCGATGGACGTAAGCTTGATGAGGTAAGAAATATTTCTTCAGAAGTCTCATGGTTGCCAAGAACACATGGATCATCTTTATTTACTAGAGGCGAAACACAGGCAATTGTTGTGGCAACTCTTGGATTTGGGGAAGATGAGCAAAGAATTGAGGCGCTCCAGGGTTCTTATAAAGAAAATTTCATGCTTCATTATAACTTCCCCCCATATTCTGTCGGAGAGGTTGGAAGAATGGGCTCAGCAGGTAGAAGGGAAATTGGTCATGGTAAATTAGCATGGAGAGCCCTTAAAGCTGTGTTGCCTAATAAAGAAGATTTTGATTATACAATCCGTATAGTATCAGATATTACAGAGTCAAATGGTTCGTCCTCCATGGCTACCGTTTGTGGATCATCACTTGCCCTAATGGATGCTGGTGTTCCGATTAAAAACTCTGTATCAGGTATCGCAATGGGTTTAATTAAAGAAGGTGATGACTTTGCTGTGTTATCAGACATTTTAGGAGACGAAGATCATTTAGGCGATATGGATTTTAAGGTTGCAGGTACAAAAGACGGAGTAACATCATTGCAGATGGATATTAAAATTACGGGTATTACATATCAGATTATGGAAAAAGCTCTTGATCAAGCTAAAGGTGGAAGAGAATATATTTTAAATGAAATGAATAAAGCAATAGATTCTCCAAGAACTGAGCTTGGACCTTACACGCCAAGAGTTGAAATGATGAAAGTCAAAAGAGACAATATAGGTGAAATCATTGGAAAGGGTGGTGCAACTATAAAAGATATAATTGAAAAATCTGGAGCAAGAATAGATATTAGTGATAGTGGCAATGTAAAAATAGCCGGAACCAATAATGAGTCAATTCAGGCTGCAATTGAATTAATAAACTCAATTATTGAAGAGCCAGAAGTTGGTCAGGTTTATGAAGGCAAGGTTGTTAAAATTATGGAATTTGGGGCATTTGTTAATTTCTTTGGAAAAAGAGACGGGCTTGTTCATATTTCACAATTATCTGAAGAAAGAGTTGATAAAGTTACTGACGTTGTAAGTGAAGGTGATATAGTAAAAGTCAAAGTAATCGGTTTTGATAAAGGCAAGGTTAAATTATCAATAAAGGATGCTGAAATCTAAACAAAGGTTTCATTAATGGAATGCATTAATACTTCAGAAGATAAACTTCATGAAGAATGTGGTGTATTTGGTATATTTGGAAGTCCGGATGCTTCTACACTTACAGCCCTAGGATTACATGCTCTTCAACATCGTGGTCAAGAAGGAGCTGGAATTGTTTCATTTGATGGAGAAAAGTTTCATGGCGTTAGAAGGCCAGGACTTGTTGGAGATCACTTTAATAAACAAGAAGTAATAAATAGACTGCAAGGCAGTAATGCAATAGGTCATGTGCGATATTCTACAACTGGTGACTCAATTTTAAAAAATATTCAGCCGTTGTATGCCGATTTAATGTCAGGTGGCTTTGCTTGTGCACATAATGGAAATCTTACAAATGCTGCAGCTTTAAGAGAGAAACTTGTTAGTCGAGGATCAATTTTTCAATCTACATCTGATACTGAGACAATTTTACAATTAGTGGCACAGTCTGAGAGAAAACAAGTAGTAGATAAATTAATAGATGCTCTATTTCAAATTCATGGAGCATATTCACTAGTTATTCTTACAAACAAGAAACTTATCGGTGTAAGAGATCCCTATGGAATAAGACCTTTAGTTCTTGGCGACCTAAATGGAGCCCCAGTTTTAGCATCAGAAACGTGCGCTCTCGATATAATTGGTGCAAAATTTGTGAGAGAAATTGAAAATGGAGAAATAATAATAATTTCAGAAAAAGGAATGGAAAGTGTAAAACCTTTCCCAATAGTTCCTGAAAGACCATGTATCTTTGAGAGAATTTATTTTTCTCGGCCCGACAGTATGTTGGGAGGTAACACAGTTTATTCATATAGAAAAAATCTTGGAATAGAATTAGCTAAAGAACATCATGTTGACGCAGACACGGTTGTACCTGTTCCTGACTCAGGAGTTCCAGCTGCTCTTGGTTATGCGCAGCAGTCAAGTATGCCGTTTGAACTTGGCATAATAAGAAATCATTATGTTGGAAGAACATTTATTGAACCATCTCAAAGTATTAGACAATTTGGTGTAAAACTTAAACATAACTCAAATGTATCTTTCATTAAAAATAAGAAAATTATCTTAATCGATGACTCTATTGTGAGAGGAACAACAGCTAAAAAAATTATTAAAATGATTTATGACGCAGGTGCAAAAGAAGTACATTTGGGCATAGCATGTCCTCCAATAAAACATCCTGATTTTTATGGTATAGATACTCCAGACTATAGTGAACTTATCGCGGCAAAAAAAAGTATTGAAGAGATTAATAAGGCTATTGGATCTAAATCATTATTTTTCTTATCATTAGAAGGTACCTATCGATCCATGGGTTATGAACATAGAAACTCTGATCAACCTCAATTTACTGATCATTGTTTTACAGGTGAGTATCCTACAAGTTTGATTGATCGAGAAAAAGGCAATATTTCAAAACAGTTTTCTCTTTTAACAGAAAAAAATTAAATTTCTTTAGGAACGCCTACAATATTATAGCCGCAATCGACGTAATGTGTTTCACCAGTAACACCGGAAGATAAATCACTTAACAAATATAGACCTGATTTTCCTACATCCTCTAAATCAATATTTCTATTCATTAAAGAATTTTTCTCAGACCACTTCATCATGTCTTTACCACCTGAAATACCGGCCATAGCAAGTGTTTTCATAGGTCCAGCAGATAATGCATTTACTCTAATATTTGAAGGACCTAAATCAGCCGCTAAATATCTCACACTCGACTCAAGTGCCGCTTTAGCAACACCCATTACGTTGTAGTTCCGAATATATTTTTGAGATCCATCATAAGTAAGTGTTAGAAGTGAACCACCATTTTTCATTAGTTTTTCAGCTTCGTGTGCTACCTCCGTAAAAGAAAAACATGAAATAAGCATAGTATTTGAAAAGTTATTGCGTGATGTATTCAAATATTTTCCTTTTAATTCTTCTTTTTCAGAAAATGCTATTGAATGTAATACAAAGTCAATTTCACCCCAATGATTTCCAATTTCATCAAATGATTTTTTTACTGATCCTTCTTTTAATACATCACACTCGATCAAAAAATTGCTTTTAATTGAGTTTGCTAAAGGCTTCACCCTTCGATGTAAAGACTCTCCTTGATAAGTAAAACAAAGCTCAGCACCTTCATCAGATAATTTTTTGGAAATTCCCCAAGCAATAGAATGATCATTAGCAACACCCATAACCACCCCTTTTTTTCCATGCAGTAAACTCATTCTTCAAACCTCTTAAATACTAATGATGCATTTGTACCGCCAAATCCAAAGCTATTACTCATTGCAGTATCAATTTTTTCATCATGACGTGAAGTAAGAATATTCATTCCAATTGCTTCTTCATCCAACTCCTCAATATTAGCAGATTCTGAAACAAAATTATTATTCATCATTAATAAAGTGTAAATTGACTCGTGAACACCTGCTGCGCCTAAGGAATGTCCACTCAAAGATTTTGTAGAACTGATAAGAGGCAAATCATCTTTAAATACTTTTTTTATTGCTTTTAATTCAGCAATATCACCTACAGGTGTTGATGTTCCATGAGCATTAATGTAATCAATTTTTTCAATATCTTTTTTTGCCATGATCATGCACCTTTCAGCACCTTCTCCTGATGGTTGAACCATGTCATGACCATCTGATGTAGCTCCATAACCGACTATTTCAGCGTATATCTTAGCATTTCTCTTTACCGCTGTTTCTAAATCTTCCAAAACGACTACCCCACCTCCGCCGGCAATAACAAAACCATCACGATGTTTATCAAAAGCCCTTGAAGATTTTGAGGGTTGATCATTATATTTTGAGGATAAAGCAGGCATTGCATCAAAGAGTGCTGACAAAGTCCAATCTAATTCCTCACCACCCCCAGCAAATATACGATCCTGTTTTCCCATTTGTATAATTTCAAAAGCATTACCTATACAATGAGCACTAGTAGAGCATGCTGAACTTATTGAATAATTTATGCCTTTAATTTTAAAATAAGTTGATAAAGTTGCAGAGTTGGTGCTGCACATGACTTTTGGAACACTTGTAGGACCAATTTTTTTTGGACCTTTTTCTCGAGTGATGTCAAACGCTCTCAGTAAGCTTTTGGTAGATGGTCCACCCGATCCCATAATTAAACCTGTCATATTATTCGATATTTCATCTTCATTAAGTCCGGAGTCCTCAATGGCCTCATTCATAGCAATATAATTATAGCTCGCTCCATCTCCCATAAATCTCAGAAACTTTCTTTCTATAGTCTCTTCTAAATTGAGATCTATTTGGCCACTCACCTGGCTTCTAAAACCCATTTCTTTTTGTGATTGGTCAAAAGAAATACCGGACGAGGCATTGTATAATGATGATTTTACTTCATCCTTATTATTTCCAAGAGATGATACGATTCCAAGGCCTGTAATTACAACTCTTCTCATTATTTAATTAGTCCTACCTTTAATCCTTCGGCAGAATATATTTGCTTACCATCTACTTCTACCACTCCATCGCCTACTCCTACAATAACACCTCTTTTTATTATTTTTTTCATTTCAATTTTATATTCAACCAATTTTGAGTCCTTTAAAATTTCACCACCAAACTTTACGTTTCCTGAACCTAGCGCCCTACCGCGTCCAGGTTCACCAATCCATCCCAAATAGAATCCAACTAATTGCCACATTGCATCCAAGCCTAGACATCCTGGCATCACAGGATCCATTTCAAAATGACAATCAAAAAACCACAGGTCTGGTGTTACGTCTAATTGAGCAACAATTTCACCTTTGCCGAATTTACCACCACTATCAGTAATTTTTGTTATTCTATCAAACATTAACATTGGGGGAAGTGGAAGCCGTGCATTTCCAATTCCAAACATTGTGCCGTGAGCGCAATCTAAAAGATCTTCTTTTGTAAAGCTTGATTTTTTTTCCACAAAGTCTATCTATCTTATTGTTTTATATGAAGTTTGTAAGATTAATGTATTATTATTGTAAAATACATTAAATTTTAATAAAAATAAATTTATGAAAGATATCAAGCATTTTTTGAGACAAAACTCGCTAAGACCAACTAAGCAAAGAGTGATTATAGCTAATTACTTATTTGACGGTGTAAACAAGCATGTAACAGCTGAAACTTTATCAAATAAACTTTTGAAGATGAAAGCGGAAATATCTCTTGCAACAATTTATAATACCCTTCACGACTTTTACGAAAAAGGTCTTTTAAAAAAATTAATGATTAATTCTGAACGTATTTATTTTGATACTAACACTGAGCATCATCACCACTTTTATTCTAAAAAGGATCAAAAATTGATTGATATTAATGTAGACATGAAAGTAAGTGGCCTCCCAAAGCCTCCAAAAAATAAAAAAATTAATAAGATAGAAGTTCTAGTTCACTTAGATAATTAATTGATAATAATTCTCAATATCAGTTTAGAACGATTCTAATGTATTGACTTTTTTTAAATCAATTATATCTTTGTACTAACTTATTAAGGAGAGACAAATGACTGAATTAAAAGATAGTAAAACTTTGGATAATCTAAAAGCAGCATTTGCAGGTGAGAGCCAAGCAAATAGAAGATATTTATACTTTGCACAAAAAGCAGATGTTGAAGGCCACAATGATGTAGCTGCTGTATTTAGATCAACTGCAGAAGGTGAAACAGGACACGCTCATGGACATTTAGAGTTTATGGAAGAAGTAGGTGATCCTGCAACAGGAGAACCAATTGGTTCAACAGAGGATAATCTAAAAGCTGCTATAGCTGGAGAAACTCATGAGTATACAGATATGTATCCAGGCATGGCAAAGACTGCAAGAGAAGAGGGTTTTGACGAAATAGCTGATTGGTTCGAAACATTGGCTAAAGCTGAAAAGTCTCACGCAGGCAAATTCCAAAAAACATTAGATTCAATCGATTAATTAAAAAGGGGCTTAAATAGCCCCTTTTTTCTATCATGGATATAAAAAAAGAAGGCAGTTTAGCTGCTCCTACACGTGATATTGTAGATTGGAACTCAGATGAATATCTAAATGAAAAAGCTTTAGATGCTGAGATGCGTCGACAGTTTGAAGTTTGTCATAGTTGCCGACGGTGCTTTAATCTCTGCGATAGTTTTCCAACATTATTTGATTTTATTGACGACTCGCCAAATGAGTCAGTTGATGATTTAACAAAAAAACATTTCGAGGATGTTACAGATAAATGCACATTATGTGATATGTGTTTTATGACTAAATGTCCTTACGTACCACCCCATGAATTTAATATCGATTTTCCTCATCTGATGCTTAGATATAGAACTTATCAAGAAAATCAAAAAAAATTATCTAAAGTTCCAAAAGAACTTGCAAAGGTAGATCGAAATGCGAGTCTCGCAAGACTGTCGCCCAGTATAGCTAATTGGTCATCTGATAAAAAAAATAAATTAACAAGAAGTTCGTTGGAACTTATGACAGGTATAGATAAAGACGCTGAATTACCTAAGTTCGAAAAAAAGTCATTTCATGATAACTTCAAAAATATTTCTAATAAGCTAAATAAAAATGCTCCAGCTTACGGAAGAAAGGTCGCAATTTATTCAACATGTTATGTTAACCATAATAATTCAAAAGTAGGAGTAGCAGCTAATAATGTTTTAAATTTTAATGGTGTGGAAACAATATCAACGTACCCAGGTTGTTGCGGAATGCCACATTTAGAGCAAGCGCAGCATGAAAAAGTAAAAATTCAATCGGAAAATATCTCAGAAGAATTATGTAAACTTATTGATCAAGGTTATGACATAGTAACTCTCACAGCCAGTTGTGGTTTAATGTTAAAATTTGAATGGCCATTAATTAACCCAGAAAATAAAAATGTTAAACGGCTATCAAAGCATGTTTTTGATATTGATGAATATATTGTTGATATAGCTAAAAAAGAAGGACTTGTTGATGGTTTACAATCTTTTGATGATGGAATTACTGTTCACAACGCCTGCCATGCTCGGGCACAAAATATGGGCAATAAAGCGCTAGAAATGTTAAAAAAAATTCCCGAAACCAAAGTAGATGTCGTTGAAAAGTGCGCTGGACATGGAGGAACTTTTGGGGTTATGAAAAAAACAAGAAAGTCGGCAATTAAATACGGCAGGGCGACTGCCCGTCAAATCCGAAACAAAAAAAACAAGTATATGGTCTCGGACTGCCCTCTTGCTTGTAAGCATTTAAATGAATTTTTAAATGAAGATAAAGATACAAAATATATATCAATGCATCCAATAGAAGTTATAGCAAAATCCTATAATTTAACTTGATATTTAATAATTTTATTATTAAGTAAGCTTTATGCCAATCGAACAAAAAAAAATCGACTCGTCAGATTTATTAGACTTAACTACTTATTCAAAAGAGCGTAAGGCAATTCGAAAAGAAGTTGTTGCAATGAAAAAAAATAGACGAGTAGAGTTAGGACCACATTCTACTTTCTACTTTGAAAATTTTTTTACTATGAAGGCTCAGATACAGGAAATGCTTTATATTGAAAAAGGTGGCGATGAACAATTAAGAGATGAGTTAGAGGCGTATAATCCCCTAATACCAAATGGTTCAGAATTAGTTGCTACATTCATGTTTGAAATAGATAATCCATTAACTAGAAAAAAAGTTTTGTCCTCTTTAGGTAATGTAGAAAATAAGACATATATAAAGGTAAATGGAAATAAAATTTTTGCTGTACCTGAGAATGACGTAGATCGTACAGACAATTCAGGAAAAACATCATCAGTTCATTTTCTACACTTTAAGTTTGAGGATCATCATGTTAAAGATTTTAAAGATATGGATTGCACTGTTGAGATTGGAACCGACCACGAACACTATCCACATATTTCTGTGCTTACTAATGAGGTAAAAGCTGCACTAATAAAAGATTTTGATTAATCTTTTCCGGTAGATCCAAATCCTCCATCTCCTCTTTTTGTTTGATCAAGATTTTGAACTTCTTTGAACTTTACTTGTATAGCATTTGTGAAGACCATTTGTGCAATTCTATCTTTTGGATGAATGGTAAATTCATCTTTGCTTAAATTTATTAATATTACTTTAATTTCACCTCTATAATCACTGTCTATTGTCCCAGGGGTGTTTAATATTGTAATACCATGTTTAAATGCTAAACCGGATCTTGGCCGAATCTGAGCCTCCAAACCTTTTGGCATTGCAATTGATATTCCACATGGAATAATTTCTCTTTCCCACGCTCGAATTTTAATTGAATTTTCAATGGATGCACTTAAGTCAACTCCAGCAGCCTCATCAGTCTGATAAGAAGGAATATCAAAATCCTTAAGTTTTGAAGTTTTTTTTATATGTACTTCTGAGAAAGGTAGATTAGCCAAATCAGTAACATCAATTATTTAAGTGAAGAGAAATTTTTTGACACAGTTTCTTGGCTACTTCTTTTTTTGTCATCAATTCCCAGTTTTCAGAATATAGTTTTGACTTAAAGTATATTTTATTTGTATCTTGATTGAATATGCTATTTTCTGAAACATTGTTGCCTAGAACCCAATCACAGCCTTTTTTATTTAGTTTTTCATCCGAGTTTCTTTCAAGATTACTAGTCTCAGCTGCGAAACCTACTACCAGTTTTGGCCTTAGATGGTTTCTTTTACTTAGTCTTTCCAAAATATCTGGGTTTTCTTCTAAAATCATATTTTGACGTGATCCATCTTTCTTTATCTTTGCAATCTCTTTATTAGCAATCTTATAATCTGCTACAGCAGCGGCACATACCGCTATATCTGCTGGCAGTGAACTTTCGCATGCTTCTAACATTTGATCAGCTGAGTCCACGTTTATGACTCGTTCTACAGCAGGCCTGGTTAAACTCGTTGGGCCAGAAACTAAAGTTGTTTTTGCACCTAAGCTTTGTAATCTTTCTGCTATTGCATAGCCCTGTTTTCCAGAGGACTCATTAGAGATAAATCTTACAGGGTCTATCATTTCTTTAGTTGGACCAGCAGTAACTAAAGCAGTTCGATTCACAAGAGGTTTATAATCAAGTGCATCAAAATATTTTTTAATAAATTTTACTACTTCATTCGGTTCAACCATGCGACCTTCGCCGTATTCACCGCAAGCCATTTCACCGTTATCCGGTCCGATAAACTCGATACCATCATTTTTCAATGTCTCAACATTTCTTTGTGTAGAATTATTCAACCACATTCTTACATTCATTGCTGGCGCAACCAGTATTGGCTTGTTTGTAGCCATGAGAACGGTAGATGCAAGATCGTCAGCTACCCCGTAAGCCATTTTTGAAATCATATTTGCAGTTGCTGGAGCGACTAAAATAATATCTGACAATCTAGAAAGTTGAATGTGACCCATTTCATGTTCATCTGTTAAATTAAACAAATCAGTATAAACTTTATTTCCTGAGAGACTCTCAATAGATAAAGGTGTTACAAATTCAGATCCAGATTTTGTTAAAATACATGTTACATCTACGTTATTTTTCTTTAATTCACGTATTGTATCTAGAGACTTATATGCAGCAATGCCTCCAGTAATAATCAATAGAACTTTTTTATTTTGCATTTTGTACACGTATACTCTTTTGTCTTAAATGACTAGTAATAAAAGAAAAATTTTTCTAAATGAATACAAAAGTAAGCATTATTCCAACTACAAGAGCTACACCGCCTATTACATATGAACTGCAATCTCTATTTTTTGGAGTTTTATCCTCTTCATTCTTTACTATCAAATCAAAGGCTTGATCAGCTCTTGAGATAAAGTCGGGAATGTCAGGAACTTTTCTTGCTATACTTTGTAATGCTTGTTGCGTTTGTTGAAGTCTATTTTTTATTCCTAATTCATCTTTTAGCCATGTTTCAATTTCAGGTTTCGATACTTCCCAAAAATTAATATCTGGATCCAACTTTCTGGCAACGCCCTCAACCGTTATCATTGTTTTCTGTAAAAGCAAAAGCTGTGGTTGTAAAAACATATTAAATTGCTTTGTTATATCAAATAACTGGAGTAGCACATTCCCCATTGAAATATTTTTAGCTTTTTGATTTATGATTGGCTCCCCGATCGATCTCAAAGCTTGTGAAAAATCCTCTATAGATTGATTTTTGTCAATCAAGCCTGCTTCTTGATGAATTTTTGCAATATGTAAATAATCTTGTTTTATAAATCCATAAATAATTTCTGCTAAATAAGATCTATTTTTTTTATCCAATCTACCCATAATACCAAAATCAACCGCTAAAAGTTTACCTTTTGGATTAAGGAACAAATTACCTTGATGAAGGTCGGCATGAAAATATCCATCTCTTATTGATTGTCTTAAAAAATTTATAATCAGATTTTCAGCTGCCTGTTTTTTATTTACTTTTTTTTCGTTCAACTCATCAATTTTATCTGCTGGAACACCAATAATTTTTTCCATCGTGAGTACTTTTTGAGTAACTTTATCCCAATAAACATTTGGTACATAAAAACTCTCATCCATATTCGTATTCTCAGATAACTCTGAAGCAGCCGCAGCCTCATATCTTAAATCCAGCTCAAACTTTATGACTTCCTTTGCTTTTTTTATTATAGAATTAGGCCTCAACCTTTGAAATTCAGTGAAATTTTCCATGAACGTGGTAAGCCACTCAAGCCTTTCCATTTCCTGATTGATTATTTTTTCTATTTCTGGCCTTAGAACTTTAACTGCCACATCAATTTCTGTATTAGATGATTTTATTTTAGCAAAATGCACTTGAGCAATTGAAGCTGCGGCAATTGGTTCGCTAAATTGTGAAAAAACATTATCAATATTTGTTCCAAACTCATCTTCAATAATTTCAATAGCTGTTTTTCTTGAAAAGGGTGGCAAATTATCTCTTAATAATGACAGGTCCTCTGCAATTGTGTTACCTACAATATCAGGCCTTGTAGATATTAACTGTCCTAGTTTAATAAATGAAGGACCAAGTTCGTTCAATGCTTGCGCAATTCTTAACCCGTCAGATTTATTCTTATGGTCTCTATCATAAGACACGCCTATACAAATTAAATTAGTAAAAAAAATAAATAAAAATTTAAATCGTATATTTTTATTTATTAAGATTAATACATTGTACTTTTTTAGTACTCTAATCAGTTTGATCAAAAAAAGTAAATTACTAAGCATTTATAATTTTTGTGGCATTGTGTATGGCTACTATTCCGTTAAAAATATTACGATAGTTTACATCTTTAAATTTAGTGCCCTCAATTATTTTTTTAAAATTTTCTTGTGATGGGAAATTACTAATTGTTTTTGTTAAGTACTTATAAGGCTTTTCATCTCCAACAATAATTTTACCCATTACTGGTATAATTGAAGAATAAAAATTATACACACTTGAAATTGTTTCATTCTCAGCTTTGGAAAATTCTAAGCAATAAAATTTTCCCCCAGGTTTTAACACTCTATATGCTTCACCCAATGATTTTTCAATATTAGAAAAATTCCTAACACCAAAGGATACGAGGTATGCATCAAATGTATTTTCTTTAAAAGGGAGATCTTCTGCTGGTGCAACAATCCATTCAATTTTATCTTTATAGGTGTGATTTTTTTTTCCTTCTTTTACCATAAATTCATTTGGATCACATACAGTAGCCTTTCCTTTGCCTTCAACTCTTTTTAAAAATCGTCGCGCAACATCACCAGTTCCTCCGGCTACATCAATTATATGCATTTCCTTTTCTGGAGAAAGCCAATCGATTAGTAATTCTTTCCAATACCTATGTGCACCAAGTGACATAATATCATTCATGATATCGTATTTACTCGCAACTTTATCAAAAACTTCTTTTGTTTCCATAATACGCTTATTTATTTAATATCTTATAAACTAAAAAAATATAAATGTAATATATGCCAGAGCTACCAGAAGTCCAAACAGTTGTAAATGGTATAAAAAGCAAAATTAATAAGCATAAAATTTTACGATTCAAGAAATATATAAGTAAATTAAGATATCCTATCCAAAAAAATTTATCTTCAAAAGTTGAAGGCTCTAAAGTTACAACTGTTTTTCGAAAAGCAAAATACATAATTATAAATCTATCAAATAACAAATCCTTAGTAATACACTTAGGCATGTCAGGAAGGATTATTATTGTAAAAGATAATAAAAAAAAATTTAAACACACACATTTCTCTATCTTTTTTAACAAGAACTTAGTTTTACAATTTATTGACCCAAGAAGATTTGGGTATATTTGCATTACAAAAACGGTTTCATTAGAAAGACATAGGTTCTTTGTGAATCTTGGAGTTGAACCTCTTATTGAAAAATTTAATGATCGATACCTTTTAAACGTAACGAAAAATAAAAAATCACCAATTAAAAATATAATAATGAATCAAAAATATATTGTGGGTGTTGGAAATATCTATGCTTCAGAAGCTTTATTTTTGTCTGGTATCAATCCAAAAAACATGGGCTGTAGTCTCACAAGGCAGGATTGTATAAAATTAGTTAAAGCAATCAAAAATGTTTTAAAAAAATCTATAAAATTAGGTGGTTCAAGCATTAGTGATCATACCATGATCTCGGGAAAGATGGGATATTTTCAAAATAAATTGCAAGTTTATGGAAGAGAGGGTTTAAAATGTAGAAAAAGAACTTGTCAGTCGCCTATAATACGAATAGTAATAGCCCGACGTTCAACTTTTTACTGCACTGAATGTCAAAAATAAAAATTATATAAAAACATGGCAAATACAAAATCAGCAAAAGGTAAAATAAGAGAAATTTCCAAAAAAACAGATGTTAATAAATCCGTAAGAAATAGATATCGTACCTACATTAAAAGAGTTGAACTAAATATTGTTAAAGGTGATAAAGCCATGGCTCAGAAGGCTTTAAAATCAGCAGAGTCTGAAATAATGTCAGCTGTCTCAAAAAAAATTCTTCATAAAAATACTGCCTCGAGAAAAATTTCTCGTTTAGTTGGTCAAATTAAGTCTATCAAATAGATTCATTAAACTTTTTCATTAGCTTATAGTAAGCAGTGAAGGTTAAACGCAAGCATAACGAAGTAATTTAATTCTAAATTTTATAAGTATCTTATTTAATTTTATTATTGCGATTCATTTTTAGAGAAGTTACTTTATTTCTAATTAAAAAATATCTTTTTTAATTATTCAAAAAAATAATTTTTTAAGACTAAATTATTTAATAATTCAGTCATGGGCTTTTTTTGATCCAATTTTGATTTCATAAAAAAAGTTTAAAAAGACTTATGTTTTTTTTATAAATTAGATAAGATTTTTGATGAACCTTTGTGGGAGTAGATAATAACGAAATGTATCAAGACTTAAGTAAGGCCGAAACATCATCTTCAAATTTAAAAGATCAATGGGGTCTTGTATTAAAAAAACTTAATTCTGAATATGGCAATGAAGTATTTAATAGTTGGATAAAAAATATAACCATCAGAAATTTAGATGAGGATGTATTAAACTTTACAGTTCCAACAAGGTTTATTCGTGATTGGATAACATCACATTATTTAGATAAAATTATTTATTTTTTAAATCAAGAGAATTCTCAAATTAAAAGAGTTAAGATAAGTATTGATAATTCACTTTCGGCTAATATGTTGAATATAGATAAACAATCTAATCAGTTAACAAAAAATAATTTTTATAAAAATTCGTCTGCTTACACTGATGAGTGGCCACTTGATGAGAGATTTAAATTTGACAAATTTGTTGTGGGCCCTTCAAATGAATTAGCTTTTGCATCAGCTAAGAGATTTTGTCTCAGTGAAGTAAATGAGTTTAATCCATTGTATATATATGGTGGAGTTGGTTTAGGTAAAACTCATCTTTTACATTCAATCGGATGGAAGCTTAAAGAGATAGATGGTAATAAAAGCATTCTTTATTTATCAGCTGAGAGGTTTATGTTTCAATTTATAAAATCTCTTAGACAAAAAGATACGATGTCATTCAAACAAAAATTTAGATCAGCGGATGTGCTAATTCTTGACGATGTACAATTTATGATGGGGAAAGTTTCAACTCAGGAAGAGTTTTTTCACACATTTAACTCATTATTAGATATGAATAAGAAAGTTATAATTTCAGGTGATAGGTCTCCAAATGACCTAGGTAGCTTTAGTGAAAGAATGAAATCAAGACTATCTGGTGGGTTGGTTGTAGATATTATGCCAGCTGAATATGAATTAAGATTTTCAATTATTAAAAACAAATACTCAGATTTAAGAGAAAGAAATAGAAACACATATGAATTAGACAATGCCGTTCTCTCCTTTTTGGCAAAAACGGTATCATCAAATGTCAGGGAGCTAGAAGGAGCTTTAAATAAGGTTTATACATTTTCAAATATACTTGGGAAAAAAATTGATATTGAATTGACAAAGTCAGTTCTCAAAGACTTGTTAAAATCAAATAATAGACGTATCACTATAGATGAAATTCAAAATAAAGTAGCAAATTATTACAACATAAAAATAGAAGACTTAATCTCAAGCAGAAGAATAAGAACATTTGCAAGACCAAGGCAGGTTGCAATGTATCTATCAAAGAAACTTACAACCAGGTCCTTACCTGAAATTGGAAGAAAATTTGGTGGTCGAGATCATACAACAGTCATACATGCTGTTAAAAAAATTGAAGAGCTAAAAAATGGTAATAGTAAATTTGATGAAGATATAAATCTCATTACCCAAATGATTACATCTGTTTAGCTATTACTAATTATGTTAAATAAAAACAAATGTGTTATAGTATTTACATTTCAATTTTGTCATGGAATTTAAAACGAATAGTTCAGATTTAGTTAAGGCTTTATCTCATATACATGGAGTAGTAGAGGTAAGGCATACTTTACCAATATTGTCTAACATCATCTTAGAAGCTAAAGAAGAAGAATTAATATTATCCTCAACAAATCTTGATATTTATTGTGCCGATAGGATTAAATCTGAAACTTCAGTTTCAGGTGAAATTTCTGTTCCGGCCTCTACTTTTTTTGAAATTGTTAAGCGTTTACCAGCAGGTTCAGATGTAATTATGTCTACCTCTGATTCAGGGAATGAATTGATTCTTAAGTGTGGGCGATCAAAGTTTAATTTATCTACTCTTAGTACAGATGATTTTCCTATCATCTCAGAAAATGACTTAACAATCAACTTTGTTGTAAGCGCAGAAGAACTAATCCGAATGATTGATAAAACAAAGTTTGCAATATCTAATGAAGAGACACGATACTACCTTAATGGTATTTTTTTTCATAAAGCAGAAAGAAATTCAATTTCTTTTCTAAGAGCAGTTGCAACGGATGGTCATAGACTAGCACAGTATGATATTCCACTCCCTCAGGGCGCAGAAGAAATCACTGGTATTATTATACCAAAAAAGACTATCTTTGAATTAAGGAAAGTACTTGACGATGCTAATGGTGATGTAAGTATATCACTAAATGAAAATAAAATTAAATTTGCTTTTAATGAGCTTAAAATTATTTCGAAAGTTATTGACGGTACATTTCCTGATTATACAAAAGTCATACCTGAGAATAATGATAAAACCTTCAAGACAATAAATAACGATCTAAAAGATGCAATAGACCGTGTATCAGCTGTTGCAATTAATGAAGAGATTAAATCTAAGGCTATAAAATTCAGTTTAGATAGTAACAAACTTTATTTAAGTGTTGAAAGTCAATCTAAAGGATCAGCCCATGAAGAAATAGATATAAATTATAATGGAAATAAAGTAGATATTGGATTTAATTCTAAATATATTGTTGACATATGTAATGAAGTAGATGGTGATGAGGTTGACATTAGTTTATTAGACTCAATTTCGCCAGCAATCATTCTTGATAAGACAGATGAAAATTTATTTTTCGTTCTAATGCCTATGCGAATTTAATTATGTATCCTAATACTAGGATTGACAAAATATCACTTATTAATTTTAAAAATCATTTAAATACATGTTTAAAAGATCTCAGTTCATTTGTCGTACTGAATGGAAATAATGGATCAGGAAAAACAAATATTTTAGAAGCGATATCACTTTTTTCACCTGGTCGCGGTATAAAAAATTCACGCTTTGAGGAAATGCCAAATAAAGATGAGAGGCAAAAGAATTTTGAGATAAAAATAAATATAAAGTATGAATCTGGTGACATAGAACTCTTTCGAAGTTTTTCATCTGTAGAAAAGAATAAAAATTTTATTTCAGCAGATAATGAAAAAATAACTAATTTTCAATTATTAGAGTTCATAAATATATTATGGATTACACCAATTATGGAAAAAGTAATAATTCAAAGTAATTCAGAAAAAAGAAATTTTTTTGATCGTCTTATCTTTAACATAAACAAAAGTCACTTAAAAAATTATGCAAAACTAAAAAAATTATTAAGTGAGAGATTAGCTTTATTGAAAGAAAATAATTATGATACAGATTGGCTAAGTATTATTGAAAAAAATATTGCAAATCTTTCAGTTAGATTACTAATCGACAGAATAACATTCATCGATCAGCTTAATAATAACCTAAGATCGATCAAAGTTCCTTTTAATGCATGTCAAATTGATATTTATCATGAATTATCTAAATTAGGCAAAATTAGTAATCCTGAAGATTTTACGGAAAAATATATAAATGCACTAAATAAAAACAGGGAAATAGATTCTGCATTAAACAAAACTACCCTGACAGTTAATAAGGTAGAAATTAAAATATTCAATAACATTGAAAAGATTATTGAAGCTAGAAACTGCTCAACTGGAGAACAAAAATCCATATTGCTTTCAATATTTTTATCAGTAGCTAACATGGTAAAAGATCAAAACAGTAAACGTTCTCCTATTATTTTAATTGATGAGGCAATGGCACACCTCGATACTGAACATAAAGAATTTCTATTTAGTGAATTAGAAGGTCTAAGATCACAAGTTTGGTTCTCAGGTGTGTCAAAAGATCTATTCGAGAATATTAATAGCCAAACTATTTTCTTTGATATGAAAAATATTGTATAATACTCTAAAACAAAGCATATAAGTGAGCGAAATTTCAAATAATTACGGCGCTGAATCTATCAAAGTTCTAAAGGGTCTTGAGGCAGTTCGAAAGAGACCAGGAATGTACATTGGTGATACCGATGATGGTAGCGGTTTACATCATATGATATTTGAAGTTGTAGACAATTCAATTGACGAGGCTCTTTCGGGTCATTGTGACCAAATAGCTATTACTTTGAACAGTGATGGATCAGTTACTGTGGAAGATAACGGCAGAGGGATACCCACAGAAATTCATCCTGAAGAAAAAATCTCAGCAGCAGAAGTGATAATGACCCAACTTCATGCAGGCGGAAAGTTTGATCAAGACTCATATAAGGTGTCGGGCGGCTTACATGGAGTTGGTGTTTCAGTAGTTAACGCATTATCTTCTAAACTTCACCTGAATATATATAGAGATCAAAAAGAGCATTATATTGAATTTAATAATGGAGAAGCCTTAAGCCCTCTTAGTATAACAAATAACAACATAAAAAAAAATGGCACGAAATTAACATTTTACCCAGATAAAAATATTTTTTCAGATACTGAGTTTGACCCAAAAATTTTAAAACAAAGGTTTAGAGAGATGGCTTTCTTAAACCCTAAGATAACTATCATCTTTTATGATAGTCGGAATGCAGATAAAAAAGAAAGTAATTTTCATTATGAGGGAGGTATTGCTGAGTTTGTTAAATATCTAGATAAATCAAAAAAATCACTGATTGAAAAACCAATAAGTATAGAGGGCTATAAGAATAATATTGAGTTTGTTTGCTCTCTTTGGTGGAATGATAGTTATTATGAACAAATTCTCACCTTCACTAATAATATTAGACAAAAGGATGGCGGCACTCATTTATCAGGTTTCAGAGCAGCACTTACGAGAGTTGTTAATAATTATTTAGATGGCAGTAAAGCTTCAAAGAAACAATCCATAAGCCCAAATAGCGATGATATTAGGGAGGGATTAACTTCTGTTATATCTGTTAAAGTACAAGATCCAAAGTTTTCTTCGCAAACAAAAGATAAGCTTGTTTCTTCAGAAGTAAGGCCAGTGGTAGAGAATTTAGTTAATGAAAAATTGTCTGACTGGTTTGAACGACATCCAAATATAGCAAAAGAAATTTTCCTAAAAATTCAAAAAGCTGCTGAGGCAAGAGAAGCAGCAAGAAAAGCTAGAGAACTTACAAGAAGAAAATCTGCACTTGAAATAACTAACTTACCAGGAAAACTAGCTGACTGTCAGGAAAAAGATCCATCACTTTCAGAAATATTTATTGTTGAGGGAGATTCTGCTGGTGGTTCAGCTAAACAGGGTAGAGACAGAAAGTTTCAGGCAATCTTACCATTAAGAGGCAAGATACTAAATACTTGGAAATCGAGAACAGATAAAATCTTAGGCTCACAAGAAATAGGTACTTTAATTACAGCACTTGGAACAGGTATAGGGCCTAATGAATTTAATTCTGATAAGTTAAGATATCATAAAGTTATAATAATGACTGATGCGGATGTTGATGGGTCGCATATAAGAACACTTTTGCTGACTTTCTTTTTTAAGGAAATGAGGGGACTTATTGAAAATGGTAATCTATATATTGCAAGACCACCCTTATTTAAAATTAAAAGAGGTAAGGAAGAACTTTATATAAGTGATGAGGAAAATCTCCAAAAATCTCTTATAAAATACGGTGTCGATGATGCAATTTTTAAGACTGCACTTGGAAATCAATTAAAAGAAGAAGAGTTAGTAAATATTCTAAATAAAATTACAGAAATCATTGAGATTTATAGTAAGATTCCTGATAGATATGATAAAAAAGTTTTAGAGCAAATTGCAATTTCCGGATGTCTGGATGTCAATAAGTTTTTAGGCTCAAAAGAAAAAACTAAAGACGCTATTAATTATATTTCAAAAAGAATTAATATAAGTAGGCCAGATTATGATAGAGGTTGGACGGGTGAATATTCAATCGATAAGGGATTTGTATTTAGGCGTGAACTGAGGGGTCTTGAGGACAGTATTGTTATAGACAATAATCTGCTAGAGTCTCAACTTATAAAAAATCTTAACTCAAATTACTCAGAGCTTTTTCAAATGTTTGAGATGCCTAGTGAACTAATTTTAAAAAATGAAACACACAAGATTTATTCTCCATCTCAACTCTTCAACACTATTCAAAATTTGGGTAAAAAAGGTCTATCTATGCAGAGATATAAGGGATTGGGCGAAATGAATCCAGACCAACTCTGGGAAACAACATTAGATCCAAAAAATAGATCCTTAATACAAGTAAAAATTGATGACGAAGAATCTACAAAAGGTGTATTTGAAGATTTAATGGGTGAGAATGTTCTACCGCGAAAGGAATTTATTGAAAATAGAGCTGATAAAGTAGTAAACCTAGATATCTAGTCAAAACGTATACTATAAAGATAGCTATCATTTTGCTTTAACCATAATATTTGATTTTTATAATCAGGACAGAATCTTTTAACTAGTATCCAAAAATTTTTTGTGTGGTTAAATTCTTTTAAATGACAAAGCTCATGTACAATAATGTATTTTAAGATTTTTGTTGGAGCAAAAATTAATCTCCAATTCAAATGTATTATTCCAGCTGAGTTACAAGATCCCCAATAATTAAAACTATTGGAGATTTTTAGATCTTTAATATTTAAATTAAGCGATTTAGATATGATATCAACATAATTTTTCGATTGATTTAAAATCTGATGAACAATCCATTTTTTAAAAATTTTTTTATGACTGTCTTTACGCGATACAATGATTATCTTATTATTTCTAATGTATACTCTATTAAAATTATCTTCTTCAAAAATAATTTTCATTCTTTTTCCCATAATTAGTAAAGAGGCATTATGCCTTATTAAAACTAAAGGTAAAATTTTGTTAATTTCTTCGTATAACCATTTAACATTTTCATTTGCAAATTCGAGTCCATTTTTAAATGCAACATATTTTGGAATAGACACTAACCCACGAAGATTTTTTTTATCAAAAGTAAGTTTATAATTTTTTGATAACTTATTTTTTTTAATCAACAAATGAATACTTTGCTTGTTATAACTGATGATATATTGTTTTTGCATGTTTTTAATGATTGAAAGTATATAGAATATTATTAGATTAACATGTCTAATGATAGGAAATAAATTTTGACTGATCTACCTAAACAATCCTTTGAAGAAGAAATTAATTTAAAATTAAGAACTTTAAACCTAATACATTGGACAGCAATATTTGGTCAATTCTTTGCTGTTATAATTGCATATTTTTATTTCGAAATAAGTTTTAGTATATATTTTTGTATATTTTTAATTCTTCTTAGCGTTGTATTAAATATTCTTGTTAGTATTTTCTATCCTTTAACAAAAATACTTAATTATAACGAAACTTTTTTCATTCTAGTATTTGATTTACTTCAATTAGTGGGCCTACTTTTTTTAACTGGAGGTCTAACGAATCCATTTTCTGTATTAATACTTGCGCCACTTGTAATTGCGGCAACATATCTTGATCTAAAAAGAATAATTTTTATAACATTAATAGCTATTATTTCACTTAATTTCCTTGCTTTTTTTTATTACCCGTTAGAGAGCGATGCATTGGGCATTAGTCAAAATGAATTTTCTACGTTTGAAATATTTTTAATTTGGTCAGCATTAATAATTGCATCAATATTTCTTACATTTTATTGTTTTAGGGTAGCAGATGACTCAAGAAAAACTCGTAAGGCACTAAAAGAAACGCAACTCTCTCTTTCAAATGAGGAAAAAATTTCTGCATTGATGGGATTAACAGCTGCTGCAGTGCACGAACTAGGTACTCCTTTATCAACTATTTCAGTGATTACAAAAGAACTTGTCAATAATAACAATGATGAACAAGTAAAAGAAGACTTAAATGTGATACAATCTCAACTTAAAAGGTGTAGTAATATATTAGAAAGATTAAGATCAAATAGTTTAGATGACAAAAGTAATGAGTTTATAAATCAGTTAGATTTTATTCGTTTGATTAATGAAATAACATCTTCTTATGATAATAATAATGTTAATGTTATAATTTCTAATGATCCTTATTTTGAAAATATCAATGTTACAATTCCTAGGTCAGCCGAAATAGTTCATTCATTAACTAATGTAGTTGATAATGCATTCAAATTTGCAAGCTCACAAATAGACATCAATTTAATTAACGAAGAAGATAATATCATTATTGAAGTAGCAGATGATGGTCCTGGATTTGCACCAGAAATATTCCCCTTTCTTGGGGAACCATATATCAGAAATAATAATAAGGCTAAAAAACAGGGTCTCGGATTAGGTTTATTCATTTCTAAAAACTTACTTGCAAAGTCCCAAGGTGAGATTAAATTTTCTCATAGGGAAAGTGGTGGAGGATTGGTGAAAATAGTTTTATCAAAAAATTACCTCAATTTATCTAATGAATAATGAAAAAGAAGCTTATATGAACAATGAAAAATCATTAATGATTATTGATGATGACGATGTGTTTAGGAATAGGTTAATTACTGCAATGAAACGTAAGGGTTACGATGCTTTTGGGGCTTCATCAGTTTCAGAAGCTATATCATTGGTTAACACAAATGCTCCAAAATATGCTGTAGTTGATCTACGTCTAAATGATGGTAATGGCTTGGAGGTTGTTTCAATTTTATCCAGTAAAAGGCCAGACAGTAAAATAGTAATGCTCACAGGATATGGGAATATACCCACTGCAGTAGCTGCTGTAAAAGAAGGAGCTTGTGATTATCTAGCTAAACCAGCGGATGCGGATGATATTGAGGCTGCACTAAAGGCTCCTTATTCATCTACACCTGAACCTCCACAAAATCCAATGTCTGCGGATAGGGTAAAATGGGAGCATATACTTAGAATATATGAGCTGTGTAACCGAAATGTTTCTGAAACTGCTAGAAGATTAAAGATGCACAGACGAACTCTTCAGAGAATACTGCAGAAAAAATCCCCTAAATAATCAGCTAGGCAGTTTTCTTTAATTGATTAATTTCACTTAAGGCGCTTACACCTTGATCAGCAATTTCCTGACCAGCAACAGTATCACTTTCACTATTTAATTCATCCATGTTAACAAATTCTGCATAAGTTGCTCTAGTTCTATCAGTAATTATGTGTGCTTTTAAAAGTGTTTTAACAAGAACTCTAAAGATGTTATTTTGATTTTTCATCTCATCTTTTATCACTTCACCCTGATCTATATATTTATGAAATTCTCGGTCGACCCACTTATGATCTAGGCCAACACAGGAATACACATGTTTCTTTTCAAATGGATTAACTAGGTTAAATAGAAGTTCGACAAATATTTTTTCAGCCCAATCTTCAACTTTGATATGTTCTTTCTTAGTCAATTTTGGCACTGTTCTATCGGCCCATATTTTACCAAATTTGTGATGGAAAGCTTCATCGCTCATTGTATATTTTAATAACGTTTTCAATACTGGGTCATTCGTATTTTCAAATGCCATGGCAAAAGCACCCATAGCTAATCCCTCGATCATCATCTGCATTCCGATAATCTTTTTATAAACAAGATCAGATGAAACAATCTCGTTAGCTACTCTACCTAATGTTGGCCCAACCTTGTAAGGTGACCCCCATCTAGCTTGTATATATTTAGTAAAACCAGCAACATGTCTTGCTTCTTCTCTTGTTTGATTAGCTGCATATTCCTGAGCACCCGGATCTCTTAATACGTGACACAAACTTGCACTTAATGATAGAGCGGCTTGTTCTCCATGAAGAATTTGTGATAATACAAATCTAAAACTCTCATTATTTAATTTTATTAATTGATGCTTTGACAACTTTTCTCTGATGCTTGGAATTTGTAATTCAATCCCGAAAGGTCCATCAGGGTCAACAATATTTTCATTTTCTATGTCAAATGGAACATCAAAATCAATGTATTTTTTATCGTTGGGATCCCAGAAATGTTTATGTGTAGCGCTTATTATTTTATCAAAAGCATCTGATCGATCACTGTAGCGATCTTCATCCATCATTGGAATAAAGTGATTTGGATTTGCTGCATTATACGCAGGATCTTTTGTAAGGGAGTTTTTACCTGATTTGGAAGTTTGCCATTTTTCTTGAACCTTATAAACCTGGTCCTTAGCTAAAATTTTAGCAATTTGTATTTTTTGAGAAAATTCAACCATGATCTGATTATAATGAATTTTACTAATTATAAAATATATTTATGAACATTTGTTCATTTTTAAATAAAAAATATATATAAATTTCAATGTTTTAGAATTTTAATTAAGTTTTGTCATTATTTTCTCATGATCTATTAACTTGAAATAAATTTTATAGATTTTAATTTAAACGTATACAAAGCAATGATTTTCTCATATTTTTCCCTATCAAATTTAAACCTAGTTAAATAATGCTGCAAAAAATTGAAAATTGGTTTTTTAAATTCCGTTTTTGGGTCCTTGCAAGTTTTGTATTGCTAACAGTTGTAATGGGCTATTTTGCAGTTCAAATCAGAATGGATGCGGGTTTTTATAAGCAATTACCAAGTAGCCATTCGTTTGTAAAAACATATTATGAGTATCAAAATGATTTAAGTGGCACAAACAGTATCACTGTTGCCTTAAGATCTACAAAGGGAGATATTTTTAATAAAGAGTATTTTGAAAAACTTTTTGAGTTGAACCAATCCATTAGGTATTTGCCTGGAGTTAATCAAGGTTCAATGCAATCGCTGTGGACTCCTAATGTAAAAGTAATGCGCGTTACTGAAGAGGGATTTGAAAGCACGGAAGTTATACCCGGCAACCTAACACCAGAAAAATTAACTGATGATGAACTTAATAAAATTAAAGAGAGAATATTAACAGGGGGACATGTTGGTAGCATTGTATCAAATGACTTCACTTCATCATTGATTAAAGTTGAACTAACAGAGTTTAACAGAAAAACTGGTGAGAAATTAGATTACTTACAATTAGGTAAAGATATTGAGGAAATCAGAGATCAGTTCGAAAAGGGAATATATAAAGTTGAGATAACTGGTTTCGCAAAGATGATTTCTGATATTGCTAGTGAAGCATACAACGTTGTAATCTTTTTTGCCTTAGCTTTTCTGCTTACTGTTCTAGCTGTTTATTGGTATTCACGATCATGGACTCTGACTTTTCTTCCCCTTGTTTGTTCATTGACATCGTTAGTATGGCAATTTGGAATGTTAAAAATTTTAGGTTTTGGATTGGATCCTCTTGCAATTCTTGTGCCTTTCTTAGTATTTGCTATTGGTGTTTCACACGGAATTCAACAGGTAAATCAAATTACAAAAGAAGTTATAGACGGTCAATCAGCTGAGTTTGCTGCAAGGGCATCTTTCTCAAGATTGTTAGTTCCTGGTACAATGGCATTAATCACTGATTTAGTTGGATTTGGAACACTGATTCTGCTCCCAATTGGTATGATACAGGAACTTGCAATTACCGCTTCAATTGGAGTTGCATTTAAAATTATCACAAACCTTGTTATGCTTCCACTTGCTGCTTCATATGCGCGGTACAATGAAAGTTTTGCTACCAGAGCACAATCTGCAATAACATATCGACAAAACTTAATGGGTTTTTTTGGTAAATTAGCTAAACCTAGACCTGCTGTAATAACATTATCATTCAGTGCATTACTATTTGCTGGAGCTACATATTTAGCCAGTGAGAGACATGTTGGAGATCTTCATGCAGGCGCTCCGGAGCTACGAGCAGAAGCAAGATATAATCAGGACATCACAGAATTAACTAAAAGATATAATGTTACCACAGATGTATTAGTTGTTATAGCTGAAGTTGGAGCGGCTGTTGGTATCAATCCTTGTAGATCTGATGATGTAATGGCGGCACAGGATAACCTTCATTGGTATTTAGAAAATATCGAGGGAGTAACAAAAGTAATTTCTTTATCAAGTGTAGCTAAAAGAGCTTTAAGTGGTTACGCGGAGGGTAATCTTAAGTGGACGTATTTACCAAGAAATGAAAGAGCGTTAGCTTTTGCGACAAGCGTTGTAGACCCCTCAACAGGATTAATTAATGAAGCATGTTCTATTATGCCTATTTATGTTTTCACTAAAGATCATAAAGCGACAACTATTAGTCATATTATTGAAACTGTTAAATCATATAATGACAAATATAGAGAACTTGATGAGTCAATTACTTGGAGAGTTCAGATACAAAAACCAACACAAGGTACTGACATAATCCCTTTTGCGGCTTTCTCAGGAACGACAACGCAACCATTAGACGTTCTTGGCTTAAAAAATCCTGCTGTATTCACTGATGATGAATTTACTGACTTTGCATATGAAAATGGATTTAATAGTCGAAACCTCTGGGTTGGAAGTCTCGGAAACTATTATAGAGACATTGACTCATTTGATGAAAATGTAAATTTCAGAGTTAAAGATATTAAGCAATCAGAACAAGTATTTAAAAAGTTTTTTGAAAATAACCCCGAATATTCAGATATCGTATTTGAGTCAGATGAAATTAAATATAGGCTTGCTAGTGGCACGGTTGGCATTCAGCATGCAACAAACGAAGTTATTGAAAAAGGCGAATTGCCAATGATGATCGCAGTTTATATTGTTATTATTATCTTAGTATTTACTACTTACCTAGATTGGAGAGCAACAATATGTTGTACAGTGCCTCTTACTTTTGCAACCATGCTAGGCTATGCTTTTATGGAACTTGCACAAATTGGCCTAAAAGTCTCTACTTTACCGGTTATGGTTCTTGCAGTAGGAGTAGGTGTTGATTATGCATTTTATATATACAATAGACTCAATATGAGAATGAAAGAAGGGTTAGATATCACAGAAGCATTTGAGCATACTTTTGCTAATACTGGCGCTGCAGTAGTATTTACGGCTATTACTCTAGCAATCGGTGTTTCAACATGGTCATTCTCTGCTCTAAAATTCCAGGCAGATATGGGATCATTACTTACTTTTATGTTTATAATAAATATGGTTTGTGCGATGACTACACTACCTGCTCTTGCCGTTGTACTTGATAAATTATTTCCAAGAAAAAAAATTAATTCTTAGTTAATTTAAGAAATACATCTTCAAGTTTAGTCTCATTTATTGTTAAATCTTTAACCTGTATACTTGATAATTGGAATGCATCTAAAATTTTATTGAAACTTATCTCGCTAGGTTTGTAATTAATTATTAGATTGTCACTATTTATTTCACATTCTACATCTAGCCTCATTATTGGATCTAGATTAAAATTTTTACTATCTAGTGAAACAATTATTTGCTTTCTGTCAATTAACGATTTTATATTTGATGTTGTATCCTTTGTTATTAAACTACCATTGTCTATTATTGCAATTTCATTACACAACTCTTCTGCTTCATGTAAATAATGAGTTGTAATAATAATTGTCTTACCTTCATTATTTAATTTATTTATATTTGCCCATAAATTTGCCCTAAGCTCAACATCAACCCCTGCAGTTGGTTCATCAAGAATCAGTATTTCAGGATCATGAACCATTGCTTTAGCTATAAGTAATCTTCTTCTCATACCTCCAGATAATGTTCTAGCGTAAGCGTGAGATTTATCTTCTAGTGCAAGAAGCTTTAGGATCTCATTGGTCCTTCTATTTTTTTTTGGAACACCAAATAATCCAGCCTGAATTTCTAGTAACTCGTATGGAGTAAAAAAAGGATCAATATTTAATTCTTGAGGAACTATACCCATTAATTTTTTTACATCTTTTAAATTTTCATCATGACTCATGCCAAATATGTCGATGTGCCCAGATGTTTTTCTTACCAGATCAGCTAAAATATTAATAAAAGTTGATTTACCCGCACCATTTGGTCCTAGCAATCCAAATATCGAGCCTTTCTTTACTTGAAGAGAGATATTATTTAGAGCTGCTTTTTCATTTTTAGATCCTAAGCCGTAAATTTTATTTAAATCTCTTACTGATATAGCGACATTGCTTGACATAAAAAAATAATAAATATTAGAAATAATAGTTTTTCAAAGTAATTTCTTGTATCATTCTGATTATGAATTCTCCAGAAATAAAAAGTGAACAAAATAAAGATGTTGAATATGTAAATTCAAAAAAATTAAGCTGCGCTGGAGTTGAAGGTCCCTTAGGTCACCCAAAAGTATACCTTGATATGGGAGATGATAATCAGATCGTTTGTCCGTATTGTAGCAAACTATTCATACTTAAATAAATGGCAGAAAGAAATCACCTATTTTTGGTTGATGGATCAGGATATATTTTTAGAGCATATTATGCATTGCCACCACTATATCGAAAAAGTGATGGACTACCAACCGGGGCAGTGAATGGTTTTTGTAATATGCTTTATAAATTAATTGAGGATACTCACAAAAAAATTAGCCCGACACATCTAGCAGTAATTTTTGACAGTGCCAGAAAAACTTTTAGAAATGATATTTACAAAGAATATAAAGCTAATAGAGGTGATCCACCAGAGGACTTAATACCACAATTTAAAATAATTAAGGATGCTGTGAAAGCTTTTGGCATACCATCTATTGAATTAAGTGGTTATGAAGCAGATGATATCATTGCAACATATGCATCACTCGCAGAAAATAAAAAATGGAGCGTATCTATAGTTTCCTCCGATAAAGATCTAATGCAAATTGTTTCAAATCAGGTGAAATTAATCGATACAATGAAAAATAAAACAATTGGCCCGAATGAAGTCCTTGAAAAGTTTGGTGTTGGTCCAAAAAATGTTATTGATGTTCAAGCACTGGCTGGTGATAGTTCTGACAATGTACCAGGTGCACCAGGTATTGGAATTAAAACTGCAGCGCAGCTTATTAATGAATTTCAGAGTATTGAGAATCTTTTGCAAAACTATGAGGAAATCAAACAGCAAAAGCGCAGGGAAACAATCAGGGATAGTAGGGAAAATATCCTTATCAGCAAAGAATTAGTTACGTTGAAAAGGGATGTAAACAATATTCCAGCTCTCGACGATTTAGTTAAAAAAGAAATTTCTGTTAAGACTTTAGTTCCTTTTTTAGATGAGCTGGAGTTAAAGAAGTTATCTGAAAGGATAAGAAAAAAAAATCCAAATATAAAAATTACATCTAAAAAGCTAACAAGTACCAAAAAACTAAAAAATTTAAATGAGCAAATTGAAAAACCAGATGATAATTTTAAAAAATCGGTCAAAATTTCTAATTCCAAAACTTCTTACAATTTAATAAATGATGAAAAAAAACTTAAAAAGCTGGTTAGCGAAATCTATGATGCGGGTGAATTTGTATATGATGTTGAAACAGACTCGCTCAATATAATCGAGGCTAATCTAGTCGGCGTATCTTTTTGTTTTAACCAGAAAATTGCCTACTATATTCCGGTGCAACATGTTGATCATGATGAAAAGAAAATACAAAGCCAAATATCACTAAAAAGTTTTCTATCAATAATTGCCCCTTTAATGAAAGATGAGTCCATAATTAAAATAGGCCACAATATTAAATATGATAATTCAATTCTAAATAAATATGGAGTTGAAGTAAGGGGTTTTCACGACACCATGTTAATGTCTTATGTTCTCGATGCAGGAGTCAATCGGCATAATATGGATGAATTAGCCAATATTCATCTAAACAGAGAAACAATTAAATTTAAAGATATAGTTGGCAGTGGTAAATCACAGATTACTTTTGATAAAGTAAAAATTGATGACGCACTGAATTATGCAGCTGAAGATGCAGAAATAACTTATAAATTATATTTGTTTTTAAAAAAAAGAGTTCAACAAGAGAAAGGTAATTATATTTACACCAACATTGAAAGAGAACTAATTAATCCGATCCAATCAATGGAAACTAACGGAATTAAAGTTGATAAGAAATATCTAAATGATTTATCATTTCAATTTTCACAAAGAATAGAGAAACTTGAAAAAAAAATATACAAGGAAACGGGTTCAAAATTTAATATTGGCTCTCCAAAACAATTATCTGAAATCTTATTTGAAAAATTAAAACTTAAGCCACCTAAAAAAACCAAAACTGGTGAAAAATCCACAGGTATTGAAGTTTTAGAAGATCTTGCATATGAAGGAAATAAAGTTGCTGATACAATTATTCAGTGGCGGCAAATCTCTAAATTAAAGAATACATATACAGATGCACTTCAAAACCATATTATAAAAAAAACAGGCAGAATACATACATCATTTGCTATGGCTTCAACTAATACAGGAAGACTGGCATCATCAGATCCAAACCTACAAAATATTCCAATAAGAACAGAGGAAGGGAAATCAATTAGAAAGGCCTTTATACCCGATCAAGGCTATGTGATGTTTGCTGCCGATTATAGTCAAATTGAACTAAGAGTTCTCGCACATATGGCTGACGTTGTACAACTAAAGGAAGCGTTTATAAATAATGAAGATATTCATCAAATTACCGCCTCAGAAATTTTCAATGTAAAACTAAAAGAAGTAGATAATGAATTAAGAAGAAAAGCCAAAGCAGTTAACTTTGGAATCATATATGGGATCTCAGCCTATGGACTTGCAAAACAGCTTTCAATATCAAATTATGAAGCAGGCGATTTTATAAAAAAATATTTTCAAAAATTTTCAGGAATCAAAGAATTTATGGATTATACGAAGGAGTTTTGTAGAAATAATGGTTATGTTGAGACGATTTGTGGACGAAAATGCTTTTTTCCAAGAATTAAGGACAAAAATTTTGCTCTTAGATCTTTTCAAGAAAGAGCAGCAATAAACGCACCAATTCAGGGCACTGCAGCTGATATTATTAAATTAGCCATGATTAAAATAAATGGTAAAATTAAAAATTCAAATGATTGTAAAATGCTTTTACAGGTTCATGATGAATTAATTTTTGAAATAAAAAAAAGTAAATTAGACCGCTTTAAAAAAATTATTATTGAAGAAATGGAAAATGCATTAATGCCCAAATTTGATTTTTCTGTACCTTTAGTAGTTGACCATAACCATGCTTTAAATTGGAGTGATGCTCATTAATGTCAGAGGTAATTGTTCTTGTTACTGGAGGCTTTGATCCAATTCACAGTGGGCACATCGCATATCTAAAGGATGCAAAAAAATTAGGGGATAAACTTATTGTAGGAGTCAACTCTGATCAATGGTTGGTACAAAAAAAAGGAAGTCCTTTTCTTCCAATCGAGGAAAGAATTGAAATAGTATCAAATTTATCTGTAGTGGATAAAGCGATTGAATTTACTGATGATGAATTAAACTCGGCATCTGATGCAATTCAAAAAGTAATAGATCAATATCCAGATAATAAAATAATTTTTGCAAATGGAGGTGATAGAACCTCAGATAATATTCCTGAGATGGAAAAATTTAAAAATAATAAAAATGTAGAATTTGAATTTGGTGTTGGAGGAGATTTTAAAAAGAATTCATCTAGTTGGATATTAAAAAATTGGCAAGGACCACTTGAATACAGACCATGGGGCTGGTTTAGAATAATTGATGATAGTGATGATCATAAAATAAAGGAAATACAGGTAAATCCAAATTCAAGACTTAGTTATCAGTCACATTCCAAAAGATCTGAAGTGTGGACAGTAATTAAGGGTGATGCAACTGTATTGATTGATGACAGTCAACATAATTTAAAAGTTAATAATTCAATTTTTATACCGGTAGGCAGTAAACATCGACTTGAAAACAATACTGATGTACCGCTAAATATAATTGAAGTTCAGACAGGAACATACTTTGGTGAGGATGATATTGTAAGATATGAAGATGACTATCATAGAGAATAATTAATGAGATTTAATTCCCCATATTTCTATCTCGCCTTTTTTTTAATTTTAAATATTTTTAATTTTGTAGACAGAAATCTTTTAATTGCTTTTGCTCCACAAATAAAATCAGAATTTAATCTTACTAATGTTCAATGGGGATTACTTACAGGCGTTTACTTTCTTTTTTTTTATTCAGTATTCGGAATTTTCATGGGAGTACTTGGCGATAAATTTAGCAGGATGAAAATTGCTGCTGCAGGTGTATTTTTATGGAGTTTAATGACTGCCGTAACTGGTATAGCAAAAAATTTCTCTCATTTAATTTTTGCCAGAGCCCTTATTGGGGTGGGTGAGTCGGCTTTAACACCAAACGCAATATCAATGCTTTCAGATCTTTTTAAGCAAAATCAAAGAGGAACAGCATCAGCAATTTATTATTTAGGTATACCTTTAGGTGTTGGATACGGAATGTTAATTGCTGCATTTTTTGGCCCCATTTTTGGCTGGCGAGCAGTATTTATTTTTCTTGGTTTGATTGGTATGGGGCTTGGCATACTCACTTATTTTCTTTTTGAACCAATAAGGGGCCAATTAGATATAAACTTTGATAAAACCTCAAAACCAAATAGCATTAAAGATATTCTGAGTATGACCAAATCTGCTCTCTATAACTCTAAATGTTTAGCATTTGTAATTATAGGAAGTATCTTTTTACACATACCTCTAGGGGCTGGAAACTTTGAGGTTTTGTGGGCAGTAAATGAAAGAGGTTTTACCGCAAGCTCTTATAACTCGTTGTTTGGTTTTTTATTTATAATAGGAGGAACGGTAGGTGCGCTTGCTGGAGGAATTTTATCAGATCGTTTAAGTCATTATTTTAAAGGCGGCGTAATGACTTTTTTAGTTATATCTTACATAATCTTAACTCCTTTAACTGTTAGTTACAGATTTATCAGTCCTGACTCATATTTTTTCTATTTTACACTTTTTTTTGTATCATTTAACGTTACTTTTTTTTATGGACCAGTATTTGCCGCTGTTCAAGAGTTAACTCCAGTGAAAGTAAGATCGACGATGGTAGCTATTTTTATATTGGGAGTTAATATTATTGGAATGGGAGTAGGAAGCTTTTTTACTGGATATTTAGTGGATTATGTTTTCAACGATTTTTCTGCACCATATACATATTCATTGGTTTCGGTTGGCTTAACAGGTTTAATTGCAATCATTTGTTATTATCTTGCAAGTTTTAGCTACAAAGAAGATCTTGAGAGAGTTGTGGGACCTAATTAGTCACTGGACCTGACGCAAGAATTTTGTCCTCTACATCAGACTCAAATTTTACAAAATTTTCAATAAACATTTTTACCAATTTTTTAGCTTGTTCATCGTATTCTGATGTATTACTCCAAGTATTTCTCGGATCTAATATAGCTTCATCAATTTCTTTAACTGTTAGAGGTACACTAAATCCAAAATTCTTATCTTTTCTCATCTGTGTATTTGAAAGTTCGCCAGATAGTGCAGCATCAAGTAATCTTCGAGTATCTTTAATTGATATTCGCTTACCAACTCCATAAACACCACCTGACCATCCAGTATTTACTAACCAACAATCTACAGAAAATTTAGAAATTTTATTTTTTAGTAGATTTCCATATTCAATTGGATTTCTGGGCATAAAAGGAGCTCCAAAACATGTTGAGAATGTAGCCTGAGGTTCATTTGATAGTCCAATTTCGGTGCCCGCTACTTTTGCAGTATAGCCTGAAAGAAAATGATACATTGCTTGTTCAGGAGTTAATTTTGCAATAGGTGGTAATATGCCGAATGCGTCTGCTGTTAACATTATAATATTATTAGGGTGAGGTGCTTTTCCAGATTTTATTACTCCAGGTATATAATCCAACGGATATGCGCCTCTTGTATTTTCAGTGAGTGAGTTGTCATCAAGGTCTAAAAGACCATCATTATTCATGACTGCATTTTCTATAACTGTACCCTTCATTTGAGTTGTCTTATAGATTTCTGGCTCAGCATCTTTAGATAAACGTATCAATTTTGCATAACAACCACCTTCAAAGTTAAAAAGACCTTCATCTGACCAGCCATGTTCATCATCTCCCAATAAAGATCTATTTGGATCAGCACTTAGGGTTGTTTTTCCAGTTCCAGAGAGACCGAAGAAAATAGCTGAGTCTCCTTTTTCTCCAGAATTAACTGAGCAATGCATCGGCATTACTTTTTTTTCTGGCAATAAAAAATTTAGGAGAGTGAAAACTGATTTTTTTGTCTCACCTGCGTACTCAGTTCCAGCGATAAGTATTACTTTTTCTTTCAGATTTACTATTATCGCTGTTTCACTATTAGTACCGTGAAATTCAGGATTTAATTTGAGGCTTGGAAAGTTAATAATAGTATAGTCTGCAACAAAGTTTTTAATCTCATCAGCTGTTGGTCTTACTAAAAGATGTCTTGCAAATAGACCATGCCAAGCGTATTCAGTAATAATTGAGACATTTAATGAATGATTTCTGTCTGCTCCACCCATTAAATCATTTGAGAAAATTGACTTACCTTTTGCAAATTCCACAAATGAATTAGCTATTTTTTCGAATTTTTCTTCAGAAATTGCTACGTTAGTGTCACCCCAATGAATTTTACTTTTACTATCATTTTCTTCTACAAAGAATTTATCATTTGCTGAACGTCCTGTGTGCTTTCCTGTTTCAACAACTAACGCGCCGTGTTTAGATAACTTTCCTTCACCATTCTTATGAGATATTTCATATAGCTCCTCAGAACTTAAGTTACGGCTTACTTTAGAAGCATTTTCTATAATTTGATTATTTAGTTGAATATTCATGATATGAGTTTGTGATAAAAACATATAATTACATTTATGTTAAGGACAAATATTTATAAACTTAATATACCTGTTAGTTATATTTTTATGATTTTTTGCCATTTTAATGCCATAACTCGTTATTAATAGATAGAAGTATGAAGACTTTAATTGCACTCGTAGATGATGACCGAAATATTTTGATTTCCTTGGAAGAGCTATTGAAAAAAGAAGAATTTGAAATTCATACTTATGCTGATGGTCAATCCGCTTTAAATGGGATGTTTAGATACCCTCCCGCCTTAGCTGTAATTGACATAAAGATGCCTCGTATGGATGGTTACGAGCTTTTTAGAAAGATAAGAGAAAAACTTAAAATACCAGTAATTTTTCTTACATCAAAAGATCAAGAGGCAGATAAGTTGAAAGGGCTAATGCAGGGTGTTGATGGCTATGTTACAAAAGGAGGTAATTTTTCTAAAGAAATTTTAATTGAAACAATTAAAAATACGCTAAATAGAGTTAAAATTGATTCTGATAGTAAGAATGTAAATGAAATAATTCTACATGGTGATTTAAGACTGGACTGCTTAAGACATTCTTGTGAATGGAAAGAAGTTCAACTTGATGAAGATTTAACTACAACAGAATTCAAAATAATTAGAGAGTTAGTTGAGAGACCAGGAATTGTAAAATCCAGAGATCGTCTAATGGAGATAGCATATAATGATGAGCTTGATGTAGACGACAGGACGATCGATAGTCATATAAAAAGGATTAGAAAAAAATTTCGTAAAATAGATCCTAAGTTCAATGCTATTCACACATTGTATGGTTCAGGATATCAATGGAAATAAAATATATTTCTGTTTAAAATAAAAGAGTTGAACAGCTTATTAAAAAAATATTTATTTTACAATTTGCTAGGACTAGTTCTGCTAGCTATAGCAACTACAGTATTAATAGTTGTTTTGAATAACTATCAATTGAATAAAAGACTCAAGGAGATCGATAATCAAAATTTAATAATTTATAATTTTTTAAATTCATCAAATTTTTTTCGAAATAATGAGTCTGAAAGTATATACGAAGCTATTTTATCTAAGCTAGAGATTAAAAATTTATCTATATTAATTTTAGATAATGAAGGAAATGTAGTGATTGATACAAAAGGGTATGATGTTGCTTCAGGTAGCATTACTCCAAGCCCGCTTATTGAGATTGAGGAGCTTGGTAAAAATTTTAATGATAATGAAATTTTGAATTTGGACAAAAAAAGCACTAACTTTAGGGACTTTCTTAATAACGAAATCTTTATTGAAAAATATAATAATTCACAAAGAGGAATAAAAAGTAGTTTTTCTGTTCAACAAGAAAATAAAAAGTTAGAACTATTTTCAATTTTACCTGTGAGTCTAAATGAAGATGTCTTTCATATAGTTGCTTACGAAGATAATACTGAAATTCAAAGAATTAATAATCAAATAAGGTTTAATGTACTTTTGGCTGGTCTAGCTATTGCATTTACCCTCATTCTATTTTCTTTTTTCTTAAATTTCATAATTCTTAAGCCAATAAAAAAATTAGCAAAAGCTGCTGAAAATGTAGATGCAGATGTTAAATCGAAACCATTAATTACTGTTCTTGATAGGAGAGAAGATGAAATTGGTCAACTTTCAAAAATTATTAATACTATGCTTAAAAACCTATATCAAAAAATAGATAATGCTGAAAATAATTCAGCTGATCTAATGCATGAGATAAGAAATCCACTTGCATCCATAAGAATGGCCACTGATGTAATCAATGATAAATTAGATGATGAGCAGAAAAAATTTCTTGATTTAATCTTAAATGATATTTCAAGAATTGAGAATATTATCACTGATTATTCATCAATGATTAAAGATGAAGTTAATTTATACAAAAGTCAGTCTAATGTTTTTAATATTAGGGAACTTTTAGATGATTTAATTCATAATTATAAAGAGAATGTTTCCAATAAATTAAATATAAAATTTTTTGCAAATGAAAATCAAAATCTTTTGGTCAATGGCCAAAAATCTTTTCTTTATCAAGCCTTCGACAATATCATAATGAATGCCGCCTCATTCTCCCCATCAGGTGGTATTATAGAGATTGTATTATCTTCAACTGAAAATTATCTAAGCGTCTCTATTTCTGACGAAGGACCGGGAATTAAGGATCCAAACATAAAAAGAATTTTTGATAGATTTTATTCTTTTAGAGACAATAAAAGTGATCAAGGTCATTCAGGTTTAGGTCTAAGTATTGCTAAGCAAATTATAGATGCTCATGATGGCTATATATCTGCGGACAACGTCATAGAAGGTGGAAATATAATTGGTGCTAAGTTCATTGTTAATTTACCATTGGCAGATTAGATGAAATATTAAGATTGATTAATGTTGTATATAACATATATTTTATGATCTATGGCAAATGAGGATTACAAAGTAGCAGATATAAATCTTGCAGATTTCGGTAGAAAAGAGATTTCACTTGCTGAAACTGAAATGCCTGGATTAATGGCATTAAGAAGTGAATATAAAGGAAAAAAACCACTTGAGGGTGCAAGAATTCTCGGCTGTCTTCATATGACCATACAAACTGCTGTGCTAATTGAAACATTAGTAGAATTAGGTGCTGATGTCAGATGGTCATCGTGTAATATATTTTCAACACAAGATCATGCTGCAGCTGCAATAGCAAAAGCAGGCATACCAGTTTATGCATGGAAAGGTGAAACAGAGGAAGAATATTGGTGGTGTGTAAGACAAACGATTGAAGGTAAAGAGGGTTGGAAACCAAATATGATTCTCGACGATGGTGGTGACCTGACAAGTTTAATGCATAAAGA
The DNA here is from genome assembly GCA_902613805.1 of uncultured Pelagibacteraceae bacterium. Classification (GTDB taxonomy): domain Bacteria; phylum Pseudomonadota; class Alphaproteobacteria; order Pelagibacterales; family AG-422-B15; genus CACNXQ01. The sequence goes on from CACMIV010000001.1 coordinate 512,297, forward strand.
ATATAATGACTTATTGAAAGAAGTAAAAGGACTCTCAGAGGAAACAACAACAGGTGTACTCGCATTAAAAAAAATGGAGAGTGAAGGTACCTTAATGGTGCCAGCTATTAATGTAAATGACTCAGTCACCAAATCTAAATTCGATAATCTTTATGGCTGTAGAGAAAGTTTAGTTGATGGAATTAAAAGAGCAACTGATGTCATGATGTCAGGTAAAGTTGCTATAGTTGCTGGCTTTGGTGATGTTGGCAAAGGCAGCGCTGCTTCATTACGTCAAAGTGGTGCAAGAGTAATGGTTACTGAAACAGATCCAATTTGCGCATTACAAGCGGCAATGGAAGGCTATGAAGTTGTATTGATGGATGAAATGATTAAGGAAGCAGATATAGTTGTTACTGCTACCGGAAATAAAGATATTGTTACCGCAGACCACATGAGAGATATGAAAGATAGAGCAATTTTATGCAACATTGGTCACTTCGATAACGAAATTCAAGTTGATGCACTTAGAAATTATAAATGGGATGAGATCAAGCCACAAGTACATGAAATTACTTTTCCTGATGAAAAAAGAATCATTTTGTTAGCCGAAGGAAGGCTTGTAAACTTAGGCTGTGCAACTGGGCACCCAAGCTTTGTAATGAGCGCTTCTTTTACAAACCAGGTAACAGCACAAATTGAATTATGGAATAATTCGGAAAATTATGAAAAAAAAGTTTATGTACTTCCAAAGCATTTGGATGAAAAGGTTGCGCGTCTCCATTTAGAAAAGGTAGGAGCTAAACTTACACAATTATCCAAAGATCAAGCTGACTATATTAGTGTAACTCCAGAGGGTCCTTATAAACCTGAAGCTTATCGATACTAAATTTTATTTTAGTGTTAGAGTTTATTTATGCTTCTGAAAAATGAGAGGGATACTCAACTGTTTGCTAGAAAATTAGTCAAGTTTTCTAAAGGTAGCAATATAGTAATTTGTCTAAATGGTAATTTAGGATCTGGGAAAACCACATTCAGTAGGTATTTTATTCAAGAGTATTTAAAAGATGCAAAAATAAAAGAAATACCAAGTCCAACCTTCACCTTATTGCAGGTGTATGAACATAGAAATATTAAAATTAATCATTTTGATTTTTATAGACTTAATTCAGCTGCAGAGTTAGTTGAGTTAAATTTTATGGAGTCTACATTTGACGATGCATGTTTAATAGAATGGTCTGATAAATTTAAAGAAATTCTTCCATCGGATCGAATAGAAATTATATTTAAAATTTTAAAAAATAATAATCGTAATGTTGACATAAAAAAATTTGGTAAGTTTAAAAATTTAAAAATCGATGGATAATCGTTTCGATAAGTTATTATTATATTTAGAGAAACATAAAATCTCTTCTAAAAATTTAGTTGCAATTAAAAGTGATGCATCTTTCAGAAAATATTATAGATTAGAAAATAATATCCTAGCCATGGATGCAGCTCCTGAAAAGGGTGAGTCAGTTTCAAAATTTTCAGAAATTGCAAGTATACTTCATTCATTTAATTTAAGTGCTCCTAAGATAATAGATGTAAATAACAAAGAAGGTTTCATTCTTCTAGAGGATTTTGGAGATAAAGTTTTTTCTAAACATATGAATAAAGAAAATAAAAAACATTTATACCAGAAAGCAATTGATGTTCTAATTGATATAAAAATTAAATCTCATCAAAATAAATCTTATTTAAGTAAATTAAAAACTTATAACTTTGAGGAGCTATATAGAGAGTCAATTTTATTTATTGAATGGTTCATTGAGAAAAAACTTGGAATGCAGATAAGCAATAAAAAAAGAGATGAATTTTATCAAATTTTACAACAAGCTTTCTTAAATATAAAATCTCAAAACGATACTCTTGTTCTTAGGGATTACCACGTTGATAATTTAATTCTAAAGGATCATAAGGAGCCTCTAAAACAAGTTGGTTTGATAGATTTTCAAGATGCATTATTAGGTTCATCATTTTATGACCTTGCTTCGCTATTGGAGGACGTACGCATGCCCTTAAATGAAAATGAAAAAGAAGAATTAATTAAATACTATATTAAATTGACGGATGAAAATTACGATATGGTTCTTAGAGAAATCAACTTTTTTTCTCTCCAGAGAAATTTAAAAATTCTTGGGATATTTAGTAGACTTTCGATTAGAGATGGAAAAGAAAGATATTTAAAGTATTTTCCTGCAACTTATAATTTTATTAAATCAAATTTAAAATCATCATTGTTTTTTGATATGAAGAAATGGATTGAAGAGTTGCAGATAAAAGAGCTTCAATTATGAAGTCTTCAATTATTCTTGCTGCAGGGTTAGGCAAAAGGGTAAGAGAATATTCTTTGGTTTTACCAAAGCCTCTAATCGAAGTAAACGGAAAACCCTTTATAGAATATTCAATAAATATTATGGAGGAGTTAGGCTTTGAGGAAATTTTCATAAATGTTCATTACAAATCTGATCAAATTATCTCGTATTTAAAAAATCTAAATAATCCAAAAATCAAAATTTCTGATGAGACAGACTGCCTATTAGATACTGGTGGTGGAATAAAAAAAATTATGGATGAAAATAAAATAGAACAAGTATTTATTTTAAATTGTGACAATTTATGGGAAGATGAAGACACTGTCTTCTTTAGAGAAATGATAGAGAATTTTCCAAAAGATACAATTTCGTTACTTGCTCTAACGCCAATAAATCTTATAAGTGGCTATGATGGTAAAGGTGATTTTTCATTTACAAAAGATGACTATATACAAAGATATAATGATACAACTAGTAAAGGTTACGTATTTAATGGTGCTCAGATTATTAGAAAAGAAGCATTCAAAGACTTAAAAAGTAATGTTTTTTCAATTAATCAAGTATGGGATGATTTAATTTCAAAAAATTTGATCAAAGGCTACAAATTCAATAAAAATGTTTTACATCTTGGTACTACAGCAGCTTTAAAAAAATACGACGAGAAATTATGATTAAAAAAATAATTATATTTATAATCACCACACTTCTAATGACTATCTCAACTTTAGCATCTGCACAAGATGACCAGAATCTTGCAAGTTTCATCCTTCGAAATCACGAAGCGAGCGCTCTCCCAACAGTTGGAAACAGTAATGCAGAAATTACAGTTGTAGAATTTTTCGATTATAGATGCGGCTATTGTGCAAAACAGGCAAAAGATTTTGAAAAAATATTAAATGAGTCAGAAAATGTTAAAATTGTTTATCTTGAATGGCCAATTTTTGGTGACATATCAGATACAGCGGCAAAAATTGCACTAATTATTTGGGATAACTATCCTGATATGTATTTTGACATTCATAATGGACTAATGAAACTTGGACCAAGAATGAAAAAAGATTCAATAATTACTCTATTAAATGAAAACAATTTTGATGGTGAGAAAATTTTTAATCAGGCGTTGGATCAAACTGAAAATGCAGTGATTAATGAAAATTTTAAATTAGCACAAAGTTTAGGATTAAGAGGAACCCCAGCATCTGTAATTAATGATTCGATTTATCCCGGGTATATTAAATACGAAGTGTTAAGCAATTTAGTTAAATAGTTATTTAATAAATAAAATTTCGATGCTTGAATTTCATCACGAATACAGTAACCTCTTTATTAATGATTAATAAAGCAAAATTTCAAATAGGTTCTATTGTAAAGCATAAGTACTTTGACTTTAGAGGAGTAATTTTTGATGTTGATCCAGAATTTAATAATACTGAAGAATGGTATCAATCTATTCCGTTACAAGTAAGACCTAGAAAGGATCAACCTTTTTATCATTTGTTGGCCGAAGCACCTAGCCAACCTTCTTATGTTGCTTACGTCTCTCAACAAAATTTATTACCAGATGAAACAGATGATCCTGTTTCACATCCACTTGTTGAAGAGATGTTTACTGGAATAAAAAACGGAAAATATATTTCTAAGACAAAACATAACTAAATTAAATTTAATGAGAAGTTCACTAAAACAAGTATTTGAGCTCGTCCCTCTTGTCGTATTTTTTTATTTTTTTATCAAGACTGGTAAAATTGAAGAAGCAATTCTACCTCTAATGATTGCTGCAGGAGTTGCAATTGTAGGGTCATACATTATAGACCGCAAAGTTTCTCCAATGCTGTTGTTTAGTACTATTTTAATATTTATTTTTGGCGCTTTAACAATTTACTTTAATGATCCCTTTTTTATTAAATTTAAGGTTACCTTGGTTAATCTCATTTTTTCTTTTGTACTATTTGGAGGTTTATATTTTAAAAAGCCACTATTAAAGTCTTTAATGGGTACTGCAATAAAACTCACTGATTATGGTTGGATACAATTAAGTAAAAGATGGGCTTTTTTTTTCTTATTCCTGGCAGCTGCCAATGAAATAGTCTATCGAAATTTTTCTGATGCAGTTTGGGTAAATTTCAAATTATTTGGAATTATGGGTCTTACTTTTATATTTATTTTCTCACAAGCATTTTTTATTCAAAAAAACTTGGCCGATAATTAATTGTTTTTTTCTTTCTCAATAAATTCATCTATAAGCCTCCACGTTACAAAAGCAAAGACTATCAGGCCACCCAGCAATTCTATCATAGGAGGTTTTTCCCCAACACCAGCCCATGCCCAAATTGGAGCTAAGATAGGTTCTAATAGAATGTATAAAGCTGCTCGGTGCGGTGGAATATAGCGAGATCCTATTGTAATAAACATAAAACCAAGACCTACTTGAAATGCACCCATAAATAAGACAAGCAACAGGTCTTTCGTACTTATTGAATGATCTTGAATAATCAATAAGCCAACAATAATAACCAATATACCAGAAAGAAAAGTTGATGGCATAAAGTCTACATCTGACCGTCTATTAATTAATGTGAGTTGTAATGCAAAACAAATTGGAACACCAAGTATTATTAAATTACCAAGACTGTTAGCTGTTTCAAATCCTTGGGAAAACATAATTGAGATTCCAATCATCGACCCTGCTATTGCAACAATAGTTTTCGTACCAACGATTTTTTTTAAAAAAAAATAACTTGCTAAGGCAGCCCAGAGGGGTCCAGTGCTCATTAAAAAAACAGCATTCGCAACTGAAGTGTTACTCATCCCAAAAACAAAAAAAATATTACTTAGTCCTAAAATTACAGCAAGTAATAATCCGTCTTTACCAATATTAATAAAGGCCTTTGGTGTTTCAGATTTAAATTTTATTAAAATGTAAATTAAAGCTACTAAGCAAAATGTAATCGATCTATAGGAAGTTACTTGCATTGTAGTTGCGTCATCTACAAGCCTGATAAGTAATCCACCAAAACTTAAAAAAAATCCAGCCGCTAGAAGACAAATTGCACCAAAAATTTCATTGTTGTATTTTTTCATTTTTTCGTAGAAAATATTTCAATACTTATTTCTTAATAATCAATTCATGAAAATATTAATAAGCTTTTTCTTTTTTACTTTTTTGGTTTCATGTGGTGATCAAAACCAGTCTAATGAGACATTTAGCTCAGATCAAGGATTGTCTCAGGAGCATAAAAAAGAATTTAAAAAAGATTTAATTGAAGTAACTGAGGATATTTATGTTGGTGTAGGATATGGCCTTGCGAACTCAATTATGATTGAAACGGAAAACAGTTTAGTAATTGTTGATACATTGGGTTCTGTTGAAAGAGCGGAAGAATTATATCAAGATTTTAAAGAAATTTCAGAAAAACCAATTGTAGCTATCATTTACACTCATAATCATTTAGATCATCTTGGTGGTGCAACTGTTTTCTATAACGAAAATGAAACAGAAATATATGCGCAAGAAAATATAATTTATAATTTAGATAATATAGCAACAACTATAAGGCCGATAATCTTTCAAAGATCGGCAAGGCAGTTTGGAATACCTCTACCCGAGGAAGAAATAGTTCATCAAGGCATTGGAGGGTTTTTAGAAATTAATGATCAAGAAACACTTGGCCTTGTCAGACCAACTACACTTTTTGATGATGAGTTAACTATTGAGATTGATAATCTTACATTTGTCTTAGCGCATGTGCCTGGTGAGACAGATGATCATCTATATGTGTGGATACCTAAGAAAAAAGCTGTGATGGTTGGTGATAATTTTTATAGATCATTTGCAAATTTATACGCAATAAGAGGAACAAAATTTAGAAATCCTATGGAATGGGTCGATAGTCTCGATAAAATCAGATTACTTAATGCAGAGCATCTGGTTCCAAGTCACTCGCGTCCTATAAGTGGAAAAGAAAATGTCGAAAAAGCTCTCACTGATTATAGAGATGGCATACAGTTTGTTCATGACCAAACTATAAGATATGCAAATAAAGGATTAACGCCTGATGAGATTGTGCAAAAAGTAAAATTACCAAAGCACCTAGCTGAGTCTCCATACTTACAACCTTTTTATGGCTCTATATCGTCTTATGTCAGATCAACATTTAGTGGGTATATTGGCTGGTTTAGTGGAAACATATCTGACCTTCATCCTCTGACTGTTGAAGAGAGAGCTAAAAAACTTGAGGTCATGGCTCAAAGGCAAACTAAAATATCTGATGAGGCACAAAATGCTCTCGATAATGGAGAATATCAGTGGGCCTTGGAACTAGCAGATATGTTAATCGCACTTGATGCAAACAATACACAAGCCAAAAATATAAAAGCTGCTGCAGCTGATCAATTAGCCAGGTTTCAACTTGCATCTAACGATTACTATTTTTATAAAACAGTTGCAGGTGAATTAAGGAATGAAATTGATGTAAATCCATCAACTCCGAATAGTGTTACGTCTGAACAATTACAAGCAACACCAATGAAAGCAATAATGAAGTCGCTTCCCGTAAATCTTAACGCGGATAAATCTGTTGAAATAACAAAAAAATATGAATTTAGATTTATCGATAGCGAAGAAGTATACACTATACATATAAGAAAAGGAGTAGCCCAGTTAAGTAAAATACCAGATTCTAGTGCTGAAGTTAAAGTCATCACTAATCAACAAACTCTTAAGGAAGTATTTGCCGGTCTAAAAAGTGTAGCTGCTATTTCTCTTCTCCTAGCAAATAACACGATCGAAGTAGAAGGTGGAAAACTTGAATTTCTAAAATTCTTGGGATTATTTACCGACTAGTTATGGGCCAAAAACAATCATTTATTTTAGGTGTACTTGGATTAATTCCATTTATCTTAATTTTAATTGCATGCGCAATATCACCTCCAACTGAAGAATTGTATGGATTACTTTTATTTATTTATGTTGCATATGCAGCAATCATCTCATCATTTCTGGGTGGTATTCAGTGGGGCCTAATCACAGCTTTTGCTGACAAAATTTACTACGTCTTTATCCCACTTATTATTTCTGTTATGCCCCCATTGATTGCTTGGTCTGCACTTTTGAGTATTAAGAATTTAAGTCTCTCATTAGGTTTAATTCTTGTAAGCTTTCTAATATCTGCCGTTCATGATTATTACTTGTATCAACAGCAAAAAATCTCACAATTATGGTTTATAACAATGAGAATATTTCTTTCATCAATAGTGATAGTTATTACAAGCCTGATGTTTTTATTTGTTTTTTAAGCTATGAGTCTTTGAATAAAAAAGAAGAAACCAAAGAAAACAACTGCAAAGAATGAAAGATTTTTCATGACTTCTATTATTTTTGTAATTTTTAATGTCATTAATAATTTGTATATTAATAAAATTAATAAGACAAAAATTATCTGACCTACTTCTACTCCTAAATTGAAACCTAACAATCCAGAGAAAATATTTTCACTACTTATTTTTGAGCCAAGTAAAAATCCTCCAAAACCAAATCCATGAATAAGTCCAAAAATAATTGTTATAATAGATAGCAAATTATTTTCTGAATTTAAATTTTTAAGTAAGTAAAAATAACCTAGAGAAAATAGAAGTATTCCTAATATTAAGAAATAAGGGAAATTTGGATTGATTAAATTGCCAAATATTAAAAGTAATAAACTTAGTGTTGTTATAAAGATCATACTTACTCTATGATCTTTGTTTTCTTTATACAAATATTCCAAGCCTACGAACATTATTGTATAACCAATTAATGCTTCAACTAAAGAGGATTTTACTTGGATAATGTTTATTACTGAAAGTGATAAAGTTAAACTGTGACCAATAGTGAATCCCGTGATTACCAGAAGCAATCGTTTTAAATTTGTTACTAAAAGCAACAGTCCAAGAATAAATAGCAAGTGATCATAGCCACTTAGAATATGATCAAGACCCAATGAGAAAAATTTATAAAAACTATTCGAGAAGCTATTATTTTCCTTTTCTTCATTTAAATCAATTGACTGATCATTAAAAAATAAGGCTTTTTCAGTATATAAATTATTGTCAATGTAGATACGTGCTATATGAATATGGCTTTGAACAAGATTAAACAGTGCATTATTAATAATTTTTATTTCTTTGTTTGATGGACATTCAAAATTTAGTGAGAGATTTAAACTTCCTTCTTGAGAATTTAATTCTTTAATTTCATCAACAAGAGAACAATTTTTGCCTTCTGAGGTGACTTTGAGATGTTGGCTGAGGTAGATTTTGAATACATCGGTCTCACTCAAATTCTCTTCAAACATAATCTTCTGATAGTTTTCAACTTGAAAAATACGAGTAGACTCAAGAGTTAAAAGAGAAAAATTTGCCTCAACTTTGTCATCTATAACGTTCCATTTAGAGAATGACTCACTAAAGTAGTGGGCATTCAATGGTGATAAAAGAAAAAAAAGGATTATAACTGTGTTTGCAATGATGTAATTCATTATTTATTGAAAATCATACCTAGTGATGGATGAATTTTCTTTTAAATATATAAGGTAGTCTTTTAATTTTTGATCATCTAGCTGATTGTTATAATCAAATATAATTCTCTCTTTTATTTCCTCGAAGTAATCGTCATTCACTTCTAATTTTTGAATATCGTATAATTTAAAAATATAAAACCCATTGGTTCCAAAAATTGGTTCAGAAACAGAATTTATCTCCATCATGGTTATCTGATTACAAATGCCTTTGCCTAATAATTGTTCACAATCTTTCAGATTTATTAATTTTTGAGGGATATCAAACAAATTGTTTTCATTATACTTCTGTTTTACCTCCGAAAATGTTTTAGTATCTAACTCAAGGTTAATATTACTTATTTTTGTTTCAAGTGTTTTAAGATCAGACTCAGTTCCTAGCAAAACAGAATTTGGATTATTTGATTTTAAAAAAATAAAATCAAATTTAATTTTTTCCGTTGGCGCATACTTATTTATATTTTTTTTAAAATAGTCTCTCACATCAGCTTCAGTTATCTGATTATCTTCAACTTGAATAATAAAATCGATGACCTGAGTAATCATTTCCTTTCTTACACCAATATCTTTTTTGTGAAGATTAAGCTCTATACCTCTTTGCACCAAAAGTTCCTCCTCAATCATACGTTCAAGAAGAAGATCGAGTATTTCAAAATCGTTACTAAGGTCTAAATCAGCTCCAAGATTTGTTGCATATCTGAGGAACTGGTCTTCTGTGATGACTGTCTCATTCACTAAAGCAACAGCTTTTTTATTGCTGAGAGATATGTTGTCATTAAAACTAATTGTATCGTAAAAAATCAAAAACAGTCCTGCTAGGATCGCAGTAAAAAATAATACATTTAATTTATTAAAAATTTTCATCATTTCAGAGAGATTACCATAGGTTTTTTTATCATTATAACGAAAATACTTTTGACATAAGCAGTGCCAGAACTATACTTTTTTTATATGAATATTTTAAAAGTTATAAGATATTTTTTTATTCTATCTATTCTCTTTATCATTAGTTGTCTTGTTGTTTTACAATTTGGTTTATTTAGTGAAGACCTTGGGCCCGGTGAAATCACTGGAAAAATAAATACAGTTGAATTTGTTGAAGATAAGAAAAAACGACAACTTCAGGCCATGGAGTCATTAAATGAAATACCGACGAAGCAAATCCTATTTGGTGATTTGCATGTTCACTCAACTTTTTCTGCAGACGCGCATGCAATGAGCTTACCTATTACTGGAGGGAATGGCGTACATCCTGTTGCAGATGCCTGTGATTTTGCAAGACACTGTTCAGCATTAGATTTTTGGTCAATTAATGATCATGCAGAAGCAACAACTCCAAAGAGATGGATGGAAACAAAAGAAACTATTCGAAAATGTAATGCCTTGAATGTTGACCCAGCAAATCCTGACTGTGTGGCATTCTTAGGTTGGGAGTGGACACAAGTTGGTGTTGTCAGAGGCAATCATTGGGGACATCACAATGTAATTTTAAAGGAAGAAGATGATCAATTGGTGCCACCTCGAGCAATCGCATCATTATCTGTAGCACGACAAGCAATGACTGCAAGACCATTGCTGCCAGGGACACTGTACCCTTTTGTCGATCTTGAAAATTTCAAACGTTACAATGACTTTCAACGTTATCAGGTGGAAACAGTTAAAGTACCTGATTGTAATTTAAGAACACCTTCAAAAGATTTACCGCTTGATTGTTACGAACAAGCGGTCACGCCACTTGATTTAGTTACAAGATTAGAGATGTATGACAGTGACTACATGGTTATACCTCATGGCCAATCATGGGGACTCTATACACCCGCTGGTTATACTCTTGATAAAAGTTTAGAGCACTCAAAAAAATTTCCGAAAATGTTTGAGCTTCTCGAAACCTATTCTGGGCACGGTAATGCTGAAGAATATCGCTCATGGCGTGGTGTTGATGTTGTCAGAAATGGCCAACAAGAATCAAGGCCTTTTACTTTTACGATGGGTGATATTGATTTAAATCAAGGAACTTTTACTATTGAAAATCCTGACGGCTCGGAAGAAGTAATCGATATTGGAACTCAAACATGTCCTGATCCATCTGACAATTACATTCCTCAATGTTGGCAGGCTGGTAAGATAATATATGAAAGATGCATTGAAGAAGGAACCGATGAGTCCGAGTGTGTATCAAGAAGAGAAGAAACAAAACAGTCAGTGGTAGATAGGGGACGAGCCGGTTATCAAGTAGTTCCAAAAAATACTTTCTTAGATCGTAATATTTCTGGTCAATGTACTGATTGTTACAGTCCCCCAATGAATCACGTACCTGGTGCAAGCGCTCAATACGGTCTGGCTCTCACTAAATTCAAAGATGACGGCACTAAACATAGGTTTCGATACGGCTTTATAGGTTCAAGCGATAATCACTCCTCTGCGCCGGGAAGTGGATATAAAGAATTATTTGGAAATAACATTGATGGAAGCGGTCCGCCTACTAAATTTTTTGACAGACTGCTTCATATGGATCCTTGGTATTTTCCAACAAGTCTAAGCCCGACAGGTAAGAATTCAAACCCAGTAAAAGACTCATACATATCTGACTCTCAACCTCAACAATATGAAATCCCTGAGTTGATTGTTGGATTCAATACAATTGAATGGGAAAAACAAAGAGGCTTCTTCACTACAGGTGGATTAGCTGCTGTGCATTCAGATGGGCGTTCAAAAGAAGAAATATGGGGTGCTCTTAAAAGAAAAGAAACCTACGCAACAAGTGGAACCAGAATTCTTCTTTGGTTCAATATGATTAGCGGTGATAAAAAAATTCCTATGGGTTCATCTGTTGAAATGTATGCTGTGCCAGAATTTGAAGTCAAAGCTATGGGATCATTTGAACAAAAGCCAGGATGTCCAGAAGATGCATATAATGCTCTTGGAGAAGACAGGGTAGATGAATTATGTTATAATGAATGTTATAATCCAAGTGATAAAAGAAACTTCATACAACGAATTGAAGTTATAAAAGTTCTACCTCAAGAATATTCTGATCAACCAATAGATGACCGTATAATTGATACATGGAAAGTACATTATTGTAATCCGGATGATATTGGGTGTACTTTTAGATTTAAGGATGAAGACTTTCTAAAAGATCAAAAAGATGCAAGTTATTATGTGCGTGCCATCGAATTGCCATCACCACAGATAAATGTAAAGGGCGGTGTATGCACGTTTGACGATGAGGGTAATTGTGTAGAATTTAAATTGTGCACGCAAGACTGGAGACATCCTAGAAATATTGAAACTTGCTCTGAAATTGACGAACATCGCGCATGGTCGTCACCAATTTATGTTGATTTTCTTTCTTAATCTTTTTTCTTAATTCATGAAATTTTTAATACCAAGCATTATTTCTGTTATCGTAGGTTCATTGTTTAGCTGGGCATATTTGACTGCATATGGACTCACTATTTTATACTTTGTCTACTTATCGATGATGATTGGTGTAGTTTTTCTAGCTGCCGATGCTTGGAGGAATCGAGATAAGTGAATATTTAGCATTAGAAATATAATGCTAAACAATTGATTTTATTCACTATTAATTTTTTTCCACACCTTGTCATATTGGCATTCAACCACAATTGTGAATCCATCTATTTAATAAATGATGCAATCATAAATTTAATTATAGGGAGAAAAAATACATGTTAAAAAAAGTTCTACTTTATACAGTATTATTTTCATCACTATTATCTGCTAATGCTTTTGCTGGTGTCGATGACGAAACTGCTTATGCATTAAATACACTTTTGTTTTTGATTAGTGGGTTCTTAGTGATGTGGATGGCTGCAGGCTTTTGTATGTTGGAGTCGGGTCTAGTTACATCGAAAAGTGTTTCTACGATTGCAGCAAAAAACATAGGCCTTTATTCAATTGCCGGAATTATGTTCTGGTTGGTTGGTTATAACTTAGCTTACGGGATACCAGAAGGTGGTTATATAGGATCATTTACTTCATGGAGTGATGGTTCTGCAATTGCCACTGGTTACTCTGATGGATCAGACTGGTTCTTCCAGATGGTTTTCTGCGCAACAACAGCATCAATTGTTTCAGGTACATTAGCTGAAAGAATAAAAATTTGGCCATTCTTTTTATTCGTAGCAATTTTAACTGGAGTAATTTATCCAATCGAAATGGGTTGGCAATGGGGTGGCGGATGGCTATCTGCTGCTGGCTTCTCAGATTTTGCTGGTTCAACTCTTGTGCACGCGGCAGGTGGTGCAGCAGCATTAGCTGGTGCAATTGTTCTTGGTCCAAGACTTGGAAGATTTGATAATGGTAAATTAGTACCGTTTGCTAACTCATCTATACCTCTTGCAACTTTAGGTGTCTTTATTCTATGGCTAGGTTGGTTTGGATTTAATGGTGGTTCACAGTTAGCTTTAGGTTCATTTGATGATGCAACAGCTGTTGCTACAATTTACATTAATACAAACCTTGCCGCTTGTGCTGGTGTACTAGTATGTGCGACCATTACAAGATTAGTCAGAGGTAAAACTGATGTAGTGATGATGTTAAACGGTGCGCTTGGTGGTTTGGTTGCAATTACAGCAGAACCATTAATGCCAACACCTTTAATGGCAATCATTATCGGTGGTATTGGTGGTGCGCTAGTATTTGCTGGTACTGAACTACTCACAGCCTTGAAAATTGACGATGTTGTAGGAGCGATTCCTGTTCACCTTATCGCAGGTGTTTGGGGTACTCTTGCTGTACCAATTACTAATCCGGATACTAGCTTTGGAACCCAATTCCTTGGCACAGCATCAATTTGTGTGTTCGTATTCGTAGTGTCCATAATTATTTGGGGCATTATGAAAGCCACAATCGGTATAAGGATTAGCGAAGAAGCTGAAAAAGAAGGAACTGACGTAGCTGAGACAGGTGTTATTGCCTACTCAATAAGAGACTAAGTTCATTCTTTTAAACTAATAAAAAGGGTCCACTTTTTTCCCCAATGATTATTCAAGTGGACCCTTTTTTACGTTTGTATTCGTATTCTATTTCCTTTAATCTTTCCTCGTCATGTCGAATGAAATAAATCCATTTGAAAAGAAAAAAAAAGGTGTCTTTTTTTTTAAGTCGTCTAATCCATATGAGTTTTATGATCTTTTAAATGGCAAGAACATGGATGATAAACAAGATGTTTGGGGTACACTTATTTTTCCTGAAAATGCAAAGAAGCCTTGCCCTCTGATCATACCCATTCATGGCAGCGCAGGGTTGAGGGAAGGTCATCACACTCACATGGTTAATTTATTAGACGCTGGATTTGCTATTTTTAGAATTCATCATTTTGAATCTAGAGGAGTTATCTCAATTGTTGAAAATCAAACTGAGGTTACCCTTGCCTCGATGATTACTGATGCCTTTCGTGCATTAACGTTAGTTTCAAAACATCCTGATGTTGATAGTGATAAAATAGGTATCATGGGGTGGAGTCTTGGTGGCAGTACAGCTTTCTATGCAGCCTGGCAACCTATTATCGATACGCTTACACAGAATGGTGAAAAGTTTGCTGCACATTTACCTATTTATCCAGGAACATTACTTAAGCCTGAGGATAATCGTTGGTCAGATGCTCCAATGCATGTTCTATTTGGAGAAGACGACGACTATACTCCTCTCAGCCTTTGTAAGAAAATGATTGAGTACATGAAGCCAGTTCGTAGTGTAGATCTTACAACTTATCCAAACGCTCATCATTCGTTTGACTCCATTGACCCTGTTGAATTTATTCCTTATGCCATTAGGCTGAAAGATATGTTCATTGATTTAAAGATGGATGGACGACAAATTTTTACCGATGAAAACAATAATACTTTTCATTTAGACTCACTTGAAGAAAGAATGCGCCTCTTAAAAGAAACGCCCGATATCCTTGGAGCTCACGCAGGAGGTAATTGGGCAGCTCGTAAGCAATGTCACAAAGACGCTGTTTCATTCTTTCAAAAACAATTTTTTTCATAAAAATTTATTGAGCAGTATTGACTCTTAACTCCACTAGTGCAATAATTAGAACAAAACAAGAACAAAATAGAATTTATCCAATGTTTTTAACATTTTATAAAGAAGCAGTAGAATGCGGTTTTCCCTCTCCAGCAAGAGATTTTACAGAGGGGACAATTGACCTAAATGAGGAACTTATTCCGCACCCAAATGCAACTTTCATAGTCCGAGCACGCGGTGACTCTATGATTGGTTCAGGTATTTATCCAGGAGACCTTCTCATTGTTGATCGGAGTATTAAGCCTAGAAATAATTCTATAATCATAGCAGTTTTAGATGGCGAGCTGAGTGTTAAAATTTTAAAAATAGAAAATAAACAAGTTTGTTTATCATCATCTAACAAGAACTATATTGATGTTTTAGTCTCTGAAGAAATGGATTTTACCATATGGGGAGTATGCACAAACGTTGTTCATAGTTTAAGTCCAAAGAATAGATAATTAATGAGAGAGAAAGTTTTTGCACTAATCGATTGCAATGCGTTTTATGTTTCATGTGAACGCGTTTTTAATCCAAAACTTAATAACAGACCAGTTGTAGCTTTATCAAATAATGATGGTTGTATAATATCACGTTCCAAAGAAGCAAAGGCTCTTGGAATAAAAATGGGTGTTCCACTTTTTAAGGTGAAAGATATTGTAGAAAAAGAAAAGGTGGTTGTATTTTCTTCAAACTATACATTGTATGCAGATATGTCACGTCGGGTAATGAATATTATTTCCAGTTCTTCACCTTATACAGAAATATATTCGATTGATGAAGCATTCGTAGAGTTGAGCAGTTTACCAATTGACTATGAGTCTTATGCCCATCAACTAAGACAAACTATTTTACAGCATACAGGAATTCCAGTCAGCATAGGTATTGCCTCAACAAAAACCCTTGCAAAGGTTGCAAACCACAAGGCTAAAAAAGATGACTCTTTGAACGGTGTATGTTCACTTGTGAATTATAATAATATTGACCGAATACTTGAACTAACTGAAGTGGGTGATGTATGGGGAGTAGGAAGACGTTTATCAAAAAAATTAATTAACCATGGAATACATAATGCAAAACTACTAAAGAATTGCAGTGACTCATGGATAAGAAAAATGATGAGCGTTAATGGTTTGAAAACAATTACAGAGTTAAGAGGGATTTCTTGTATTCCCCTTGAAGAATACTCAATGACAAGAAAAAGCTGCTGTACCACGAGATCATTTGGAAAACTTCTAACAAATTTAGAAGACATAGAGCAAGCTGTCACAACTTTTGCGCGAAGAGCTGCTGAGCGTATACGCTCTGAAAGCCTTGCAGCGTCGTGCGTTTCAGTCTTTGTAAGAACTAATCCTTTTGACAAAAAGAGTGCTTATTATTCAAACGGGGCATCAAGAACGCTTTCTCATCCAACGCACGATAGTATAACAATTATTGAAACAGCTTTATTACTTACAAAGAGAATTTTTAAAAATAACTATCAGTATAAAAAAGCAGGTGTGCTTCTTAGTGGTTTATGTGATGATTCAGAAATTCAGGAGACGCTATTTGAAAAAAATTATAATCAAAATTCTGATCTTATGTCAGCAATCGATGCAATTAACTATCGTTACGGCCGGGACACACTTCAGATGGCATCAGAATGTAAAGTTGGCAATTGGAAACAAAAAAGAGAAAACTGCACAAGAAACTATACAACACAGATTGATAGATTACTCTTAGTTTAAATTTTTATTAAGGAAGCTAGTAAATATATTATTAAGTTCATCAACAATAAATCCGCCACCACCGTGACCACCGGTAAAAACAAAACTTTCAGCTCTCGGAATTAAGCTTAAAACCTGTTGAACAGTTTTTGGATCAATTTCATCATCATCACTTGCATAGGCTATATGAATAGGAATATCGGATTGTGAGAATTTTTTATAATCAGGAATAAAGTTTGTATTTGCAATATTACGTATTGAAGAAAGTAATGATTGTTCTGTTCCAGGTAGTGTAAGCTGTGCAATGTACCTGTCAATTAAATCTCTCTGTTCAGGATTATTGGTTACCCATTGTTCAGCTCTATTTTTTGAAAAAGGAATTCCAAAAACTCTTAAAACAAAATTTCCTAAGACTGGAGTTTTTAACGCACTAAGTATTTTGCTGTTACTGTTTACTAAAGGAACTTGTAAACCAATAGCAGATACTTGATTTGGATATTTGTTAGCGTAACTAATTGCAATTGGGGCTCCCATGGACGAACCATGTAAAATAGATTTCTTTATTTCTAAATAACTTAACAATTCATTAAGTTGATCTAGATAAAATTCCATGTTGTAATCAGCAACAGGTCTGTCAGAGTAACCTCTTCCGTATTGATCATAACAGATTACTCTATAGCCTTTTAGACTTAATCCCTCACAGAAACCAACATATCCTTCTGAAGGCAAAGTTGCGCCATGAATAATAATTATTGCAGGATCATTTTTATTTCCATAATCCTTATAGGCTGTTTGTCCTTTAGAAAGATTGGCAAAATTATAGTCAGATTTTTCCTGATAGGATTTTAAGTCTCCTTTTTCAAAGCTGCTAAATGCATAAATAACTGTGAGAACAACTATAATAAGTAGAAGTATAAAAAATGTGCTTGTAAATATACTTTGGAAAATGGTCATTTTTATCAACTATAATAACTTAATTAATAAAATCAAAGTTGATCCGTATTGGCTGATTTGCTAGCATATAGGCCAATTAAAATTGGAGATTATTAATGAAAAATACGATATTCAGTTTAATCGCAGGGGTGTTGGTCTTAGGACTGTTCTATGGTTGTGATAGACAGTCAGATCAAGCATCTACTGATGAAATAAAAATCGGAGTAATTCTTGGATTTACAGGTCCAATTGAATCACTCACACCAACAATGGCCAGTTCAGCTGAACTTGCGATGAAAGAGGCTAGTGACTCTGGATTGCTTTTAGGCGGAGCAACAGTAAGTTCTGTTCGTGCTGACTCAACATGTGTTGATGCTGGTGCGGCAACTTCAGCGGCTGAAAGACTAGTAACATCAGATAATGTTGCAGCAATAATGGGAGCGGATTGCTCTGGAGTTACAACTGCAATTGCAAATAATGTAGCAGTGCCTAATGGGGTAACAATAATTTCTCCATCAGCTACTTCACCGGCATTAACGGACATTGATGATAAAGGTTACTTCTTTAGAACTGCACCATCAGATGCAAGACAAGGGCAAGTACTAGCTCAAGTAGTTATGGATAGAGGTATCAACGAAGTTGCTGTTACTTATACTAATAATGACTACGGTAAAGGACTGTCCGATAGTTTTGTAAATGCATTTAAAGCAATGGGTGGATCTGTTACTACCGAAGTACCTCATGAAGATGGCAAAGGTGATTACTCAGCAGAAGTATCAACACTATCAGCTTCAGGCGCTTCAGAAGTTGCTGTTCTTGGTTATGTAGACCAAGGTGGTCGAGGAATCATTCAGAACTCAATGGAAACTGGAGCATTTTCAAGATTTATTCTTGCCGATGGAATGATTGGTGACAGTCTGATTGAAAATGTAGATGGTGATTTGACAGGAACTTTTGGAACTTTACCAGGATCTGAGTCAGAAGGAGCAAACATGTTTAAATCAATTGCATCTTCAAACGGCATCCCAGGTGATGGACCATTCGAACCAGAGTCGTACGATGCAGCTGCTCTAATATTGCTTGCAATACAAGCAGGTAATTCTGCGGATAGATCTTCAATTGCTCAAAATGTAATGGGAGTTGCAAACGCTCCTGGAACAGAAATTTTTCCAGGTGAATTAGGTAAAGCATTGCAAATCTTAAATGATGGAGGCCAAGTTAACTATCAAGGTGCAACAAATGTTGAGTTCTCTGATGTTGGTGAAGCTTCTGGTTCTTATAAAGAGCTTGAAATAGGTAACGGTAAATTTAATACAGTTACAGTTCGTTAAGATCTTAACATTTTAATTAGTAGGGGCCATTTCGGCCCCTATTTTTTTTGGATTTTCTCAGGTATTACCCCTCTTGGCATAAACCTCAGCGCCAATAAAAGTAATAACCCCATTATAAATAATCTAAGATGTGCCGCGCTTCCCAGCAGATGCATCCTAAGAGGATTTTCGTATTCGAGCCCTCCAGCCAACATGTTCATAAAACCAATTGACAATGGTTCTGCTTCTATCCAAATAAACCAAATAAAGAAACCGCCAAAAATTGAACCCAAGTTATTGCCCGATCCACCGATTATAACCATTAACCAGATAATAAATGTAAATCTTAATGGACGATAAGACCCAGGTGTAAATTGGCCATCTAAGGTAGTGAGCATCGCTCCCGCTATACCAATTATAGCTGAACCAATTATAAAAATTTGTAAATGTTGTGCAAAAATATTCTTACCCATTGCACTAGCCGCTTCTTCATTATCTCTTATGGCTCTTAACATTCTTCCCCAAGGGGAGTTTAAAGCGAGTTGACTTAGATAGAAGATTAACAAAAGAACAGAAAAAAATAGTCCCGCATAACAAAGTTTTACAAATATTCCTGAACTATCAATAACAAGATCATTCAGCAGATCTTGTCTCGATGAAAGAGATTGCATTGCTTCTAGTTTTGAAAAGTTTAATCTCTCAACTAGATTAAGGAACCATTCAGATTGCTGAAGTTCAATTTCATATGGAACAGGTCTATCTAGACCTGAAACATTTTTAACTCCTCGAGATAACCAATCTTCATGTTTAACTACTGCTATTACAATCTCTGAAATTCCTAGAGTTGCGATAGCTAAATAGTCTGACCGTAATCGGAGAGTAATTTTTCCTATTACCCATGCAATAAGTCCGGCGACTACCGCAGCAATCAGCCAAGAGAAAATAATTGGTAAACCCAAACCTCCGAGAAAACCTGTTTTAGCTGGATTAATCGATTCGATAATATCTATTGAAGGTCCATAAAAATTATTAATACCAATTAAACCAAAAACAATTATTAAGATGATAAGAGTGTTTCTTATTTGTTTATTTTCAATATTCCTGAATACAAACAAGAGCGCAGTGATTGATAATACAAAAATTATTGCACTAATTACAATTCCTACACCCGCTTTATCCCATGCTTCATAAATTGGATCGTGTGAAACTAATACCGCTGTCAAACCTCCAAGCGCAGTAAAACCCATTACCCCTGCATTAAACAAACCCCCGTATCCCCATTGCAAATTGACTCCAATCGCCATGATTGAAGAAATAATACAAAGATTAATAACACTTAGAGATACAGACCATGACTGAGTAAAGCCCACAGTTGCAAGTAAAATCCCCATTATAATGAAAGCAATTGGAGCCCTTAATTCATCATTCATATTATTTTACCTCTTACAATTCCTGTTGGTCTGACAATCAGCACAATCACTAAAATAATGAAAGAAATGGCAAATTTATAATCTGTTGAGAGAACTTGCATCAATCCTGAAGGCTCCAAACTTTCTGGCAGAAGATACACAAAGAATTTCTTGTAAGCATAGGTTAATGTAATTTCAGAGAACGCAATAACATAACCCCCAATTACTGCACCTATTGGTGATCCGATTCCACCTACAATGGCAGCTGCAAACATTGGTAATAGCAAATTAAAATATGTAAATGGTTTAAAACTTTTATCTAGCCCATAGAGAACCCCAGCAGTAGTAATCAAAATTGAAGATATAATCCAAGTAACAATCACTATTTTTTCAGGATTAATTCCTGATAATAGTGCCAGGTCTTCATTATTTGAGTACGCTCTC
Organism: uncultured Pelagibacteraceae bacterium; assembly: GCA_902613805.1. GTDB lineage: Bacteria > Pseudomonadota > Alphaproteobacteria > Pelagibacterales > AG-422-B15 > CACNXQ01. Next base: position 533,025 of record CACMIV010000001.1, read on the forward strand.
ATTGATTTGCCCAGTTTAGTCTTCTGTAAGAAATAGAATAAGCTTATCATTGCAACCAGAGCAACAATGACTGTAATTAATTGAGTTGATTTGATTGTTAATCCTTCTGCTAATCCAAAGTAATTTTTAAAATCCAGTGCATGTACTATATACTTTTCACCATCAAAAAACTTTCTATCATTTGGTCCTATAATAAATCTAACTACTGCCTGCAGAATAAACATAACTCCTACGGAAACGATCATGAGCACTATAGGTTGACTTTTTTGTTTACGATAAAAACTGTAAACTGATCGATCAATTAAAAGACAAAACAAAGCTGTTACTATAATAGCAAACGGTAGAGCAAGTAATGCGGTAGGAAGAATTCCAGCACTTATTCCTGCGCTCTGAAATAACCATGTAAATAAAATTGTTGCCATCGTTCCAAATGACATCCAATCAGCCTGAGCAAAATTTGAAAATCTTAGTACACCATAAATAATTGTTAAACTTAATGTAGCCAATGCAAGTTGACTTCCATATGACAAAGCTGGGACAATTACAAAATTTGCCAACAGGACCATTGCATTAATAAATTCAAAGTTTTCCAACTTATCCTCCCAAAAAACTCTTTCTTACTTCTTGATTATTTAATAGCTCTTGTCCCTCACCACTAAATTTGTTCTCTCCCCCGACCAAAACATAAGCAAAATCTGCAATATTTAATGCTTGTTTAGCATTTTGCTCGACGATCACAATTGCAACTCCTGAGTTCTTAATAGTTATAATTCTCTCAAAAATTTCCTTCATGACTATTGGTGAAACACCTGCTGTTGGCTCATCGAGCATGAGAACCTTAGGTCTTGTCATTAATGCTCGACTAACTGCAACTTGTTGTCTTTGCCCACCAGATAATTCACCTGCAAGCTGATTTCTCTTGTCTTTCATTGCTGGAAATAAGTTGTAAATTTCCTCAATTGTTTCTCTAACATTATCCTCTCTGAGAAATGCACCTATTTCTAAATTTTCTTCAACTGTAAGCTCACTAAAAATGTTCATTGTCTGTGGTACAAAGGCAATACCAGCCGCAACTCGATCTTGAGGTGTTAATTTTGAAATATCTAAGCCATCTAATTTCAAACTACCCTCTTTTAGAGAAATCATGCCAAGCATTGCTTTCATGGCAGTTGACTTACCTGCACCATTTGGACCTACGATTACAACTATTTGATTTCTATCTACTTCAATATCACAACCATGAATAATGTCTTCACCGCCGTATCCACCTGTCATATTTGTGCAACTTAAGAACTTATTCATTGATTATCATCTCTACCCAAATAGGCTTCTATTACTTTTTCATTTTTTTTTATTTCTTCAATATTACCTTCAACGAGAACCGACCCTTCAGTCATTACAATTACTTTATCGCAGAGTTGACTTAAAAAATTCATATCATGCTCAATCATAAAAAACGTATAATTTTTTTCAGTGTTTAATTTTTTAATTGTATCTACAATATCATTTAATAAAGTTCTATTAACACCTGCACCAACTTCATCCAATAACACAATCTTTGCATCAACCATCATAGTACGACCAAGTTCTAGTAATTTTTTTTGTCCACCCGATAAATTACCAGCTAATTCAAAAGTCAAATGCTCTAGTTTTAGAAAATTAATAACTTCAATTGCTTTCTCTCTAATAATCGACTCTTCTTCCTCAATAATTTTTCTTTTAAACCATGTATTAAGTATTCTTTCACCTGATTGAGATCCTGGAACAACCATTAAATTTTCAAGCACAGTCATGTTTGAGAATTCATGTGCTAATTGAAAAGTTCTTAATACTCCTTCATCAAATAGCTCATGTGATTGAAGTCCTGTGATATTTTTTTTATCTAAAAATACAGTTCCGTTTGTTGGTGCAATATTGCCTGCTATGATATTAAAAAGAGTAGTTTTGCCGGCTCCATTTGGTCCGATTAAGCCAGTAATTTTTCCTTTTTCAACTTCCATAGATGCATTATTTACTGCCTTAATGCCCCCAAAATTTACTGATAATTGATTAATGCTTAACATTTAAAACTATTAAATTTCCTTTACTTAAATCTTCTGTACTTACTTTGAAGACATATGATTAAGATAAAGTGCAAATAGTATCATAGCGAGTGAAACTAGTACATTCACCCTGATAATTTCATTAAGAAATAAAACTCCTGAAAAATAGGCAATGAGAGGTATCATAAAATTGATTAAAGATAAAAAAACTGGGCCTTGAAGTTCGATAATTTTAAAAAACAATAAGTTTGCAATTGCTGTGGCAAATAATCCCTGAATTATGATGGCTGTTAATGATGGACTCGTGAAACTCTCAAGCCAAAATGGTTCATAAAAAAAAGCAAAAGGGCTTATAATTATTGTACTCGCAATAGTTGTGCCAGTTGCTAAAGAAATAAAATTTATTTTTGGCACTAATTTTGAAACAATAGAATTTACACCATAGCAAATCGCAGCTAGTAGTACAAAAATTTGACTAAAAAATTCAACTCTATTGCTTCCTCCTAATTTAGATAGATTCTCAAAACCAAAAAGTACAACCAGACCTAGTGCTGCTAAAATAAAACTAAGCACTTTAATTAAATTTATATTTTGATCTTTTAAAATTAATGCTGACAAAGCAAGAGTAATTAGTGGCATTGGGCTCATTAAAACTCCAGCAATCCCAGCATCAATAATTCTCTCAGCATCTGATATTAAATAAAAGGGTATTGCTGAGCCTAATGCCCCAATAGATACGTAAAATACAAGATAAGTTCGAGTAAGAATAATTCTATTTCCAGTTAATCTCATGCAAATGTATAAAATTACGGATGCCATTAATTGACGACAAAATACATTGGTTATTGGACCAACATCTGTAACAGCAATTTTTATAAATAAAAAATTTACTCCCCATATAATGGCAAGTGAAAACAGCAGTATGTAACTAACAATACTTGGTTGATTTATTTGTTTCATTTAATGTTCGAGAAAGGTATTATTTTAAACTTTCAAAGTAAATGAATAAAAAAATGAGATTATTTGCTCTTTTAATTTTTAGTTTTTTAGTTTTTCATGGTTGCGCTAGTAAACCTCCATCTCAACAAGAAAACATTTGCTCTATTTTTGAGCAAAAATCCTCATGGTATAGATTAGCAAATAAATCATTCGAAAAATGGGGAGCACCTATACATGTTCAAATGTCAATTCTCAGACAAGAATCTGCTTTTCAAAATAGGGTTAAACCTGAAAGAACTAAATTGTTAGGTGTCATACCTTGGACAAGAAAATCAAGTGCGTTTGGTTACACGCAGGCAATAGATGCAACTTGGGATTGGTACCGCGATGAAAACAATAAACCCCTTGCATCAAGGGTAAATTTTGCTGATGCAATTGATTTTTCAGGTTGGTACATAAATAAATCTCATCAAATCAATGGTATTAATAAAAGCGATGCATATAATCAGTATTTGGCTTATCACGAGGGCCATGGCGGTTTCAAAAAAAAATCATACCAAAGTCAAAGTTGGCTAATTGATGTTGCAAAAAAAGTAAAAATTCGTTCAGATAAGTATAAAAACCAATTAGATAATTGTGAGCACAAGTTTCAAAAGAAATTTCTAGGAATATTTTAATGAGTAAGAATTCAAATATTATAGCTGTAACGATGGGTGATCCATCTGGAGTTGGCACTGAAATTGCAATCAGAGCAAAAATAAAAAAAATGAAAAAACCAAATTTTTTTATCATACATGATCCAGATTTTGTAAAAAAAGTCATAAAAAAAATGAAATCTAACTTAAAGGTTAGAGAAATAAACTGCCCTTCAGAAGTAAAAAAATTACCTAAGAACTATTTAGCAGTTTTGCCAATAAAAATTAGTAAAAGCACACAATTAGGAAAAAAAAATTTATCTAATGTTAAGTCTATTTTAGCATCAATTGATCTTGCAGTTAAACTAGCAAAAAATGGAGAGGTTGCAGCAATTGTAACTAATCCAATTAATAAAGATGTAATTGGAAAAAAAGTTAAAAATTTCAGAGGTCATACTGAATACCTTGCTAAAAAAGACAAAACAAATGAACAATTAATGGTGATGATGAATAGAAATTTAAAAACTATTCCCCTGACAACTCATATTGCAGTAAACAAAGTTTCTAGCAAAATAAATAAAAAAAATATCATTAAAGCCATCATTAATGCCAACTTAAGCTTAAGGAATGATTTTAAAATCAAAAAACCTCGTATAGCTGTAACAGCATTAAACCCACATGCAGGTGATGGTGGACTTATTGGTGATGATGAAAAGGTAAAAATTCGACCTGCTATTAATTATTGTAAAAAAAAGAAAATATCCGTTGAGGGACCCTTGCCTGCTGACTCGGCATTTATAAAAAATAATCAAAATAAATACGATATTTTTATTTGTATGTTTCACGATCAAGCTTTGATACCCGTCAAGATGATAAGTTTTGATGAAACGGTCAACTATACCGCTGGATTGTCATTTGTAAGAACGAGCCCTGACCATGGAACCGGGCTAGATATTGCAAAGAAATTTATTGCATCACCTAATAGCTTAATTGCAGCTTTGAAATCAGCTTCAAAAATTGCTCAAGCTAGAAGAAAATGACACTGTCACTTTATTCTGCATTATTCATTTTTGCGACCATTATGGTTATAACACCTGGCCCCGCAAACTTATTACTTATGAGTGCTGGAGCGCAACACGGATTTTACAAGTCAGTACCCTTTGTAATAGGTGTAACTTGTGGGAAATTATTTTTAACAATTGGTCTAGGAATTGGATTTTTAACTATTTTGAACTCAAATCCGATATTGGTTAATATTATTAAAGTAATTGGTACAGCCTATATATGCTGGCTTTCGTGGAAAATACTTTTTTTAAGTTTGCAATCAACAGAAAGTAATCAAAATGAAAAGGCACCTAATTTCTTAAACGGTTTAATGGTTCATCCATTAAACCCTAAAGGCTGGGCGATGGTAATTGCCGCTTATACACAATTCACTTCTTTTGGGAATACATACACTTCTTCAAGTTGGGTATTAGAAGTTATTATTGTAGCAGGAACCTTTTTTTTCATTCAATCAATTTCACATTCTATATGGTGTTGGTCTGGAAGTTTAATATTTAACTTTTTGAGTAATAAAAATCTAATTAGACAAATTATAGTTACTATTCTTGCGCTTCTTACAATTGGAACAGTAGTATACAGTAATTTTTTTATCTAATTTTACTGAGATTATTTTTTTCGACAGACTCACTAAAACTTGCAAATAATTTTTTCGAAAAATCATCTGTAGTTGCTGAATATTCTGGATGCCATTGAACTCCATAAAAGTATCCGCTGTAATTTGATAAACTGATAGCTTCAACTGTTTCGTCTTTAGCAACACCTTCAATAACAAGATCATTTGCTATTTTATCTATTCCTTGAGTATGGAGTGAATTTACCTCAATAGTTGGCGTGCCGGCCAACTTTTCAAATTTTCCATTTTCAGTTAAATAAACTTCATGCTGTTTTGAAAACTGTACTTCTGGGTCATCAGATTCTGGGCATCTGTGATCCATTCTTCCCGGTACATCGTGAATATCCGCATGAAGAGAGCCTCCCATTGCAACGTTAACTTCTTGAAAGCCCCTACAAATAGCTAACATAGGAATTTCATTTTTAAATATGAAATCAATCATAGGGAGAACAGTCTTATCTCGATCTATGTCTAATGGCTCAACTATTTTGTCTTTATTATAAAATTCAGGATAAACGTTTGAGAGACTGCCCGTTAGCATTACCCCGTCAAATTTTCTAAGAGTATTTCTGTAGTCAATTGTTGAACCAAAGGCTGGCAAAATGACAGGTATACAGCTTGTAGCTTCAGCCACAGCTCTTATGTAGTTCGTTCCAGACGCATGATATGTCCGATGCAATTCTGCTTTTTCAATTACGTCGGCAAATACAGCAATTAGTGGCTTATTTTGAGTATCCATAAAAAAATTAGTTTACTAATATCAGGATAATATCATATAACAACTTTAATGGTTATAAATATTCAAGATAAACAATCTCAACATAAGGCAATGTCTGCGTGGGATGACATCCTAGTCATCGACGATCAACTTTCAAGTGAAGAGAAAATTTTAAAGTCATCAGTGAGATCTTATTGTCAGGAAAAACTTTTACCTAGGATCATAGATGACAACAGAAATGAAAATTTTAGTAGAGAGATTTTCAATGAAATGGGTGAGCTTGGAATTTTAGGCTCTTATCTACATGGATATGGATGTGCGGGCACGAATTATGTATCTTATGGGCTTATTGCTCGGGAAATTGAAAATATTGACAGTGCATATCGATCTATCATGTCGGTTCAAACAAGCCTAGTCATGTTTCCTATTCATCAATTTGGAACTGAAGCACAAAAAGAAGAATATTTACCAAGACTTGCAAAGGGTGAAATCATTGGAAGCTTTGGTCTGACAGAACCTGATGCTGGTAGTGATCCTGGCGCAATGAAAACCAAAGCGATAAAAGTCAAAGGGGGTTACGAATTGACTGGTACCAAGACATGGATCAGTAATGCACCCCATGCAGATGTAATTATTGTTTGGGCCAAGGATGAAGATAATGTAATCAGAGGGTTTATTGTGGACAGAGAATCCAAAGGACTATCAACACCCAAAATTGAAGGTAAATTATCTTTACGCGCTTCAGCAACGGGGCAAGTTGTTATGGAAAATGTTTTTTGTTCGGAAGATAAAGTTTTACCAAAAGCTTCAGGTTTGGGCGGACCTTTTCAATGCTTAAATAGTGCAAGATACGGAATTTCATGGGGCGCTCTAGGAGCAGCAGAGTTTTGTTTCGCAACAGCTAGGCAATATGCATTGGACAGAATGATGTTTGGAAAACCAATTGCAGGTACTCAACTTGTTCAGTCTAAATTAGTTGATATGCAAACAGAAATTGCTTTAGGTCTACAGGCTGCACTTAGAGTTGGGCGTCTGATGGATGAAGATCAGTCAGATAGCAATATGGTAAGCCTCATAAAAAGAAATAATGTTGGAAAAAGTTTAGATATTTGCAGGAGTGCAAGAGATATTCTTGGTGGCAATGGTATTTCAGATGAGTATCATGTAATGAGACATATGGTAAATTTGGAAACCGTAAAGACTTATGAAGGCACACATGATGTGCATACTTTAATTATGGGAAGAAACCTAACAGGTATACAGGCTTTTAAATAATTATGGCTTATCTAAATCGTACAACAAAGCAATGGCAGGAAATCGATACAGCTCATCATCTACATCCTTTTACTGATTACAAGTCGCTTGCAAAAGAAGGCAGTATCATCGTTACAAAGGCAGATGGTGTTCACCTTACTACATCAGATGATAAACAGTTGCTTGATGCCATGTCCGGCTTGTGGTGTGTAAATGTAGGTTATGGAAGAAAGAATCTTGCAGACGTTGCTTATAAGCAAATGCAAGAATTACCTTATTATAATTCTTTTTTTAAAACAGCGACACCGCCATCAATTGAACTTGCTAAAGAGTTAGCTGAAATTAGTCCGCACGATTTAAATCATGCATTCTTTTCTTCAAGTGGCTCTGAAGCCAACGATACTGTTGTAAGAATGGTAAGGAGATATTGGGATTTAAAAGGTAAGCCAAATAAAAAAACATTTATTAGTAGAGAATATGCTTATCACGGAAGTACGATGACTGGGATGAGTTTGGGCGGTATGACAGCGATGCATTCTCAAGGGGATATGATGCCTGGTTTTGAACATGTGTTACCTCCTTATTGGTACAAGTATGGAAGTGATATGTCTCATGATGACTTTGGTATTCATGCAGCTAATAAAATTGAAGAAAAAATAAATGAAATTGGCCCAGATAATATTGCGGCGTTTATAGGAGAACCAATTCAAGGAGCTGGAGGAGTTATCATACCACCTGATTCCTATTGGCCAAGAGTTCAAGAAATTTGTAAAAAATATGACATTCTTCTTGTTGTTGATGAAGTCATTTGTGGTTTCGGTAGAACTGGAAACTGGTTTGGATCAGATACTTATAATATTAAGCCTGACATTATTACTATGGCCAAAGGGATTACCTCAGGATATATCCCACTGTCTGGAATCATGATTTGCGACAGAGTTTGTGAAACTTTAATCAATGAAGGTGGTGAGTTCTACCACGGTTATACTTATTCTGGTCACCCAGTAGCTTGTGCAGTGAGCCTTGAAAATCTTAAAATTATTAAAGAAGAAAATCTTATTGAACAATCACGAAATGTTTCGGTATATCTGGAGCAGCAAATGCGCGAAATTGAAAAGCACCCTTTAGTTGGTGAAGTTAGAATGAAGAGCTTTATTGGAGCTGTGGAATTAGTGAAAGATAAAGAAACTAGAGAAATGTTTGAAGACACTGGCACAGTTGGAACGGTTTGCAGAGACTATTGTATTGAAAACGGTTTAGTAATGCGAGCTGTAAGAGATGGCATGATTTTCTGTCCACCTCTTATATTCAATAATAACCATGTGGATGAACTTTGTGAAAAGCTAAAAACCTCGCTGGACCAAACACTAGATTATATTTCAAAATAAAACTTACTTAATCTGTAGATAGTAATCGTAGTATTCGGTATCTCGTTGATAGTTTAATGACTCATAGAGACTTTGAGCATTTTTATTTGTTATAGCAGTCGATAACTCAACACTCGTTACACCTTTTTCTTCAGCAAAATTTTTTGCTGCATTCATCAGCATACGTCCAATACCTTTATTTCTATATTCAGATCTCACATATAAGTCGTAGAGTATTATTTTTTTACTTAACTCCAGTGAGTCAAAAGTCGTATATAGTTGCGTCATGCCCATACATTCTTTTTCATTTTCAATATAAAATATTTGTGCCTCTTTATTACTAAGGCGTTCCTTAATATAGTTTTTACAGGCTTCTACATTTGACTCCTTTTTATAAAACTGCCGATATAAATCAAAGACCTCACCAATTTTTTCGAAATCATCTGGTTTAGCAATTTTTATTTGTAAATCATCAGACATATACTTTATCTCCAAATCGTTCGATATATTGATATCATTAAGAAAATAAAAGTAAAAGATGTAACTGTATAGATAAAGCCCATTGGTCCAACTGCATCCATGACTCTTCCTCCAATTAAAGGACCAATAAGCGAGCCAACCTCAAAGACCATCACAAGAATTGCTGTAGCACCTGCAACTTGAGATGCGCTATATCTCTCACCAAGCATTGTGAGTGAAATTGCAAAAAGACCACTTGCAGCGCCACCCCAGATAAAACAGCTCGCTGCCATTACATAAAAATTATCTAGATAGATAGCGAATAGAATTGGACAAACGAACGTAATTAAAACTGCTGTATTTAATAGCAGTCTTTTATTAAATTTGTCCAGCAATACGCCAATCAAGGGTTGGCACATCACACCTCCTACAAGAGTAATAGTTACATATTGTAATGCAATTTCTTGAGTAAATTGGTTCTTAATCATGAAAATGGGAAAGAAAGATACAAACATTACATCATCTAAACCGCATAGAATAGCTGCGCCAAAAATAGTTGGAGCTGCAATGATAGCTGCAAATACTGGAAGAGACTTTTTATCAGGTAATTTCGGGTCTTCAATCTCAAGCATAATAAGGGGTAAAATGGCGATAAAAGAAAGAGAAGAAATAACAATAAAAGGTAACCAGCCTTCAATTCCGGTTAGGGACAATACCATCGGGCCACTTGCAAAACCGATTACAAATACCGTGTTATAAATCGTTACAATTTTACCGCGATTTGTATCATCAGCCATTGACAGCATCCATGTGTCAAATGCGTTCCAAGCAAGCGCTCCAGCAAAACCAATTATAAATCTGATAACAAACCAAGCCGTCAAACTATCAAAAATTGGAAAAGTAAAATAAAGAATTATTGTAAATATTTGAGCAATGATAATTGATTTCGCTAAACCTATCTTGTGAATAATTATTGGCGTTATTCTTACAAATAATATTACAGCAAGGGGTTGCGCTACGACATTGAGGCCAATTTCAGTATTGCTATATCCTCGTGCTTCTAAAATAAGTGCAAGTAGAGGAATTAAAGTACCAAGCTTAATACCAATAATTAACGCGCAAAGAAATAGGACAATATATGTTTTGTAATTTGTTCCTAAAAGATTCTGAACTGTAGTGTTCATGCAAACCTATCTTCATTAACATAGATACTTTTAAAATATTTAAGCACTAAATTTTTACAAAATTCATTTGTGTATATTTTTGGATCAAACAATATTCGCTGCCACAAACCATCAACCATGGAATGATAGGTTTCACTTACTTCTTTTGGAGTAAACTCCTTTTGATTGGCAATATTATTAATTTCACTTACTAACTTTTCCATTTGTTGAGAATAAATTTCATCTTGTCTTTGACAAATCGCTAAATAAGAAGGTCTAAATTTCACCTCACTATAAAACGCAATCCATACTGAAATTTTATTTCTGTTGGCAATTTTTGAGCTGAAATCATTTTGAATTATACGTATTATTCTATCAATTGGATCTATATTCTTTTCCTCAAAAATCTTTTGCCATGATTTTTTATATTCATCAGATAAATACTGCAGCGAACTTATTAATAAATTATCCTTCGATTTAAATCTAAAATTTGCATAACCTTGAGAAACTTTGGCTCTTTTTGCTACATGAGCAATCGTAGTATCAGCTAGACCTCTTTTTGCAATTGTTTCTATCGTAGCGTCAATCAACTTTTGATGATTAACAGAAATCTCAGTTTCACTAGCCTGTTTTGTAGTTTTTTTATTAACTAAAGCCTTCATCATATCGAATAAACAATACACAAAGATAACTATTAAAGATAGTTTTGTATTGAATAATCATTCAATTTTTATTATCATGATTCCTAAATATTCTATATTTTATGGCAAAAAATACACACGATGTAATCGTAATTGGTGCGGGTCACAATGGTTTGACCGCTGCTAGTTATATGGCGAAGGCAGGATTAGATGTTGTTGTCCTAGAAAAAAATGAATGGATTGGAGGCGCTGCTGTTAGTCGCGAGCTCTATCCAGGATGGAAATATTCTAACTGTTCATATGTTTGCAGCTTACTAAGACCTGAGATCATGCGTGATCTTGAACTGTACAAATATGGTTTACAAATTATTCCTTACGAAGGTAGCGCAACAATGATGAGAAATGGGGACTACTATGCCCACTATCATGATCATGATATGACGATCAATTCTATCAGAAGACATTCCCACAAAGATGCAGAAGCTTATGAAAGGTACAGTCGCGATGTTTTAAGACAATGTAAAATTATTAAACCTCTCTTAAAAATGACACCACCAGATTTAACTTCTTTTAAACCAAAAGATTTATTTGGTGCTCTGGAGTTTGCAAAACATTTTGCAGCTAAAGACGAGCTAGGAGGTCTTGGTGAAAAAGAAATATATGACACTATTCGATTTTACACAATGAGCATCAGAGACTATTTAGATGAATATTTTGAAAGTGATATTACAAAAGCTCACTTAGCTGGAAGTGCAATTATCGGAACTGCTCTTGGTCCTTGCTCACCTGGCTCAGCTTACGTATTACTCCACCATTATATGGGAGAAGTAGATGGTTCTGTTGGAGCATGGGGGTACTCAAGAGGAGGTATGGGCTCTATTACAAAAGCAATGACAGGTTGTCTTAATGCTCACGGCGGTGAAGTAAAACCAGATAATGAAGTTGTTAATGTCATTACTAAAAATGGTCGTGCGATTGGAGTTGCTACCAAAAAAGGTGATGAATATTACGCAAAAAAAATTGTATCTAACTTAGATGTTAAAAGAACGTTTTTAAAAATTACTGAAGAAAGCTCTTTACCTGGTGAATTTGTTGAAAGAGTTAAAAACTTTAAAATAAGAGGTTCATCGGGAAAACTGAATATTGCCTTAGATGGCCTTCCTGAATTTCCATGTATTCCAGAAGGTGATCCAGGTGGTGGAGGTGATATGCACTTCACAGAAACTATTGAAGAAATGGAAGGAGCTTACGATGATTGGAAACGAGGTGAATGGTCAAGAAATCCTTACGTAGATATGTGTATTCCCTCTAAAAGCGATCCAACAATGGCAGCTCCCGGAAAGCATTATATGTCTGTCTTTATTCAATATGTTCCATTCAATCTTGCAAATGGCGGGTGGAATGAAGAAAGAAAACAGGAATTTGGAAGACATATTGTTGATTGTATTGCTGAGTTTTCTCCAAATTTTAAAGATTTAATTAATCACTATGAAGTTCGTACACCATTAGAATTAGATAATGAAGTAGGATTGACAGAAGGAAACATCTTTCAAGGCGAATTAACAATGGACCAACTCATGTTTAATCGACCTGTGCCTGGATATGCGCAGTACAGAACACCACTTAAAAATATGTATATGTGCAGTTCATCAACCCATCCAGGGGGCGGAGTTATGGGTGCACCAGGAGCGAATGCTGCAAGGGAGGTTCTAATTGATATGAATATCCCTCAAACTGGTAATTATTATTAATGTCAGACAATTATGACGTAATTGTTATTGGCGCAGGCCATAATGGTCTTGTATGTGCTAATATTCTTGCAAAAAAAAACCGTAAGGTTCTAATTTGTGAGGCACGTGACAATTGTGGAGGACTCCTTGAAGAGAGTATAACCAATTTCGTTCCTCAGATACCAATGAGTGTGTCAAGCTCACTTGGTGGACTGCCAGTAAAGTATAAAGCAAAGTCTAGTATTGCACTGTCTGAGTCTGGTCAACATATTCGCCTAGTTGGAAACCAACATATTGACCATAAAGTTATTTCAGGTTTCTCTTCGAAGGATGCAGACAGATATGTAGAATTTCATGATAAAATGTCCTCCTTTTCAAAGGCTTTAGGTTCTTTCATGATGGCTTCACCACCAAGGATCATGAACAATACTTTCTCTGACTACTTTAAATTATTCAAATTAGGCATGAATGTTCGAATGCTTGGAAAGAAAAAATTTAATGAGTTTGCAAGAATGATAGGGCTAAATATTGCGGACGAATTAGAAGACAATTTTGAAAATACTCTTTTGCAAGGCCTAATCGCCCATGACGCGGTGCTTGGTTCTAACTTGGGCCCAAGGTCACCAGGTTCATTGATTAATCTACTTTTTCGCATGGCCACACACGACAACTCAATTTTTGGGGGAATATATGAAATTGATGGTGGCAGTAAAGCTTTTGTCGATACTTTACTTGATATCAGCAATAAAAATAAAGTTGAAATCAAAACTTCTTCATCGGTTAAAAGATGCATTACTGAAAATGATAAAGCAGTTGGGGTTGAACTTCACAATGGTGAAAAAATTTATGCAAAAAAAATTATTTCTAATGCAGATCCAAGATCTACTTATTTTTCCCTTTTAGGAACTGAGAATTTAGATACTGATGTGAAAAGAAGAATCAAACATCACCGATCAAAAGGGAAAGTTGCAAAATTATCATTAAGTCTCAATAAACAACCTGAATTTATTAATTGCGATAAAGATGATTTAGAAAGTAGAATGGTGATCGCGCCATCAATTGATTATATAGAAGAAGCATTCAATCCAAGTAAATTTGATAAGCTTTCTATGGAACCTATTTTAGAAATGAAACTTAAAAATTCTGACCAGAGTAATCCTGCATTAGATATTCAAGTTCAATACGCTTCCTACGGTGCGCAAGAGGGTTGGGATAATATTAAAGATAACTATGTAGACGCAGTTATAAAATTAATAGAGAAATATGCACCTGATATTCAAAGCTGTATAGAGACTAAAGCAATCGTTACTCCTGACGATATAGAAAAAAATTTTCATGTCACAGGTGGACATTGGCATCATGGAGAAATTCAAATTGATCAACTTTTTATGCTCAGACCAATTCCTGGGGCATCACAATATAGAACCCACCTTGATGGACTATATATGTGTGGTGCAGGTACCCATCCGGGTGGAGGCTTAACTGGAATTCCAGGAAGAAATGCAGCTCAAGCTATTTTGGAGGATGCTTGAGTATGAATAGAGATTTAAGATTTACGGCACTTAAAAAAACTCCTTTTCACTCTAGAACAAGCTTAGCTTCAAGAACAAATAAATATTATAACTGGAACGGTTTTACCGTACCCACAGAATATTCAACAACTGAGTTGGAATATACTGCCGCTAGAAATGGTACTTCAGTTATGGATCTCACGCCTATGTGCAAATACATGATCAATGGCAGCGATGCTAACAGATTTGTTGATTATCTTGTAACAAGAGATTTATCACAGATGGAAGACAATACAGTTGCATACATAATTTGGTGTAATGAAGATGGTAAAGTGATGGACGATGGTACCATATTTAAATTTTCGGATACAAAATTCATGCTTTGCTGTGCAGTAAAGATTTATAATTGGTTACATGACTCTGCTGAAGGTTTTGATGTTTCTTGTGAGGATGCAACAGACACAACTGCTGCATTAGCAATCCAAGGACCTACTTCTTGTTCAACACTAAAGAACTATGGAGCAGACGACCTTGAATTATTAAAACCATTTGGAATGAAACAATATAATATTAATGGATATGATGTTTTAATCTCGCGAACAGGCTTCACAGGTGATTTAGGATATGAATTATGGACTAATCCAGCTAATGCAGAAAACATGTGGGATAGTATTATGGAAGCTGGAAAAGAATTAAAGATTAGACCTTTTGGTATGCATGCTCTTGAGATGACAAGGATTGAAGCTGGCTTTATTCAAACCAATACTGATTTTATGGCAGCTGAAGATTCCTTAAGACCAGTGAGAATGCGTTCACCGTATGAAATTGGAATGGGTTGGCTGGTTCATCTTAATAAAGAAAGTTACTTTGTCGGTAAACGCGCTTTAAAGAAAGAAAAAGAGACAGGTAATTCTGAAAGATGTTTAGTTGGACTTGACATAGATGGTGATAAGCCCGCAGTAGGCTCTGTAATCTATAATGAAAAAAAAGAAGACATAGGTATTGTCACGGCAGCAATGTGGTCACCTACTATGAAAAGAAACGTTGCGCTCGCATCTCTGAAGCGTCCATATGGAATTAAGATAAAAGAAAACATTTTTGCAGAAATATATCACCCAGAGGAATTGGAATATAAAAAAATATGGGCAAAGTGTAAGGTTGTAAAAAGACAATTTTTTAGCCCTGAAAGACGTAATAAAGTACCTGCGGACCTATATGAATAGCCAAAAATAGGGTATTTTTTTAAAATTCAATTATTGAACAGCTGTTCAATATAGGTTATACTTCAATATGCCCAAATCAACTCCGATTCCCGAAAAAAAAGATCTCCTTAATACTCTCGACGATAGAATTCTATACCCATGGCAGTATCTTGAGTATCGCGGTGAAGACAGCAGGACAATCATTGATAAGTCAAAAGGAATTTATCTTTACGATCAAACAGGAAGACAGCTTATTGATGGTCCTGGAGGAATGTGGAATGTTAACGTGGGACATGGTGTAAAAGAAATTGCTGATGCTGTTTATAATCAGATTACAAAAATGCCATACGCCAGTCCATTTACTGAGTCCACTGAGATAGCATATAACTATGCTTCACGACTTGTTAAATATGCGCCTGGTGATCTCAAAAGAGTATTTTTTACTTCTGGAGGATCCTCAGCAGTAGACTCTGCATTAAGATTTGTAATGTTTTATAATAATGTTCGTGGGTTAAGAGATAAGAAACAAATTATCTCACGTCATGATGCATATCACGGAAGTACATTTTTAGGGGCTTCATGTTCAGGTAAAGAAAGAGATAAAAACAACTTTGATTTTGCAGATAACTTAGTCCATCATTTGTCTGCGCCAAATCCATTTAAAAAACCAGATGACTTAAGCGATGAAGAATTCTGTGATCTAAAAGTTAAAGAGTTAGAAAATAAAATTTTAGAACTTGGTCAAGATAAGGTCGCAGCATTTATTGCAGAGCCAATCCTAGCATCAGGTGGGGTAATTGTTCCTCCTAAAGGATATCATAAAAAGACAAGAGAAATTTGTACTAAGTACGATGTTATTTATATTTCTGATGAGATAGTAACTGGCTTTGGAAGATTAGGTCATATATTCGCTTCAGAAAATTATTTCGATTTAGAACCTGATATCATTCTTTTAGCAAAAGGGATTACTTCAGGGTACGTACCTTGTGGTGCAGTTGTTATATCTGAAAAGCTTATGTCTCAACTTGATAATAAAGAAAAAGTTATATTCTCAAATGGATTTACTGACTCGGGTCACCCAGTGAGCATGGCAGCAGCAACAGCAACACTTGATTATATTGAAAAAAATAACCTTCTTGAGCATGTACAAGAAGTCGGCCCTTATTTTCAATCTAAATTAAGTGAATTAATTGATCTCCCGATTGTTGGTGATGTGCGTGGTGAGGGATTAATGGCGGCTGTTGAATGTGTAATCAGTAAAGAAAAAAAAGATCCCCTGAATTTACAATACGAGATCGCTTCTCGCATCAATTCACATTGTCAAAATCTTGGTTTAATTGTTAGACCGTTATTTAATACGTGTGTCATGTCTCCTTCATTGATCATCACTAAGGAACAAATAGATGATTTGGTTAGTATACTTAGAAAAGGAATTGAGTTAGCTACAGACGACATCAAGAAAGAAGGCCTTTGGTCTGCATCATAAATAAATGCTTGAGTTTAACCATCTGCTAAAAAACTATCAGGAGGGTAAAACTTTACCTCAAGACTTTTATACAAATTCGAATATTTTTTCCGAGGAGATGAAGCGAATTTATTTCAAACAGTGGTTAATGGTGGATCACATCAGTCGTATTCCTAATTCAGGTGATTATTTTGTATTTGACGCCGAAAAGGAGTCCATCATAGTCATTAGAGGAAGAGATAATGAAGTAAGAGCATTTTATAATGTTTGCACTCATCGAGGATCAAGAATTTGTTTAGATGAAGAGGGTTCAAAAAAACTTTTAGTGTGTCCCTATCATGCTTGGAGTTTTTCAGCAGAAGGTAAGCTTAAAGCTGCACGTTTTATGCCGGAGGATTTTAAAAAAGAAGAGTGGGGTCTTAGAGAGTGCCATCTTAAAATTTATGAAGGATTAATATTTATTAATTTATCATTAGAAGAACCAATGAATTTTGATGAATTCATTGAGCCTCTAAAAGAAATGATGGAATTTCATCAGACGAGTAAGTCAAAAATTGCTATAAGAAAAAAATATCCAACTCATGCAAATTTTAAATTAGTTCTTGAAAATTTTCAGGAGTGTTATCACTGTCCTACAGCACATCCTGAGCTTTGCGCGGTACAGGATAAAGACTGGGTTGTCGCAATGGGTGCTGGGATAGGTACTGCGCCTCAAAAAGAAACTGATGAATATTTAAATAAAATTAAACCTTGGGTCGAGGAAAGTAAAAAAAATGGAATCCCGTCTGAGGTTTACCTTGAAACAGAAGAAGGATTAAAAAAAGGCTTAAATAGATATGTTGATAGAACTCCAATTGGAAACGGAAACTTATCACAAACCAAAGATGGAAAGCCAGCTTCTTCATTAATGGGACAGTTTAAAGATTTTGATGGAGGACTAACCCAAGTTAGCTTTAATCCATTTGGCTGTTGTTATTTCACAAATGATTTTGGCGTCATGTTTATTTTTAAACCCATCTCGCTTCTAGAATCTGAAGTGGAACTCATATGGCTTGTAAATGAGGAAGCCGAGGAGAATAAAGACTTTAAGCCCGAGGAAGTAAGCTATATTTGGGATGTTACTACGGCGCATGATACAACCATAATTGAAAATAACCAGGAAGGCCTTCTATCTCAGTCATTCAAACCTGGAGTTTTATCCGAAAATGAATCAGCAGTAACTTACTTTTACAATTGGTATTTTACTAACATGCAATTACCATAAATAAATATATGATAATCTAATTTTATTAAAAATGAGATGAAACCTTACTTAATAATAACTATTATTTTTTTTTCTTTGGCCAATTTATCAATTGCTAACAATTTTAAAAATAAAATTGAAAGTGAAATTCAAGTTAGCAATAAGAAATTTGGAGGTCCTAAGTCAGATTTTGTTCTTGAAAGAATAAGATTTAATATGGAAACTTCAATAAAAGATAAATACGGAAATTGGATACTAATATCTAATGGTGAGATAGTCCGCTGCTGCTTAGAAAGAAAAAATAAAAATCAGAATGGAAAATGAAACAACTATATAACAAAGACATTTATGATGTTAATAAGCCTGTTAGGAGCTATTGGGAAAAAGTAAGTAATATTAATCAGGATAAGTATCCAAAGTTAGTTAGCGATGAAACTTGTGATGTTTGTGTTATAGGTGGTGGCTTTACTGGAATTAGCACAGCCTATCACATTGCAAAAAATTATGGTGGTGACGTAAGATTACTAGAGGCTGGACATTTTGGATTTGCGAGCAGTGCAAGAAATGCTGGCTTTTGTTGTTTGCCTGCAACAAAATTGTCAGTTAATCAATTAATTACAAAATTTGGCCTAGATGAAACAAAAAAGTTTTTTGCTTCTCAAATTGAAGGTGTTGAACTTTTATCATCACTTATTTCTGAAAATAATATTGAATGTGAAAAAACTGGTACAGGCAATCTAGATGTCGCTCATCACCCTGATAGCAGTGAGGAGCTAAAGGAGTGGGGCAACGATCTTAAAAAATATTTTGGTATTAATACCAAGTGGATACCCAAAGAGGAGTTTAATGAAGTTGGACATCAGTCAACAGAACAATTTGGAGCTGTTTTTACTGAAGCGGGATTTGCAATGAACCCAATGGCTTTTATGAATGGTTTTGCATCAGCAACTGTAGATGTGGGAGCGAAACTTCATAGTTTTTCTAGAGTGAAAAAATGGGAAAGAAACGGTTCACATAAATTAATTACAGATAGTGGATCGATTACTGCAAATAAGGTTGTTGTTGCAACAAATGGATACACAGATGAGTCTCTCCATCCAAGTTTTGCAAATAGAATGATGCCTGTTTTATCTAATATAATTGTTACTAGAGAAATGTCAGAAGATGAGTTTAAACTACAAAACTATAAAACTTTTAATCCAATCTGCAACTCTAGAGAGATCTTGTATTATTATAGAAGAATGCCTTCAAACAGGATGTTATTTGGAACAAGAGGCGACACTTACGGGGATGAAAAGAGCGCTGAGAGAATGCAAGAATTTATGACAAAAAAATTTCGTGGAGTATTTCCAAATTGGGATAACGTTGATATTGATCATTATTGGAGAGGCACCGTTGTTATGACAAGTGACTTTGTTCCAGCATTTGGTGCATTAGAAGAAGACAAGTCTGTATATTTTTCATACGGCTATCAAGCTAACGGTAACAATACAACTGTGTACTGTGGTAAAAAATTAGCTGAAATGATTTACGAGTCAAATAGTGGGGAGACAAACATTTCAAAAGTCTATCAGGGTCTTTCACCAAAAATCCCATTTGGATTTTTAAGACTGTGGTATTTAAGATTATATTTGTGGTATGCTAATCTTACGGATAGAAGCAAAAAAGAAATATAAATTGCATCTACTATTTATATAAATTAAAATTTTTTTATGTTGAATCCTTTAAAGTCAATATATGCCAAAAGTGAGCCTGCTAGAGCTTATTCATTACTTTCTCCAGCTTTAATTTTAGTTACGCTAGTAATGTTAATACCTTTAACATTGATGTTAAGCTTTAGTTTCTTTACACAAACAAGTTTTACTGAAATAGATTATTCTTTTACAGTTCAAAGATATATTGATTTCTTTCAAAAAAATTTACTTGTTTCACTTTTAATAAAGTCTATTAAAATATCTTTTCTTGTTACGTTAATTACCCTTTTAACTGCTTATCCTGTTTGTTATTACATCGCATTCTATGTGAAGAAAAATAAAATGTTATGGCTTGTGTTGTTAACATTACCTTTTTGGACATCCTATCTCCTGAGGGTTTTTTCATGGAAGATAATTCTAGGAACTAAGGGTGTAATAAACTCTTCATTAATTAATGTGGGACTTTTAAATGAACCACTTACTTTTCTGATGTATTCAGAAACTGCGGTTATTATTACTCTCACTCACGCATGGGCTGCTTTTGCTCTACTCCCTTTGTACGTTTCATTAGATAAAATAGATTTCTCATTAATTGAAGCTGGAAGAGATTTAGGTTTGTCACGATTTGAAGTATTTTGGAAAATAACTCTTCCTTTATCTCTTCCTGGAATAATCGGTGCGATTCTAATTATTTTTATTCCTACAGTTGGAGATTATGTTACACCCGCATTGCTTGGAGGCACTGACGGAAGAATGTTGTCGAATATGATACAAGGCTACTTTGGGAAAATTAATAATATTCCACTTGGAGCTGCATCTGCAACTATAATGTTATTTACCGTTGCAATTGTAACGATGGCAGTTTCGTACTCAACAAAAAAACTAAGTCAAAGGATGTCCTAAATGGAACAAAAAAATAATGCTTTACTGATATATACATTGCTATATTTCGCCTTTTTATATGTTCCAGTTTTATTTTTACCATTGTTTAGCTTTAATGATGGAAACTATATGTCATTTCCTTTAACAGGATTTACGACTGAGCATTATGAAGAAATGTGGTCAAAATCAAATTTACACAATGCGCTTTGGGCGAGTATTAAGGTGGGTGTAGTAGCGAGTATTGTAAGTACAACAATTGCACTTTTTGCTGCAAAGGCTTTTGCGCGTTATAAATTTAGAGGTCAAAATATCTCCTACGGAGCAATAATGATGCCATTTTTAATTCCTGAAATTATTTTAGCTGTATCTTTGCTTATAATCTGGTTAGCGCTCGGATTTAAACTAGGGCTTGTACCAGTTACCTTGGGCCATATACTCTTTTGCACTCCATTTGCGATGCTTATCTTAATCGCTCGAATTGAAGGATTTGATTTCTCATTAGAGGAAGCCTCAAGAGATCTTGGAGAAAATGCCTGGGGCACCTTTTTTAGAGTGTCATTACCATTGTACTTACCGGGCATAATAGCATCACTATTACTTAGTTTCATAATTTCTTTTGATGAATTTGTTCTTGCTTTCTTCCTAACAGGAAGTGATGCCACATTACCTATGTACATGTGGGCTCAAATGAGATTTGTTCAAAAATTACCTCACGTGCTAGCACTTGGGGCAGTGATAATTGTATTTACTACTCTGATAGTTTTGCTAGCCTTTTGGTTGAGAAATCTTGGTCAGGGAAAAAAGAAAGCTGAATTTGGAATAAATATACATGAATAATTCTTTCATACAGATACATGAAATATCAAAGCACTTTGGTAGTGTAAGAGCGGTTGATAATGTCTCGTTTCAAATTCATGAGGGCGAGTTTTTTTCTCTTCTGGGACCATCGGGATGCGGTAAAACCACTTTGCTTCGATTGCTTGCTGGCTTTGAGTTTCCAACTAATGGAAAATTATTACTTGATGGTATAGATATTACTTCTTTGCCACCCGATAAAAGACCTACGAATATGGTATTTCAAAATTATGCTATATTCCCTCACATCAACGTTGAAAAAAATATTCAATTTGGACTGAGAAAATTAGGGTTAAGTAAGGAGGAAATTGAAAAAAGAGTGAAAGATGTTTTATCTCTAGTTAAATTAGAGGGCTATGAGGAAAGATTTAGTAGTCAGTTATCAGGTGGACAAAGACAAAGAGTCGCTTTAGCAAGAGCATTAGTAAGACAACCCAAAGTATTATTACTGGATGAGCCTCTAGGCGCATTGGATAAAAAATTACGAGATGAGATGCAACTCGAATTAAGGTCTCTTCAAAAAGAGATAGGAATTACATTTGTGTTTGTCACGCATGATCAGCAAGAAGCAATAAGCATGTCCGATCGAGTTGCAGTGATGAGTGAAGGTAAAATACAGCAATTGTCAGCCCCTAATGAATTATATAAAAATCCACAAAATATATTTGTGAGTGATTTTATTGGAGAGACTAATTTTCTTAAAGCCTCTACAAAAGCTCAAGATGGTGAACACATAAACGTTTCAATTGAAAATCTTGGAGAATTTAAGATAAAGAATAACCTTAATATTAGCGAAAACTCTTTTGATGTAGTGTGCAGCATTAGACCTGAAGCCATGAAGATCGATACAGTAAAGTCAGACTGGGATATTTGTTTGGAAGGAAAAATTCGACAAACATCATATCTTGGTGAAATGACAAAATTTTATGTTGAAACAAAAGAATTAGAAAAAATTATAACTGTATCTTCACAACACTTTGATAATCAGTCATTCAAGAATAATGACTGTTTTATAAGTATAAGTCTTGAAGATATTTCCTTGTTAAACAAAAAATAGCCTGCTCTATACAGAGCAGGCTAAATTAGATTTCACAAATTTCAGATTAACCTCCAGCTACCATTTCAGCCCATTGAGCTTCCATATAGTCAGTCACTTCATCTGAAGGCATAACAGAGAACATACCGTTAGATAAGTGCTCTGCAGGATTGGAGGCAACACCGCGCTCAGCTAATTCTTCAGCGGTAATTGTACTAAATCCTTTTTTATTAGAATGACCATAGCCCCACTCACTTAGTAAGTAAGCAGAAGTCTCAGGACTTGTAGCTGCATTAATCATCGCGTAAGCCTTTTCTTTATCCGCACCTTTCACGATCGCAAGTCCACATGCCCAAGTCATGGTTCCGTTAGCGGGTTGCATCATTTTTGCACCAGCATTCCATGCAATTTCATTCCAACCCAAGGCAACATCTATTTCTCCGTTACCTAATGCTTCAACCATTGACGATGTATCACCAAAGAATGCCCGGATCTGACCGTTGTCTCTCATTTCTCGGAATTTCGCAATACCTTGATCAATAGCGGCTTTTGTTAATTGATCCTTATCTCGTATATCAATTCCTAAATGATGCATCATTAAGAATAAAGAGTCTGCGGCGGAGTCTAATATGCCAACTTTACCCATCATTCTTGGATCTTCCATTAAGTCAAAGCTTTCGTTATCAGCGTTCATAAATGAAACATTTTCAGCCATGTAGAATAGAGTAGTGTCACCCCAGTCAACCGGTGCAAAATAATGTTTACCATCAACCATTCCACTTGGTAAATCTCTTACCTCAGGAAACATATCATCCCAATGTTCTAATCGAGATATATCTAATGGCTCCAATACTCCTGCTCTGACCCATCTTTTAATTTCGCCTTGACATGGCCATGCTAAGTCAACTTCAAAACCAGCTTTAAGTTTTTGCAATCCTTCTTCGGCATCACCAAATATGGAATATTCAGGAGAACCATGAGCTTCAACGTACGGTCCAAATAAGCCATCGTCATCATATCCACCCCATAAAAAGACAGACCCAGGTCCAGGTTTAGACTCTGCAACTTCCTCTTTTCGTTCACATCCTATAATAAGGGCCAGTAGTGAAGCCCCTAAAAGAACTGTAAATATTGATTTTTTCATAATTAATCATTCCTTTTTTTTGTTAAATCTTGAAAAATTGTACACCCATTATGGAAATATGGTCAATATATATCAGCCAAGAATAGGCCTATTTTTCCCGCTATTCAGCCACGGATCTACCATTTCGTAGTTGTGACCTCCTTGGAACACTAATTCATCACTGTAGGAGCGCGAGATAATCTGGATGCCAGTAGGCACTCGGTTTGAACCAAAGCCAGAGGGTACTGAAAGTACTGGCAGTTTACCTAACATATTAAATGGATGAGACATGCACCATGCAAAATCAGCACATTCTTGTTCTTTCCCATTAATAATGACGCGGTCATTTACTATATCAATATCTGCCTTGATTGCTGGTAAGGCATTTGTAGGACAAATAAATAAATCATATTTTTCCAATATTGGGCCAATTTCTTCGTACATTTTTCCAGTTACCATTGCACTTTCTTCAACACCATAACCCAAATGAGCACCAATTTGTTCGTGATAAGTTTTTTTATTATTTTTTAAAGAGTCAATGTGTATTTCAGTAACACCACTAAACATTTTAGTATAACCACTTAGCTGTTCCTTTTCAGAATCTGAAAGTTCAGAAATTTCTTTATAAAATGAACTTGCATAATGACTGAAACAAACTGAATTTACTTCATCTTTTTTCCAGTTAAGTTTCACCTCTGTGACCTGACATCCAAGACTTTCAAATTTTTTTAATGCTGTCAGTGTATTCTTTTCAACTTCTCTATCAATCTCAAAAAATCCTAAGTCTATTGAATAAGCTATTTTCCAATTTTTAATATTTTCATAATTTAATGGTAATATTTTTTTTGGCCGTAAAGATGTTATATCTTTTTGGTTCGGCCCACACATAATGTTTTGCATCATTGCAGTATCAACTACTGTTCTTGCGAGTGGTCCAGTTACACAGTAAGGGTCATGATTGAAAGGATAACTTTGAGCATTTCTTCCATGTGGTGGTTTGAATCCCACTACGCCACATGCGCCCGCTGGTATTCTTATTGAGCCTCCAATGTCACTTCCTGTTGTCAACATTGCACAACCTGAAGCTAATGCAGCTGCACTGCCTCCACTTGATCCACCAGGTGTCATATCTAAGTTCCAAGGGTTTCTTGTGACGCCATTTAGCTTTGAGTGACAAAAAGAAGTGAGAGAAAATTCAGGATTGGTTGTACGACCGTGAAGTATCGCTCCAGAATTGACTATTGTTTCAACATCAATATCGGTTTTCTGTGCGATATTATTTTTGAGAAGTAAGCAACCATTACGGTTTGGTTGACCTTTTATATTCACTTCGTCTTTGATAGCTAAAGGTATACCTTCAAGAGGCAGAACATCATTATTATTGGAAAATTTTTTCTCAGACTCTTTTGCGAGTTCTAAAGACTTATCAAAATCAAGATAATTAAATGCATTTATCTTAGGATTGACTGTTTCTATTCTTTTAATTACTGCCGACAGAACTTCAACTGGAGATAATTTTTTTTCTTTGTACTTCTTTAACGTATCTGAAGCGGACAAATAACAAATTTCAATATCAGTATCATTCATGACGATTTTTTATTTAAATTTAACAATTATTAAAATATATTGAAAATTATTTATGATAAGTGAAAAAATTAAAAGTTTAATACAGAGTCAAGATCCACGTGAAGGAATGGACCAACTTTTCTTTACAAATTCAGAGATATTTCATGCAAGTTATGATGCAATTTTCAAAAAACAATGGGTTTTTCTCACCCATTTCTCGTACTTTAATCAAAACGATATCTTTACATACAACTTAAATAAAGGATTTATAGAGATAAAAAAAACAGATGATAGTCAACTTTCAATTTACGCATCTGATCCAAATATTAAGTGTCATTTAAGAGTGTATGAGAGCTTAGTATTTATCAATTTATCAAGCTCTCCTTATTCATTTGATGAATTTATTAAACCACTTGAACCATACATTAAAATACATGGATTGAATGATGGTAAAATTGCTTTTCAAAAAGATTTTATATTTAATGCTTCACATCTGGCTACAATTCATAATTTTAAAGAATGCGCTCATTGCTGGGGAGGTGAATTTACACACAAAGATTATCTGAGTGTTCATGGTGAGGATTATTGTAATTCTTATGGTGCAGGTGTTGGTTCAGGCATTGAGGCCCCTAAACTTACAAAACGTATTAAAGAGTGGACAGAACAAACATTAAAAAGAGGTTTATTTGTTGGAGAATTCAGTGAAGATGACTCAAAATATTTTAGAATTGCAGAGCGCACACCTTTACCTGAAGGTATTGCATCAGAAACAATGGATGGCAGTTATTCTTGTTCAACATTGATGGGTGATTTTAGGGAGATTGGTGCTGACAATGGTTATACTGCAATTGGTTTCAGCCCATTTAACAGCTTTGTTGCAAATAACGAATTTGTGATACTTTTTTTATTCTCACCAATTAGTCAAAATAAAACAGTAGTGACCCAATATTGGGTAACCCATAAAGATGCGGAAGTTGATGTTGATAAAATGATTTTTTTGTGGGACCAAACTTCTACTGAAGATTCCCAGTTATGCGAAATGAACCAAAAGGGAATTGAAAGCAGGTCCTATCAGCCTGGCAAATATGGGGATTTAGAGACAAGCTTAGTTCAATATCAGAAATTTTACCTTAATCATTTACAGACACATCTGAACGACTTAGTCTGATCTTAATTCAAAACCTATATGGAACTTGCAACACAATCAGAATTTGATGAAGTGCTTAATCGTCATCATAATATCCAATATGTAGACGCAATATTTACAGACCTCTGTGGATATGTGAGGGGAAAAAGATTTCCAGTACTAGAGGCAGATAAAATTTTTTCAGATGGTGTATTGTTACCTTTTTCAGCATTTTATTTAGATGTCCTCGGTGGCGTAACCAACACGATGAATCTTGGTTGGACTGACGGAGATCCAGATGGTGTTTTAATGCCCGTTAAAAATTCCATAAAGCCCGTCCCTTGGGATAGCAAGGTTCTTCAAGTGCTAATTTCTATGAGAAAAGAACAGGAAAAATGGGGTGTAATAGAAAATCCGGCGGAAGTTGATCCAAGAAATATTTTAGAAAAAGTAATGAATAAATTTAAAAGCACCGGATTTAATCCAGTAGTGGCTTTTGAATTAGAGTTTTATTTGTTGGATAAAAGAAGAAATGAGGAAGGCAAGCCAGTTCCTGCATTAGGTGCAAGTAAGACTCATGTATATGGAATTCCTGATCTTGATATGTTTGGGGACTTATTTAATAAAATTAACGAGAACTGTAAAATTCAAGATATCCCCGCAACAACAGCTTCAAGTGAATTTGCTGCTGGCCAGTACGAAATTAATTTAAAGCATACCGGTGATCTGCTTAAAGCAGCGGATGATGCTGCAATGTTAAGAAGAATAATAAAAGAAACAACTGCAAAGCATGGGTTTGAAGCAACATTTATGGCAAAGCCATTTCTTGAGGAGACTGGAAATGGAATGCACCTGCATATTTCAGTGTACGATGATGATGGAAAAAATATTTTTGCAACTAAGAACCGTTACGGAAATGATAAGTTAAAAAATGCTTTAGCTGGTTTTCAAGAAACTTTTTATGACTCATTTCCAATTTTTATTCCAAATAGAAATGGTTATCGAAGAATACAAACCAGAAATTTTGTTCCTGTAAATAAAAGTTGGTCTTGGAATCGAAGAGATGTTTCATTGAGAATACCCGCAGGATCAGATAGCGCAAAAAGAATTGAACACCGGGTAGCATCAGCTGATGCAAATCCATATCTTGTTTTAGCCTGTATCCTTTCTGGACTTCATTATGGACTTACAAAAAAACTATCACCAACAGACCAAGTAAGTTTTGATAACACTGAAGGTGCTGATAAGACTGCTGATCCTGAAATGCCAAAAAATATGGAGTCTGCACTAAATCGTTTTAAAGAATCAAAAATTTTATCTAAGTATTTAGGAAAAGAGTATCTTGATCTATACGTATCAGCCAAAGAAGGTGAATTTGAACATATGGATAACAGTTTCATACCTTCAGAAGAATACGATTTTTATTTATAGATTAATGACTGACCTTCTTTTCAATCAAGATAGTTACTTAAAAGAAACAGAAGCCAGTATTATTGGAGTTCAAGAAAATATAATACAATTGGATAGAACAATTTTTTATGCAGAGTCAGGCGGACAACCTGGAGATCAAGGCGAGATTGTATTAAAGGACCGAGTTCTCAAAGTTGTAGACACTAAAAAAGGATCAAAGCCGAATGAAATTTTGCATATTGTTGATGGCCCAATCGATCAAAGCTTAATTAATCAATCTGCTGAACTTAAGATTAATTGGGAACTCAGATATGCTCATATGAAAATGCATTCGAGTTGCCATATTTTGTGTAGCTTAGTTGATGCCCTTATAACAGGAGCGTCGGTTGGAAGTGCTAAATCAAGAATAGATTTTGATGTTGATCCATCAATGCTAAATAAAGAAGAGTTAAATGAGAAGATTAGGGATATTATTAGTAAAGACTATCCCATAATCATAAATCAAATTACAGGAGATGAACTAAAATCAAATCCCCACTTAGCTAAAGGGGCTGCAGTTTCACCTCCAGTTATAGATAACAAAGTACAAACAGTTCAAATTGGTGAGGGAGAAAACATTATCGATCTTCAATGTTGTGGAGGAACACACTGTCAATCTACAAAAGAAATTGGACCACTTGAGATTGGAAAGATTGAAAATAAAGGTAAGAGAAACAGGCGAATTAATATAAGGTTTAGTTCATGACGGATATTTTATTAAGTAAAGATGATGGACAAGTTGTAACGCTCACTCTTAATGATGCACCAGCAAATTGCCTGACCATGGAAATGATGTCAGCAATTAAAATGGAGATAGATCGCGTTAATGAGTCCAAAGATCACAAACTTGTTATATTTGAAAGTTCAAATGAAAAAATCTTTTGTAGCGGACATAGTTTTAATGAAGTTCAAGAGATGATTAAGAATAATGATAAAAAATCACAAGAACTTCTATTTGCGGAGTGCTCTGAAATGTTAATGAAAATTAGAACAAGTCCAAAGATTTTTGTTGCTAAAGTAAGAGGTATCGCAACCGCTGGCGGACTGGGATTAGTCAGTATAATGGATTGTGTTTTTAGTTCTAAATCAGCAAGATTTGCGCTTGGTGGTATAAACTTTAATTTTGGTTGTCATCAACCGTCAGTATCTGTAGCCCGTGCAATATCTTCAAAAAATGTTATGGAATTATTAGTGAGCGGTCAGCCTCTGAATGCTCAAAGAGCACAAGAAGCAGGACTCATCAATGAATATTTAGAAGATGACGAATTAGATAAAAGGGTCGAACTATTTTCTCAACAAGTTTGTGATCACACGCCCGAAGTACTCGCGCTCACGAAAGAAACATTATACAAACAGTCAGCAATGAAAATTACTGATGCCTACGACTTTGCAAGTAAAGTAATGGTTGAAAATCTACAAATGCCTGAAACCAAAAAAGGTATAGACACTTTTTTAAATAAAAACTAACGCTGAATTGAGAATTTTTCTGGTTGGATTTCTTTTTTAAGAGCAGTCTCACGTCTAAGAATAAATATTGCTGATAAGATAATAAATCCAGCACCGAGATAAGTGTTCCACGCAGGTATCTCATTCCAAATCATATAACCAAATATTATTCCATAAATTAAACTTAGATATTTCAAAGGTGTAACCAGAGAGACTTCAGCATGTTTAAATGCTGAGGTCAGAGCAAGGTTTCCAATTCCTCCAAAAATCCCAACGGCTGTTAATATTCCAAGGTCAAACCAAGATACTGGTATTTTCCATCCTCCAAAAGGAATTGTAAATAAAGATGCAATGAAACCAAATAAAGTAAAATACCAAGCAATCAAATACGATGGTTCGGTCTCACTTAATAAACGGATTGAAATCGACACCATCGCAAAGAATACACAAAATAAAATTGGTAATAACATGTAGATACTAAACTCACTGGATGTTGGATTGATTATGATCAAGACTCCAGCAAAACCAATCACAATTGCAATCCATCTTCTTACTCTTACAAGTTCACCAAGTATAAATATTGACAGCAGCGTACTAAAAATTGGTGATGCAAACGTGAGACTTACAGTGGTTGCAAGGGGTAAATAATGAAGACTTGCATAAACACAAAAAAGTGCAGCTGTTCCAGTGAATGCTCTAATAAACATCAAGCCGGGTTTAGTAGTATGAAAAAAATTACCCCACCTTTCTTTGGGTACAACAAGAAAAAGAGGGATCAAGCCTCCAATCATACGTGCCGCAATGACCATACCTATAGAATATTCTGCAGTCGTCCATTTTACTGCAATATCCATGATGCTGAAACCTGTAACAGATATCAGCATATAGAGTGCGCCCAACTTAATATTATTTCTGTTCATATAGATTTTATTAAAATTTAGATTATCATTAATCAATTTTTAAACCTATGAACATTTGGAAATATTTAATAGCAGCTTCTTTAGGGAATATGATAGCAGGCCCTTTGGGCGCGCTTGCATTTACTGCAGGTGCATACTTTCTTGGAAAGAAAACAAACTTTAGAAATCCTGGGGCTAACTTTAATAGTAATCAAGGTGTTTATGCTTTAGGGCTTGTTGTTCTCTGTGCAAAGTTGGCAAAAGCAGACGGAAGAGTCACTGACGATGAAATAAGAAAATTCAAAAAAATATTTAAAATACCTCAAGAAAATATGAAACAGGTTGGAGCAATATGGAAAGAAGCTGCACAAACCAGTGCAGGATTTGAACCTTATGCTCAGCAGTTAAGAGACACTTTTTACCGAACTCCACAAATGTTAGAGCAAGTCATATTAGGCCTTTTTGAAATTGGATATGCTGATCATGATTTATCTGCTCCAGAACTAAAATATATAAAAAAAGTTAGTCAGATTTTTGGAATTGATCAAGCAACGTTCAATAGATTAAGAAATTCTCGACCTGAATTTGTCAAAGAAGACCCTTACAAGGTGCTTGGCGTTTCTAAATCTCAAACATCTGCAGAAATAAAAAAAGTTTACAGAAATTTAGCTCGCAAAAATCATCCTGATATCGTTCGGGCAAAAGGCATTACTGATAAAAGCCTTATTCAAAAAGCAAAAGAAAACTTTCAGAGAATTAATGACGCATACGAACAAATTTTAAAAATTAGAGGTGAAAAGTAGGCAAAATTCCTATTCTTTTTTATCATTTTTAAATATGCATTTAGGGCTATAATAACAGCATGGAATTTTTAACATTTATTGCTGTTTGTGTATTAATTTATCTTGTTTATTTAATTCGACAGGACTTTAAGGATCATTCTGTAAGGATTGAAAGTCAAATGCAGCGTGTTACCGAAGTTGTTATCAAAAATCAAGAAAAGCAAGAATAATCACTTCTTTTTACTCCAATTATTACGTTTTCTATTTCTAATTAAAGGTGGATACACACCTGTTGATAGATAAATTTTGACAAATCTAAGTTGTAAAAACCAAATTTTTTTTAACACTTCAATCATTATTTTTGATAATGCATCTCATTCGCTCTTATTTCAATTCAATTTTTTTACAATTTGACTATAAGTAAACTAATGAGCAATGATATTTCTAATTACAACAACTGGTTAGATGCGTGGAATGATTTTTACGAAAAAGAAAAGGAAATAGTAGAACTCGATCCTAATGCCGCGCTTGTTTCTTCAGTCGATGTGGAAGGTAATCCAAACGCACGTGTTATACTCATAAAAGATGTATCAAACAAAGGCTTTGTTTTTTACACAAACTATCAGTCTCAAAAAGGTAAGGAGCTTTTTCATAATAATAAAGGTCACCTCACATGGTACAGTCGAGCGCAAGGTGTTTCTATTCGTATTCAAGGTGAAGTACAAAAGATTGATGCTTCAATTTCAGACAATTATTTTGCATCTCGAGATCGTAATGCTCAAATTTCAGCAAGTATTTCTAAACAGTCAGAAACAGTTGAGAGCAGAGAAGTACTTGATGCTGAATTTAAAAAATTTGCAGATGATTATGAAGGTAAAGAGATTCCCAGACCTGATCATTGGGGAGGAGTAATTATACAACCTGAAAAAGTAGAAGTCTGGAAAAGTAGAGACGATTATAAAACAAGACTTCACGATAGGATTGTTTTTACATTATCAAATGATCAATGGACTAAATCAAGACTTTATCCCTAATGACTTACGTAAATATTTCTCAAAATGAGTATGGAGAAAAAATAAAAAAGTCTTCTTTGATAACTCTCGGAGTTGTTCTTTTCTTAATTATCATCAAATCATTTGCGTATTTCGCTACTGGCTCAATTATAATTTTGTCATTGCTTGCAGATAGTTTTTTTGATCTCATTATCACTCTAACTACATTTATTTTAGTTAGAATATCATTAAAGAAAAATACTAACGAATACCGTTTTGGTTACGGTAAAGCTGAAGCATTGTCTGCTTTTATAGAGGGAGTTGTTATTTTGCTAATTTCGATATTCATACTTTATGTGTCCTACAAAAACTTTATTGATCCAGAAATTACAATTATTAATTCCGAAATAGCACTTATTGTTATTGCAATCTCAATATTTGCCACCCTTATGTTGGTGAGGTTTCAAACAAGAATAATGAAAGACACTGCTTCATTAAGTGTGGAGTCTGAAAAGCTTCATTACCTTAGTGATTTATTAACTAATATTGCAGCCTTTGTTGGAATTATGCTTGTAATGCTTGCTGATTTCTCAAGAGCGGATCCATTAATTGCCGCTTTAATTGCGATCTATATGATCTATACAACAATTGCTATTTTTCAAAAATCAATTGCTGTATTAATTGATCGCGAAATTGATGATGATCTCAAGTCTGAGATTTTTGACATTGTAAAAAGCCACAACAAAGTTCTTGGATTTCATGATGTTCGTACGCGTCAAAGTGGATCGAGTAAAGGTAAGTTTTTTATGCAAATGCACATTGAGGTCTCAGAGCATGTAAGCTTGGAAGAATCGCATAATATTGCTGATCAAGTAGAAGAAAACATACTTAATAAATTTCCAGATGCAGAAATAATTTTGCATGTCGATCCTAGTAATGTTATTGAGGAAAAAGAGTTTGTTGATGCATAAAATATTGATACCAGTATTTCTTCTACTTGTTACAACATTATCAACGTCTTCATCCGACCTTCCTGTTCCTCGATGGGTTTCACTAAAAGGTGATGCCAACTTAAGAAAAGGTCCATTCCCTGAGGCTACAATTATTTATCGCTATCAACTTAAAGGTTATCCAATGGAGATTATTAGGGATATTGAGGGCTGGCGACAGGTGCGTGACCCAAAAGATGGAGTAACTGGTTGGATGTCTCATATTCTTTTTTCAGGTAAAAGATATGCGCTTACATCAAAAGAACCTTTCAGTTATGGATATGATAAACCAAACAAAAACAAGATACTTGCTAAAATAGATCCCTTTGTTCATGCAACAATTAATAAATGTGACTCAAGTTGGTGTAGGATTACAATTACAGATGATGATAAGGAAATTAAAGTCTGGATTGAAAAAAATAATTTACTAGGAGTATACCCTCACGAAATTATCAATTAATATTTATTAATGATAAGAATTTTCTCTGTTCTAATTTTATTTATTTCTAATTCATTTGCAGATATACAAATAAGAAAACAAAATGACCTGTTTTGTTACGATGGCGATACATGCTATATAATATATGAAGAAAAGAAAGATAAAGTTAGACTGCTTGATCTAGATACTCCTGAAATTTCAAATCCTAAATGTGAGAAAGAGTATATACTTGGGATTGAAGCTCGTGAGTACATTAACCAATTAATTTCAGAAGGAAAAAGAATTGAATTTGAAACCGAATACAATAGAGACTTTTTCGGGAGAATCTTGTCTTATATAATTGTAGATGGTGAAAATGTTTCAAAATTAATGGTCTCACACAGTCTAGGAGTTTTGTATGATAAAAATAATAAGAAAGACTGGTGTGAATGAGTGAGGATAATAGCCTAGAGCAAGATATAGGAAAACTCAGTTATCTGTTAAATCAAATCAAAGAGCCAATTGTTTGCGTTAAGTGTTCTGATGAATTTATGACTGGCCAGACAGACGCAAAATCACTTCAGGATTACTCAAGAATCGATGTAGGTTTTACTGAGAGAGGCATTCAATTATGGTGCCAAAGACACCAAATAAATATTTGTCATATAAATTTTAATGGGCAGAAACCAGAGGTTGATTTTAGATGCTTGGAGAAGAAGGAAATTAAATGAAATATATTTTCTGGGATCTTGAAACATCAACGTTGAATGCTGCCTATGGATCAATAATACAAGCAGCCGCAATTTGTACTGACGAAGATTTCAATATTTTGGACCAATTTGATTTAAGAGGTCGGATGAAGAAGGAATATCCTGTTCCTTCTGCAAAAGCATTATTGGTAAATGGGGTTTCCATAGATCAATTAAAAAATCATGAAAACTCTAATTTTAGTTTGATTTCCCAAATGCAAAGTAAATTTCTCTCCTGGGGCGAGTCGTTATTTATCGGATACAATTCTATATCATTTGACGACATGCACTTAAGACAATCTCTTTATCAATCAGCGCTTCCACCTTACATCACAAATACAAATGGAAATAAAAGAGGTGACGCAATGAAACTGCTTCATTCCGCTGCTGCCGTTTATCCGAATGCTTTTGTAAGACCACTTGATGACGAAACAGGAAAAATAACTTTTAAACTTGAAAAATTTGCTGCAGCAAACGGCATAGAACACTCTAAAGCTCACGACGCTCTATCAGATGTTGAAGCAACACTTGGTGTGTGTAAGCTTGTTAAAGAAAAATGTAATGATGTTTGGGAGAGTGCTCTTCAAACAGCTTCAAAGCAAGATGTGTATACATATGTGAATCAAGATAAAGTATTTTGTGCAAGTCGATTTTTCAAAGGAAAAGAATATACGCATGGTCTTGCCTTTTTAACAAAAGATCCTTCCTATGAAAACCATGTCTATTGTTATGATTTAACTATCGATCCTGATTATATTTTTGATCTAGATCGATCAGAACTAAAAGAATTATTTAAAGGAAAAAATAAATGTTTTCATATGATCAAGGCAAATGAGCAACCGATACTTTTAAATGAAGAATATTTATATCGATCAGAAAACTATAAAGACCTTACGCCAGAAATTGTAAATGAGAGAATGAAAAAAGTTAGGGGCAATAAGAATTTTATTGAGAAATTTACAAATTTACTTCTTGATAGAGGAGAAGACAGAGAATTAACCCAAGATCAAACCGAAAAGCCAGTTGAAGAGCAGATATACAATGGTTTTCCAAGTTCCAAAGACAATTATTTGATGTCAGATTTTCACGCGGCAGAATGGGAAAAAAAATATGAAATTGCAGAAAAAATTACAGATATTAGATCAAAAGAATTCGCAAAAAGGGTGATTTACAATGAAAAGCCGGAATATTTACCAAAAAAAGAAATTCAAAGAAGAGATAAGGAAGTAGCTGAAAAAATATTATCAATGGATAAATGTACATGGAATACTATTCCAGCGGTAATGACAGAAATTGATGATTTAAGAGAAAGTGATGATGAAATTGATATGAATCGTTTAGAAGAAATAGATACCTACATTCAGGAACTAGATGAATATCATAGAGGTAAACTAGATGGATAGTATTATTACAATCATAATATTTGTAATTGGGGCAGTAATTGGTGGATTAACTGTTCATTTATTTAAAAGAAATTCGAATAATATCGAAGAAAGTGAAAGTTTAAACGATGTAAAAGATCTAGTTAAAGATCTAAGTGATAAAATTTCTCTTAAAGAAGGTAAAGATGAAGAACGTTATGAGATGGTCAATAGATTAACTTCTGCATTCACAGGTGGAACAAAAAAACAAGGAGCAGCTGGTGAAATTTTATTGATTAATATTTTGCAACAATCAGGGTTAAGAGAAGGAAAGGATTTTGAAGTACAAAAAAAGTTTGATGAAGAGGTGAATGGTGAATTGAAAAGAAAATATCCAGATATTATTTTACATTTACCAGACAGCAGGGACATAATAATTGATTCAAAAGTCTCACTTAGTGCTTGGCAAGAATATTGCAATTCTGAAGACCAATTAATAAAAGAAGATGCTCATAAGAGGCATATTCAATCGATACGAAGTCACTTAAAAAAACTCAGTGAAGCTAATTATCAAAAGATATATGAAATTAAAACATTAGATGCCGTTATAATGTTCATGCCCTATGAGAGTGCCTTTGACTCAATGCTAGATAAAACTGAGGAAATCATTCTTGAGGCAAATAAATATAAGATAATTTTAGCAAGCCCATCTACTTTGATATCTGTACTAAAAATAATTGATAACATGTGGTCAATTAACGAGAGAAATAAGAATGCAGATCTAATAGCAGGCACAGCTCTTGAAATTTATTCTCAGGTTGAAAAGGTATACAGTGCTTTTGAAAATGCAGGATATGAACTGAGTAAATCAATGGGATCAATTGAAACTGCAAAGAGTAGATTAAGAGATGGAAAAGGAAGTTTGGTATCGCGTGTCAAAAAAATGATTAAACTGGGGGGTTTAAAACCTGATAAAGAAATCCCAGAAACAGAAGAAATTTCGTCCACAAAAATAAAAAAAATCAAATAATATCAGTTATTTAGGATCAAATTATATTGTATTTAGCCTTGACTTTGGCCCCCCTCATACATAAATTACAGACAACTTTAGGGAAGGAATCACTATGGCAACTATTATTGTAACAGACGCATCTTTTGAAAAAGAAGTATTGAAATCAGATAAGCCTGTTGTGCTTGATTTTTGGGCACCTTGGTGTGGACCTTGTAAACAAATTGGCCCCTCTCTTGAAGAGATATCAGATGAAATGGCTGATAAAATCACCGTTGCTAAAATTAATATTGATGAAAACCCTAATACACCCACACAGTTTGGTGTTAGAGGAATCCCAACTATGTTAGTTTTTAAGAATGGTGAGGCTGCCGCAACGAAAGTTGGAGCGGTATCTAAAACTGCAATCGTTGAGTGGATTGAAGACTCAATCGCTTAATTCATTTCTAAAACTTTTCCGGCTAAATATAAAGATCCACATATTAGGATAAGCGCATCTTGGTGATGATTATTTAAATTAGCCAATGCTTCCTGAATTGAGTCGGCTCTATTTACATTTTCATAATACTTTTTAAGCCCAGCATATAATTCATTTGAGTCAATTGCACTCTCTTCATTTGGTATCGTAATAACAGTTAGAGCATCAATTTTATCAAACTTGCTTAAATAACTAATCGGATCTTTTGTATTAATCATTCCTAAAATTATACATAACTTTTTATTCGTAAGTTGATTAATTGTTTCATTAAGATTACTCGCAGCGTCCTCATTATGAGAACCATCTAAATACAATTCATTTGTTGAAGCTATAGTAGATCCTAATTTGCCACCAGATATCTTTTCCATTCTTCCTGGAAAGTAAGTTTTATTATGAAGATTTTTAGATACAAAAGACTTTATATCAATATTGGGTAGTTTTGAAGCTGCAGCTAATGCAAGTCCAAGGTTTTTTTTCTGAAATACATTGTGTGTATTTAGCTTATCAAATTCAATTTTATTTTGGTTATCTTCATATATGAACTTGTCATTATGTTCCGTTAAGTTCCAGTGAATTCCATGGGCAAATATAGGAGCTTTTTTATATTCCGCCTGATCCATAAGCATTTCTCTAGCTTCTGGGTAAGGCTGATAACCAATAATAGCTGGGATATCACTTTTAATTATTCCAGACTTTTCAAATGCTATCATCTCAATGCTATCTCCTAAAAAATCCTGATGATCCCTAGAAATTGAGGTAATAACTGATATTGTAGGAGTTATTACATTGCTGCTATCCAGTCTTCCACCTAAACCTACCTCAAGAAGTGTATAATCAGCAGGGCTATTTGAGGCTGCTTCAAAAAAAGCGGAACTAGTTATTTCAAAGAAAGTAATAGGATCGCTATGATTAAAATCTTTCACTTTATTTAAGACAGAATACAGTTCCTCATTTGATATTTCTTTATCCATAAGCTGAAACCTCTCATTAAATCTAATAAGGTGAGGCGAGATATAGGCATTCGTCGATTTACTATTACTTTTTAAGATGTCCTGAATAAATTTCAGTGTAGAAAATTTTCCATTAGTTCCAGCAATATGAACAATATTATTTATTTTATTTTGAGGGTTATCTAATTTTTCTAATAGGCTACAAACTCTATCAAGTGATAAATCTATTTTTTTTGGATGAAGTTCAAGAAGCTCGTCTAAAAGCTTATCAATTTGTTCACTTGATATTTTCAATTAGGCTACTCTTTTAAGTAATAACGAAATTATTTGAGATAATTTATCTTTAAGTTCTTTTCTATGAACCACTTGATCTATAAACCCATGCTCTAATAGATACTCTGACCTTTGGAAACCATCAGGAAGAGTCTCACCTACAGTATTTGAAATTACCCTAGGACCTGCAAAACAAATTAATGCGTTTGGTTCAGCCAATGTAATTGATCCCAACGATCCAAAAGACGCAGACACACCTCCACTTGTTGGATTTGTATTAATAACTATATAGGGTAACTTAGCATCTTTAACCATTTGACAAGCTATTGTTGTTTTTGGAAGTGATTGAAGAGAATGTTGATTTTCATCCATTCTTGCACCTCCCGAACAAGTGAATACAATTAATGGAGTGTGATTTGTGACAGAGTGTTCTGCCGCTTTAATCATTGCTTCTGCAGCTGAAGCTCCCACAGAACCACCCATGAAATGAAAATTTTGAGCAGCAATAGTTACATTGATATTATTAATTTGCCCGTAACCAATTAGAAAACAGTCATCCATGTCTGTTTTTTGGCGAGCATCATTAAATCGCTCTTTGTAAGTTTTTAAAGCTTTAAAATTAAGTGGATCAGTAAATCCAGAGGGATATTTTATTTCTTCAAATACACCACCATCAAATAGATTTTTAAATCTAATACGAGGATGAATTTGTAAGTGTTCATCACAATTAGGACATACAAAAAGAGTTTTTTCTAGATCACTCGAATAGAGCATTGTTTGGCATTGAGAGCATTTAATCCAAGCATTTTCTGCGATATCTAAACTTTTTTTCTTTCTAGGAAATACTTTTGAAATAGTTCTTGTTAACCAATTCATGAGCTTAGTTTTTGTTTTAAATCACTTACCATATTACCTACATTTGTGGCAGGATTAAGTTCTTCATCAATTGACCTTGTTATTTCTTTGCATAAAGCTGATCCTACAACGCATGCATCAGTATCCTTAAAATCATTTATTGTGTCTGCTGTAATTCCAAAGCCAATTATGCATTTTTTATCAGGAGATATCTTTTTAATTAAATTAAATCTTTTCTTAATTTCATCTGAACTTACTTTCAATTTTTGACCTGTAGTAGAAAGCATTGAAATATAGTAAACAACCTCATGAGCATCATTTAATATATTTTTTAGTCGGTCTTCATTTGTTGTAGGGCAAAGCAACTGTATAAATACAATACTATTTTCTTTACATTTTTTTGCAAAATCAAGATTAAGTGGCCATGGCCAATCAACACATATTATGCCTGAAACTTTACTACTGGTACATTTCTTAATAAAATCTTCTTCCCCGTAAGCCATAATTTTATTCTGGTATGTCATTATGATTACATCTGTCTCATAATCTTTTTTGAAATCTTCAATGATTTCAAAAATATCATCTGTTTTAATCCCACCAGATAGTGCTCTGTAAGTACTGTCTTGAATTGCGCCCCCATCACCAATATTTGCTCCGTGTCCCAGTCCACATTCAATGATATCAGCACCTGACTCTGCAATTGATTTAAATATATTCAGTGAGGTTTTTTTATCTGGATCTCCTCCAACTGTATAAGTTAATAGCGCAGCTCTATTATCTTCTTTCACTCGTTCAAAAGATTTTATTAAAGAAGATGATGTCATATTTTGTAACCAAGTCTCTCAGCAATAATTTTTGAGTCTTTTGCAGAGTCTCCGCAAGAATCTACAACAATAATTGTATCTTTACTTAATTTAGGTGCAATTTTGATTGCTTCTGCGAATGCATGTGAAGGTTCAAGTGAGGGACTCACAAAACCTTCATTTTTACTTACTAATTGAAAAGCTTCCAATGCCTCCTCGTCACTAGCAGAAGTGTATCTTGCTCTTCCAGTTTCTTTTAAAAAACAATGAAGCGGACTCACACCCGGATAATCAAGTCCAGCACTTATTGATTCTGTTTCCTCAATTTCCCCCTGATCATCTTGAATGACATATTGAGTTGCTCCATGAAGAACCCCGATGCGTGAGTCATTTGTCAAAGGTGCAGCATGTTTTGAAGACCCCTCGGGTCCCCCAGCTTCTACCCCTATGAGTTCAATATTATCATAATCAATCCATTCGTTCCAAAAACCTGCAGCTGACGATCCTCCACCAACACAATTAATTAATTTCATATCTTTTGGAACTTCACCAAATTCATCCATTACTTGTTTTTTCATTTCTCTGGATATCTGTGCGGTAGACCAAGCACATATTTTGACAAAAATAGTAGGGCCAACAGTGCTACCAACACACATATGTGCTTCTTCGTTCTCACTTGTCCACCATCTCATGCATTCTGAAACAGCATCCACTAAAGTTTGTGAGCCAGAGTTTACAGGAACGACTTCAGCACCATAACTTCGCATAGAAAATACATTTATAGACTGTCTTTCTACATCCTTAGCGCCCATGAATATTTTGCATTTTAAATTAAATTTTGCTGCTGCCATACTGAGCATCTTTCCCGCATATCCGGCACCAGTGTCACCTCCTATATAGGTTTTACCTAATCGCTTACATATTAAGCTGTGAACTACTGCATTATACGCTTTGTGTGCACCACCTGTTGCTTTAGAAACCAGTTTGCAATAAATTTGAGCACCACCAAGGTGCTTCGTAAGGTTCTCCAGTTTTATAAATGGAGTTGGAGCGCCAACAAAATTCTTAAAGTAATAATCTCTTTCGGCAATAAAGGTTGCATCATTTCTTAATTTCTCGAACTCACGTGTTAATTCTTCGATAGGGTAATTCAAACTTTCAGCTATTTGATTACCTCCAAATTTTCCACCCCAGTATCCATTTGCATCGTGTTGGTCAATTATAGGTATTCCTTTTTCTAGTTTCATCATGAAGCCTTTTTTACCTTTGAAATGAATTCAGATATCAATTTTTCATCTTTTATACCTTCTGAATTCTCAACGCCAGAGCTAACATCAAAATATTTTGTTTTCTTTAGTTGTAATGCTTCTAATATATTAGTTGAATTTAGGCCACCAGATAAAAAATATGATTTATTAGGATAAAAATTTTTTATTATTTTCCAATTAAAAGTTTTACCTGTTCCTCCTGGTATATTATTTATCTGTTCAGAGTCTAATAAAATATGTTCAATATGAGGGCAATAACTTTCTATCTCAGCTAAATCAAACTCTGATGAGATACTAAAGGATTTTATTATTTTAAAATCATAGTTTTTACTTATTTCCCCTACCTCTTTTAAACTTTCATTTCCATGTAATTGAAGATGAGTAAATTTCATTTTTGAGTATAAATCTAATTCACTTCTGGTTGGATTTACAGTTACAGCAACAGTATTAATTCTACCCTCAATTTCATTCAAAATTTCAGCACATTCATTTATTGATATATTTCTTCTTGAATTTTCATAAAACACAAAACCCAAAAAAGATGCCCCACACATAATTGAATGGTTAGCAATTTCAATATCTTTTACTCCACAGATTTTAATTTGTATATTATTCACTGTATACTTTGATAAAACATTTCAGCGGAACTTGCTGGCGATTCAGCAGAAGTTATTGGTCTACCAATAACAATTACATCCGCACCAAGTTCTATTGCTTTTTTAGCCGAAAGTGTTCTTTTTTGATCATCAATTTTAATTGTGTTATCTCTTATGCCGGGTACGACTATTTTCAATTTAGATCCATACGTGTTTTTTACTTTTTTTATTTCTAGAGGGCTACACACAATCCCATCCATTCCACAATTAAATGCTAGCTTAGATAGATTATCAACATTTTGATTTATTGACCCACCCAAACCTATTTCATTTATAGTTTTATCATTAAAGCTTGTTAGCATTGTTACACCAATTAATTTTGTTGTACTGTGCAAATCTTCTTTAATTTCCACACATTTATTTAGCATATCTGCTCCGCCAGATACATGTAATGTAGTATACTGGGGATTAAAAGATAAAATATTTTTTAATGAATTTTTAACTGTATTAGGAATATCGTAAAATTTTAAATCTAAAAATAACGGAAGTTCACACTTTGAAACTTTCTCTATTCCATTTATCCCGCACGAAGTGAAAAATTCTAATCCTAATTTTACCCCACCTACATAAGGCGATATCTGGTTTATTAGTTCTATTGCTTTATCGATACTACTTGTATCAATTGCGCAAAAGATTGGATTTTTACTCAAGATAAAATTTTATTCGTCTCTAGTTTCAGAAGTATTAATATTTACATTTGAATTTAACTTCAATCTAAGTTCTTTACCTGTTTTAAATCTTGGAATATATTTTTCTTCAACATGAACAGTTTCCCCCGTTCTCGGATTTCTTCCATTTCTTTCTTTTCGATGTTGAACTGAAAATGCTCCAAAACCTCTTAACTCCACTCGCTTACCTTCTGCTAAAGACTGAGTAATTTCATTAAATATCGTATTAACGATTCTTTCAACGTCTCTGACAAATAAATGTGGGTTAGCCTCTGTTATATTTTGGATAAGTTTTGATTTAATTAAACTCATACAAATAATTATATGATATTAACTTGTATTGTAAATAATTGATTGTAATGAATATTTATTCTTCTTTTTTGTCTCTACCTAACGCTTTACCTAAAATAGCACCTAATGAAGCACCTGAGTCTTTAGATCCATATTTTTCCATTGCTTCGCGCTCTATTTCTTCTTCCATTGAACGAATTGATAAATTGACTTTAAAATTAGTATTATCTATATGAGTTATTGCCGCATCAAGTTTATCATTTTTAGCCCATCTGTCAGGTCTGGCATCCGATTTTCTCAGCGCTAAGTCACTTTTCTTGATAATCGTTATAGGTCCTTTTTCTCCAATTCTTACTTTAATTCCATTTTCAGTAGTTTCAATAACACTACAGGTTATAATATCACCCTTTACCTTATCTTTAATTTCGTCAAAAGGATTACCTTCTTTCTCTCTAATTGAAAGCGATATCTTTTCATTATCATTGCTGATAATTTTAGCATTTATTACATCGTCTACTTTATATTTTTTAATCTCTTCTTTGGGATCAGACTCCCATGACAGGTCCTTGCTAAATATTGCACCATCAATGTCTTCATCAAGTAAACAAAAGAGTACACCGTCTTTGATATTTGAAACTTTAGCCTCAACTATTGTTCCAACGGGATTTTTTTGATTATATGCGCTCATTGGATTTTCAGATAACTGTTTGACTCCTAAACTAAGACGTCTTTTTTCATGATCTATTTCTAATATTTGACACTCTACGGTTTGAGATCTCGCATACAAGTTACCAGGTTTTGAGTTTTGTTTTTGACTCCAGGTAAGCATATCTTTATGGCAAAGTCCTTCTACACCATTTTCAATTTCAATAAAGATACCGTAATCAGTAACATTAGTTACAACGCCTGTTACTCTATCATTTATATTAAATTTATCTTTTACCTTAATCCAAGGATCTTCTTCTAATTGTTTCATTCCAACTGAAACTCTATTCTTCTCAGGATCTACTTTTATTATTTTTACTTTAACTTGCTGATCAATTTTTAATACTTCGGATGGATGGGCAATTCTTTTATATGTGATGTCGCTGCTATGCAATAAACTATCATAGCCACCAAGATCAACAAAAGCTCCATAATCAGTTATGGCTTTGATTTTACCATCAACAATATCATCTAGCTTAAGCTGTAGAAACCTTTCTTCTCTTACTTCTTTATGCATTTCCTCAAGGACTGCCCTTCTACTTACAACAATATTATTTCGTTTAAGGTCCATTTTTAGAATTTTAAACTTTTGAGGTACATCTATTAGATGAGATACATCTCTTATTGGTCTTGTATCAATTTGACTTCCAGGTAAAAAAGCTGTAACTCCAATTTCACATGAGAGACCTCCTTTTACTTTACCCGTAATTACACCTTCAACAAGCTCTCCTGATTGAAATGATTTTTCAATTTCACCCCATATTTCTTTTGATTTTGCTTTTGTTCTTGAAAGTATGCATTCTCCATTATGATTTTCTATTTTATCTAAATAAACATCGATTTTATCTCCAACATTCAACTCGCTGCTGTCTTTTTGGAATGCAAATTCTCTTTTGTTTATTCTTCCCTCAACTTTGGCCCCAATATCAACAATGAAAGAGTCATCTTCTATCTCAGCGATTGTACCCTTAATAATTGTGCCTTCTTTTAGTTTGGATTGATTGAGTGACTCTGTAAGTAAAGAGTCAAATTCACTTTCATTATTTTGATTAATAATTTCTTGAACCATTAAATTTTAATTTATAAGTAACTTTTTTATTATTTTAAGAGATTGTTCTATATCAAGATTACTTGTATCAAGCAACACTGAATTTACATCTGGTCTTAAGGGAGCTTCTTTTCTAAAAATATCTTTCTTATCTCTTAACCCGATTTCTTGATACACATTATAAAAGCTATCTTTTCTGCCGTTTTTTGTTACTTGATTAAATCTTCTCCTAGCCCTCGTTTTTTGATCTGCCCAAAGAAAAAGTTTATATTTTGCTTTGGGAAAGATAACACTTCCTATATCTCTTCCTTCTACAATAACAAATTTCTTATTTCTGCCCTTCTTTTTTGGAAAATTAAGCTGATATTCTATGAGTGCCTCTCTGAGGTATTTTTTTGAAGCTATAATGGACGCTAGCTTGCTAACGTTATTCGAAAATAACTTTGTTGAGTTAAGTAAGTCATCGTTAATTGATCTTGCTATTGTTAATATTTCTTTTTTGTTATTTTGTCTTACCTTCATTTCCATCATTTTTAGTGCAACAGCTCTATAAAGTTTACCGCTCATTAAT
This sequence comes from uncultured Pelagibacteraceae bacterium, assembly GCA_902613805.1. GTDB lineage: Bacteria > Pseudomonadota > Alphaproteobacteria > Pelagibacterales > AG-422-B15 > CACNXQ01. Next base: position 578,014 of record CACMIV010000001.1, read on the forward strand.
AATGGGACATCATATTCAATTGATAACTTTCTAGCTATTGAAGACTTTCCTGACGATGCTGGACCATCAATTGCAAGTATATCGACCATTATTATTTTGAAAGTAATTTATTTAGGTGATCTTTGAATTTTGGATAACTTATATTGATACATTTTTCATCATCTATGATTAATTGATCTTCGAATATAATATTTAAAATAGAAAATGACATTGCAATTCTGTGATCATTGAATGATCTTATTTTTTGTTTTTTTAGTTTTATATTTTCTTTTCCTTTTATAATTATATTATCTTGCTTGACAGTTATATCATATCCTAATTTTTTTAAATTACTTACAATGCTTTTGACTCTGTCACTTTCCTTATGCCTCAATTCGCTGAGCCCATTCATAATAGTTTTTCCTTTCGCCTGGCAAGCCGCAATTGCAAGTATTGGGTATTCATCTATTAGCAACGGTGAAATATGAGAGTCAATTTTTATTCCGTGTAATTTGCTATATTCTACCGTAATATCGCCAATATCTTCCCCACAAATATTTTTTGTTTTATTTATTTTAATATTACCACCCATTTTTTTTAGAATTTTTAAGTAAGCAATTCGCGTTGGATTAAGACATATATCTTTTAATGTTATATTCGATAGAGGAGTAATCAATGCTCCAACCACAAAAAAAGCAGCACTCGATGGATCACAGGCCACATCAATATTTTTAGATTTTATTTCATATGGTCCAATCAATTCAATTCTTGATCCACCATTTTTAATTTTTTTTATTTTAAAATTAATGTCAAAATATTTAAAAAGTCTCTCAGTGTGATCTCTGGTTGGCTTATTTTCTGTAATCACTGTTTTTCCATGTATGTTTAATCCAGCAAGCATGATTGCTGATTTCACTTGTGCTGAAGCTTTTAACATCTCATGTTCCGTAGCAATTAGATTGTCATTTCCTGAAATCATAATCGGTAAAAAATCTTTTCTAGTAAGATTTATATCATTGCCCATTGCTTTTAAATAATCAGTAACTCGAGACATTGATCTTCTACTTAGAGATTTATCGCCAATAAAAGTACAATTTATAGGATTTGCTGCTACCGCCCCTAACATGAGACGCGCAGTTGTGCCACTATTTCCACAATCTAGTGTATTATGTGGTTCCATATAGCCACAAGTTCCATTACCATATACCTCCCACTTATTTTTTTCCTTTTTAATCTTAATGCCAAGTGCTTTAAGTATGTTCATTGTACTAAACACATCTTCTGACTCTAATAAATTAGTAATTTTAGTTATTCCACATGACATAGACGCTATAATTAATGATCTATGTGAAATTGACTTATCGCCTGAGATCTTTAGAGAGCCTTTGAATTTCAACACTTTTTGGTACAGTTAATTTTTTTTTATTTTACAGTTATATAATATTGTATATCTTAGTAATATCAAAATCTTAACCAAAATAAAATAGAGTGTAATTATGCCTAAGGCCGAATGGGGGAAAAAAGTAGTTTGCTTAAACTGTGAGACTAAATTTTATGACCTTAATAGAAAGCCTGCAATCTGTCCATCTTGTGGTACAGAGTATAACGATCCAGTTAATGACATAGTTGCTACTTCAGCAAAACAAGTTTTCACTGATAATGTAGATATAGTTGTTGATGATAACTTAGTTGGAAGTGATGCATCAGAGTCAGTTGCTGAAGTTGAGGACATCGATATGGAAGACGCTATTGACGATGATACTATCAGCCTTGATGATACTGATAATGATGTATCTGTTATTCCTGATGAAGATGTAGAAGACATAAATATTAATGATAATAATCCTGAAGAAATTGTAGATTAGCAATTGGGGCTATAGCTCATTTGGGAGAGCGCGTCGCTGGCAGTGACGAGGTGGTCGGTTCGAACCCGACTAGCTCCACCATTAATACTTAAAAGAGTTTCCTAAGTAGAATTTTCTGACTTCATTACTTCCGAGGATTTCATTGCTATTACCCTCAGCTATAATTGCTCCGCCATGCAAAACGTAAGAGTAATCACAAATATCTAATACTTCCCTGACATTGTGGTCAGTAATAAGCACGCCTATGTTTTTATTCATTAATTGTTTGATTAAAATTTTGATATCGTCAATACCAATCGGATCAACACCTGCGGTAGGCTCATCCATCAAGATAAAGCTTGGATTAGAACATAGGCACCTAGCAATTTCAGTTCTTCTTCTTTCACCACCACTAAGCATATGTGGCATTGCTCTACGTAAATGAGTTAATGAAAATTCAGTAAGTAATTCTTCAATTATATTTTGCTTTTGGTCCTTTGGGTAGTTTTGAGTTTCAAGTATTGCAAGAAGATTATCTTCAACAGATAAACCCCGGAATATTGATGGCTGTTGTGGAAGAAAACCCAACCCTAGTCTTGACCTTCTGTACATTGGCAGGTTTGTCAATTCTTGTTCATCTAAAAATATCTCTCCACCATCACATTCTATAAGTCCCATTATCATGTAAAAAGTAGTAGTTTTACCTGCCCCATTTGGACCAAGTAATCCTATTGTTTTTCCTCTTTGAAGTTTTAAACTCACATCCCTTACAATTTGTTTTTTTGATAGGGATTTTCTTAAGTTATTTACAACTAATCCATTATTATCTGTGATTAATTTAGGTTTAGTATTCATTTGTTTAATGTTTAATTAATAAAGAGAGCTTCCACTTTATTATCTGCTTCGCTTGTCATTATACTTGTAGAATTTTTAAGATCTAGAACTAATTTGTCACATTTTACTAAGTTTCCATTTTCATAAACTTCTACATTAAATAGTAATGTTAAAACATTGGCATTAGGATTATATAAGCCTTTTTCTCCTTTTGCAGTAATATTATCCTTTATTATCTTTACATTATCTACAGCAATAATCTCTTTTACTTTATTTTTGTTTCCTTCAGATAAAACAATTAATTCGTCAGACCATATCTTAAATGTCTCACTAATAGCATAGACATTTCCTTTGAAAATAGAAATTTCATTTTCTCGGTCAATTTTTAATTCATTTGAAACAATATTTAATTCAGATCCATTAGCAATTGTCATAACAATTAGTAAAAATAAAGCGGTGTAATATTTTATCATTATCATTGGCTAACCTTATAAAATTTTGCTGATACATTGCCTTCATAGACAATATTTTTAAAATTAGAAATTACTCTTGAGCTATCTGACATTACTATACCTTCTGAATTTTTATGTTTGACGTTTTCTGTAAAGTCAAAAACATCCTCTCCAACATCAAATCTAGCAAAATCAGATTTTAAAATTTCATTATTATCAGTATAAAATACCACATTCCTTTCAAGGGTAATTATTTTTGCGTCTTGAAAATAATTGCCCTGATCTGCAGTTAGATAAATCCAAGTTCCATCATTTGTTTTAAACTTGCCTTCGATAGAGAATAACTTTAATTCATTGTCAGATTTAAGTCCCTTTAAAGCTTTAATCTCGTAAATTTTATTATCCAACCCTTTTTCTGTGAATTTGGGGTTATCTATTTCAATTTCAAGTTCATTACTAGCTAATGCAGAAAAACTTAACTGAAAAATACTTAGAATGATCAAATAAATAAAATTAACTCGTATATCGAATACAGTCATGAATATGTATGATTCCAATTGGCGTTTTATTTCTTACGTTCTCGGTTACAAATAAACAGGTAATTTTATTGCGGTTCATTATATTAAGAGCATCAAGAATAAAAGACTCTTTATTTATTAGCTTTGGTTTAGAGGTCATAATTTTTTTGGCATTATGTTTAAAGAATTTTTCGTTCATATTTCTTCTTAAATCACCATCTGTAATTACGCCTATTAATTTGTTATTATTATCTTTTACCCCTACATGTCCAAAAGATTTTTTTGTCATTTCAATGACGACCGTTTTCATGCTTGCGTTATCTCTTACTATTGGCATTTTTGATTTAGTATGCATAACCTCCTTTACTTGTATAAGTTGCATGCCAAGCGCCCCACCTGGGTGATATTTTTTATAATCTGAAACTTTGAATTTTTTTAATTTCATTAGCGAAACACATAAAGCATCTCCAATTACAAGCGCCATAGTTGTTGATGTCGTTGGTGCCAATCCAATTGAACAGGCTTCTTTTGAGTTTGGAATTATCAAGCTAATTGTTGAAGATTTTATCAACTCACTATTTACATTTGATGAAATGCCGATCACTGTAATGGAATTTTTTTTTGCAAAATTTAGTAAATCTGCAAGTTCATTACTTTTACCAGAATTAGATATTATGATTAAAGCATCTTTTTTAGATATTATCCCAAGATCTCCATGACTCATATCAGTTGGTGAGCAGTATTGTGAAGGAGTACCTGTTGAACTCATAGTACTAGAAATTTTACTAGCTATGTGGCCTGATTTTCCTACACCCGTAACTATAACTCTGCCCCTTACTTTGGAAAGAGTTCTTACGGCATCATTGAAATTTTTATCAATGGAGTTGTATAGCTTTTTTATTCCTTTTAGTTCAGTATCAATAACCTTAATTCCATTACTTATTATTGCATTCTTTTTCATATCTTAAATTAACTCGAGTGAGAGAAAATATCGTTACTCCAGCCCCTTAAGTCTAATTCAACTCTTGTAGGTAAAAAATTTATACAGTCTTTCACAAGATTTTGTCTATTTTGTCTTTTTAATATTTCGTCTAATTTTATTTTTAATTGATGTAGATACAATACGTCAGTGGCAGCGTAATCAATTTGTTCCTTAGATAAATTAGGATTAGACCAATCACTTGATTGTTGTTTTTTTGATATATCAATATTTAAAAGTTCTTTACATAAGTCTTTATAGCCATGACCCTGAGAATATGTTCTAGCTATTTTAGAGCTGATCTTTGTACAATAAACATTTTTAATCATTATATTAAGATCATGCTTGATCGCAGCTAGGTCATGACGGGCATAGTGAAAAATAAATGTTTTATCACCAGCTAATAAATTTTTAAGATTTGGTGCATCGAATTTTTTATCAATAAATTGAATTAAATGACAGTCTCCCTCACCATCATAAAGCTGCATTAAGCAAAGAGGATCTCTACTTGGCTGCAAACCCATCATCTCACAATCAGCTGCTATTATATTTGAAAATTTAATTTCACTCCTTAGATCATTTATATGTAAAATAGTTTGCATTGCTCAAAAATTAATTTAATTCAAATGAGTACATAAAGGTATATTTAAAAAATATGAAGAAAAAAACAATTACAATGATTGGAGGGTCCGGGTTTTTAGCTAAATACTGTATCGCAGAGCTATTAAAAGCTGGACATAATTTAAGAATTATTTGTAGAAATCCTCATTTGGTAGGTAACTTAAGAACGATGGCGCCCATAGAAAAATTAGATATTGTTAAGGGAAATATTATGCTTAAGCATACAATTGAGCCATTTATAAAAAACTCTGATGTTGTAATAAATTTTGTGGGAGTTTTGAATGATAGTTCTGGTAGTCAATCTTTTAAAAATTGTCATTCTATTGGACCTCAAAATATTGCAGACTTATGTTCAAAATACGGTGTTGAAAAGTTTATTCATTTTTCATCTTTAGGCGCTGATATTAGAAGTGAGTCAAAATATCAGTACACAAAGGGTTTAGGAGAAAAAAATATTAAAAAAAGTTTTCCTGAGGCAATTATTTTAAGACCTTCAATAGTATTTGGTCCAGGTGACGGATTTTTCTCAGTTCAGGCTAAGCTGCTAAAAAATTTACCGGTTGTACCATTGTTCGCAAATAATAAATACCAGTGTGTATATGTTAAAGATATTGCAATAGCTATAAGCAAACTTGTTTTAGAAGAAAAATATAATGGTAAAATTTTTGAATTTGGCGGACCAGAAATATTAAGCTTAAAAGAAATATACCAATTAATTCTTAATACTCTAAAAATTAAAAGAATTATACTTCCAATGCCATTATCTTTTGCAAATTTTGTAGCATTAGTGATGATGCCGTTACCATCACCGCTGATTACTTTTGATCAAGTTAAACTACTTAGAAAAGACAATGTAATCTCGAAAACAGGAAATAATTTAGAAAAACTAGGAATTAAACCAGTTTCACCAAGAGAAATCATTAGTACATATATTTCTTAGCTCAAGTAAAATAAATCAAAATTACAGATCCAAGTATTATTCGGTAAATTACAAATGGTGTCATTGAATTTTTCTTTACCCAATTTAATAGTAAACCTATGGAGAAATAAGCAGTTAAGAACGCTATTACAAAACCGAAAAATAAATTTAAAAAATTTATTGATATTGGATCACTTATAATTTCAATAATTGGAATCGATGCTGAAATTACTATTACAGGTATTGATAGAAGCATAGAAAATTTTGCGGCATCTACTCTATTTAATCCAACTATTCTTGAGCCTGTATAAACCACTCCTGCTCGAGAAGCTCCCGGAATAATTGCAAAAACTTGACATAGACCAATAATCAAAGTTTTTCTAATAGATAGCTTATCTAGCGTAAGGTTTTCTGTATTCGATCTGATATCTGCAAAATAAAGTGCTAATCCAAAGACAATAGTTGATAGACCTATAAAATGAAGATTTCTGAGAAGTTCCGCAAACCCTGATATATAGGTAATGCCACCAATGAAAATAATTGGCAATGAAGCTATAATTAAATTTTGATTAATATTTTTTTGGGCTGTTTTTTTGGGTGAAGAGAAAGGCATTATAAATTTAATAAAGTTAAGTGTTTCAATTCTAAAGTATATTAATACCGCCATTAAAGTTCCTAAATGAAGGCTTATATCGAGTGACAAACTCTCACTAATATTAATTATTTCTGCGGTAATTAGCAGATGAGCAGAACTTGAAATTGGCAAAAATTCAGTAATACCTTGTATAATTGCGAGTATAATTACTGGAAATAGATACATAATAGATATGAAAAAATAGAGTTTTACGCCAAATAGGCAAGTAAAACTTCTATTTATGTCATACAGTATGACTATTAATATATTATTAGAGTGATATAAAATTTCAAATTATTAATGAGATTCTATATATGTCAACAATTATGACATAATAAAAAGTTATGCTTAAATTTACTGATCTAAATCAAGAGTATCCTGACAAGAGATTATCAAAAGATAGAAAAAAAGACTTTCGAGAAATCTATGATAATTTCATTAAAAATAGTGCAAAAGAGCAGTCTAGCAGATGCTCTCAATGTGGCGTTCCATATTGCACAGTCCACTGTCCACTTCATAACCATATACCTGATTGGTTAAAGCTTGCCGCAGAGGACAGGTTGAAAGAGGCTTATGAAGTCTCATCAAGTACAAATAATATGCCTGAGATATGTGGTAGGATCTGTCCACAAGATAGATTATGTGAAGGTAATTGCGTAATTGAGCAATCAGGACATGGATCAGTAACAATTGGCTCAGTAGAGAAATATTTAACAGATAATGCATTTGAGAATGGATGGATTACCCCTCTCAAGGTTGAAAAGAGGATAGAAAAAGAAAATAGTATAGGTGTAATTGGCGCAGGACCAGCAGGACTAGCCGCCGCAGAAGAGCTTAGAAAAAAAGGTTACAAGGTTCATGTTTATGATCGTTACGACAGAGCCGGTGGATTGTTAATTTATGGTATCCCAAATTTTAAATTAGAAAAAGATATCGTTCAAAGGAGAATGCAATACTTAAAAGATTCTGGAATTAATATTCATCTTAATGTTGAAATTGGAAAAGATATAAAATTTGAAGATCTTCAAAAAAAACATGATGCAGTTTTAATAGCTACAGGTGTTTATAAAGCTAAAGAAATTAACCTGGGTGAAAGTACAAGAAATGTAATTCCAGCATTGGAATATTTAACCGCATCTAATCGAAAAGGACTTGGAGATGAAGTTAAGAAATTTGATGAAGGTGAGTTGGATGCAAAAGGTAAAGACATTGTGGTCATTGGTGGCGGTGACACGGCAATGGACTGTGTACGAACCGCTGTAAGACAAAAGGCTAAATCTGTAAAATGTTTATATCGTAGAGATAAAGAAAATATGCCTGGTTCTGCAAGAGAGGTAAATAATGCTGAGGAGGAAGGCGTCGAATTCATGTGGCAATCTCTCCCAATTAATATGAATGTTTTAAAAAATGGTTATCAAATTGAATGTGTCAAAATGAGATTGAGTGAGCCTGATGCCGATGGAAGAAGAACACCTCAACAAATAGATGGATCTGATTTTAATTTGAAGGTTGATATGGTCATAGCTGCTCTAGGTTTTTCTCCTGAAAATCTACCCACACTTTTTGATGTTAAAGACTTACCAGTGACAAAGTGGGGCACAGTGAGAGTAGGTTTCAATACTATGATGACTGATATTGATGGAGTCTTTGCTGCAGGAGATATTGTTCGAGGGGCTTCATTGGTAGTTTGGGGAATAAGGGATGGTCGAGATGTGGCCAATTCAATACATAGTTATATCGAAGCTACAAAACTGGCAGAGGTTAGAAAGGTTAAAGCATCATGAGTTCAGATTTAACTAGATACAGAAAAAATAAGCAAGTCTTGGAAGAAGGGCACCTTTATAGTCCTAAACAAGAGCACGATGCATGCGGTGTTGGCTTTGTAGCATCAGTTGATGGTAAGCAAAGAAGAGAAGTTGTAGAAGGTGGTATCGATGCGCTAAAAGCTGTGTGGCACAGAGGTGCTGTTGATGCTGATGGCAAGACAGGGGATGGTGCGGGCATACTTACTCAAATACCTATAAACTTCTTTGATGACGAAATTGCTAAAACAGGCCATGAAAAAAGAGACGAGCCTCTTGGCATTGGTATGATGTTTTTGCCAAGAAACGACTATGCAGCATTAGAAAAATGTCGAACAATAATCGAGTCGGAACTTCTTGATCATGGATACTACATATATGGCTGGAGACAAGTGCCTATTAATAACAGTGTTATTGGTGAAAAAGCTAATTCAACTAGACCTGAGATTGAGCAGGTTATGTTTGTTAATAACATTGAGAGAGAAAGTAATTTTGATTATTCAAAAGAGTTATATCTAGTAAGACGTCGACTTGAAAAGAGAATAGCAAAACAGCAAATTAATGGATTTTATGTATGCTCTTTAAGTTTTGAGTCAATCATCTACAAGGGACTATTTTTAGCTGAACAACTTTCCATATTCTATCCCGATTTAGCTAATAAAAATTTTGTGTCTTCTTATGCAGTGTTTCATCAAAGATATTCCACAAATACCTTTCCATCCTGGGGTTTAGCGCAACCATTTAGAATGTTGGCTCACAATGGAGAGATAAATACAATTTCCGGAAATACAAACTGGATGAGAAATCATCAAACAAGAATTACATCAGAAATTTTTGGTGATGATAGTGAACAAGTTAAACCAATTATAGAAAAAAATGTTTCTGACTCTGCCGCCTTAGATGCTGCATTTGAATTATATGTTAGAGCTGGAAGATCAGTTCCTCTTGTTAAAACTCTTCTAATACCTGAGGCATGGTCAAAAAGAAGTGAACTGATGCCAATTGAGCATAGAAATATGTATGAGTTTTCTAATGCTATTGTAGAACCATGGGATGGGCCCGCTGCAATAGCTGCAGTTGACGGAAATTGGATTGTTGGTGGTATGGATCGAAATGGCTTAAGGCCAATGCGGTACTCTGTATCAAATGACAACATAATATACGTTGGTTCTGAAACAGGAATGGTCAGGGTTGATGAGTCAAAGATAGTTGAGAAAGGCAGACTGGGCCCTGGAGATATAATTGGAATAAATTTGAAGGAAGGAAAAATTTATCGTAACTCTGATTTAAAAGACTATCTTGCGAAAGAAGCTCCTTATGAAGAGTATGTAAAAAAAATAATTCGATTAGATAAAAGAGTAACAGTTTCAAGAGAGTCGACAGTTATAGAAACTGAAAAATTAAGAAAAAGAATGATCGCAGCTGGTTTCACAATGGAAGAACTAGAACTTATTCTTCATCCAATGGTGAGTGATGCCAAGGAATCTACTGGAAGTATGGGTGATGATACTCCTGTTGCTGTGTTGTCGGACAAGTATCGGCCATTATCTCATTTTTTTAGACAAAAGTTTAGTCAGGTAACAAATCCTCCAATTGATAGTCTAAGAGAGCAAAGCAGAATGAGTTTAAAAACTCGATTTGGGAATTTACAAGATATTCTATCTCCTAATCCTTATGAAGAAAATGTTTTTGTAATTGATAGTCCATTTATAACAAATGGGTTGTTCAAAAAGATTTCTGCTCGGGGACAAGAGTCTACAACTGTGATTGATTGTACAGTTCATAAGGATAAGTTTAATTTAAAAGAGGAAATAAGGCGTATTCAATTCGAGTCTGAGACTGCAGTTTTAAGCGGAAAGTCTCATATCGTACTGTCTGATATTAGTGCGGACCACGATAAATTATCTTTACCAATGATATTGATCACCGCTGCAGTTCACACAGATTTGACACGTAAAGGTATAAGATCTTTTGTATCATTGCACGTAAGGTCTGCAGAGTGTCTGGATACTCATTACTTTGCTGTACTCATTGGTGTTGGCGCCACGACAGTAAACCCATACTTAGCATTAGACTGTATTTATGAAAGACAACAAAAGGGACTTTTTGGAAATTTATCTTACGAACAATGTGTTGAGCGATATAAAAAAGCAGTAGACCAAGGCTTACTTAAAGTTATGTCTAAGCTTGGAATTTCAGTTATTAGTGCTTATAGGGGCGGTTTTAATTTTGAAGCTGTTGGCTTAAGCCGCTCAATGGTCAATGAATATTTCCTTGGTGTACAAAGTCGTATGTCAGGCATTGGTCTATCTGGAATTGAGAAAAAACTAACCGATCTTCATAATTATGCGTATTCAGATAGCATACAAACATTGCCTATCGGTGGCATTTATCGGTACAGAAACGGTGGTGAAACTCATGCTTATGAAGGCAAGTTGATACATCTTCTGCAAACAGCGGTTGCGGATGACTCTTATGAGATGTTTAAAAAATATTCAAACTCCATGAGCAACTTTGCTCCAATCAATATTAGAGATTTGCTCGAGTTTAAAGAAAGTGAAAGTTCAATTGAATTAAGCGAAGTTGAGTCAATAACGTCTATCAGAAAGCGCTTTGGTACAGGAAGTATGTCACATGGAGCACTTTCAAAAGAAGCCCATGAAACACTAGCAATAGCAATGAACCGGATTGGAGGCGCTTCTTGTTCAGGCGAAGGTGGTGAGTCAATAGAAAGATCAAAACCTCTTAAGAATGGAGACAGTGCCAACTCAAGAGTAAAACAAGTAGCTTCAGCTAGATTTGGTGTAACAACTGAATATTTGAATAACTGTGAGGAAATAGAAATTAAGATAGCACAAGGAGCTAAGCCTGGTGAGGGTGGTCAGCTTCCCGGATTTAAAGTAACTGCTGAAATAGCCAAGCTTCGCCACTCAACAGAAGGTGTTACACTAATAAGCCCTCCACCACATCACGACATCTATTCAATAGAAGACCTTGCTCAGCTTATTTATGACCTAAAACAGGCAAACCCAGACGCTAGAGTTTGTGTAAAGCTTGTTGCGTCATCTGGAATTGGAACTATAGCAGCAGGCGTTGCGAAGGCTAAAGCTGATGTCATTTTAATTTCAGGGCACAATGGTGGAACTGGAGCTAGTCCCCAAACGAGTATTAAATATGCGGGTATCCCATGGGAAATGGGCTTAACAGAAGTGAATCAAGTTTTAACACTCAACGGCTTAAGGCAAAATGTTGTACTCAGAACTGATGGAGGTATCAAAACTGGTCGTGACGTTGTAATTGCTGCAATCATGGGTGCCGAGGAGTTTGGGGTTGGTACAACTTCACTCGTTGCAATGGGGTGTATAATGGTACGGCAATGTCACTCAAACACATGTCCAGTTGGAGTTTGTACTCAAGATGAGGATTTAAGAGCGAGATTTTCAGGCAGTCCTGAAAAAGTGGTTAATCTTTTTAGTTATATAGCTGAAGAGGTAAGAGAAATCTTAGCAAAACTTGGATTCAAAAGCCTAAACGAAATCATTGGAAGAACTGACCTATTGTATCAAATATCAAGGGGATCAACTCATTTAGATGACTTAGATCTTAATTCATTGCTTATTCAAGCGGAAAAAGATCCAAACGTAGAGTACTTTAACCACTCTATTATCAATGATGTTGGTTCAACACTTGACCAAAAAATTATTGAGGATGCATCTAAATTTTTACAAACTGGACAAAAAACTGAACTAAACTACCCTATTAGAAATACCGATAGAGCTGTTGGCACAAGATTATCTTCGACTATATACAGAACTTTCAAAGACAAAGAAGTTAATAAAGAGCATCTAACAATTAATCTGACTGGATCAGCGGGTCAGTCGCTAGGAGCTTTTGCTATTAAGGGTCTAAAAATAAATCTTTATGGGGATTCAAATGATTATGTTGGTAAAGGTCTATCTGGTGCAACTATTTCAATCCGACCTCATAAGAATAGTAATTTAGTTACAAATGAAAATACAATAATCGGAAATACAGTTTTGTACGGTGCTACTTCAGGAGAATTATATGCCGCTGGGCAAGCAGGTGAGCGGTTTGCAGTTAGGAATTCAGGGGCGATTACAGTTGTAGAAGGATGTGGCTCAAACGGCTGTGAGTACATGACTGGCGGCACTGTTATTGTGCTTGGAAAAACTGGAGATAATTTTGGGGCGGGAATGACAGGAGGCATGGCTTTTATTTATGATGAGGATAAAAAATTTAATCAGAGAGTTAACGCTGAAACTCTAATTTTTGATACTATAGCATCTGATTATTGGACAAATGAACTTAACCAAATTATTCTTTTTCATTATCAAAATACGGGAAGTCTTCATGCGAAAAGCATATTAGACAACTGGGAAACTGAAATACATAAATTTATACACGTATGTCCAAAAGAGATAGTAAACATTCTTCCTCAGCCATTAGGATTCAAAGATCAGTTGAAGAAAGTCAACTAGATAAAAGTAATAAACTTAAAAAATTAATAGAGCAGCATGGTTTTGATACTTTTGGTATTGTAGATATAAACCCAAACTTGGATTTTAAAAAAGAACTAGACGAGTTCTTGGAAAAAAAACATCACGGCGAAATGGTATGGATGGAGGAAAGATCCAATTATAGGTCAAACCCAAACATCTTGTGGGATGAAGCTCAGTCAATAATTGTTCTTGGGATCAACTATCACTTTGAATGTAACTCGCTTGAGTTATTGTCTGAAAAAAATAAAGGTATAATTTCTGTTTATTCAAGAAATTCTGATTATCATAAAATAATTAAAAAAAAATTGAAAAGTCTTTCATTTGAAATTACAAAGTTGCTTAATTGTAGTTTTAAATACTTTGTGGATACAGCTCCTGTTATGGAAAAGCCTATTTCTATGAAAGGTGGCATTGGTTGGCAAGGTAAGCATACAAATCTAGTTTCAAAAGACTTTGGATCATGGTTATTTCTTTCATCAATTTTTGTTGATAAAAAAATAAATAATACTCATCCAGAAATTGATCATTGTGGTTCATGTACAAGCTGTATTGATATATGCCCAACTAGTGCAATTGTTGAGCCATACAAATTAGATGCTACTAAATGTATTTCATATCTCACAATAGAACATAAAGGAATTATAGATAAAAATATGAGAAAACTAATTGGAAATAGAATTTATGGCTGTGATGATTGTTTAGCAGTTTGTCCCTGGAATAAATTTGCAAAAAAATCTAAAGAAATTAGTTTTTATCCAAGAGATGATCTTATCAAGCCTGATTTAGGTGATTTTTTAAGTTTAACAGATGAAGATTTCAGAAAAAAGTTTTCTAAATCCAGCATTAAAAGGATTGGTAGAGATAGATTTTTAAGAAATGTATTGATCGCAGTTGGAAATAGTAAAGAAAAAAAATACAAGAAAGATATTGAGGCACTTTTAGAAGATAAATCTTCTACTGTAAGAGCAATGGCTGTTTGGTCATTAAAGCAAGTGATTGATAGTAATCATATTGAAAACTATAAAAAAAAATATTTCGCTCTTGAAAAAAATAAAAATGTTCAAGAAGAATGGTTAAATTAAACTTATGATTTTTATATTTGGTTATGGATATACAGCCAAACATCTTGCAAGCAAGGTAAGTGATAAAGAAATTTTTGCCACTTCTCGATGTCTAAATAGTTTACAAATTAATCAAAAAAACATTCGAATCATTAACCCTTCGAAGACCCCAAATATTCTCGAAAAATATAAAAATGAAATAACTCATTTAGTTATATCTGTGCCACCAGATCAAAGTGGTGACATTTTTTTAAAAAATATAAATTTTAATTTACATGAATTAATTAATCTTAAATGGATTGGCTACTTATCTGCCACCAGTGTTTATGGCGATCATGACGGTCAATTTGTGAGTGAAACCTCAAGATTACTTACTAAGTCTAAAAGAGGAATTAGCCGCCAGCTTGCAGAGGATCAGTGGAGTCAGTTATCTAAAAAATATAATCTACCCTTACATATTTTTAGAATTGCTGGCATATATGGACCAGAAAGAAATATTCTTGGGAGAATTCAATCTCGAAATTTCACAAGAATAATAAAAAAGGGACATTTTTTTTCAAGAATATACATCAATGATTTAACAAATATTATTTTAGCTTCAATGAATAAACCGAATCCTGTTTCTATATACAATATTGCTGACGACTGTCCGTCGACTCTTGATGATGTGATTGACTATATTTCAAAAAAAATTTCAATTATCATACCCAATGAAGTTCTTTATGAAACGTTAAGTAAAAAAGAACAAATAGAAAGTTTTTTTTCTGAAAATAAAAAAGTGAGCAACAGGCTTATCAAAGAAGAACTTGGTATTATTTTAAAATACCCCTCATATAAAGAAGGTTATAATCAAATCATTAATTTAAATAATTAAATTCCTGTATTCGACTCAACTTGTAGTCTACTAATTGCGATCCCAATTACTACAAGTATAACACCAATTAATAATGAAAATTTCAGTGGTTCATTCATTAATGCCCAGCCATAAAATATTCCAAATACAGGAATTAAATATGCCACCTGCATCATGAAAGTAGTTCCTGCAGTTCTAATCAATATCTGTCTCAGACTAAACGCTAGGCCAGTTGGAATTATGCCTAAATAAAACAATGCAGAAATCGCCGTAAGATTCATTTCATAATTTATTGGTTCAGCAAATAATAGCATCAATGGAATAAGCCATATACTTCCCCACGCGAGCGTATTCATCGTAACCATATCGGAAGGCAAGTTTGAAACTTTTCGAATAATTAAATTTGATACCACATATGAACAACCCGCTAAATAAATCGCTAGAGCGCCAATAAAACTTGATATATCAGTTACAAAAACTTGCACGCCAACCGCGAACACAACTCCAGAAAAACCAATTATTGTTCCTATCATTTTTCTAAGGTTTAATTTTTCATCATCTGTAAAATAATGTGCCAATATCAATGCAAGAAAAGGGTTGGCTGACATTATAATAACACCTATGTTGCTAGGCAGAGTTAATAATCCGTAAGGGATCAAAGTAAAAGGGATTGCGGCGTTAAATAATCCAATGATTGCGTAAGTAAAAGTATTTTCTTTAAAAAGCTGAGGGTTTCCTGCTCTATATAGAACTCCTATAAGAAGAAAAATAGCTCCAATAAATGTTCTAAAAAAACCTATTTCAATTGGATTAAACATAAAGTTGCAAAACTTTATGGCCACAAAGGATGCTCCCCAAACAGCACCAAGAAATACCAAAAGTGAATAATTATTAAGAGTTGAATTCATTACAATAATTCTTCGATATTTTTATATAAAGTATTTAGATCAGTTTCTCTTGAAAGGCTATGATCTCCATCTTCAATAATTGTCAGTTTTTTATTTTTACTTTCCAATAATTTAATAATTTTCTCAGAGGTTGTAAAACTTACTACCTGATCTTTCCTTCCATGAAGAAGCCTTACAGGACAAGAGATATTTATTGGCTTTGTTAAGAGCATATTTTTTTTTCCATCTTCTAGAAATTTATAAGTTATGGTGTAATCTTCAGCGTAATTATCCCAATTAATTATAATTTTACCTTCAGACTTAATTTGTTTTTTTTGTTCAACACTTAGTCTATTCCATTCACCTACAACAAAATCTGGAGCTGATGCTATACCTACTAGACCATGCACATAATTTGATTTTTGCTTAGATACGATCAAAGAAATCCATCCACCCATACTCGAACCGATAATAATATTTTTATTTGATTTAAATTTTTCAAATATTTCACTAGCTTCTATTGACCACTTACTAATTCCGCCATCTTCAAATCTACCTTTTGACACGCCATGACCAGAATAGTCAAATCTCAAAAAATTTAATTTATTTTCAATGCACCATTTACTCAAAGCGGTTGCCTTAGTTCCATCCATGCTTGAGCTGTACCCTCCAAAGAAGAAAATTGTTGTTTGAGATTTTAGATCATCTTTTGAATAAGCTATTTGTTCATCAAAAGAAGAATTGATGTAATTAATTTTATTTTGCATAATGATTTACTATTAATCATTTAACTATTAGAAATACTATATGCAATCAAAAATTTGCGTATTACAAGTAATACCTAATCTTGATGTAAGTGGTGCTTCTCAAGGATGTGTTGATGTCGCAAATTTTTTGTCAGAGAAGAACTATAATTCTTATATTCTAACTCATTCAGGGCCCAAAACATCAGAAGTAAAAGACTATAATGAAAAAGTTTTTTATGCTTCTGTTAACTCTAAAAATCCAATCAAAATCTTTTTTAATATAATTAAAATTATAAAACTAATCAAAAAACTAAATATTACAATTGTTCACGCTCGAAGTAGAGCACCTGCATGGAGCTCATACTTTGCATGCGTTGTAACTGGCACAAAATTTATTACTACATTTCATGGTACATACAACTTTAGTAACCCACTAAAAAAATACTATAACTCCATTATGTTAAAAACAAATGGAACAATAGCAATTTCAGAGTTTATTAATGATCATATAAATAATTGTTACCCAACTAAAAATTATAATATTAGAACTATTTCTAGAGGCATAGACTTCAATTTTTTTGATCCAAATAACGTTAAAGCTCAGCAGGTAGAATTAATTATAAAAGAATTCAATATTGATTATGATGCAATTAAGATCCTTCTTGCCGGAAGAATAACGGGGTGGAAGGGACATAAACTTCTTCTTCAAGCAATTTCTACTATTATTAAAAAAACAAATCATAAATTCGAGATAATTTTTGTTGGCCCTGATGAAAATTATAAACTAAAGAATTCACTAAAAAATTTTGCAAATGAACACAACCTTTCAAAATCTCTGCATTTTGTGGGCTCAAGAACTGATCTGAATAATTTTTATAGTTTGGCTGATTTAGTAATATCTGCGTCAACTGATCCAGAAGCCTTTGGTAGAATTTCTGTTGAGGCCCAAGCAATGGGTAAATTTGTAATAGCGTCAAATCATGGAGGGTCAGTCGAGACAGTGAATGATGGTGAAACAGGCTACTTATTTGAAAATAATAACGCTGAGGATCTATGCAAAAAAATTATTGATGCAATTTCCAATGAAAAATATAAATCAGAAAAGACTTCAAAAGCATGCATTGCACATGTTAGAGAAAAATATTCAAAAATTAAAATGTGTGAGGAAACAGTAAATTTTTACAAAGAAGTTATAAATTAAATGGTTAAAAATATTTTGGTAATTAAGCACGGTTCTTTTGGAGATATTATTCAAATAAATGGATGTTTAAAAGATATTCGAGAGCATTACTCAAAATATAAAATATATATCTTAACTACACCGGCATTTAATAATTATTTTGGTAAGTGCCCTTTTATTGATGAAGTAATTTTAGATAAGAGGAAGTCTCGATGGAATTTAATCTACCTATATCAATTGAAGAAATTTTTTAGCAAATATAAATTTGAAAGAATTTTTGATTTACAAAATTCCCATCGAACTGAATTTTATCGAAAGTACCTATCTTCTTCTGAATGGATCTCCTCAAGGACAATGTTAAGATTTAATGAAACAAAAGAAGAATTTGATAAAAAAAGTATTTTAGAAAGATTTAAATTACAATTATCAAGATCAAAAATAGATACGCAGTTCGCGGAAAAACCCCAGGTTTCTTGGATGATAGATGATGATTTTCATATTTCTTCTGAAATTAAAAAAAATTACATAGTTTTATTTCCTTTTTGTTCTCCAAAACATCATCAAAAAATCTGGCCTTATTATGAAGAACTCATTTCAAAGCTTAAATCAAAGTTATTTGAAATGGATATTGTTATTGCTCCAGGACCAGGAGAAATAAATGCAGCAAGAAAATATAATGTAAAGTTATGTTTACATAACAATCAGCCAACAAATTTTTTTCAATTAGCGAAATTGCTTATTGGTGCAAAATATGTAATTTCAAATGATACAGGACCTGCACACTTAGCTGCTCACTTAGGATGCAGAGGTTTAGCATTATTTGGTGGCCACACTACACCAGAGAAAGTAAGTATTGAAACAGGCAGTTTTTTATCAATTTCTTCTAAAAATATAAGAAATATTAGTATGGAAGAAGTCTTCGATAAAATAGATTCTCATTTATAGATAGATGATATAATACTTAAGCCTTATGAGTAACGACGAACCATTTATAAATACTTTAAGACATGATACGGCCCATGTTTTGGCTATGGCTGTTCAGGAGTTATTTCCTGATACACAGGTTACCATTGGTCCTGTAATTGAAAATGGTTTTTATTATGATTTTGACAGAAAAGAGCCGTTTACTGAAAAAGATCTTGGAACGATCGAAAAGAAAATGAAAGAAATTGTAAATCGTGACGAAAAGACTTCATTTAAGGTAATGAGCAGGGAAGATGCGATTAAGCTATTTTCCGATAAAGGTGAAAACTATAAAGTAGAGATCATTAGAGATTTGCCTGAAAGTGAAGAACTTAAAGTATATTATCACGGTGAATGGTTTGATCTTTGCAAGGGACCACATTTAGATTCAACAGGTAAAATTGGTAAAGCATTTAAATTAACAAAAGTAGCAGGAGCTTACTGGCGGGGGGATTCAAATAACCCAATGCTTCAAAGAATTTATGGTACAGCCTGGGAAACACAAGAAGATCTTGAAAATTATCTGAATTTGTTGAAGGAGGCTGAAAAAAGAGATCATAGGAAACTTGGCAAAGAACTAGATTTATTTCATTTTCAAGAAGAGGCTCCAGGTTCAGTTTTCTGGCACGCAAAAGGTTGGACATTATTTAGAACACTTATAGATTACATGCGTCAGCGACAAGAAGAGGCTGGGTACGAAGAAATTAATACTCCAGATATTATGGATAAGTCATTATGGGAAAGATCAGGGCACCTTGAAAAATTCGGTGACAATATGTTTACCACAGAAGCAAGAGAAGAACGTGTTTATGCCTTAAAACCAATGAATTGTCCTGGCTGCGTACAAGTATATAAGCAAGGACTGAAGAGTTATAGAGATTTACCGTTAAGGGTTGCTGAGTTTGGAAAAGTTCACAGATATGAACCATCGGGTGCCCTCCATGGTTTAATGAGAGTCAGGGCATTTACCCAAGATGATGCACATATATTTTGTACTGAAGACCAAATTACTGAAGAAAGCAAAAAAGTATGCGATTTAGTTTTAAGTATTTATAACGATTTCGGATTTGAAAATGTATCAATTAAATTTTCCGACCGTCCTGAAAAAAGAGTCGGTAATGATGATGTATGGGATAAATCTGAAGCTGCTCTTCGTGAGGCAATGGAAGCTACAGGATTAGAATATACTTTAAATCCAGGTGAAGGAGCATTTTATGGTCCAAAATTAGAATTTATTCTGAAGGATGCCATTGGTAGAGAGTGGCAATGTGGAACTTTGCAAGTTGATCTTAACTTGCCTGAAAGACTTGGTGGTCATTATGTTGCGGAAGATGGTCAAAAGCATAACCCAGTAATGTTACATCGAGCATTATTTGGATCTTTAGAGAGGTTTACAGGAATTTTGATAGAACATTATGCTGGCAACTTACCACTTTGGTTAGCGCCAACACAGGCTGTGGTTGCACCAATTACATCTGACATAAACGAGTACGCAGAGAGAGTATTTTTATCTCTTAAAAACCACGGTATTAGAGTTGAAAAGGACTTAAGAAATGAGAAGATAAGCTATAAAATCAGAGAAAACTCTCTAAAAAAAATACCTTATCAATTAATCCTAGGTAAGAATGAAATGGAAGACAATACTGTAACATTGAGGGAGTTTGGTAATGATAAGCAAGAAAAAATTAAATTTGAAAAATTAAATGATTTTTTTCAAAAAAAATGTATGATGCCGTCTCATCAATAGATAAAGGAGATTAAAATAGCACTTCAAAGAAAAAATAATAGAGCCCAGCTATCTACTAAAGGTCCAAAGTTTCGCATAAACGAATTTATAACTTCCTCCACTGTAAGATTAATTGATGAAAAAGGTAACAACTTAGGAGTTATTAACACTGATGAGGCAATGCAAAAAGCTTCAGATGCAGGTCTTGATTTAGTTGAGGTATCTCCTCAAGTTGACCCCCCTGTATGCAAAATTCTTGATTTTGGAAAATTTAAATATGAGGCCCAAAAAAAAGCTAGTACGTCCAAGAAAAAACAGAAAGAAATTACAATTAAAGAAATTAAGATGAGGCCGGGAATTGATGTTCACGATTACGACTTCAAGGTAAAAGCTGCTCAAAAATTTATCGCTGCAGGCGATAAAGTAAAATTTACCATTCGATTTAAAGGTAGAGAGTTTGAACATCATGATATTGCTGAAAAATTGATGGAAAGAATTCGAGAAACAATGGGTACGACAAGCAAAATCGAGCAAGAGCCAAAACTTGAAGGTCGCCAATTTACCATGATTTTCACTGCAAACTAGCAGCTGTAGTTAATTCTTATCATTAATAAAAAACTTTTGATTTTTTCTTACCTAGGGTCTATAAACCGTTCATCCAATATGAGTAAATTAAAAACAAAAAAAGGCGCTAACAAGAGATTTAGGCTTACAGCTTCTGGTAAAGTTAAATCATATCAAAGTGGGAAAAGACACGGTATGATTAAAAGAACAAATAATCAGATAAGAAACCAAAGAGGTTCTACAATTTTATCTGATCAAGATGCTCGAATAGTTAAAAAGTTTTTACCCTACGCTTAATAAATAGGAAGATATAATGGCAAGAGTTAAAAGAGGAGTTACTGCACACGCAAGACATAAAAAAGTAATTAAGCAAGCCAAAGGATATAGAGGCAGAAGAAAGAATACTTTTAAAGTCGCAAAGCAAGCTGTAGAAAAATCAATGCAGTATGCCTATCGTGATCGAAGAGTAAAAAAAAGAGAGTTTAGATCACTTTGGACTCAAAGAATAAATGCTGGAGCTAGATTACATGGAATTTCTTATTCTGTTTTCATGAATGGTCTTAAAAAATTAAAAATCGAATTAGATCGTAAAATTTTAGCTGATCTTGCTATGAATGAACCTACTTCTTTTGAACATTTGGCAAAACAGGTTCAGTCCTCAGCCAAATAATTCATTTGGCATCATATTCTCAAGCATATTATTATTACAGAAAAAACTAAATCTGATATTGTTGTTCTACGATGAAAGATTTTAGAGAGTTAGAAACTGAAATAAAAAAAGCTTCAGATAAATTTACAAATATCGAAAGCATAAATGAATTTAGGATAAAATTTCTTGGTAAGAAAGGTATTATTTCCCTCGAAATGAAAGAGTTAGCCAGTCTTTCTGGTGATGAAAGAAAGCACTATGCTGAAAAATTAAATAAAATTAAAGACTCTGTTCTGGAAATAATAGCTTCAAAGACTGAAGAGTTAAATAGCGAAGAATTAGAAAAAAAACTTAAATCTGAAACTTTAGATATCACTCTATCTACCTCAAAGTCATACGGAACTATTCACCCAATCAGTCAGGTTATAGAGGAAGTTATAACTATATTTGGTGACTTAGATTTTTTTGTTGCTGAAGGACCTGAAGTTGAAACCGATTATAATAATTTTACTGCTTTAAATACTTCTGAACACCACCCTGCACGACAAATGCATGATACTTTTTATGTTGAAACTGAGACTGATGGAATGCCAAATGTTCTGCGAACTCATACCTCGCCAGTTCAAATAAGAAGTATGTTAACACAAAAACCACCAATTCGATTAATTGCTCCTGGAAAAACGTTTAGATGTGATAATGATCAAACGCACTCTCCTATGTTCCATCAAGTTGAGGGTTTAGTAATAGATCAAGAAAGCAACATGAGCCACCTCAAAGGTTGTTTAGAAATATTCCTCAAGACTTTTTTTGAGACTGATAAATTAAATATGAGATTTCGACCTAGTCATTTTCCCTTTACTGAACCATCAGCAGAAGTTGATATTGGATACACTAAGAAAGGAAATCAATTAATTATCGGAGAGGGCGAGGATTGGTTGGAAATTTTAGGATGCGGAATGGTTCATCCAAACGTGCTTGAAAACGTAAATATCAATTCAAATGAATATCAAGGCTATGCATTTGGCATGGGTATAGAGAGGCTTGCAATGCTCAAATACGGAATTAGTGATTTAAGAACTTTCTTTGATAGTGATCTTAGATGGAATAAGCATTATGGCTTTTCACCTTTGAACATACCTTCGATCATAGGAGACTTAAGCTAGATGAAATTTACTTATTCTTGGTTAACTGAGCATCTTAAGACAAATGCTCATTTCGAAGAAATTGAAAAGAAACTTACTTCTATCGGTCTTGAAGTTGAAGATATTCAAGACACGGGTAAAGCATACAAGGATTTTATTGTTGGACAGGTACTTGAAGAAAAAAAACATCCAAATGCGGATAAATTAAAACTATGTAAAGTTGATATTGGTAAGGAAAAGGTTGATGTTGTTTGTGGTGCACCAAATGTAGAAAAAGGCATGAAAGTGGTTTATGCGCCAGTTGGTTCAACCATTCCGGTTAATCAAATGAAAATTAAAGCTGCCAAGATTAGAGGGGTAGAGTCCTATGGAATGATGTGTTCAGAATATGAACTTGGTATCTCAAATGAGCATGATGGAATAATCCGACTTGAGGAAAAAGAAACTATTGGAAGATCTTTTTCAGAGATTTATGGTCTTAATGATATTATAATAGAAATTGGTATCACTCCTAATCGACAAGATTGTCTAGGTGTAAAAGGAATTGCCCGAGATCTTGCTTCAGCTGGTATGGGGGAATTGTTAGACAGAAAAATATCTAAAGAAAAAGGCTCCTTTAAATCACCAATTAAAATTGAAATACAAGATAATAAAATATGCTCGACCTTTGTTGGAAGATATTTTAGAAATGTAAAAAATACTGAAAGCCCGGAATGGCTTAAAAATAAACTTAAGTCAATAGGTTTAAGGCCAATATCTGCTCTGGTAGATATAACTAATTTTGTAATGTATGACGAGAACCGGCCACTTCACGTTTACGATGCAGACAAAATAGATGGCAAAATTATAGTACGTAAAGCAAATGATGGAGAAAGTTTCTTGGCCCTAGATGAAAAAGATTACCAGCTAAAAAATGGTATGTGCGTAATAGCGGATGAAAAAAAAGTACTTGGCTTAGGGGGAATCATGGGGGGCGAAAGTACAGGTTGCAGCACTGAGACAAAGAACGTTTTACTTGAGTCAGCTTTATTTGATGAAATTAATACAGCCAAGACGGGAAGAAACTTGTCAATTCTAAGTGATGCAAGATATCGTTTTGAAAGAGGCGTTGACCCAAATTCAACCTTAAAAGGAATAGACCTTGCAACAAAATTAATTCTTGAAATATGTGGTGGTGAGTGTAGTGAAGTTGAGTTAGCTGGAAATATAAAAGAAAATAAAAATGAGGTGTCAACTTCCAGTAGTTATATTTCAAGAAGACTCGGTTTTGAAGTGTCTGACAAAGAATTGATATCAATACTTAGTTCTTTAGGAATTGAAACGAGCCAAACAGGTGATGTTATCAAATGTTCAATACCTTCTTGGAGACAAGATATTCACGGAGAAGCCGATATAAGTGAAGAAGTTATTCGTATTAAAGGATATGAAAATATTCCAACAAGTAATATCAGACCAAAAAGTAAAATTAATAAAAATATCTTAAATTACGCACAAAAGAAGTTGATGAAAGCGAGACACTTTATTGCTTCAATTGAATATGATGAATTAGTAACATTTGCATTCACAGACTCAAAAAATTGTGAAGTATTTGGCGATATAAATAAATTAAAAATTGTAAACCCTATATCAGAGGAGATGGATATATTAAGACCTAATCTTCTCCCTAATCTTCTTCAAGCAATTAAAAAAAACAAGAATAGAAACTTCGACTCATTCTCGATCTTTGAGATAGGTAGTCAGTATAGATCAACATTTCCTGAGGATCAATTGAACATTGCATGTGGAATTAAATCTGGAATTAAGGCACAAAAGTCTTGGAAGAATATGCAGACAGTATTTGATATATATGACGTAAAACAAGATTTAACTTCCTTAATTGACTATTTAATGCCAGGTAACAAAAAAATATCTGTCTCTAATGACTGTCCTTCCTGGTATCACCCAGGAAGATCTGGTTCGATAAAAATTAATAATTCGGTAATTGCTGGATATTTTGGAGAGTTACATCCAAGAGTTGCAAATCAATTTAAGATTAAGAATAAAACAAATATATTTGAGTTATACCTTGATGAACTGCCAATCACAGAAAAGAAAACTACCAACAAGCCTGTACTTAACTTAAGTGATTTTCAGATTGTCACAAGAGACTTTGCCTTTGTTATTGATAAAAAAGTAAAAAGCGAAGAAGTTGTTACTTCAGCCTTTAAAGTAGATAAGGAATTAATTAGAAACGTTGAAATCTTTGATTTATTTGAAGATGATAGTCTTGGAAAAGACAAAAAGTCTATTGCTATTAAAGTTACACTACAATCTAACGAAAAAACTCTTACCGAAAATGACATTTCTGAAATAAGTTCAAAAATAATTGAGTCTGTGGAAAAGTCTACTTCCGGAACTGTTAGATCCTAAATTAAAAATATTATGACTGGCACTAAAAATATAAGAAATTTTTCTATTATAGCTCATATTGATCATGGAAAATCTACTTTAGCTGACAGATTGATTCAATTTTGTGGAGGGCTTTCTGAAAGAGAAATGAAAGCACAGGTACTTGACTCAATGGATATTGAAAGAGAACGTGGAATAACAATCAAGGCTCAAACTGTACAATTAAATTATAAAGCAAAAAACGGTGAAACGTACACACTAAATATCATCGATACGCCAGGACATGTTGACTTCAGTTACGAAGTTAACA
Source organism: uncultured Pelagibacteraceae bacterium (assembly GCA_902613805.1). Taxonomy (GTDB): domain Bacteria; phylum Pseudomonadota; class Alphaproteobacteria; order Pelagibacterales; family AG-422-B15; genus CACNXQ01. Next base: position 603,585 of record CACMIV010000001.1, read on the forward strand.
GGTCATTATCTGCCTGCGAGGGATCACTTCTAGTTGTTGACGCAAGTCAGGGCGTTGAAGCTCAAACATTAGCTAACTTATATCAAGCTGTAGAAAATGATCACGTAATTATACCTGTTTTAAATAAAATAGATTTACCAGCAGCAGACCCTGAGAGAGTGAAAAATCAGATAGAAGATATTTTAGGTATTGATACCAGTAACGTACTAGAAATTTCCGCTAAATCAGGTCTTGGCATTGAAAACGTTCTAGAAAATATTGTAAACGAACTTCCATCCCCCGTTGGTGATGAAAACAAAAAATTAAAAGCAATGTTAGTAGATAGTTGGTATGATGCCTACCTAGGTGTTGTTATATTGGTACGTGTGATAAATGGAATTCTAAGAAAAGGTATGGAGGTTCGATTTCATCAAACTGATACAAAACATTTAATTGAGAAAATTGGTTGTTTCACACCAAAAATGGTTGATAACGACCGTATAAATGCTGGTGAATTAGGTTTTATAACAGCTGCAATTAAAGAAGTAGCCCAAACTAAGGTTGGAGACACAATATTACTGGCTAATGATAAACAAACAGAGCCTTTACCGGGTTTTAAACCAAGTCAACCAGTCGTGTTTTGTGGATTATTTCCAACAAATGCAGCTGATTTTAAATTCTTAAAAGATGCTTTAGCTAAGCTAAAACTTAACGATTCCAGTTTTCACTTTGAACAAGAAACGTCAGCAGCGCTTGGAATGGGTTTTAGATGCGGTTTTCTTGGATTATTGCACTTAGAAATTATTGTTGAGAGACTTGATAGAGAATTCAATTTAGATTTAATAACTACTGCTCCAAGTGTTATTTATAACTTAGTTTTAAATGATGGAAGCTCACTTGAATTACATAATCCAGCTGACATGCCTGAAGTTATGAAAATTAAAAGTATCTCTGAGCCTTGGATTAAAGCAACAATTATTTGTCCCGATGAATATTTAGGTAGCATCATATCTCTTTGTGAAGATAAGAGAGGAATGCAAACAGAACTATCTTATTCTGGATCAAGAGTAATTCTAAATTATAAGTTGCCTTTAAATGAAATTGTGTTTGATTTTTACGATCGCTTGAAGTCAATTTCTAGTGGATATGCAAGTTTTGATTATGAGATTGATGAGTATAATGAAAGTGATTTGGTAAGACTAAGCATATTGGTAAATGATGAATCAGTAGATGCACTATCTATCATTGTTCATCGAAGTTTTTCCGAAAAAAAAGGTCGAGCAGTTTGTGAAAAATTAAAGGAATTAATTCCTCGTCATCAATTCCATATCCCAATTCAGGCAGCAATTGGTGGAAAAATTATTGCTCGCGAAACTGTCAGAGGATATCGTAAAAATGTTATTGAGAGAATACATGGTGGTGGAGCTACTGATAGAAAAAGAAAATTACTTGATAAGCAGAGAAAAGGAAAACAGAGACTGAGAACTTACGGTAAGGTTGATATTCCACAAGAAGCCTTTATTGCTGCTTTAAAAGTTGAATAAGGAAAGGTGGCCGAGTGGTTGAAGGCGCACGCTTGGAAAGCGTGTATGCGGGTGACCGTATCGTGGGTTCGAATCCCATCCTTTCCGCCATTAAACTTTTAAAAAATTATTATTCCAAATTTTCATTGATATCAAAGTCTTCTTCAATATATTCGCATTTATAATTATTTAAAAATTCGGATGCTAATTTTTTTTTTGGGTTTTTTGCTTCAATGTAAGTGAAAATACTTAATTGTCTCAAATTAAATGGAAATCTTTTAATTTTAACATCTTCAAAAAAATATTTGATTATTTCTTCAATTTCATAGGCAGTATTTACATGCTCATATCTCAGTAAATTATCAAAGTTCAATCTGTGTCTAATAAAAAAGTTCAAACCAGATATGTAACGTGAACTCAAATACCAGAGAACTGAACCTTCAGTAGGTATAGCATGCTTAAATGATCCATTTTCTTTCAAAAGAATACTTAATTTAGCTATATCATAAGATAAATTAATTAAGTGTTCTAATGTTGCTACAGATACAATTTTATCGTATTGCTCTTCATCTAATTTTGTCAAATTAATATAATGATTTGAAATTAAACTTTTATTTTCTGAGGTATTGTATAAAAACAAAGAAGGTTCAATTACATCATATTTTTCAAACTTTTCAAATTCAACATGATTTAAATTACCAGCGCCCATTTCTAGAATTTTATTAACATATCCTCCTGAAGCAACATTTAGATGCATCCAATTGGTAAATTTCATAAAGGTTTTCTTAACTACTCCTCTATTAGATCTAGAATAAAGATAGTAAGCCTTATAAATTTTTTTTATTTTGTCATTTAACTCTATCCTTTTTTTTGGATATCTATTTAAAATTTCGTCAATATTATTCTTCACAAATGTCTCTGCCAAATTTTATTCAAACAATAAACTTTATACTAGGTCATTCAAATTGCAATTTGTTACCGTACTTCTACCACACTCACAAATATTAATGCTAAACTTACTTAAATATAATTCCCAGTTTACTTAGAAAAATTATCCTCTAATCTTGGACTCATGAATTGGAAAGTGTGTATGCAGGTGACCTTGTCGTGGGTTCGTATCCCATCCTTTCCGCCATTAGAACTGTCAAATAAATGACATAACTAAAATTGTATAAGATAATTAAATGGCAAACATAGAACTATGGTTAGAATTATTAGAAAAATAATTAGGGAAATTTTTAGACAGAGACTCACAAAACAATTTATAAACTCAAAGCAGTATTGGGAAAATAGATATTTTTTTGGAGGAAATTCTGGAAGAGGATCATATAAAGAAGAGGCCTTAATAAAAGCTGATTTTGTAAATAACTCTATTTCAAAATATAATATTAATTCAATAGTTGATATTGGGTGTGGTGATGGAAATAATTTGATGCTCTTTGATCAAGTTGATTATATTGGAATAGATCCAAGTGAAACAATAATTAATTTAAATAAAAAAAAATTTATTAGAGATAATCAAAAAAAATTTTACTTGTTAAACGGTAATCAAATAGAAATTGCAAAAATAGCTAATAATTTTATTTCTAATCGTAATTCCATTACTTTAAGTTTAGATATTATATTTCATTTAGTTGAAGACTATTCATATCATGATCATATCGAATTAATAAATAATATTAATTCTAATTACTGTTTAATCGTTTCCACAAATTATGAGGCTAATTATAATTTAGTAACACCCCATGTAAGACACAGAAAATTTTCTAGAGATTTTGAGAGTAACTGTTGGAGTCTGATTAATAAAAAAGTTATAAAAAATTGTCCAGCAAAACGGGAAGTTCATTTGTTTAAAAGAACTATTTAAAGAAATAAATTTATGCAACTTAATATATTAATTATCAATGGTAATATCTTCTAGCAAGTAACCAATCGATATATCATTGCAAAAAAGATTATGTTTTATAGCCCTCCAGTGATAAGTCCAACCATTCCAAGAACAAGCCATAAGACTAACATTGTTCTTTCATTAAACGCTCTAGTGCTTTCAATTTTATTTAACTGTTTATAAATTACCATGGATAGAAGCATCACTAAAACCATTAGGTATACAATTGTAAATATCATGTAATTTATAGTATCAATTAGACGTTGGAAGTATATAAATTAAAGTATGCAGTTATTTAGACACCCATACTCAACATTAGTGATTATTGGGGGTTGTATACTTTTGCTTGTCTCGTTTGGTATAAGACATTCTTCCGGGCTTTATTTAATCCCAATTTCTGAGCATATACAAACTGGAAGAGAAGTATTTGGGTTTGCTATTGCAATACAATTTCTAATGATTGGAATTGGATCGCCAATTTTTGGCGCGATAGCAGATAAATATAGTTCATCAGCTGCTGGCCTATTAGGAGTAATTTTCTTTTTAATTGGTCTTTACTTAATGTCACTTGTTGAAGGGTCAGTCCTTCTAATCATTTCACAAGTAATTTTTGGATTTGGATGCGCTGGATGTGGTACAGCTGTAATATTAGGGGCTGTTGGAAAAGCTGTAACAGGTAAATATCAAACATTATCTTTAGGTGTTGTAATGGCTGCAGGTTCGCTGGGTCAATTTTTAATTGTTCCTCTTACAGGCTTCTTAATTGAAATGAGTGATTGGCAAAGATCAATCTTATATCTTTGTTTTATTTCGCTTATCATGATTTTATTTTCACTAGTATTAACAAAGCATTCATCCAAAAGTGGAATAAATGATGAAGTTAATAGATCTTTAGCATCTGTTTTAAATGAAGCCTTTGCAAATAAGAGCTATGTCTTACTGACAATTGGTTTTTTTGTTTGTGGTTTTCATATTTCTTTTATAGCAACTCATCTACCCGCATACCTTGATGATTTATCTTTACCGATGTGGATCGGTTCATGGTCCTTAGCATTAATTGGTTTATTTAATGTAATAGGCACACTTGTTTTTGGTCACTTAGGGGACCTAAGGTCTAAAAAAAATCTGTTGGTAATCTTGTATACTTTACGTGCCTTACTGTTTTTAATTTTTATTTTTTTGCCTAAAACTGAAATTACAGTTTTAGTTTTTGCATCACTTCTTGGAATTCTATGGCTATCTACAGTGCCTCTTACCAGTGGAATAATATCTGTTATTTTTGGATCCAAATATATGTCTATGCTGTATGGCTTTACTTTCTTATCTCACCAAGTCGGTTCGTTTGTTGGGTCATGGTTTGGAGGCAGGTTTTATGATTACTATGGTTCTTATGACATTATGTGGTGGGCTTGTGTGATTTTAGGGTTTGCTTCTGCAGTAGTTCATTTTCCAATTAAAGAAACACCACTAGTCAAAATGGCAAATTAAATCAATAGTTTAATTGTTTGAACAAATATAAAAAACTTATATTTGAAATGCTTTTTTAGATGACTAATTAAATATTGTGCCTAAGAGTACAAAAAAAAGATCATTAGTAAAAGCTCTTACCTGGAGAGTAACTGCAACAGCAGACACATTCTTAATCAGTTACCTAGTAATTTTAAAATCAGATTTTTCAGTCCTTGAAACTGCGGGTTTAATTGCTGCATTGGAAGTAATTACAAAGGTAACTATTTATTATTTTCATGAAAGAATATGGAATTCTTTATCTTGGGGCATGGAGTCTTAATTAAGTATTTTTAATTATTTATTGATTCTTTTGGTAAAAACTATTTATCCACTTATCCACATCGTATAAGGAGTTTTTCTAATAAAACTTATTTAAAATATTTTTTCTATTTGTTAATATTTTCCTATCGGACGAACAAAGAACGAAAGCCCTTCGGGGAGTTTGTCGGCGGGAAGCCGAGTTTCGGGGCGGAATGGAGACCTTTAGGGGTTTGTGTTGCGCCCCGTTTTTTTTTGCCCCCTTAAATACTATTGCTCGTTCTTATGATCTTTGATTTCTCATTACTTTACTTTTTCATACCAGTTTTTTTCATAATATCCATTACACCAGGTTTATGCATGACACTTGCTTTAACAATGGGAATTACAATAGGTGTAAAAAATACAATGAAAATGATGGTTGGAGAATTAATTGGAGTTTTAATTGTGGCAGGTACAGCGGTGGTAGGAGGTGGAGCGATCATCTCATCTTTTCCAATTGCATTTGCCGTTTTCAAATATGGAGGAGGTCTTTATTTGATGTTTGTTGGGTATCAGATGATTAACTCAAGGGGATCACTTGCATTAAATTTGGATGGTTCACACTCGTTTGAAATAAATTTTTTTAAATTAGCAATGCAAGGTTTTATAACTGCCGTTGCAAACCCAAAAGGTTGGGCATTTTTTATTGCAATAGTACCTGCATTTATTAATTACGAATCAAATTTAATTCCGCAAATGTCAGCACTCGTGATAATTATTCTTATAATTGAGTTTATTTCACTTATGATTTACGCAACAGGAGGTCAAGCTTTAGGTATTATGTTAAAAAAACAAAATAATATCAGGCTTATTAATGGGTTAGCAGGTTTCTTAATGGTGGGTGTTGGTGTTTGGTTAGCTCTTAGCTAATGTTTTGAAAAAAGAATTCCTGGACCAGCTGTACTATTAATTCCAGCCTCTCTTAACATTTGCCAGCTAATCGCCTGATTTGATGAGATTACTGGTTTATCCAATAATTTCTCTGCTTCATTGATAATCTTAAATGTTTTAAGGTTAGTACATGAAATAAATACAGCTTCACAATCCTGTTTACCAACTTCTATTATAGCTTCTAGGCTGTCTTTGTCTGAAATTCTTGCAACATTCCTATCATCGGATTCATTAAAAGAAATTTGGTTTTGAATTATAAAATTATTAGCATGCAAATGATCACATAAAGATTTTGTTAACGACTTTTGATAAGGTGATACAAAATTTATTTTTCTACAGCCTAACGTGCTCATAGCTTTTTTTACAGCTCTTATTGGATCAGTTACAAATGCAGTTTTATGCTTTTTATTTATAAGACTCTCAATTTTATCTGAGCCAATAACTGTTGCGCCTGATGTACAAGCATATCCAATACTATCATACTGAATATCAGGTAATAACGCAGATGCTGTTGGCAATTCTTTTTCCATAAGTCCAAGATTTTCATTACTTACAATATTGTCACAGTAAATGCGTGAGTGATTGATTGATATACTTTGATCAAGAATGGCTCTGAATTCTTGCTCGATAGTTTCATCGCTCTGAAGAACGATCAATCCTAATCTCGCTTTATAATACTTATTGTCATCCAACTTATAATTTCTCATACAAAGGCCTTTTGTGATTTTAAGATAACACTTCGCGTTTCAGATGGATTAATTACTGCATCGATTTCAAGGTGAGCAGCAGCTTCTATGGCTTTACCTTTATCATAGAGTTTTTCAACTAGACTATTGAATAATTCCTCTCTTTTTGAATTATCTTCAATCTTTTCTAACTCTTTTTTAAACCCAAGTTTTACAGCTCCTTCTAACCCCATTGCTCCAAACTCACCTGTTGGCCATGCTGCTGTATATACTGGCTCATGAAGGCTACCACCAACCATTGCCTGAGCCCCAAGTCCATAACCTTTTCTTAAAAAAATAGCTGTTAAAGGTACTTTTACTTTTGATCCTATCTTGAAGAGATTTGACATTCTCCTAACAGCCCCTTCTTTCTCACTGTCTGGTCCAACCATAAATCCAGGCGTATCAACAAGTGAGATAATTGGTAAGCCATATTCACTGCACATTTCAATAAAAGAGGACGCTTTGTCTGCTCCTTCGGAATCAATTGCACCACCTAAATGTTGACTATCATTTGCCAATAAACCAAAAGGCTTTCCCTCTATTCTAATAAAGCATGAAACAATACCTTTTCCGTACTCAGGTCTTATTTCAGTAAATTGTTCAATATCAGAAATTATTTTTATAATATCTCGAACTGGATAAGACCATCTTCTATTTTTGGGCATAATATCACTCAGCTTTGTCTGATCATCAGCTTTCCAATCTTTAATTTCACCTTGAAAGTATGAGAGTATTTTCTTTGCAATATTAGTTGCGTCTTTCTCATTTTCAGCAACATAATCAATTACTCCGTTATTTTTTTGAACATCCGTCGGCCCTATTTCTTTTGGATCAAACTTTCCAAGTCCGCCACCTTCAATCATTGCAGGACCTGCCATTCCAATCCAAGAATTCTTTGTAGCAATTCTGATATCTGCACTTCCAAAAAGAGCTGCATTGCCAGCAAAGCAAAATCCATTATTTATAGCAATTCTCAAACATCTACCGTACAAGCTTGCCCAAAGTGCAAAAGAAGGTACATGTAAACCAGCAACAGATGTTGTTACATCTGTATCACCAGGTCTTCCACCTCCACCTTCAGTATAAATGACTATTGGAAGTTTAAACTCTTTTGCTTTTTCACATATACGATCAAGTTTCATGTGGTGAAAGAAACCTTGAGTACCTGCCAATACTGAGTAGTCGTAAACTATACTGACTGCATCAGATTTTTCTTCACCAATTAGATCAGAATTGATTTTACAAAATCCTGTAATGATACCATCTGCTGCAGTATCAATTTGAAGATCTTCATATTTTCTTCTGTTTCTTTGAGCTGCTACCGCAAAAGCTCCGTACTCTAAAAAACTTTGATCATCAACCAAGTGATCAAGATTTTCTCTTGCTGTTCTTAATCCAAGTTTATGCCTTTTGTTTTTTGCTTCAGTTCGAGTTTCATCACTTAATTTTTCTAGTCTATCAAGAAATTGAGACAAGTTAGAGTTATCGGTCATCTTTAATCACAGCATTTTTTTTAATATAGGGTCTTTTTGTATGAAATGATGATACACAACAGCCCCTAAATGAATAGTGAAAAGAAGTACCAAAAAATACGCTGAAATAACATGAACAACGTGGAATTGGTCCGCAAGTTCGTAGTTAAAATAGTCAATATAGACCTTAGATATAATAAAATTTACTTCTTCTCCAGAAAGTAAAAGTTTTAAGACTCCACTGATTGTAATCAAAAGAAGCGTAACATAAAATAGTCCATGTACTGCTTTTGATGCTATCAATTGTAATTTATTTACAGCTGAAGTTATTGGCTTTGGATTAAGAAATTTCCAAATCAATCTGAGTAATGTTAAATAAAAAATACTTATGCCAATAACAATATGTATATTTTCAACGGTTAGTTTAAATTCAGAAAACTCCAAATTGTCCAAATAAAGTCCTAAAGGTAGTTGAAATAATAGAATTAAAAAAGTGAGCCAATGAAAGGCTCGAGCAAGAATACCATAAGTGCTATTGTCATTTTTAATTTTCATAATATATATTTAAAATATGAAAACAATTTTGCAAATACTGCTTTCATCAATTTTAGCTTCTCTATTTCTTGTTTTTATTAGTTTTGCCGACGACCATGGGAAAATTATAAAAGAAAGAAAATCATTATTTAAGCAAAATTATAGCCATGCAAAGAGAATGTCTGCAGAAATATCAACAGGTAATAATGATAAAGTAATAGAACTTTCCGAAAAAATGAGCGTCAATTATGATAAGCTCATCCAACTTTTCCCTGATAATTCAAAAACAGGTTATGATACAGAAGCTTTGCCAACTATTTGGCTTCAAAAAGATGAATTTAATGCTTTGATGATTGAAACCTCAGACAAAGTCAAAAAATTTACCCAAATTGCTGCTAACCTTACAGGAGATGAATTAAAAGACGCTCAAAAGAATTTAATTTGGTCAAGTTGCAAAGCTTGTCATGATAAATTTAGAATGCCTCACTAGGCTATCACTGTCATTGAAATAATTCTTTTTATCCCAGGATCATTATTCTTATAACGGTGCTCAAATAAATACACTCCTTGCCATATGCCAAGATCAAGTTTTTTTTCTTTAATTGGAATACTAAGTGTTGTGTTAGTAAGTGAAGATTTAATATGTGCAGGCATATCATCCGGACCCTCCTCACTGTGTAAGTAATTATCGTTTTCGGGTACCATTTTATCGTAGTAATTTTCTATATCTTTAAGGACGTTGGGATCTGCATTTTCCTGAATAATTAGAGAAGCTGAAGTATGTTTGATAAATATAGTACAAATACCTTTTGATATTCGATGTTTGCTTATAGCTTGATTAATAATATCTGTAATATTATAGAGGCCTTTACCTTCAACTACTATTTCAAGTTCTTTTTGAATTAACATTTTGATATAAATATATGTAAAATTAAATTAAGTTTACAGCAACAATGAAAAATAATGTATCCCTTTCTGATTCAGGGTGGAATCTACAAAGTAGTTATACCCAAATATCTGATAAACTGATCTCGGAATTAAAACCAGATGCAGTTACTAATCCAAGTACTGTTATTGTTAATAATGAATTGGCTAAAAAACTTGGCTTAAATTTAAAAGGTATGTCAAAAAAAGACTTATCTAATTTATTCTCAGGAAATACACTGCCTCATGGTTCAAAGCCATTTGCACAGGCTTATGCAGGGCATCAATTTGGACAATTTACAATTCTTGGTGACGGTAGGGCTCACATCGTTGGTGAGCAAGTAACTCCAGACGGTGAAATATTTGATATTCAATATAAAGGTTCGGGGCGTACACCTTATTCAAGAGGGGGAGACGGTAAGGCTGCATTGGGGCCAATGTTACGTGAATATCTGATCAGTGAAGCAATGTATCATTTAGGCATTCCAACTACGAGAAGTTTGGCTGTTGTTGAAACTGGCGAAAAAGTCTACCGAGAAGTCCCTTTAAAAGGATCAATATTAACTCGGGTAGCGAGTAGTCATATTAGAATTGGAACTTTTCAATTCCTGGCAGCGCATAAAGATTATGACGGCATGCAAGCTCTTTTAGATTTTTCAATAAAAAGACATTTTCGTAATATAAATTTTTCTAAAAATGTAGCTATTGAATTTATCCAATCTGTTATGCAGAAACAAATTAAATTGATAGTGGACTGGATGCGAGTTGGATTTATTCATGGTGTTATGAATACAGATAATTCAACAATATCTGGAGAGACTATTGATTATGGACCATGTGCTTTTATGGATAGCTATGATGCTAAGACTGTCTTCAGCTCAATTGATACGCAAGGAAGATACTCTTTTGCTAATCAACCTTCTATAATTCATTGGAATTTAGTAAGGTTAGCAGAGTGCTTGTTACCACTCATTGATAAAAATGAAAAGAAATCAATTGAAATTGCGCAAAACACATTGAATGATTTTAGCTCATTGTTTAAAGACGAATGGCTTCAAATGATGAGAAAAAAAATAGGAATTGTAGATCAAAGTGATGAAGATGAAGAACTTATCAATAATTTGGTCAAATGGATGCAAAGTAAAAATCCAGATTTTACTAATACTTTTTGCAACCTGATGAATTACGAACATGCAAACGATGAAGTGTTTGAAGACAATGATTTTGATACTTGGAAAAAAAACTGGAAAAAAAGAGTTAAAAGTAAAGAATATTTAAAAACGATGATAAATATCAATCCAGTTTTAATCCCAAGAAACTATCTAGTTGAGGAAGCGCTTCATGAGGCTGAAACGAATAACAAGCTTGATAAATTTAATGATCTTAATAGAGCAATTTCATCACCTTATCAGCTAAAAAAAGTACATTTTAAATACCTTATGACGCCTAGCAAAACTAACATTCCCTATAAAACTTTTTGTGGCACTTGATTAACTTGAAGTTTTTTTCAGGGCGTCTTACTAAAAAAGAAAAAATTAAAACAATTTACTTTTAGTCTATATGTAGCTATAAGATCCGTCTAAAGATTACGTTTTTGTTCCTTTTTCTGGAGTAATACGAAGTCTAAATTAACTTAAAAAGGAATAACAAATATGGCTACTGGTACTGTTAAATGGTTTAATCCAAAAAAAGGTTATGGTTTTATTGCCCCTGAAGAAGGGGATAAAGATATCTTTGTTCACATCACAGCTGTTCAAGCTGCGGGTATGAAAAAATTGGATGAAGGTCAGAAACTATCATATGACGCTGAGGAAAAAGATGGAAAAGTCTCAGCAGTTAATTTACAAGCAGCAGAATAATTAAGCAGCTTTATCTATCATATCTAGCCACATCGTGAATTCATCAATGAGTTCACCTGATGGCTGGATAATTTTTACTCTTTTATCTTTAGAACTTACTTGAGTGACAAGTGAGCCCTTACTTATCTCATCGTTTATAAAATTTATAATAGTTGCTCTAGATGCAAGGTCTGACATATTCTTCGTCAGATATTCTTTCGTGCACTCAATTTTGTTAATATTAGAGTCGAAATAAAGTCTCATAATTTCGTAACATATTCTAATACCATAAACCGATCGACGAAAATGGCTAAGACGGCTAAAAACTTTCCTGTCACCCGCACTTTCAAAAACTTTAATCTGTTTGATAACTTGCTCAAAAATTTTTTCAGTTTTCATAATAAATCTCTTTTTAGGTTTGAATTGTATTATTAAATAGTATGGATAATTATTAATAATAATTATTTGCCAGTTTGGCGGCATATAATAAGATGTAGATTAATAACCTACTGTTTTTATTGATTTAAATAATTAGCATTTATTAATGAACGAAGAAAATAAAAAGAAAGTGTGGAAACTTATACAAAAAACTGGTGACGAGTTAAAAGGAAAACTACCCGAACACCCATCACATCCAAAAGGTCGTAATCCATACGCCCACATAGCATTGGTGATTAAGAACCATTTTGGAATGTCTTATAGTGAAATTTCAGATGAACAAATACCTGAGCTTGAAAAATTTATATTATATATTCGTGATAACCCAAAATAACGAATTCTTAGGGTTTCCACTCTGGTCTTCCAAAAAATGAAAGAAACTTTTCTTTAGCGGTTGTTGATTCTTTGAAATCAGAGATTATTTGTCCCCAAAACATAAATGTTATTTTGATAGGATTGTATGTTTTGACATTATCCCTAATTCCAAATTTTACAGGCTCAATTTCCTCTGCAAAAGTTCCAAATAATCTGTCCCAAATGATTAGTAAGTTACCATAATTTCTATCTATGTAACACTCGTTGCTCCCATGATGAACCCTGTGAGACGAAGGAGTAACAAAAATATACTCTAAAATACCTAATCTTCTAATCCATTGTGTATGCCCAATAACACCCCAGAGTGTTGAGGCTACGCCCGCTACAGCTGTAATAATAGGATCAAAACCTATTAAAGGCATTAATATGAAAAAAGGTACTTTGGTTATAGGTCCAAACCACGCTTGTCTTAAAGAAACAGTAAAATTCATTTCCTCACTAGAATGATGATTCATATGAACAGCCCACATAAAACGTACTCTGTGCGAAAAGCGATGATACCAGTAATAGACAAAATCAATCATTATGAATGTGGTAAACCAAACAACCCATAATGGGAGAAGGTCATTGACCGTAATTAATCTAAATTGATATAGGTATACGTATACTAAAAAAATTGATCCTTTCGTCAGAAGTCCGGTAATAAAATTACCCAGTAACAGACCAAGACCTGCGAATGTGTCTTCTAATTTATAGAACTTTAAGCCCTTAACAGATGAATAAATCACCTCGGCTGCTATCAGCAGTAAAACAATTGGTATTCCAAAAGCATATACATCAAATTCAGTCATATTCTCTATTGAAATATATATCATTAGAACTATTTAGGGAATGTATGAAAAATATATTAATAATTTTCCTATTAAGTTTATTTCTTTCAGTTCCCTTACACGCCGCAGGTGATAAAGGCGGTAACGGCGGTAACGGCGGTAACGGAGGTAACGGCGGAAGTGGTGGATCTTCCAGCGCCGGAGGTGGATCTGGCTCTTATGGAAATTCATTAACATTTGACGATGAGTTAAGGCGCATTACATTTGAGATTGAAAAAAATGGTAACCTTGAAGGTGCTCTAAAAGATCTTGAGACTTTTGTATATGAAAATCCATTAAATGCCAGTGGCTGGAACATGATTGGGTTTGCTAGCAGGAAATTAGGCAAATTTGATGATGCTGAAATTTACTATAATACTGGTCTAGAAATTGACGCAGATCATGAAGGAATTCTTGCTTATCAGGGTGAGTTATTTTTACAAACTGGTAGATATAACAAAGCTCTTGAAAATCTTGCTAAGTTAGAAGATCTTTGCAATTTTAATTGTTACGAAAAAATCGAGCTTGCTGATGCCATCAAAGAATATGAACTAGAAAATAATCTTTAACAGGTTGATTTATTTCACTAGTCAATCTAATCTTTAATTGGTTTCTGAATGATAAAAGTTTTAGTTTTTTTTGTACTTGGGGCAGCAACCCTATATTTCATAATACGAGCTCTTGTTAATACTGAACCTGGTAAATTATCTCGAGTTATAAAAATAGTTATTTTTGCAATAATTATTATTGCAGTTGTTTTCATGTTGACTAGAGGTAATCTTGGATTTCTTGCACCTGTTATTGGTCTTGCAAGAAGACTGTTAGTAGGTTTTTAAATATAATGTTTAATATTAAAAAAAGTTTCATAATAACCATTTTCTTTTTTTCATCTTTTATCTTTTTTACATCATGTGATAATGATCCAAATCAGTCTGCAGCGTTTACTGGAGTACGCGTAATTGATAATTCTTATTCTCCTCCTGTAGTTAGAATAAATGAGGGCGGCAAGGTTAGATTTAATAATTGGGGTAATAATCCGCATAATGTTATTGCCGTAGACGAAACTTGGGGCTCATATGAAGAAATACCTAAAGGTGATTACTTAGATATTACTTACGAAGCTGAAGGATTATACAAATACTTATGCTCATTTCACGCATCACCTGACGGGGAATGGGGAATGGTTGGGTCTGTTGTTGTTGGCGATATTAACTATGAAGATTATACAAACTTTTCAAAAATGGATGTAGTTCCATCTTTCTCTGGATCAGTGAGAAATGTACCTGACGATTATGAAACGATTCAAGATGCGGTTAATGCATCAAATCCTGGGGACTTAATTCTTATTAAACCGGGAGTTTACTATGAAGAAGTTGTAGTGAATGTTCCATCAATAACAATTCGTGGCTGGGATAGAAATAATACAATAATTGATGGTGAGTTTGAAAGAGGTAATGGCGTTCTTGTTGCAGGCGTCGATGGTGTAGTAATTGAAAATATAACTGCACGCAATGCATTGCTAAATGGTTTTTATTGGGCAACAGTTAAGGGATATAGGGGTTCCTATTTAACGGCTTATAATAATGGTGACTATGGTGTTTATGCATTTGATGCTGTTGATGGAGTATTAGAGCATTCATATGCGTCAGGATCTCCTGATGCAGGTTTTTATATTGGACAATGCTATCCTTGCGATGCAATTGTGAATAATGTTATTTCAGAAAATAATGGTCTTGGTTATTCCGGAACTAATTCAGGAGGATCACTATACATTATTAGTTCAGTATTCAGAAATAATAAAGGAGGGCTAGCTCCAAACACACTAGACTCAGAATTACTACCTCCAGAAAGAGAGACATTTATTATTGGGAATTTAATAGAAAATAACAACAATAATGATGCCCCTGCTACAAAATCAACTTACTTATCTTTTGGAAATGGCGTTATCATTGCTGGTGGCAACAATAATATAATTAAAAATAATGTGATTGCTAACCATGATTTATATGGTGTCATTCTTACCGCGGCAGCTGATGTGAATTATTGGCCTTCTCATGGAAACAGAGTTGAAGATAATCTAATTTTATCATCCAACAGGGCAGACATGGCAATTAGTGGCGTATCCAATCTTGGTAACTGTTTTAAAGGAAACTATTTTAATACATCTATACCCCCAGGTTTACAGTCTTTAAATAATTGTGACGCTGGGTACATCCCATTAAGTTCAGACCTCTCAGGAATGTGGTCCTCGCTTGCAAGAATTATTCATGCGAGTGATGGTGGATATCAACAAGGTGACTGGAGATCTTTTCCTAAACCTGAAAATCAACCAAATATGCCAATTATGGAAAAGTTGTTAAATCAAGGATATGATAAGAAAAATTTACCTACCTATATGATCAGAAAGTCTGTAAAGCCAGCTGTCGAGGTTTTTCAACAATTCGAAGATGTACTGAATGATATTGAATTACCAGAAGAAGCAAGAAACTATTTGAACTAATAGTTTAATTGTTTAACCTATTTGTAGGAGATTTTAGATGCCAGGTGTTACTTTTTTTCCATTAAATGATGTACCGTTTTTATCATTATTTTTTAACTTTTATGGCTACTATCTCCCTATATTTTTATATGCGACATGGACTTCTACTGCATTATTTGATTTATTTCTTTCAAAATACAGAGGCACGACTGGAAAAGTAATTTGGACGTTTATTGTCATGTTTATTCCTTTAATTGGCTCATTAATCTATCACCTATTTGCAGCTAGGGAGTTAGATGTCACGATTAGGGCGACCATGATCTTTGGTGGTATTGGTATTTTAATAATTGTTTTTCTCTATCTCGGTCTTGCCCTTTAATTTTTCGAAGTGATATTTGATTCAAGAATTACCCCAATTAGAAGAGATTTAGCTTCAGCTGCATATAAAGCTATTGTAAAAAGAAAAAAATATGTGAACGCAAAGCTAGCTACAGTTAAGAGCACATTTTCTCCACTTTATTCAAATAAAGGTTCAAAATTAAGCACTCAACTACTGTATGGTGAAGAATGCGATGTCTTTGAAACTAAAAATGGGTGGTCTTGGATTCAGTCTCGAAGAGATAATTATGTTGGATATACTCCTTCTATTAATCTAACGAGAAAAACTTATAAACCTAATTCAAAAGTAATCTCCTTAAGAACAGTTATTTACACTAAACCAGATATAAAAAGTGCCACAAAAGGTTACTTGAGTTTTAACTCATTAGTTGAGGTAATTAAAATTAAGGGAAAATATTCGCTTATTAAAAATTTGGGTTGGTGTCCAAGTCTAGATCTTGTAAACGTTAAAAGTAGCAAATTCAATCATATAGATTTATCAAAACAATACTTAGATACCCCTTATCTATGGGGTGGAAGAGACTCAATGGGCATAGATTGTTCAGGGTTAATCCAAAATCTCCATCAGATTAATAATAGGCCTTTTCCAAGGGATACAGATATGCAAGAGATATTTGTTACTAATGAAGTCAAGTATGAAAAAGATCTCAAAGCAGGAGATCTAGTATTTTGGAAAGGGCATGTTGCAATGATGATTGATAATTTGAATATCATTCATGCAAATGCTTTTCATATGAAAACAGCGATTGAGCCATTAGGTACAGCGAAGAAAAGAATATTAAAATCAAATGGTAAGATTAAAAAGCTTGGAAGGTTATAAATTAATTGAATGAAAATTTATTTCTAATAAACCAAAGCAAAATCAATGAAGGAATTACCATGACAGCGGTAATTATAAAGAAAACACCCCAATCCCCCTGCAACCAGTCGACTAATGATCCTGAAGATGATGCCATTAGTGTTCTTCCAGCTGTTCCAAGCGATGCCAAAAGGGCATATTGAGTTGCGGTATACGTTCGGTCAACAAGTAGCGAAATAAAGGTAACAAAAGCCACAGTTGCAAAAGCTGCAGCCAAATCATCAAGTAATACTGCGGCAGCAAAGAGTAAAACTGATTTTTCAGACCATGCCATTACACTAAACATTATGTTTGTAATCGCCATTGCAATTCCTGAAATGAATAGCGCTCTAACAACACCTGATTTTATAGAAAACCAACCACCCAATAATGTAAATACAATTGTTGTTATCCATCCAAGTCCTTTTGAGTAAATTGCAATATCAGATTTTGAAAATCCCATTTCGTCGTAAAATATTATGGACATACGTCCCAAAAATGCTTCGCCAATTTTAAATAAAAATATGAACCCGATAATCAACAGACTGATGGTTAACCCATTTTTTTTGAAGAAACTAATTAGTGGACTTACGATAGTACTTACAAACCAGGCTGAAAATTTATTTAACTTTAAACGATCTTGATCACTTTTTTGAGCAATTTGCCTTTTATTCGATAGGTCTTCTGGAATAAATAAAAGTCCAATATTAAAAAGAAAAATGATTAAGCAAATGAACAGAAAAGTTAATTGCCAATAATTAGCTAAGCCTTGCTGTTCAAAATAATCAGCAACAAAAAGTGTGAGCATTCCACCTATTTTATAACCCGTCCACCAACCAACCACAGCTATTGATGCGCCAGCTGCCATTGATGCTTTTTCATTCTCACCTATTTGCTCAATTCTTAAAGCATCAATTGTTATATCTTGAGATGCCGAGGAAATAGCTATCAATAATCCAAGTAAAATAATTAATTCTAAATTTGTAACAGGATTGAGAGTTGTCCAAATAAATAGACATACCAGTATTGTTGCTTGTAAAGAAATGATCCACGATTTCCTGTGGCCAATTTTTTGTGTCAAGAAAGGAATTTTTACACGGTCAATAATTGGAGCCCAAATAAAGTTAATTGCATATACACTAAAAATAAGACCCGCCCATCCAATTGTACTTCTTGATAATTCATAATCTTTAAGCCAAAGTGAAAGAGCACTTCCAATTATCACCCAAGGAAAACCACTAATTGCTCCAAGCAGCAAGATGCGCAGCATTCTGTTATCAAAATAAATTGATAATCCTACATTTTCTCTCGTCATTAAATATTAGAATAGGTAATAGTGCCGACTGACGTCAATCAATATATTGCAGATTATTCGGACTTATTCAATTGGTGCAGGATTATCGCTGAAGCTTCTAAGATAAAGTATGACGTTTGCTCTATCTTTTTCTTTTTTTAGACCCACAAAAGACATTTTTGTACCTTCAATATATTTTTTTGGATTCAAAAGATATCCGTTAAGTTGCTCGTATGTCCAGTTGCCTCCGTATGCCGCCATTGCATTTGAGTATTTATAATCCTCTTTTGAACCAATATCTTTATTTACTATATCCCAGAGCGCTGGCCCAATTTTATTTGCTCCACCTTTTTCTACAACATGACACTGTGAACATTTCTTAAAGACCTTTGCACCTTTTTCTATATCTGCTGATGCAAGCAGAGTCTGAATTGGTATTTCGGGTTCCGCAGTAGCAGTGTCGTCTGCCATTGCTGCTGATGCAGACACCACCATATCTTCAGCGCCCTCAACTTGATAGGCTGCTACCTCAGGTTTTTCAACATGATATAAAATCTCACTGAAGTTTGCTAAACCGATAAATACAAGGGCCACAACTAATACACAGGCTACAATTTTATTAATTTCGAATGAATCCATGATGTCTCTTGACGTAATCAGATAATTATTTAAACAATAACCGAATTTAATCAAGTTTTTATGCGTCTTCTAGTCGCATAATTTGTTTATGATAAGCCAAGAAAACACAGCGATAATCATCCCGGTCAGATTACAAGCGAGCAGGCTACCAAACAAGCCTTTGCTCGACATTGCTGGCAAACCAATGATCCAACATGTTTGGGAGTCAGCCATTGCTTCTGATTTGGGTCGAGTAGTGGTTGCTACAGACAGTGATGAAATCGCCAAGTGTATTGAAAGTCTTGGGGGTGATGTATGTATGACTTCTGAAAATCATCAGACAGGTACTGATCGCATGCATGAAGCGCTTCAAGTAATTGATCCAGGTAAAATGATTCATTACATCATTAATTTACAAGGCGACTTGCCTACAATTAACTCGATGGCTTTAGAGAAAGTTTTAAATTTATTATCATCAGAAGAAAATGAAATAGGCACACTGGTCACCCAGTTTGAAAGAGAGGAAGATCTAAAGAAGGAGCAATTTGTAAAAGCAGTCTGTAATTTATCTGGTAGTGAAACTGAATCTTATGCAGAGAATTTTATAAGAAAACAAGGAGATTATGATTCTAAGAACCTTTTTCATCACATAGGTATTTACTCTTTTGAGAGAGATGCTCTAGAAAAATTTGTCACTTTGTCTCAAACTGATCGAGAAAAAAATGAAAAATTAGAGCAATTAAGAGCACTTGATAATAATATGAAAATAAAAATTGGTTTAATTGACTTTTTACCTCTCGGAGTTGATACTCCGGATGACTTAGAAGAAATTAGAAAGATATTAAGCAAATGAAAAAAATAGCTTTCCAGGGTGAACTCGGAGCTTATTCACATCTTGCGTGCATTGAAGCTGCGTCTGATCACAATCCTGTTGCGTGCAGAACATTTGAGTCTGCCATGGAGCAAGTTAATGCATCAGAGTGTCATTTAGCCATGATACCAATTGAAAACTCGGTCGCGGGCAGGGTAGCGGATATTCACTACTTACTTGGTGGATACGATTTAAAAATATATTCAGAACACTTTCAAGAGATCAATCATCAGTTAATGGTAAAACCAGGTGCTTCCTTAGATACAATTAAAAATGTACGTAGTCATTCTATGGCTATTGGACAATGTCATGCTGCGATAAAAAAATATAATTTAGATGTCATCATAATGGCGGACACCGCAGGTTCTGCCAAATTTATTAGTGAGCAAGGAACAATGGAAGATTCAGCGATTGCCTCAACACTTGCAGCTGATACTTATGGATTAGATATAGTAGATACAAATATTCAAGACATGAAAAACAATACAACTCGATTTTTAATAATGTCAAAAGAACTTCAACAAGAAAGAAACGAAAACTTGTCATACCTGACAAGTTGCATATTTGAAGTAAAGAGTGTTCCTTCAGCTCTTTATAAGGCACTCGGAGGTTTTGCAACTAATGGGGTTAATCTAACTAAATTAGAGAGTTTTATTGTTGATGGTGATTTTAATAAAGCTCAATTCTATATTGATCTAGACGGCCACGTTGAAGATCAATCGGTAAAAGGAGCTTTAGAAGAACTATCCTTTTATACTGAAAAACTGAAAGTCTTAGGTGTTTATCCAAAACATTCATATAGAAACAATTAGTTTACTTATTGTGCATCCAAGCAACAATTAATTGGTGAGCTACAGCCATTGCAGGAGGTATCCATATCCTGTCAGGGCTTTTACCAACGAATATACGATTTAAGTCTTCTCGAGATAACCATACTGCATCTTCAATTTCATCCTGATCTAAATCAGTTGTATCACCATCTGTTTGACAGAAACATGCGATCATTAATTGAGAGGGAAATGGCCATGGTTGGGTAAATTTATACTCAACACTTGTAACATTTAACCCCACTTCTTCTTTAACTTCTCTAATAACTGCATCTTCGATGGTTTCACCCGGTTCTAAAAAACCTGCCAGTGCTGAGAACATTCTGGGTGGAAATATTTTTTGGCGACCGAGTAAACATTTGTCTTTAAAAATAGGAAGCATGATTACGACTGGGTCAACACGAGGAAATAATTCTACGTTACAATTTTTGCAAATTTTTTTGCAACCTGCATCAACAGTTTCAAGTCGGGAACTTTCACATCTGGTACAAAAAATATTGGATGAATTCCATTCGACCATGGACTTAGCCTGGGCAAGAATACCTGTGTCTTCTGGGGAAATACTCTGCGCTATCGATCTTAAATCAATAAATTTACAGTTAGGAAATGCAGTTTTGTCGAAGTCTTTGTTACTTTTTGATAAATCTATGGCGTAGTAGCTTTTATTTTTTAACTTGCCTAGGAAAAGCAAATAAGCATCTTCAATAAAATTTTTTATTTGATCATATGTGGCTAAAAAAATTGTTGAATTTGAGCCAGGTTCACTGCTCACGTGTATCAATGGTTTCCCTGAGTGAAAAACAACAAAACGTGTTTCATTGTCCAATAAATTTGCTTTTTGCCAGTCTTTATCGCTTCTAAAACCTGACATTCTATCGAGAGGATTATTTGCAAATATTATTTTGTTCATTAATTTATTATTTATTAAACAACATTTTATTTTCGTTATGATACAATATTTTGGGAGATTGAGTAGACAAGTTATTCGCCAATCCGGTCAGGTCTGAAAAGAAGCAGCCGTAACGAAGATATTTGGGTTACGTTGATCTCCCACTAAAGATTAGTGATTTTTATGTCCGAAACAACCAACATACCTATTCCATTAAAATATAGACCACTAAAGTTTAGTGAACTTATTGGTCAAGATCTCATGTCTAAGACAATACAAAATGCAATTGAGATGAATAGAATTGCCAACGCTTATTTACTCACAGGGGTTAGAGGTGTGGGGAAAACAACGACAGCTAGAATTATCGCAAAATCACTAAATTGTTTGAACATAACGGAGCAAGATAACAACGAGCCATGTGGGGTTTGTGACAATTGTAAAGCGATAACAGAGTCCAGAAGTATTGATGTTTATGAAATGGATGCAGCATCGCGCACTGGAATAGCTGATATAAGAGAGCTGATTGAAGGCGTTCAATACTCGCCTGTGTCATCAAAGTATAAAGTTTATATTATTGATGAAGTTCACATGTTATCGACTGCAGCCTTTAATGGATTACTTAAAACATTGGAAGAGCCGCCACCTCATGTGAAATTTATTTTTGCGACTACTGAGGTAAGAAAAATACCTACAACCATACTATCAAGATGTCAAAGATATGATTTAAAAAGAGTTGAACCTGATGATTTAGTTATTTTTTTAAAATCCATATGTGAAAAGGAAACTGTTGAGTTTGAGGAAGGTGCATTGAAAATTATCGCAAGAGCTGCAGATGGATCTGTAAGAGATGGCCTGTCTATACTCGATCAATCTATTGCATTTTCAGGTAAACATATTTCTGAAGAGCAAGTAAAAGAGATGATCGGTTTAAACGATCCAACCAAAATTTTAGAACTAATCAAATTCATTACTGCCGGTCAAACTCAACAGTCACTTGAAAAAATAAATGAACTTTATGACAACGGAGCTGATCCATCAATGATTGTAAAAGATCTGATAGAAACTGTTCATAGTTTGACTATGATTAATATTGATGCAGCTGAGGGAGTTAAAAGCTCACTTACTGACAGTGAATATAATGCAGTGCAAGAGGTAGCAGGTAATCTTGATGTATCCACTCTCTCAATGATCTGGCAAATGCTTAATAAGGGATTGCATGAAGTTACAGACTCATTTTCTCCCATAACTTCGCTTGAAATGTTGATCATTAGGATCATTTATTTAAATGATATACCAAAACCTAATGAATTAATAAGTGAACTAAATAATATGGTTGAAAAAAATGATAATAAAATACAGGATAAATCAGGAGAAACATCTTCAGAAATGGATCCAAAAGTAAAAGAAATTATTGATTTCTTTCCTGGGACTGAAGTCGAACAAATTGAAGAGAAATAAATATGAATAATTTTAACAATATGATTAAGCAGGCCCAAGACTTGCAAAAAAAAATGGCTGAGGCTCAGGAAAAGGTAGAAACACTGGAAGCCGAGGGTGTCTCAGGTGGAGGAATAGTTAAAATAACTATAAATGGAAAAAATAATGTAACTTCTGTAAACATTGACGAAACAGCGATAGATAAAAATGAGAAAGAAATTTTAGAAGATTTGATAGTTGCAGCTTTTAATGATGCGCGAGACAAAATTCAAAGAAAAATTGCGGATGAAATGAGTTCTCTTACCGGTGGTATAAAACTTCCTCCAGGAATGAAACTGCCTTTCTAGTATGAAATCTCGTATATCTAATCCAGAAATTGATAAGTTAATACTTTTAATCAGTAAACTGCCTGGTTTTGGACCCAAATCTGCGAGCAGAGCAGCACTTCATTTAATAAAGAATAAAGAACAGTTAATGGTCCCACTCGCTGAGACGCTTTTATCATCGAGTGAAAATATTGTTACATGTGAAATTTGTGGAAACATCGATGTAAATTCTCCATGCATGATCTGTACAGATGAAGGTCGATCTAAAAATCAAATCTGTGTTGTTGAAAATATCGCTGATCTATGGGCACTTGAGAAATCTGAAGTATTTAATGGACTGTATCATGTGCTGGGTGGCACCCTATCAGCCATAAACAGCATTGGGCCCGATGATTTAAATTTAAAAAAACTGATTGATCGAATTGAAGGTGAAAAAATTGACGAAGTCATATTGGCTTTGAGTGCAACCGTTGATGGTCAAACAACCGCTCATTACGTAGCAGATACATTGTCAAAACACAGTGTTGAAGTAAGTCGCTTAGGTCACGGTGTACCTGTTGGCGGAGAGTTGGATTACATGGATGAAGGAACTATTGCCGCTGCTCTCAGTGCACGACAAAAAATTTAGTTTTATTGTATTTTCTCAATTTTTTTATTCAATCTTGACCTTATATCTAAGTTAGCCTATCTAAAGATTATGACAGTAAAAAAGATTTTAACTGCTCCAGATCCGTTTTTAAAGCAGATTTCAAAACCAGTTGATGAAGTAACTAAAGAGATCCAGGATCTAATGGATGACATGTTGGATACCATGTATGACGCACCTGGAATAGGTTTAGCAGCAGTTCAAATTGGAGTTCCTTTGCGTGTAATCGTGATGGATATAAGCTGGAGAAATGAAGAGGGCATAAAAGAACCTCTTTATTTTGTTAACCCTGAAATTACAGTAAAAACAAAAAATCTTTCAACGTATGAAGAGGGATGTTTATCGGTCCCAGATCAATACGCAGAAATTGATCGTCCAGAAGAATGTGAAATAAATTTTCTTGATTATAATGGAAAAAAGTCAACTCTAAACGCTAAAGGATTATTAGCGACCTGCATCCAACATGAAATGGATCATCTTGAGGGAATTCTTTTTATTGATCATTTATCAAATATGAAACGCAACATGATTGTAAAGAAGCTCATCAAAACAAAAAAACAATCAAAAAAAGAACGAATCGTCGCTTAGATAAAATGAAAAATTATCGCATCCTATTCATGGGCACAGCCCCATTCGCAGTGCCATCTTTAAAAAAAATTTTTTCTTCAAACAATCATTTGGTAGGTGTATATACATCTCCCGCAAAAAAGGCTAACCGAGGAATGAAATTATCAATTTCACCAGTGGCAGAATTTGCTGAAGCTGAAAATATTGAAATTAGCTCACCTTCTTCGATTAGTTCATCAGAGGAATTAAAAAAACTACGAGAAATGAATTTGGATATAATAATTGTTGTTGCTTATGGACTGATATTACCTGAAGAAGTAATCAATTTACCTAAACTTGGTTGTTTTAATGTACATGCGTCTTTACTCCCTCGGTGGAGGGGAGCTGCACCAATTCAGAGAGCAATGATTGAAGGTGATCAGACTACGGGCGTTACAATTATGAAAATGGATAAAGGCCTTGATACTGGAGATATTGGGCTACAAAAAGAAATACAAATTGAACAACAAAACTACAGTGAGTTAGAAAAAGAACTCGCAAATGAAGGAGCTGAATTGCTTATAAACTTTATTAATAGATTAGATAGCTCTATCCAGTTTACTAAACAAAATGACACGCAAGCTTGTTATGCCAAGAAAATACAAAAACAAGAAGCTTTAATTGACTGGACTGAAAATGCCGAGAAAATAAATAGACGTATAAATGCATATAATCCTAGTCCATGTGCTTGGTTTTCACTAAATAATAAAAGAATTAAAATACTGAAGGCTGAGGTAATTCATGAGAAAGGCGAGGCCGGAAAGATTATGAATGAAGAATTTTTAATTGGTTGTGGCATTAATTCAATTAGACCGTTGCTTCTAAGAGTTGAAGGTAAACAAGATTGTACAATCAATGATTTTCTCTTAGGACATAAAATTGAAGTTGGCTCCTATATTCAATGAATAGGTACAAAATAAAAATTGAGTATGATGGCACTCCGTTTGTCGGATGGCAAAGACAAGAAAATGGACAATCAGTTCAAGGGTGTATTGAAAAAGCAATAAATAATATATTTGAGGAAAACATTACTATCTTTGGGGCTGGTAGAACAGATGCAGGTGTTCACGCAATGGGGCAGGTTGCTCATTTTGATGTTACAGACAAATTACTTGAACCATATGTAATTAAGAACGCATTAAACGACCACTTGAGGCCATTTCCAATTTCCATATTAGAAGTAGAGAAAGCAGATAATGATTTTCATGCAAGATTTGATGCAACTCAGAGAAAATATCTTTATAGAATAGTAAATAGAAAGTCACCACTCACTATTGAGAAGGGAAGAGCTTGGCAAGTACATAAAGACATTGACGTTGATTTGATGAAGGAATGCATTTCTTCGATTGAGGGTCAGCATGACTTTACAACGTTCCGTTCAGCTCATTGTCAATCTGATAGTCCAATAAAAACTTTAGACAGTCTAAAAATTAGCCAATCAGAAGAAAATATCTATTTTGGTTTCACTGCAAAATCATTTCTGCATCATCAAGTTAGATCAATTGTTGGTAGTTTAAAGTTAGTTGGAGAAAAAAGTTGGTCACTTGGCGACTTTGAAAAAGCGTTTAATTCAAAAGATCGCTCTAAATGTGGAGCACTTGCTCCTCCTGAGGGTTTATATTTTATGGAGGTTAAATACTAATTATTGTGAGCAGTTTTCAATTGTTTGAACATCTATATCTAATTTTTCTGCGGTGTTACCAAAAAAGATCCCTCTGATTGGCGCCGCATAACTTGCATCTAAGCCGCATGAAACTCGAATATATCTCTCATCAGGACAACATTGATTTGTAGGATCAAAGCCAACCCAACCAAGTTGATCTATATAAAGTTCAGCCCATGCGTGTGTAGCTTGAAATTCAGAGTCATTTCTATTTTTATGCATGTAGCCATTTACATATCTTGAGGGAATGCCCAAGTATCTAGCAGCGGAAATCATTATGTGTGCTTGATCTTGGCAAACACCCTTTTCTTGATTTATTGACATAGCTGCAGTTGTGTTCGTATTGGTGGTATATGGTTCATATTTAATTTTTTTTGCAATCAAGAGCATTAAATCATGAGCAATAGTTACAGTGTCTTCATTTGAGCTATCTTTTGAGGCAATAGAAGCTAGCTCTTTTATTTTATCATTTGGAAGTGTTAAAATTGTACTTCTTAAATAGACATAAGGATCGATTTTATCATTCAAACTTTCATACACTCCATTTGTATCAATTGTTTCAACTTCTCCTTTAACTACAAATTTAATTTCCTTTTCTGATGGCTCGCCTTTGAAGTTAATTATATTATTTCCCTCTCCATCTCTAAATATTTCACCACCAGATTTGTTATTTCTTTTTACAGTCCAATTCAATATTTTAAGACCATTGTAGGGTGATGGAGTCAACTTTGTTGTTTGAATTAACCCTAATAGGTTATCATCGTATTCATAATTTGTTGTATGATTGATTGTAAGTAACATGATCTACCTAAAAAAATGATTTTGAATTTGATTGTCTAAGAAAGATATCTTCGATACAAAATTGGTCACATACTCATGCAAACCATATTCAATAATTGACTCGACAGTTTCGTCTTTCACAGAATTATGAACTGATTTAAGGCCAGAGTAAATGTCACTGATTTTATCAGGACTGCATTTCAAACAATTAAGATGATAAACAATATTATTTATACAAAAACTTAAAGAACGTGAACAATCATTATTAAGTATAAAAAAATGCGCAATTTTTGTTGAGGTCACGTCTCCATCATAAGCCCATCTAAAAGCGCGAAATGAAGATAGTGATCGTAAAAGTATAATCCATTGTAAATTATCAAGATTTCCCCCTATATAATCAGCAGTTGGAAGTAGTACAAAATATTTTACATCGAGCAATCTTGCAGAATTATCTGCTCGTTCAATGAATGTACCAAGAAATATGAAATGATATCCGTCATTTCGTAATAATGAGTTTGCTGATCCCCGAAACATATTTACTTGTTGAATAGTCCATTCAGTAAAGTTTGGTAGATCAGCACGAGTAAATTTTTTATTTTTTAGCTCCAATATCTCTTTGTATGACTTATTAATCGCAACCCATGCCTCAGGAGTGAATGCAGTCCTCACTAATAGAGCATTATTTCTAGCTTTGGATATACAGCTGTACACAGAGGAAGGATTTTCTTCGTCAAAAAAAATATAATCCTCAACATTTTCCTGATTTATTTCATTGTATTTAGTAAAGTAACCTTGAGCAGCACCCGCAGCTGATAATACTGAGTCCCATTCATTATGGTAGCCTTTAGGGTTAGGAAACAAAGACATTCTATAACCCACATCAAGAAGGCGTGCCATAGTTTCTGCTCTTTCCATATATCTACTAATCCAGTAAAGATTCTCTGCTGTTCTGCTTAGCATGTTAATCTGCGAGGACCCAAGTGTCCTTTACTCCTCCCCCTTGTGATGAATTTACTACATAAGATCCTTTATTTAATGCAACTCTTGTTAATCCCCCTGGGCATAATTGTACTTTTTCTCCAACAAGACAGAATGGGCGTAAATCAACTCGTCTTCCTGAAACTTCATTATCTATTAATGTTGGTGAGGATGATAAGTCTAATGTTGGTTGAGCAATATATCCTCGAGGGTTACTTTTCAGTTTAGTAGAGAACTCTGAAATTTGATCTTTAGTTGATTTAGGTCCAATTAACATTCCATAACCACCTGAACCATCAACCTCTTTCACTACAAGTTTTTCAATATTTTCTAATACATAAGTTAATTCATCATCTCTTTCACATCTCCATGTTTCAACATTATCTAGAATAGGTGTTTCACCAAGGTAAAATTTTATCATTTCAGGGACAAATATATAAATAGCTTTGTCATCTGCGATACCAGCACCAGGAGCTGAGCATATATTCACACCACCTGTCTTATAAACTTGAGTGATCCCCGGGACGCCAATGACTGAGTCCGGGTTATAACAAAGAGGATCTAAAAATTCGTCATCAATTCTTCGATAAACAACATCTATTTTTTTTGGTCCATCAACTGTCTTCATATAGAGCAAATCATTTTCAACAAAAAGATCTTGTGACTCCACCATTTCAATACCCATTTGATCGGATAAAAAAGTATGTTCGTAATATGCACTATTTAAATGGCCTGGAGTTAATAAGACAACTGTTGGTATACTGCTATCACATTTTTTTGGGGCAAGACTCATTAGCGTCTGCAGTAATCTAGTAGGATAGTCATCAACTCGTAAAACACGATTCGTATGAAATAAATCAGGAAACATTTTCATCATGATTTCTCTATTTTCCAACATGTATGAAACACCGGATGGTGTCCGACAATTGTCTTCTAAAACATAAAACTCATCTTTTCCTGTTCTGACTAAGTCAACACCAATTATTGGACTATAAATCTTTCTTGGAGGTGAAAAGTTGATCATAGACTGATCATAGGACGATTTTTTATAAACTATTTCTTTTGGAACAATCCCCGCCTTAAAAATTTCACCGCTATTATAAATATCGTGAAGAAAAGAATTTAGAGCTTTCGCTCTTTGTAAAACACCTTTTTCTATCTTTACCCATTCATAGTTTGTTAGAATTCTTGGAATTAGATCAAATGGGATGATTCGTTCAGTCATATCATCATCTTTGACCGAAAAAGTAATACCAAT
Source organism: uncultured Pelagibacteraceae bacterium (assembly GCA_902613805.1). Classification (GTDB taxonomy): domain Bacteria; phylum Pseudomonadota; class Alphaproteobacteria; order Pelagibacterales; family AG-422-B15; genus CACNXQ01. The sequence continues at coordinate 632,702 of CACMIV010000001.1, forward strand.
TCTTTTAAAATGAGACTCAGCTTCAAAATTCTTTTGGCTAATGACCGTGGATGACATGGTTCTCAACCATGAATTTACTTGTAAGTAGTGCTTTCTTATTTGAGCGTCATCGCTATACATTTCATCAAACATGGCCACATACTAATCAAATAGCTATCAATATTAATTTTATGCCTTTGCCAAATTGACATGTTATTCCCCTCCCGAATTCAGCAAATAATCTGTAACAGATGATTATGAAAAAAATATTTGAGCAATCATTTAACTACTTTCTTAGGGCTTTCCCAGTAATCTTGACTGTTTACTTTCTTTTTCAAATAGCTGGAGCAATTATTTAGGTATTTATTATGTTTGGAACTAGATGGAATTTTAATCCTTCCCCCCTTAAATTGGATATAGCTTTGACCATCATGCTAATGTTGCTAATAGTATAATACCTAAATAGCTCTAAAATTGATAAATAGTTGATTTTTATTGGAAGTACTTAGTGATTATTAGACTATAAATTTCTTTAAGCTTAGTTATGTCCTCAGTATTTACATTTTCATCAATTTGGTGTGCGGTCTCTCCAATAAGTCCAAACTCTGCTACTTCGCAGTAATCTTTAAAAAATCTTGCATCTGATGTTCCACCTGTTGTTGTTAGTGAAGAATTCATTCCTGTAATCTCATCAACAGAACTTTTCACTATCTCTGTAAATTTACCTTTTTCAGTTAAAAATGGTTCTGCAGAATTGTTAAAAGTTATATCAACTTTATAGTCACTATTATTGATATTTTTTGAAACAACTTCATTGATCATTGATTGAAGACTCTCTTTTGTGTGATTAATATTGTACCGAATATTAAATATTCCAGTTGAGGTTTGTGGAACAATATTAGTCGCACCTTCACTTGATTCAATTTTAACAATTTCCATATTTGATGGTGGAAAGTCTTCTGTACCTTTATCAAGCTCTAAATTACACAGTGTATTGAGTATTGATGTCAGAGGATTTATTGGGTTGAGAGTCCATTCTGGATAGGCAACATGACCTTGTTTCCCTGAAACTTTAATAGTCGTGGTAATACTGCCTCTTCTTCCAATTTTAATCATTTCACCTAAATTACTTGGGCATGTGGGTTCCCCTACCAAGCAACTATCTATCTTTTCTCCATTTTTATAAATTTCTTCTAGTACTTTTCTTGTCCCATTGATTGCAGGTCCTTCTTCGTCATTTGTAATTAAGAGACTTATTGTTCCTTTCATCTCATTATTCTCTAAGTATTCTCTTACTGCTGAAACAAATGCAGCTATAGCAGATTTCATATCGCTCGCACCACGGCCATATAACTTTCCATTTTTTTCAGTGGCCTCAAATGGATTTGAATTCCATGCATTTTCATCACCAACTGGAACAACATCAGTATGACCTCCAAAACACAAATGTGGAGCACCACTGCCAATTTTTGCGAATAAATTATCTACGTCGGGTGTGTCAGTATCACTAAATAAATAACGATTGCATGTAAATCCCATGTCAGTGAGTTCCTTTTGAAGTAGGTCCAAGACCCCCTCGTTATTAGGTGTGACACTTGGACAAGAAATAAGTGATTTTGTTAGTTCAACGACTTCCATAATTTATTCTCTGAGTAGATCGTTTATCGATGTTTTCTTTCTTGTGTTTTCATCAACTGTTTTAACGATTACAACACAATATAAGCTTGGCTTTTTTGGATCTTCATTAGGAAGACTACCTGGAACTACTACAGAATAAGCAGGTACTTCCCCGTAACTAATTTCACCTGTAGACCTATTCACAATTTTTGTTGATGCTCCTAAATATACTCCCATTGAGAGAACCGATCCTTCTCTTACAATTACACCTTCAGCAACCTCAGCTCTTGCACCAACAAAACAATCATCTTCAATTATTACAGGATTTGCTTGCAGTGGCTCTAAAACACCACCAATACCAACACCGCCTGATAAGTGACAGTTTTTACCAATCTGAGCACATGATCCAACAGTTGCCCATGTGTCAACCATTGTACCTTCATCAATGTAAGCGCCAATATTTACAAAAGATGGCATCAGCACCACGCCTTTACCTATGAAAGATCCTTCACGAACGGTACCATTTGGAACATGTCGGTAGCCAGCTTCTTTCCATTGATCTTCATTCCAATCAACGGTTTTACCTTTTACTTTGTCATACCAAGACGTGTAAGGTCCTTTTAAAATTTTATTATCATTTATTCGAAATGATATAAGAACGGCTTTTTTTAACCACTGATTAACAATCCAGTCATTGCCATTTTTTTCTGCAATCCTAAAATGTCCGTTATCAAGTTTTTTTATAACTTCATTTACAGCATCAGCGATGTCTGCATCGTTAGGAGAAATTTTAGTAATATTTTCCCAAGCACTTTCAATTTTATTTTTTAATTCTGTATTATCACTCATTTCTTTATTAGTGTTCCAGCACCTTTCGTTGTTAAAATCTCCATTACTACTGCATTTTGTTTACGACCATCGATTAAAGCAACTCCTTTTGCCCCATTTTTAAGGGTATTGAAACATGCCTTAATTTTGGGAATCATACCACTTTTTATAGTGCCTTTTTTTATGTATTGAAATGCTTTTTTACGATCCAGCTCGGTAATCAATCTTTTGTTATTATCCATTACCCCCTCTACATCTGTCAAAAGTAGAAGTCTTTCGGCTTTGACAGTTTCAGCGATAAATGCAGCCGCAGTATCAGCATTAATATTTAGCGTATTTTTATTTGAGTCATATCCCAAAGGCGCAATCACAGGTATTTGTTTTTTACCCAGCGCTGCTTGAATTAATGATTTATTAATTTTTCTGGGCTCTCCAACAAAACCGATATTCCCATTCATGGCTATTTTTGCATTGATGATTTTTTGTCTTATCCCATCAAAACGTTTGGGTTTACTGCCATATTTTGTAATTTCATTTGAAATAAGTTTATTGAGATCACCGGCCAGAACTGTCTTAACAACACTTAAAATCTGTTTTGTTGTAACCCTTAAACCTTGGTATTCTTCATTCTTAATTTTTTTCTTTCTCAATTGATTTTCAATTTGCGGCCCCCCACCATGGACAATAATAACTTTCATTCCCAGTTGGTTCAGAAGAGCAATATTTTTTGCAAATGATTTTACTAAATGAGGTTTTGTAAGAGCATAACCCCCGTATTTAATAACAATAATTCGATTTTTATATCTTTTAATAAATTGATCTGTACTGTTGAAATATTTTTTTCCTGATGGCCAATATTTCTGTAAAAGCTGAGAGCTTTCACTCACATTATTTTTTATAGACATTTTAATTCGTTTTGACCGTGGTTCTTTTATTGATTATCCACTGCTGAATAATTGAGAGTACGTTATTTGTTGTCCAATAAATTACAAGACCAGCTGCAAATTGTGCTAAAAGAATTGTAATAAAAAGTGGTAAGAACATGAATATTCTTGCTTGTATTGGATCGGGGGGAGCTGGGTTTAGTTTTTGTTGTATGTACATTGTTAAGCCCATTAAAATTGGCCAAATTCCAATAATTAAAAAAGATGGAGGATCCCATGGTATAAGGCCAAACGCGTTAAAAATGGTCGTTGGATCTTTTGAAGCAAGGTCTTGTATCCATCCATAAAAAGGGGCATGTCGCATTTCAATTGAAACAAATAACATCTTATAAATCGCAAAGAAAAATGGAATTTGAATAAGTATTGGCAAACATCCTGAGATTGGATTTACTTTTTCCTTTTTATACAAAGCCATCAGCGCCTGTTGCTGCTGCGCTCTATCATCTTTGTGGAGTTCTTTAATTCTTGTCATTTCAGGTTGAAGCATTTTCATCTTAGCCATGGATATGAATGACCAGTTTGCAAGAGGAAAGAAAACAATTCTTGTAATAACTGTTAATATAATGATAGCCAAACCAAAGTTTCCTGATAACTCAGAAAAGAAGTAAATTACGTTAAATAATGGTTTTGTGAGAAAATAGAACCAGCCCCAGTCAATCGCTAAATCAAAATTATAAATGCCATAATCTTCTTGATATCGATCAATGAGTTTTGCTTCTTTAGCGCCAATGAATATTTGACTCTCAACAATGTGATCACTACCAGCTGCAACTTTCGTTGCATTGAGAGATCTATAGTAAGCAATGTATCCGTTATCATAAGTATAAATAGCTTTGAATGATTTATTCTGATCTGGAATGAGCGCAGCTAACCAGTATTTATCTGTAATTCCCACCCAACCATTATCACTTTCAAAGTTAAGTGTTTCTTCATCATCTTTCAGGTCATCGTAATCTATTAATTCAAGTTTTTCTTGTAAGACACCTAGCAACCCTTCATGAAGAATAAACATACCAGATAAAGAAGGCGCTTGCTTTCTTGTTATCTTACTTGCATTATTTATAATAATTTCTTCATTCGAATTATTTTTAACTTCTTGTGTAATATCAAATAAATAGTCTTCATCAAGGCCAATTGTAGTTACAAATGTCTGGCCAGTTGTATTGCTCCATTCAAATTCAACTTCGTTGTTCGATGTAAGAGTAGCACTGCTATTAGACACTTTCCAAATAGACTCTGTATTTGGTGTTTCAAAATTTGCGTCTTGATTTTTTATCCAGCCAAATGTTACTTCATAGCCATCATAAGTATCAATTGGTTGTAGAACTCTAATTTTTTCTGAAAACTCTTCTTGAGTTTCATTATATTTTTTGAGAACTATGTCATCAATTTTTAGACCTTTAAGATTAATTGATCCAACAATGCTGTCCGTTTCAATTTTTACTCTTTTATCAACACTCAGCGCCTCGTCTAAACCAATGTTATCATTTTCGCTAATACCTAGAGATCTCTCAATTTCGTCAATGGCTTCCATATCAAGTTCATTTGAATTAACCTCTGATACGTCACCACTTCCTATTTCTCCATCAAGCATTTCTTGTTCAGGTGCTTCAAAGAAAAAACTCCAGATAAACAGAACAACTACCGAGAGTATTATCGCAAGTATTAGATTTCTACTTTCCATAGGTTACTTCTTCTCTTTTGGAACAGGGTCATACCCTTCTGAACCACCTAAAAGTTTTATTGGATGACATTTTGTTATTCTCCTCATACCTAAATAGGTTCCCTTAATTAAACCGTGTTCTTCAATTGCCTCTTTTGCATACTCAGAGCATGTTGGCATAAAACGACATGACGAGGGAAAATATGGAGAGATTAATCTTTGATATAATACTATCAGAAATATAAATATTGATTTCATTTATTAACTATGAATTTTTTTAATTGCAGCATTCATTTCAAATTCTAGATTTTTAAAATCTTCAATAAGCGAATTCTTCTTACCAATAATTACGTAATTCCAACTTTTAATACCATATTCCCCAATAATATTTTTTGCAATTACTCTTAATCGCCTCTTTATTTTATTTCTTACGACAGCGTTTCCATTTTGTTTTGAAACTGTGTATCCAACTTTTACCTTATTGCACGATTTATCCTCGTAAGCCTGTAACAAAAAGGACTTACTTCTAAAGAAGCGTCCACTTCTAGCTCTTTGAAAATCCTTTGAGGATTTTAATGTCTCTAATTTGTTCATTGAATATCTTGTTCTAAGCTGAGAGAACTTTTCTGCCCTTAGCACGGCGCCTAGCCAAAATGATTCTTCCATCTTTAGTCGCTGAACGTGCTCTAAATCCATGACGTCTTTTTCTGACTAAGTTGCTTGGTTGAAATGTTCTTTTCATAATTCTATTTTGTTAGGTGATTGGCTTATAAATTGCATTCTATTGATAGTCAATTAATATTCATTAAATAAGATATATGTTTAAAAATAAGTCATTAAGGTTACTGGGGATTGGTCTCGCTATCATTCTAATTTTATATTTTCTGGGAAAATATAACCCTATATCTATGGAATTTCTAATAAACCAACATGGATATATTCAGGATTATATACTTTCCTATCCATCACTCTCAGTCGTTATATGCATCTTAATAATTGCAGTGATGATTTCTTTAATGGGGCCAATAACACCAGTGTGTATTTTAGCAGGATTTTACTTTGGCCTATATGTAGGATTACTCATAGCGATAATTGGTGAAATCACGGGAGCAGTAATTGTATTTTTGTATGGTAGATATTTATTTAAAGCTTATATTTTAAAACAATTCGGTGAAAGATTTAAAAAGTTCAAGGATGGTTTTAATCGTAATTCGATAAGTTACTTGCTCTTTATAAGAGTTATAGGTGGAGTTCCATTTGGAATACAAAATTTACTTCCAGCTGTCTTGGATATGAAGTTTAGAGACTATTTTATAGCAACGATCTTTGGTGTTATTCCCTGGGCATACATTTTAGTGAGTATTGGAAACGGAATTCAAAATATTATGGAAACGCAAAATTTTTCATCAAGTGATATTTTAAAAATTGAGTATTTACTTCCTGTTTTATTGATAAGTATAATTGTAATAGTTCCTGTAATTTACAAATTTATAAAAAAAAGATTTTTGGTTTGATTATAGGAAAATAAACTATAATCAACTTATATGCGCCGGTGGCTCAGCTGGATAGAGCACCAGACTACGAATCTGGGGGTCGGGAGTTCGAATCTCTCCCGGCGCGCCATTAAAATTTATGTTTAACAAATTATCAAATACACAAAAGGGAACCCTACTTGCATTCATTGGAGTAATGATTGTTACCCCAGATTCACTAATTATAAGACTCGTATCAATAGATACATGGAACCTTTTGTTTTATAGATCTCTGTTTCCTGGAACTGCATTATTAATTGGCTATTTTATTTTCTTCAGTTCTAGAGCTATCCCAGATTTTATGAGTATCGGAAAACCTGGGCTATTAAATGCAGTCTTAATAATGGGATCTAACATTACATTTATTTTAGCTTTAGCAAATACAGATGTCGCAAACGCTTTAATAATGATTAGTCTTGTTCCGATAATTGCGTCAATATTTTCATTTATTTTTCTTCACGAAAAACCTCAATTGATCACCTGGATTTGCTCTCTTGGTTGTTTGATTGCTGTAATTTATATTTTCTATGAGTCATACGAGCTTAATCGATATCTTGGTGATTTTTATGGACTCTTATGTGCTGCTTTTGTTGGAGCAAGCTTAACTGTAATGAGAAGTTCGCCAAATATCAATTTTGTGCCCTCATATATATTAGGTAAACTTTTAACAGCTTGCGTAGCAGTATTCTTTGTTAATAGTTTTATAATTAATTCAACTGATTTAATACTTTTGTCATTAATGATAGTCACAGTAGGCGTATCTTTTGTATTTATAAGTATTGCACCGCAATTCATTAGTTCTCCTGAAGTGGGAATTTTCTTCTTACTCGAGACCGCCTTAGGACCTCTATGGGTATGGTTTTTTATCAGTGAAGCACCAACGCAAAAAACCTTGATTGGTGGCATTTTTATAATAACTATTATATTTATTCACTCTTACTATATGATTAAGAAAGAACGTTCAGAACGATTATGACGAAAAAATTATCAATTTTAGCTTTATTACTTCTTATCTCTTGCGCCCAACCGCAAACACAGCTTCCAGACTACAGCACAGCAATAACTGAAAAAGAAAGAGATATACAAAACCAAATGTTCGCTGATTCATGGCTTGATACGTATTTACCATTTTCAACTATGGGTACAGATATATTGTTCAGTGCTTCAGATCTATGTGCTGAGGATGACCGAATATTTGCTTTAGGAATGAATCTTGCGAATGAGTACTCGGCATATGAAACGATCCGTAAAGAAATCAATAAAAGCCTTTCATTAGGATCAAAATTAAAAGTCGTGAGTTTAGGTACTAATTCGCCTGCAAGTAAAGCGGGCATCTTAGTTGATGATGAGATTTTAGAAATAGACGGTGAAAGCTTAATTCAGGGGGAAGATGCATTTAAATCCTATGTTGAAAAGATTGATAAAGACTACCAGAAATTATATGAATTCAAGATTCTTAGAGGTGATGAATTTAAAAATATAAAAATCAGAAGTGAACAAAGATGCCGTTTCAACTTTGTCATTGATCTTGATAACAATACTTTTAACGCTTTTGCAAATGGTGAGATTATGGTTTTCTCACTAAGGATGGCAAAGTGGCTGATACAAAATGAAACTGGAGCTGCAATTGTTTTCGCTCATGAATTGGCTCATAATGCCAATAAGCATGTTGCTGATAAAATTCAAAACGCAAACACAGGGGCGTTGCTTGGTTTATTGTTTGGAATATACGTCGGTCTGCCACAAGACATGATGGAAGTAGGTCAAAGTATCGGCGCTACAGCTTATTCAATTGAATATGAGAATGAGGCTGATTATCTTAGTATGTATATTTTAGCGCAAGCGGGGTACAACTTAGATAATGCTGTAAATTTTTGGAGAAGATTTGCTGTAGAAGTTCCTAATTCAATTTATTCAACTGGAGGAACTCATCCATCAACTGCAGAAAGATATGTCAGAATGGAGTCAACAATAAAAGAAATTAAAGATAAAATAAGTAAAGGTGAAAAACTTATACCATCTTATAAAAAGGAATAAAAATGAACTTAATTAACGGAGTAATATTTGTAATTATAATCTTATTGATCTTTTCTTTTGGTCTAAGCCTCTCTCTTGAGTTTTTATTCTAAGTAATTCTAAATTTCTTTTTGATTTTCTTTCGTTCTCTTACTTTGCTTAGTGGTTGATAAGCTTGTTTGTGATGAGCTTGACAGTAGACAAATCCTTCATTCGTATTCCTTCCGCAGAATTTAAAATCTATTTCCTCTGGTTCTCCCAGAGGCCATCTACATAAACCATCCTTGATGTCTTTAAATGCGGTTGGGTTCATTGGTTCATCAATAATGGGTGAAATATCGATCACTTTTTGACTTTTAGATAAATTTATTCTTTTTTTTCGGATTATTGATATGCCACCACTTTTACTTTTGGAAGCCATTCTGCCCGAAAGACCTAATCTGTGTGCTTTACCAATTACCGCATTTCTTGTGACTTCACCTAACTCCGCTGCAATTCTGCTTGCTGTTAGACCTTCATCCCAAAGCTGTTTTAGCTTCTCAATTCGTTCATATGTCCAGGGCATAATTTCTCCTTAATAGATGGCAAATGTTACCACTACATTTTGATAAAATTCAATATAAATATACTAAATGTTGATATTATTGCTCAATCTGTGAGTATAAAAATTTATCTATAAATATCAGTTGAATAGAATAATTACTGAAATCTAAATATTAATGACATTTTAAGAAATTTAATTAAACAGTCGCTATGCAGTACAATCCAATAAGTATTATTACTTTATACAAAAAAGAAGTACAAAGATTTACTAAAATCCCACTCCAGACAATTGTTGCACCTGCAGCTACTAGTTTGCTTTTTATGGTAATCTTTACTACAGCGATTGGTTCTGTAAGAACTAATTATCCACTTGATAGTTTTAAAAGTTTTCTATTCCCAGGTTTGATAATGATGACCATCATTCAAAATGCCTTTATGAATAATTCCTCTTCCATCTTGATGTCCAAAGTGCAGGGCAATATTGTTGATCTCTTGATGCCGCCTCTCAATAATATTGAAATAATTTTAGCTTTTACTTTAGCTGGAATTACCAGGGGGATAGTTGTTGCAGTTGCTTGTGCTCTCATGATGTACCCTTTTGCTGATGTTAGTATTTATAATATCTATATAATTCTTATTTTTGCTATAATAGCTTCAGCAATCATGTCATTAATTGGAACTATTTCAGGAATATGGGCTGAAAAATGGGACCATCTTGGAACGGTAGGCAACTTTGTAATTGTTCCGTTGTCCTTTCTTTCTGGTACATTCTATTCAATAACTGTGTTACCAGGACCCATTCAAACGGCAAGTTTAATAAATCCATTTTTTTATATGATTGATGGTTTTCGTTATGGCTTCCTAGGTGTAAGTGATTCTTCATACCTTACAGCTATTTTTATATTATTAGTAATTTTTATATTTCTTATCGCGATAAATTATATGATGTTAAAATCAGGTTATAAATTGAGACCATAAAATGACTAATGTTCTTCCAACATACCCTAGATCAAACTTAGAATTTACCCATGGAGTTGGTAGCTATTTATATACAAAATCAGGGGAGAAGTTTTTAGATTTTGGTACAGGAATAGCGGTTAATTCCCTAGGTTATTCAAACTCCTATCTAAATGATAAGTTAAAAGAACAAATTGATAAATTATGGCATTTATCAAACGTATATCAGATACCAGAACAAGAAAAACTCGCGAAAAGATTATGCGATAATTCTTTTGCAGACTATGTATTCTTTTGTAATTCAGGTACTGAAGCGATTGAGGCAAGCATTAAGATTGCCAGAAGATATTTTCATGACACAGAAAATTCTTCGAATAAAACAGAAATTTTAAGTTTTTCAGGTTCATTTCACGGCAGAACAATAGGAGCACTTGCAGCAGGTGGTCCAGACAAACTCAGCTCTTTTAATACTACAGTTAACGATTTTAAATTCCTTGAATTTGGTGATCATCAGCAGCTTCAAAACTCAATAAGTGAAAAAACCGCTGCAGTAATTATTGAACCAATACAAGGTGAGGGCGGTGTTAGAGAAGTTCCTAAACAATGCCTTGAGGGATTAAGGAAAATTTGTGATGAAAATAAGTGTCTTCTAATCTTTGATGAAGTGCAATGTGGTGTGGGCAGAACAGGAAAATTATTTGCTTATGAATGGTCCGGAGTAAGTCCAGATATAATGACTATAGCTAAAGCTATTGGTAATGGTTTTCCATTAGGTGCGTGCCTTACATCCAAAGAAGTAGGTGGAAAAATGGATTTTGGTTCCCATGGTTCAACTTTCGGAGGTAATCCACTTGCCTGTACAGTTGGAAATGCTGTTTTGGATATAATGCTAAAAGACAAATTTTTTAGTGAAATTAATGTTGTTGCAAAAAAGCTCTATGAAGGACTTCAAAACGTGATTACTGATTTTCCAAGTGTTATTGAAAATATCAGAGGAAGAGGCTTTATTTTAGGGCTAAAGTGTAAAGTTGAAAATGATAAATTTGTTAATCTTGCAAGAGAAAAATACATTCTAACTGTAAAAGCGTCAGACAATGTAGTAAGACTTTTGCCTCCAATAAATCTGACCTTAACTGAATGCGATGAAGCAATAGATAAAATAAGAGCTACTTGCAGCGAGTTAAAATAATGAAAAATTTTATAGATATAAAAGAACTCTCAAAGAGTGAATTAACCAGCTTACTAGATGATGCCTTGCAAAATAAGAGGTCAAAAACAACAATACAGAATCATCTGAATGGTAAAAACCTAGTATTATTTTTTGAAAAAAAATCTACTAGAACAAGGTTGTCATTTGATATTGCAATAAAACAATTGGGAGGCTCTACAACAATTTTAAATAAGGAAGATATTCACCTGGGTAATGACAAAGAAAGCGTAAGTGATACTATAAATACTTTTGGACTATATGCTGACGGACTTATTCTTAGGGTCAACGATCATAAAACTATAATGAGTGCTTCTAAGCTGTCTCATTTACCTGTGATAAATGCACTATCAAATTTATCACATCCTTGTCAGTGCCTGGCTGGACTGATGACGTTATTAGAGGAGAGGGGCAGTTTAGAAAAATTGAATATTGTTTGGATGGGACCTATTACAAATGTAGCAAATTCTTGGATTGAGGCTTTTAAAAAAGAATTAGGCTTCTCACTTAATATTTTTTGTCCAGAGGCATGGTTTGAAAAGTATAAAAAAAAAATGCAGGAATACGACATTTCAACTGATCTCGGTGATATTGTACATCATCATATAAATGATCAAATCCTTGCTCACGCCGATGCCGTGATGACAGATACATGGAAATCAATGGGAGAGGATACAAAAAATTTGGATTATGATTTAATTAAAGAATTCAGAGTTACCGAAAAGGTTATGAATATGGCTAAATCGGATAGTGTTTTCATGCACTGTCTTCCAGCAAACAGAAATGAGGAAGTTGAAGCAAGTGTTATAGATGGAAATAATTCAAGGGTTTGGCAAGAAGCGAGGAATAGACTATTTGTTCAAAAAGAAATTTTAAAAGTAATATTTTGATTATTTCTTCCAAAAGGCAGGATGAAAAATAACTAACACAGTTAATATCTCTAATCTCCCTAATAACATTGAGAATATAAGTATCCACTTAGCAGTATCAGAAACTGCATAAAAAGAATTTTCTGGACCTATTGTGGCTCCAAGTCCTGGCCCAACATTGGCAAGAGAAGTCGCAGCTGCTGATAATGAAGTTACAAAGTCAAGCTCAGTCATAGATAAAAGTAGAGTAATAGTTATGAAACTGAGTATGAATATAAAGAAGAAACTCATGACTGAAGATGTTACTTCGTCCTGAATTTTTCTATGATTATAGTGTGGAACAAATACGCCATGGGGATGTAACAGCTTTTGAATTTGTATCTTTAAAGTTTCAAATAATATCTGAAATCTAAAAACCTTGATACCGCAAGTAGTTGAACCAGCACAGCCGCCAACAAACATGCCAAAGAAAAGTAAGTAAATTGGAAATGGTCCCCACAAATTGTAATTATCGGAAGTATAACCTGTCCCAGTTATAATCGAGACAACATTAAATGTACCATGTCTTAAAGACTGTTCAAAATTTTTAAAATCAAATATCCATAAGTAAGAAATTACTAATAAAGAACTTACAAAAATTATTATTAAAAAAGTTTTTATTTGGGTATCTCTAAAAAAACTTTTGATACCATTACGTGTAACCTCAAGATAAATCAAAATTGGAAGGCTACTTAAAATCATAAATAAAATTGCAATGTATTCCGTTGATCGATTATTAAAGCTAGCGAAAGAGTCATTCCTTGTTGAAAAACCACCTGTAGCTATCGTTGTCATTGAATGAACTAAAGACTCGAAAAGTCTCATACCGCTTAACCAGTAAGATATGAAACAAAGAACGGTTAATGATAAGTATATTATGATTACCGCAAAAGATACCTGCGCAGTTCTTGGTAAGATCTTTTCTGTTGTATCTGATGATTCTGTTCTGAAGACCTGCATACCTCCGACTTGCAATACAGGAAGTATACTAATAGCCATGACTATTATACCAACCCCCCCGATCCATTGGAGAAGTCCTCGCCAAAGTAGAATGCCTTCAGGCATAGACTTAATGTCGCTTAGAATTGTTGATCCTGTTGTAGTAATGCCTGACATAGACTCAAAAATTGAGTCTGTAAAACTAATATTAAGGTTCGCTAAAAAGAAAGGCAGAGAACCAAAAATACAAATAAAAACCCAGGATAACGTGGTAATTAAAAATGCATCTTGGGTTTGGATTTTATTTTCTGCAGAATTTCTTGTTGAAATAAAAAAGGTAATACCAAATCCAAGAGTAATTATTGAACTTATTATAAATGATTGCCATGTTTCATTACGAAAAGCTAGATCTAATATAGCTGGCACGAGCAAAACAAAACTCAAAGCAATCAATAAGAAACCTAATACATTAAGTATTAATTTAAAATTAAGCATGTAGTTGATAAATATATATTAGCTTTTTTTAAGTATGGGACCTTGATTTAGCATACTATAGAATTCTCTACGTGTAGAGGCATCTGTTCTAAATTTTCCTAGAAGTTTACTGGTGACCATTGATATGCCTGGCATATGCACTCCTCTAGTGGTCATACACTCATGTTGTGCTTCAACCACAACTGCAACTCCTTTAGGCTTCAAACAATCCTGTATACATGTTGCGATCTCAGAAGTTAGCTTTTCTTGAACCTGCATTCGCTTAGCAAATATATTGGTAATTCTTGCTAATTTACTGATGCCAACAACTCTTTTGTTAGGAAGATATGCAACGTGAGCATTTCCAATAAATGGCGCAATATGATGTTCACAATGTGATTCAATTCTAATGTCTTTTAACATTATGACTTCATCGTAACCACCTGTCTCTGAAAATGTTCTTTTTAAAATTTCTTTTGGATCTTCATCATATCCAGAAAACCAGTCCTTGTATGCCTTGGCTACTCTTTTCGGCGTATCAAGTAAACCTTCGCGTGTTACATCGTCCCCAGCCCACTTAATTAATGTACGAACCGCTTCTTCTGCTTCACTTTGAGTAGGTTTTCTTAGTTTATTTTTTTTCATAATCAGCTAGGAGTACTATATTAAAATTAATAAAATTTATAGGTTTATTATTATCTCTATAAGCCCAAATAGTTCTTTTTTAGTTTACTTCAATTAAAAAAATTGTTTGTTTTTCACCGAATTACCGCTTATTTATGTTATTGTCACTTATATGACAATAGTAAATGAAAATTCAAAAGCATGGCCATTTATAGAAGCTAGAAAGATAGTCGAGAGAGCTAACCTCAAAGATCATTCAAAAATCAAGCTTCAGACTGGTTATGGACCAAGTGGACTTCCCCACATAGGTACTTTCGGAGAAGTCGCAAGGACCACCATGGTGCTAAATGCTATAAAAGCGGTATCTGACTATGAAGTTGAATTGATTGCTTTTTCTGATGATATGGATGGATTAAGAAAAGTTCCTGATAATGTTCCTAATCAGGAAATTTTGGAAAAAAATTTACACAAACCTTTAACCTCGATTCCAGATCCTTTTGAAACATCAAAGAGTTTTGGAAACCATAACAATGAGATGTTGCAAGCATTTCTTGATAAGTTTGGGTTCAAATATTCTTTTAAGAGCGCGACAGAGCTTTATAAGTCAGGATTCTTCAATGACCAATTAATTAAAGTTTTAAATTCTTATGATGAGATTAAAAAAATAATATTACCAACATTAGGAGAGGAAAGAAAAAAAACTTACAGTCCATTTTTACCAATTTGCCCAGAAACAGGACACGTACTCGAAGTTGAAATTATTTCAATCAATACTGAAAAAAATACGGTTGTGTATCTCCAGAATAATAAGGAAATTGAACAGTCTATTTTAGATGGTAATTGCAAATTACAATGGAAAGTGGACTGGGCAATGAGGTGGTGTGCTTTAGATATTGATTATGAAATGTATGGTAAAGACTTGATACCAACTTTTCAACTTTCATCCAAAGTATGCCGTGCTTTAGGGCATCAACCTCCCGAAAATTATTTCTATGAATTGTTTCTTGATCAGAATGGTGAAAAGATTTCAAAATCAAAGGGAAATGGTTTGAGTATTGAAGAATGGCTGTCTTATGCCCCTAAGGAAACATTAAGCTACTTTATGTACCAAAATCCAAGAAGAGCAAAAAAATTATTTCTTGATGTGATCCCCAAATCAGTTGATGAATTTTTGAGTCATTTAAATAAATTTAATGACCAAAATGATGAGGAAAAAATTGAAAATCCAGTTTGGCATATCATGAATAGTCAGAATCACATTGGATCAATACCTATCTCTTTCAATTTAATATTAAATTTAGTTTCAGCTAGTGGAAAGAGTGATCCAGATTTCATTCTAGATTTTATTAAAAAATATGATGATTCAGTTATCAATTCTGATCATAATTTTATGTTAGAACTTATAACTGGAGCAATATCATTTGAAAAGAATGTTAATGCCGACAAAATTCAGTTTAAAGTACCCAGTGAAGAAGAAAAAAGTATTTTTTTAGATTTAATTAATCGAATTGAGCTTTTGCCAGATAATGTTGATGCTGAGACCATACAGACTGAAATTTATCAAATTGGTAAAGATTATAAGTTTGATAATTTAAGAGACTGGTTCAAACTTATTTATCAGGTTCTTTTTGGCAAAAGTGATGGACCAAGATTTGGCACTTTTATTGCTATCTACGGCATAAAAGAAACAATACAACTTATTAGAGAAAGAATAAAAGTGAGCAAGTGATGAGTTTGTTAACCGGTATGCTTCAGCTTTTGCCACCAGAGACTGCCCATAACGTCACAATAAAATTAACAAAATATGGAAGTCCATTACTAAGTAAAGGTTTTCAAGATCAAAGTTTGCATACTAATGTTAAAGGCCTAAGCTTCAGTAACCCACTGGGAATTGCTGCTGGCTTTGATAAAAACGCTGAATTAATAGACCCTCTATTAAAGATTGGATTTGGATTTGTGGAATGTGGAACTGTTACACCGAAGCCACAATATGGAAACGCAAAGCCAAGAATTTTTAGATTAAAAAAGGACAATGCCATAATTAATAAATTGGGTTTTAATAACAAGGGAGAAAAGAGGTTTGTAAAGAATCTTATGTCTGCAAAAAGAACAGGTGTTGTGGGATCAAATATTGGACCAAATAAAGATACTAAAAATTTTATTGATGATTATCTAAAAATTTACAAAAAGATTTCAGTCTCTTGTGATTACGTAACCATTAATGTTTCATCTCCAAATACTGAAACCTTACGGGAATTGCAAAAAAAAGAATATCTTGAAGTACTTTTAAGAGATATTTCTCAAATTAGGAATGAGGCAACCAATAGAAAGCCAATCATGCTAAAAATTGATCCAGATAATACAAATGATCACTACAGCATGATTCTTAATCTTGTTAATAAATATAATATCGATGGAATTATTGCTACAAATACCTCACTTTCAAGACCAGAAATTTTACGAGATTTCAATAAGAAAAGAGACGGTGGATTATCTGGCACTCCGATAAAAGATTTATCAGACAAAGTTTTAAAATTTTTATATCAAGAGACAAATCAAGAATTAATTTTAATTGGTGTAGGCGGAGTTGGCTGTGCATCAGACGTATATAATAAAATCAAACTAGGTGCATCATTAGTACAAATGTATACTTCACTCACTTATGGTGGCCCTCAACTAATAAATAAGATTTTGATTGATCTTGTTAAACTTATCAAAGATGATGGGTTTGCAAATATTTCAGAAGCTGTCGGTGTTAATAATAAATGAATAAAACCATTGATCTTCCTTTTAATAAAAGAAAAAGGCAGCTTAACAAACAACAAAATCGCGACTCCATAATTTTAGCTTCAAGAAAAGTTTTTACTGAAAAGGGCCTTGATAGTTCTAATGTAAGAGAGATTGTATCTGAGGCTGGTTTAGGTTCTGGGACATTCTATAATTACTTTGATGATAAAGTTGAAGTTTTTTTAGTTATTGTAAATAGGCTTATTAACGAATTTAGTAATTTTATCATTCCTGAAATTAATAAAGCTAAAACCTTTGACGAGTTAGTAAGTATTGCCTTTAGTAGCTGGTTTAACTGGATATCGAATGATGCAGAAAATTATATTTTTTTCAAAAATAATAAAAAATATATATTAGATCTTAAATGGTTGGGACAAAATTCGAAAGAATACCAAAACTTTAATAAAAAACTGCTTGAAGTAACAGTAAACATGTCAAAAATTGTTAGATTTCCTCAAAATGATATTTCACTTATGGTAACATCTGTCATTGCTGTTAGCGTTAATCTTGGCGATCAATTATTGGAAAGAAACGATTTGGAGCCGTCCGAGGTAAGCTTATTCGCAACTAAATTATTTTTAAAAGGACTATAGCTTAAGATGACAAAAAGTATTTTTATTACTGGCGCAGCATCAGGAATCGGTAAGGCAACTGCAATATCGTTTGCTGAAAATGGATGGAATGTAGGACTTTTTGACATCAATCAAGAAGGTCTGAAAGAGGTAGCCGAAATCATTGGTCATAATAAATGTATGTATCAAAAATTAGATGTAACGAATATCCAAGATTGGATTGAAGCAGAAAAAAGTTTCTCACAGTATACAGGTGGTAGGTGCGATATATTTTTTAATAATGCAGGTATAGCAAACTTTGCAGGAGCATTTGAGGATATAAAAATTGAGGAAATGAACAAAATAATTGATGTAAACTTTAAAGGTGTTGTTAATGGATGTTTTACAATGCTTGAAATTTTAAAAAGCACAAAAAACAGCATGCTACTTAATACAAGTTCAGTTGCGGGACTTATTACAGCTCCAGGTATATCTGTTTATGGAGCAACAAAGCATGCCGTAAGCTCTCTTACTGAAAATCTGCGTATTGAGTTCGAGCGGTATGGCATTAAAGTATCTGAAATTAACCCTTGGTTTACCGAAACACCAATCTTAGATGCTGAAGCTGTTACAACTGGCGCAAGAAGTCAATTGGACCGTGAATTTGTTAATCAAAAAACAAAAGTTTATCCAGTTGAGAAAGTCGTAAGTTCGGTCTGGTCCGCTTATGACTCAAGTAGAATCCATCATCCAGTTGGCTTCGAAGCAAAATTTGCATCGTTCTTTATGAGACACGTGCCACCACTGATAAGAGGTTTGAGCAAAAAACTTTTTAAGGATTCTTTTATCTAGACAGACCTTTTTGCTTTATCAGCATCATTTGAGGCTTTAATCATATTTCTGAGTTGTTCCCACTCTTGATCGGTTACATCTTTTAACATTTCATAGAAATTACCCGCATGATTCAACCATTGAGCCCCATCGATAGTAATAATTTCTCCTGTTAAGTAATCGACTCCATCTGCCATCAAGAAAGTTGCTAAATTTGCGAGCTCACTGAGTTCTCCAGTTCTTTTCATTGGAATCGACTCCATCATATTTGCACCTTTGCCTCCTGGCGCTAATCTATCCCACGCACCTTTGGTCGGAAATGGTCCAGGCGAGATAGCATTTAATCTTATACCTCTATTTCCCCATTCAGCTGCAAGAGACCTAGTCATTGTCGCCAAACCAGACTTAGACATTGCTGATGGAACTGTATATGGACCACTGCTATCAATCCATGTAGTTAAAATAGAAATTATACTTCCTTTTAAATTTTCAGCTAACCACCTTTTACCTATTGCATTTGTCATGTAAAAAGTTCCATTGAAAACAATATTAGAAATAGCAGTAAATGCTCTTGGAGATAAATCTTCTGTTCTCGAGATAAAGTTTCCTGCGGCATTATTTAGTAGCCCAGTTAGAGGCCCTTCGCTCCAAATTTCGTCCACCATATCTTCTATTGCTTCAGGAACTTTGATATCACATGAGATTGATTTTACAGATCCTCCATGCATATCCATAAGCTCTTTTGCCGTTTCATCTAATACTGACTTTCTTCTGCCACAAATATAGACATCGGCACCTAGTTCTAAATATCTTGTCGCCATTGCCTTGCCAAGTCCTGAACCTCCACCGGAAACTAAAATTCTTTTATTTTTCAATAAATCTTTTTGAAACATATTTACTCCTTTATCCAAATTGCGCTAAGAATGGAAAATACTTTATAAAAAAGAAAGCCAATTCTTGAATTCTGTTTGTTAGTATCAAGATACCAAATAAAATTAGTAAAAGACCAGTAAAAATTTCAATTAATCTTATATAATTTCTTATTTTTGATAAGAATTTCATAAAGCCATTTATTGCATAGGCCGCTATTAGAAAAGGTATGCCCAAGCCAGCTGAATACAGCATAAGTAAAACTATTCCATACGATACTGTCTCTGAGCTTGCGGCTATTGATAAAACACTTCCCAGTATAGGCCCAATGCAAGGCGTCCATCCAAATGCAAACGACAAACCAATTACATAAGAGCCAACTATACCTGGTCTATAGCTTTCAATTTGGTATCTCATCTCCCTATTTAAAAATGGTATTTGTATGATTTGCATAAAATGAATACCAAATATGATAATTATTATTCCTCCAAGAATACGTAAAATATCGAGATATTCATAAACTAAGCTACTTAATAAAGTTGCAGAAGCACCTAAGATTACAAATACGGTTGAAAACCCAAACACGAAACTTAATGAAAAACTAAAAACCTTTTTTTTAATTTCATCACCTTGGTCCAATTGTAATTTATCCAAACTAGTTCCCGCCATAAAACATAAGTAACCTGGAACAATTGGTAATACACATGGAGAAAGAAAACTAAGAAGTCCTGCAAGAACTACATATAAATATGATATTTCAGTCACTATATTCTTCTAAATCTTTTAAATATTTCAGCACCACTCCAGCCAATAATTATTGCAATTATTAAAGAAATCAATCCGTAAAAGAATGGATAGTTTTTTGAAAATGAGTAGATTGCCTCCTCAATTCCAACTCTAGTAACCATAAAGTTGTAAGAATATTCCTGAGATATCTCATTATCTATAATTAAATGAAGGTTAACAGTGTATTCTCCTACAGGAACGGTATTCGGAATATCAATATAAGATCTGAATAGATTTCCATCAATGATTTCAATTTCATCTGAAACTTGTTTGTACAAACTATCATTTTGTTTTGTTCTAATTAGAGCATTATAGAATTCTTCTTTTTCCTTTTCATTTATAATGCTACCCCAATCAGTAGTAAGTAAGCTCCAATCAATCATCTCTGATTTTTTCTTCTCAAGTAGTCCAATTTGATTATTTATTAAAAATTCATCTGCAAGTTCAGATGTACTGGAAAGATAATAGAAACCTGGCACATCTCTGAAAGTTACACTTTTAGAATTTAACCAAAATCCAAAATATGAGTCTTTCTTTCTTAACGCAACGTCCTCAAGAGGACCAACAACTTCTATAAGTATGTCACTTTTACTATCTCTTGACTGAGATGGATCAGAATAAAATGCCCCAAAAACGAGAAGCTCTTCACCAGAGAAATTTGCGTCTATATATATTTCTTCCTGGTCTGAGCCAATTACAAGTGCAATTGAAATTGAAGGTGTCATCACTCCAGTCAAAAAATAAAATAAAATAATTAATTGTTTGATCATCAGAAAACTAATCGTATTACAGATAAATTAAAAATTTCGTTAGGCTCTACTAACAAATCAAGCGCAATTTTAGTTGCAACACCAAGTACTATAATGGCTAGTAAAGCCCTTATTTCTTCACCTCTTAACTTATTGGCCGCCAATACCCCCACTTGAGCACCAATTACAGAAGAAAGTATTAAAAAGAAAGCTAGAACTGCATCAACAGCAAAAGTAGTAGTAGCATGTAAGATAGTGACAAGTGCAGTTATGAAAATAATTTGGAATAACGATGTACCTATAACTTTTGAGGTTGGCATTCCCAAAAAATAAATCATTGCAGGAATTAATATAAAAGCACCACCAATTCCCATTGTTGCTGATAAGATACCAATCACAAAACCAATTATAATTGGAGGAATAACACTTATGTATAATTTAGATTTATAAAATCTAACTTTGAAGGGCAATCTATGCGCCCAGTTATGATAATGAATCTTTCGTTTAACATTTTTTCTTCTTATTCTATCCCTTATGACTTTAGAGCTTTCAATCAGCATTGATAACCCTATACCTGTTAAAAGAGCAAAATATAGAATTGAGATCACCGTATCAATTTGACCAATTGCAACAAGCCTACTGAATATCCAAACGCCCAAGATTGATCCAAAGAAGGCACCAATAAGCAAGACCCCTCCCATTTTAAAATCTACAAGACCTTGTCTCCAATGTCCTAATGTTCCAGAAATTGAGGATGCAACAATTTGGTTTGCTGAAGTTGCAACTGCAACATTGGTAGGTATGCCTATAAATATTAGTAATGGGGTCATTAAAAAGCCTCCACCTAAACCAAACATGCCTGATAGAAATCCTACAACTCCGCCTAAAGACAATAATAGAAAAATGTTAACTGAGAGCTCTGCAATAGGCAGATAAATACTCATAATTCTAACTTTTCAGACTTTCCCCATCGATATGGCCAACAAAATTAGAAATTTGCAATTTATGAGACAAAGGTTATATATATTTAAACTACAATAAATATTCTTAAACCTATGTCG
This sequence comes from uncultured Pelagibacteraceae bacterium, assembly GCA_902613805.1. Lineage (GTDB taxonomy): Bacteria > Pseudomonadota > Alphaproteobacteria > Pelagibacterales > AG-422-B15 > CACNXQ01. The sequence continues at coordinate 654,568 of CACMIV010000001.1, forward strand.
TACAAAAGTCCAATAGAAGATTTCAAATACAATTTGGCTATGCTTAACTACGATGAGGTCATTGCTGGCATAGAAAAGTTCAAGGAATATGATTCGGAAACACTCATGAGCGTTGTTTCTGAAATTGGGCGCCTTAATGAGCAAGAAGTACTAGATAGTAATAAAATTGGAGATAGAGAGGGCCTAAAATATGTCACTGATGGAGCAGAGGGCCCTGAAGTTCATACCCCTGAAAGATTTAAAAAATTGTATGATGCAGTAAAGACGTCAGGCTATGTTGGTGCAACTATGCCCACTCAATATGGTGGTGGTGGAGCACCGTTTACGACTGCCATACTTGCAGGTGAGATTGGTATTGCTGCTAATATGGCATTCTATATGGGTCCAGGATTAAGTCATGGAGCAATGAAAACCATCTTAAAAAAAGCTACAGAGGAACTTAAAGATAAATATCTACCTAACATGACTTCTGGTGAGTGGATGGGTACTATGTGTCTGACAGAACCACAGTGCGGAACTGATCTTGGTTTAATAAAATCAACTGCAATTCCTAAAGATGATCATTATGAATTAACAGGTCAAAAAATTTGGATTTCATTCGGTGAACATGACTTAACAGAAAATATTATCCATCTTGTGCTTGCAAGAACACCAGATGCACCCGAGGGTATTAAAGGAATAAGTTTATTTCTTGTACCGAAGAGACTGGATGATAACTCTCGAAATACAATTTATTGTGGCGGATTAGAACATAAGCTTGGAATTAATTCATCACCAACCTGCGTCATGAACCTTGAAAATGCAAAAGGTTGGCTTGTTGGAGAAAAAAACAAAGGTATGGAAGCAATGTTTCTGATGATGAATGATGCACGTTTAAAAGTTGGACTTCAAGGTATAGCAATGTCTGAGATCTCATATCAAAACGCCTTAGAATTCGCAAAAGAAAGAAAACAAATGAGGTCTGTTGTCAAGGATAAGCAAGACAAAGATAGCAAAGCTGACAATATAATCGTTCATCCTGACGTAAGAAGAATGTTAATGAATGTCAAAGCAACAACTGAAGCAATGCGTGCATTATGCATTTATACAGCAATGAAAATTGATCTTGCAGAAGATCATCCTGACGAAAAAGTAAGACAGGAAGCTGATGATTTTGCTGCATTGATGACACCAATAATTAAAGCTTACTGCACTGATAGAGGTTTTTTAAATTGTTCAGAATCTTTACAGGTTTTAGGTGGTAGTGGTTTTACAAAAGAATATCCTCTCGAGCAGTACATGAGAGATGTAAGAATTACAATGATATATGAGGGTACAAATGGCATTCAAGCGTTAGACTTAGTTGGAAGAAAATTAACAATGCACCAAGGACGGCTGTTACAAAATTTCCAAAAAGAGGTTCAAAAATTTCTATCTGAAAATAAAGATAATGAGGAAATATCCTCATTTATTAAACCTCTCGAGAATGCTCTCAATGAAGTTACTGCTTCAACAATGTGGTTAATGCAAAACGGTATACAGGATCCTGAAAATGCTCTAGCTTCTGCTACTGATTACCTAAATTTAGTAGCTCTATCTTCTATGACATATATGTGGGCACGCATGGCAAAGTTCTCAGTTGGAAAAAATGAACCTATTCATAAAAATAAAATAAAAACTGGAACTTATTTTGTTGAAAAGATTATGCCAGAGTTAAATATGTACTCAAAAAAAGTGCAAGCAGGCAAGTCATCAATGATGGATATGGAAGTTGCAGAGTTTTAATTAAGATCTATATCCCAACTGTCTTGCAGCTAAATCGTACATTATTTCTTCTGATCCACCGCCAATGGCATTAACTCTTACTTCTCTATAAATCCTCTCGACTTTTCCAGGCCCGCTATTAGCTCGAAGGTATCCTGCGCCACCTAATATTTGCATCGCTTCCCTCGCACATAATTCCATCGCTTTACTTGCATGTACTTTCAGCATTGCCAAGTCTGCAATTGGGCTTTCACCATTCATTACTCTCCAAGATAGCAATTCAGTCCAAGCTCTTGACGTTTTAACTGCTCTGTTCATATCAACGAGTTTGTGTTTTATCACTTGATTATCAATCAATGGCTTACCAAATGTTTTTCGCTCTTTTGCCCAAGCTACTGCTTCATCAATACAAATTTGAGAGTACGCATTCATACCAGCTGCCATACCAAGTCTTTCTTGACTGAAGTTGCTCATTACGCCGATCCAGCCACTGTTTTCTCCACCAATCAAATTTTCTACAGGCACTTTGCAATTATCAAAGTAAAGTACAGCAGTATCAGAGCTGAGCCATCCCATTTTTTTGAGAGGTGATTGCGTGAAGCCAGGCGTATCCTTTTCAATAACCAGAACTGATATTCCGGTAGCACCTTCACCACCGGTTCTTACTCCAACTACGTATGTATCAGCACGCATTCCACTTGTAATGAACATTTTTGAGCCATTAACAATGAAATGGTCGCCTTTTCTAAGTGCTTTAGTTTTCAAACTTGCAACATCTGATCCTCCCGAAGGCTCTGTCATTGCAAGAGCTGCTATCTTCTCACCTCTTACAACTGGGGGAATAAATTTTTCTTTTTGCTCTTCTGTACCCAAAGATTGTATTAATGGTATTGCAATATTGTGTGATAAAAGACTTGCTGAAACTCCACCACATCCATGGGCGAATTCCTCAGCTGTTACGATACCGTGAAAAATATCAATACCTTCAGTTGTACCGCCATACTTTTCATCATAGCCCATTCCCATTAGACCTACATCGGCGGCTTTTTTATAGAGTTCTCTTGGAAACTCACCAGCTTCTTCCCATTCTTCAACAAAAGGAGCTATTTCCTTTGAAACAAATTTTCTTACTTCTTCTCTCCATGCATGATGAGACTCATTATAAAAAAGAGGTTCTTTACCCTCAGAAATTCCAACTTTTGGTATCATATTATTTCACTCACTCCATTTTTAATTACCATTTTATCACGCTCTTTTACTTTGCACTGATAATAAACATTATTACCATCTTTCCACATTTCTGTAACTATTGTTTCTCCAGGATATACAGGTGAAGAAAAACGACAATCAAATCTTTTAAGTTTCTTTACATCTTTATCGCAGACACTTTCAATAATTGATCTGCATGCAATACCGTATGTGCACATGCCATGTAGAATTGGCCGTTCAAAACCAGCAGACTTTGCAAAATTTGGATCAGAGTGCAATGGGTTGTAATCACCTGAAAGTCTAAAAATTAATGCTTGATCAGGTTTGGTATTTATTTCATGTACATAGTCGGGTTTACCCTCAGGTCTTACTAATTCTTTTTTTGGAGACTCAGGTCCACCAAAGCCACCATCCCCCCTAGCGAATGTTGTACTTACAAGTTTACAAATTTCCGTATTATCTTTTTTAAGATTTACAGTTGTTTCAACCTCAATAATTGCACCCTTACTAGGACCTTTATCATAACAACCTATAACTTTTGCGTTGGTTATAAAATCTCCTGAGACAGGTAAAGGATTAGTTACTGATAATCTCTGTTCACCATGAACAACCATAATGAAATTAATATTTGTCTTTAGCAATAATGGTGAGTGATATTGAAAATTAGTAGCCATTGACGGCAATGCAATTTGTGAATTTTCATAGACAAACTTTAATTCATCTAAATTCATTGGGTCATTCCCAAGACCGACACCTAGACTATAGAGAATTGAATCTTTATCAGTATAGGAAACTTCAATGTTTTCTGAAGCCATGGACATTATTTCTTCGTAATTAATAGCCATTTTTTATGTATTTCTCTAATTTTTAAATGTATATATACTTTATATAGATCACTTATCTAAAGCGAGGAAAAAAACATGCCAAAACCCTTTGATGTTGAAATAAATAATTCAATTGCTCATATCAGGTTCAATAGGCCTGAAAAAAGAAATTCAATGAACGAGGATTTCTGGAGATTATTTCCAAAGGAGGTTGAAGAGCTGGATGATAGTGGTGAGATTAGAGCTTTAATTGTATCTTCCACGGGACCACACTTTTCTGCCGGCATAGACCTTAGCATGTTTAAAGATGATGTTGTTGAACACGAAACAAACCAAGAGCTTGGCAGAAGTAGGGGGTATTTTATTCAACAGTTAAAGTTTCTGCAACGTGCTGCTTCATGTTTGGAGGATGCAAGATTTCCAGTTGTTGCAGCTGTCCAAGGAGGATGTATTGGTGGAGGTATCGATTTAATCACTGCCGCTGATATAAGACTTTGTACAAAAGATGCATTTTTTTTAATTGAAGAAATAAATGTAGGTTTGGCAGCAGATATTGGAACTATACAAAGATTACCAAAAATTATACCTGCTGGTATAGCGCGTGAGTGGACTATGATGGGAGAAAAGATATCTGCTGAAAGAGCAAAAGAAGTAGGCCTTGTGAGCTCTTTGCATGAGAGCCATGAAGAAATGATTGATAGTGCTTTTGAAATGGCTGAAAAACTAGCATCAAAAACACCACTTGCGATGTGGGTTACAAAAGAAGTTCTCAATTATTCAAGAGATCACTCTGTTAAAGAGGGCTTGGATAATGTGGCACTATGGAATGCAGCTACGCTTCATAAAGAAGATGTAATGACTACAATGATGTCAAAAATGCAAAAGAAAAAGCCAGAGTACAGAAATTTAAGAGATAAAAATTTCTTGAAACATAAATCAAGTAAATAGTATTTTTAACAAATTAAATTTTAATGAGATTTAAAAAAGGCATTATTCTCGCTGCCGGCAAGGGAACTCGACTTTCGCCTGCAACAAAAGTAACAGTGAAGCCTCTTCTGCCTTTATATGATAAACCTTTACTTTATTACACGTTATCAAACTTAATTAAGGCTGGTGTTCGCGAGGTTCTGTTTATATCTCAAAAGAAAGATATACCAGAATTTAGAAAACTATTTGGCTCGGGAAAACAGCTTGGCATGAAATTCAGTTACACATTTCAAAAAAAACAAGTTGGAATTCCTGATGCAGTTAATATTGCCAAAAAATTTATTAATAAAAAACCATTTGTTTTAGCCTTAGCTGATAATTTATTTGTTGGTAAGAGCTTCACATCAACTTTAAAAAAAGTTCAGTCGCTCAAGGATGGAGCTGCTGTTTTAGCTGTAAAAACAAAATATCCACACAAATCAGCAGTTATTGAATACGATAGAGAAAAAAATATAAAATCAATTATTGAGAAACCAAAAAAACCAAAGAGTAATCTTACAATACCTGGTCTTTATTTTTACGATAAAGACTCCATTTCAATTGTTAAGAATTTAAAGCCCTCCAAAAGAAAAGAACTAGAAATAGTTGATGTGCATCAATCTTATCTTAGAAAGAATCTCTTAAAAGTTTTTGCATTAAAAAATGATGTTCAGTGGTTTGATACTGGTGATGCAGAAGAAATGCTTGAAGCCTCAAACTATATTCAAAAATATCAAAAAAAGGGAAAAAAGCTATTTGGGTCTATTGAAATGGATTCATATTTAAATGGATGGATTACAAAGAAACAACTTAGAATTCTTATTAA
>CACMIV010000002.1 GCA_902613805.1 uncultured Pelagibacteraceae bacterium
TTTGGTGGTCCTGGTTTTGGTCCTGAGGTCGGTGGTCCTATGGCTGATCCAATGTTCCAACTTGGTTTAGAAATGGGTATTGGCGCTAACACAATGTTTTATGATCCTATGAGCGCAATGCAGGAAGGTATGTCAGCTATGATTAATGATCCTGCAATGATGGAACTTGGAATAGCGATGTTTGGCAGCCCGGAAGCGTTGATGGCAGAAATTCAAATGGGCATTGATGACTTTAGTAGATTACCAGCTGACGGTATTTACGGACCTGATTACGGTCCTGCATATGGTGGTCCTGATTACGGTCCTGCATATGGTGGTCCTGCATATGGTCCTGATTACGGTCCTGCATATGGTGGTCCTGAGTACAGTTTCGCCGGTCAAGACATTTTAACTAACAGTGAATTAGCTGGTTTAGCTCAAGGTGGAGCGGCATCGGGTATGTCTGCTGAACAGATGGCAGCAATGGGAGCAGCGATGGGTTACAGTCAATCTCAAATTGATAACTTTATGGCATATGAATTGGGTGGCGACGGTTTCCCAGGTGACGGTGGTGGCTTCCCTGGTGACGGTGGCGGAGAATTCGACTTCGGCGAAGAATTCGACTTCGGTGGGGAATTTGAAGAATTCGACTTCGGTGGGGAATTTGAAGAATTCCTCGGTGGGGAAGAAGGAAGCAATTTCTTTGGCGCCATGTGGAACGGTTATTTCTATGGACCTGGACTTGAAAATGATTACATAAGAGCCCAAGAGCTTTATCCAGGTGGTGGTGCAAATGGCAATATGGGTACAGGCACTTCTGGTTCAGGAGGCTTTGGCGGTGGTATTTGGTCAGGATTAGGCGGTGGTGGCGGAGGCGGCAACAATACGCCTGATGTTTATACTTTCCAGGTTGGCCCTGGCGGCTTTGACTCACGTGAAATGCTAGGTACTCCAGACTCAAATGGTCCTTCAGTCCAAGACACATTTGTATTTAGTTTGGGTGATTATGCAGGCTCTGGTTCTTCATCATCAATCGATAAGAATCCTGGAGGCCTATTATCAACCAAGAATGGAATGGCAATGGGAAGTACTGATTATGATATGGTAGCTAATTTTGATCAAGGTACAGATAAAATTAAAATATTTGACACAAACCTGAATCCAATTTCATCATTTACCGCAGCAGGATTAACAGTTGACTCAATGGGTGGCGGTAATTATTTAGTTTTTACTGCAGGTAACGATATTGTTTTTGGTATTGATGTAGCAATTAACGATTCTGACTTAACTACTGTTTAAGTTCTAACTTGGTTGTTATTTATAATTTTCAAATTATAACAATGAGTTATAGCTAACTCCTAATTGGTATAGTAAGATCAATTTATGAGGGAGTTCATTAATCGATTAACATCTAATAGAGTCTTATTAACTAAGTTGCTTCTCGCATCTTTTCTTGTCAATTTACTAGCACTCGCAACCCCTGTTTATGTTATCCAAGTTTTGCAACGTTATGTAGCTTATGGAGTTACCTCAACGCTCATAACGCTTGTAATAGGTGTCTCTTTAATAAGTGTATTTGAATTTTTTTTTAGAAATATTCGGCATCGTATGGCCCGTGAGTATGAGTTAGGCAATATAATATTAACCAATAGAGTTCTGAATAAATTAGCCTCAATAAAAAGCCATATTTATGAAACATCTTCAAAGTTTCGGAATGATATAATTAATAAAAATTTATCAATTATACAAGCTGTATACTCAGCCACAGGTTTTTTAGTAATTTTGGATGTTCCATTTAGTATTATTTTTTTAATTGCTATATTTTTAATTCACTATCAATTAGGTTTCATTGCTTTAATTTTTTTGACTATCCCATTTCTTATAAATTATTTTTATAAGGAAAGAATAGGCAGTTTATCAAAGCGAAGTGATGGATTAAGCAGTAGCTCATTTAGAGTGTTTGATAATGTAATAACAAGAAATATTACAATAAAATTTTTTGATCTGATGAAACCATTGTCAGCAACATGGAATTTGATTGCAAATAAAATTGCAAGTAACAGGGAAGATTTAGAGTCTGAAAAAAATATATTAAATTCTTTTTCATCTGGAACATCATCATTTTTGACTATTGCAATTATTGCCTGGGGAGCTACCCTTGCAGTTGATGGACAAATATCTGTTGGAGCTTTGATTGGCGCAAACATTCTTGCCGCAAGAGCTTTGATGCCACTTATAAAATACACTCAGATGCAAGAATCCATCGGTAAGGGGCAACACGCTAATTCTGAGATTAGGAATTTTCTACAAGTTTCATCAGATATAAATCAGGGAAGGGAATTAAAAAATCTCAATGGAGAAATATCCTTTATCAATGCTCAATTTATTTACCCATCATTAAAAAACCCCATTTTTGAGAACTTGAATTTTACTGCTAAACCTGGAGACTTGGTTGTTTTAACTGGTATTAATGGATCTGGTAAATCAACTTTGATAAAAATTATAGCAGGCATACTAGAAATTAACAAAGGTCAGATTTTTGTTGATAGAATTGACTTAAATCAAATATCACCGACATGGTATAGAGAACAACTTATTTACTCCCCTCAAGAGCCAAAGTTTATAGATGGAAGCTTAGCAGAGAATATTTTTGGCTCTAATAGAATTAATGGTCAAGAAATGAATAAAATCCTTGAGAACTCAGATTTATTAACTTTTGTGAATGGTCATGAGCAAGGAATTAATATGAAACTTGAAAATAGAGGCAATGAACTTGCTCTTGGCATTAGAAAAAGAATTAGTATTGCTAGGAGTCTAGTTAATAATGGGAGAGTAGTGTTATATGATGAACCTACTGAGGGACTAGATCAAACCGGAAAAGCAAGTATATTAAAATTAGTTAATAAATTTAAAAAAGATCAAAAAACAATAATAATAGCTTCCAACGATAATGAAATCATTGAGATTTCTAATATACTAATAGATATGAACAGCAAACCAACTCCAAATATTAAAGGCACTTAATGTCAAAAAGTAATCCGAAAAATCTGAATCAAAAATATCATAAAACAACTAATTTACTTTTCTATTGCTTTTCAAGCTTTATGGTCATCATGATTATTTGGACTTTCATATTTGAGGTTGATATCGTTAGCAATGCTGAAGGTCAGATCATTCCGATTGGAGAGATTAAAACAATACAGCACCTTGAAGGAGGTATTATTGAGAAAATCTTGGTTAAAGAGAGTGAAGTAGTAAAGAAGAATCAGCCACTCGTTATATTGGCTGCAACAGCGAGTGAGGTTGATGTTGAAGAACTTCAAGTAAGAATGGACTCAATGACCATTAAATCCATTAGACTTGAAGCTGAAATAAATGATTTTGATGTACCAATATTTTCAAGTTATTTATCAACTAATCGAGAAAAAATTGTAAACAAGTCAATGGAATTATACTTGAGTCGTAAGAAAAACTACGAAGGAAGCATAAAAGAGTTTGACACTCAAATTGGAAAAACTCAAACAGATGTTGATATATTATTACGTCAAGTTGAAATGAGCGAGAAGCTTATGCAGGAACAAGTTTTATCAGAATTTTCACATTTAAATATTTTAAAAGAATTAAATATGGCGAAGGGTGAGCTGGAAACGTTGATAGAGAAGAAAGAAAATTTTAAAAATGCCTTTATTGAAGAGTCACAAGATGAACTACAGATGGTACAAAGAGAATTATCTCAATCGGAAGAGACAATAAAAAAATTAAAAGATAATTTAAATAGAACCACAATCACTGCCCCAGTTGATGGTGTAGTAAAAAACTTATTTTTTGTAACTGAGGGAGGAGTAATTAAACCTGGTGGTGCTTTATTGGATATTGTTCCCACAAAAGACAGTTTAATAGTTGAAGCGAGACTTCCTAATAGTGATATAGGCTTCGTAAAGCCAGGACAATCTGCTGTTGTGAAGCTATCTTCTGCTGACTCGGTAAACTTTGGACAAATTGATGGTATTGTGACTCAAATTAGCCCGGATACCGAACAAGATGAAGACGATAAGAGAATAGTATTTTATAAAATACTCATTGAAACAGAAAAAAATTACTTTGAAAGTAAAGATAGAATCTACCAATTAGTGCCAGGAGTAAAAGTTTTAGCAAGCATTAATATCGGTGAAAGGACAGTTGCTAATTATTTGCTTTCACCCTTCATTGGCACGATGGGCCAGTCATTTCAAGAAAGATAATTATATAAACTTAATAAGTAATAATTCTATTATTCAATTAATTATTAAAAAGTTGTAAGCTAAACAATATGAAAATTCTTATATGTGGACTTCCTGGCTCTGGTAAAACTTGGTTAGCAGAAAGACTTGTGCAAAATATAGATAATTGTGCTTGGTATAATGCAGATATTATAAGAACTGCATCAAATGATTGGGATTTTTCAATAGAAGGTAGGTCTAGACAGGCAATGCGAATGAAAATTTTTGCTGACTTTGAAAAAAATAATGGGAGATATGTAATATGTGATTTTGTGGCTCCAACAAGAGCTACAAGAGAGTCTTTTTGTGCAGATTATTTAATATGGCTTGATACAATTAAGGAAGGAAGAGTTGTAGAAAATAAAAAAAAAGAATTAAAGAACTCTAAGGACCTTCCATTTGAAGTTGAAACACTTGAGAGTTCGCAAGCATTTAAAGACACAACAAATATGTTTGAAGAACCAAATGATGCAAACAAAATAATTAGAAACTTTATGAGTGATCAGGAAATAGCATTGCTTGCTAAAGAAATAATCAATGTTTGATTGGAAAAAACCCACTTCTCAAATGTTAGGTCGTTGGCAACCGTGGCATAAAGGCCATACTGAATTATTCAAGAAAGCTCTAAAATTATCTGGTCAAGTTTGTATTATGTTTAGAGATGTTGCAGGAGTTGATGCGGGTGTTGAGGGTCAGTCCGATAACCCTTTTGAATTTGAAGAGGTTAAAAACCGCATCATTAAATCCCTTAAACTTGAGGGATTTGAAAATGAGAAAGAATTTATCGTAATAAAAGTTCCTAACATTACCGATATATCTTTTGGAAGAGGTGTTGGCTATACATTTACTGAGCACGATTTAGGCGAGGAAATCCATAAGATATCAGCCACAAAAATAAGGATGAAAATGAGAGAAAAAGAAGAATTAGATTAAAATATTGTTGCCCCAAATATTTTTATATCACCGTCTTCTACTCCTAGAACAAGTCTACCAAGATAATCACCGTCTGAAACTGTGCTCTTTTGTTTGAATAATACCGTAACATGATCATCTCTTCTAATGCACCCAAGAAAATCACTTCCCTGTTTTAAGTTTGTTATGACATCGTTGTTTGCCCATTGTTTTGCGAGCTCTATTTCATTTGCTCCAAAAAGCATTCTTGCTGAAAAATCTTTTGTAAATCCAAAGTAATCTTGAGAATTTGAGCAATTAATCAAGTTATTCCAGAGAGGTGTGGCAATTTCTAAAATATCCTCGTCGGATTTCTGTGAAAGGTTCATTTAATCAACAAGATTATGCATTGGAGCCTTATTCATGGTAAATTCACCTGACTCCCTGTCTCTTTGTGAAACTGTTAAACAGTGCCAATTTGCATCATCAATTTTCATATGATCACCCCGATAATAGTATCCTGGCCATCGTGTTTCTTCTCTAAATAATGTATGGCTTGTTACGCATTGGGAAGTAGTGACTCTATGTTTTAATTCCCAAGCTCTCATAAGTTGATGGTAATCTTCAGCAGCAACATGTTCTAAGTCTTCCTCAAGCATCTGCAGGAGATTAGTTCCAATTTTTAGTAAATTATCATTAGTCATATATGAAACTCCAACACCGCCAACATACTCATCCATAATTTTTTGTAGGCGTTGAAGTCCTTGAATTGGAAGAATATAGCTAGGGGATACCGTGCCAGCAGTAATTTCATTTCTCCCTACTTTATAATTTTCAAGTGGTTTGTAGATAACTTCTTTTAAATCTTCATATTGTTTGTCGGTAACTTTAATTTCTTCATTCTGCATATCATTTACATATTTTACAGCAGCTTTTGCGGCAAGACGTCCTTCAGTAAATGATCCTGAGGAAAACTTATGTGCACTTCCACCAACAGTATCACCTGCCCCAAACAATCCATTAACACTTGTCATTCTGTTGTACCCCCAAAAATAGTCACTTGGCGAGATATCTTCTGGGCCACTTACCCAAGCTCCGGAACAAGTAGCGTGTGAGCCCATTACATACGGTTCGGATGTAGTTAGTTCAGGATTGGTATATTTTGGGTCAATATTCTGAGAAGCCCATACAACTGCTTGACCAACTGTCATCCCCAAAAAATTTTCCCAGCCAACTGTTTCCATATGAGGATCTTGAAATGCTTCTTTGGTAACCATATGAATAGGGCCACGACCAGCTTTTACTTCTTCAATAAACGCATGGTTTCTCAGACATGTTGGAACAGGCACGTGATCAATATATTCGCCTACAAGTTTTTTAGTTTCTTCGTACCATTTTTTCTCGTAATTCTCACCATTACCATTTTCTGTGTAAGTTTTGAGATGTAAAAAATAAGCGCCCACCGGTCCATAACCGTCTTTAAATCTTGTCAGAACGATTCTATTTTCCATTTGTGTCATTTTAGCTCCAGCCATAATAGGAAGAGCGTAAGCTGATCCATTACTCCAAGGCGCGTACCATGTTCTGCCCATTCCTTCACCAACAGCTCTTGGTTTAAAAATATGAGATGCTCCTCCCGCAGCCACGATAACTGCTTTAGCCTTAAAAACATGGTAATTTCCTGTTCGCATATTGAAACCAACAGCACCACCCACACGTTCAGATTTACCTTCATCCATCAGAAGATGAGTAATCATTATTCTGTTATAAATTTTGTCAGCTGATTTTTTTGCGGCCTCAGCGACAATGGGTTTATAACTTTCTCCGTGGATCATTATTTGCCATTTACCTTCTCTTTGGTAGCGACCCGTTTCTTTGTCACGCATTATTGGAAGTCCCCATTCATCAAACATATGAACAGTGGAATCAACATGTCTTGCGATATCGTATGTGAGATCTTCCCTCACTAAACCCATTAGGTCATTTCTAGCATATCGAACATGATCTTCTGGTTGATTTTCATCCCATTGCATTCCCATATAACAGTTTATCGCGTATAGTCCCTGGGCTACTGCGCCACTTCGATCAATATTTGCTTTTTCAACACATACTATTTTAAGATCTCTGCCCCAATGTCTTGCTTCAAAGGTAGCGCCTGTTCCAGCCATTCCACCGCCGACAATGAGAATGTCGCAATCCTCATGAATTGTTTTAATTGAAGCCATCTAGTTAGTTAATACCTTTTTGATTATCTTTCTTTAGACTTGGAAGACCTGAATCAATATTAAGTCCATTAGGTTCTGAGTAAAGTAGCTGTGAATCTATCTCTTCATTTGTTGGAGGAGTTTCATTAGCAAGATTTGGAATATGTTTACCCCAAGGTTTAGTTGTAATAGGCGATACAAAATTTTTCTCATGACCATTTCTAAATTTAATTCTCCAAGATATGGTTCCTTTTTCCTCTTCACGTAGAACTCTTACCTTATGATGCATTGGCGCAAAATCTGCATATCCTCTTGCATCAATAGCATTTTGTGGACATGCTTTGACACATGAATAGCATTCCCAGCACATGTTAGGCTCAATATTTACCGCACGCCTTGTTTCTTTATCAATATGCATAATGTCTGATGGACATATATCTACGCAATGACCACAACCATCGCATCTTGTCATGTATACAAATGTTGACATATATTTTCCTCTTCTCGTATCCTAGTAAATCAGTTTTTATTGATAATGCCTAGGCGATTCTCGTTTAATTCCAAGTCCAAATTGCTTTGGTGCATCAGCTGGGGCAGGCAGGTCATCTCTAAACCCGTCAGCCTCAGATAAATTCTTTTGAATTGCTGCACCAGGTTTGTAAAACATGTGAGCAAATTTTGACCAATATACACCACCAAACAATAAAATATTAGATAGGCCAAAGAGAACCAAAAACAAGATATCTAGTATTGGAACCCCTGACGACTGAGTAAACGACCAAGCTAATCCAAAAGTTGCTGCAGCCAAAAGCGATAATACAAAAAGATCTGCTCTTATTATTCTATTCCATGGGTTTGCCTCAGCAGAGACATCAACTCTTAAGAAAAACCAAAACCAATAACCTCCTAGACAAGTCATTATAGCCCCAACATGCCATAACAATGATAGTTGATAGGGAGCGGATGAATTAGCATATCCAAATATTAACACAAAAGAAGCAACCCAAAATAATATCGAACCGTACATACCTAAAAGATGAGCAATTCTTCTTTGCCCTCTACCTAATTCTGAAGTTGTTAGAATATCGCTAGCAATTGTCTTGCTAATAATCTTTGCCTTTTGAGAACCACTCAATTCATTTGTTGCAGACGCTTTTGCTCTTTTAAAATTAATGAAAAAATATTTTGCATTTTTCTTATGCGCCATATCCACTAAAGTACCTATTGCTACCATCAGTATCATTACAACTACAAAGCCTTGTAACGCAATAGCAGGCACAAATGTCATAAGTTCTTCGAAAGGATTTATATAAATCATAAGTATAAGCTTATTATAACAGAATCTATAAATAATAACTATTATTTATACTTTCAAGGCAGAGGATTAGACTCAAAACTTTTATATAATTGTCTCAAATTTGAAACTTTTTCGATGTCTTCTCTAAGACTTTTTGTGCCAGAGTCAATTGTTTCTGAACTGAATTCGATAATACAGCTGCTAAAGCTCTCACGATTTTTTAAACGGGAATAGTAGTCTCTTAAATTATTTAATTTTTCAGTGAATAGCTCAACCAGATTAACTTCATCAAGTCTGTGTAATAATGTCATCCAGGTTATATCTGCAATACTAAACTTATCCCCGTCAATCCAGATCTTGTTTTCTAAATGACCATCTAACGATATCATATGCGATTTAAGATTCTCAAATGCCTTTATAGCAACTCTTTGATGTGGAGAATTTTTATTAAAGACTGAGTAGCCTAATAATCGATATAAAGTAAAATTAAGTGCTCTAAACTTTGAAGGATGCTTTATAAAATAATTAAAAAATTTTAAGAAACTAATTTTTCTAAGCATAGAAACAAACAATGGTTGAGTAAGTAGGGACACACAATTACCTGCGTACTCTTTTATTCCGATAACTGGATCATCTCCAACTAACGAACCTTTTTTATTCCAATAATCAACTGTTTCACTCTCCCCAAGTTTATTTGGAAAAGTTTCCATTAAATATCTTATTTGTTCGTGAGACTCATAAATAGGCTGATTGTTATGTAATAGAACTGGTACTGTTGCTTTTGGATTAATTTTAAGAAAATCTTTTGATAAATTTTCACAATCTTTTGTCTCAATAATATGTATATGAACTGGCAGGTAATCAATTTTATATTCTTCAAGACATATTCTTACTTTACGAGAGCAAAGTGAGAAGTTGTTATGATAAAGTACCCATTCAGAATTTGAGTCTGATACTTTATATTTTTGTTTACCGATAAGATCTTTGTTTTTAGGATTCTTTTTCTTCATCCCATACTTTGTTTAGCATTTGACTGGCTGAAACTGCTGTAGGAAAACCACTATAGTGAGCCACATGCAATATCATTTCTTCAATTTTTTCTTTCGTAATTCCTAAATTTTTAGCCCCTCTTAAATGAGATTTTAATTCATTCTCTCTATTAAGTGCTACCAAAACGGTGAGCGTAATCATGCTTCTTTCTTGAAGCGATAACTGCTCAGTTCGTGACCAGATTGTTCCATACAACATATCAATTATTTGCTTTAGCAAATCTTTAGAGACAGGAGTTTCATCGTTTTTAAGTAAATCCATCTTCTTCAGGATTTCTAATCCTTTTTTTCTATCTTGATCGTCTAATGGCATTTTTATATTTTACTCCTTAATATCAGTGTTTCAATTAAATTCAATTTTCTCTCTAATATTCAATAATACATTATTAATAATAGTTTCAAGACTATCGCTTTTATCAAAGTTAAATAAATCGAAAACATATTTATCAGGTCTTAAGATAACTCCAGAACAATCAAACTTTTCACAGTAAATTTGTAAATCTTTATGAGTTTCTTCACACGCAATGTACCCTTCATAGTTTGAAAGGTTGTAATTAGGAGTTATATTTATGATCTTAAAATTATGACTTTTTAATAGTTCAAGATTATCCTCTGAGATATTTTTATTACCTTCAAAATTATTTAAAATAATTCCAAAATTCTTTTCTAGCACATAATCCGTGCTCATAATCCTGCCATCATGAAGACGAACATTTATCTCATTGAAGTAATATCTCTCGATAGAAACATTCTTAATTTTTGGCATTTTATGAGCGCCAGGTCCTAGACGGTTGCCATTTAAAACAGGAAATATATTTTCTTTACCTCTTAAATAACTTTGTGTTCTTAGCAATGCATTCCTGATAAATGCTTTAAATTTACTTTTAGCATTAATGATGCCTCCCATTTTAATTGCTCCTCTAGTAATTCTGGCGACGTGTGGCCTTCTTTCTGATTGGTAGGTATCCAATATTTTAGGTAAGTAAAGTCCTTTCAGTACTCCATTAATTTTCCATAATATATTTTCAGCATCCCTACATCCAGAATTCATTCCTTGACCCATAAAAGGAGGCATTTGATGTGCAGCGTCACCGAGTAGAAAAATATTTTCATTTTGCCATTTAACAGCATCGGCTGCATGAAATGAGTAAACTGCTGTTCTACTAAATTCAACTTCATTATCTCCAATCCATTGGTCTATGTATTTTCTAAAAACTTCTTTTTTTTGAATTTCATCAACAGTATCACCCGGCATAAAGGCTATTTCAAATCTAAAGCAATCATCAACTCCTTGAATAATTGTGGTTGGCCGTGACGGATTGCAATATTGAATCGCATCAATATCTGTGAAACATTCAAATTTACTTTTAGTATACCCGTCCACTACCATCCAGGTCTCATCAGCATCTAAACTTTTAAGTTCAATATTGTTGAGCTTTCGAATTGTACTATTTGCTCCATCGCACGCCAAAAGATACTTACTGTTTGTTTTAAACTCCTCCCCAGTTTCAATATTTTTGTAGGAACAATTCACAACGCCATCTGATTGATCAACGCTTAAAATTTCATTACCTGTTCTAATCGTATTAGTCTGATATTTTTTTGCATTTTCTCTATGTACTTGATCAAATTGAGGTTGGTGAATAAATAGTATTGAATGTTGATAATTATATGTATCAAAACCATTCATCGTAATTTTTAAAATTGATCTTTTCTTAGCATCTTTGTTATCAACACCTCTAATTTTTCTTGTCTTTACTTCAGTTAGAAAGTTACAATGAGCCATTGCTCGTTGGCATTCAGCATCCCATGTAATTGCCCTGGGCAAGGGGAAGGTTTCTTTTTCTTTATCTAAGATTAACGCTTTAATGCCATAATACCCTAGCAAGTTTGCGCATGTTTCACCTACTGGTCCATAACCGGCTACAATGACATCGTATTCAGTATCACTCACGCGACTTAGTATGCTGGCGTATCTTCTGGCTCTTCAATAACTTTATTATTAATGAAGCCCAGTTTTTCAATTTCAATTTTAATTTCGTCACCTGCTTTAAGCCAATTTCTTGTCATCACTGCAGAACCAGCCGGTGTACCAGTTGGAATTAAGTCTCCAGGTTCTAGCGTAAAAGCAGTTGATAAGTACTCAACCAATGTAAAACAGTCAAAAATTAAATCACTTGTCGAGGCTGATTGCCTTAATTCTCCATTTACATATGTTTCAAGCTTTAGGTCATGTGGATTGCCAACTTCATCACTGGTTACAATATAGGGACCAAATGGACAATGGGTGTCCCATGACTTACCCATAGTCATTGTCATAGGAGGGCCACGCATCTGCCAATCTCTGATTGTGACGTCGTTAACGACTGTATAGCCGTAAATAACTCCAGCTGCTTTGTCATAAGGTACATGACGACATTTTTTTCCAATAATGAAACCAAGTTCGCCTTCATAATCTAAAAATTCTGAAGCACGCGGCCGATGAACATCATCGTATGGACCGTTAACAGAGCTATTTTGCTTGTTAAATATATTTGGATATTTTTCTTGAGCTTTACCTATTGTTTTTGCCGCTGTTTGCGCAACTTCATCTTGATGTTCTTTATAGTTTAATCCAACCGCAAGAATTTTACTTGGTTTAGTGATAGGAGCTTCTAAATGTGCTTTGCTTAACTCAATTTTATTTTCACTATTATAAATAAGATTTTTTGCAGTATCTAGACCCTGATCTCCAAGAGCGATAAAATCTATCATGTTGTTAGGTAGTGAACTATCTGAGAAATCCACTATATGGTCTCCATTTATTGCGCCTATGGATGTAGTGCCATTAAATGTAAAAGTAACTAATTTCATAAAACTAAATCAATAAATATCTAAAAGCTGGATTTGTAACAAGTTTAAATAATGTATATTATTTTATCATATATATGAAGAAATCCATATCAAGACGCTCTTTTATTAAAAAGTCTGTAGCCTCAATTGCTCTAGGCGGCCTTGCTTCTATTTTACATTTACAAAATGCGCCGGCCTATATTAAGCCTAAGAATTATAACATTTTATTAATATTAAATGATCAGGAGCGGGCATGGCCATATATTCCAAAAAGCATTGATTTGCCTGCACGCAGATATTTGGAAAATATCTCAACTTATTTCAATAGATCTTATACCTCAACGCCAATATGTTCACCTGCACGTAGTTCTGTTTATACGGGGCAACATGTTCAATTTACTGGAGTATGGGATAATACCGTTACTCCTTGGGTTCCAGGTTTATACGATAATGTAAATACAATAGGACATCTCTTGAAAAATCAAGACTACGAAACAGGTTATTTTGGCAAATGGCACTTAACAAATATTACTGAGAGTAACGTAAATGAAAATGCTCTCGGATATGAAGGTATGCGAAAAATGTTTTCAAAATATGGTTTTGATAATTCAGATCAACCGGGTGAGCGTGATTTAGGGCAGGGAGGTTTTAAATTTGATGGTTTGACTGCAGAATCTGCATCAAATTTTATTAGAGATAAAAAAGGAAATGAAAAGCCTTGGTCTGTGTTTGTAAATTTTGTCAATCCTCACGATATAATGTTTTACAGGGCATCCTCTGAAATATTAGGTACGGGATTTATCGGTGAAAATCAAAAATTTGCACCAGATGATCCAATATATAAAAAAGAACACGATTTTGATTTTCCTAAAAATTTTGGTCGAAGGTCTTTAGGTGAAGGTGAATTTGGAACAGAAATCATGAATACAGTTTATGGAGAAATTCCATATGATAGACTAGATTTATGGAGAAGGTTTTGTAATTATTATTATAACTGTTTACGTGACGTCGATAGACACATGATGAAACTTATTCATTCCTTGGAAGATACTGGTCAAATAGATAATACAATCATCTTCATGATCTCTGACCATGGAGAAATGCTTGGACAACAAGGAGCAAGAGGAAAAATAGTTTCTTGGGAGGAATCAATCAGAGTTCCAACGCTTGTTTACCATCCAGACCTTAAAGATAAAAAATTGTGTAACTCAGTAATATCAAACATTGATATCGTTCCAACATTATTAGAGTTTACAGGTCTTAGTAAATCAGAACTTAGAGATAAGCACCCTGAATTAAAAGGTAACAGCTACGCGGAGTTGGTTGAAAATGTTAACTACGACAACGTACGTGATAAAGAGGGCCATCTAATTCATGGAGTTCAAATCATCCCAACAGTTTTTGAAGTTGCGGAAAAATTTCGACATACAGCACTTGCGGACGGCTTTTTAGCTAAAACAAAAGCATTTATGTCTGAGGGAAAATTCTTACCAGATTTTACTCCACCGCTGAATTACAAAGGTGTGGTTGATAAAAAACATAAATTTCTAAGGTTTTTCTCACCTCGTCAAAATAATATACCTACAAACTACGATGAATTGATTAAATACAACGCAGAATATCAATTATATGATTTAGAAAATGATCCATTTGAAATGAATGATTTGGCAAAAGATGAAAATAATAGAGATTTACTTATGTCTATGAATGATAAATGTAATACATTAGCGGACAAGGAGATTGGTCTAGAAAATCATGTTATCCACTTGCCTGGTCCCGATTGGTTTTGGACAGCTTAATATATGAAAGAAGAAGTAATATTAAATTTTGATTTATATAAAAAATATAAATCAGAATATGCCCCTGACAGTTTTCATCATGTTGCTTTTAAAACTCAAAATTATGATGCAATGGTTGAATTTTACGAAAAACTTTTCGGTTGTAAGCCCATGTATAAAAGTAATGATATTGCTTTTCTGGCTTTTGATGAAGAGCATCACCGTATTGCAATTGCAAACACTGAACCAGGAGTAAAGAAATTAGGTTTTATCTCAAAGATTATATTAGCATTTAGAAATTGGCTTAATAAAAATATTCCAACAACTATTGGGCTGGATCATATCTCTTATTGTCTTAACCCAATCGATAAATGGTTTGATTTTTATCATAAGGCAAAAGATAGAGGTCTTGAGCCTTACTGGACAATCAATCATGGATGGATAACGGGCATGTATTACAAAGATCCAGACGGTAATCTTGTAGAATTATTTTTTGAGCATTGGACAAATGATGAAGAATATAAAAATGAAATTTCTGCTAGAGGTTTTCCTGAAGAGCCAGTAGGTACGAATATGGATATCGATATACTCTATCAAATGTACAAAAACGGTGAATCACTAAAAAATTTAACAAAAAAAGGAAACACAGTTCCAGAGGGCAAGAAGCCAGTTGCAGGAATTCAGGCCGCTATCAATATGCGTAAAAAATTTAAATAACTATATGGATCTTTATGATCAAAATCTTATTCCAAGAATAATATTTACTGTCATATCAGTTGTATTAACTATAGGACCCACTATTGCTGATTTTAATAAAACGCATGCAACTCATCCTGATTGGACAGGGCACGCTCGCTTTCATGTGGTTTGGCAAGTCTTAGGTTTTTATCCGATAATGATATTAAATTTAATTGTTCTATGGATCAATATTCCAAACTTTTACTATCCATATCAATTATTCTTTTGGCTTTTCTGGTATGTTGGCTTTGTAGGATCTTTTTTGATCACATTATTGAGCATGCCATTATTTAAAGGCAAACTGTCTGACCCTGGAGGAAGAACTCCTTTTTTGTATACATTTGGTAAGAAATTTAAACTTTTACCAGGTAAGGATAAACATTTACCCTTCAAGATAAATGGAGAAGTGAAGACGTATAAAGTAGATGAAAATTTGCACAATTTAGTTTTACCTTCAATAATTGTAGTTATAACTTCTATTTATTTCATAGTTCTATAAAAGAGCACATTCATGTTTGAGTATTTTTTCCCATTATTATTACTTTGCATTATTCAATCTGGCACTCCTGGTCCAAATAATATTATGCTAACGGCTTCAGGAAAAAACTTTGGTTATGTAAAAACAATTCCTCATATGACAGGTGTTGTCTTCGGGTTTTTAACTTTATTGATTGTGATGGGATTAGGATTAATATCTGTTTTTACGAGCTACCCAATTGCACAAACTATTTTGCAAATACTAGGCTCGCTATATTTACTATACTTGTCGTATAGAATTTATTTTACTTATAGTTCAGATAATGAGGATCGATCAAAGCCAATAACATTCATAGAATCATCTCTTTTTCAATATGTTAATCCAAAAGGCGTTATGATGGCAATTACGACTATTTCTATTTATACGGACTATAAAAACTTTGAGTTTATAGACAGTTTTCTTGAAGGAATGGTTTTTGTACTTTTGGGTTTTACCATATCTAATACTTTTTCAGTTCTCACTTGGACATCAGTCGGAGTTTTTTTGAATAATTTCATAAAGTCGAAGGCTGCAATTAGAAATTTTAATGGCTTAATGGCAACTTTACTTGTTTTAACAGTTATATGGATTAATTATGAATTCTATGGATCTTAATAGAAAATTAATAACTTATTTAGTTTTAGGACATTGCTTTATCATCGCCATATCAAATTATTTAGTGCAGTTTCCAATAAATATATTTGGTTTGGATTATACAATTGGTACGTTCACATTCCCAATTATTGTTTTGGCAACAGATTTAACTGTACGACTTTCAAATGCAAGAAATGCACGCAAAGTTATTGGATTTGCTTTCGTGCCAGCTTTCATAATTTCATATATATTTGCTGACTTCAGAATAGCAATTGCGTCTGTTTTAGCTTATTCAATCGGACAGTTACTTGATGTATTTGTATTTTCGAAAGTAAGGGACAGAGTAGGTGATGATGGGTTAAATTTGGGTTCTTATTGGTATCTTGCGCCTGTTGTAAGTACCTTTTTTGCTCAATTCATAGACACATATCTGTTTTATGGCGTAGCATTTTACAATTCCACAGATGACTTTATGCGTGAAAATTGGGATCTGATTGCATTTAATGATTTCATTCTTAAGCTAGCAGTTTGCTATCTAGCATTTTTACCAATTTATGTTTTAATTCTTAATAGAACTTTTAATTATATAAGAACACGCACTTAGAATAATGATATTTACTTCTATTACACCCGAAGCTTTTGATCATAAAAATATTCCAAATGACATTCATGAAATGAATGATCATATAAAAAACTTACTAGTCAACGCACCTCCATCACATGAAATACCATTTGAGGTTTTGCAAGATATAAGAAGACAAGGCGGTGGATTACTTGCGTTTCAGCCATACTCTGATCGTGCTGAAAATAGACAAGTGGGTGATGGTGACCAGAAAGTAACGATACGAATATTTAATCATGATAGTCCTGATTTTATCTATATGCATATTCACGGTGGCGGTCACTGTATCGGCGCTGCAGATATGCAAGACCAATCTTTGGAAAAAGTTTCAAATGAGCTGAATTGCGTTGTTGTAAGCGTGGAATATCGTCTTGCACCAACCAATCCTTATCCTGCCGCTCCAGATGATTGTGAAACAGCTGCTACTTGGTTGATAGAAAATTCAAAAAAGGAATTCAATACTGAAAAGATTATAATTGGTGGTGAGTCGGCTGGCGCCAACTTATCAGCAGTTACATTGTTGAGATTGAAGAGTAAAGGGCTGCTATATACTATCAAAGGAGCAAACCTTATTTATGGATCTTATGATGCTCGTCTAACTCCAAGCGCAATCAGACAAGAAGGTTCTGATGAGATTTTCTTATTATCATATGCAATGATTAGAAAATTTAGGGACTCATATTTTCAGGGAGATGTAGACAAAAGTTTACCAGACGTTTCTCCTATACAAGGTGATTTAAGCGGAATGCCTCCAGCACTATTTACAGTCGGAACGAGAGATTTATTGCTTGACGATTCATTATTTATGTTTGGCCGATGGCTAAGTTATGGTTCTAATGCTGAGATTATAATTGTACCTGGAGCAGATCATGCTTTTAATGCATTTCCATCAGAAACAACTACCTTGGTTGAAAATAAGATTAACGAGTTTTTGCAATCAGTTCTCTAAATTACTGAGATAGTTTTCAGCTACACGTTGCCCTAAGTTGTAATCAGCTTTCAAAATATCAACATTTTTAGAGTCTCTTTTTGATTTAAGTCTTGTTGGTGGACATAATTGGATTACTTCACAATCTGAAGGAGGGTTATGTATGAAATCTAAAGCAGTGTTGTAAGTTTTGTCATGCTTAAGCAGAGCTTTTCTAAGTTCAGGATATTCTCTAGAAAAAAATGCTCCAATATAATTTTCAAGTTTTAGTTTTCTCTTAAATTTTTCTTCATAAGTTCTAATAACTATGATGCGTTTGGCGCCGAGCTCATAAGCCTTTCTGACAGGCAGAGGATCAGCTACGCCGCCATCAAATTTACGACGTCCGTCTATCATGCTGGGTGTTCTTACTAGTACAGGCAAAGTTCCAGATGCTATCATTTTAGGCATCCATTCATCGTCTCCAAATTCATGATACTCAGCTTGAGCGCTAAGAGCATCAGTCACAACCGCAATGTATTTTTTGCCTTCAACAGTTTTTCTAATTTTTTCCATATTTGGCTTAAACATTTTCTCACCGTCTTCGTACATTTTATGAAATTTGATTATGTCACCACCTGTGAAGATATTTTTATAATCTAAGTAATCTCCTCGTGCAGCATAAAGCATCTTTTCTAAATTATTGTCAGTTTCTCTAATGAGGTACCAGCAAAGAACTGCTACACCATTTGATACTCCAATATAAATATCGAATGGATCGTAATCCCTCTTTATAAATGTATCGGTGATTCCGAAAGAAAATACACCTCTTTGTCCGCCACCTTCAACAATTAGAGCTGTTTTTTTATTTTCCATGATACAATAAATTAGTAAGGATATATAAGAAATCAAATGTGTTCGATAGTAATTTTAAAACAAAGTGACTCTGAGTGGCCCATTATAGTTGGTGCCAATCGAGATGAAATGAGTAATCGAGACGCTTTACCACCTGGTCGTCATTGGGACGATAGACCACATATTTTCGCAGGCAAGGACATGACGGCGGGCGGTACCTGGATAGGAATTAATGACTTTGGTGTCGTCGCTGCAATTATGAATAGAATGAACAGCCTTGGACCTATGGATAATAAAAGGAGTAGAGGTGAATTGGTTCTTGATGCACTAGATCATGCAGATGCATCTGAAGCATTAAATGCAATAATTGAAATCGAAAAAGACTCATATAGAGGTTTTAATATGTTCATAGCAGATAATTTAAATGCATATTGGATCAAGTCAGATGAAAAAAATTCTGTAATTGAATATTTCAATATACCTGATGGCTTATCAATTATAACAGCTTACGATCGAAATGATTTAAATTCTAAGCGTATAAAGACTTATTTATCAAAATTTGCTTTATCTGTTGATCCAAAACCAGGTAAAGATGAATGGCAGGACTGGGAAATGTTATTAGGCAGTACATATTCTGATAACAATGATCCTTTGTCAGCAATGTGTGTGAAAACAGACATGGGTTTTCAAACTGTATCTTCAACACTCATCGCTCTACCAAGTTTTCAACCCAAAATGGGATCGGCAAAGCCTGTCTACAAATTTGCCAATGGCTCACCAGACTCGGCAAGTTTTATGGAAATGGACATTTGAGTTCTGTATTTGCTCTTTAAATTATTGATTTCTATATACTATTTTTCTTAGAAATTACTAAACAAGCTCATATTTAGTATTGTTAGATGATTATGAATTATTATAATCTTCAATCTTATTAATAATTGGAGCTTTTAAATGACTGATTGCTATATTTACGACACTGTAAGAACCCCTCGTGGTAAGGGTAAAAAAAATGGAACCCTTCATGAAGTAACTGCACTGGAACTTGCAACTCAAGTTTTAAATAATATTAAAGATAGAACAAAAATTGATACAGCAGATGTTGATGATGTTGTACTAGGATGTGTTGCGCCAGTTGGTGAACAAGGTGCCTGTATTGCAAGAACAGCAGTGTTAAATGCCGACTATGATCAATCAGTTTCAGGTGTTCAGATCAATAGATTTTGTGCATCTGGTTTAGAAGCTACTAATATGGCAGCTGCACAAGTAATGTCTGGACAGTCACAAATGTCCATCGGCGGCGGTGTTGAGTCTATGTCTAGAGTTCCAATGGGCTCGGATGGTGGCGCAATGGTTGCTGACCCTTCAGTTGCAATAAAAAATTACTTTGTTCCACAAGGTATTAGTGCAGATTTAATTGCTACCAAATATGGTTTCTCAAGAGATGATGTAGATAGTTATGCTGTTGAAAGTCAAAAGAGGGCAAAAAAAGCTTGGGATGAAAAAAGATTTTCAAAATCAATAACACCCGTGAAAGATATCAATGGCTTGACAGTGCTCGATCATGATGAACATATGAGACCTGATGCTACAATGCAATCACTTGGTTCTTTAGATCCATCTTTTGCAATGATGGGTGAAATGGCAGGTTTTGATGCTACTATTCAACAACGATACCCTGAAGTTGAAGCTGTTAATCATGTTCACACTGCTGGCAATTCGTCAGGAATAGTTGACGGAGCAGCTGGAATACTGCTTGGAAATAAAGAGATGGGTGACAAATATGGTTTGAAGGCTCGTGCTAAAATCAAAGGTTTTGCTTCAACAGGTTCTGAGCCAAGCATCATGCTTACTGGTCCTGGCTATGTTTCTGATAAACTACTAAAAAACTTAGGCATGAGCAAAAGTGACATTGACCTGTGGGAGCTTAACGAAGCATTTGCAGTTGTTGTACTAAGATATATGGAACATATGGGGATTGACCACTCAGACATTAATGTAAATGGGGGCGCAATTGCTATGGGGCATCCATTGGGTGCAACTGGAGCTATGATCTTAGGAACTGTACTTGATGAGTTAGAGAGAAGCAATAAGTCTACTGCTCTTGCCACACTTTGTGTTGGTGGCGGTATGGGAACTGCAACCGTAATCGAGCGCGTTTAATAACTTAAAATTTTAGGACAATTATCATGGCTGATGTAACTTATGAAATAGATAGCGACGGTGTTGCCGTTGTAACGTGGGATTTAGAAAATCGTTCAATGAACGTCTTAAATTTTCAATCTCTTGGTGAATATAGATCAATTATTGAGAAATTAATCTCAGATGAGTCAGTTAAGGGTATTGTTCTCAGAAGTGCAAAAGATGCATTCATAGCTGGTGCGGATTTAACATCATCTGAAGTTTTTGGTTTTGATAGTGTTCAAGAAGATAAAGTTAAAGCTGCAGAAAAAATTTATAATGGCAACATGGACATGCAGTTATTGTTCAGAAGCATGGAAACATCTGGCAAGCCATTCGTGGCTGCGATAAACGGTCATGCTTTAGGTGGTGGGTTTGAAATATGTCTCGCCTGTCACTATCGTGTGGCGATAGACAATGATAAAATTCAAATTGGTCAACCTGAAGCAAAAGTTGGTTTAATACCTGGTGCAGGTGGAACCCAAAGAGTTCCTAGACTTGCCGGTGTAACTCAAGAGATAATGGGCTTTCTACTAGCAGGCACTCCGTTCACTCCAAAAAAAGCTCTAAGTGCTGGCCTTATTAACGAAGTCACAGATGCAGATAACTTAATAAATGCAGCAAAAAAATATATTGTGGATGGCGGAAAATCAGTTCAACCATGGGACGAAAAAGGTTTTAGGTTTCCAGGGGGTCTTCCTTATACCCCAAAGGGAGCAATGATTTGGGCTGCGGCATCATCTTCATTGAGAAAAAATTCTTATAATAACTATCCTGCACAAACTGCAATTCTGTCTGCTGTTTATGAAGGTGTTCAGGTGCCGATTGATGCAGCACTGAGAATTGAAGCGCGTTATTTTACAAAAGTTGTAATGGATCCTAGATCTCAAAATATGGTTCGAAGCCTATTTGTAAATATGCAAGCTTTAAGTAAGGGAGCTAGAAGACCAAAAGATTTCGACAAATATGATGTTAAAAAGATTGGAATTCTTGGCGCAGGCTTAATGGGTGCAGGAATTGCTTATGTTACTGCTAAAGCAGGTATTGAAGTTGTATTAATTGACATGGATCAAGCTGCAGCAGAAAAAGGAAAAGAATATTCCACTAAGATTTTAGATAAGCAATTAAGTAAGAAAAAAACTACTGAAGAAAAAAAAGAAAAGCTATTAAATCTCATTACACCTACAACTGATTACTCTCTTCTAAAAGGAGCAGATCTAATTGTTGAGGCGGTATTTGAAAATAGGGATATAAAAGCAGATGTAACTGCTAAAGCAGAAGCGCAAATATCAGAAACTGCTGTATTTGGTTCTAATACATCTACTTTGCCAATTACAGGTTTAGCTCAAAATTCAAGCCGACCTGCAAACTTTATAGGTATACATTATTTTTCACCAGTAGAAAGAATGCCTTTAGTTGAGATCATCATGGGAAAAGAAACTTCTCAAGAAACATTGGCAAAAACAATGGATTATGTGCAGAAAATTAGAAAGACACCAATTGTTGTAAACGACAGTCGAGGTTTTTATACTAGTCGTGTATTTGGTACATACACGGGCGAAGGTGTTGCAATGTTAGCAGAAGGTATAAAACCAGCTTTAATTGAAAATGCTGGCAAAATGACAGGCATGCCAATGGCTCCACTAGCTCTTTCAGATGCTGTGGCGTTAGATCTAGCTTGGAAAGTTACAACTCAAACGAAAAAGGACTTTGAAGCTGAAGGCAAAGAATTTCCAATAACTCCAATGTATTCAATTATGGAAGAAATGGTTGAAAAGCAAGGTAGGTTTGGAAAGAAAAACAATAAAGGTTTCTACGAGTATCCTGAAAATGGAAAAAAATACCTATGGCCTGAACTGTCTAACTTATGCAAAGAAAGTGACGATCAACCTGATGTTGAGGAATTAAAGAAAAGGTTTCTATATATTCAAGCACTTGAAACAGCTAAATGCTATGAAGAAAACGTGCTAACGGATGTTAGAGATGCGGACATTGGGGCAATACTCGGTTGGGGAATGGCGCCATGGACCGGGGGTCCACTATCTTTCATAGATATGGTTGGCGTTAAAGAATTTGTGGCTGAAGCTGATAAACTTGCACAAAAATATGGAGAAAGATTTACTCCATGTAAAATGCTTCGTGATATGGCAGCTAAAAATGAGAGTTTCCACAAGAGCGGTAGCTCTAGTCAAGCAGCATAAATAAGACTACTATAATACTTATAACTTTTACTGATTTGAGAGGATCTATATGGCAAATACTACCCCTACGACTAATTCTTTGGAAAACTATTTTTTACCTTTTACTGCAAATAAAGACTTTAAGAAGGATCCAAGATTATTAGATCGAGGTGAGGGAGTATACTACTGGAATCATAAAGGTGACCAGGTAATAGATGCTTCATCCGGTCTATTTTGTGTTCCATTGGGACATGGCAGAAAAGAAATAGCTGAAGCTGTTCATCAGCAATTATTAAAATTAGATTACTCTCCCAGCTTCCAAGTTTCTCATTTACCTGCTTTTGCACTAGCTGAAAAAGTAGCAAACCTTCTACCGGGTGATTTAAACAATGTATTCTTTACAATTTGTGGATCTACTGCAATTGACTCTGCAATTAAAATAATTCAGGCATATCAGCACGCAATTGGCCAATCGCAACGTGTAAGATTTGTATCAAGAGAGCGTGCGTACCATGGTGTAAATATCGGAGGCACTTCTTTAAGTGGCATGATTAAAAACCGTGAGATATTTACTGCAACAATGCCAGGAGTTATTCATTTAAGACACACTTGGTTAGAAGAAAATAAATATACAAAAGGTCAACCGCAACACGGAGCTCACCTTGCAGAGGATCTTCAGAGGTTTGTAGAAATGTATGGCCCCGAGTCTATTGCTGGGTGTTTCGTTGAACCCATTGCTGGCTCAACAGGAACCATTGTTCCTCCTATTGGATATTTAGAAAGGCTAAGAGAAATTTGTGATAAATACGGAATTGTTCTTGTTTTTGACGAAGTAATAACTGGTTTTGGAAGAACAGGAAAATCATTTGGGGCTGTAAAATACAATGTACAGCCTGATATGATTACTATGGCAAAGGCTATTACCAATGGAGCGCAGCCTATGGGGGCAGTTGGTGTTTCAGATAAAATTTACAATGCGATTGTTGATAATGGACCAGAGCACGGAGTAGAGTTTTTTCACGGATATACTTACTCAGGGCATCCTGCTTGTGTAGCGGCTTCTCTTGCTACCTTAGATGTATATGAAAAAGAAGATGTGTTTGCAAGAGCGGAAAAGATGTCACCATACTTCATAGACGCCGTGTTTGATGCATTTCAGGATATACCAATTGTTACAGATGTAAGGGCTGATGGAATGATGGCTGCTTTTGATTTAGCGATTGATAAAAACCCTGGCGTGAGAGGATATGATGCTCAAAAGAAAACATTTGCTAATGGTGTTCACATAAAATTTACTGGGGATGCTGGTATAGTTGCCCCTGCGTTAATTGCTGAAGAAAAACACATAGATGAAATGCTTCAAAGAATTAAAGAGGTATTAGTAAAATACTAGCATCTTATATGTCAAAGCTTCCTTCACACACAGAGGTTGTTATTATTGGAGGAGGTATTGCTGGTACAAGCATTGCATACCACCTTGCTGAGAGAAATGTTAATGTCACATTAGTTGAGAGAAAAAGTCTAACTTGTGGGACAACTTGGCATGCTGCTGGATTGGTTGGTCAACTAAGGGCAACAAAAAATCTTACAAAAATGGCCAAGTATTCAACGGAGCTTTATCATAAGCTTAATCAGAAAGAAGATCTATCTGCTGGATTTTTGATAAATGGTTCAGTTTCTATTGCGGAAAATGAGGGGCGTTATCAAGAAATGAGTAGAGGCGCATCAATGGGTCGAAGTTATGGCTTGGAAATAAATGAAATTTCAATTGATGAAGTAAAGGAGAAATACCCACTTCTAGATACAAAGCATGTTAAAGGAGCATGGTTTTTGCCTCAAGACGGGCAAATTAACCCGGTAGATATTACAATGTGCCTTGCAAAAGAAGCAAGACGAATGGGTGCTAACATAATTGAAAATAATAAAGTCATTTCAATCGAACAAGAAGGTGACATGGTCACAAAAGTTATTACAGAACAAGGTGATATTACATGTGATATGATTGTTATATCTGCTGG
Organism: uncultured Pelagibacteraceae bacterium; assembly: GCA_902613805.1. GTDB lineage: Bacteria > Pseudomonadota > Alphaproteobacteria > Pelagibacterales > AG-422-B15 > CACNXQ01. The sequence continues at coordinate 24,899 of CACMIV010000002.1, forward strand.
AATGTGGAGTAGGGAAGTGGGTAAAATGTGCGGGGTAAATATTCCTCTGCATGCATGTGAACATTTCTATGCTGTAACTGAATATTCAGAAGATATACCAAAAAATTTACCCATCTTAAGAAACCCAGATGCCTATATTTATGTGAAGGAGGACGCCGGAAAACTTTTAATAGGTGCCTTTGAAAAGAAAGCAAAACCTTGGGGTATGAACGGTATTCCTGGAGATTTCGAATTTGATAGTTTACCAAACGATCTTGATCATTTCGGACCAATTTTAATGGAAGCAATGGATAGACTTCCAATATTGAATGAGCTTGGCATTAAAACATATTTTAATGGACCTGAGAGCTTCACACCTGATGATAGGTATTACCTAGGCAAGGTGCCTTACAAAGAAAATATATTTGTTTCTACTGGCTTCAATTCAATAGGAATTCAATCTGCTGGAGGAGTTGGCAAAGTTATGGCTGATTGGATCATAAATGACAGAAGTAAGATTGATTTATGGGATGTAGATGTCGCTAGAGTATTAGACTTTCAAGATGATAATGAATATCTAAGAGAAAGAAGCTCTGAAACACTTGGGCTCTTGTATGCTGTGCATTGGCCATACTATCAATTTGAGACGTCTAGAAACAAAATTAAATCTCCACTCTATAACCAACTTGAAAAAGAAGGAGCTTGCTTTGGAGAAGCGGCTGGATGGGAAAGGCCAAATTGGTATACCAATAATGGTCAAAGACCTCAATATCAATACTCGTATCATAAACAAAATTGGTTTGAAAATGTAAGGTGTGAATGTGTTGCAGTAAGAAATAATATTGGCTTATTTGAACTTACATCTTTTTCTAAGTTTATTATTCGAGGAGATGATGTAGTTAATTTTTTAAACTATATGTGTGTAAGTGAAATGAATGTACCAGTTGGGCGAATTATATATACACAAATGTTAAATGACGAAGCTGGAACAGAAGGAGACATTACTTTTACAAGAATAAGTGAAAATGAATTTATGTTTGTTACGGGTCCAACTTCACATAATAAAGACTATTACTGGTTATTATCTCATTCAAAAAAATTTAAAAATATAGAAATTATTGATGTTACTAAACAATATGGCTGTCTTTCAATAATGGGACCTAATTCAAGGGAGCACCTTCAAAGAATATGTAATGAGGATATTTCAAATGAAACATTACCTTTTGGATTTTCTAAGAAAATAAATCTTGTTGGCACTGAATGTAGGCTTCATAGAATTACATACGTTGGCGAGCTGGGTTTTGAAATATACATCCCTTATAATAATTTGGAGAAAGTATTTGATGTTGTCTATGCAAAAAATGGAAAGAGCCCAGTAAAACTTGCAGGCTATCATGCACTAAATTCACTGAGAATGGAGAAAGGGTATCTTCATTGGGGGCATGATATTGGTGTTGAGGAAAATCCTTTTGAAGCGGGTGTTGGATTTTGTGTAAACTTTAATAAGAAGATGCCTTTTTTAGGACAGGCAGCACTTGAAGAAAAGAAGAAGTCTGGTCTTAGTAAAAGAAAAGTAAATTTCGCATTATCTAACAATGACTTATTGATTTATCACAATGAGCCAATCTATTTTGACGGTAAGATTGTTGGTGAAATTTCTTCAGGTATGTATGGTTTCTATTTAGACAAATCCCTAGGCATGGGTTACATTTCAAACAATAATAGTTACTCTATTGAGGAAATGATGAGTCATCAAAAATTTGAAATTGAAGTTGCAGAAACTAAATATTCTGCAGAGGGGTCAATAAATTGTTTTTATGATCCAGGCAGAGAAAAAATATTAGTGTAGAAAGTATTGTTATGACTAAAATGACGACAGAAGAAGCATTTGTAAAAGTTTTGCAAAAACACGGAATACAGCACGCATTTGGAATAATTGGATCTGCATTCATGCCAATTTCCGATTTATTTCCAAAGGCAGGTATTACTTTCTGGGATGTAGCTCATGAAAATAACGGCGGTATAATCGCAGACGGCTATACTAGAGCAACAGGAAAAATGTCTATGTGCATTGCACAAAATGGCCCGGGTATTACTAACTTTGTTACACCAATAAAAACTGCATACTGGAATCATACTCCAATGCTTCTGGTTACTCCACAAGCGGCTAATAAAACTATAGGACAAGGTGGCTTTCAGGAAGTAGAGCAAATGGCATTATTTAAAGATATGGTTTGCTATCAGGAGGAAGTGAGAGATCCTACTAGAGTTGCAGAAGTACTTAATCGAGTAATTTCAAAAGCATTCAAAGGTTCTGCGCCAGCACAAATAAATATTCCTCGCGACATGTGGACACAAGTTATAGATATCGAGTTGCCGCCAATAATAAAATTTGAGAGACCATCAGGAGGAATCGAAGCCATAAAAAAAGCGGCAAAACTTCTATCTAATGCTGACTTTCCAGTAATATTATCAGGAGCTGGGGTAGTCTTAGCTGATGCAATCAATGACTGCAAAGCTTTAGCTGAAAAATTAGATTCACCTGTCGCTTCAGGCTATCAACATAATGATAGTTTTCCAGGTAGTCATCCACTGGCAGTGGGGCCTTTAGGTTATAACGGTTCAAAAGCCGCTATGGAGTTAATTTCTAAAGCAGACGTTGTTCTTGCCTTAGGGACTAGACTAAACCCATTTTCAACATTACCTGGTTACGGAATAGATTATTGGCCAAAAGATGCAGCTATTATTCAGGTTGATATAAATTCTGATAGAATTGGATTAACAAAAAAAGTTTCAGTAGGTATATGCGGTGATGCAAAACAAGTTGCTCAGCAATTATTAAATAGCCTTTCTCCTGAAGCGGGAAACAAAAATAGAGATGAGAGGAAAGCTCTAATTCATCAAACCAAATCTGCTTGGTTACAAACATTGAGTAGTATGGACCATGAAGATGACGATCCTGGAACATCATGGAATGAGGAAGCTAGAGTAAGGGATGCAGATCGCATGTCTCCTCGCATGGCTTGGAGGGCAATACAGAATGGCTTGCCAAAAAATGCAATAATTTCATCCGACATAGGCAATAACTGTGCAATTGGAAATGCATATCCAACATTTGAAGAAGGTAGAAAATATTTAGCTCCTGGTCTTTTTGGGCCTTGCGGTTATGGCTTCCCTTCAGTTTTAGGAGCTAAAATAGGCTGTCCAAATATTCCTGTTGTTGGTTTTGCTGGAGATGGAGCTTTTGGCATAAGCATGAATGAAATGACATCTTGCGCTAGGGAAGAATGGCCTGCAATTACAATGGTGATATTTAGAAACTATCAGTGGGGCGCCGAAAAAAGAAATTCAATATTATGGTATGACAATAATTTCGTCGGTACCGAACTAGATCCTGAATTAAGCTACGCAAAGGTTGCAGAAGGCTGTGGATTGAAGGGTGTTATAGTTAAAACAATGGATGAGCTGACAAATTCACTCAGAACTGCGTGTGAAGAACAGTCAAATGGAGTTACAACTTTTATTGAGGTTATTTTAAATCAAGAACTTGGGGAACCTTTCAGACGAGACGCAATGAAAAAACCAGTTGAGGTTGCCGGCATCAATCCTGATGATATGAGCCAAGAGCAGCACGGTTAAACTCTTTGAAGAGTATGCATTCTAGACCTTGCACTATCTTTGTGGTTAGGCAAAGCAATAAAAGGTTTTGATAACTTGATATAATTATACTCACTCGATCTTTTTTCTAATTCACGCTTAAATCCAAGTTTTAAAAAAATTTTTTCTGAAATAGAGAGTATGAGATACCCTCCAGGCTTTGTTAATCTAATTAACTCCTTTATTGATGACGGTCCTACATGACCTGACGTCAAAACACCTGTGCATATAACTAAATCAAATTGATTTCCCTTTAAACTTGTTTTCTTGCTTAACGACTCACAAACCAGTTTTTTATATATTTTTTTAGAGCGAGCTACTCTTAGCATATCTTTTGAATAATCTATCCCCACGATATTATTATAACGAAGAGCTTTCAAAACTTCTGCGACATAGCCAGTACCACACCCTGCATCAAGAATTTTTGATCCCTTCTTTACATTTATATACTTATCTAGAATCTGTTTAACTTTACTTGGGTAAGCGTAGCCCCAGTCTTTTAGGTCGCTATCATAACCGTCAGCCCATTCCCTATAATGTTTTTTTAGGCGGGTTGAATTCTTTTCCTTATAAACAATGTTTAGCCATTTTTTACCCATTATGAGCGCTTTCCTCTTTTTAATATTTAATAAATAGTATAAAAATTAGTCATATATGTTGATCGGTGTTCCCAAAGAAATTAAGCCGCAAGAAAATAGAGTAGGCCTAACTCCTGAAAGTGTAAAGGAACTTATTGATGATGGTAATGAAGTAATCATTGAAAGAACAGCCGGTCAGGGGTCAGGTTTTGATGATCAAAAGTATAACGATGTTGGGGCGACAGTTTCGGAAAATGCGCAAGATATTTTCGATCGCGCTGAGTTGATCATTAAAGTTAAAGAACCTCAAGAAGATGAAATAAAAAAGTTGAAAGATGGTCAGCTGCTATTCACATATTTACACCTTGCTGCAAGTAAAGCATTGACAGAAGGATTAATGAATTCTGGAGCAACATGTATAGCCTACGAAACTATAACCGATAAAAATGGAAGGCTTCCATTACTTGCTCCGATGAGTGAAGTAGCCGGTAGAATTTCAATACAAGCAGGAGCCAGAGCTCTTGAAATGACAAACAAAGGAAGAGGCATCTTATTATCTGGCGCAACAGGAGCACCGCCAGCTAAAGTTGTAATTATTGGATGTGGAGTTGTAGGGTTTAATGCCGCCCTTATTGCTCATGGAATGAAATCAAATGTAACGCTTATTGATCAATCTGAAGCAAGACTCAATGAATTAAAAAATTATTTTAATAATGAGGTCAATACATCAATATCAACACCTGAAACTATAGCCGAAGAAGTTAAAAACTGTGACTTGCTAATAGGAGGTGTACTGATCCCAGGTTCTAGTGCGCCTAAATTAGTATCAGATGAACTAGTTTCCAAAATGAAAAAAGGGGCAGCCATTGTGGATGTCGCAATAGATCAAGGTGGGTGCATTGAAACTAGCAAGCCTACTACTCACGCAAACCCGGTTTATATTAAACATGACGTGGTACATTACTGTGTAACAAATATGCCAGGATGCGTTCCCCGTACATCTACCATCTCTCTAAATCAAGCTACATTACCGTTCGTAAAAAAATTAGCAAGAGATGGGTTAAAAAAAGCGTTATCTGATGATAAGAATTTTATGAATGGTCTAAATGTTATAAAAAATAAGTGCACTCAAGCAGATGTAGCAAGAGATCTAAACATAGCTTTTTCAAACCCTGAAAATTTAGTTGCTTAAATACTTTTTGCGGCCTTTGACAGGTTTTTTAATTTAAGCATTGCCATATCTCTACTTAAATATCCAAGACCACAATCAGGAGCTGCTATAAGTCTCTCTTTATCAATATGGTTTAGACAGGACAGCAATCTATCCCTTATCACATCAATTTCTTCTACTTCACTTGAGGCAACCTTTATTAATCCAAATATTATTTTTTTTGATTTATACAACTCAAGTAGTTTTAAATCATTGTGTCTATGAGCATCTTCAATAGATATGGTATCAATCAGACTATTCTCTAAGGCATCTGCAATTTCAAAATAACTTATTAACGGTGCTTTAGGATAATCATCTGCATCAATTTTGTCTGGATATCCACAACATATATGAGTTATCTTTTCACAGTCTGTAACTCCATGAAAACATCTTTCAAGATTATCTATTCCAAATTCAATTGCCTCTTTTGATTTTCTTGCAAATAAAGGTTCGTCTACTTGTATATATTTACAGCCAGAATTGACTAATGACTTTATTTCTTTATTTATTGCTTCCCCTAAATCTACTCCTAACATTTTATGATCATTATAAAATTCATCAGCAATCGTATCTGTGATAGTCAATGGCCCAGGTATTGTAACTTTAATAGGATTTTTTGATATTGACTGATTAATTTCGTATTCTTTATCTAAAAACGACCCAATAAATTCAACTTTATTTGTGATTGTTGGAAGCCAACAATCATAATTACCTGTTCTCGCTGTTTTCTTTGTTAACTTTTCAAAATCGATCCCACCGAGATGCCTGCAGTGATAATGAATATAATTTTCTCGTCTTACTTCACCGTCTGTAATAATATCAATCCCGCACTCAATTTGATCTTTAATAATACTCTCTGAGGCAAGTTTTATTTGGACCTCATACTCTTCTCCCATCTTTAGTTTTGCCTGTTCCCACTCAGATGTAGGGTATTCAGCATCTGTTCCTTTCTCATCTTTGAACCAATCAGGTAAAGTTAAAAAATCCGGCTTAGGGTAGGCGCCAATTGTAGTCGTTAAAATCATACAAAAAGTCTATTTAAAACAGTAATTTAGCCAAGGAATAACTGAACTAAAAAATAAAAATAATAATCACTTTTATCAATGCTTTATAGGATAAATCTAAAGTATCTATTTATGATTAATTTTTATGTATATTTATCATGTATTTAGATAAAGATCCATTTAAAGAAAATTTATTTACTTATTAAATTTCTTTAACTTTGTTCTTTACAGCTACCACTATATGTATGAAAATTTTTATCAATTAAACAAATAAATTAAATGAGGAGTAGCCGTGAAGAAAATTAATAAAACTCTTAAGGCTGCAAAAGTTTCAAGAAGATCAGTCCTGAAAGGTGCAGCTGCAACTGGTGCAGCAGCAGCTATTGGGCCTTGGTATATTCCAAACGCTTTTGCTGCTCCCGTTGTTAATGTTTTAATGTGGGGCGAATATTTGCCGGACTCAGTAGTTGCAGATTTCAAAGCAAAAACTGGAATTACTGTTAACCATACTAAAATAGGTGATAACGGTGAAATTATATCAAAAATGAAAGCTGGTGGCGGAGCCGGTTATGACCTTGCAAGTCCAACAAACATGAGAGCTTTGCAATGGGCTGACCTTGGCGTACTTGCCCCATTTGATATGAATCGAATAAACACAAGTGCTGTCAACCCAGGAATGCTAGCTGTTGGTGAACGTGACTGGAATTTTGGTGGAAAAGGATCTCACTGGGTACCACAACTTTGGGGTACTGAATCAATATCTTGGAGAACTGACAAATGGCAACCCGATGGGCTACCAAGCTTTGGAGATATTTGGGAACCAAATCCTGGAATAGATGGCGCATTCATGATGGGTAGAACATACTCAATGATGACTGGATGTGGTATTTGGATGCATCATCAAGGCAAAATGGATTTCTGGTCTTCTTATAAAGATGAAGACACAATGAGAAAGAATTGGGAAACAATTACTGAATATTGTATTTCCAAGAAAGGAAATCTTGTAAAATTCTGGTCTGGTGCCGATCCTCAGAAACAAGGATTCACATCTGATGGTGTTGTCGTTGGACAAACTTGGGATGGCCCTATAGCAGCAATGATGAAAGCTGGAGAACCGGTTGCGTACCAAACTACTGATGAGGGTGCGTTGGCATGGATCGACGGCATTACAATGTCTGCAAAAGCTGAAAACATTGATGAAGCTTATGAGTTAATCAATTACAGTTTTACACCAGAAACAGGCGGTCAAACTGTTAATGAAATCGGTTATAACTCAGCTGTTAATGGAGCTTCAGACTTTTACTCAGATGAAACTAAAGCTTTAGCAAAAGCAATATATCCGGGCGATACTTCGACCAAGTTAAATCCTTGGCCGCCAGAACCACCATGGTATGCTGATGCAAGAGCTGAATACGCTAACAAATTTGAAACAGCGTAATTAGTTCTCTAGGATTAGTTATTAAGAGCGCCCAAGGCATTGTCTTGGGCGTTTTTATTGAATCGTGTTTTTCATTTAAATCATTATAATTTGTAACAATGAGCGCAGATGTAGAGTTAAGTGATGTTTCAGTAACATTTGGCAGTTTTTATGCTGCCAAGAATGTCAATGTAAAAGTAAATGGAGGTGAATTCTTCAGTTTCTTAGGACCTTCTGGCTGTGGAAAGACCACTCTATTAAGGGCTATATCTGGATTTCAAGAGCCTTCTGAAGGCAAAGTGCTTATTGACAATAAAGACATGTCTGGAATTGGCCCAAATAAGAGACCAACCGCGCTAATATTTCAAAATTTAGCACTTTTTCCTCTTATGAGTGTATCAGAAAATATTGCATTTTCGTTAGAGGTAAGAGGCGTTTCAAAAGAAGAAAGAAAAAAAAGAGCAGATGAACTTTTAGAATTGATAGCTTTAGAGGGACAAGGAGAAAAAAAAGTTCATCAACTATCTGGAGGACAAAAACAAAGAGTAGCCATTGCAAGAGCTTTAGCTGTTGAGCCAAAAGTTCTCCTTTTAGATGAACCTTTGTCAGCATTGGATTTAAAACTTCGTCAAAGAATGAGAACTGAACTTAGAGAAATACAAAAAAGAGTAAATATTACATTCATCTATATTACTCACGACCAAGGAGAGGCCTTGACAATGTCTGATCGAATAGCAGTCATGAATGAAGGAGAGCTTGAACAAATTGGAAAATGCGATGAGGTTTATAACAATCCATTAACACCATTTGTTGCAACATTCGTTGGTGAAAATAATCCTTTATATGGAAAAGTTACAGGAATCAAAGGAGATAAAGCTCAAATTGAAACTGCAGATGGACAATATTTGGCAATGATGAATGAAACCAAAAAACTTAACATTGGAGATGAGTCAATTGCATTTGTCAGACCTGAGTCTTTATTTATCCCAAGAGATGATGACAGCTTTGATAATAAAATTGATGTGAATATTGAAAGTTTTGAATTTGAAGGTAATCTAAAAAACTTTTACGCTAGGCTTCAATCAGGAGCAAAAATTAAATTTTCAGTACCAAACGCTATCGATACGTCCTCAATTTCTTCTGGATCATCAATTGCACTAGGTTTTGATTCTTCGAAATCGGTAATATTACCTAAAGCATCTTTAGCTATAGATTAAGTCATGAACAATTTTTTATTTACTCAACCATTTTTTAAGAAAAACGGTAAGGCAGTTGCGGTATATTTTTTAGTAGCAATAATATTTTGGTTTGTTTTTTTAGTTATCATTCCACAATTTTATATGTTGGATTTGTCTTTTAGAACCAATGTTCCTCCTCTAGCAAGAGGTGGACCAGAAGATTATTATACTTTTGAGCATTATAGTCATTTTATATTTGGTTCTAAGACAGCCACTGACGCATTTAACTTTGTCGATCTAGGAGTCTTTGGGCGAACTATATTTGTTTCAATGCTTGTCACAATTGCAAACCTACTATTTTGTTATCCAATAGCATTTTATATTGCAAAAATTGCAAACCCTAGTACAGCTAGACTTCTAATTGTTTCTTTGATTATTCCTTTCTGGATTAATGAATTGCTTAGATCATTTGCTTTAAGGATTTTGTTTGCAAACGAAGGTGTAATTAATAATTTCTTGACTGGAATTGGAATACTTGATCAAGGTATCCTATTTATCACTTATGATATTGGCTTATACACTGGCTTAATATATGCATATATTTTGTTGATGATGTTCCCTCTTTACAATGCAATCGAAAGTTTGGACATTAATCAAATTGAGGCAGCAAAAGATTTAGGGTCATCATCTTTTAGAACACATTGGAGAATTGTTATTCCTCATGCAAAACCAGGTATCGTATCTGGCTGTACTATGGTTTTTATGTTAACTGTTGGAGCATTAGCAACACCAGTTGTTTTAAGTAGCCCAAATACCCTGTGGTTTCCTCAACTGATATATCAATGGTTTAACATGAATGACAACTGGTCAAGAGGATCAGCTTATTCAATTATTTTGTTAATAGTTTCTGTTATTTTTGTGCTCTCAATGATGAGAATATTTAAAGTTAGAATTGGAGAAATTATAAAGTGAGACCGAGTTATTTCCTTAATTTCATGATGGGAATATATATCTTTATATTTTTTGCATACTTGTTTGGCCCATTAATCATCATGAGTATTACGGCATTTAATTCAGCAGAATTTCCATCAATTGCCCCATGGGAATGTTTTAGTTTTAGATGGTTCAATGAAGGTAAAATTGCTTATGATGGGCAACATCTGGCAGGCCTTTTATCAGACTGGAGACTCCACGATGGCATTATTAGCAGTTTGATTATAGGGGCAGGAGTTGTAACACTTTCTGTGCCAATTGGAATGGCCGCAGCAATAGTTTTAACCCAAGTGCGTTCGCAGTTGAGAGATATCTATTATTCAATTTCGATTATGCCTGTTTTATTTCCTGGCGTAATAATTGGTATTTCAACAGTTGTTTTATGGGATCGAATAGCAGGTTTAGGAGGAGAGGGGTTCATCTCAGATATAGGAAGAAATGGAATATTTTTAACAATTTTGGCTCAAACATGCTTTATATCAACTTATTGTTTTCTGATATTTGTTGCAAGACTTCAAAGATTTGATCAGACGCAAGAAGAAGCCGCTTTAGACCTAGGCGCGTCACAAACTCAAGTATTTTTTAAAATTTTAGTCCCTTACTTAAGCCCCGCAATAGCATCAGCTGCAGTAATTGCTTTTTTATTTTCATTTGAGAATTATAACACGACTGTATTTAGCATTTTATCGGATCAAACATTAACAACTGTAATTGCATCAAAAGTAAGGCTGGGAATAAGTCCTGCATTGAGTGCATTAGCTTTAACAATAATAGCGTTAACTATTATAGCTGCAGTTACCTATGAGGTTTTACGAAGAAGAGCAGAAAAACGTTATGCAGAGTCACAGGAAAGGTTTGTAAAAGAAAAAGCAGCAGACAATAGAATTAATAAAAAATATAAAGCTGGCTTTAAAATTCCAAAGGGAATTACCGCTATATTGTTAATAGTGGTCTTTGCTACCTACGGAGCTACCCAGATAGTAAAAAATGATCTATACGGACAATCATGTATTGATGCTGCTGATAAGGAGAAAAAATCCAAATTTCTTGAACAATTGCAAACTTTAGAGTCTAATGAGCTTACTGATGAAGAGCTTTCTGGAGGGTCCTTAGGTGGCAATCAGGATTACGGAGATATATTTGGAGACCCATCATTATTCCAAGATTTTGGAGGATTTGATTAATAGATTATGAGCGATAAAAAAAAACCAATTCAACCAGTAAGCGGAACAATTGTTCCCAGATATGCTGGCCCATCTACATTTGCACGTCTTCCAGAGCTAAGAGATGTTGAAGAGTGTGACGTAGCAATTGTAGGCGTACCATTTGATGCGGGTACGAGTTATCGTCCTGGGGCTAGATTTGGTCCTCAAAGTGTAAGACAAGCCTCTCGACAACTAAGAACGAATTATCATCCAAACTATGATGTTGAACCTTTCAAAGTGCAACAGGTAGCTGATGCTGGAGATATAGCTTGTAATCCCTTTGATATTGACGAGGCAATCAAGCAAATTGAAAAAGGATCTATTGAACTGCTCCAAAAAGTTGGAAGTATTGTAACTATTGGCGGTGACCACACAATTGCATTGCCATTACTTAGATCAATTAATAAAAAGGTTGGTGGTCCGGTTGCCTTAGTACACTTCGACGCTCATTTGGATACTTGGGACACATACTTCGGAGCTCCTTATACGCACGGTACACCATTTAGAAGAGCAAGAGAAGAAAAGCTATTTTTGGATGATGCATCGATGCATATTGGAATTCGTGGCCCTCTTTACAGTACAAATGATTTAAAAAATGATCGTGAATTAGGTTTTAAAACAATTCACTGCGATGAATTTCAAACAAACACAATTGATCAAATTGTTAAAAGAATAAAGGATAGAATTGGTAATAATCCATTATATATATCCATAGATATTGATGTTTTAGATCCAGCCCATGCTCCTGGAACTGGAACTCCAGAAGTTGCAGGAATGACCACAAGAGAAATTTTAAACGTATTAAGAGGATTGGCGGGTTCACAGCTTGTTTCAGCAGACGTCGTGGAAGTCGCTCCAGCCTATGATCATGCAGAACTTACGTCAACCGCTGCGGCAACAATTGTTTATGAGCTAATAAATATTATTGCAAGAAACCCAAAGTAATCTATTTTATTTCAAACCAGATTGGAACATGATCAGAGGGTCTTTCAAAACCTCTAAATTGTTTTTCTATTTGACAGTCAGTTATTCTATCAACAGCACTTGGTGTGGCAAGAAAATGATCAATTCGCAGACCGTTGTCTTTTTCCCATGACCCCCTTGAATAATCCCAGTATGTGAACTCATAGGGTTTAGAATTATAAATTCTTAGCACATCAGACAGACCTAAATTTATGATTTCTCTGTAAATTTTTATAGAGTCTGGATGATGCAAAGCGTCATTTTTCCACTTATTAATATCAACCGCGTCATCAGAACCTGGTATAATATTGTAATCTCCTCCAAATATAACTGTTTCATGGTTCTCTATTTTATTTTGAGCATACTTTTTAAGTCTCCCCATCCAATCTAATTTGTAAGGAAATTTGTCAGTATCAGTAGGATTGCCATTAGGGAGATATAAAGAGACAATATTAAAAGGATTTTCGATTTGTACCTGTGCATCAATAAATCTTGCTTGAATATCTTCTTTGTTTCCCGGCAAAGTATCTGTAATTTTTTTTATTGGGGCTTTTGATAAAATTGCCACTCCATTATATGATTTTTGACCCTTTTTAATTATTTGGTACCCAAGTGAAGAAATCTCTTCTTCTGGAAAGTTTTCATCAGTTGATTTCGTTTCCTGAAGCATGACTATATCTGGTTTAACTGTTTTATCTAATTCAATTAAATGAGGTAAACGAACCCTTATTGAATTTACATTCCAACTTACTATTTTTACCATCCGTATTCTTTTATTGTTTTTTTAAGATTCTTAAAGTAATGAATTTATTGTACAATAAAAATTTATGTTACAAATTCTATTTAGTGATGATTTCTGAAGATTTATCTTTTATTTCAACCAATCAAAAAACTTCGAAAGGTAGGCTGTATAAAGAAAATTACAGTCAAACTAGATCAGAGTTCCAAAGGGATCGTGATCGAATTCTTCATTCTGCTGCCTTTAGACGGCTTAAACACAAGACACAGGTATTTGTTTCAAATGAAGGAGATCACTATAGGACAAGATTAACACATTCGCTAGAAGTGTCACAAATTGCTAGATCAATAAGTAAAATATTCAATCTCAATGAAGATTTAACTGAAACATTATCCTTAAGTCATGATATTGGTCATCCGCCATTTGGACATGCTGGAGAAGATGCTCTTTCAGAATGCATGGTTTCTCATGAGGGTTTTGACCATAATGATCAGGCAATTAGAATTGTACATTTGTTGGAAAAAAAGTATTTTGATTTTGAAGGCTTAAACTTAACGTGGGAAACACTTGAAGGACTCGTAAAGCATAATGGGCCGATGACAAAAGATGTTCCAAAAACAATAGAAGCTCTAGATAAAGAGTTTGACTTAAAGTTGAATGAGTTTTCTTCAATTGAAGCGCAGATAGCTTCAATAGCGGATGACATTGCATACAATAATCATGATTTAGATGATGGGCTTAGAGCAGGTTTTTTTTCATATGATGATTTGGCTGAATTACCAATGATTGGTGAAATTATTAAAAATTTTCCGAAAAATTATAACTCTTACGATATGCAGCGTATAAATAATGAAATAACAAGAAAATCAACCTCAATTATGATTACTGATGTAATTAACACAATTACTCAGAATGTTAAAAAATCTAAAGTAAGATGCAATGAAGATGTCAGACTTAATAATGAAAAAATTGCTGACTTTTCAGATAAAACAAAAGAAGAAGTAAAGTATATTAGATCTTTCCTATCAATGAAAATGTATAATCATGATAAAGTAAAAGCAATGACCAGTAATGCTCATCAAGTTATATCATCACTATTCAAACTATTTATAGAACAAGATGAAAAATTCATAAAAGAGCATATGAAACAAATTATTTCTGATGAGGATAAACCAAGAGCAGTATGTGACTTCATAGCTGGAATGACTGATAACTATGCTCAGAATTTTTATAATAAATTTAATTAGCTTATGAGAAACATAAATGATTATTTAAAGAATATAATCGGAGCAGAATTTTCGAAAATATTTAATGTTTCGAATGTAACTATAGAGAAGAGCTCATTTGTAGTTGAATATCCAAAAAATAAATCTGATGGTGAGCTAAGTACGAATATTTGTATGGTTCTTGCAAAAGAGATATCAGCAAATCCAGTAGAGGCAGCGAAAACTCTCATTAAATCATTAGATAAAATTGAGGACTTTGAGATGTTGGAAGTTGCGGGTCCAGGTTTTTTAAACTTTAATATTTCTAAAGATACTTGGTTTAAATTTTTAAGTCAGTTGCTAGAGACGAACTTGCTCTTTAATGAAGAAATTGGTCTAAATAAAAATATAAATGTCGAATATGTTTCCGCGAATCCTACAGGCCCCTTACATATCGGTCATTGTAGAGGAGCGGTTTTTGGTGACGTACTATCAAATCTACTTAATGTCACCGGTCACAATGTAACAAAAGAATACTACATAAATGATGCAGGCACTCAAATTGATACTCTTGCAAACTCTGCAATTATTAGAATACAAGAAATCATCAATAACAAAAGCGAAGAAAATTATCCAGATGATTTTTATCCTGGTGAATATCTAATCGATATTGCTAAAAAAATAATAGATAAATATGGCACTTCAATTCTTGATAGCGACAATCACTTTTCAACAATAAAAGACGAGTGTGTAAATTTACTATTAGAAAACATAAAAGAAGACTTAGGCAAACTATCAATTAATCAGGATATTTTTGTTTCAGAAAAAGAATTAATAACTCAAGGCAAAATAGATCAAACCATAGAGGAACTCAAAAATATGAATTTAATTTATGAAGGTATTTTAGATAAACCTAAAGGTAAACAAATTGAAGATTGGGAGCCAAGAAAACAATTGTTATTTAAATCTTCTGAATATGGAGATGAAATCGATAGGCCGTTACAAAAATCAGATGGTGAATGGACTTATTTTGCAAATGATATTGCCTATCATTACGATAAATATTTAAGAGGATCGACACATTTAATCGATATATTAGGCGCTGATCATGGTGGATATATTAAAAGAATGAGTGCTTCGGTTCAGGCTCTAACTAAGAATAAAGCTAGATTTACAGCAAAGTTATGTCAAATGGTAAAACTTATAAGTGATGGCAAGGAATTAAAAATGTCAAAAAGATCTGGCGACTTTATCACCTTGAGTGATTTAGTGGAAAAAGTTGGCAGTGACAGTATAAGATTTATGATGATGTACAGAAAAAATGAAGCACCTTTAGAGTTTGATTTTAAAAAGATAACTGAACAGTCAAAAGAAAACCCAGTTTTTTATGTTCAGTATGCACATGCAAGAATTTCATCTGTGTTAAAAAATCTTCATTCTCAAAATATCAAATTAAATTTAGAGAATTTTAGTGAATGTAATTTTTCTGAACTTAATGATGATTCTGAAATATTCCTTTTAAAAAAGATACTGGATTATAGTAATATCATTAATACCTCAGTTTCTCTATATGAGCCACATCGAATTGCTTATTACTTGTATGAATTAGCTTCAGAATTTCACTCTTTATGGAATCAGGGAAAAGTAGATAATAGTAAGAAATTTATAGATGCCGATAATATTCCAAAGACTTATGCTCGAATGGCACTATTGATTGCTACTCAAAGAACAATAAAATCTGGACTTGATATTCTTGGAGTTTCCACACCAGATGAAATGAAATAAAGAATGAGGTTTACAATTTTCTCATTAATTTTAGCAATTTTCATTACTGCTGTTTATTTTTACACCAAAAAAGATGAAGAGGGGATTATCGAAATAAAAACCAATTTAAATGAGTATAGGATAATACCAAAAGACAAGGGAGGCGTTGATACTCCTGACCTAAATATATATGATCTTGGAGATTAATTAGATAAAATGAAAAAATACCTTCCTATAATTTGTGGTCTTTCTGGAGAAAAATTAACAAAAGAAGAAATAAAATTTTTTAGAGATTATAAACCTTGGGGAATAATTTTGTTTGAAAGAAACTGTATTAATAAGGACAATTTAAAAAATTTAACTAAAGATCTCAAAGAAATTAATCATCAAAATATTCCAATATTGATAGACCAGGAAGGTGGAAGAGTTTCAAGACTAAATTTTAAGGGTGTAACTAAATTTAAATCAAATCTTTTTTTTGGGCAAATTATTGAGAAGGATGCAGACTTAGGGTTTGAATTATTAAGACTTAATACCGAAATTTTAGCACATACCCTAAAAGAATTGGGTATTAACACAAACACTGTCCCAGTTTTAGATTTACCAACTGCAAATGAATGTGACGTAATTGGAGATCGAGCCTTTTCGATTAATGAAAGTACTGTCTCTAAAGCAGGTAAGGTAGTAATTGAAACAATTAATAAATGTGGCATAGCTTCTGTAATTAAACATTTACCTGGGCACGGACGAGCAAGAGTTGATAGTCATTTTAAAATGCCTGAAGTAGATGAATTTGAAGATGAACTTTTAAGTACTGACTTTAAACCGTTTCAGAATAACTCCGACGCATTATTAGGTATGACAGCGCATATATTATTTAAGTCTTTAGACGATCAAAATATTGCTACTTTTTCAAAAAAAATTATTGAAACAATAATCAGAAATAAAATTGGCTTTAAAGGACTATTGATGACTGATGATATTTCAATGAAAGCTATTTCAGATGATGTTGACATTGCTGCTTTAAAATCACTTAGTGCCGGCTGTGACCTTGTTCTACACTGTAATGGAAAAATCAATGAAATTAATAAGATAGCTGAAAGAATTAAGAATGAAGCTGAGCCTATTTTAATGCCTGACGATCTAATCGATATGTTTCAGACAAAATCGGATTTTTCACATGAAGCAAACTTAAAAGCCTACGAATATCTAACTAAGCAGCTTTAATGTATTTTATCGTATATAAACATCATCTGTTATATAATAAAGAATCAAAAAATTGAAAAATGGAAGATATTTCAAGTACTTATACTGAACAGAATGCATCTAATCAAATTAGCCCAGATGATTTGATTGTGAACTTGGGAGAATTTGAAGGTCCCTTAGATCTGCTGTTAACATTAGCTAAATCTCAAAAAGTAGATTTAATGAAAATTTCTATTCTTCAACTCACAGAGCAATACTTGGAGTTTATAGAAAAAGTTCGTAATCGCAATTTAGAGTTGGCAGCTGACTATCTTGTTATGGCAGCTTGGATGGCTTACTTAAAATCCAATTTGTTAATACCAAGAGAAGAGTCAGGTGAAGAGTTGAGTGCTGAAGAAATGGCAGAAAGATTGAAATTTCAACTCAAGAAACTTGAAGCGATCCGACAAGTTTCTCAAAAATTAATGAATTTACCAAAACTTGGTACTGATTTTTTTAATAGAGGGATGCCTGAGGGCATTAGGTTGATACGAACGCCTGAATATTATCTGGATTTATACGATCTTTTAAAATCATATGCAGATCAAAGGTACAGAACTGCCTACTCATCAATGACTATTGAAAGACCACCTGTTTTTGCAATGGAAGATGCGCTTGTTAGACTTCAAAGAATGATAGGCGATGTACCAGAATGGACTCGGCTTGAGAAATTTTTACCACATGAATTTTCAAATGGTAAAAGTGCTAGATCAGGTGTCGCAGGAACCCTGGCTGCAGCAATGGAACTTGTAAGAGAAGGGGTACTTGAAGTGCAGCAGCTGGTTCCTTTTGGACCAGTATTTTTAAAAAATAAAAAGGACGATGAATTCATTAATTAAATAAATTATGTCTGATGAAGTAGAAAAAAATAATGTCATGAATTTTCCATCTGAGGATATGGATAATCTTAGAATTCTCGAAGCTCTTCTATTTGCGGCAAATGAACCCCTTGATGCAGAGAGTTTAAAGGCAAGATTGCCGAAGGGTACAAATTTAAACAAATTGCTAAATTTAATTGAAGCTCAATATAAAAATAGGGGAGTTAATCTTGTCAAAACTGGCAATAAATGGAGCTTTAAAACTGCCACCGATCTTGCACCAATGATGAAAAAAGAAAAAATAGTTCAAAGAAAACTATCAAAGGCTGCTACTGAGACTTTGGCAATAATCGCCTATCATCAACCTGTTACAAGAGCTGAAGTTGAAGACATAAGAGGAGTTCATTTCAGTCCTGGAACTCTTGATGTTCTTATGGAGTTAAACTGGGTGAGGCCAATCGGTAGAAAGAAGGTACCAGGAAGGCCCATTATTTACGGTACAACTGAGAGGTTCTTAGAGTACTTCCAGTTAGAACAGGTCACTGATTTACCTGGCCTTGAAGAATTAAAAGCAGCTGGTCTTTTAGAAAGTCGCCTGCCTCCAAATTTAGACATTAGAGAACCAAAAGAAGTTGATCACAGCCAGATAGAACCATTCGGAGAAGATGAAAATATAGACGATCTGATTCAAAGTGGACATGAGGCAGAATAGAAACTAGCCTTAAATTGTGAAACGTCTTTTCAAAGCAATCCTGTTTGCAAACATTTTCTTCTATATTTGCAGTTCAATATCTTCAGATCCGTTACTGCCAGGTGGCAAAACCTCGAATGAGGTTGAAAATAAAAATAGTTTTTCTCTGGTTGCAAGAAATTTAGGAGATAATTTAAAAATCAATTTTCTTGTAGGAAATGCTTTATTCGAGAGAATTTGGGAAGATGCAAAATTCTCAGAAAATATTGCAAGAGATGGATTAGGACCTTTTTTCAGTGCTCGTTCGTGTGAAGCATGCCATATTTCTGATGGACGAGGACATTTGCCTATAGATGAATCTGATAACGCAGTATCTGTTGTTATTCAAATTTCAAAAAACCAGGACTCGATTTCAGACGGCATTAAAAATCTACCAGATCCCATTTACGGAAATCAAATTAGTGAATTCTCGGTTGAAAGTATTCCAAGAGAAGCGGACATTGTTATTAATTATGAATATGTGCCAATATCTTACAGTGATGGTCGTATAGTCGAATTAAGAAAGCCAGTAATTAAAATTAGAAATTTTAATTACGGAGATATTAATCAAGATACAAACTTTTCAGCAAGAATCGCACAACCAATGATTGGTCTAGGTTTAATTGAAAACATTAGTGAAACAGATATTTTAATAAATGCAGATGAGAACGACATAAACGGTGATGGCATATCTGGAAAAGCAAATATTGTTTGGCACAATAAAAAAAATGATTTTTCCCTCGGTCGGTTCGGCTGGAAAGCGTCACAACCTACGGTCTACCAACAAACTGCTGATGCTTTTTTTCATGATATGGGTTTATCAAATAAACTTTTTGATAACCCATTTAACTGTACCGATGCACAATTGAGCTGTCAAAATGCAGTAAGTGGAAATAGCAAAAGCTATGATGGCTATGAAGTCTCTAATGATCAATTGGATCTAGTAGTTTTTTATTCATCTCAACTTGGTGTACCAGTAAGAAGAAACGTGAAAGATATTAACGTGGTTAAAGGTAAAGAAATATTTTTTAAAATTGGTTGCAATTCTTGTCATACTGAGAGATTTGTTACAAAAAATGAAAGTACGCATCAAAATTTAGCCAATCAAATTATATATCCTTATTCAGATTTTTTGCTGCATGATATGGGTGAACAGTTGTCTGATGGTGTTGATGAATTCAATGCCAGTGGAACTGAATGGAGAACGCCGCCTTTGTGGGGAATAGGGTTGACATCAGTGGTATCTGCAGAATATGGATTTTTACATGATGGAAGGGCTCGAACAATTGAGGAGGCCATATTATGGCATGGCGGGGAAGCCTCTAGAGTGTTAGAAGAGTTCAAATCTTTAGATAAAAATCAAGTAAATCAATTAATTAGCTTTATAAATTCCTTATAAACTCAAATCAGTAAAGTGCGTCATATTTGCTATTGATAATCATTCTCAATAAGTTATATAGAATGAAACTTAGTATCATTCTAAAAAAGGGAAAAATTTATGAATTTAGTATTAAGATTTTTAGCGGTTGCTGTAATTACATTTGTAACAGTTGGCAGTTCATTCGCTAAAGAAGTCAATTTGTATACGTCAAGGCACTATGATTCAGACGATGCATTATATCAAAAGTTTACGGATGCTACTGGCATCAAAGTAAACGTTATTTCAGGTAAAGGAAAAGCATTAATGGAAAGACTTGCTTCAGAAGGAGCAAACTCTCCTGCCGATGTCTTTATTACTGTTGATGCTGGTAATCTATGGAAAGTTCAAAAAGATGGAATGTTCCAAAGTATTAGCTCAAGTGCTATCGACTCAATTGTACCAGAAAATTTAAGAGGCCCAAACAATGAATGGGTGGGAATAGCTAAACGTTCTAGAGTAATTTATTACAATCCAGTAAATGTTTCTGCAGAGGATATGGAAGGGCTTACGTATGAAGATCTTTCAGATCCAAAATGGAAAGGCAGAGTTGCAATAAGAAGTTCTGGTAATATGTACAATCAGTCTTTAGTTGCCTCATTGATTGCTAATAATGGTGTCGATGCTACTGAAAAGTGGGCACACAGATTTGTAGGCAATTTTGCAAGAAAACCTGAAGGTAATGACAGAGCACAGATTATGGCAGTTGCAAATGGCGAAGCAGATGTTGCTGTAGCGAATAGTTACTACATTGGTTTGATGTTATCTGGTAAAAAAGGCGAAGAACAGCAAGCTGCTGCCAGAAAAGTTGAACTTCATTTCCCAGGCCAAGATGGACGAGGAGCTCATATTAATGTAAGTGGAGCTGGTCTTATGAAAAATGCTCCAAATGCAGGTAATGCTGTTAAGTTCATAGAGTTCTTGCTTAGTGAAGAAGCTCAAAGTCACATAGTTAATAACACTTACGAGTTTCCTATGCTTGAAGGTGTTGCACCTAGTGATTTAATAGCTCAATTTGGTTCTGGTTTTAAAGAAGATCAGACTTCAGTTGCAAGCTATGGTGAATTCAATCCTGATGCTGTTAAGTTGATGGATAGAGTTGGTTGGCAATAATTTATCGCTAACCAGTTTGAGGTAATTTGGCCACCGTCTCTTCTTCTCATTAGTATCCAAGGTCAAATTACCTCAACTAAATTGAGGTTATATTTATGAATAGATTACCAAATGTAACATTTAAGATTAGGTCTCAAAATGAATTTGAGACGGGGGAAATGTGTTATCTTGAAGGAGATAAGGCATGGATGTCAATTTCCTCTAGTGATTTATTTTCAGAAAAAAGAGTTTTAATATTTTCATTACCTGGTGCCTTTACTCCGACTTGTTCATCACAGCAATTGCCTGCATTTGATGAGAAATTTGAAGCTTTTAAAAACTTAGGAATTGATGAAGTATTTTGTGTCTCCGTTAATGATTCATATGTCATGAACGCTTGGAGTAACTATATGGGCGTTAAAAATGTGCAAATGATTCCAGATGGAACGGGTCAATTTACAAGGATGATGGGCATGCTTATTAATAAAGATCATAATGGATTCGGTATGAGGTCTTGGAGATATGCAGTTGTTGCAAATAATATGGAAATTGAACAGATGTTTATCGAGCCAGGTCTTAATGATACAGGAAATGATGATGATCCTTATATTGAAACAAATCCTGATAATATATTAGAGTTTCTTAAATAAATAGTATAGATAACAGCAACTATTTATGAAGTTAGATTTTTGGCAAATAACACCAGTAGCAACATTTGCAATTTTTATTGCTCCAGTATTTATTGTGCTATTCAGTCTTACTGGTGATTACTCTGACAACTGGACACATTTGTATAACCATGTACTTTTTGGTTATATAGAAAATTCTATTTATTTAGTTCTAGGGGTCTCAATTATGGTTGCCATAATTGGTGTCGGCACTGCCTGGTTGGTAACCAACTATAATTTTACAGGAAAAAATATTTTTGAATGGGCGTTAATTTTACCACTTGCTGTACCTCCATATATACTTGCCTACACTTTCACTGGTTTATTCGATACCTTTGGTACTGCGAATAATTTAATGAGGGATCTTTTTGGGCTCGGTGCAGATTTTATTTTTTTTCCTAAAGTAAGAAATGTTCCTGGAGCGATTGTAGTATTTTCCTTCACTCTATATCCATATGTATATCTTGTGAGCAGAATGGCCTTTATAAATCAATCTAGATCAATTCTTGAAGCGGGTAGAACTCTTGGACTTGGTAAACTAGAAGTCTTCTATAAATTAGCTGTTCCAATGATTAGACCAGCAATTATTGGGGGCCTCATGCTCGTAATCATGGAAACTTTATCTGATTTCGGAGCAGTTGATCACTTTGCCATTTCAACTTTTACAACTGGAATATTTAGAACATGGTACGGCATGTATGATATTGAAACCGCAAAGCAGTTAGCTTCATTGTTACTTATATTTGCAATTCTATTAATTATATCTGAACGTTACTCTCGAAAAAATGCTAGATATTCAAATGCCAGCTCAGTCTTTAAGCCGCTTTATTTAACTAGGCTGAAAGGTAGTTCAAATATTTTAGCAATATTAATCTGTTTCGTTCCAATCTTTGTTGGTTTTTTATTGCCTGTGATGGAACTTGGGTACTGGGCATTTAATTATAAGTTAGATTTTTTTAATGATAAGTTTCTCACGACTGCATGGAATACATTTTACTTAGCAATAATAGCAGCCTTCTTATGCAGTTTATTAGCTGTTCTTATAAATTTCTCAATTAGATATAAAAAAAATAATTATCTGAAGTTTATGAGTTCCTTTTTGACTGTTGGTTATGCGGTGCCAGGTTTGATACTTGCAATTGGCGTTATGCAGCTACTCACATTTTTAGACAGAAACATGGGAGATTACTATTTTGATTTTGTGCTTACAGGTAGTCTAGTTGGATTAGTTTTAGCTTATATAATAAAATCCTATGCGCTCTCAAGTTCTACGATTGAAGCTGGATATCAGCGTATAAATATGAGAATTGATGATGTAGCGAAAACACTTAAAACATCAGGCTGGTCCCTTTTATCATCAGTTCATTTGCCATTATTAAAAACTAGTTTTCTAACAAGCATGTTATTGGTAGTTTCAGAAGTCATAAAAGAACTTCCCGCAACGCTTATTTTGAGACCATTTAATTTTGACACATTAGCTGTATATACTTATATATATGCAGCAGAAGAAAGAATGTACGATGCTGCTGCACCTTCTATTGCAATAGTTATGGTAGGGCTTATTCCAATAATAATATTGACTAGAATGATCAGAAGTTCTAGACCTGCAACAAGAGATTAATAATGGATATAATTCTTGAACTAAAAAATATAAAACATAGCTTCACAAGAGATAATGAAGTTTTAAAAGATATTTCTCTACAAGTAAATCGCGGCGAGATAATTACAATCTTAGGGCCATCTGGATGCGGCAAAACTACATTACTAAGAATCATTGCAGGTCTAGAAGAACAATCAGCAGGAACAGTATCGATAGATAATGAACTTGTTTCTGGGCATTTAAATCATGTAAATACTGAGGAACGAAACATTGGATTGGTTGTTCAGGAAAGAGCATTGTTCCCACACCTCTCGATTGTGAATAATGTAAAATTTGGAATAAAAGGTACGAATAAAAATAATACCGAGAGAGCTATGAGTTTATTAAAGTTATTTAGTGTTGAGAGATATGCAAAAAACTATCCACACGAAATATCAAGTGGTGAACAACAAAGGGTTGCATTGGCAAGAGCTATGGCGCCAAATCCAAAAATTTTGTTAATGGATGAACCTTTTGGAGCTTTGGATAAGGAATTAAAAGTAAGATTGAGATCTGAAACAAATAAAATTCTTCGTGATAACCTCACTACAACTATCATTGTTTCTCACGATACTGAAGACGCGCTAGCAATGTCTGATAGAGTATTAATCATGAAAGATGGTAATTTTATTCAAAACGGCAAACCTGAAGATGTCATCTCTATAAATTCAACCGCATCTCAAAAAAACCTTATTTAATTACCTTTTATTTGATGGCAATTTTTAACTTTTACTAATAAGGTATTAATATATATATATTATTAGAAATAATTGAGGAACAAATGGGTATTAGTTTTTGGCAAATATTAATCGTTGTAGCGCTTCTTGTTATACTTTTCGGTAGAGGAAAAATATCTGAATTAATGGGTGACGTAGCTAAAGGTGTAAAAAGTTTTAAAAAAGGCATCAATGACGATGATGAACCAAAGTCAATAAATAAATCAGACGAAGACTCCAAAGAGTAACCTTAAGTAATTGTTATGTTACCTGGTATCGGAGGAGTAGAGTATCTTGTCATTGCAGCATTAATTATCATTTTTGTTGGTCCGAAAGATTTGCCAGCTGTACTCAGAACTTTTGGAAAATGGTGGGGTAAAATCAGAAACTTCTCAAGAGAATTTAGATCCAGTATCAATGAGATTGCAAAAGAAACAGGTGTAGACGATATTAAGTCTAAAGTTGAAAATACAAATCCAAAAAACTTTACAGACGAGATGCGTGACTCGATAAATAAAAATATCATTCAGTCAGAAAATCAGAAAAAAGAAAATGAGTGATACAAAGGAAAGGTTAGATGAAGGAAAGCAGCCTTTAATTCAACATCTTGTAGAACTAAGAAGCAGACTTATTAAATCACTAATTTTAATTACTGTTATGTTTGTTGTTGCATATATATTTGCAGACACAATTTATAATTTTTTAGTTCAACCATATGCCGATGCAGTGCAGGGTGAGTCTGGCAGAAGGCTTATATTTACTGCTTTACACGAAACCTTTTTTACTTATTTAAAAGTTGCATTATTTGCTTCTATTTTTGTTTCTCTTCCATTTATACTTATTCAAATTTGGATTTTTGTCGCACCGGGTCTTTATCGCAATGAAAAAACTGTTGTTATTCCTTATCTAATTGCAACGCCAATATTATTCTTATTAGGAGCGGCATTGGTTTACTATTTTATTATGCCACTTGCCATTAAATTCTTTCTATCTTTTGAATCCATTGGTGGCCAAGGAACATTACCAATTCAATTAGAGGCCAAAGTTAATGAGTATTTAAGCTTAATTATGCGTTTAATATTTGCATTTGGCATCAGTTTTCAACTGCCAGTTCTTTTAACATTATTAGCAAGAGTTGGTTTTGTAAGTTCTGAAGGATTAAGAAAAAATAGAAAGTATGTGATTGTAGGAGTCTTTGCAGTGGCAGCTATTTTAACACCACCGGACCCAATCTCCCAAATAGGGCTTGGAATACCAATATTATTGCTGTATGAAATTTCAATATTTGCGGTAAAATTTATCGAAGGAAAAAAAGCTAAATCAGAGTAAAACATGCATGATATCAAGAAAATAAGAGAGAATCCGTCAGATTTAGATAAGTTATTAGCCAAAAGAAAGCATCCTCCAGTTTCAAGCCAGATAATTGAATTAGATGAAAAGAACAGAGAAATTATTGGCGAGCTTCAAGTTATTCAAGAAGAGAGAAATACCAAATCTAAGCTCATAGGAGAATATGCAGCTAATGGAAAAAATGTTGAAGCCTCCAAGTTAAAAGCGGAAGTCACAAGTTTAAAAGATAAAATGCAGGAATTAGAGAATAGTCAAAGAGAAAAACAAGAAGAACTTAATACTTTTTTATCGTCTTTACCAAATAATCCAGCAGATGATGTGCCAGTTGGTGATGAAAGTTTAAATAAAGAAATTAAGTTGGAAGGTAATAAAAAAGAATTTTCTTTTAACCCAAAAGAACACGACGAATTAGGCGAAAACCTCAATATGATGAGTTTTGAACAAGCTGCAAAAATCTCTGGAGCAAGGTTTGTCGTACAAAGTGGCTTGATTGCAAGAATGGAAAGAGCAATATCTAATTTTATGTTGGATCTTCACACAAATGAATTTGGATACACAGAGATGAATGTTCCTATACTTGTGAAAGACCAATCAGTTTATGGCGTGGGACAGCTTCCTAAGTTTAAAGATGACTTATTTAAAACAACCGACGATTATTGGCTTATACCAACTGCCGAGGTTCCTCTTAGTAATATGACTAGAGAATCAATTATTGATATTTTAGATTTACCTAAACGATATGTGTCTCATACGCCATGTTTCAGATCCGAAGCTGGTGCAGCAGGAAAAGATACAAGAGGCATTATGAGACAACATCAATTTTATAAAGTTGAGCTTGTAAGTTTAACATCAGAAGATCAATCTAGAGATGAACATGAAAGAATGTTAAGTTGTGCAGAGGAGGTCTTAAAAAGATTAAATCTTCATTATAGAGTCGTAATATTATCTTCTGAGGATATGGGTTTTGCTGCTCAAAAAACATATGATATTGAGGTATGGTTACCTGGTCAAAAAGCTTACAGAGAAATATCTAGTTGCTCTAATTGTGGAGATTTTCAAGCAAGAAGAATGAACTCTCGTTATAAAGAAGGCAAAGAAAGTAAATTTTTGCATACATTAAATGGATCTGGGCTGGCCGTAGGACGAACTTTAATATCAATTTTAGAGAACTATCAAAATGAAGATGGGACTATTCAGGTGCCAGACGCTCTTATTCCATACATGGGTGGAATAAATCAAATTTCAAATTAATTCATTTATATGTCATTTATTAATCTTAATGAAGCGAGAATATTAATTACAAATGATGATGGAATATCTGCAGAGGGTATTAAAATACTAATATCTATTGCCAATGAATTTTCAGAAGATGTCTGGGTCGTAGCACCTGAATTTGAAAAAAGTGGCGCATCACACGCTTTGTCTTTTCAAAGTGAATTAACACTTAAAAAGTATGAAGAGAAGACATTTTCCGTTAATGGTACTCCTAGCGACTGTGTTGCAATTGGTATTAGCAGTGTTTTAAAAGATAAAAGGCCAGATTTAATTTTGTCAGGTATCAATAGTGGCTGCAATGTTGGAGAGGATGTTACATATTCAGGTACAATTGCTGCAGCAATGGAAGGCTTAATTAGACGAATTCCATCAATTGCAATCAGTCAAAATTATGAAGCTGGCAAAAAAAATCAAATATCTTGGGATTCTTCAAAAACTTATTTGAAAGATTTACTTGTTGATTTAACAAAAAATGGATGGGGCAAGAATGTTTTTATGAATATAAATTTCCCCTATTGTTCAGCAGATCTGGTAGAAAGCATTCAAATCACGACACAAGGTAACAGAGAATCGGATGATTTGATTATTAGAGAGGTTGAGAAGTCAAAGTTTAGGTTTGGCTTAAGAAGGAGGCTTGAAGACAATGCCAAACTAACTATTGCTCCAATAAATGAAGTTATCGAAGGATACATGAGTGATGTTGAGGCTATAGCCAATAAACACATTTCAGTCACACCCCTTCATCTTGATTTAACCCACCACAAGAGCCTTGAAGTCTTAAAAAAAGGTTTAAAATTAAACCTTAACTAATTATTTAGTTCAAAATCGTTGGCTAAATATGTATATTGCCGTTGAAATTTAAAAAGGAGCGAACCATGGAACAAATGCTGATACAATTAATGCCATTATTTTTAATTTTTGCAATCTTCTATTTTTTGCTAATAAGACCTCAGCAAAGAAGAGCAAAGGAGCATAAAGAAATGGTTGCAGCTGTTCAGCGCGGAGATAAAATTGTCACTTCTGGTGGTATCCGCGGAAAGATAAATAAAGTCATTGGCGATACTGATGTAGAGGTAGAAATATCCTCTGGAGTAAATGTTGTTATAATTAAATCAACTATTGCTGAAGTAGAGAAAGTTAGTAATTCATAGTAAAATAACTAATGCTCTATTTCTCAAATCTCAAAACTTTTTCTGTTCTTTCTGTAATTATAATTACGCTATTTTTTGCTGTACCAAATTTTTTCTCTAAAGATCAAATAAATAGCTTTCCAAATTTTATCCCAAAGCAACAAGTTAATCTTGGTTTGGATCTTCAAGGAGGTTCACATTTATTATTAGAGGTTGATACCGAAGAAATTATAAAAGAGAGAGTAGAAAACCTTAATGCAGACGTTCGAAGAGTCTTAAAGAAAAACAATCTTAATTATAGTAATTTCAAGGTTTCAAATGAATCCCTAAAATTTGTTGTGGAAGGTTTTAATAGCGAAATTCAAAAAGAAATTTCCGAGTTATCTATGAGTAACTCTCAAAATATTCTTGCAATGGGAGATCAAACTAATTTAATTATTACTCAAGAAGAAAATACAATTCAGATTAATTTTACTGAAGAATTTATAAAACAATCTGTTTCGAATGCGGTCGCCCAATCGTTAGAAATTGTTCGAAGGAGAATAGATGAACTGGGCACAAGAGAACCATCAATACAAAGACAAGGGTCATCCAGGATAATAATTCAATTACCAGGTATTGATGACCCAGATCGTATAAAGTCCTTGCTGGGTCAAACAGCCAAACTTACTTTTCAATTAGTCGATACCTCAGTGAATTTTGACCCATTTAATCCCTCAAAAGCACCAATTGGTTCAGAAATTTTGGCATCTGATGCAGATGAAGAGTTTAAATATATTGTAAAGAAGCGAATTATGGTTGGAGGAGAAAATCTTGTTGATGCGCAACCTGGTTTTGATCCTCAAACAAATGAACCTATAGTATCTTTTAGATTTGATCGTATAGGTGCAACAAAGTTTGGAAGGGTTACACAGCAAAATGTAGGCAAACCTTTTGCGATTGTGCTTGATAATAAAGTAATTAGTGCGCCAGTAATAAGAGAAGCTATTTTGGGAGGTTCTGGTCAGATTTCTGGCGGTTTTGACTCAGAAGAAGCAAATGATCTTGCTATTCTTTTGAGAGCTGGCGCGTTACCGGCCCCACTTATTATTTTAGAAGAAAGGTCGGTTGGACCTGATCTTGGTGCCGACTCAATTGAAGCGGGTCAATTTGCAGCAATAATTGGTTTTATTGCTGTGATTATTTTTATGATATTTGTCTATAGATATTTTGGCCTGCTTGCAGATATAGCATTAATTATAAATTTATTTATGGTCCTTGGTGTTTTGTCTTTGTTTCAAGCAACTCTAACACTACCCGGTATCGCTGGAATAATATTAACAATTGGAATGGCCGTAGATGCAAATGTTCTGATTTTTGAGAGAGTTAGAGAAGAAATTAGAAATGGATCAAATATGATGAACGCTGTTGAAAACGGTTATAAAAGAGCTTTATCAACTATATTAGATGCAAATATCACAACATTGATTGCTGCAATAATATTATTTTTTATGGCTTCAGGTCCAGTGAGAGGATTTTCTATTACGTTAGCCATTGGAATTTTTACATCGGTTTTCACTGCATTTACTTTCACAAGGTTACTAATTTCATTAAACGCGAAAAGATTAAAGCCAAATTTTGTAGGTCTAAGTAAAAATGCTTAATATTTCTGGAACACAAATTAATTTTTTAAAAGTCAGGGTGATTACCTTTATTCTTTCTGCAATATTGATATGTCTTTCAATAGGTGCTTTTTTTGTAAATGGATTAAATTTTGGAATTGATTTTAAGGGCGGCACACTTATTGAAATCGAAACATCTCAAGAAATAGAAATTTCTGGCTTGAGGGATAACTTAAATACTCTTGAACTAGGGGATGTCCAAGTTCAAGAATTTGGATCTAGTAAAAATTTACTAATAAGAGTGGAGCAACAATTAGGTGGAGATCAAGTTCAACAAGATGTTGTTCAAATTGTAAAAGAAAGCTTAGGATCTTATCTTTCAACAGATATTAATTTTAGAAGAACTGAGGTTGTAGGACCTAAAGTTAGTGGAGAATTAATACAATCTGGTGCCATAGCAATTTTTGTCGCAGTATTTGCAATGCTTGTTTACATATGGTTTAGGTTTGAATGGCAATTTTCGCTTGGTGCAGTTCTAGCGCTTGTTCATGACGTCATATTAACGATTGGAGTTTTTTGTATTACTCAACTAGAGTTCAATCTACCTATCATTGCTGCAATACTTACTATTGTTGGATACTCTATGAATGATACAGTAGTTGTGTACGATAGGGTCAGAGAAAACTTACGCAAGTACCGTTCAAAGGAAATTACAGATTTGTTAAATTTGTCGATCAACGATACTTTATCAAGAACAATCGTAACATCCGTTACCACGCTTTTAGCTTTATTATCATTATTTATTTTTGGAGGTGAAGTGATTAAAGGGTTTACGTTCGCAATGATTTGGGGGGTAGTAGTCGGAACATATTCATCTATCTTTGTAGCAGCACCATTACTTAGATACCTTGATGTTAAACGTGAGTGGAATACAACTTCAGCAGTAGACTCTACGAGATAAATTAGTAGAGATTTTGTGCAACTACCATTGATAGCAACATAGGAATGGAAAGTACTGTGTTCGTTCTTGAGAACAGCATAGCTGTTCTAGCTGATTTTGCTTTTGTATCTGCATCAACTTCAACAATTCCCAATGCTTTCTTTTGATTTGGCCAAATAACCATCCATACATTATAAGCCATTATAATAGCAAGCCACATACCAATACCTATTGTAAGTTCTTTACCATTAAATCCATAAGCCAATGTAAATGTAAGAGCGTTGACTGATCCTTCATGTCCATAATAAAGAGCAAGAGTTGTAAGTCCGGTGATTAATGTTGCTAAAGCAGCCCATCTGAACCAGAAAAGTGCCGCAGGGGCAATAACTTTTCCTATTGCTGGTTTTTGCTCATCAGGAATATTTGGCATATTAGGAATCTGCACAAAGTTAAAGTAATAGAGAAGCCCAATCCACATCACTCCAGATATGACGTGAAGAAATCTCGAGAGTGAGGCCCAATATAGTTGGTCAAAACCGCCATAGTGGCCTGTAACCATAATGAGCAATAGAATTGCCAACAGAGTTCCAAGAATAACTGTTCTCTGTAATGATTGTAAAATTGATGCCATTAACTATTCATAGCATGTTTTATGCGTGTATGTAAAATATTTATGTAACTATTTTAGGATTTTATTTAAATATTGTCCTGTATAACTTTTTTTGACTTTTGCAATTTCTTCTGGTGAACCGCTTCCTATTATTTCACCGCCACCGTCACCCCCTTCCGGGCCCAAGTCAATGATCCAATCAGCTGTTTTTATTACATCTAAATTATGCTCTATCACAACAACAGTGTTGCCCTGATCAACTAAAATTTGAAGTACCTCGAGAAGTTTCTTTATGTCATGCACATGAAGTCCCGTAGTTGGCTCATCAAGTATATACAAGGTTTTACCTGTGGCTCTTTTTGAAAGTTCTTTTGAAAGTTTAATTCGTTGCGCTTCACCACCCGATAAAGTAGTAGCTTGCTGTCCAATTTTTATATAACCAAGTCCTACATTTTGAAGTGTGTCGAGTTTCTTTTTAATCATTGGAATTGCTTCAAAAAAAGAACATCCTTCTTCAACTGTCATATCTAAAATATCTGCAATACTTTTATCTTTGTACTTAATTTCAAGCGTTTCTCTATTGTATCTTTTGCCCTCACATTCATCACAGGTGACATATACATCAGGAAGAAAGTGCATCTCTATCTTAATTACACCATCACCTTCACAAGCTTCACATCTACCACCCTTAACATTAAATGAAAATCTTCCAGCTTTATAACCCCTGGCTTTTGACTCCGGCAAACCAGTAAACCAATCCCTTATAAAAGTGAAGGCTCCGGTATACGTTGCAGGATTTGATCTTGGGGTTCTTCCAATTGGAGATTGGTCAATATCTATGACTTTATCAAGCTCTTGAAGCCCCTTTATTTCCTTATGTTTTGCAGGTGTATACCTTGACCCGTTCAATGTTTGGGCGACTGACTTAAAAAGCGTATTAATTGTTAAAGTTGATTTACCACTACCAGAAACTCCGGTAATACAAGTAAGTGTTCCAAGAGGAATTTCGCAATTGACATTTTTAAGATTATTACCCTTAGCTTTTATAATTTCGATATATTTATTATTTAGTGCTTTTCTTCTATTACTAGGTATTTCAATTTTTAGTTTACCAGATAAGTATTGACCAGTAATGCTATTTTGATTTTTTTTAATTTTAGCAACATTACCTTCAGCAACTACTCTTCCACCATTGACGCCAGCAGCTGGTCCCAAGTCAACTACATGATCAGCAGTTGTGATTGCCTCTTCATCATGCTCAACGACAATAACTGTATTTCCAAGATCTCTTAATCTTTTAAGTGTTTTTAACAATCTTTCATTATCACGCTGATGCAAGCCAATCGAAGGTTCGTCAAGCACATAGAGAACTCCTGTTAAACCTGATCCAATTTGTGATGCCAGACGAATACGTTGTGATTCACCGCCTGATAAACTACCCGAACCTCTTGAAAGAGTTAGATATTCAAGCCCTACATTATTTAAAAAAAGTATTCTTTCATTGAGTTCTTTAAGAATTCTAAATGCAATTTCTTTTTCTTTTTTAGTTAATTTTTTTTCAAGTTTCTGAAACCAGATAACAAGTTCTTTAATAGATTTGTCGCATACTTCACCTATGTGCAGTTTGTCTATTTTTACAGCCAATGCAGTCTCTTTAAGCCTAAAACCATTGCATGCATGACATCTTACTTCACTTTGATATCTCTCAATTCTTCCACGCATCCAATCACTTTCTGTCTCTAGATATCTGCGCTCAAGATTATTAATTACTCCTTCGAAAGGCCTTTCATATTCATAACCGTCATCATAAGTAAACTTTAATTCTGTTTCGCCAGAGCCATAAAGAACTATGTTTTGAATTTTTTTTCCTAGTGATTTCCAGGGTGTATCAAGTGAAAATTTATATTTTCTAGCTACAACCTTTAAAATATTTCTAAAATACCCGTATCTCGAGACTGGCCAAGGAGCAAGTGCATCCTCATTTATTGACAGATTTTTATTTGGAACAACTAGATTAGGATCAATTGATAAATCGGTTCCAATTCCATCACACTCCTCACATGCTCCATAAGGATTATTAAAAGAAAATAACCTGGGTTCAATTTCGTCAATTGTGAAACCGGATACTGGACAAGCAAATTTTGATGAAAATAGTTCATTATCTACTTTACCATTTTTGTTTTCGAAGTTTTCAACGATCACCAATCCATCACTTAAATTGAGAGCAGTTTCGACACTATCCGCCAACCTGTTGCCTATCTCATCATTTAGTAGGATACGGTCTACTACAACCTCGATATCATGTTTCTTCTTTTTATCAATTTCAGGTAAGGAATCGAATTCGTATAATTCTCCATCAATCTTCACTCTTTGAAAACCTTTTTTGTGCAATTCTTGTAATTCTTTTTTATACTCACCTTTTCTTCCTCTGATAATTGGAGACAATATTAGAAACTTTGAACCAATTTCTCTTTCTTTTATTCGATCAACTATTTGAGTCACTGTCTGACTTTTAATGGGTAATCCGGTTGCAGGAGAATAGGGTATTCCAATCCTCGCAAAAAGAAGACGAAGATAATCATAAACCTCAGTAACAGTTCCAACTGTTGACCTAGGATTTTTTGATGTTGTTTTCTGTTCGATGGAAATTGCGGGACTTAATCCTTCTATTAAATCAACATTTGGTTTTTGCATCATTTGCAAAAACTGTCTTGCATAAGCCGATAAGCTCTCAACGTATCTTCTTTGACCTTCAGCATAAATAGTATCAAATGCAAGAGAAGATTTTCCTGATCCAGACAAACCAGTTATTATTGTCAGCTTCTCACGGGGTATTTTGACGTTAACATTTTTTAGATTATGTTCACGAGCTCCTTGTACGGAAATTGTCTTACTCATAAGAATTAATTAATCTTAACACTCCTGATTTAAAGATAACCTGTGCATAAACAGTAAAATAGGGATTTTTGTATGTACAGTGCATCAATATCTGGATAAATTACAGTATATGGCTGCTAGTTTAAATAAAGTAATGCTAATAGGTAATCTTGGAGCAGACCCCGTAATGCGTCAGACTCAAGATGGAAAAAAGCTTGCCCAGCTTAGCTTAGCCACATCCGAGTCATGGAAAGACAAGGTTACAGGAGAGAAAAAAGAAAAAACCAGTTGGCATAGAATAGTCATATTTAACGATGGTTTAGCAGGTGTTGTTGAGAGTTACCTTAAAAAAGGTTCAAAAATTTACATTGAAGGCCAATTACAAACTAGGAAATTTACAGATCAGAGTGGAGTTGAAAAATATACGACTGAAATTGTTCTTGGAAACTACAATGGCACACTTACCATGCTTGACTCAAGGAACTCAGGAGGCGGCGATTCAATTCCAGATATGGGTTCAGATATAAATCAAGATATGGGAGAAGGCGCTCCACCTGACCTTGATATAGACGACGAAATACCTTTTTAAGTCTACTTTTTTCAATCGAAAACTGGGCAATTTTCTGGTATAATAAACTTAATTTTTATAACAAAATCGTGCTTATTTTTCCTATTTTTTTGGGATTTTTAGCGCTTCAATAGGAAATAGAATTGACTGATTCCAAGGATCAAAACGAAGATCTTAAAACAGGTAAAGAGCAATCTGTAATCCCCATATTAATCGATACAGAAATGCAAAATTCTTACCTCGATTACGCTATGAGCGTAATCGTTAGCAGGGCATTACCCGATGTTCGAGACGGACTAAAACCAGTTCATAGACGGATTTTATATGCAATGCATGAGTCAGGCTATGAGTGGAATATGCAACACAGAAAGAGTGCTCGAGTTGTCGGTGATGTAATTGGTAAATACCATCCGCATGGAGATCAAGCTGTTTATGATGCGTTGGTCAGACTTGCCCAAGACTTTTCAATGAGCGTGCCACTGTTAGATGGTCAAGGTAATTTTGGATCAATGGACGGTGATAGGGCTGCTGCAATGAGATATACGGAAGTTAGAATGGCAAAAATTGCTAGTTTCCTTCTTGAAGATATAGAAAAAGAAACAGTCGACTTTAGACCTAATTATGATGAAACTGAAAGTGAGCCATCTGTTCTTCCTGCAAAATATCCAAACCTACTTGTCAACGGTGCAGGTGGTATAGCTGTTGGTATGGCGACTAACATTTTACCTCATAATTTAGGAGAGGTCATTGACGCTTGTATTACTTACCTTAAAAATACCGATGTAACTTTTGAGGAAATAAATCAAATTATAAAAGGCCCAGACTTTCCTACGGGTGGAACAATAATTGGCATAAAAGGCATAAAAGACTCTCAGTCATCAGGAAGAGGCTCAATCATTATTCAGGCAAAATCAAACATAGAGGAATTTAAAACAGATCGAGAGGCAATCGTATTTACCGAAGTACCTTACCAAGTTAACAAATCATCTTTACTTGAGAAAATAGCTGAACTTGTCAGAGATAAAAAAATTGACGGTATAAGTGATTTAAGAGATGAGTCTGACCGCCAAGGAGTGAGGGTTGTTGTTGAATTAAAAAAAGGGGTAATATCACAAGTTGTATTAAATAAATTATATAAATTTACTGCACTACAAAGTTCTTATGGGGTTAATTCATTGGCGTTGGTAAACGGAAAACCAAAATTAATGAATATAAAAGAGTTCATTCACCATTTTATAGAATTCAGAAAAGAAATTATCAGAAACAGGACTCGTCATGATCTCGGCAAAGCAAGAGATAGGGCCCATGTATTGATTGGCCTAGCAGTTGCTGTTGCCAATGTTGATAAAATAATAGAAATAATTAAAAGCTCCAAAGATCCTAATGAGGCAAGAACCTCGCTTCTTAAAACTAAGTGGCTAAGCAAGGATATTGATGATTTGTTAAAATTAGTTGATGACCCAAGGCAAATTAAAAATGAAAAAGAAATTTATTTAACAGATGAGCAGGCCAAAGCGATATTAGAGTTAAGATTGCAACGTTTGACCGCTTTAGGTAAAGATGAGATCAAGTCAGAGTTATCAGATCTTTCCAATCAGATAAACAAATTCCTCACAATATTAAGGGATACGGAGGTATTGAATGATGTAATAAATGTTGAGCTAAATGAAATTAAAAAGCAATTTGCAATACCAAGAAGAACAGAAATTAATGAGGGTGAGGCCACAGATATTGATCAAGAGGACCTAGTTCAAAGAAGTGATATGGTCGTAAGTGTAACAAACTCAGGTTACATAAAAAGGGTTCCTTTAAATATGTATAGAGCACAGAAAAGAGGTGGCAAAGGAAGAGCGGGAATGAAAACCAATGAAGAAGATTTTGTAACTCAAGTTTTTACATCAAGTACTCATGACAATATGTTGTTTTTCTCGTCTGGAGGAATAGCTTACAAACTTAAGACATGGAAGATTCCTGAGTCATCACCCCAAGCTAAGGGCAAAGCAATAATCAATCTCTTAAATCTTAAAGACACTGAAAGTCTATCAAGTATCCTTGTGTTGCCAGAAAATAAACAATCAAATGGGAATGAGTATTTAATATTTGCTACATCAGACGGCAGCATCAGAAAAAATAGTTTAGAAGATTTTAAAAGGATTCAAGCAAATGGTAAAATTGCAATGAAATTAGATGATGGTAATGCAATCGTAGGTGTAAAACTTTGTAGTGATGAAGACGATATTTTACTATCAACAAAACATGGAAAGTGTATTAGAACTCCTGTTTCAAAATTGAGAACAACTAAAAGTAGAAGTTCGGTAGGTGTAAGGGGCATCAGGCTAACAAAAGATGATAAAATTATTTCAATTTCTGTAATTTCTCATACTGATGTATCGTCAGCAGAAGCAAAAGCTTACTTAAAAATGATTTCAAAGGAAAAAGGAATGCATGAAGAAACTGAGAGTGAAGATAATGATAGCTCTGTTTCTGACATTGAAATATCTAAGGACCGATATGATGAATTAAAAGCGAGAGAACAATTCATTTTAACCGTTACTGAAAATGGCTTTGGCAAAAGATCTTCTTCTTACCAGTTTAGAGTTTCTAATCGCGGAGGATCGGGCATTATGTGTATTGCGACATCAGATAGAAATGGTGATGTTCTGGCTTCTTTTCCAGTCAATAATGATGACGATATAATGCTGATAACTAAAACAGGTCAATTAATTCGCTGCCCGGTAAAAGATGTTCGCGTAGCTGGTAGAAATACGCAGGGAGTAAGTATATTTAAAACAACAAAAGAAGAAAAAGTTGTTTCTGCAAGCAGAGTTGAGCTAGATAGCTAATAAATTACTAGAGGTCTTTAAATAATCATTATATATTCCCAAATATGAGTAGAACTGGCATATATCCTGGAAGCTTCGATCCCATTCATAAAGGGCACATTGATATTATCAATAGGGCTACAAAACTTGTTGATAAATTATATATCGCAGTTGCTGACAGCCCACATAAATCACCTTTATTTGATTTAGATGAAAGAAAAGAAATGATAGAAAATGAGTTTTCATCAAACAATAAAATTGAAGTAATTGCATTTGATAATTTATTGATTGATTTAGCTAATTCGCTAGATGCAAAGATACTCATAAGAGGTCTTCGCGTTGTTTCTGATTTTGAATATGAGTTTCAGATGTTGGGTATGAATAGACAATTAGATAATAATATTGAAACAGTATTCTTAATGGCAGACGCTCAACGGCAATCAATTTCTTCTAATTTTGTAAAAGAAATTGCACGTTTGGGAGGAAATATCAGTAATTTTACAAATAAATTTGTTGAGCAAAAATTAAAAGATAAATTCAAATTAATAAAATGAAATTAATAAGAACTTTAATCTTTGTATTTTCATTTTTTATAGCGTTAATCGCAGAAGGAGTTGTCATGGCAAATGATCCAGAAAATTCAATCCAAATAGAGCTGAAAGATGGTAATGTAATAATAGAATTACTACCTGATATTGCTCCAAATCACGTAAATAGAATTAAAGAACTTGCAAGAGAAGGCTTTTATGATGGAGTACCCTTTCACCGTGTTATAGAGGGCTTTATGGCTCAAACTGGTGATGGCGAAAATAGAAATGGAACAGGCGGATCAACCAAACCTGATTTGAAAAATGAATTTGGTGATACACCTCATCTTCGTGGAACAGTATCAATGGCAAGAACAGCCGACCCGGATTCAGCTAATAGTCAATTTTTTATATGTTTTGCCGAGGCTCCACATCTAGATGGCCAGTATACTGTTTTTGGTCAAGTCGTAGAAGGGATGGAGTTTGTTGACAAGATTAAACGAGGAGAACCAGGCTCTGGAAGTGTAGATGACCCAGATGAAATGATAACTGTAAGGGTCATTTCAGATCTATAATTTTCATGAAATTAAGTCAATTTGACTTTGAACTACCAGATAATCTGATCGCTGAAAGACCATGTGAGCCTCGAGAAGAATCGAGGATGTTGGTTTATAAAAATGAGATATCTGATACGAACTTCAGTAAATTTAATGATTATGTTGGCCATAATGACTTGGTTGTAATTAATAACACAAAAGTTATCCCTATTTTCCTTGAGGGATTTCACTCAAAAAAAAACATTAAGGTTACGCTTCATAAAAAACTATCAAGCAATAAGTGGCTTGCATTTTTGAAACCTGCAAAGAATGTAAGTGAAAACAGTATAATCAGTTTCAATAATGAGATCTCTTGTACAATTAGAAAAAAATTAGATTATGGTGAGGTTGAATTAGAATTTAATTGTAGCGAGGAAGAATTTGATAATTATTTGAACCAATTTGGACTTATGCCGCTGCCGCCATATATTCAAAAAAAAAGGAAAAGTGATAAAAAGGATTTTACTGATTATCAAACTGTGTATGCAAAAGAAAAAGGTTCTGTAGCAGCTCCTACTGCTGGTTTACATTTTAATGATGAAATAATAAACAAACTGGTTGAGAGTGATCAATTAGTTGAGATTACTTTACATGTTGGGGCCGGTACGTTCTTACCTATAAGAAACGAGGATGTTGATAATCATGTAATGCATTCTGAGTACGGTATAATTGATGAAAAAACTGCACTGAAAATTAATCAATGTAAGAAAAAAGGTGGAAAAATTATTGCTGTTGGAACAACGACACTAAGACTTTTAGAAAGTGCAGCAAAAAATAATGTAGTAGAGAAATTTAATAGAGAAACTAATATATTTATAAAACCTGGATATAAGTTTCAAATTGTTGATATGCTATTGACTAACTTTCATTTACCAAAATCTACTTTGTTGCTATTAGTCTCCGCATTTGCAGGCACTGAAGAAATATTTAAAATTTATAAACATGCCGTAACAAATAAATACCGTTTCTATTCATACGGTGATGTTAGTTTACTATTTAAGAAATGAGCGATTTTAAAATACTAAAAACAGATGGAAATGCCAGAAGAGGTAAATTAATAACCTCTCATGGAGAGATAAATACGCCTGCTTTTATGCCAGTTGGTACAGCTGCAACCGTCAAAGGTGTCTTTACAAAAGACCTAATTGAAACAGGCTCGGAAATCCTTTTAGGCAATACTTACCATCTAATGCTTAGACCAGGATCCGAACTAATAAAAGAATTCGGCGGGCTTCACAAGTTTATGAATTGGGACAAACCTATACTCACAGATTCTGGTGGATACCAAGTATTTTCTCTATCTAAACTAAGAAAGATTAGTGAGGAAGGTGTTAAGTTTTCATCACATATAGATGGAAAAGAAGTAATGCTTACTCCAGAAAGTTCAATGGAAATACAAACTAACTTAAACTCAGATATTGTAATGGCGTTTGATGAATGTACAGCTTTTCCTTGTACCCATGATCAAGCAAAAAACTCAATGGAATTATCTATGAGATGGGCAAAAAGATGTAAAGACTATTTCATAGAAAGAAATAACAACAAATTATTTGGCATCGTTCAGGGAAGTGTATTTGAGGATTTAAGAAAAGAGTCTGTAAAAGCTCTAGAAGCAATAAATTTTGATGGTTATGCAGTAGGGGGTCTTGCAGTAGGTGAAAGCCAAGCTCAAATGTTTGAGGTACTTGAATTTACTTCACCTCATCTACCTGACGACAAACCACATTATTTAATGGGTGTGGGCAAGCCTGACGATATTCTTGGTAGTGTTGCTAGAGGAATTGATATGTTTGATTGCGTATTGCCAACTAGAAGTGGTAGGAATGGACAAGCCTTTACTCGTCATGGACCAATTAATATTAGAAATGCAAAATACAAAAATTTAGATGATCCAATTGATAAAAACTCAGATAATCCTGTATGTAAAAATTACTCTGCTGGGTATATACATCATTTATTTAATGCAAAGGAGATGCTAGGTGGTATGTTGCTTTCTTTGCACAATATATATTTTTATCAGAGTCTTATGGCAGATATTAGAAAATCTATAGAGGAGGATCGCTTTATGTATTTTTCAAAAGAATTTCTTGAAAGCTATAAATCTTAGTTACTTACCTTTGAATTCAGCTTTTTTCTTTTGAATGAACGACATTACTCCAATTTTGCTATCCTCAGTTTTGCCAGCAATTGTTTGCGCTGAGCTTTCCGCAGCAAGCTGACCTTCAAAGTTATTCGAAAAACTATCCCAATATAATTGTTTAATTAATTTTAAAGCTACAGTAGGTCCTGAAGCTAATGTTCTTGCTGTACTCATTACTTCTTCCATTAGTTTGTCATCTTCAACAACATAATTTACAAGACCCCATTCAAGAGCTTTATCAGCTAAAACTTTTTCACCAATTAATGAAAATTCCATTGCTCTTGCCATACCTATTTTTCGAGGAATTACGTACGTAGAGCTAGCATCTGGTACAAGTCCTATAAATTTAAACGCTTGATAAAAGTATGCAGATTTAGAGGTATAAACTAAATCTCCAAATACACCCAATGAACAACCTGCGCCAGCAGCCACTCCATTAACAGCCGTAATCAATGGAACATTTAGATTTTTTAAATCTATTAAAAAAGGATGGTAAACTTTTTCTAAGGTTTCTCCCGGATCTATATTATCACCTAAGCTTGCTCCTTCAACAAGGTTTGCGCCCGCACAAAAACCTCTTCCAGCTCCTGTTAGGACGGCACATCGAACTTCTAATTCTCCACTATTTATAGATTTTACTTGCTTATGAAGCTCTGAAATCATGTCCATAGAAAGTGCGTTTAGCCTTTCAGGGTCATTCAGCGTTAAAATAGCTATATCATCAACGATTTCAGTTTTTAAAACATTGGTCATTTATTAAGTATTACATGCATATGAGAAAACAAAAAAGTATATTTTTTTGTTATTTTGGATTAGTTTATAAAACTTGTTTAATAAAGGATAAAATATGGGATTAGGAAACGTATCTATAGGGAGCACTTATCCAGAGGTAAGTAGAGAAGAAATGCTCTCAAAATTAAATAAATTAAAACAACCATTTTTAAAAAACTTCAACCCAGATTTAAATGTACGTATTGATCGTATAAAAAGAATACAAACTTTAGTTGAGGAAAATATAGATGCTTTTCATGACGCGTTAAGATCTGATTTTGGCACACGACATGAGCAGTTAAGCCTAATGGCTGACACAATGCCTGTAATTAATAATGCAAAAGACGCCTTAAAAAATATTAAAAGATGGGTTAAGCCTGATAAGCGAAAACCAAACTTCCCATTAGGATTACTTGGCGCAAAAGCTTATGTTCAATTCCAGCCTTATGGAGTAGTTGGTGTTATTTCTCCTTGGAACTTCCCACTAACTCTAAGTATTGCGCCTTTAATAGAAATATTTGCGGCTGGAAATAATGCAATGATGAAGCTCTCAGAGTTCGTTCCAGCAACCTCTGAATTAACTGAAGAACTTATTAATAAATTTTTTAGTGATGAAGAAGTTGTTATAGTAAATGGAGGTCCTCAAACCTCGCAAGATTTTGCAGGATTACCATTTGATCATCTGCTTTTCACTGGATCAACAAATGTGGCTAAAAAAGTTGCATCTGAGGCAGCATCAAATTTAGTACCGCTTACTCTGGAATTAGGTGGCAAGTCACCAGTAATAGTTGGTCCAAATGCCAAAATGAAAAAAAGTGTTGATAAGATAATGATGGGGAAGCTCTTAAATGGAGGGCAAATTTGCATATCACCGGATTATGTAATGGTTCCTGAGGGGCAAACAGATGAATTTGTTGATCATGCAAAATCCCATGTTAGTGAAAATTATCCAACGATAAAAAATAATCCAGATTATACATCCATAATTCATTTGAATCACTACGAGAGACTTCGTGAATTAGTAAAAGATGCTGAGTCAAAGGGAGCTACTATTGTAGAAATAA
The DNA here is from genome assembly GCA_902613805.1 of uncultured Pelagibacteraceae bacterium. GTDB lineage: Bacteria > Pseudomonadota > Alphaproteobacteria > Pelagibacterales > AG-422-B15 > CACNXQ01. The sequence goes on from CACMIV010000002.1 coordinate 67,387, forward strand.
ACCCTGCAAACGAAGACCTTTCGCAACAAGAGCACCATAAAATATTACCTACTTTAGTTTTAAATCCAACGGATGATATGAAGATTATGCAAGAAGAAATATTTGGACCTTTATTGCCAGTAAAAACATACAAAAGCTTTGATGAAACAATAGAGTTCATAAATAAGAACCCTAAAGCGCTTGCAATATATTATTTTGGCGATGATAAAAAAGAAATTGATACTGTGTTAAACAATACTTCATCTGGTCAAGCGGTTATAAACGATGTTTTATTCCAATTTTCTATGCATGATCTACCTTTTGGAGGGGTTGGTCCTAGTGGAATGGGCTCTTATCATGGTTACGATGGCTTTAAGAACTTTAGTCATAAGAGATCAGTTCTGAAGGGTCAAAATATCTTAGATGCAGGCAAGATGATTACAGCTCCATTTACTGAATCTACGGAAAAAAATATAAAAAGGTTATCTTAGAGAATACTCTCAGCTGCTATTTTTTTTGAGTTTTCGACAATAAACTTAAATCTCAACTCAGGTTTTTTGCCCATTAAAGAATCTACAGATTTATGAGTTTTCTTTTTGTCTTTTGATGCAATTTGAACTTTTAATAAGGTTCTATTTTCTTGCGACATAGTTGTCTCTTTCAATTGAGCAGGCATCATCTCACCTAATCCTTTAAATCTATTAATGGTAACATCTGAATTTTTAAATTCTTTTTTTATTATTTCATCTTTATGCTTATCATTTACAGCGTAATACGTTTTAGCTCCTTTAGATATTTTGTATAAAGGAGGCACGGATAAGTAGAGATGCCCTTCATCAATTAGTTTTGGAAATTCTTTATAGAAGAATGCCATCAATAAGGTGGATATATGAGCACCGTCAACATCAGCATCTGTCATAATTATAATTTTTTCGTATCTAATATCTTTGCTATTAAATTTATCTCCTCGCTTACATCCAATAGCTTGCATTAAATCAGTAATTTCTTGGTTTGCATTTATTTTATCTCTTCCAGCACTGATCACATTTAAAATCTTACCCCTTAAAGGTAAAATGGCCTGTGTTTGGCGATCTCTTGCTTGTTTTGCTGATCCACCGGCCGAGTCTCCTTCAACAAGAAAAATTTCAGTTCCTTTATTTCCATCAATTGAACAATCAGCAAGTTTACCTGGTAAGGTTGTTTTTTTTCTTTTTATATTTTTTTCTATGATTTGATTTGACTTGGATTGCAGTCTTAACTGTGATCGATTAAATGCGTATTGAAATAATTCTTCTGCAGACCTAGTTTTTTTTGTAAGCCATTGTTCAAATAGTTGTCTTGCTTTCATTTCGATTTTACGACCAGGCTCTATACTTGATAACTTTTCTTTTGTCTGACCTTGAAACTCAGGGTTTTCTATAAAAGCAGATAAGATTGATCCAGATGAACCAAAGAGATCTTCTTGATTAATTTGAGATGATTTTTTTTCGTATTTAATTTTTGAAAAATCTTTAAATGCCTTATAAATTCCTGACTTGAAACCGCTTTCATGAGTACCGCCCAATGGGGTTTTAATAGTGTTACAATAAGATTCATTTATAGGTTCCATCACATCAAACCAATTTATAATTCCCTCAATTTTACCACTATCAACATCTATCTCGGTGTTGAAATAAAATGGATCTTCAAAAATAGGGTCATTGGGCGTACAAAGATTATTTAAATAATCTTTAATTCCATCGGAGTAATGTAGTTTATCTGATAATGGAATATTTTTTTTGGCGGTTGCCTTACTGCATGACCAATGAATTTCAACATCTGGTATAAGATAGGCTTTAGCTTTTGCCATATTATATATAATTGAAGCATCAAATTCTATTTCTTTGCCAAAAATTTCTGGGTCCGGTGAAAATACTATTTTTGTACCCTTTTTAAGAGGACCTTTTACGGATGCTTTTAATTTATTTTTAGGAGAACCTTGACTATAAGTTTGTATAAAATATTTTTTATCTCTTGCAATTTCAAGAGTAAGTTTTTTAGATAGCGCGTTTACAACAGAAATTCCAACGCCATGCAAACCGCCAGAAGTTTTGTAATTATTTTTTGAAAACTTGCCCCCGGAATGTAGTGTTGTCATAATGACTTCAACTGCAGGTATTTTAAATTTGGGATGCTTATCAACAGGAATACCTCGCCCATTATCAGAGATTTCAATCGTATCCTGGGAAACTAGCTTAATTTCTACCTTATTTGCAAAACCAGCAACAACTTCATCCATTGAATTATCAAGTACCTCGCTTACCAGGTGATGCATTGCCATTATATCTGTTCCCCCAATGTACATTCCGGGTCGCTTTCTAACCGGTTCTAAACCTTCAAGGACTTCAATATCTTTTGCGGTGTAAGATGTGTTTGAATTTTTTATTGTCTTTTTGGATGAACTCTTCTTTTTAATTGATTTATTTTTCTTTGATTTCTTTCTCATAACAAACAATACAACTAATAATAGATTCTTTACATTGTGTAATATTTATTTACTCTAACAGTATGAATTTATTAGGATTTTAGTATGCCGGTTATTGAATCAAAAATAATGATTAACTCAGAGTCCTTCAAAAAAAATCAGGAGGACCATCAAAAGCTTGTTGATGAAATTAGAACTTTAGAACAAAAAATAGCAGATAATTCCGCTAGGTCTAAGGCTAAGTTTGATAAAAGAGGACAGTTGCTGCCTCGTGAAAGATTAAAAAGACTATTAGATCCAGGTAGTTTTTGGCTTCCATTATCCACCCTTGCTGGTTACAAGATTGGCGATGATGATGGCGATAAAAATATTGGATGGGGAAACTCTATTAGCGGTATTGGTTATGTTGCAGGCGTTCGTTGCATGATTGGTGTTTCAGATGCGGGTATTAAAGGGGGAAGTGCATCTGCGATGGGCACTGAAAAAGCGTTAAGAGGCGCTCAAATAATTTTTGAAAATAAATTACCTTTTATTCAGTTAATAGAGAGTGCTGGTGCAAATCTACTGAGACAGACCGATATGTTTATTAAAGGCGGTAGAAGTTTTGCCAATCTTTCTAAAATGTCAGCAATGGGAATTCCGACAATTGGAGTAGTTCACGGTTCATCAACTGCAGGTGGCGCTTACCAGACAGGCTTATCAGACTATATAATTGTAGTTAAAGAAAGATCAAAAATATTTTTAGCTGGTCCTCCTTTATTAAGAGCTTCGCTTGGCGAGATTGCTACTGACGAAGAAATTGGTGGAGCAGATTTACATTTTGCAGTTTCCGGACTTGCTGAATATATGGCAAACGATGATGCACATGCAATCGAGATTGCAAGAGATGTCATGAAGAATATTGGATGGAATAATGATTTTATTTCTACTCAAAAGTCTGAGTATGATGAGCCCGTTTATTCAACTGATGAGTTAACAGGGGTTGTTCCAGTTGATTATAAAACCCCGTATGATTGTCGGGAAGTGATTGCAAGAATTGTTGATGGTTCTGATTTTTTAGAGTTTAAAGAAGGCTGGGGTAAAACCCTCATAACAGGACATGCAACTATTCAAGGTTATAAAGTTGGAATTTTAGGGAACAATGGACCGATATTTTCTGAGAGTGCAAACAAAGCTACTCAATTTATACAAATTTGTTCTCAATCAAATACGCCGCTAATTTTTCTTCAAAATATAACTGGTTTTATGGTGGGAACTAAAGAGGAAGCAAAAGGAATGATAAGACACGGATCAAAGATGATACAGGCGGTTACTAATTGCACCGTTCCTAAAATAACACTTAGGATTGGAGCCTCTTTTGGTGCGGGAGAATATGGAATGGCGGGAAGATCTTATGATCCTCGATTTTTGTTCTCATGGCCAAATGCAAAAATGAGTGTAATGGGAGGGGAACAGGCTGCTAGAACAATGGCTCAAGTAGCTCTTGAAGGTGCCGAACGAAAAGGTCAAGACCCCAAAAAAATTTACGGAGAGAACCTTGAAATGCTTGAAGGTATGAAGCAGAAAATAATTGATCAGTACCGGGAGGAAGGTGAAGCAATATTTTGCTCAGCGAGATTATGGGATGATGGAATAATTGATCCAAAAGATACAAGAAAGATTTTAGGTGAATGCTTAAACATCATCAGTGATGGCGATAAAAGAGAATTAAAGCCAAACACTTTCGGCGTTGCAAGAATGTAATTAATTTTTTCCTGGAAGAATGTCGAGATATTTTGAAATAATGCCTAGCATTACTTCATCTGATCCGCCGCCAATTGAACCTAAACGTCCATCTCTATATGCTCTTGAAATAGGTGACTCATTCATATAACCCATTCCACCCCAATATTGTAAGCACTCATCATTAACTTTTCTAGAAAGTCGTGTCGCCTTTAGCTTTGACATTGAAGCTAGCTTTGTACAATCACCACCATTTACATGTATCTCAATTCCTTTCCATGTAAGAGCCTTTAGAGCTTCAACTTCCGTCATAAGCTCAGAAAGTTTATAATGAACAATCTGATTATCTAGAATTGGCTTGCCAAATGTTTTTCTTTGTCTTGTATAATTAATAGTTTCATTAATAGCTAATTCACAGCCAGTATAGCCAGCAATAGCTGCATAAAGTCTTTCCTCTTGAAATTGCATCATTTGATAAATAAAGCCTTTACCTTCTTCTCCAACTAAATTTTTTTGTGGCACTCTTACATCATCAAAAAATATTTCAGCAGTATCAGACGAATGCATACCCATTTTTTTTAGTTTACGATTAATTGTGACACCTTTTGCCCTTTTGCCATCTTCCTTGAGGGGCACACATATAAGAGATTTATTTAAATGTTTATTCTTATTGTCAGTTTCAGTATTTGCAAGCATACACATCCAGTCTGCTTGAGTGCCATTTGTAATCCACATCTTTGATCCATTGATTACATAATCATCACCATCCTTAACTGCATGAGTCTTAATAGCAGCCACATCAGAACCAGCACTTGGTTCAGAAACACCAAGGCAAGAAACAAGATCTCCAGTAATAGACGGTTTTAAAAATTCATTGCATATCTCTTCACTGCCGAAGCGCGCCAATGCCGGAGTTGACATATCTGTTTGTACACCAATAGCCATTGGAACACCGCCACATTTAATATGCGCCAATGCCTCATTGAGAACTGCTCCGTATGAATAGTCTAATCCAGATCCACCGTATTTTTCAGGTTTAGTTACTCCAAGAAATCCTTGATCACCTAATTTTTTGAATAGCTCATGAGCTGGAAAAATTTCATTTTCTTCCCACTCGTCAACATAAGGGTTAATTTCATCTTCTACGAATTTAAGAGCTGATCTCTTTAATTCTTCGTGTTCTGTTGTTAATTCCATTTTAATATATATAGCATTTTATTTGCAAAGGTCACCCTTTAGAATTCAACTAATAGTCACACACTAAAATAGTTTTTGTATTCAATAGGATGAGGAGAATGTTCTAGATCATATACATCTTCCATTTTCAGGTCTATATATGCATCAATTTGGTCATCAGTAAAAACTCCACCTTCAGTTAAAAAAGCTCTATCTTCGTCAACCGCCTCAAGTGCCTCTCTAAGAGAGCCACAAACAGTTGGCAATTTTTTAACCTCTGCCTCTGGTAATTCATAAAGATCTTCATCAGCAGCGTTTCCTGGATCAATTTTATTTTTTATACCGTCCATCCCCGCCATTAGCATTGCTGAAAATGCCAAATAAGGATTTGCTGAGGGATCTGGAAACCTTACTTCAACTCTTTTTCCTTTTGGATTATCTGAAACAGGTATCCGACACGAGGCAGATCTGTTTCTTGCTGAGTATACAAGTATTACAGGAGCCTCAAACCCTGGTATCAGTCTCTTATAACTGTTTGTGCTAGCATTCGTAAACGCGTTAAGTGCCCTTCCATGTTTTATGATCCCACCAATGTAGTGCAATGCCATCTCGGATAAGCCTGCATATTTATCTCCTGCAAATAGAGGTTTGCCACTTTTCCATATGGATTGGTGTGTATGCATTCCAGTTCCATTATCACCTTTAACTGGTTTAGGCATGAATGTAGCAGTTTTACCAAATGCATTAGCGACCATGTGTACACCATACTTATAAAGCTGCATAGCATCGCCCTGTTTAAGTAAAGTATCAAACTTCAGTCCTAATTCATGTTGACTTGGAGCAACTTCATGATGATGTTTTTCCATCTTCAGTCCTAAATTTTTTAATTCTTCAAGAAATTCTGTTCTTATATCTTGTGCGCTATCAACAGGCGGTACAGGAAAATATCCTCCTTTAACACCTGGTCTGTGCGCTAAGTTGCCACTTTCATAAGTGCGTCCGGAATTATATGGACCTTCAGTACTATCAATTTCAAACATTGATTTGTTCATATCAACTTGAAATTTTACATCATCAAATATAAAAAACTCTGCCTCAGGACCCATGTATATAGTATCGCCAATTCCACTTGCTCTGACATACTCTTCTGCTTTCCTTGCAGTTCCTCTTGGATCTCTTTCATACGGCTCTTTTGAAACCGCATCGAGAACATCGCAAAAAACAATTAAAGTTGGTTGAGCAGTAAAAGGATCCATCACTGTTGTGGACAGATCAGGCTTAAGTACCATGTCGGACTCATTAATAGCCTTCCAGCCCGAAATAGAGGATCCATCAAAGAACACTCCGCTGTTTAGGAGATCATCATCTACTGCTGTACCATCCATTGTCAAATGTTGAAGCTTACCTTTTGGATCGGTAAATCTCATATCGAGATACTTGACTTCACCATTTTTAAATTTCTTTAGTACTTCGTTCGCAGTACCCATATGATCCCCTAATTATGGAATTTATTTTGTCAAAGTCCCAACTATATGCGATACAATTTTGTATGGATCAGCATTTGATGCTGGCCTTCTATCTTCAAGATACCCATTCCAATTATGTTCAACAGTATAAACTGGAATACGTATACTAGCACCTCTATCACTCACACCATAAGAAAATTTGTCGATACTTTGTGTTTCGTGAAGGCCGGTAAGCCTCATATTATTGTCCGACCCATAAGCTGCAATACCGTCTTCATGAACTTTTCCAAGCTTATCGCACATTGATGTGAACAATTCTTCTGATCCAGAAGATCTCATTTGTTCGTTAGAAAAATTAGTATGCATGCCAGATCCGTTCCAATCACCAGTTTTTGGTTTTGGGTGGAAGTTCACTCCGACGCCGTGTTCCTCAGCAGTTTTCATGAGTAAATATCGACTAACCCATAGGTCGTCAGCAGCCTTTATTCCTTTTCCAAAACATTGATATTCCCATTGGCCAAGTGCAACTTCTGCATTAGTTCCAGTAAGTGTAATTCCAAGATCTATACAAGCTTTGAGATGCGCATCTGATATCGCTCTACCAACAACATTGCCCGCTCCAACACCACAATAAAATTCACCTTGTTCTCTTGGAGTACCATCTTCCCAGCCAAGCGGTTCACCAGTTTTAGCGTCAGTTAAAAAGAATTCTTGTTCAAAACCAAACCACCATTCATCAGAAACAACCTCCGCTGCAGCAGCTCTAAAGTTTGATGGATGGGTTGTATGGTCTGCAGCCTGTACCTGAGTCATTACTAAATCATGTCCATTTGGATTAGAATAAGTTTGAACAGGTAGAAGAAGACAGTCTGAGCTTCCCCCCTCTGCTTGTTGAGTAGATGAACCATCAAAAGACCAGTCCGGTGCTGATTTTTCTTCGGTTGCTTTTACTTTACTTCTCATGAAAGGCTCTGGCGTATAACCATCAAGCCATATATATTCGTATGTTTTCATCTCTGACATTAATTTCTCCCTGAATTTAATTTATAATGCGTCCGAACCAGTCTCGCCTGTACGAATTCTCATAACTGTTTCAACGTTAGAAACAAATATTTTACCGTCACCTATACGATTTGTGTTTGCCGAAGCCCTTATCGCTTCGACGGCCGTATCGACAAGATCATCTTGTAAGATTATTTCTAATCTGATTTTCGGAAGAAAATCACCATATTCGACACCAGTGTTAACTTCTGTAAAACCCCTTTGCCTACCTAAACCTTTTGCTTCAGATATAGTGATCCCACGTACTCCAACCTTTTCAAGTGCTTCTTTTACATCATCTATCTTAAATGGCTTAATAACAGCTTCGATTTTTTTCATTTTGAGTTAACTCTAATGTTTTAATACAGTAATTTTCTGAAAGAAGTTAAAATTAATGATAGAATGTATATATAATGTTTTTATGCCAAATTGACATAAAGATTTAAATATAAATAGGGGTAAATTTTACATATCTTTATATAAAACATACACTTAGAGGTGAATTCTAATAAATGACTCAATACATTCTTAGCAATAAAGAAATGTCAAAGGCTGACTTATTAACAATTGAGTCAGGTATTTCTAGTTTGGATTTAATGTTTAATGCGGGTAAGAAAGTTTTCGATAATCTTCCTATTCAAAGAGGTAAAAAGGCGCTCTTTATTTGTGGTCCGGGAAATAACGGTGGTGATGGCTACGTTGCAGCAGACCTTCTTTTAAAGCAAGGTATGGAAATTGAAATTTATTGCCCTATTAGTAAAGCCAAGGAAAGTAATGACAATTTATATTATAAACAAAAACTTAATAAATCATTATTTGTTTCCAAAATTAGAAGTTTATCAAATTATTGTTATGTAGTTGACGCTTTGTTTGGTACAGGGTTATCAAGAACAATGTCAAATGATTTAAGTTCTTTAGTTAGTAAAATTAATCAATCTAAATTAGATGTTTTCTCCGTAGATATTCCATCTGGCATTAATGGCGATACATCCGCTGTTCTTGGAGAAGCTTTTAAAGCCTCAAAAACAATTACTTTTTTTAATAAAAAAAAATGTCATTATTTGTATCCTGGAAAAAAATATTGTGGAGAAATAGTAGTTGAGGATATTGGAATTAAAAAAAATGTATTTAAAAAAATCATGCCAAATATAAAAAAAAATGATCCATCATTATGGATTAAAAATTTTCCATTTCCAGTTTCAAGCGATCATAAATATTCAAGAGGAATGCTTGTAATTAATACTGGTCCCCAATTTAAAACTGGAGCAGCTCGATTAGCTGGTCGATCAGCTATGCGCGTTGGGGCAGGAGCAGTAACAATGGTCTGCGATGAAGAAACAGCAAAAATATTAGAACCACAAATCTCTGTTGAATTACTATCAGTGATAAAAGAAAAAAACGAATTTCAAAAACTTTTAAAAGACAAAAGAGTTTCAAGTGTGCTCATAGGTCCCGGAAATGGAGTAAACGACGAGACAAAAGCTAGAACTTTAATGGCACTAGCTTTTGTGGATCATTGTGTTATTGATGCAGACGCAATTACATGTTTTGAAAAAAATCCGGAAGAATTATTCATAGATACCTATCCGCATACAATACTCACTCCTCATGAGGGTGAATTTAAAAGACTGTTTGGCGAAAGTATCGCGTTAATGGACGATAAAGTGCTCAAGTGTGTTGAGGCAGCTAAATTAGCAGGAAGCATTGTTTTACTCAAAGGTGCTGATACAGTTATTGCCGACCCTAAAGGCAACGTTGTAATAAATACAAGCGAAGCTCCATATCTAGCAACAGCAGGATCAGGCGATGTTCTTGCTGGAATCATTGCTTCTCTTGTTGGAGACAATAAGTTGAATGCCTTTGATGCAACTTGCGCTGGAGCATATATTCACTCAAAACTTGGAGAAATGATAGGTCCAGGACTAATTGCTGAAGATCTTATTGACAACATTCCCTTGATAATTAAAAAACTCCACTCGTATGCCAAGAATAGCAATTAAAATAATTATAGCCTTAGTCACTTTTATATTTCTGCAAGTCGGTTCATTGCATGCACAAGTCGGATTGCATGCAGAAGTCTCGTACACTTTTAAAGTAAAAAATACAGAATTTATCGGTTCAGTAGAAAAAGAAAAAGGAGATAAAAAAACAATTTCGTTTGTAGGAATTCCTTATGCAAAGCCTCCAGTGGGTGATTTAAGATGGAAGGCCCCAAGAGAATTAGATCAACTCCCTAATACTTTTGAAGCTAAAACATTGCCCAATAGATGTATGCAAGTAAGTAATTTTTATGATGCAATGGATGGCATTGAAGGAGGTTCAATAATTGGCTCAGAGGACTGTCTTTATCTAAATATTTATCTTCCGGAAAAAGCATACAATAGTAACGAGAAATTACCTGTCATGTTTTGGATACATGGAGGAGGAAATACATGGGGTTATTCAGCTTCAAACTTGTATACTTCAGGTGATTTCATAATGGAACATGATGTAATTTTAGTCACAACAAACTATAGATTAGGTCCTTTTGGATGGTTTGCTTATAGCGGCTTAAATGAAGACTCAGATAATAAATTTGATCAAAGTGCAAATTTTGGAACTCTAGATATTATAAAATCGTTAGAGTGGGTTAATGAGAATATTTCAGATTTTAATGGCGACCCAAATAATATTACCATTTTTGGTGAGTCTGCTGGAGCAAGAAATGTAATTTCACTTATGACTTCACCTTTAAGTGAAAACTTATTTCAAAGAGGAATATCTCAAAGTGGTTATCTCGGTTCAGACTCTTTAGAGTATGCAGAAAATAATGAAAGAGCAGGATCTAAAAGTTTATTAAGACACTTGGTTAAATCAAAGAATACATCAATATCTGATGAGGAAATTTCAAATTTTATGGACAATCAGATGCTTTCTGTTGATCTTTTAAGATCTGCGAACGCAAATGATATTATTTCATATTATAGGCCAAGACCTGATGCGGCTGGATTAATTGATGTCCCAAATGTAATACCTGATGGAGTAGTAATTCCAAATAAGGGAATTTATGGGGCTTATAGGGATGGGGAAATGCATGATAAGCCTATGATATTTGGTTCGACTCGAGATGAAGATAAACTGTTTATGTTTATGAACGATGAATATGTGAATAGACCATTATCTTTCTTAAGCCCAATATCAGAATATCTTGATTTATACGTAAAACCTAAAGATCCAAAGTATTATGATATCTACGCTAAATACATGGCAGAGTCATGGAAATATGGAGCTGTTGATCTTCCCTCAGATTTTACATCAAATTACAAAAAATCAAATGTATATGCTTATCGATTTGATTGGGACGAACAAAATGTCTATTTAGGCGTTGATCTACCCAATCTACTAGGTGCTGCACATGGAATGGAGTTAGCGTTTATTTTTAAATCAGATGGCTTATTGGGCGAGAGCTCTGATGCGATAAATGATATAATGTATAATGAAAATAATAGGTCCACTGATTTAGAGCTCTCTACAAAAATGGGACAGTATTGGGTTAATTTCGCTTACGATGGGAATCCAAATAGTTCCCCATACGATATGTCTACCGAGTGGAAACCATGGAATAAACTAAATAATAATGAAAGGTTTATAGTATTTGACTCTGTGAACGATAAGGGCATTGCAATGTTTAATAATACTTTATCGGCTAATTCAATTCTTCAAGGAATATCTAGTGAAAGCATAACTGTTGATCAAAAGTGCCATATAATTAATAAAATGTTTAATAGAACAACTCTTACTGACGAGGAAGTGGATGAAATTTATAGAACCTTTATGAGCGGTAAGTGCACTAGGGCCTAAATTTTATTTAGCTCAACTTTATAGTCATCCACGATAGTTATTTCCTGGATACCATCAATGTGCATCTTAAATTTCTTATATTCTTCTTTTTCTTTCACTTTTTTTAGAGCTTCTTTTTCATCTCTCGCACATATAAAGATATTAGTGTGCCCTTCGTAAAAGCCATCTGAAATATTAGGATCGTAAAAACCTGTGTGGACTTGAAACAATTTCATATTATTTAATAATTAGATCATGAAAAAAGATAACTTGCCATCTAAAATATGCCCAGTTTGTAATCGCCCTTTCAACTGGAGAAAAAAATGGAGATTGAACTGGGACAGAGTAATATACTGTTCAAAAAAATGTGCTGGAATAAAAAAGGCTTAAACGATATTTCTTTTTCTGCCTTTATAAAAAGAATTTATATTTTTTATTAATTGATTGATTGCTTCTTGCAAGGTTTCATTTGATGCCCATGCAGTATGGGGTGTCCAAATGAAATTTGGTTCATTTAATATACTATAATAAGCGTGAGACTTTTTCGGAGGTTCACTAGTTGTGACATCAATTCCAGCTCCTGCAATGATTTTTTGTTTTAATGCTTTTGCTAGATCATTTTCATTAACTATGCCACCCCTGGCAGTATTAATTAAAATCATATTTTTTTTCATTATTTTTAATTCTTTAATTGTTATCAGGTCTTTTGTTTTCTCATTTAAGGGGCAATGAATAGATAAATAATCAAGAGATGATAAGAATTTTAAGAATTGAGTTTTTTTATAATTTCTTACTGAAAAATAATTAATATTCATTCCAAATGCTTTAGCTATTCTGCCAACTTTGATACCGATTGAACCTTTTCCAATTACGCCTAATGTTTTGCTATATAGGTCATTTATTTCTCTGCTAAGTAATGCAAATACTTTTCTTTTTTGCCATAGTTTCTTGTCTATATCTTTCTCGAGACCTTTAATATTTTTAGAAAGCGCAAGCATGAGAGTTAAAACGTGTTCAGCAACCGAAATAGAAGCATAGTCTCTTAGATTGCATATGGAGATATTATGTTTTCTGCAGTACTCTAAGTCTATTATGTTCGTTCCCGTTGCAGTTACCGCAATTAGTTCTAAATTTTTTGCACCAGATAAATTATTTCTATTAAGTTCAATTTTGTTGGTAACAATTATATGTGCTTTCTCAATCCTTTTCTTGACTTCTTTTACCTTCGTAAAATTATGGTTTTTCCACTTGTGACTAAAATCAAGTTTTGGAAATAAAATATTAGATGGAAAGGTGGACCTATCTAAAAATACAATATTTTTTCTCATAAATAATGGTCATAACTATAGCATCAAATTTAAATATTTTACTGTAATCATCCAAAAAATAGTCTATTTTGCATTTTCTATTAATCGCGGATATGGTGGAATTGGTAGACACGCTGGTTTTAGGTACCAGTGAGGCAACTCATGGGGGTTCGAGTCCCTCTATCCGCACCAATTTGTTAGTAAGAAGATAATATGAGTTATAAAGAAGTATTGAATAAGGGTTTGAAAAGAGCTTATGAGTTCACAATTGCGTCTGTAGATTTTAACGCAAAGCTAGAGTCAAAGATTGAAGAAGTAAAAAAATCAGTAAAAATTGATGGCTTTAGACCAGGTAAAGTTCCAAATAATATTATTATGCAAAAACATGGTGATGCGATTAACAATGAAGTTTTGAATTCCGTAATAAATGAAAATGTCTCAAAAATAATTCAAGAAGGAAAGCATCGTCCTGTTTCTCAGCCGAAAGTTGATTACAAAGATAAAGAACAAGAAAAAAAAGATGTTGATAAAACCTTTAAAGTTGAGTTTGAAGTTTTTCCAGAAATAAAGTTAGCTGATTTTAGTAAAATAGAAATTGAATCAACGTCGGTAAAGCTTGATAAAAAAGAAATTGATAAACGAATAGACTTAATTGCTAAATCTCAAAGAACATATAAAGAGCAAGGCAGTGATTATAAAGTCAAGAAAGAGGACTCTGTCTTATTAGATTATGAGGGAACCATCGATGGTAAGAATTTTGACGGAGGTAAAGCAGAAAGCCAGACAATTGTAATTGGCTCTGGACGATACATAAAGGATTTAGAAGATGGCCTTGTGGGTCTAAAGAGCGGAGATAGTAAAAAGATAAATGTCAAATTTCCTGCAGATTATTCAGCAAAAGAATTGCAAAATGCTGATGCTGTGTTTGATTGCAACATCAAAAAAATAAGTTCACCCGTTGAGTCAAAGGTAGATGATGAATTGGCAAAATCAATGGGCGCAACTGATTTAAAGGATCTAAAAAGTAAGGTCGAAAATCAAATGCAAAGTGAGTACTCAGATCTAACAAAAAATCTTGATAAAAAAGTACTTTTTGAAAAGCTCCAGTCAGCGCATAAATTCGAGTTACCTGAAGATCTTATAAATGTTGAATTTCAGAACTTGTCTGCAAATTATTTAAATTCACAAAGTCCATCATCAATTGATCATCAAAAGGAAATCAAAGATAAAAAATTGACTTCTGATAATGAGGCTAAATTTAAGGAAGATGCAAAAAATAGAATTGAACTGGGCTTAATTCTTCAAGAGGTTGGGAAAGTAAATGAAATTTCGGTGACGCCAGAGGAAATGAATAAAGCCCTTTTTGAATATGCAAGCAATTTTAAAGGACAAGAACAAAAAGTGATTGATTATTATAGAAATAATCAGGATGCAGCTATGCAACTTCAAGCTCCTTTATATGAAAATAAAATTGTAGACTTTGTACTTTCGAAGGTTAAATTGAAAAAGAAGAATGTTGATGTTGATTCGTTTATCAAAACGTATAATAACGTCAATTCAGTTGAAAAGACTGAAGTGAAGAAAAAAACGGCAAAGAAAAAGACAGTTAAGAAGAAAACTAAGAAATAATAATGATTGATAATAAAATTTTTGATCAATTGGTTCCAATGGTCGTTGAACAGACGGGAAGAGGAGAACGTGCTTTTGATATTTATTCAAGATTATTAAAGGAAAGAATAATATTTTTAGTCGGGCCAGTTAACGATCACATGGCCTCTTTAGTTTCAGCTCAACTTTTGTTTCTTGAATCTGAAAATCCCGAAAAAGAGATATCATTATATATAAATTCACCTGGAGGAGTTGTAAGTGATGGATTGGCAATTTACGACACAATGCAATTCATACAGTCCCCAGTCTCAACTCTTTGTTTTGGACAGGCTGCTTCAATGGGCTCATTCTTACTTGCAGCAGGTGAAAAAGGAAAAAGATATGCTTTACCTAATAGCCGCATAATGGTGCACCAGCCATCTGCTGGCTTTCAAGGTCAAGCAACTGATATAGAAATTCATGCGAAAGAGGTCTTGGCAATGAAAGCAAATTTAAACAAAATATACGCAAAACATACAGGTCAACCTGTTGAAGCAATCGAAGAGGCGCTTGAAAGAGATAACTTTATGTCACCGGAAGAGGCTCAGAAATTTGGCATAATTGATAGCATTCAGGAAAAAAGAGTTGAGCCAAAAACTGAGAAATAGCCTCAAATAGTCAATTTAATCCACTGTTTATAAACACTTTTTTTTAAAATTAATTGTTTTTTTTCTACAGAAATGTTTTTCTTAATAATTATTGATTCGCAGATTGTTAAAAAATTGAATTATGAGTGAAAATAATAACGACAGTAAAAGCAAGAACACGCTCTATTGCTCTTTTTGCGGCAAGAGTCAGCATGAAGTAAAGAAGTTGATTGCAGGGCCAACTGTATTTATATGTGATGAGTGCGTTGAGTTATGTAACGATATTATTCAAGAAGAGAATAAGGAGACTAAGGCAAAATCATCAAGTAGAATTCCAACTCCTAAAGAAATCTGTGCAACTTTAGATGACTTCGTAATAGGACAAAAAGATGCCAAGTACAATTTGTCTGTAGCTGTGCATAACCATTATAAAAGAATTGAGCATTCTAATTTCAAGTCCGATGTAGAGTTATCGAAATCAAACATTCTTTTAATTGGACCCACTGGCTGCGGTAAAACTTTATTAGCTCAAACTTTAGCACGTATCCTAGACGTGCCATTTACTATGGCAGATGCGACAACTCTCACCGAGGCCGGGTATGTTGGAGAAGATGTTGAGAATATCATTTTAAAATTATTACAGGCATCTGATTACAATGTGGAAAGGGCACAGAGAGGTATAGTTTATATTGATGAAATTGACAAAGTGAGCAGAAAATCTGAAAATCCTTCAATCACAAGAGATGTTTCGGGTGAAGGGGTGCAACAAGCATTGCTTAAAATAATGGAAGGAACGGTTGCAAGTGTTCCACCACAAGGAGGAAGAAAGCATCCACAGCAAGAGTTTTTACAAGTAGATACTACCAACATATTGTTTATATGTGGTGGAGCTTTTTCTGGTTTAGATAAAATAATTAACAAAAGATCAAAAGGGTCAGGTATTGGCTTTCAGGCAAATGTAAAAAGTTATGAGGAGAAATCTGGAGGTAATAGTTTAAAGCATTTGGAACCTGAAGATTTACTAAGTTATGGGCTGATACCAGAGTTTGTTGGAAGACTTCCTATTGTAACAACTCTTACAGACTTAGATGAAGAGTCACTAGTAAAAATTCTTCAAGAGCCTAAAAATGCACTGGTGAAACAATACCAAACACTATTTAACATGGAAGATGTTAAGTTAATACTCTCAAATGAAGCACTTGGTGTAATTGCAAAAAAAGCAATTGAGAGGAAAACTGGCGCGAGAGGACTTAGATCTATATTAGAGAGCATATTGCTTGATACAATGTTTGAATTACCGTCACTTGAGGGCGTTGAAGAAGTTGTTATTAACGCTGAAGTCGCGGAGGGCAGGGCTCGACCACTCTACACATATACAGATGGTAAAAAAGCTTCAGAAACAAGCGCTTAGCGTGTAAATCTTTTATTCCTTGAAAATTAGGAATTTATACACATTTAAAGAGTAATTGAAAAATAAATGACTTTACTAGATGTGGTATTGGTCATCTTATTAATAAAGGTTTGTCGAGTCGAATATGGTTGAAAATAATATCCCAGTCTTGCCATTAAGAGACATTGTTGTCTTCCCTCATATGGTAGTGCCACTGTTTGTCGGTAGAGACAAATCAGTCAAGGCGCTCGAAAAAGTAATGGCTGGGGATAAACGTATCATGCTCATCACTCAAAAAAGTGCTTCAGTTGATGACCCAAAAAAAAATGACCTTTTTGACTTTGGAACAATCGCAAACGTTTTACAGTTATTAAAATTACCTGACGGTACGGTTAAGGTTCTCGTTGAGGGTCTTCAAAGAGCTTCAATTAATATATTTACCGATAATGAGAATTTTCTAATTTCAAACATTGATCTTATTGATGAAAACAATGATAGCTCAGATAAAAAGTTGAGAGCATTGTCTAAATCAATAACAGATCTATTTGATAAGTATGTAAATTTAAATAAAAAAATTCCGCCTGAAGTTCTTGGAACAATAAACGAAATCGATGATTTAGCTAAACTGAGTGATACGATTGCATCACACTTGTCAATTAAGCTGTCTGATAAACAGGAAATCTTGGAAGCTGTTGATCTCACTGAGAGATTTGAAAAGATAATGAACTTTATTCAAGCAGAACTTGATGTTATGCAGGTTGAAAAAAAGATTAGAGGTCGTGTTAAAAATCAAATGGAGAAAACTCAAAGAGAATATTATCTCAATGAGCAAATGAAAGCCATCCAAAAGGAGCTTGGAGAAGGAGATGATGGCAAGGATGATATTCAGGAGTATGAAGAAAAAATTGAAAGCACAAAGCTCTCAAAAGAGGCGAAAGAAAAATGCTACTCTGAAATTAAAAAGTTAAAATCAATGAGTCCAATGTCTGCGGAATCCAGTGTTATTAGAAATTATTTAGATTGGATACTAACAATACCGTGGGGCAAAAAGACAAAAGTTAAGAAAGATATTAAATTTGCAGAAAGCGTTCTCAACGAAGATCATTATGGTCTTGAAAAAGTTAAAGAGAGAATACTTGAATATTTGGCTGTTCAGCAGAGAATAAAGAAAATGAAAGGTCCAATTTTATGTCTAGTTGGAGCTCCAGGCGTAGGTAAAACGTCATTGGGTAAATCGATTGCTAGAGCTACGGGAAGAAAATTTGTAAGAATGTCACTCGGAGGAGTGAGAGATGAGGCCGAGATTAGAGGGCACAGAAGAACTTACATAGGATCTCTGCCTGGAAAGGTTCTACAGATGATGAAGAAAGCAGGATCATCTAACCCATTATTTCTATTAGACGAAATTGATAAGTTAGGAGCTGATTACAGAGGAGATCCTTCATCAGCTTTATTGGAAGTTCTTGATCCAGAGCAAAACAATTCATTTAACGACCACTATTTGGAAGTTGATTATGACTTGTCCGATACAATGTTTATTACAACTGCAAACACATTAAGGATGCCTCCTGCACTTTTAGACAGAATGGAAATTATTAGAATTGCAGGCTACACAGAAGATGAAAAAGTAGAAATTGTAAAACAACATCTAGCCCCACAGATGTTAGAGAAACATGGTTTAAAGAGTGGTGAACTAATACTGGATGATAGTGCGATAACTGGATTAATAAGATATTATACTAGGGAAGCGGGTGTAAGGAGTTTAGAAAGAGAACTTGCTAACCTCGCTCGTAAAACAGTTAAAAAAATTGTAGCAGGTGACATTGGATCACTAACAATAAATGGAGATAACCTGCATGAGTTTGCAGGTGTTAGAAAGTTTAAATTTGGCGAAATTGATAACGATGACCAGGTTGGAATTGTTACAGGGCTTGCTTGGACAGAAGTTGGCGGCGATATATTGCCAATAGAGTCGGTTATAATGCCTGGAAAAGGCCGTATGACTATTACTGGAAAATTAGGAGATGTAATGAAAGAGTCTATTCAAGCCGCAAAATCTTATGTTCGCTCAAGATGCATAGAGTTTGGAATAAAACCAACTATTTTTCCGATGCGCGATATTCATATTCATGTACCAGAAGGCGCAATTCCAAAAGATGGCCCGTCTGCTGGCTTAGGTATGGTCACTTCCATAGTTTCTGTTCTGACAGGAATACCGGTTAGAAAAGATATTGCTATGACAGGTGAAGTAACACTTCGTGGAAAGGCACTTGGGATTGGCGGTTTAAAGGAAAAGCTATTAGCCGCTCTCAGAGCTGGTACAAAAACTGTTATAATTCCTAAAGAAAATGAAAAGGATATGGCCGATATTCCTGATAATGTAAAAAATGGACTGGAATTAATATTCGTTGATAATGTTGATGAGGTTTTAAAAATAGCATTGACTAAGCCTCTTCTGCCCATTGAGTGGGATGAGGACGATTCACCAAAGTCTTCTAGTGATATATCTGAAGATGATGCTGAACAAGATGTGGATAATCCTATAACTCACTGATTATATTACATTTTGTTTTATCAATATCGATAAATTTTAATTTTTAGCAGTTTTCTTGGGCTTTTTCTTGACTATATATAGTAGTTCAGGTCTCATAGTTATATTACGAATCAAAAACTCCTAAAAAAGGGGGGGGTTATGAACAAACAAGACTTAATAGCAAAAGTAGCTGATGTTACTGGTATGCAAAAATCTGACTCAGAAAAGGCAGTGAATGCAGTTTTTGACCAAATTACTGATGTTCTTAAAGCAAGAGGTGAAGTAAGATTGGTGGGCTTTGGCACATTCAAAACATCAATTAGAAAAGCATCTCAAGGTCGAAATCCACGTACCAATGAGGTCATTCAAATCCCTCAGTCAACTAGACCTAAGTTTACTGCAGGAAAAGGTTTGAAAGAAGCTGTTAATAATGCCGGCGATGGAGGAATGTAGTTCCTTAACTGCTGACTAAATTATTTAAAATCCGATCACTCTTTAATAAAGCGTGGTCGGATTTTTTTTATTAATATCTGTGAATATTCGCTAAAATAGATATATAACATTCTTTCCGGGCGATTAGCTCAGCTGGAAGAGCGTCACGTTTACACCGTGAATGTCGGGAGTTCGAACCTCTCATCGCCCACCATTTCTTCCCACGAGATGGAAAATTTAACTGTGGGGGTGTAGCTCAGTCTGGTTAGAGCGCCTGCCTGTCACGCAGGAGGTCGCGGGTTCGAGTCCCGTCACTCCCGCCACGTAATTATTCCTTAGAAAATAAGATTTAATTTTTTGCTTTTGAAACAAGTTTTAAAGAAATCTGTTGGATTCAATAGCAAAAATTATAAGTTCATCTAAAATATCAAAATCTAGCAATGACAGTCACAGTAGGTAGAGATAAATGATTTACTTGCCCCATTTAAAAAATACTCTTTATGCCCTTATGATGTTTGGCATAATTTTGACTGCTAAAGTTCATGCAAGTGAATTTAAAGTTGGCTTTGCTAAGATGCCGATCACTCCCAATCTAATTGATGAATGGGAAGATATAAATAATGATGCTCAATTTGATCCAGATATAGATAAGTGGACTGATATAAATGGTAATGGCCAATTTGATGCGGTGTGGATGGCAGGTTTTCAAAATAAACGAGCTGCCCAAGGCATTAAAGATGATTTGATGTCCGTAGCTGTTGTAATAGATGATGGCCAGACACGAATAGGTATCATAAGTGCTGATACAATAGGGTTAATGCGAAAATTTGTACTCAGTGTCCGTGAGGATGTTCCTACCGAGTGGGGTCTAGACTACATTATGGTGCATGCAACACATAACCACGAGGGACCAGATACTCAAGGTCTTTGGGGTCCGAGTTTTTTAAATAGCGGTGTCAACGATGTCTATATGAAGCGGCTTAAAAAAGATTTTATAAGCACATTAAAAATGGCTATTCATAACTTAGAGACTGCAGAAATGAGTTTTGCTTTAATTCCGACTAATCCACGTACCCCGATTAAAGATAAACGAAAACCTATCGTGATAGACGATGATATAAGGGCAGTTTTATTCAATCGCCCTGACGGCTCAATTATTGGTTCTTTAATCAATTTCGGAATTCATGTCGAGCTTGCATGGGATAAAAATTTAGACATAACCTCTGATGTTGCTGGCTACTTAAGAAGAGGTATCAGTCATGGAATTTATTATGATGAAAAGCTTGTTAAACCTGGACTTGGCGGAACCACATTATGGCTTACAGGAAACATAGGAGGTTTGATGACATCAGGGCCATCCGATCCAATTTATGATCCTGTTATGAAAAAAATGATCACAAAGCCGAGTCACGCTAAAGCCCGCGCATATGGTTATAGCCTGGCAAATAGTGTCATAGATGCTTTTCAGGCAGGTGAGTTTACGACTTCTTATAAGCCGACATTAAGTGTTCAATCACTAGAAATAGAATTAGGCATAGAAAACTTAATTCTCTCATTTGCCACTTTGCTTGGTATAATTGATGCTGATACTAAATTCAGTCTGAGACCGCCATTCATACGTTATCTCAGTGAGGTAGCATTCATACAAATGGGAGATGCATCTATTACTGGAATTCCTGGTGAGCTTTATCCAGAAATTGCTGTTGGCGGTATTGAAAACCCTAAAGGCGCTGATTTTGTCATAGCGCCGAAAGAAGTTCCAGATTTACGAAGTCAATTTCCAGACAAACTGAACTTGATGGTGAATTTAGCAAACGATTCAATCGGTTACATCATCCCAAAAAGTGAGTGGGATGAAGACGCTCCTTGGATTTATGGAGAAAATGAAGAAACATATGGTGAGGTGGTGTCTTTGGGTCCAGATACGGCGACAGTGATACATAAAAATGTCATGATGTTGATAGAAAAGTCAAAAGATCAATGACTTATTCTGGATACCCATTTTTCAAACCATTTTAACCTTTTACATTTTTCCTTTTGGATATAACCAACAGAAAGTCGCTGGTTCGAGTCCCGTCACTTCCGCCATTGATTTTTTTAAAAGAATCCCACAGTATTAACGTATGATTGAAAATTTTGAACATTTATATTTACTCATACTTCATATTTTAATGACAGCGTTATTTGGCATTTATACTTTCAGAGCACTTTTTAAGCCTGAGGGGATGGTTAAGGAGTTTAATATGGATCAGAGTAGTGTGTATATAGTTAGGGTCCTTGGAACATTTGTGGCACCATTTTTTTTGATTGGTATTTATTTGATTTTTCGACCGAATGGGCCAGAGGGGGCATGGGTTTACTATAACTTAATCTTTATAAACTTTGTAATTCTCTCTGTTTATGACGCGGCCGTTTTTCTCAAAAAAGTTGATAATGATAAAGGTACCAAAAATTCAGTAACTGACTTGGCGGTCAATACATTTACACTTATATCGTCAATTATCTTAATTCTTGGATTGTCAAATAAAATTTATATTTGATTACCTAAAATTTGACTTCTAAGTTGAATTGATCCTTCAAGTATTCTTGTAGTAGGACGACTAAAATAGGAATCAGCATCAAATGAATACACTCTGTTTTCTTTAAATGGATTCAGGTGATTTAATCGATCGTCATGAAATAATTGTGATGAAAAAGTCAAATTTTGCTCAAGATTATAGCCACAGCAAATTAAGGCAATCGCATATGGATCTGAATCGACTATTTCATCAGCTGACAAAATTCTTGATTGGTCACCTGTTTGTCCAATTGCTGAGTTAAAGCCAGCTAATTCAATTTGTTCTGGAACCCAATGACCAGCAGAAAAATAAGGGTCTATCCATTCTAAACAAAGAATTCGGTGATCATACTTTGTTTGACGTTTAAGTATTTCTCTTTTTTCTCGAGCTTTATCTATGTGATTTTTTGCTGAGATTATTGAATTAAGTTTATTTCCTAGCATTATTATATCGTCACAGATGCCATCAAACGTTCTTCCAATTAAAGAAATTATTTTTGTCGATGAAGGTAAGGTGCATAAAGTTCCTTTTAATTCAACTTCGATTTGACTACTGGATATGGAGCAGACATCGCATATACCCTGGGTAACAATGAAGTCAGGCTTTAAATCATTTAAACGTTCAGTATTTATTTGATATAGGGAATCGTTAGTTTGAAGTGTTTCACGCACTTGAAAGTCAATATCGCTCTGAGATCCATGAGGGTTAATTGACGAACTCGATAATTTTTCTAGTTTATTGACTTCAGTTGGAAAATTACATTCATGACTAACGCCGACCAAACTAGAACCTAGACCCAGTTCGAATATTATTTCACTAGCACTTGGAGTTAGGCTTACAATCCTCATTAGTTAAATTACTCGTGCTCACCGTCTTTGCCTCTGAAAAATTTTAAGTCATAAATTTGAGGTTTTTTTTCAGCTGTGAAAAATACGAACATTGTTATAAAAAGTGCAGCAATTAATAAAGCGTGGGCAATTGCAGTAAAACCAAACACAAAAACACTGTCAACGATATAAAGTGAAAATACACCACTCCACATAAATGCTAGAATTTGCATGACCATATGACGAATTTTAAGATTTGTTATATTTTTTAATGGATTCACATTTGAGTCCATTATGGGTGACCAAAAACTTTTAAATATGTCTATTATCTTCTTCATTTAATTTCTATTGAAATAGAGTCGCCGTATCTTTCACATCCTTTAGAAATTTTTTTCTAACTTTGTCAGCAACAAAGGGTACTGCAAAGTATCTTTTGTAAAGAATGCTTTTTATACCACATATGTGAAAAACACCCCTTTTCAAGCGTCTAATTGGCAAATTGAGAAAGAATGTAGTTATTGCCAATCGAGGGGAGCCATATGTGCAAAATATTATTGCTTTTTTGTTACCTAGATTACCTTGAGGGTAACCATAGTTGCCAACCAGCTGTTTAAAAGTAAATGCCCATGGAGGAGCTAAAACTTTATCGATCCAACCCTCCAGGATTGCGGGCATTCTAAAATTCCATATTGGAGCAATTAATACAATTGTATCGCTTTGTTCTATCCTTCTTCGATGATCCAAAACATCTGGTCCAGGATTACCTCCAGCAAATACAGGATCAAATTTTTCTTTATATAAGTCAACTATATCCACTGAATGTCCTGCTTTCTTTGCGCTTTCAATAAATGTATCTCTTATTGCGGCATTAAAAGAGTTATCGTCGTAATGACCGTATACGATAAAAAATTTTTTAAACTGTCTTTCTCTCATTTTGTATATTCCTCACTTTTATTATGGTCTGATTCTCTAACATTTTATTGTAGAAATTTTGTATTTTTGGGTAATTTTCAAGAAAATGATCCTCCTCTAACCAGAATAGTAATGTGAACAAGTAAAAATCAGCTGCAGACAATTCATTACCAATTACAAATTCTCCTATTTTATCTTCAATAAAATTTAAATATCGATGCAAAATATTCTGCGATTTAGTTATTAAATCCTCTGAGTTTTTATCTGAAACGTAATGATCTGGATGATAAAAAAGTAGAATAATTGGGTAAAACGATGAAGACATAAAAGCCATGATTTGATGAAACTCATTCATTTCAGTTTCTGTACTAGGTAGCAGGTGATTTTCCCTTTTAAGCAAGTGATATACAATAGCTAAGCTCTCAATTAAAAATTTTCCATCTGGTAGTTTTACCATTGGAACTCTTCCGAGGGGATTGATTTTTAATATTTTTTCATCGCTTTTAACATTTTTTTCATCAACCTCAATAAACTCATAATCAATTGAAAGCTCATGAAAAAGATACTCAATTATATCAGAACCCGTTTCTGATCTGCCATAAATTTGGTATTTCACTAAGGTGATCCGGCTTTGGCGTGATTGACACTAATAGAATAAATTTTCCCTGATTTTATTGCTTTGGCTGCATCCGGCTCTGAAGCGTCTGCAGTACATACAAACAAAGTGTTGCCGTTTGATCCGCCCAACATGCATGCATATGCTCTATTTGGAGTAGCAATCCTATCTGTTATTTTTCCACCTTCTTCATACCTAACCACTTCTGAGGTAGTTGGAGAAGCTATCCAGATACCCATTTTTTCATCCAAACAAATACCATCTGGGACAGGGTAAGGTATTCCTTTACCTTCTTTTGGAGTAATTTTTAAAAAACGCATAGTTTTTGTGTAGTAATAAAATAGATTAGGCATCATATAAGCCCATACTCTCCGATTAGAAAGATCACCATCTTTATCTATATCAAATGCAGTAAGTCTTCCCGCATAGGTTTCACCAATAATAAGTTTTTTACCATCAGGTGTAATTACAGTTCCATTTGGAAAGTCTAAATTTGAAGCAGCAATTGAGGCGTTTCCATCAGGATCGACCTTTATAAGAATAGTTGGCTTTATATCTTTTCCGTGATGTATTGATCCAAAATTACCGACATAGGCATTACCGTTTTTGTCGACCACCATGTCATTGCACCTAAAAGATGTAAGTTTTGACATATCTGAATGCTCAGTAAGATTGCCATCTTTAAACTTTAGTAGCTTTCTATCGAGCATAGAGACAATAATGAGATCTCCATTTGGCAACCACCCCAGGCCAGACGGTTGATTAGGTACATCGACTATTTTTTCGACATTTCCAGCCTCATCTGCGGTCATCACAGCATGATGGTAAAAATCTGAGAACCAAAGTTTGCCATCTTTCCATCTTGGACCTTCAGAAAAGTGAAGGTTATCTGCGATTAATTTGAAATTATTATTCATATTTCCTAATTTTATTGATTATTCTAATTCAAAACTATTATATGGCTATTTACCAGCAAATTAAGTGTATACAGATACTCGCTAAATTTTTTGAGAGTTTAATTGATGTTAAAAGTCACTGATCAAAGGTCAAATACTGTTGAAAAATTAGGAAATTTTACATTTTTTTGTATATTTTCGAATATGTTAATTTAATTTTACTCTGTTCTTTTATAAATTTAGGTTAATTTCCTTAAAAATTAATCGCTAACGGTCGGAAACACAATTTTTCCCATATTTTCTATTGTTTTCGAATGATTTGAATATATATTTTCGATGATACTAATACGATTCTAAAATATGGACATAGCGATAGCTGATTATTTGCCAATACTAATTTTTATGTTTGTCGCGTTAGCGATTAGCTGTCTATTTGTTTTGGCAAATTTCTTAGTTGCAGTAAACAACCCTGATCCTGAAAAGAATTCTGCCTATGAGTGCGGATTTGAGCAGTTTGGAGACTCTAGAATGAAGTTTGATGTTCGTTTCTATTTAGTCACATTACTTTTTATTATTTTTGACCTAGAAGTCGCGTTTCTATTTCCTTGGGCTGTTACATTTGGAACCTTGGGCTTATTTGGCTTTGTTTCAATGATGGTTTTCCTAGCTATACTAACAATTGGTTTCATATACGAGTGGAAAAAAGGAGCATTGGAGTGGCAATAAATACAAACATTGAAGAGACAAGTCCAGAACTAGAAAGACTAAAGAAGTTGTATGCTGATAAGGGGTTTGTTGTCACAAGTATCAATAACCTTATTAACTGGGCTCGAACAGGCTCTCTGCATTGGATGACATTTGGATTAGCTTGTTGTGCTGTCGAAATGATGCATGTAGGAACACCGCGCTACGACGTTGAGCGTTTTGGCGCAGCTCCAAGAGCATCACCAAGACATGCAGACGTTCTTATAGTGGCAGGTACGTTGACAAATAAAATGGCAGCGGCATTAAGAAAAGCTTACGATCAGATGCCAGAACCTCGATATGTTATTTCCATGGGAAGTTGTGCGAATGGTGGAGGGTATTATCACTACTCATATTCTGTTGTTAGAGGTTGTGATCGAATAATACCTGTCGATGTTTACGTGCCAGGGTGTCCGCCTACAGCAGAAGGCTTGCTTTATGGATTATTACAGTTACAGAAAAAAATAAGAAGAGAAGGCAACATCAAAAGATAATGAGCGAGCAAATTGAAATGGCAAAAGCTGCCATTGAAAAAAACTGTAAATTGAATGATATAGATGTAAATTTAGGACAGTTACAACTATCGGTTGATCCAGCGAATTTAATACTGGTTATTGATTTTGTTAAGAATGATCCAAGCTGTGAATTTAAGCAAATTACAGATATTGCTGGAGTGGATTTTCCAGAAAATGAAAAAAGATTTGAAGTTATTTATCATTTTTTGAGTTTTAGGTTCAATTTACGGTTAAGAGTAAAAACCCAGATAAGTGAAGTGGAGTCCTTGCCCAGCATTACATCAATCTTTCCTGCAGCTAATTGGTTTGAGAGAGAAGCATTTGACATGTATGGAATAACTTTCACGGATCATCCTGATTTAAGAAGAATTTTAACTGATTACGGTTTTGAGGGATATCCTCTACGTAAAGACTTTCCATTAACAGGTAATGTCGAAATCAGATATGACGAAATTGATAAAAAAATAGTTCACGAGCCTGTTAAGCTACAGCAAGATTTTAGAAATTTTGACATTCAAAGTCCCTGGGAAGGAACAAAGTATTTAGATAAGGAAGCAAAAGAAAGTGAGTAATAATAAAACAGTAACTGTTAATTTTGGACCAGTACACCCCGCAGCACATGGCGTTTTGAGACTCATTCTTGATCTAGATGGTGAAATTGTAGAAAGGGCTGACCCGCACATCGGGCTTTTACATAGGGGCACTGAAAAACTTATCGAACATAAAACTTATCTTCAAGCAATACCATATTTTGACAGACTGGATTATGTTGCACCCATGAACCAGGAGCATGCTTTTGCATTAGCAATAGAAAAATTGCTAAATGTAGAAGTGCCTTTGAGAGGACAATATATTAGGGTTTTATTTGCCGAAATTGGGCGTCTCTTAAGCCACCTACTAAATGTTACCACTACAGCAATGGATGTTGGAGCTATGACACCAATCACATGGGGTTTTGATGAAAGAGAAAAGCTATTAGATTTTTACGAGGAAGTATCTGGATCTAGATTTCATGCAGCCTATTTTCGAGCAGGTGGTGTTCATCAAGATTTACCAGACGGATTAACTGATAAGATATTTAATTTTTGTAATAATTTCCCAAAAGCAATTGATGACATTGAAAGCATGTTGACTGAAAATAGAATATTTAAACAACGAAATGTAAATATCGGTAAAGTATCAAAGGAAGATGCTGTTGATCGTGGTTTTAGCGGATTCATATTAAGAGCATGCGGTGTACCATGGGATTTAAGAAAGTCCCAACCGTATGATTGTTACGACAAACTTGAATTCAAAGTTCCAGTTGGTCAAAACGGTGATTGTTATGACCGTTATCTATGTCAGATTGAAGAAATGAGAGAAAGTACGAAAATCATGCTTCAATGTCTTGATCAGATGCCTAAAGGAGAAGTGATCAATAGAGATTCCAAAATTGCAGCGCCCAAAAGGGAAGATATGAAACAATCAATGGAAGCCATAATCCACCATTTTAAATTTTTTACTGAAGGCTTTCATGTACCTGAAGGAGAAATCTATTCTGCCGTTGAGGCTCCTAAAGGTGAATTTGGGGTATATTTAATTTCTGATGGAACCAGCAGACCTTATAGGTGTAAAATTAGAGCCCCTGGATTTGCTCACTTGCAGGCATTTGATCTGCTCTCAAAAGGCCATCTTCTAGCAGATGTCCCTGCAATTCTTGGATCAATTGCAATAGTTTTCGGTGAGGTTGATAGATGAGCAATCAAAAAAACGCCTTTGTGTTTAATAAGGAAAATGAAATTAAGGCAAAAGAAATTCTTCTTAAATATCCAACTGATAGAAGGCAAAGTGCAATCATGCCTTTGCTTGATTTAGCGCAAAGACAAAATGAAAACTGGTTGAGCAGGGATATAGTTGAGTATGTAGCGGATTACTTAGAAATGCCTTTTATTAAGGCTTGGGAAGTAGTTACTTTTTATTCAATGTATTACACAAAATATAACGGAAAATATTTAGTACAAGTTTGTGGAACAACACCTTGTTGGTTAAGGGGTTCAGATCAAGTTATAAAAGCGTGCAAAGAAGTTATTTCACCAGAACCAAATACAGTCTCAAGCGATGGTTTATTTTCATGGATGCAAGTTGAGTGTCTTGGTGCTTGTGTGAATGCTCCACTTGTTCAAATCAATGACGATTATTATGAAGATTTGACTTACGATACAACGAAAAACGTTTTGCAATCTCTTATAGATGGCTCGCCACTGAGTATAGGTTCACAAAGTGGCCGTAAAAGTTCAAAGGCAGTGTCTTAATGTTAAAAGAAAAAGATAAAATATTTACTAATTTATTTGGCGATGAGCCTTTTCATTTAAAAAATGCACAGGCAAGAGGTGATTGGGATAATACAAAAGAACTTATTAAAAAAGGAAGAGAATGGATAATTGATGAGATGAAAAAATCTGAGTTAAGGGGAAGAGGAGGTGCAGGTTTCCCTACCGGATTAAAATGGTCATTTATGCCTAAAGATTCAAAGCTTACTAATTACCTTGTTGTTAATGCAGATGAGTCTGAACCAGGTACCTGTAAAGATAGAGATATGATACGAAATGAGCCTCATAAGCTTATTGAAGGATGTTTGTTAGCATCTTTTGCTATGAATGCTCATACTTGTTACATTTATATTCGAGGTGAATATTTTAATGAAGCTGTTGTTCTTCAAAAAGCGATTGACGAAGCATACGACGCTGGGTTAATTGGGAAAAATGCTGCTAAGTCGGGTTGGGATTTCGATATATTTTTACATCGAGGCGCAGGAGCATACATATGTGGTGAGGAGACAGCTTTACTTGAAAGCTTGGAGGGAAAAAAGGGTCAACCAAGACTCAAACCTCCTTTTCCGGCTAATAAAGGTCTATATGGATCGCCAACTACTGTAAATAATGTTGAAACCATAGCTGTTGTTCCAACGATTTTAAGAAGAGGTGGAGAATGGTTTTCATCTTTTGGTCGACCAAAAAATACAGGGACAAAAGTTTTTTGTATTTCTGGTCATGTTAACAATCCTTGCAATATAGAGGAAGAAATGAGCATTCCTCTTAGGGAGCTTGTAGAAAAGCATGCTGGAGGAGTAACTGGTGGATGGGATAATCTTAAAGCTGTAATTCCTGGAGGCTCATCTGTTCCACTTATACCAAAATCAACTTGCGATACTGTCCTGATGGATTTCGACTCACTGTCTGCAGTCAAAAGTGGGTTAGGCACAGCCGCTGTAATCGTAATGGATAAAAGCACTGACCTTGTCAAAGCTATCTCTAAGCTATCTCACTTTTATAAACACGAAAGTTGCGGTCAATGCACGCCTTGTAGAGAAGGAACAGGGTGGATGTGGAGAATGATGGAGAAGATTGGAAACGGTCATGCAAGTTCAAATGATATTGATAAGTTACTTGATGTAACAAAGCAAATCGAAGGCCATACAATTTGCGCGCTTGGTGATGCTGCGGCATGGCCAATTCAAGGTTTGTTTAGGCATTTTAGAGATGAAATAGAAGAGCAACTTAAAAAGACTAAGGCTGCATAATGGCAAAAGTAAAAATAAATGGGTCCGAGATTGAAGTATCTGATGGCATGACGATACTGCAGGCATGTGAAGAGGCAGGAATTGAAATACCAAGATTTTGCTACCATGATCGTCTTTCAATTGCAGGTAATTGTAGAATGTGCCTTGTTGATGTGGAAGGTTCACCTAAACCAGTAGCATCGTGCGCGATGCCAATTAACGAAGGCATGTCAATTCATACAAATACTCAGTCTGTAAAAAAAGCGAGAGAAGGTGTAATGGAGTTTTTGCTAATTAATCACCCACTAGATTGCCCAGTTTGTGATCAAGGCGGTGAGTGCGATCTACAAGATCAAACTATTGCTTTTGGTCCTGAAAATTCAAGGTTCGAAGAGAATAAAAGGGCAGTTGAAGAAAAGCATATGGGCCCATTGATTAAAACTTATATGACTCGATGCATTCACTGCACAAGGTGTATCCGATTTGCAGATGAAGTAGCGGGAGTAAATCAATTAGGAGCAGTAAATCGCGGCGAAAATATGGAAATAACAACTTATTTAGAAAAGACATTAGACTCCGAGCTATCGGCTAATATCGTTGATTTATGTCCGGTAGGTGCACTTACATCGAAACCATATCAATTTGAAGCCAGACCTTGGGAATTAAAGAAGACAGAAACGATTGATGTTATGGATGCGGTAGGGTCGAATATTAGAGTTGATACTTACGGGTGGAAAGTAAAAAGAGTATTACCCGTGCTTAATGAAGATATTAATGAAGAGTGGATATCAGATAAAACAAGGTATGCATGCGATGGGCTTTTAAATCAACGTCTAGACACTCCCTACATAAAAAAGAATAACAAATTAGAGCAAGTTTCATGGGGAGAAACTTTTTCTCAATTAAAAAAACTTGTTATGGACTCAGATCCTGATGAAATTGCGTTTTTAGTAGGTGATTTTATTGATTTAGAAACAAGCTACTTAATAAAAAAATTATCAGAAGATCTCAGTATCAAGGCAGTTGATGGAAGACAGGAAGGATGTAAAGTTCCATTCAACCATAGATCTCAGTTCTTATTTAATTCTAAAATTAAAGGCATTGATGAAACAGATTGCATTTTAATGATTGGAACGAACACGCGCGAAGAAGCTGCAATTATTAATTCAAGAATAAGGAAAAGAGTTATTTCATCAAATATTCCAGTTGCACTGATTGGAAAAAATGTGGATCTTACATATAAATACAATCACTTGGGCGATGATATAAATATCCTTATAGATCTTTTAAATGAAAAAAACTCATTTTATAAAAAGTTAATAAATGCCTCAAAGCCAATGATTATTATTGGCCAGTCCGTGTTAAACCGTGATGACTCATTGCAGATTTACTCTCTACTTGAAACATTTACAGATAAATTCAATCTCATTCAGGAAGATTGGAATGGATTTAATGTATTACAGCTTGCCGCTGCAAGAGCAGGTATTCTTGAGATGGGTCTTATACAAAAAAATAAATCAGTCGATGATTTGGTTGCCGATGCAGAAAAAGGTAAATTCAAATTAGTGTTTTCATTTGGTGCTGATGAAATCAGTTATGAAAATTTTTCTAATTGTAAAATAGTTTATATGGGCACACATGGAGATAGAGGCGCAAACGCCGCTGATTTTATATTGCCTGCAGCAGCATATACTGAAAAAGATGCAATTTTTATAAACACTGAAGGGAGAGTTCAATACGCAAATAAAGCAAGTTTTCCTCCAGGTGAAGCTAGGGAAGATTGGAAAATTATTAATCAATTCAGTGAAGTCCTTGAACTAAAGTGGTCGTTTTTAGAATTGTATGATGTAAGAGATGAGATGTTTGCCAAGTTTCCCCATCTTAAAGAAGACTTTAATGATCAAAATAATGGACTCGTTAAAATTATTGATAATAAAGCTAATGAAGAAGTAGAAATCATTAATAAGGATACAAGATCAAGCCAAGAAAAAAAGAATGATACAATTAATGGTAACATCAAGAGCTTTGAGGAAAATTCGGCAAAAAAAATATTTAATACAGCTTGGGCTGATCTAAATGATCGCCAGAGAGAGTATCTGAGAAAATATAATTATCCTGAGACATGGTCAGAGTTTACAGAGCATTATGGCTTTAAAGTTGTTAATGATATTAAGAAGAAGAATAACGTCGTGTTGCCCTATGAGGATCAATACGCAAATAGTATAGGAAAAGCTTGGAATGATCTTACTTATAATCAAAAGAAATGGGCTTATACTAAAAGAAATAAAAATAATTTAATTGGATTAGCAGATGACGCAAATTTTTCACCTGATGGAATTGTCGTTTTAAACGACAATCAAGAGGCATACTATGCTCAACCAAAAGAAATTAACTTTAAAATTAAAAACTTAAGTTTCAGTATTGAAGACTTTTATATAAACGACTCAATTACAAGACATTCTAGTACGATGGCCGAATGCAGCCGAGCTAGAAGTGAAGTAAGGTCATCGGTAACGGAAAAGGCCTCATAATGATCAGCTTAGCTCAAACGTACTTTATCGAAGTAATGACCATTATTCTTTATTGCCTACTTATTTTTGTTCCCTTACTTCTAGGTGTTGTAATGGCGTTATATGCAGATAGAAAAATATGGGCAGCAGTTCAAAAAAGGAGAGGCCCAAATGTGGTTGGCCCGTATGGTTTGTTCCAAGTTCCTGCTGATGGATTAAAATTTATTTTTAAAGAAATTATTTTACCCGACGGCTCTGACAAAACAGTTTTCCTAATTGCTCCCATTATTACTCTTGCTCTATCAATTACAGCCTGGGCAGTTGTACCAGTTCAGGCGGGCGTAGTATTGGCTAATATAAATGTAGGAATCTTATACATTTTTGCAATTAGCTCTCTTGGTGTCTATGGAATTCTGATGGCTGGATGGTCTTCAAACAGTAAGTATCCTTTTTTTGGCGCTCTAAGATCAGCTGCTCAAATGGTTTCTTACGAAGTTTCCATAGGTTTTGTAATAATAACTGTCTTGCTATGTGTAGGCTCACTCAACTTGACTGAAATAGTAATGGCTCAAAAGACAATGTGGTTTTTCATACCTTTATTTCCAATGTTTATTGTTTTTTTTATATCCGCACTAGCTGAAACGAACAGACCTCCATTTGATCTTCCTGAAGCAGAGTCTGAGTTAGTAGCTGGATATCAAACAGAGTATTCAGGAATGCCATTCGTTTTGTTTCTGTTTGGAGAATACATAAATATTTTATTAATGTGCGCAATGACCACTATCCTATTCCTTGGGGGGTGGTTGCCGCCAATTGATATTTATCCACTAAATGCTGTTCCTGGATTTGTTTGGTTCTTATTGAAAGTAATTTTTGTTTTTTACTTATTTGCTATGGTTAAAGCATTTGTTCCAAGGTATCGATATGACCAATTAATGCGACTTGGCTGGAAAGTTTTCTTGCCTTTATCACTTTTTGCAGTTGTAGCAACATCTTCGATATTGTTCTTTTTTAATCTAGCCCCAGGAATGTAATGAAAATAATTAATTTTTTAAAATCGTTCCTTCTTTTAGATTTTTTAAAAGCTTTCTATTTAGCTCAAAAATATTTTTTTAGAAAAAAAGCAACAATCAATTATCCTTTTGAAAAAGGTAAATTAAGCCCTCGATTCAGAGGTGAGCATGCCTTGAGAAGATATCCGAGTGGTGAGGAAAGGTGTATAGGGTGTAAATTGTGTGAAGCTGTATGTCCAGCTCAAGCGATAACAATTGAAACACAACCTCGCGATGATGGAACAAGAAGAACGCTTAGGTATGATATTGACATGGTTAAATGTATCTACTGCGGTTTATGTGAGGAGTCGTGTCCAGTTGATGCAATTGTACAGGGTCCAAATTTTGAATTTACAACTGAAACGAGAAAAGAACTTTATTATACGAAAGAAAAATTGCTTGAAAACGGTGATAGATGGGAAACAGTTATTGCTGAGAACTTAGAAGCCGATGCAAAATATAGATAAATGACAGCTCAATTATTAACATTCTATTTATTTTCAGGGGTTATTTTAATTTCTTCATTGATGGTTATTTCAACTAAAAACCCAGTCCATTCAGTATTGTTCTTAATTCTTTCATTTTTGAATGCCGCCGGCTTATTCGTTATTCTTCACGCCGAATTTTTGGCAATGATACTTATAATTGTTTATGTTGGTGCCGTTGCAGTACTTTTTTTATTTGTTGTAATGATGTTAGATTTTAAAACATCAATCAATAAGGATAATATTTTACAATATATTCCGATAGGAATTTTGATTGGCGTAGTTTTTATTGCAGAGTTAATAATTGTATTAATTAATACAAAGTTTGACTTGTCAAATATTCAAGTGTTACCAAATCCTCTTTCAGATTTTACTGGTAAGTCTAATACAGAGGCAATTGGCTCAGTTTTGTACACAGACTACATTCTATATTTCCAACTTTCAGGTGTAATTCTGTTAGTTGCAATGATTGGTTCTATTGTATTAACTCTCCGCGAAAGAGTAGGCGTAAAGAGGCAAGTTGTTTCAGAGCAACTACAACGACAGGGCAAAATTGATTTAGTAGATGTAAAATCAGGAAAAGGTGTTGATATTTAATGATTGAATTAAATCAATTTTTAATTTTATCTGCTTTATTGTTTGCAATTGGCGTTATTGGCATTTTTTTAAACCGAAAAAATGTGATTATCATTTTAATGTCAATTGAAATCATTTTGCTCTCTGTAAATTTAAATCTTATTGCTTTTTCATATTTTTTAAATGATCTAACTGGGCAAATATTTTCTCTTTTTGTGCTTACTGTTGCTGCTGCTGAAGCTGCAATTGGACTTGCTATACTTGTAATTTATAACAGAAATGCTGGTAGTATAGAGATTGAGAAAATTAACGCCTTAAAGGGGTAATGTTAAATGGCGCATAGTATAATTTTATTGCCCTTGATTGGGTTCTTGATTTCTTGTTCGTTATCATTTTTTAAGTCTAATAAATTTATTGACCGAGCAGCGGAGATCATCACCTCATTATTTATTACTATTACAGCAATATTTTCGTTTTATATTTTTATTGATAATATTGGGGATCCATCGTTCGTATCAATCAAACTATTTAACTGGATATCCTCTGGTTCATTCAACGCTGATTGGTCAATTTATCTAGATACAGCTACAAGAGTAATGCTTGTGGTAATTACAAGCGTATCAGCTTTAGTTCATATTTATTCAGTTGGTTATATGTCTCATGATGATAGTAAGCCTCGTTTTATGGGTTACTTGTCATTATTCACATTTGCTATGTTGATGCTTGTTACTGCAGATAATTTTTTGCAACTTTTCTTTGGCTGGGAGGGTGTTGGACTTGCCTCTTATTTATTAATTGGGTTTTGGTATAAAAAACCAACCGCAAATGCCGCTGCAATTAAAGCATTTATAGTAAATCGCATAGGTGATTTTGGATTAGCTTTAGGTATTTTTACAATATTTATTGTTTTTGGCAGCATCGAATACCAGACAGTATTTAATAATGTCACATCTTTTAAAAACGTAAATTTCAATTTTTTAGGTATTGAACTACATGCACTGACTTTAATTTGTATTTTCTTATTTATTGGCGCTATGGGCAAGTCAGCTCAATTATTTCTTCATACATGGCTTCCAGATGCAATGGAAGGCCCTACACCAGTATCTGCATTAATACATGCGGCAACAATGGTTACAGCTGGAGTATTTCTTGTAGTACGATGTTCACCTTTATTTGATTTGGCTCCTGTTGCTCTGGACTTTGTAGTTTTGATTGGTGCAAGTACTGCATTCTTTGCGGCTACCGTTGGACTGGTTCAAAATGATATTAAGCGTGTTATTGCATATTCAACTTGCAGTCAATTAGGCTACATGTTCGTTGCAGCTGGACTTGGAGCTTACGGCGCAGCAATGTTCCATTTATTTACACATGCATTTTTTAAAGCACTTCTATTTTTAGGAGCTGGATCAGTTATTCATGCCGTTCATGAAGAACAGGATATGAGAAAAATGGGAGGTATAAGTAATTTTGTTCCAATAACTCAATTAATGATGATAATTGGAACAATTTCACTTATGGGTTTTCCATTCACCTCTGGCTATTACTCAAAAGATGCAATCATAGAAACAGCTTATTTATCTAATTCCAATTTCGCAGACTATGCATATATCTTACTTACAGTCGGTGTTGTGATGACATCTTTCTATTCATGGAGGCTTATGTTTCTTGTTTTCAATGGAAAAACAAGAATGGCTGAAGAAGATCTTAGTAAAGTTCATGAGTCTTCCTCAGTAATGTTAATTCCTCTAATAATTTTAGCAATTGGAGCTTTGTTTTTTGGATTTTTATTCAAAAACTATTTTATCGGTTATTACAGCGATGTATTTTGGAATGGCTCAATTGTCGTCCACCATGAAGATCACCATTCAATTCCTCTCTTAATATATTATTTGCCTGCAATTTTAGGCATAGCTGGATTTATTATCGCTTGGTTCATGTATATTCGAAAATCAGATATGGCTAAGAATATAGCCGAGTTAAATAAGCCGCTCTACAATTTTCTATTAAATAAATGGTATTTCGACGAGTTGTATAATTCTATTTTTGTAAAACCAGCTATGGCAATTGGCCAGATTTTTTGGAAGTTTATTGATGGTTTAATTATTGATGGTTACGGACCTAACGGAATAGCTGCTTTAGTGAGCAGAATATCAATAAAAGCAAAGCAAGTTCAATCTGGATTTATTTACCATTATGCTTTTGCCATTTTAATTGGTCTTTCAATCATTATTACTTTCATAATTTTTAGGTTTTAAAAAATGAGTGAAATTCCAATCTTAAGTATTTTAATCTTTATACCGGTCGTTGGTATATTTTTTATGTTATTGATAAGAAATAATGATGACCAAAGCTCGCAAAATTTAAAACACACCGCCTTATGGATCACTTTTTTAAATTTTATTATATCATTATCGTTACTATTTTCATTTGACTTAAATAATCCAGATTTTCAATTTGTAGAAAAATACGCATGGATAGAAAGTGGTATCAGTTATCATTTAGGTATAGATGGAGTTTCAATTTTATTTGTAATACTGACAACAATGCTTGTACCTATTTGCATACTTGCAAGCTATGAAAGCATTAAATTTTCTGTAAAAGAATATTTAATTTCATTTTTAGCTTTAGAAACATTTATGATTGGGGTTTTCTGCTCTCTTGATCTTGTCCTATTTTATCTTTTTTTTGAAGGAGGTTTAATTCCAATGTTCTTAATCATTGGGATATGGGGTGGAGAAAGAAGGGTTTATTCAACTTTCAAATTTTTTCTTTATACACTTGCGGGTTCAGTATTTATGCTACTTGCAATAATTTATATTTTCATTTCTACAGGCACAACTGATGTTGAAACACTCTTGGTGTATAATTTTACTACAAACGAACAATTAATATTGTGGATCGCATTTTTTACTTCATTCATGGTTAAGATACCTATGTGGCCTTTTCACACTTGGCTACCAGATGCCCACGTAGAAGCACCAACAGCTGGATCAGTTATACTTGCGGGTGTTCTGTTAAAAATGGCTGGGTATGGCTTTATAAGATTTTCTATTGGTTTTTTTCCGGATGCATCAGAATTTTTTGCGCCATTTATATTTTCTCTTAGTGTTATAGCAATAATAGTGACTTCTCTAATCGCATTAGTGCAAGAAGATATGAAAAAACTAATTGCTTATTCATCAGTTGCTCATATGGGATTTGTAACATTAGGAATATTTACATTTACTGTTCAGGGAATAGAAGGTGGCATCATTCAAATGATAAGTCATGGCATTGTTTCTGCGGCATTATTTTTGTGTGTTGGCGTGGTATATGATCGTCTTCATACAAGAGAAATTGCAAGATATGGAGGCTTGGTTAGTAAAATGCCTTTTTATTCATTTTCATTTATGATTTTTATATTGGCCAGTCTTGGCTTGCCTGGAACAAGTGGTTTTGTTGGCGAGTTCTTAGTACTCCTTTCTATATTTACGGTAAATACATATTTTGCAATATTTGCGACTACAGGTGTCGTATTGGCAGCCACATATTCATTATGGCTTTATAGAAGAATAATATTTGGTGCTTTAATTAAAGATGATCTATCTGAAATGTTTGACTTAACAAGAAGAGAGATAATTATTTTTCTTCCCTTAATTATCCTAACAGTATTCATTGGCTTATATCCTAAACCAATCATCAATATAATTGAACCTTCAACAGAAAAAATTGTAAATCAAATTAAAATGAAATTAGATTAAAATGCAAAGTTTAGTATACATATTACCTGAAATATTTTTATTTATAGTTGCAACAGTTTTGTTAGTAACCGGCTTGTTTTTGAAAAAAATAAAGCTTATTAACTTGCTTGCTATATTTTCACTTTTAGTCGCAGTTTTCTTAATTTTAAACCAACCCTTTCAATCAGCTTTTCTAAATAGTTTTGTCGTAGATGAATTTTCACTAGTACTAAAAGTTATGATACTAATTGGCTCCATTGCTTCATTGATTATGTTTGTATCAAGTAAAGATGACCTAAATATAAATATTTATGAATTTCCAATTTTAATAATTTTCTCAACCATAGGTATGATGGTGATGGTTTCAGCAAATGATTTGCTTGCAATGTTTATAGGATTAGAGCTTCAATCATTGAGCCTTTATGTTCTTGCGGCTTTGAACAGAAACAGCTTATTGTCATCAGAAGCAGGAATTAAATATTTTATCCTCGGAGCTCTTTCCTCAGGCTTATTACTCTTTGGAATTTCATATATTTATGGATTTTCAGGAAATACAAACTTTAATTTAATCGCTGTAAATATTAACCCCGAAAGTCTGGGTTTAATTATTGGTATAGTTTTTGTATTGGCAGGACTAGCTTTTAAAGTTTCAGCAGTTCCTTTCCATATGTGGACGCCTGACGTTTATCAAGGAGCGCCAACTCCGATTACAGGATTCTTTGCCCTTGCTCCAAAAATTGCTGCAATGGGTTTACTTGTTAGATTCTTATTCAATTCATTTGGTGAGATTTATATTGACTGGCAACAAATTATTTTTTTCATATCAATCGCATCGATGATGCTCGCTGCCTTTGCTGCCATTGCTCAAACTAATTTAAAAAGACTAATGGCGTATAGTTCAATAGGTCATATTGGATACGCTTTAATAGGTGTGGCCTGTTTTACCGATGAGGGGTTAAGGTCATTATTAATATATTTAATGATTTATTTAATTATGAATATTGCTGTGTTTGCTTTTTTACTGTCTTTAAAAAGAAACGATGGATATTTTGAAAATATTTCTGATTTATCTGGAATGCATAAAAATCATCCTTTAAGGACCATGCTAATTGCCTTGATTATGTTTTCTTTAGCTGGCATCCCTCCTCTAGCTGGCTTTTTTGGTAAATTTTATATTTTCGTTGCAGCTATTGAGTCTGAAATGTTGTTTCTCGCAATCATTGGCGTCGTAGCAAGTGTTATCAGTGCATTTTATTATTTAAGGATTGTTAAGATAATGTATTTTGATGAACCTAAAGAAGAATTTGATGGATCAAGTATACAATCACTTAATCTGCTTTATTATCCTTCATCAATACTAATTATTATTTTCTTTATTTATCCATCGCCGGTAATAAATATTTCTGAATATGCTATTCAATCAATTATTTAATGTTAGATCAAATTCAATCAGAAGTTATTTTTCATGAATTAATCGATAGCACGAATGTAGAAGCTAAAAGATTAATTGAAAATGACAAAATAAATAAAGCAACTTGGATTATAGCAAACAGACAAACTTCAGGCAAAGGCAGAAACAATAATAAATGGGTTTCAGAGGTAGGTAATTTTTACGGCTCATACGTCTTGCCAATTAACTTGGATCACAGAAAGATACCATTTATCTCATGTATAACTTCTTTGTCGGTATATGATGCAATTAAAAATTTTTTACCCAATGATGCCCTATTAAAAATTAAATGGCCAAACGACATACTATACAATGATGCAAAATTAGCTGGAATATTAATTGAAAATTTAATAGGTGCAAGTGCGAGTTTTTCAATAATTGGAGTTGGTATTAATTTAAAAAATTCACCAAATATAAATAATCATAAAACTATCTCTATAAAATCAATAATTGAAAATGAGGTTATGCCAATAGATATACTTGGAACATTAGACGCCAATATCAATAATTACTTAAATATTCTTAACAGTGATAATATCTCAGAATTAATTGAGTCATATAAAAATAATTGCTGGAAAATGCGAGATCGGGTTCGTTTTTTACAAAATAATATTGAATTTGAAGGTATATTAGATGATATAACCGATACATTTGAGATTCTAATTAGAGTGAATGGAGAGCTTAAGAAATTCAATTCAGGAGAACTGTCATTTAGTTATTAATTATGAAGGTTTTAGTTGATATAGGAAATACAAATGTATTAATGGGGAAATATGACAATTCGAGATTAATTGATCAAGTACGATTTGAAACTAACGCAGTTATAAGTTCACCAGATGATATATTGAAAAATCTATACATTTTTTTAGCTAATGTAGAATATGTTTTAATTTCGGGTGTTGTACCACAAGCTCAAAAAAATTTACGAATTTTGATCTCAAAAAATTTTCAAAATTTATCAATTAGAGAACTAAATACTTCTGACTTAGAGGCATTTATAAAATTCAATGTCATCAACCCAGCTGAAGTTGGAGATGACAGGATCATTAACTCAATAGCGGCTATGGATAAGTATGAACCTCCTTTCATAATTGTAGATTTTGGGACAGCCACCACGTTAGATGTTGTAGATAAGAGCGGTGCATATTCTGGAGGGTTAATTTGTCCTGGTGTCAACTTATCAATAAAATCACTGTCAGATGGTGCAGCGTTATTGCCACTTATAACTTTTAAAAAGCCTGAAACATTAATTGGTAAACATACAATTGCCGCAATGGAATCGGGTATTTATTGGGGGTATATTAGTTTAATCGAGGGCTTGATTGAGAGATTAAAAACTTCTCACGAGTGCTCTAATGCAAAAGCTATAGCAACTGGAGGTTTATCAAAACTATTTGAAAATGACCTTAAATGTATTAACTATTTTGAGAGAGATCTTACTCTTGAAGGTCTTTTAATCGTAAGCAATAAATTACAATGAGCAAAGGTGATAGATTAGTATTTCTGCCTTTAGGAGGTACTGGTGAAATTGGGATGAACATGAATCTCTATGGATACGGTAAAGAGATTGATGACATGAAATGGCTAATTGTTGATGTTGGCATCACATTTGGGGATGAGACCACACCAGGTGTAGACATCATTTTACCTGATCATGATTTTATAAAGGAAAGAAAAGATAATTTATCAGGAATTATAATAACTCATGCTCATGAAGATCATGTTGGAGGTCTTGCGTATCTATGGCCAGATTTAAAATGTCCTATTTATGCTACTCCATTTACAGCTTCAATAATAAGACTAAAATTTGAAGAAAGAGGATTGGA
Source organism: uncultured Pelagibacteraceae bacterium (assembly GCA_902613805.1). Classification (GTDB taxonomy): domain Bacteria; phylum Pseudomonadota; class Alphaproteobacteria; order Pelagibacterales; family AG-422-B15; genus CACNXQ01. The sequence goes on from CACMIV010000002.1 coordinate 109,174, forward strand.
TCATGAGGGTTATTTGAATGTAATAGATCTGTCATCTGAAATACAAATAAAACCCTTTGATATAAAATTTCAAACTCTGACGCACTCAATACCTGAGCCAAATTCACTTATCATAAAAACAAAGCTAGGGAATATATATCATACTGGTGACTGGAAAATTGATGATGATCCAGTTGTAGGAAAAGCTATTGACTTTAACGAACTCAAATCAAACACTAAAGATATTCTTGCAATGGTTTGCGATTCAACAAACGTCTTAACAAAAGGAAGATCTGGATCAGAATCAGAAGTTAAAAATAATTTAACTGAAGTTATAAAAGGGATAAAGAATAGAGTTTTTGTAACATCTTTTGCTTCAAATGTAGCAAGACTTGAAACAATTGCCCATGCTGCAAAGGAGACAAATAGATCGTTAGTCGTCTTAGGCAGATCTATGCATCGCATGATAAGTGTCGCAAGGCAAAATGGTATTCTTAATGATATAGATGTTATTTTATCTGAAAAGGAAGCAGTTAAAAAAAAGAGGGAAGAAGTTTTGTACCTTTGTACAGGCAGCCAAGGTGAACCAAGGGGCGCAATGATGCGAATTGCAAATCAAGATTTCCCTCATGTTGATATTGATTTAGATGATACTATTATTTTCTCATCAAAGATTATCCCTGGCAATGAGAAGAAAATTTTCCAATTGTTTAATCGTCTCTCAGAGTTAGGTGCAAATGTTATAACTGAGTATGACGAAAATATACATGTCTCGGGTCATCCATGCTTAGATGAAATGGTTGATATGTATGATAATATCAAACCCGCAATTTCAGTTCCAGTTCACGGTGAACACAGACACTTAAAAAGACATTCAAATCTTGCGAAGGAAATGGGTGTAAAGTTCCCAATGCTAATTTCTAATGGAGATATATTGCAAATTGCTCCTGGATCGCCATATGTAGTTGATCAGTGTGACTCTGGCAGACAGTACTTTGATGGAAATAGATTAGTAAAAAGTGAAAGCAGTCATATTAAAGATAGAAAAAGAATGGCTTACAATGGTGTATTGAATGTTACATGTATAATTGATCAAAAAATGAATTTAAAAGAAAACCCATTGATTATTAGCATTGGCATAGTAAGCGATCAAGAATATGAGAATGATGAGATGGTATATTTATTAGAAGAGGAAATTTATAAATTTTTTGAGGATAAGACAAATTTATCAAAAAAAGAAAAAAAGCTATATCAAAAGCTCGAGACATTATCGCGAAATTTTGTTTTCAAGCATACTCGTAAAAAACCTTTGACAAACATAAGTATTGTTCATATTTAATTAGTATGATTGGAAAATTAAATCACATTGCTATTGCGGTACCAAATATAAAAGAAGCTGCTGAACAATATAAAAACATTTTTGGTGCAAAGGTATCTGATCCTGTTGAACAGCCCGATCATGGCGTAACAACAGTATTTATAGATTTAGGCAATACAAAAATAGAATTACTAGAGGTTCTAGGTGAGGGGTCTCCAATTCAAAACTTTATTGATAAAAATCCAAAAGGTGGAATGCATCATATTTGCCTGGAAGTTAATGACATTAATACTGCTATAGATAAATTGAACACTCATGAAGTATCAATAACTGGTACTGGTAAACCAAAAATTGGTGCTCATGGTAAACCAGTAGTTTTTCTTCATCCAAAAAGCTGTAACGGAACACTCATAGAGTTAGAAGAAGTATAATTTGGGTATAACTGGCTCAATTATCATTTTTTTATTAATTTGGTGGTTAATTTTTTTCATATCACTCCCAATTAATATAAAAAAAAGTAGGTCAGGAAACTATATAGAAGGGGAAGATCCTGGAGCGCCTAATAATCCACAATTATTTAGAAAATTCTTAATTACAACAGTTGTCTCAATAGTCATCTGGTTTATCATATATAGTTTTCTAAATAATGAAGGCTTCCTGATGTTTATCTTAAAGCTTTTTTACATAAATGAAGTTATCTAATTATTTTCTACCTGTATTAAAAGAGTCTCCAAGCGAAGCAGAAATTGTTTCTCATAAACTTATGCTACGCTCTGGTATGATCAGTCAATCAAGTTCTGGGATTTACTCTTGGCTACCTCTTGGGTTAAAGGTTTTAAAAAAAATCGAAAACATCGTCAGAGATGAACAGAATAAGGCGGGAGTTAATGAAATATTAATGCCAACTATTCAACCCGCAGATTTATGGAAAGAAAGTGGACGATATGAAGATTATGGAAAAGAAATGTTAAGAATTAATGATCGTCAAGAAAGAGAAATGCTTTATGGCCCGACAAACGAAGAGCAAATAACAGATATATTTAGAAGAAATGTTAAATCCTATAAGGAGCTCCCAATGCTGCTCTACCATATACAGTGGAAATTTAGAGATGAATTAAGGCCAAGATTTGGAGTAATGAGAGGTAGGGAATTTTTAATGAAAGATGCTTACTCTTTTGATATTGATGCAGCGTCATCAGAAGATACTTATAATCGTTTTTTTATTTGCTATTTAAAAACATTTGCAAGATTAGGTCTCAAAGCAATACCTATGGCTGCTGATACAGGACCCATTGGAGGAGATCTCTCACATGAATTCATAATTATTTCTAATACTGGGGAAAGTGATATTTATTTTGATAATAATATATTAAATGAAGGCAATAAGATTTCTGACATTAGTTATGACGACGACCTAAATTCAATTGTTGAGAAATTTAAAAGTTATTATTCTGCTTCAGATGAGAAACATGACAAGGCTAAATTTGATGAAATAGTTCATAAAGAAAAACAAATGAATTCAAAAGGAATTGAAGTGGGTCACATATTCCATTTTGGAACTAAATATTCAAATTCAATGAAGGCAAATGTTTTAGATTCTGATGGAAAAGAAAAAACGGTACACATGGGATCATATGGAATAGGAATTTCACGTTTAGTGGGCGCCATAATAGAATCCTCTCATGATGAAAGTGGAATAATATGGCCGGATGCAGTGTCGCCATTTACGCTTGGTATTATTAACTTGAAACCAAAAGACGTTGAAGCTTCTTTAATTGCTAATAAAGTTTACAATCAAATTAATGATAAATCTGAAGTTTTATTTGATGACAAAAATGATAACGCGGGTGTTAAATTTTCTAGAATGGATTTACTTGGTCTACCGCATCAAATTATAATAGGAAGCAAGGCTGTGTCTGATGGTCTAGTTGAGTATAAAAATAGAAAAAGTGGAGAAACAGAATTCATTAACCTAGACAAATTAGCTAAGTTTCTAAAAGAAATGAACGTTTAAACAAAGTGCCATTTAATTATTTTGAGAGATTTATAGCTTTTAGGTATCTCGTTCCTTTGAGAAAAGGCGGGTTGTTATCAATTATTTCATGGCTTTCATTTATTGGAATATGTATTGGTGTTGCAACATTAATAATTGTGATGTCTGTAATGAATGGTTTTCATGATGAACTAAAAAAAAGAATTATTGGTTTCAATGGGCATATTTATATTAAGAATATAGAGCCATACTTTGAGAATGATAAAAGTCTTTCAGAAATTAAGGAAATCTTATTTGTTGATAGAAATATATCTATTCAAGCTTTAATAAGTTCATCTAATAATAGCAATGGAATAGTTATTAAATCGATCAATGATGAAAATATTAAATTTTACGAATTTGTTGATAATTTAAACGATGATAATCTTCTCACTGCTAATTCAATAATATTAGGTGAGGAACTAGCTTTTTCTTTAGGTGTATTGCCTGGCGACGAAATAAAAGTCACTTCCTCTTCAATGATTTCTACTCCACTAGGTCAAATACCTAGATCTCATAAAATGACAGTATCAGCCACATTTAGTTCTGGTATGAGTGAATATGATAAAAATTTTGCATTTACTTCACTTGCAAATGTTCAAAAACTCCTGAGTCTCAACAATGAGATATCAACCATTGAGATACATTTAAGAGATATCAATGATGTAGAAAAAGTTAAAAGTGATTTACTAAAAATTTATAATGATGATTATTTTGTAAAAGATTGGATTGATCTAAATAGTTCTTTTTGGGAAGTGCTAGCAACGGAGCGTGAATTAATGTTCTTTGTATTATCACTGATTATCATAATTGCTGCATTTAATATTGTCACAAGCCTATTTATTTTAGTGCAAAATAAAAATAGAGAAATAGCAGTACTTAAAACAATCGGGAGCAGTGATAATTCAATTTTAAGAATATTTTTGCTTGTCGGTACTTTTATAGGGTTTAGTGGAACGATCTTAGGTTCCATTCTTGGGATAGTTTTTACAATAAATATTGATAAAATAAGAAATTTACTAAATTCAACATTCAATTTAAATTTATTTCCATCTGAGTTTTATTATCTTGATAAAATGCCAACCAGTATTGATTTAACTCAAATTATATTAATCATTTTCTTTTCATTAATTATATCAATAATAGCAACTGTATATCCAGCCTATAAAGCTTCTAAAACAGAAATTAGAGGAATATTAAATAATGTCTGAATCAAATCTAATTTTAAAAAACATTTCAAAATCTTACTATCAAGCTAATAATAGCTTATCTATTTTAAAAGATATTTCTCTAGAAGTTAAAAGTGGAGATTTTATTGCAGTTACAGGCCCCTCAGGTTCAGGAAAAACTACTTTACTCAACTTAGTGGGGTTACTCGATACATTCGACGAAGGTACTATCTCATTCAATGATAAAGATCTTACGAATTTAAATAGCGAACAAAAGAATAAATTTAGAAGAAATAATTACGGATTTATTTATCAAAACTATAATTTATTGGAAAATTTTAATGCAATAGAAAATGTTGCATTGCCGTTAATATTAAATGGCTACAATAAGGACGAGGCGACACAAAGGGCAGAAAATATAATGAGGGTATTTACGATTGATGACAGATCTTTACATTTTCCAAATTCATTGTCAGGAGGGGAGCAGCAGAGAGTGGCAATTTCAAGAGCTTTAGTAAATAATCCAAAATTTATAATTGCCGATGAGCCAACTGGCAATTTAGACAGTAAAAATTCTGATTTGGTATTTAACTATTTAAAAAACTATGTCGAATCTGAAAAGATGACACTAATTATGGCTACCCATGATGATGAGTTGGCATCTAAAGCAAATAAAAGGATAGATTTATAAGTGAGCGATTTTATTCATTTAACAAATAAAACAGAATACTCATTATCAGAAGGTGCGCTACCTATAGCACGTATATCAGAACTTTGTCAGGCGTTTAAAATGCCTGCGGTAGGTATTACTGACACCAATAATATGTTTGGAGCTTTGGAATTTAGTGAGAAAGTATCAAGTGTTGGAGTTCAGCCCATTATAGGGTGCAATTTAAAAATCAAAACACCTAAGAATTATCTTCATGAAAATATTAGAGATGAAGATCTACATTTCTTTATAAATATTTTTTCTAAAAATGAGGGTGGTTATAAAAATTTATTAAATATTATTTCAAGTGCATACATGAACCATAAAGAAAATGCCTATGTAGACATTGAACAGTTGTTTAAAAATAAGGAAGGTCTATTAGTTCTTTCTGGCGGAAATAACTCTATTCTAAAATATTCTAGTGGTAACAATATTACTTCACAATCTGCGTCATTTATAACTGACTTTAAAAAAGAATTTATTGATAACTTTTATATAGAAATTCAGAGAATTGGGGGAAATGATTATAGAATTGATGAAGAGGTAACACTTAATTTAGCTTACGATAATAATATACCAGTTGTTGCTACTAACGATGTCTACTTTGAGGGACCAGACCATTTTGAAGCACATGACGCTCTTATGTGTATTGAAAAAAAACTTTTCGTCTCTCAAAAAGATAGAAAAAGACTTTCAAGAAATCACTATTTTAAGTCTCAAAATGAAATGCAAGAACTTTTTTCAGATATTCCGGAAGCATTATGTAACACAATAGAGATCGCCCAAAGGTGCTCTCACAGACCTAAAATTAAAATGCCAGTGCTTCCATCTTATCATAATGACGATAGTCAAGAAAAAGAATTATTAAGAGAACTATCTCTTAAAGGTCTTGAACAAAATCTTGCTCAAAAATTTATGATTGAACAAATAGATAATAATTCACAACTTAATATAAAAAAAGAATATGAAGAGAGGCTAGAAAAAGAGTTAAAAATAATTATAGATATGAAATACGAAGGTTATTTTTTAATTGTTTCTGATTTTATAAGATGGGCAAAAGATAATGACATACCTGTTGGTCCTGGAAGAGGATCAGGAGCAGGATCCTTAGTAGCGTGGTGTTTAAAAATTACAGACCTGGATCCAATAAAGTTTGGTCTAATATTTGAAAGATTTTTAAACCCTGAACGAGTATCTCTGCCAGATTTTGACATTGATTTTTGTCGTGATGGAAGAGACCGTGTTTTAGAATATGTTCACTCGAAATACGGAAATAATCACGTTGCTCAAATAATCACCTTTGGAAAATTGCAAGCACGCGCTGTGATTAGAGATGTAGGAAGAGTTCTGGGCATACCATATGGCCAAGTTGATTACTTATGCAAACTAATGCCTTTTGACCCTTCAAGACCCATGACGCTACAGCAATACATTGACGAAGAGCCAAGACTTAATGAAGAGGCAAATAAAGATGATAAGATTTCAAAATTATTGGATGTATCTCTAAAATTAGAGGGCCTTAAAAGACACGCATCAATTCATGCAGCTGGTGTTGTAATTTCAAAAGAGGAAGTGTTTAAAGATGTGCCAATATACAGTGATCCAGATTCAGATATTCTCCTAACTCAATTTGATATGAAATGGGTAGAGAACGCAGGCTTGGTAAAATTTGATTTTTTAGGATTAAAAACTCTAACGCTAATTGACAATTGCGTAAGATTAGTAAAGGCAAATAATCCTTCATTTAACATTGATGATATAAACATTTATGACCAAAAGACTTATGAATTATTAAGCACTGGTGAAACAACTGGAATTTTTCAATTAGAAAGCGCTGGAATGAAAGATACTCTGAAGCAGCTTAAGCCAGATAAGTTTGAGGACATCATAGCAATTGTTGCGCTATATCGACCTGGTCCAATGGCAAATATTCCAAGCTACATCGAAAGAAAGCATGGTAGGGAAAAACCAGATTATATTCATCCATTATTAGAAAAATTGTTAGAAGAAACTTATGGAGTTATAATATATCAAGAGCAAGTTATGGGAGTAGCTAGAGAATTGTCAGGATATTCAGATGGCGAAGCAGACTTACTTAGAAGAGCAATGGGAAAAAAGATTCAAAAAGAAATGAATGCTCAAAAACAAAGATTTATAGATGGTTGTTTAAAAAAAAATATTAAAGCAAACGATGCACATTCTATTTTTGATTTATTATCAAAGTTTGCTGATTACGGCTTTAATAAAAGCCATGCTGCGGCATATGCAATGATTGCCTTTCAAACTGCTTATTTGAAAACACACTATCCAATAGAATTTTTTGCAGCATCGATGACGTTAGATTTGAACAATACTGATAAAATATCAATTTTCCAGCAGGAGTTAACACGGCTAAAAATAAAATTATCGCCACCTAGTATAAATTATTCTGGACCTAATTTTTTAAGAAACAATGATGCAATCCTATATGCTTTAGGGGCGATTAAAAATGTTGGAATTGAATCTATGAAGGAGTTGTATAATGAAAGAAATTTAAATGGAAGCTTTAAAGATTTGAATGATTTTATAAATAGATGCAGTAATTCAGTTATTAATAAAAAAACAATTGAAGCATTGTCAAGTGCCGGAGCTTTTGATGAGTTTAAAATTCATAGAGCGGCTATTTTCAATCAAGCATCAGATATTGTTAAGCATCATAAATCATTAAATACTAAGGCCTATAATTCTCAAGAAGACATGTTTAGTGAAAGTACCTTGTCAAATTTTAATTTAACTAATAATGAAGAATGGAAACAGAGTTATAAATTAATGAAAGAATATGAAATGCTAGGTTTTTATCTATCAGGACATCCTTTAGAAATGCATAAGCATAATTATAATAATTTATTGCTAAAAGAGTATAATGAAATAAAGGAAAACTCCGACCTTCATAATAAAAAGGATATCTTGATTGGTGGAACACTTCTTTCTAAAAAAGAGAAAAGATCAGCAAGAGGCAATGCTTATGCTTTTCTAAATTTTTCTGATCTTTCTTCTATCTATGAACTAATTATTTTTGAGAGTAATCTAAGGAAATATAGAGAATTTCTTATTGAGGGTGAGTCATTCGTTTTAGGTGTAGATTTTACCAATCAAAATGGAACGCTTAGAGGTGAATTAAAAAAAGTTTTTAGCTTTCAAGAAGTAGAAAATCTTAATAATAATAAAATCCTTGGAGTAAAAAAGACAAAGGAAAATATTAAACGACAAACATTAAAGATTTATACTGATGGAAATTTCTCTAAAAAAGAATTGGCTAAACTAAAGTGGACAAAGGGCAATAATAAAATTGAAATTATATATAATAATCAATTACTTAGAATACCAGGTCAATTTTATATTACATCAGAAATGATTTCAAAGATGAAAAGTTTTAACGGCGTAAAGAAAATTGACCTTGTCTAATAAGCTGTTGTAAAATTTTAACTTTTAATATATTTAATGACAGAAATATCACACAGCGATAGCTAACGCTGTCCGGTCCTTTTTAAGGTCAAATTGCTGTGGATGAATAACCGGAGAAATAAAAATGGGAATACCTGATATAAATCTTAAAGATCTAGTAGATGCTGGAGTCCACTTTGGTCACAAGTCTCAAAGATGGGACCCAAAGATGGCAAAATATATTCATAGCACACGAGAAAACGTACACATCATTAATCTTAATCACACAATTCAAATGCTTAATGAGGCCTTAAAAAAAATTAATAGCGTTGTTGCAAAAGGTGGAAAAATATTATTTGTTGCCACAAAAAAGCAAGCTGCAGTGAAAATAGCTGAGTTAGCAATTGATACAAATCAATATTATGTAAACTATCGTTGGTTGGGAGGGATGCTAACGAATTGGTCAACAATAACAAAATCCATAAAAAAAATGAAGGAGTTAGAGATTTTAAAATCTAATCCAAATAACGAATTTACAAAAAAAGAAATACTAAAAATTACAAATAAACATGATAAATTAGTTAAATCACTAAGCGGTATTAGTGAAATGAAAAAATCACCTGATTTACTGTTTGTTATTGATACTAAGCTTGAACATATAGCAGTTGCAGAAGCAAACTTGCTTAAAATTCCAATTATTGGAATTGTTGATTCCAATTGTGACCCAGATAAAATTGACTATCCAATTCCTGGTAATGATGATTCTCGAAGGTCAATAAATCTATATTGCTCTATAATCAAAGAAACAATTAAAAGCTCCTCAAAGGAAATTGATTTTAGCCCAGAGCCCAACCCTGTAGCAAGTGATCTAAAAACAAGTGAAAATGAAATTAATAAAATTGAGAAAAATAATCATAGCAAAAAATAATAAAATAAAGAATAACTATAATGACTATAAGCGCAAAGGAAGTTCAAGAATTAAGAAAAGTTTCGGGAGCGGGTATGATGGAGTGCAAAGCTGCACTTGCTGACGCTAAGGGAGATATAAACCAAGCATTTAAAATACTCAGAGAAAAGGGAATTGCAAAGGCAGAAAAAAAATCATCAAGAGATGCAAATGAAGGTTTAATTGGCATAAAAGTATTTGGTAATAAAGCCTCAATAATAGAAGTTAATACAGAAACTGATTTTGTTTCTAGAAATTCTGAATTTCATAAGCTTGTTAATGCAATTTTAGATATCGCTATTTCGAATTCAAATGATATCGATGCTGTTAATTCGAAATCAACAGAATTAATTAATGACGCTGTAAGTAAGATAGGTGAAAATATACTTCTTAGAAGAGTTAAAAGTTTAGAGGGAAATATTTATAGTTATATTCACAACAGTGTCAGTGATGGATTAGGAAAAATAGGTGTAATAATAAACATTAAATCAGAAAATCTTGATATTTCTGATATAGGTAAAAACATTTGTATGCATATTGCCGCCTTGAATCCTAAGTCAATTTCTAAGAATGATTTAAGCTCTCAATTAATTGAATCCGAGAAAGATATAATAAAACAACAACTAAAAGAAAGCGGTAAACCAGATAACATCCTTGAAAAGATGTTAGAGGGTAAAATGAATAAATTTTTTGAAGAAAATACTTTGTTAGGCCAAAAGTTTGTAGTTGACCCCACAATCAATGTCGAAACATATTTAGATCAATCCGCTAAGTCTCATAATTGTAGCATTTCAATAATTGATTTTGTTCGATTCGAAATAGGATCATAGAATGCCAAAAAATAATATTAAGCGGATACTAATTAAATTATCCGGTGAGTCACTCATGGGCAGTGGCAGCTATGGCATAGAAATAAATACAGTTGAGAGAATAGCTAAGGATCTTACTGCAATAAAAAAAATGAATTTAGAATTATGTATAGTGATTGGAGGAGGTAATATTTTTAGAGGTCTCGCAGCTTCAGCTAAAGGAATGGATAGAGCTAGTGCAGACTACATGGGAATGCTTGCTACTGTTATGAATAGTCTCGCTTTACAAAATGCGCTTGAAAAACTAGGTATAGAAACACGTGTAATGTCGGCATTCCCTATTCAGTCAATTTGTGAAACCTATATTAGAAGAAGAGCTATTAGGCACATGGAAAAAAATAGAATAGTAATCTGTGCAGCAGGAACTGGCAACCCGTACTTTTCAACCGATACTGCCGCCGCATTAAGAGCTGCTGAATTAGAATGTAAAGAGATTTACAAGGCAACTCAGGTTGATGGAATATACAATAAAGATCCAAAGAAGTATAAGAATGCAAAAAAAATTAACAGAATCACTTACTCGGATTTTCTGTCAAGGAATCTTGCTGTTATAGACGATGCAGCTGTTAGCATAGCAAGAGAAAATACAATTCCAATAAAAATATTTTCTATTTTAAATAAGAATTGTTTTAAAAATGTATATAATAAAAAAGTGGATTTCTCAGAGATTAAATGATGTTTGAAAGTATAAAAAATGACATAGAAAAAAGAATGGCATCAACAACTCAATCATTTAAGTCTGATATGCAAGGTATAAGAGCAGGAAGGGCTTCACCTAGCATGCTAGACTCCATTAAGGTAGAAGCATATGGTCAAAAAATGAACATAAATCAACTTGGAAATATTACCACACCTGACTCACGAACAATCAATGTTGACATTTGGGATGCTTCAAATGTCGGATTTGTTGAAAAATCACTTAGGGAATCTGATTTAGGAATAAATCCATTGATTGAAGGAAATCTAATTAGATTGCCGCTTCCTCAACTTACTGAGGAAAGGAGAGTAGAATTTTTAAAAATGGCAGGAAAATTATCAGAAAGTTCAAAAGTTGCAATAAGGAATATACGAAGAGATGGTATAGAACGAATAAAAAAATTAGAAAAAAATAAAGATATAGGGCAAGATGACTCAAAAAAATTTCAGGATGTCATTGATCAAATGTCGGCTAATCAAATTAAAGTTATAGACGAAATAATTAAAATTAAAGAAGAAGACTTAAGTAAAATATAAAAATTAGTGAATAGATCTAGTTTACCTAAAAAAAAAATTAATCATGTAGCTATTATAATGGACGGGAATGGTAGGTGGGCTTCAAGAAAAAACCTTCCAAAGAAAATTGGGCACGAGCAAGGAATAAAAAATTGTATTTCAATTTGTAGAAACCTTAAAAAACTTAATTATAAAATAAATGAGCTATCATTTTATGTTTTTTCAACTGAAAATTGGTTTAGAAGTTCTGTTGAAATAAGTAATTTATTTAAATTGATTGAAACATATTATACTGAATTTAGTGAATCAGCACATTTAGAGAACTTTAGAATTAGACACTACGGCAGTCGAAAAAAATTATCAAAAAAATTACTAAATATAATTGATGAGGTAGCAAATAAAACAAAAGATAATACTGGACCATTTATCAATTTATTATTTAATTATGGATCAAGACAAGAGATCACTGATGCAGTTGTAAAAATACAAAATACCTCTAAGTCGACAAGAAAAATTGAAAAATATTTTTATGTTACTGATACTTCAGATCCCGACATCATTATAAGAACTGGAGGTGAGATTAGACTAAGTAATTTTATGTTATGGCAAAGCGCATATTCAGAATTGTATTTCACAAAAATATTATGGCCAAATTTTAAAATTTCAAATCTTAATTTAGCCCTAGATGAATTTTGCAAAAGAAAAAGAAAGCATGGTAGATAGGTGATACAAATATTCAATAAAGAATTATTTAATAGAGTAGTCTCCATTTTAGTTTTTGTACCGCTTGCGATTTACCCAATTTTATTTAGCAACTTTATGTCAGTAATAGTTTATCTTATTTTCAATGCCATAATTATAAGCGAAATAATTGCAATGAAATCTAAGGTTGAAAAATCATATATAATTTACCTTTCTTTATTTATAGCTATTTTTGCATTTCTTTTATTTTTACTTTTATTGATTAGTGATGAACTTATGAAATTTAAACTAATAGAAATTATATTGATTATTTGGATGTTTGATACTTTCTCTTTTCTTGGTGGAAAGATTATTGGTGGGAAAAAATTGATGCCTACAATTAGTTCAGGAAAAACAATTAGTGGTCTTATAGTAGGAGTTTTAGCCCCAATCTTGATTTTGGAATTAATCAAAGCTAATTATTTAAATTTACCAATAGGATCTGTTTTGTTTACAATTACAATAATATTCCTCGCATTTATGGGAGATTTATTTGCATCAATTCTTAAGCGGACAGCTTCAATAAAAGACTCAGGCTCTATTATGCCTGGTCATGGAGGATTACTTGATAGATTTGATTCATTTATATTCGTATTCTTTATTTATGGTTTAGCAAATATTACATTATGAAAAAAATTAATTTAGTTGTATTTGGCGCAACAGGCAGTATTGGAAAATCTGTTTTTTCTGTAGTGAGAAATAATAAAGACCATTTTAATGTTGAAGGAATCACCTGTGATAAGAATATAAATCAATTATTAAAGATAGCTAAGGAGTTCAATGTTACTAAATTAGGGTTTAATAGTTTTAGATATGAAAAAAACAATAGACATAAACTTAACGATTATAAAGTCTTTATCGGTAATAAAAATTTTGACAAAATTATTACTAGAAAAACAGATATAATTATATTTGCAATTTCTGGTCTAAGCGCGATTGATTTAGCTCTTAGAATTATAGAACTAGGTAAAATTATTGGTCTAGCAAATAAAGAATGCATTATCTCACTTGGAAAAAAATTAATTGTAAAAGCGAATAAAAGTCATTCAAAAATAGTGCCATTAGATTCAGAACATAATGCAGTGCACCATTTATTAAAATTGAAACTTGGTAAATTTAAATCAATTACTCTAACTGCGTCAGGAGGGCCATTTAGGAATCTACCACTTAGACAATTTAAAGAAATAACAGTCAAACAAGCAATAAAGCACCCGATATGGAAAATGGGAAAAAAAATATCTATAGACTCAGCAACGATGATGAATAAAGCGCTAGAAATTATCGAAGCAAAATACTTATTTGATCTCAAGCATTCTGAAATTAATGCTATAATACATCCACAGGCACAAATACATGCCTTAATAAATTATGAGAATGGAGCATCGACAGCTCTTCTTAATAATCCAGATATGCGCATTCCGATTGCTTCACTTTTTTTTGGTTTTAACAATTCGTCAAATAATATTAAAAATTTAAAACTTACAGATATTAGGAAACTTGAATTTTATGAAATTGATAAAAAAAAGTTTCCTGCAATAGATTTATGCTATGATGTATTGAATATGGGGGGACTTGCGCCTCACATATTTAATTATTTAAATGAGTGCTTGGTTAATAAGTTTATTTCTAACCAAATTAAATTTAATGATATTGTGGCACTGAATTCAATAAATCTTGAACGTTTTTTTAATAAAAATAGAAATCTTTCAAATCCTAGTACAAATGATATATATGATACTAATAATTGGATTAATAAAAATATATATTTAGGTAAAAAATAAAAGAGCAATGTTAAAATTAATTAAACACTTGTTATCAATAATGATAATTTCAACGCTATGCACGTTTTCCCATGCAAATGAATTTAGAATAGATGAAATAAAAATATTTGGAACTAAGAGGATTGATAATGAAACAGTAATTGCATACTCGAATATTAGCGTTGGCAATATTTACTCAGAAGAGCTAGGAAACAATATATTAAAAGATCTATTTGATACAAATTTATTTTCAAATATTCAAATATCTTTTGAAAATAAACAACTGATTATACAAGTAGAGGAAAATCCAACTATAAACCTTGTAAAGTTCTCTGGGAATAAAAAAATAAAGGATGAAGACTTATTAATAGAAATTTCATTGAAAGAAAGAGGAATTTATTCTAGGGCTCAAGTTAAAAAAGACATAGAGAGAATGCTCACTCTTTATCAACGCTCAGGCAGACTATCCACTGAAATTAATCCTACAATAGAGATATTAGATAATAATAGAATTAATTTAACTTATGAAATTGAGGAATCTGAAATTGCTGAAGTATCAAAAATAATTTTCATTGGAAATAATATATTTAATTCAAAAGAATTAAAGTCTGTTATGAAAACTAAAGAAAAAAGATTTTTGAGGTTTTTGTCTTCAGCGGATAAATATGACCCGGACAAGCTAGAATATGACAAACAATTGATAGCTCAATATTACAATAATAGAGGCTATCCGGATTTTCGCTTTTCAAGTTCTATTGCACAATTGAAGCCTAATTCAAATAATTTTGAAATAATACTTACCGTAAATGAAGGTGAAAAATATTCCTTTGGCGAAGTAAGGGCGACAAGTGAGTTAAGAAAAATGAATTCATTATCTCTATTAAATATGATCACAGCAATTCCCGGCGATGAGTATAATTCTAGTAAAATTGAAGAAAGTATCGAAAACATAAAAGATCTTGCTGCCCTTCAAGGGTACTCTTTTGTTGATATTGATCCAAGTCTCGATAAAGATGAATTAAATAAAGTTATTAATTTAGAAATGATCGTTAACGAAGGCCCACGAGTATACATAGAAAATATAAATATAATAAATAACACTAGAACTGTTGATAGAGTCATTAGAAGGGAAATTGATCTTTCAGAAGGTGATGCTTATAATAAGTATACTGTTGAATATTCCAAAAATTCAATAATGGCATTAAATTTTTTCTCTGATGTAAATATAGAGGAGCTTAAGACAGACAATCCTGACAGACTAAATCTCGATATAACAGTTGAAGAAAAAAATACGGGAGAAGCTTCTATAGGAGCTGGTTACTCAACTGCAGCAAATACAACATTACAATTAGGTCTCAAGGAAAATAATTTTTTGGGAAAAGGACAAAAACTAAATTTTACTTCAAATTTCTCTAATACTAGAAATTTATACAACATTGCTTTTACAGAACCCTACTTTAATGGTAAGCCATTATCACTAACATCAAATTTGTATAGTAATTTTCAAGATCCTGCGTCTGTTAATTATGAAACAGAAGATTTAGGGATTTCATTTTCAGCTTCATTCCCACTTGCAAGTCACAGATTTTTGACAACAAGATATGAATTATTTACATCTCAGATAAAAGCTGACTCTAATGCTACAAGTTATGAGAGGTTATTGGCAGGGACTGATACAATCTCGATGGTTGGATACTCACTTTATATCGATAGGAGAAATAGCAGATATAAACCATCAGAGGGTTATAATATTGAAATCGATCAAGATCTTGCAGGAATTGGCGGTAATACATTTTACCAAAGAAACAAGATAGAGCTTAATTCATACAAAAGACTTACAAAGAATCTAATTGGTGCATTTAAATTTCAAACAGGCAACGTTTATGGATATAATGGCGAGTATGCACCTCTATCCTCAAATTTTAAATTAGGAGGCAAAAACTTAAGAGGATTCAAGCAGGGTAAAGTAGGGCCTAAAACAGGCAACTCTTATACCGGAGGGCAATACTATTATTTGACATCTCTTGAAACAAATCTTGATTTAAATATCGATGCATTTGATATTACTACTACATTATTCCTAGATGTGGGTAGTGTGTGGGGATTAGAAAATCCTGCATACGCTTCAATTAAAGATGACCATGAAGCAAGATCTTCTGTAGGTTTAAATTTTAATTGGGACTCTGCAATCGGGCCGATAAATGTTATCTACGCTGAAGTATTAAACAGTGAAACACATGATACTACAGATAATATTTATTTAGATATTGGATATAACTTTTGATTATGCCTATGTATAAAAAAATTGCTAAACTTATCTTATTTATTTTATTCACAATAAATATTTTTAATGTTTCATATGCAGATTATCCAAATACATCCATTGCAGTAATAGATATAAACTTAATACTTGCTGAAGCTAAATCTGCAAAAAAAGCAGCTAAAGAAATTGAGGAAATAGCTGTCAATATAGAAAATGAAATTCAGAAAAGCGATGAGGAAATGTTAGGCGAACAAAATTTGTTAATTGAGTCTCAGGCCATAATGGCACCTGAAGCATTTGAAAATAAAAGAAACGATTATGAAAAGAAAGTTCAAAATTATAATATCGAGAGACAAAACAAATTACTTTCTATCGAAAATCTAATTGCAAACTCTCGTAAGCAAGTACTTGATGCCTTAAAACCTATTCTTGAGGAAATTTCAAATGAAAAAGGTATAACAATAGTATTAGAAAAAAATACTGTCTTACTTAATGCTGAGGCCATGGACATAACCGAAGAAGTATTAAAAAAATTAGATAAAGCTTTGCCAAAAATTGAATTATCACAAGAATAGTCATGATATTACCACGTTTTTTTAAAAACTTGGGTCCAATTAGTTTAAAAAAAATCAAAACCAATATTTCTTGCGAAACAATTAACCTAAAAGCCAGTCAAGAATTTCTAAACTTAGTTGGTATTGATAATCAAGAAGACAATACGCTGACTTTTATTGTTGATGGAGATACGAATTTAAACAAAATACCTAAAAATAGAACAATTATTTGTTCAAAAAAAATTTCAAAACAATTAAGCGAAAGTCAAAAAACAATCATAGTACCCAATGTGCATTTTGCAGTTGCTAAATTATCAAATATTTTTTTTCGAGAGTTTAATAATGAAGATATATCTAGTTTTAAAAAAGCAATAATTGGCAATAACTCAAATATATCTAACAAAGCAAATTTGCTTGAAGGAGTAGTCATAGGTGATAACGTAACTATAAGGGAAGGAGCAGTGATTAATTATAATTGTGTTATTGGTAATAATTGCTACATTGATGCTAATTCAGTAATTTCAAATAGTGTTATCGGTGATAATGTATCTATTGGTAGAAATGTTTCAATAGGTCAACCAGGTTTTGGGTTTGCAATTAACGAAAATCAACATGAAAGAATATTTCATACAGGGTGTGTAATTATCCACTCAAATGCATCAATAGGTTCAAGTTGCACGATTGATAGGGGAAGTTTTAGCAATACATCTATAGGAAAAAATACATATCTTGATAATTTGTGCCATATTGCTCACAATGTTAAAATTGGAAATAATTCAATTTTTGCAGCAATGGTAGGCATTGCTGGGAGCGCAAAGGTTGGAGACAATGTTATGGCCGGAGGGCAAGTCGGTATAGCTGGTCACATTACAATCGGAAATAATGTAAAAATTGCTGCAAAAAGCGGTGTTTTTAAAGATATAGAAAACGATCAGTCCGTAATGGGAAATCCCGCAATTAGTCAATTTAAATTTATTAAGAATTATAAAAAAACTTATGGTTAATTTTGAGTTAAATACTAATGAAATAAAAAAGCTTATTCCTCATAGAGAGCCATTTTTATTTATAGATAAAATCAAAGACATTAAAAAACTAAATACTGCTACAGGCATAAAAAAATTTTCAGAGAATGAGGATTTTTTTAAAGGACACTTTCCAGGTGCACCAGTTGTCCCTGGAGTAATATTAGTAGAGATGATGGCACAAACAGCTGCTGCATTAATAGCTTTTAGTATACAAAATGAAACTTCTGATAAAATTGTATATTTGATGAATTTAAAAAATACTAAGTTTAGAAAGCCAGTTTTTCCAAATGAAACAATATATTCTAAGGTAAGGGCATTAAGATCAAAAGGACGAACATGGAGATTTGAAGGGTTCTTGTATGACATTAATGAGTCTAAAGTAAGTGAAGCTGAGTGGAGTGCAATGATTATGGATAAATATAATGAATAACGTACACAGAACAGCGATTGTTGGTAAAAATTGCAGAATTGGTAAGAATGTAAAAATTGGTCCTCATACCATAATAGAGGACAATGTAAAAATAGGTAATGATAACATTATTAAATCTTCAGTTTATATCGGCTCCAATACTGATATAGGAAATGCAAATATCTTTTTTCCATTTTGTTCAATTGGAACTGTACCTCAAGATCTAAAATATAAAGGTGAGAAAAGCAGACTCATTATTGGTAATAAAAATACTTTTAGAGAACATTGTACAGCCAATATTGGAACTGAAGGTGATAGAATGGAGACAATAATAGGAAATTCATCTTTATTTATGACAGGTTCTCATATAGCGCATGATTGCGTTGTAGGAGATAGTACAATTTTTGCTAATCAAGCTACTTTAGGTGGCCATGTTCATATTGATGATTTCGCTGTTATTGGAGGTATTTCAGCAGTTCACCAGTTTTGTAAAATTGGAAAACTTGCAATGATTGGTGGAATGTCCGCTGTTGAACATGATGTCATACCATACAGTTTAGCAATTGGCAATAGAGCAAAAATTGTTGGTGTTAATATAGTTGGATTAAAACGCGCTCAATTTACAAAGAATGAAATTAGAGAATACTCTAAATCAGTAGAGAAGATATTTACAGGAAGCTCGATTAAAAATGAAAAATTATCCTACGCTACCACAAAAAATAAATTGATACGCGATTTATTATCTTTTCTAGATAAAAAGAGTTTAAGAGGCTTATGTAAATATGAAAGATAGTCAAACTATTTGTATTATAGGAGGATTTGATTTGTTATCAAAATCATTCTTTGCTGAACTTAAAAAATATGACAAAGGATCTATTTTTCTAAATGTTAATAATAAAAAAATTGATATTAAAAATGTATACAATGTAAAAATATATCAACTAAAAAAAATTATTAAAATACTTAATATGCATAATATAAGTAATATTATTTTCTTAGGTAAAATAAATAGGCCGAATTTATCTGAATTTAAAAATGACGGTTTAATTGAAAAATATATTCCTTATCTAATTAACTCATATAAAAAAGGTGATGGCAATATACTTTCTAGTGTTGTTAATATATTTAAAAAACAGGGTTTCAAAGTAATCTCACCAAAATCATCAATATGCAATGATGTATCTAACAATTTCTTTCTTGATAGTAATGAGTTTGATACAAATTATTTAAATGTTGATAAAATTGACATCAATAAATCAGTAAATATTCTTAACGATTTGTCCAAATACGATAACGCTCAATCTATAGTAAGTGTCAATGGCTATGTGTTAGCTATTGAAGCAGCAGAAGGTACAGACAAATTATTAAGGAGAGTAATTTCTATTAGAAAACAACTCGAACAGATAAAGTTTAAGGCTGGCCTATTAATAAAAATGCCAAAACAAAATCAAAGTAAGCTTGTAGATTTGCCTGTAATTGGTCCACAAACAATTAATTTAATTTATCAAGCTAATCTAAAGGGTATTGCAGTCAGTTCTAAATTTACAATGATTTATAAAAAAGTCAAAACTATAAGCCTTTTAGAACGTTACGATTTAAAATTATACGGAATATAATTACTATTTAACGAGTATTCTTTCTTGACCTTTTTTTACCATATTTAGTTATTAGATTACCAGTATATAATTGCCTTGGTCGACCTATTTTTTGAATAGGGTCTTCGATCATTTCAGTCCATTGTGCAGTCCAACCCGCAGTTCTAGCAATAGCAAATATAACTGTAAACATTTCCGGAGGAAAACCAATTGCTTTAAGAATTATTCCTGAATAAAAATCTACATTTGGATAAAGTTTTTTTTCAATAAAGTATTTATCTTTCAAAGCAATTGCCTCAAGATCCATTGCAAGCTGAAGGATTGGATCATTATTTATTCCTACATGGTTAAGAACTTTTTTGCATATTTTTTTTAATATTTTTGCTCTTGGATCATAGTTTTTATAAACTCTGTGACCAAAGCCCATTAATTTAAAATTATCTTTTTTATTTTTTGCCTTATTGATATATTTTTTAATATTTTTAGAACTGCCTATTTCTTCTAACATTTCTAATGCAGCTTGATTTGCACCACCATGCGCAGGTCCCCATAAAGAAGATACCCCTGCGGCTATACAAGCAAAAGGATTTGCACCAGAGGATCCTGCGAGTCGTACTGTTGATGTAGATGCATTTTGTTCATGATCAGCGTGTAATATAAAAATAATATCCATTGCTTTTGCTAAAATAGGTGAAACTTTATATTCTTCAGCAGTATTGCTGAAACACATGTGCAAAAAATTCTCAGAAAAAGAAAGGTTGTTTTTAGGCGATACAAATGACTGTCCAATTGAATATTTATAGGCCATAGCACCTATTGTAGATGATTTAGCCACAATCCTTCTTGTTGCTTCTTGTCTTTGATGTGCATCTTTAATATCCAGGGTGTCTTGATAGAAAGAGGATAATGCTCCCATTACCCCAACCATCATTGCCATTGGATGAGCATCTCTTCTAAATCCTTGAAAAAAATTTATAATTTGCTCATGAAGAAGGGTATGTCTTGAAATAAGATTTTTGTATTTAGTTAGTTGGCTTTTATTAGGTAAGTCACCGTAAATTAAAAGATTCACAACCTCGATGAAATCACTTTTGTCCGCTAATTCTTCAATGTCGTAGCCTCTGTATCTAAGTATACCTTTTTCACCGTCTATATATGTAATTTTTGACTCACATGACGCAGTTGATGTAAACCCAGGGTCATAGGTGAAAAACTTTGTTTTTGAATGAAGTTTTGTAATGTCGATAACTGACTCACCCTCAGTGGAACTATAAATTGGAAAACTATATGAATTATTATCTATAATTAACTTAGCAAATTTTTCTTTTTTTGAATTTTTATCTTTAGACATTCAGCTATTTAAATAAACTATTTATAGAAATATAAAAGTTTAAAATAATTTAATATTTTCTCAAAAGTCCGATTAATTTACCCTGAATTTTAACTCTATGAGCAGATAATATCTTTGTTTCATAAATGGGGTTTGCGCTTTCAAGCGCGATTGATTGACCTTTTTTTCTTATTCTTTTTAATGTTGCTTCATGATCATCAACAAGTGCAACAACAATATCTCCATTATCAGCTAAGTTGGTTTTTTTTATTAAGACAGTATCTCCACTATGAATTCCCTCATTAATCATTGAGTCACCCTCAACTGTAAGAGCATAGCTTTCACCAATAGGCATCATCTCTTTTGGCACGTCAACTGACATATCGTTGTTTTGTATAGCCTCTATTGGTGTTCCAGCAGCAATTTTACCTAAAAGCGGCAATGTACTTAGTTTATTATTATCAATATCACTGATGGATGAAAAGTTACCTACTACAACATTTTTTTTATTTTTATTTGAAACATTAATTTTAGCTATTCCATCTTTTATAATTTCTAGAGCTCTTGCTTTATGTGCTAGTCTTTTTACGAAACCACGCTCTTCTAAAGCCAAAATAAGACGGTGAATTCCAGATTTAGATTTGAGGGTTAAAGCTACTTTCATTTCTTCGTAGGACGGTGTTACGCCATTTTTATTCTGAAAATTTTGAATGTAAGTTAATAATTCTTTTTGTTTCTTTGTGAGCATTGATTCGTTCCTTTACTATGTTCTATCAATGTTCTCATATTAGTGCAATAGAAATAATGCACAGAAATTCAGTAACTTATTTAATTAATTTAAAAAATCAATTTAACAATTCCCTGATAAGTGTCGATAAATTGTTTGATTTCATTAAATATTCACCAATCAGAAAATTGTTAATACCTGTTGTATTGAGTATTTTATCAATATCCAGTCTACTTCGAAAGCCACTTTCAGAGATTAAGAGCTTATCATTGTTAATAATATTTTTTGAAATATTAATGGTCGTTTTTATATCTGTCACAAAGTTATTTAAATTTCTATTGTTTATGCCAATCATATTTGAACTCATTCTACTTGCTAGCTGAAATTCGTCTTTATTATGAATTTCTATAATTGTATCTAAATCTAAATCGATTGCAATTTTACAAAAATTTTCAGCTTGATCACTATCTAACATTGACAAGATGATTAATACGCAGTCTGCACCAATTAACTTGCTTTCATAAATTTGATATTCATCGACTATAAAATCCTTTCTTAAGATTGGTATAGATGTCTCTTTTTTAATATTAATTAGATCCTCTGTGCTTCCTTTAAAATATTTTTCATCAGTTAGTATGGACAGACATGATATTTTATTATTCTCATATATTTTTGCTATTTTAACTAAATCTGTATCAGACTTCACAAATTCACCCAGCGAGGGACTTGCCTTTTTTATCTCGCCAATAATTGAAAGTCTTGAGCTGTTGTTTTTTAATTTGTTATAAAATTTTTTTGAATTATTATCTTCAACTTTAATTTTACTTTCAATTTCATTTTGTGAAAATAATGCTTTTTTTTGTTTAACGTAATTTAGTTTATAATTATATATTTCTTTTAAAATTGACATTATAAATTTGAATATTTTGATAATTTTTCTATAACTTTAAGTGGCATTCCATTATCGATAATTAGTTTAGCTTCATTAAAAGCATTCAATATATTTCTTTCATTAATCATATTATTTTCTTTTACTAATATTCCAAATGCTGAATTAATACAAACAGCGTTATAAAATGAATCTTTTTTTCCACTAAATATTTCAATGATCCTATCAGCATTATATTTTGCATCTTTGCCTTGTATTTCTGAGTCAATGGACTTTGGTATGTCAATTGAAGATGGATCAAATTCTATCATTCCATTTTTTTTTGTATAAATTAGGTTATTTCCATTTAGGGATATTTCGTCATTTCCATCAAAACCAGAAACAACGCATACATTTGCATTACCCTTTTCAAACACTGATTTATAAATACTAAATACTTCTTTAGAATAAACGCCTATTAGTTGATTTTGAACATTTGCTGGATTTAGTAGAGGGCCCAACAAATTGAAGATTGTCCTAATACCTATTTGTTGTCTAACTGGCCCAACATATTTCATTGCAGGGTGATGATTAGGCGCAAACATAAAACAAATCCCGACTTCATTAATGCAGTTTTCAAGTTTTGATATTTCCATATCTATGTTTATGTTTAACGCTTTTAATACATCTGCTGACCCACAGTTCGATGTCAATGCTCTATTTCCATGTTTGGCAATAGGTATACCTTTTGACGCTAAAACAAAGGCTGTTGCAGTTGAAATATTTAAGCTATTTTTTCCATCACCACCTGTACCACAAGTATCCATTGCACCATTAGGAGCATTAATTTTCTTCATTTTAGATTTCATTACATCTAAAGCACCTATTATATGGTGAGAATTAATCTTAGATTGGTGAAGCAATGACAAAAAAGAGCTTATTTGTATTTCATTTATATTACCACTCATGATTAATTCAAAAGCAGATTTTGTAGACTCAAAATCTAAATTTTCGTTATAAGCAAGTAGAATGTATTTCTTCAGATCTTCAGTCATAAACATAAAAAATTTTTTATAATTTTTTTTCCATATGGCACTGATGCTATGCTTTCTGGATGGAACTGTACTCCATAACAAGGGTAATCATTGTGTTCAATGCCCATTATTACCTTATTTTTATTATCATAAGTATCAGAAATAATTTTAAAGTTTTTAGAAAGCGTCTCATTTTGTATAATTAAGCTATGGTACCTTGTGGCCGTAAATTCTTTTGGAAGACCTCTGAAGATTTTTGATCCATGATTTGTAATTACTGATGTTTTTCCATGCATTATTACTGATGCTTTTACGATATTCGCCCCAAAAGCTTGTCCAATAGATTGATGTCCCAGACATACCCCTAGGATAGGAATTTTTTTATAAAACTTTTTTATCAAACTTAAGCAAATACCAGCTTCATTGGGTGAGCAGGGGCCGGGAGAAATAATTATTTTACTTGGTTTTATTTGGTTAATTTTATTTAGGGTAATTTTATCATTACGAAAAACCTTTACTGGATATCCAAGTTCTTCAACATAGTGAACTAGATTATATGTGAAGCTATCGTAATTATCTATTAACAAAATCATAATTTATTTCCCAATACTATTGAAGCTGCGTCTAGTACCGCTCTAGCTTTGTCTTTTGTTTCTAAATATTCAAGGTTTGGGTCACTATCATAGACTACACCTGCACCAGCCTGAACATAAAGTTTATTATTTTTAATTATTCCTGTACGAAGCACAATGCAAGTATCCATATCCCCATATGGAGAGATATAACCTATGCCACCAGAATATATGCCTCTTGCATCATTCTCTAGTTCATCAATAATTTGCATTGCTCTGATTTTAGGAGCACCAGAAACAGTGCCGGCTGGAAAACCAGCCATTAATGCAGTTATAGGAGAAATATTTTTTTTTAATTTACCAATAACATTTGAGACTATATGCATAACATGAGAATACTTTTCAATTGTAAATTTAGCGGTAACATTAACACTTGATTTTTCCGCAACCTTTCCAACATCATTTCTCCCAAGGTCTAAAAGCATCAAATGTTCAGCCAATTCTTTTCTGTCTGAAAGCAAATCAAGTTCAAAAATTTTATCCTGGTTCTTATTTTTTCCTCTTGGTCTCGTACCAGCTATAGGACGTACAGTAATTTTTTTTGATCTAAGTCTTACCAATATTTCTGGACTTGATCCAATAATTTGAAATTTTGGTAAATTAAAAAAATACATAAAGGGTGAAGGATTTGTTTTTCGTAAAACCCGATATAATAAGCTTCCATTTGATTTAAAATCAATTTCAAACCTCTGACTTGTAACTACCTGAAAAATATCGCCGTTTATTATGTATTCTTTTGCTTTTTTAATATTTTTTAAAAATTTATTTTTTTTGGTATTTGATTTAATCTTTAATTTAATTCTTTTTTTTAAATTTATTATATTTTTAGTATTTATTATTTTTAAATTTTTTTCTATTTCGTTAATTTTTTTTATAATAGAGTTATATTCCTCCTTATCAGTTTTACCATTTAAAATATGTCTACTTATGAATATTGATTTATTTAAATTGTCATAGATTATTAAAAATTGGGGTATAAATAAAATCAATTCGGGTGTTTTAAGTTTATTTATTTTCCTTCTATTATTTACCTTCTCAATATTATAAATATTTTCATAAGATAAATAACCAAAAAAAGCACCTGCCATAGGAGGAAGCGTAGTGTTTTTTTTAAACTTATTATTTTTTATTATTTCATCAATTTTATCTAATGGGTTAGTTGAAAATTTAATTATTTTTACTTTTTTTGCTTCTCTAATTTTTAATTTATTATTTTCTATATAAATAGTTTTAATGGAATTATAGCCACAAATAGAATACCTTCCTTTTTCTTTACCTTTTTCAACTGATTCATATAAAAAAGAAAACTTATTTCCCTCAACAAGTTTTATAAATTCTGGTACAGGATCGAAATCAAATTTTTTGATTTCTTTAAACAAGATAAAATTATTTTTATTTTGAATTTGCTTTTCAAACTCTTTTTTATTATGAGAAAAATCCATCACATGAAGAGACGATCAATATTTTGTGAATATATTTCGTAATCTGTATTTTTTATTATTTCTTCACCAATAACATTTTCTAACGATAAATTAAAATTATTTTCAACATTATTTTTTATTAAGTTGTAAAAATTATTTGAAATAAGGTTGTCAGGTGGAGTTACTTCTTTGATAAAGCCAATACCCATATTTTTATCACTCAAAATAACTTTTAAAATATTACCTTTATTAATTTTAAATATGCTATTAACTGTTTCTTGCGTAAAATCAGAGTTCGTTCTTTTTAATCCATCTATAGTTATAATTTCAAGATTATTATTTTTCGCATAAGTTTGAAAACTAGAATAGTTTTTGAATTGAAGCTTAGTAATAATATCATTAATTATAGAGTTTAATTCATTTATTGTTTGGCTATTAATATAGTCAATTGTAACTTTATCTTTTATTTCATTTAAACTAGGAATGAAGGAATCAATGCGTTTTTTTACATTATAAATGTATGCAACATTTTCCATTATAATTATATCTGATAGGTACCCAATTGGCGGTTCCAGATTTTCAAAATTAATATTTTTATCAAATTTAGATAATAAATCTGAAAAATTCACTGATTGATTAACATTAATATTTGATAAGTTGCTGCTAATACTTAAAAAGTTAAAATCATTTAACAACATATTATCTGCTTCATTGACAGTATTATCGAACTCGATGAATGCTTCCTCAGAAGCCAAATAGTTTGCAATATCAACTTTTACTTCCTCAAATTGTCTAACTTTTTTATCATTTATATTTAATATCTTAAAAATATAGTAACCAACATCTTTATACTCTAATGGTTTACTGACATCACCCTGTTTTAATTTATTCAATTCTTCTATTATATCATTTGGAAAAGTACCACCGCTAAATCCAGAGAGTTTATTTATTTGAATACTGTTTTCGGCTACGAATTTCTCTAACGATGACTCATCATTTTCATTTAATTTTTTATAAAAATTAAGAGCATTTTCACGAGACGAAAATCTAGCAAATTCTATATCTCTATTTTCTTTAACTGTATAAAGATCAAGATTTGACAAATAATAATTTCTGATTTGCTCATCAGTTATATTTTCAATTTTTAAAAAATTTTCTAATTTAATTTCTATATAATCAACAATTATTTGCTCATCAGTAGCATATTTATTTTTATTAGTTTGGAAATAATCATTTAAGAGTTTATCGCTAGTATCTATTAAAATATCATCCTTACTTAAAGTAAAATAGGACATTGTTCTTTTTTCACCCTCATAATTATAAAATATATCAACAATAGACTCGTTTAAAAAATTACCTAGATTTAAGTTCTCAAAAATTAGCCCTTGATATATTGTATCTTCAATCTTTTTTAAAAATAATTCTTCTTTTTCAAAGTTATTAAATATAAAGTTTTTATATTTTGTTCTCGAGAAGTTACCATTTTCATTTTTAAATTGTGGCAAGTCAGTAACTACTGTCTTCAAGGATTCATCATTAAGTAAAATATTATTATTTTTTGCGTAGTCATTTACCATTTTTGAGAAAATAAGGTCGTTCAATAGTATATTGTGCAATTGTCTTTCATAAGCTTCTTTTAAACTTAGATTTGCTGAAGTTGTCTCATTATATCTTGCTACAGTTTCTTGGAATTCACTGTAAAACTGGTTTAAGCTAATTTTTTCGTTACCCACTTTAGCCGCTAATTGAGAGTTTCCAGATGATAAGATGTCGCCAACTCCCCACAGCGCAAAACTTAAAACCATGATTGCAAGGAGAATTTTTCCAAATATTGAGGATACTAAATTTCTAACAATATCTAACATTTTCTATTAAAAAAGTATAAAGTTGAACTTATAAAAGGAATAATTGTGAATGAAAAGAACTAAATATACAATTGCTAACTGGAAAATGAATGGATCAAAAAAATCTGTTAAGATAATAAAATCATTTGTGAAATACATGAAAAAATCAAATTATAGTAGTTCTAAAATTATAATTTGCCCACCCTTTACTTTATTGTCTAATTTCATAAAAGAAGAGCCAAATATATTGTATGGCGCTCAAGATTGTCATCATCTTGATTTTGGAGCTTATACAGGATCGATCAGTGCTTTGATGCTAAAGTCCATAGGATGTAAGTACGTAATCGTTGGCCACTCTGAGAGACGAGAATATCAGAGCGAGTCATCAACTGACCTAAGCAAAAAAATAGATGCTGCTCTTAGAAATAATTTAAAAGTGATATACTGCATTGGTGAAAAAAAAGAACAAATTAAAAAAAGATATTCAGTCCTTAATCAACAAATCAAATCTTTGCCAAGTAAATTTAGCCACAACAATATAATAATTGCTTATGAGCCTGTATGGGCAATAGGTACTGGTATGACACCGTCTATTTTAGATATCAATGAAATACATTTAAAAATAAGAAACTTACTATCTAAAAAAATCGGAAAAGAAATAAGTAATAAAATTTCTATTTTGTATGGAGGATCTGTTAATTCTTCTAATTCATCTGATATTTTGAGTTTAGATCAAGTTGACGGAGCTTTAGTCGGAGGTGCATCACTAAAATCAAAAGATTTTTGTAAAATATTTGATTCTTATTAAGAATTAGATTATTAATTTTTTATGGAAACATCCTTATTGATACTTCATGGGATACTAGCAATAGTTTTGATTATTGTAGTATTATTACAGCGAGCAGAGGGTGGTGCCCTAGGTATTGGTGGTGGAAGTGATGGAATGTCACCAAGGGGCAGTGCAGATTTTTTAACTAGAACTACAGCAATAATTGCAGTGTTATTTGTAATAACTAGTATCAGTCTAACAGTTTTAGGTCTAAGATCAACTGATAGATCTTTGAATTTTGAAGATGTACCGATAAAAACAGACAATAACATTATCTCTGAAGATATGCCCGAATTACCACAATTAGATTAAAGTTTTGATTTAAGATATCTTTTATAGTATAAAATTCTTCCATGGCGCGATTTATTTTTGTTACGGGCGGCGTGGTTTCTTCTTTAGGCAAAGGACTAGCATCAGCTTCTCTTGCTTCATTATTACAGCACCATGGTCACAGTGTCAGAATAAGAAAGCTTGACCCATATTTGAATGTTGATCCAGGTACAATGAGTCCATATCAGCATGGTGAAGTATATGTGACAGATGACGGTGCTGAAACAGATTTAGATCTAGGTCATTATGAGAGATTCACTGGTGTGATTTCAAAAAGATCTGACAACATAACATCAGGTAAAGTATATCAAGAAATTATTAACAGAGAGCGAAAGGGTGACTATCTTGGCGCTACAGTTCAGGTTATTCCTCATGTTACAAATGAAATAAAAAAATTTATATCCGACGATATGAATGGTGAAGATTTTATCATTTGTGAAATAGGTGGCACCATTGGAGATATTGAAAGTCTGCCATTTATAGAGGCAATTAGACAATTTCATAATGATAATGGGCATGAGAATTCATTATTTATTCACGTTACTTTGGTACCATACATTGCAAGTTCAGGTGAATTAAAAACAAAACCCACTCAACATTCAGTAAAAGAATTGAGGAGTTTGGGTATACAACCAAATATTTTATTGTGCAGATCTGACAGAATAATACCTGAAGGTGAAAGAAAAAAAATTGGCTTATTCTGCAATGTTCAAAATAACTGTGTAATACAAGCGATAAATGCAAATTCAATATACGAAGTTCCAATTAATTTTTATAATGAAGGATTAGATAAGAGAGTCTTAGAATATTTCAATTTAGATGCAAATAAAACTATAGATCTTAAAATGTGGTCTCAAGTTTCTAAACATGTTCTTGAACCTGATGGAACGGTCGTAATTGGAATAGTAGGCAAATATACAGGACTTGCTGATGCTTATAAATCACTGAATGAAGCATTATCTCATGGAGGAATATTTAATAATGTAAAAGTTGAATTAAAATGGTTTGAATCTGAAGAATTAGACAGTTCCAATGCGTCAAGCTTATTAGCAAATTGTCATGGTATTTTAGTTCCTGGAGGATTTGGTGAGCGAGGTTCGGAAGGAAAAATTGCAGCAATCAAGTATGCGAGAGAAAACAAAATTCCTTATTTTGGAATATGTTTTGGAATGCAACTTGCAGTTATAGAGATGGCGAGAAATATATTAGGCATGCAAGATGCAAATTCTAGCGAATTTTCTAATTGTACTAATTCAGTTGTTGGTCTAATGACAGAGTGGACAACTTCAGATAATACGACCGAAAAGAGATCTAAAAATGACGACCTAGGCGGAACGATGAGACTTGGATCATATGAAGCAAAATTAAGAAAAGGCAGTAAAATATATAATATATATAAAGACGAAATTATTAATGAAAGACATCGTCACAGATATGAAGTTAACAATAAATTTGCTGAAGAATTTGAGAACAAAGGTGTTATCTTTTCTGGTTATTCACCTGATGGATTATTGCCTGAAACTGTTGAGCTAAAAGATCATCCATGGTTTATTGGAGTGCAATACCATCCTGAATTAAAATCAAAACCATTTGAACCGCATCCTTTATTTAAGTCATTTATAGATGCAGCAAAAAAGATACAAAGATGAATAAAATAGTAAAATTGAATAATTTTGAATTCTCTAATTATGATAAATTAAATCTAATAGCTGGACCATGTGTACTTGAGTCTCATAGTCATGCAAAAAAAATGGTTGAGGCTCTCTTAGAAATTGCTACAAAATTAAAAATCAATTTTGTTTATAAGACTTCTTTTGATAAGGCCAACCGTACTAGTTTACATTCCGAGAGAGGTTTAGGAATTGATGCTTCATTAGAAATATTTAAATCTCTTAAAGACGAATATAAAATAAATATTTTAACGGATGTACATAATGTATCTGACTGTGAGAAAGTAAAAGATTATGTTGATATACTGCAAATTCCAGCTTTTCTATGTAGACAGACAGATTTATTAATTGCTGCAGCAAGAACTGATTTAATAGTAAATATTAAAAAAGGTCAGTTTTTGGCTCCATTGGACATGATTAATGTATCTAAAAAAATTGAAGAGAGCGGTAATAAGAAAATACTTTTGACTGAAAGAGGGGCTTCATTTGGTTATAATAATTTAGTTTCTGATATGAGGTCACTCGAAATTATGAAAAGCGAGATAGGCTACCCTGTAATTTATGACGCAACTCACTCCGTACAATCACCCGGAGGAATGGGTGACAAAAGTGGGGGGGATAGAAAGTATGTGCCGGCTCTATCAAAAGCAGCTGTGGCAGTTGGTGTCGCAGGGGTATTTATGGAAACTCATAATGATCCAGACAATGCTCCTTCTGATGGACCAAATATGGTCAAATTAGATGACATGAATGATTTGATAAAAAAACTCATTGAAATTGACAATTTAGTCAAAGAAAAATAAGTAACTTAAGATAACATATATATTTATGCACTTTATAAAAAATATTGTTTCCAGACAAATATTTGACAGCAGAGGCAACCCTACTGTTGAAACAGACGTTTTTCTGTCAAACGGTGTTTTTGGTAGAGCCGCTGTTCCATCTGGTGCATCAACTGGTAAAAATGAGGCTTTTGAATTAAGAGATAACAAAAAAGCATATCATGGAAAGTCTGTTTTAAAGGCAGTAGAAAATGTCAATACCGTAATTTTTGATACACTTTCAGGTTATGATGTTATTGAACAGGAAGAAATTGATGAGACTTTAATAGAATTAGATGGAACGCCAAATAAAAAAAGGTTAGGTGCTAATGCTATATTAAGTGTTTCTCTTGCTTGCGCTGACGCAGCCTCAAAATATTTGGGTATACCTCTTTACAAATATTTAGGAGGATCCAAAGCACTAAGAATGCCAACGCCGATGCTTAATATTATAAATGGAGGAGCCCACGCGAATAATAATTTATCGTTTCAGGAATTCATGATCATACCTGTAAAATGCAAAACATTTACAGATTCTATTAGAAAAGCATCTGAAGTTTTTCACACACTAAAACAGATTTTAGAGAAAAAAAATATATCAACTGCAGTTGGTGACGAAGGTGGTTTCGCACCAAATTTAAAAAATGAAGACCATGCCTGCGCACTAATAAAAGAAGCAATAACAAAATCAGGATATAAATTAGGAAAAGATTTCCTTTTGTCATTGGATGTTGCAGCATCTGAATTTTATAATAATAATAAATATAAAATTTTATCAGAGAAAAAATCGTTCTCTAGTGATCAATTTTCTGATTATTTAATCAAATTGTGCAAAAAATATTCTATTATTTCACTTGAAGATCCATTTGCAGAAGATGACTGGAAAGCGTGGCAAAAATTTAATCAAAATTATGGATCTGAAATACAAATTGTTGGTGATGATATATTTACTACAAATATAGATTTAATTTCAAAAGGCATTAAAATGAAAGCTGCAAACGCTGTCTTAATAAAGGTAAATCAAATAGGAACGTTAACTGAAACTTTGAAGGCAATAGAACTTGCTCAAATGAATGGTTTAGAAACTGTTATTTCTCACCGTTCTGGAGAAACAGAAAATACATTTATTACTGATCTATCAGTAGCAACAAATTCTGGCCAAATTAAAACAGGGTCAATGTCTCGGTCGGATAGAACCGCTAAATTCAACCAACTTATTAGAATTGAGGAATTTTTTAACTCAAAAAAATCTTTAAAAATCAATAAGTTTTACTAATTAATTACTAATTAAATAGAACAAAAAGAGTCCAAATAGCATTTTATCTATTTTTTTCTGCCTTCTTTATTTATTGAAATTGTACTGATTCGTCAAATATGATTCCCTAACTTAATATGAGCAAGATGGTTACACTAATGATGGTTATTAAGAATTATTATCCTTATTTTTTCCTTCCCTTAATTTTATTATATTTATTATTTAATATTTTTGATGGAAACAATGGTCTCTTATCTCATTCAAGGCTTAACGCAGAAATTGCTAACCTTGAAGCAAAAGTAAAAAATATAAAAAGTAGCAATAGTTTACACGAGGTTAAAATCTCCATTTTGCAAAAACATGATAAAAACACTGACCTGGTTGATGAGCAGATTAGAAACGTTCTAGGCTATGGAAAAAATAACGAATTCGTTATATTTTTTGACAATTAGTAACCACTTGAAATTACGTTGATTTACCTTTAATTATGTTAAAGTATCAATGCAAAACAACATATCTAAAGCTCTTTTAAGAAAGAAATTTGCTACAATTGAAAGCCCAGTCAAGCCGGAATGGATAAAGGTTAAAATCCAAACAGATAAAATTAACCAAATAAAGAAAACTTTAAAGTCCAATAGAATCGTAACTGTATGTGAAGAAGCGATGTGCCCCAATATGTCTGATTGCTGGGCAAGATCTCATGCTACCTTTATGATACTTGGAGATATTTGTACAAGAGCATGCAGTTTCTGTAATATCAGCACTGGCAAACCAAATCATGTTGATCATACTGAACCTTTAAGAGTTGCAAATTCAGTAAAAAAATTAAAATTATCTCATGTAGTAATCACATCTGTCGATAGGGACGATCTTATTGATGGTGGAGCTAAGCATTTTTCAAACACAATTAATGAAATAAAATTAAAATGTCCTAACACAACTATTGAAATATTAACTCCTGATTTTAGAAATAAAAAAAATTCGATTGAATTGCTTTCTAAATGTCAAATAGATGTATTTAATCACAACTTAGAAACTGTTAAATCTTTATATAAAAGTGTAAGGCCAGGCGCCGAATATAATCACTCACTGTCAATTCTTGGTAACATCAAAAAATTAAATCCTAACCTGTTTACTAAATCTGGAATAATGATTGGTTTGGGTGAAAAATTTTCTCAAATTATGGAGTTAATGGATGACTTGAGGCATATCGATGTGGATTTTATTACCATTGGTCAATATTTAAGGCCTACAAAAAATCACCATCCTGTAATTCAATATCATAGCCCGGAATAC
This sequence comes from uncultured Pelagibacteraceae bacterium, assembly GCA_902613805.1. GTDB lineage: Bacteria > Pseudomonadota > Alphaproteobacteria > Pelagibacterales > AG-422-B15 > CACNXQ01. The sequence goes on from CACMIV010000002.1 coordinate 143,235, forward strand.
TTTCGCAAACTCTACGACGAAGCCATAAGCAGGGGCTTTAAAATAGTATCGTCATCACCTTTTACAAGGTCATCATATCATGCAGAAGATGACTTTAAGAAGCTGAAATACATAACTTTGAATGCCTAAACAGGAAGAAAATAAAACTGTAAGTTATACAAAAGATCAGATGTTTGATCTAGTTGCTGATATTGATCGCTACGATGAATTCCTTCCTTGGTGTAACAATTCAAAAATAATCAATACAAGTATAGATGGTGATAAAAAAATTGTTATCGCTGATCTAGAGATAGGTTATGATCAATTTGTTTATACATACCGTAGTGAGGTTATACTTCATAAAGATAAAAGTGAAATAAATGTTCGTAACTTAGACGGACCTTTTAAATATCTAGATAATAATTGGAAATTTTTAGCTGTAAATGAATTAGAATGTGAAATTCAATTTAATATTGATTTTGAATTAAATGTTACGCTCTTGGATATACTTATGAAAAAATTTTTTGATCTAGCTTTTCAAAAAATGGTAGATGCGTTTATTGGTCGTGCAAAGGAAATATATTAGATTTTTGATAAATTCTTAATAATTTCTTTTAATACAAACTCAGTGCTCTTTTCTTGAATTTTTTGTCTCTTTCTTTCTCTGAAAACTTTTTTAATTGTCTTATAATAATATTTATTTTTTATTTTTGTACCTAGTCCAAAATAAACACAACCAATTGGTGTTTTTGAGCTTCCACCTTTTGGCCCTGCTACGCCAGTTACAGATACTAATATTTCGCTTCTGCTAATTTTTTTTAAACCTTTAACCATTGACAATGCAGTTTGATGACTTACAGCTCCATATTTACTTATTGTTGTTTTAGGGACTTTTAAAAGATGTTTCTTCAAATCATTAGAATATGAAACTACAGAGCCGTCAAAAAAATCTGAGGAACCACTAATACTAGTTAGCTTAGAACTAATCATGCCACCAGTGCAAGACTCAGCAAGACAAATACTAAACGGTTTTTCTTTCCTTAATTTCCTAATCTTTTTAATATAGTTAAGCATTTAAAAATAAAATTATTTTGTAAAACATAATTATAATAAGAGAATAAATGCCCGCAACAACATCATCCATAATTACACCATTAGCACCTTTAATATTTTCGACCTTATTAACCGGATAAATCTTAAAAATATCAAATAATCTAAAACTACTAAAAGCCAATAAAACCTCGTATACATTTAATTGAAATAAAAAGATTAATGGCAATGATTGGCCAATAAATTCATCAACTACTACTTCTGAGGGGTCATCTTTATTCTCATTTCTCAGATAAATATTGATAGCTTTAAACGAACAAATAAAAACTATTATTATGATCATATAAAAGAAATAAATATTTAGGTAGTTTATTGATAAATACCAAACAAGAATCGCAAATAAAGAGCCAAATGTGCCTGGCGCAATACGAATATAACCAATTCCAAATACTGAAACAAAGGCCTTAATTAAAAAAATCATAAATTCGTAATTTTTATTGTTGTCCAACATGCCACCGCTTTTGATTTACCTAAAATACCAATATTATCTGCGGTCTTTGCTTTTACATTTATGTGCTTTTCATCACATTTCATTAATGAAGAAATATTTTTTCTTATTAATTTTTTATATTTTTCAAGCCTTATTTTTTGACAAATTATAGTACAATCAAGATTACTAATAATTGAATTATCTAGTTTGATTATTTTTTTTATTTCATCTAACAAAATTACTGAGGAAATATTTTTATATTTTTTTAATGAAGGAAAATATGTGCCAATATCACCTTTATTGTTGGCTCCAAGTAAAGCATCAATTATAGAATGTATAACAACATCACCATCAGAGTAACCGATCGCTTGAAAATTTGATTTAATTTTTAAACCACCTAAGGCTAGATATTTACCTTTCTTTAATTTGTGTATATCAAAACCATTTCCAAATTTTATTTTTTTATTAACTAATAATTTAAAAATATTGATGTCATTTATTGTAGTAATTTTAATATTTTCTTTAACTCCATCAATATATTTTATCTTTAAGTTTTTTTTTCTTTCTAGAATCCCAAAATCATCCGTTGGAATTTTCTTTAAGTTTTTTAAATTCTTTTTTATAAGATTAAATTTAAATACTTGGGGTGTTTGATATGTGGAATAAATTGATCTTTTAACTGTAATATTATTTCTTCTAAGTGTATCTTCAACTTTAGTTTTTGGAACTATACAGTCATATTTATTTTTTTTTATATTCTTAAATAATTTCTCAAAAATTAAATATGGGGTTAATGGTCTTGCAGCATCATGTATTAATAAATAATCATAAGAGCAGTTTTTTATATTATTGATTGCATTGCGTAAGCTTTCAAATCTATTTCTACCACCATTTATCAAGTTATGATTTGTGTATTTTGATAATAAATCTTTCTCTTTTTTCGTTAACTTTTTTGATATTGTTATGTATAAAGAGTCTTTACTAAAGAATTTAGTAATATTTTTAAGTGTATATTCAATAATAGGAACACCGTATACTTTATATAATAATTTAGACTTTGAATTTTTAAATCTAGTACTGTTACCAGATGCCAAAACAATGCAAGCTATTTTCATAATTTCCTTTAATAAATTGACTTTATATATAACTTAAATAGTTAATCGGATGAACAATAAATTATATAACTTTAATTATTTAAATCTGAGGAGTTTTTTATTACTAGTTGGGTCACTAATTTTTTTAGGTTTGTCAGCATTTATTTTATTTATGCAAAGACAAAATTCTTTATATCTCAGCGACTATATAAATATATATATTTTTTTTGCTACAATATTTATAATCACTTTAATAATTACAATAGTCTACTTAATCTTTCCCATCATTTTAAGGGTTCGAAGAAAAAAAATAAGCACACTCAATAGTAAGTTTACTCTTTATTTTATACTAATTGCATTAACGCCAGCAATTTCTTTAGGAATAATCGGAATGATCTTAATAAACTTAGGTATTAATGATTGGTTTAATTCAAAAATAAACAACGTAATAAATAATTCAGTATTTGTTGCAGAGAGTTATTTGGAGGAGCATAAAGAAACCATCAAAGGTGATGTTTATACTATGTATAACGATATAAATAAATCAAGCGTGATTTTAGAAAATGATCTTGAAAAAATGAAATTTTTTTTAAGAACTCAAGCGCTTATTAGGTCACTACCTGAATCTTTTATATTAAATAGTAAAGGAGAAATAATTACTCAAGCATTTGAGAATAGTAAACTGTTGTACCTACCACCAAACAATGCGTTTGAAAGGGCAAATTCAGGTGAAATGGCAATTATGTCCTCGACTAAAGTTAATAAGGTATATGCGCTCGTTAAATTAGAAAACTATAAAAACTCATACCTTTTTGCAGGACGATCTATGGATGCAAATGTTTTAAGTGCATTGGATGATACAATTTCAGCCAGAAACGATTATAATTTTTTAGAAAACAATAGGGATCAAATCAGTCTTATATTTTTACTAATATATGTAATAATTTCTCTAATCATTATATTAATTTCAATTTTTTATGGTCTGAAGTTTGCTGAAAGAATAGTTCAACCTATTTCTAGTGTAATCACTGCATCAAATAATATTAGCAAAGGATCTTATGATGATAAAATTAAAAAAACAAATGACTATATTGAGCTTAATCGTTTAGCTGACTCTTTTAACAAAATGAGTAACGATATCGTTAAGCAAAGAAAACAAATATTGATATCTAAAAAACATGAAACTTGGTCAGATATTGCTAGAAGAATTGCTCATGAGATTAAAAATCCGTTAACTCCGATACAATTATCATCTGAGAGGTTAGAAAAAAGAATTAATAAATTATCTATAAATTCGGAGGATATTGATGATTGCATTAAAACAATAAGGCGACAAGTGAGTGAAATAGGTTACCTAGTTGATGAATTTTCAAATTTTGCGAGACTTCCTGAGCCAAGATTAGATAGTGAAAATATCAACTTAATAATCAAAGATATTGTAAATGATTATAAAATTAACTACAAAGAAATAAATTTCAAAGAACAATACAATAATCAAAATTGTGAAATAAAAATTGATAAATCTCAAATAACAAGAGTTTTACAAAACATACTAATTAATTCAATTAGTTCAATAATGGAAAAAAAATACGTGAATGATGAAGCGCTAATTAATATTATAGCTGAAGAAAAAAATGAATATTTACATATATTTATTATTGATAATGGCATTGGCTTAAAACACGAAAAAGATGATTTAATAAAACCATATTTTACTACAAGAAAAAAAAGTGGTGGTACAGGATTGGGACTTGCGATTGTTGAAAAAATACTATTTGATCATAATGCCGATTTTTCCATAGAAAATAGAAAAGATGGAAAAGAAGGTGCTAAAGTATCTATTAGGTTTGAGATATAAATAAAATGAAACGAATACTTATAATTGATGATGAAAAAGATATAGCTAATAACATAAAAGCAATTTTAGAAGATGAGAGTTATGAAGCGATAACAGCTGTTAACTCAAAAGAAACTTTTAATGAATTAGAAAAATATAAATTTGACTTAATAATACTCGATGTATGGCTGGACAATTCTGAACTTGATGGGCTTGATATTCTAAAAAAAATTAGATTATCAAATAATATTCCAATAATAATTATATCAGGTCACGGTAATATTGACATGGCGGTGCAGGCAATAAAAGATGGCGCTAATGAGTTTATAGAAAAACCATTTACATCGGAAAGATTACTGCTTTCTGTTAACAGAGCGATTGAATTTCACGAAATTAAAAGTGAAAATGATGCATTAAAGCAAAAAAATATATTTAATTACAATTTTATAGGAAATTCAGCCCCTATTTTAAGAATAAAAAGTCAAATTAAAAAAATAGGGCCAACCTCAAGTAGAGTGATGATATACGGCGAGTCAGGAACAGGCAAAGATATTGTAGCAAGAGAAATTCACAGAATGTCCAAGTTTAACAAAGGCCCATTTGTGGCCTTGAATGCTGCGTTAATGGAGCCAGGCAATATTGAAATAGAGCTTTTTGGATCCAATGACAATGAAAATAACATAGGTTATTTAGAATTGGCATCGGATGGAACTTTATTTATAGATGAAGTCGCAGAGATGCCATTGCAAACTCAAGCAAAGATATTGAGACTACTAACTGATAAATATTATACAAGAGTTGGTTCAAGTACTGTACTAGAGTTAAAATGCAGAATAATCTGCTCTTCTACAACAAATCTAGAAACACTTATCAATAAAGGATCTTTTAGGCGTGATTTGTTTCACAGATTGAATGTTGTCACAATCAAATTGCCAAATCTAATAGATAGAATTGAAGATATAGATTTATTAATTGATTATTTTACTAATTATTTTTCAAAGCAGAACCATGTTCCCCCTAAAAATTTAAAACCAATTATCAAATCAAAGTTCATAAATTATGACTGGCCCGGAAATATAAGAGAATTAAGAAACTTAATTGAGAGATATATTATCTTAGGAGACAAAAATTTTGATCATTCAAATGATGGTGATACCAGTCGCATTGATAATAAAAATGTTATCTCTCTTCCTCTTAAAAACGCTAGAAAGATTTTTGAAAAAAATTATTTATTATCACAAATTACTAGATTCCAGGGCAATATATCTAAAACTGCCTCATTCATTGGAATGGAAAGATCGGCATTACATAGAAAATTGAAACAGCTCGGGATTACTGAAGAGGAAAAAAAATGAAAGTAATAATTTGTGGTGCAGGAAAAGTTGGATCAAGTATCGCTAAACATTTAGTGAGTCAAAAAATTGATGTTACTGTTATAGATCAATCTCAAAAACTCATTGATAATATTAATGAAAAAATCGATATAAATACGGTTATTGGATCAGCTTCAAATCCTTCTATCTTAAAAAAAGCAGGCGCTGACGATGCTGATATGATCATTGCCGTTACATTGCAAGATGAAATTAATATGGTGGCATGTCAAATGGCTCATACATTTTTTAAAATACAAAGAAAAATTGCAAGATTAAGATCTGAAGATTTTTTAAATCCTATTTGGAGAGATTTGTATAATGCCGAAAACATGCCAATAGATTTAATAATTAGTCCTGAACTTGAAGTAGCTAGAGCTATAGAACGTCAACTAAAAGCTCCGGGTGCCTTCGATGTTGTACCTTTTATCAATGATGAAATTGAGTTATTAAGTTTAATTGTGCACAGTAACTGTCCATTGATTGATACTAGTCTAACTAGTATTCATGAATTATTTCAAAAAAATACTGATGATGACAAGAATCTTAGAGCCTCAATTATTGGAATAAATAGAAATGAAAAGCTATTTATTCCAAAAAAAAATGACACTTTATTAGAAGGTGATAATGTATATATAGTCACAGATAAACGCCATGTAATTAGGACGCTTAGTGCATTTGGTTTAAATGAAAAACCTATAGAGAAGATTATAATAGTAGGTGGAGGTAATATTGGTTTTAATTTAGCAAAAGATATTGAAATACATCATGCAAATATATCAACCTGCATAATAGAAAATAATAATGAAAGAGCCAAATTTATTGCTGACCAGCTTACAAATACTTTAGTTTTAAACGGAGATGGGCTAGATCAATCAATTCTTGATGAAGCTAATATTAGAGAAGCAAATATGTTGTTGGCATTAACAAATGATGATGAAACAAATCTTATAATATCAGCTGTTGCAAAAAAAAATAACTGCGATTCCCTCACTTTAGTAAATAACTCTGATTATAATAAATTAAAAGATTTGCTTGGATTAAGTAAAGTAGTAGATCCAAGAATGATTACTGTATCAAAAATCCTAAAACATATACATAAGGGAAAAATCGAGTCAGCATATACAATTGGCAATAATCAAGCAGAAATAATACATGCTCAAGCGCTATCTAGTTCAAGTCTAATAAATAAAACCATTGAAGAATCTAAGTTGCCTCGTGGAATAAGATTAGGTTTAATTAAAAAAGAAAACAAAATTATTGTTCCTGACAAACAAACAAAAATTGAGGCGAATGATGAGGTAATTTTTATTTGCATGACCGCAGACTTAAAAATAGCTGAGGAATTGTTTAAAGTAAGAGAGGCCTATTAATGTCTCGAGTTTCGTATGTTAATGGAGAATATCTTGATTATAATTTTGCAAAAGTTCATATTGAAGATCGTGGTTACCAGTTTGCAGACGGTATTTATGAAGTATTTTCCGTCATTGAAGGAAAAATAGTTGATTATGATGGTCACATAAATAGGCTTTTCAGATCTTTATCTGAGATAGAAATAAAATCACCCATACATAAAAAATCGTATTATTTTCATATAAAAAATATAATTAATAAGAATCTTATAAATAATGGTTTGATTTACTTACAAGTTACAAGGGGCGTTGCATCGAGAGACTTTAAATTTCCTAAAAATACAAAAGGTTCTTTAGTGATAATCGGAAAAACAATTCATTCAGAAAACTATGAAAAAGCATTTAATAAAGGTATACAAGTAAAGATTGAAAAAGATTTAAGGTGGAAAAGGGTAGACATTAAAACAATTAATCTTTTAGCTCCTGTATTAGCAAAGGAGTCTGCTGCAAAACATAATTGTGAAGAAGCATGGTTAATTGATCAAGACGGATTTATTACAGAGGGAAGTTCTAGTACTGCTTGGATATTAAAAAGTAATACACTTTACACAACTCCATTATCTAATTCAATTTTAAAAGGTATTACCAGACAAACTCTAATAAGAGGTTTAAAAAATAATAATTTAAAATTAATGGAAAAAAGATTTAATATAAAAGATATTAAAGCGTCTGACGAAGCGTTTATAACAAGCGCAACTCAGTATGTTATGCCAGTTATTCGTGTAGATAATTTTAGAATAGGAAATGGCAAACCCGGAAAGTATGCTGAAATATTCAGAAAAGTTTATATGGAGGCAGTAAAATTATCTTAAAAGAAAATATAACAAGGAGTATAATCATACATCCTGAAATAGGGAGAGAATTTAAAAATAAAACTTCTGAAATGTATGATGAAATTCAGAATCTTGTTTTAAATTTAAATATAGAAATAATACTCAAAGAGATAATAAAAATTAAACAGAAAAACCCCTCGACTTTTATAGGTAAAGGAAATTTACTAAGATTAAAGGAAAAAATAATTAAACTTAAAATAAATTTATTAATTATTAATAATAATTTATCGCCATCTCAACAAAGAAATTTAGAGAAATATCTAAATATAAAAGTTACAGATAGATCTGGCATAATAATTGAAATTTTCAGTAAAAGAGCTTCGACAAAAGAGAGCAGATTACAAGTAGAACTAGCAGAATTAATTTATAGAAAATCAAGATTAGTGAGAGCATGGACTCATCTCGAAAGACAAAAAGGAGGTACAACGTTTATTGGAGGACCTGGTGAGCTACAAATTGAATTAGATAAAAGATTAATTCAGTCTAAGATTATTAAAATCAAAAGAAGATTAGTTAAAGTAAAAGCACGAAGACAAATACAGAGAAAATCAAGACTAAATAGTAATTTTAAAACATTTGCACTTGTTGGTTATACAAATGCAGGTAAGACAAAATTATTTAACAAATTAACAAAGAAAAACCAATCAAGTCAGAATAAATTATTTGAAACGTTAGACACAAGAATAAGTAAATTTCATTTAAACAATCATCAAGTCGGTATAATTGATACCGTTGGATTTATAAATAATATTCCTACTCAGTTAATTGAGTCATTTCACGCAACATTAGAGGAGATTACGTCGGCAAATTTTATAATTAACGTAGTTGATGTAAATGATATAAATGCTAAAGATAAAATAATTACTACAAAACGTATCTTGAGAGAAACGGGTGTAAGTGATGAAAAGATATCAAAAATGATAAATGTTTATAATAAAATCGACTTAAGTAAATCAAGCTATAGGCAAAATCAAAATAGAATATTTATAAGTGCTCTTACAGGAGAGGGGATTGATAACTTGAAAGAAAATATAGAAAGAAAACTTATTTAATCTCTTCAATAATAATTTTAATGGGCCCGTTCTTTGCTTCATATCCAATGAATTCATTATTATTATTTGAATATATTACTTTTATATAATCTGATGCAGCAAATACATCTGATACATTTTCATCTTTTTTATATCCACCAAGTCTGATTTGATTTGCTTCACATTCAATTGAATTATTTTTTATATTTTTATTAATATTTTTAAAGACAACATCATATCTTCTCTTGCCATCAAATATTTTGAATTGTTTTTTGCATTGTTCCGTTTTGTCATAATCAAGTAAATTAAGGAAAAATGTTGAAGGATCAATTGTTCCAACCAACATCTCATCACTAACTAAGGATAGTTCTGACCTATCAAGTTTTGGTAAATTAAGGATTTTTCTAACTACATTGTTTGAGTAACTTATTTCAACATATTTTTCTTTTTTTTTACGAGTGTATTTGTATGAGTAGTTAGTGGGTCTGTATATTTCATCAATTACACCAACTACCTCACCGTTTCCATTAACTTGATTAACGAACTCAACAATGTTTTTTGATTTTATACCAAATTTATAGAAATATTTGTGGTTTTTAATATTTAAAGATGTAGCTATTTCCATTACTGAGATTTTGGGAACTAGTGGTAATTTTACGTAAATAATGAATTTTCTTTCTAGATCAATTGTATCTGCTAAAGTGTGATATGAAAAAAAAACTAAAAATAAAACTAAATAAATTTTTTTAATTGACGTCATAAGTAATGAAAATACTACATATTTCAAATTTTGTCCAAAAACAGAAAGGACGTCTATTTTGGAATCACTGTTTTAAAATTAATAATGGTTTCATTAGAAATGGACATAATCTCTGTTTATTCAGTGATAGAGATATGAGTAGAATGAATAGATTAAATAAATTAAACAATAATAATTCTCTCAACAAAGAATTATTAGAAACTTTTAAAAATTATGATCCTGATATCGTTGTTTTGGGTCATGCAGATAAAATTCACAATAGAACTCTCAGAGAGTTTAAATCGATTAAAAAGGACATTAAAATAATTGAGTGGAATGTAGATAATTATTATTTAGATGATACAAAAAATAAACTTACAAAAAGAACTGATTTAATTGATGCTTTTTTTATTACCAATGCTGATGAAACAATCAAATCGTGCCTAAATAATAATAATTCAATATCATTTTTTCCTAATATATTTGATTCATCAATTGAGCAGTTAAAAATTTTTGAAAACAATTCTTTTGAATATGATGTATTTTATGCGCTAAGTTATGGTGTCGGTTCTGGTAAAATAAGAAAAAGCAAATCAGATTATGATAGAGAGATCTATCTAGATTTTATTAAAAATCAACATCCCGAAATTAAAACAAATTTTTTTGGCTATGACAATATTCAACCTGTTTGGGGAGCAGAATTTGAAAGGGAAATTAGTAAATCACCAATTAGTTTAAACCTAAGTAGAAAACCTCATCTTAAATATTATAGCTCAGATAGAATAGCACAATATCTTGGAAACGGATCTTGTATATTTGTAGATAAAAATTCTCAATTAGAAGATCTTTTCACAAATGATGAGGTTATTTTTTTTGAAACCGACGATTTAACTGATTTTGGTAAAAAAATTTCTTATTATATTTCTAATAAAGATGAAACAAGAAGAATTGCTAAAAATGGATGGGAGAGGGGTCACAAATTCTACAATGAAAAAATCGTAACTAATTATTTTTTAGAAATTGCATTTAAAAATAAACCAGAGAGTGATTATGGTTGGCCAATCCATCAATATTTTAAATAATACTTTAGCAAAATAATTAAATGCTAAAGTATTATTTGTATTTATAATTTATTTTTGCTTTGGATACCAAATAATTGCTGCATACATTATTGCTACAATAACTAAAAATGCCATACCTAGAGGTGTTGGAGTGAATGTAGCTTCGGTAGTGCCAACATAATTTATCCAACCATCGGCAACTGGAGATATCTCTGTTCCAGTCTCTTTTAACTGTTCAAATGCAAAGGCTGAAGCAATATAATTGCCAACTGCCTCTGTAAATTGTATCCACGTACCAATAACTATAATACTACAAAAGATTGATGATATTATTTTTCCAAACAAAGTAGGTTCCTCACCTGATGCTGGCACACGAGTACCTACAGCTATTCTAAATCCCAGCCATATAAATATTGCTGATGCAACGAATGCTAAGGCACTTCCAATTCTAAATGAATTAAAAATGGACCATATTTGAAATTCTTCAGGGCTCATAATATATTCTCCTTGTGTTTTTGAATTAATAGAAAAAGGGTATACTGATTGAGCAAAATAAATATATTAGAGTTTATATATATTGATATTATTCGTATAATATATATTATGTAAAATTATAATAACGATTTTATATCAATAGATTAAAATATATTATTAATAATAAATATTATAATACTCGATTTAATTTAATATTATCAATAATTTATTTAATATTATTAAACTAAAATATGAATAATATAATATGGTTTAGAACTGATAAATTAGGAGACTTTCTTATACACTCTAACTTAATTAGAGATACGTCTCTTTCTATCAATGACCCTTTCACAACCGTTGTCTGTTCTCCATACAATGAAAAAATAATTAAAGAATATGATTTTATTGATGAAACAATCCCCTACCATAAAGACTTTAGTTTCTACAAAAAAATTAAAATTATATTACGAATTTTAAAAAAAAATTACCATACATCTGTGGCAATGGATGGTAAAAAAATTTCTTACTTGTGTTCATTGTTAATGAAGTCAAAAAATAAACTAGGGTTGGTTTATAAAGTAAAATCAAGTTTTTTAGGTATTTTCAAATTTACTAGATACAGACCATTTACGTTTAGATTTATAAGCGAAATTTTAATATTTGATTTTATTAAAATAATGACTGGTAGAAGCAGTTTAAAAAAAGTTGAACACCTACCCTCAATTTATATTAGTTTATTAGAGAGAGTTCAAAATAAAACAAAAAATAGTGATCCCTATCTTTTCCCATTTAAGAAATATTCGGAAGAATTTATTTTAAATATACTTAAAAAAATAAAATATAAAGATTACCTATTAATACATCTTGATGAAAAATGGGTTGATATAGAAAATTTTGATAGTGAATGTCATCTATTTATTGAAAAAATACAAAAGTCCATCAATAAAAAAATAGTAATTACCTCTTTTAATAACACTTTGAATTATATGAAAAAAATTAGAAATAATATTGTTACTTATGAATATAATTCAAATAATATGTCAATTTTTAATGATTTTGATGAAAGAATAATTCATTTAGAAAATATACCAATCTTTGAGTTTGAGAGATTAATTTTTAATTCTGATTATGTGCTCAGCTGTCACTCAGGTTTTGTAGTTCAGGTATGTGGAACAAATTCATCTCATGTAATTGACTTGCTTAATAGTATTGATTGCATGTGGTATGATTGCTGGGTACCCTATAACACTAAATACAGCAGAATTTTTAAATCGGATGATAATAGAAAATTTTCCTACAATGAAATAATAGATCAACTTAAAAAAGTTGTAGTTTAGCCATACTTTAAATCATGATCTAACATAATTTTTACCAACTCTTTTAGTTTCGTTTTAGGTTTCCATTTTAAGTTTCTTTTTGCTTTAACTGGATTTCCGATTAATAGATCAACTTCTGCCGGTCTAAAAAAGCTTTTATTAATCTTCACAATTGTTTTTTTACTATCTAAATTTATTACTTTAGTATTTAGTCCCTTGCCTTCCCATTTGTATCTAATGTTTAAATATTTTAACGATAAATCTATAAATTCTCTTACACTATGAGTTTTTCCTGTGGCTATAACATAATCATCGGGATTTTTCTGCTGAAGCATCCTATACATTGCATCTACATAATCTCCAGCAAATCCCCAGTCCCTTTTTGCAAGTACATTGCCAACTTCCAATACTTCTTTTGAACCTTTTTTTATACGTGCCAGAGCTGATGTAACTTTTTTTGTTACAAACTCCTTACCTCTTAAAGGGGACTCATGGTTAAACAATATGCCAGATGATGCATGAATGCCATATGACTCTCTATAATTAATTGTAATCCAATGAGAGTAAAGCTTTGCCACACCGTATGGACTTCTAGGATAAAAAGGTGTTTTTTCAGTTTGTGGTATTTGCGTTACCTTTCCGAACATCTCAGATGTTGATGCTTGATAAAATTTTATATTTTTTTTATTTATTCTTATTGCTTCCAAGATTCTTAAAGCGCCTAGCGAATTTATATCAGTGGTTACTATTGGTACGTTAAATGACGTAGGTACGAAACTCTGCGCAGCAAGGTTATATATCTCAGTTGGATTTATTTTAGCTATTGTTTCTAGAATATTGCTAAATTCCAATAAATCAAAATCACAGTATGATATTTTATCATCAATATTTAGATGTTTTAAACTTGTAAATTTCTCTGATGTACTTCTTCTACATGTTCCATATACTTTGTAATTTTTCCTTAAAAGTAGTTTCGCTAGGTAAGCTCCGTCTTGACCAGTAATACCCGTAATTAATGCAATTTTTTTCTTCATAATTACTATTAAACACCTTTTTCAAATGTTTTATATGTTTCGAATAAATGATTTAGTTCATTTGATAGATCGCGATGATCATTGCCAACAAAAAAACCACATTTATCAATTGTTTCTGAATTTTCTAAATTACCACTTATTTCATGATCAAGATAATTTATAACAGGGTTTTTAGTAAAATCGCCAGCTACTATTGGTCTTGTTTCGATATTATTTTCTTCAAGAGTTTGAATAAATTTGTTCCTCTGTTCACACATTTTGTTGCTCAGAATTATTGAAAAACCGAACCATGAAGACTCATGTATCTCTTTTTGTATAATTATATTTTCTTCCTTTGAGAACAATTCTATATATATATCAGCATTTTTTTTGCGTTGAGTAATAAACTTATCAATTTTCTTTAATTGCTCTAAACCAATTGCTCCACTCATTTCAAGAGGTCTAACACCATAGCCCGGTAACACGAACTTAAACGAGTCTTCAAAGTCGTTTCCAGATTTATTCATAATTGAATTAGATGATGGCAAGTCTCTTATCCACCCATGAGCTCTTAAAGAAGTTGCTATTTCAAGCAAAGACCGGTCATTTGTTAATATCATACCTCCTTCCATTGTTTGCATGTGGTGCGAAAAGAAAAAACTAAATGAGCCCATATGTCCCAAGGTGCCAGTGTAAGTATTATTGTACTTTGCGCCCAAGCTCTCGCAATTATCTTCAATTAATATTAAATCGTATTTTGAACAGAGCTCTTTTATCTTTTTGAAATTACAAGGATTGCCGAGTAAATTAACGGCCATTATAGCCCTTGTTTTATTAGAAATTGCATTTTCTAATTTATTTGTATCTATATTTAATGTTTCTAAATCTACATCTACAAACTTTAACTTTAGTCCGTATTGAGACAAAGGATAATATGTAGTGCTCCAACTTACACTTGGCACTATTACCTCATCATTTTTATTTAATTTATGTTTTTTTGATAATATTAAACTTGCCACCATTAATAAATTTGCGGTTGAACCAGAATTAACCATCAAAGCATATTTCGTATTAAAGTACTCGGCAAATTCAGTTTCAAACTCTTTAACTTTTGGACCCATAGTGTACCTGTTAGATTTAATTACTTGTTGAATAGCAGCAATTTCTTCAGTTCCCCAGGAGTCTGATGCTAAATTGTATTTAATATTCTTCATAAGATTTTACTTCATTAATTTGAGACTTGGTGTGAATATTAATTTCATTTTTGAACTTTGCCCTTTTATCATTCATAAAATATACCTTGCGAGCTAAAGAAATAAACTCTGATTTAAAAGACTTATTTTTTTCATGAATTCTCAACTTATCTTCTACATTCCACAGCCTTAAATTTATGCTTTTAAGTTGATTAATTAATTTTGATATATTTTTTTTACTAATTCTCTTATCTCTAATAATATTTTTTAGTAATGACAATTCTTTTTTAACGTGAATTAACTTATTTTTATCTTTTATTTTTGCCTTTTTAATTTCAAGAATAGTTATTTTATCAAACAATTCTCCAACAGAAATTGGTGTATTTATTTTTTTCATCTATTTAGCTTTATTAAATAATTTATAGAAATTTTGTGTTGTTTTTTTTGATAATTCTTCTGTACTAACATTAATCATCTTTGCAATATATTCAACTGTGTGAATTATAAATGACGGCTCATTAACTTTACCTCTCATAGGTTCAGGCGCCAAATATGGACTGTCTGTTTCTACGAGCATATTGCTAACTGGTATAGATTTCATTGATTTTCTTATACTTTCTGAGTTCTTAAAAGTTATTATTCCACTTAATGAGAAATAAAAATTATATGGTAATAGTTTTTTTACAATCTCACTCGAACCAGTAAAGCAGTGTATTAAGCCTTTAAATTCTTTTTTTTTGTAATACTTGTTTATTAATCTAAAAATTTCATCTTCAGCATCTCTCATATGAATTATAAGTGGTAAACCCGTTTCTTGAGATATTTCTATGTGCTTCTCAAAACTTGAAATTTGACTCTTTTTGTTTGAGTGATTGTAATAAAAATCTAAACCAGTTTCCCCTACTCCAATTACTTTTCTAAATTTTGATAGCTCTAAAATTTTTTTTAATACTTTGTCATTTACTGACATTGATTCATGTGGATGTACACCTAGAGAGCAATAAATATTATCATATTTTTTTGATAAATTTATAACTTTATCAAATTCATCTTCTTTTGTACTAATATTAAGCAGCTTACCAACTCCTTTATTCTCAGCATTTCTCAGTAATGTGTTAATACTACTACTATTTTTTTGGTGCAATAAATGACAATGACTATCTACTATCATGCTTAGACTCTTTTAAATAAATGTTTTATTTTTGATAGTTTATTTCCATTCACATTTGTTCTGTTCATCGTGTCAAATGTGAAACTAGCATCAATTATTCCAATTAATTTTAGTATTTCCTTTGAAGTGTCAGGCATAATGGGATTAATAAAAAAAGCAATATTTTTAATTTGTTCTGCAGTTGTTGCCAAAACATTCAAAAACTCTTCTTCATTAATTTTTTCCAACTCCCAGGGTTTATTATCATTAAAATACTTATTTACTCTGCTAATGTGAACCCATACAAGCTTTATATATTCATGAATTCTAAATTCATTTATCAGTTCAGATCCTTCGATTAGAACTGTTTCACTTGATTTTTTTAAACTTTTTTCATGCTCGCCATATTTAGTAATCATTGGGATGATTGAGTCCCGTTTTTTTTCTATCATTGTTAAAGATCTTTGACATAAATTTCCAAGATCGTTCACAAGATCACTGTTTATTCTATTTATTAAGGCTTCTTTTGAAAAATCGCCATCATTTCCAAATGGCACCTCTCTGAGTAAAAAGTACCTAAATTGATCAAGTCCGTATTCATTTATAATTTCAATTGGATCAATAACATTTCCTATTGATTTTGATATTTTATTACCCTCATTAGTCCACCATCCGTGTGCAAATATTTTTGTTGGTATATCTAAGTCGGCAGCCATTAAAAATGCTGGCCAATATATTGCGTGATGCCTTAATATATCTTTGCCAACAATATGAATCACATTTTTCCAGTACTCCTTCAAATGACTTTTAGAATCATCAAGATAATCAACTCCATTTGCATAACAAGTCAATGCATCTAACCATACATACATAATATGATCTACATCAGTCGGCGTTTTTATTCCCCATTTGAAAGAAGTTCTTGATACGGATAAATCATTTAAGCCAGACTCAACAAACTTAATAACTTCGTTTCTCTTAGAAGCTGGGTTTACGAAATTGGGATTATTCTTATACAAATCAAGCAGTTTCTTAGACCATTCTGAAAGTTTAAAAAAGTATGACTTTTCTTTAATCCATTCAACGGGACCACCCGTCACAGTTTTATAAGAGCCGTCATCTTGTTTTATTAAATCTTTTTCATTATAAAAAGTTTCGTCGCTTATTGAGTACCACCCTGTGTACTCACCTAAATAAATTTGATCTCTTTCATAGAGTCGATTCCATAAATATGAGGCTCCATCAATGTGTCTTTTTTCAGTTGTTCTTATAAAATCATCATTTGATAAATTTAACGTGACAGTAAGATCTCTGAAGATTTGTGAGTTTTTATTACATAAATGTATGGGATCTATTTTGCTCGCATCTGCGGCTTTTTGTATTTTTAATCCATGTTCGTCTGTTCCAGTTTGAAATCTAACATCATTCCCTCTAAGGCTCATAAATCTTGCAATAAAATCTGTAGCTACCGAGGTATATGCATGGCCTATATGGGGCTTATCATTTACATAATAAATTGGTGTGGTAATATAGTACTTGTTAGACATTCTTTATTTTATAAAAAAGAGAAACTATAAGAGTAGCATAATCAAGATTTAATCTTTTAAAATAATTTCGATAAGTTTTAACAATTTCTGAGATTTTAAGCAAATTAAGAACTTCTCTTTCTTTTCCCTCTCTTGCCATGAACTTTGCTTCATATGACGTTACAAGGTAGATATAATCAAAAAATATTGAAATATCGTCATCTTTATTAAATGTTTTTGAAATAAAATTAGTATAATGTGATGCTGTATTTAATTTTATTAAATTACGGTCATTTAATAGTTCTTTAAAATGATCTTGTATTTCGTGTAAATCATAATTTATAAATTTTCTTGAAAGACTCAAAGATCCGTTAGTTAGACTATGTAGATCTTTATTAATGGAAATTTCACTGTTTAAATTTTTAAAGAATGTTTCCTCGTTTAATTTATTAAAATTTAAAAAAAATGATCTTGATTTAATAGTTTGTAATACTTTAGCTTTATTGTGATTTATAATTATGAAATGAGAATTTTTATTTGGCTCTTCTATTAACTTAAGCAGTGAATTACTCGCTTCTGTCGAAAGATCGTCTATTGTTTTAATTATACATACTCTCTTTTGACCAATATCATCTTTTGTTTGAAAAAATGTATGAACATTCGACATATCATCTCTATAGATCTTATTTTTAAATCTTTTTTTATCTTCTAAATAAATTTTCGTAACCATATATACAAACGATGAACTGCCATAATTACCATCTGAGCAAATATTAAGAAAATCTTCAAATGTTTGATCAGCATTATTTTTAACTATTAATTCTGAAAACGAGATTGCTATGTCTGATAAAAGTTCGACTTCCCCTCCTGATAAAATAATAGATTGTGGTAAATTGTTTTTGTATAAATTGAATAAACTTTCCTTTTGCTTAAAATAAATTTGATCTAAATTACTCATATTCTTTTACTTCTCTCTAAGACTTTCCATATCTTCTCTGAAATTTCAATTTTTTTTTGATTGGCATCAATAATCTTAATTCTACTTTTATTTATTTTGGCAATTTTCAAAAAAGAGGCTCTTACTTTTCTATGAAAACTTATGTGCATATTCTCATATCTTAGTTCATTATTACCTTTTCTTTTTGATCTAGCTAGGCCTGTCTTAGGGTTAATATCAAGAAGGAATGTAATACTTGGCACTAAATTTTTAATTAAAATTGTATTTAATGAATTTATAAGTTTAATATCAACTTTTTTGCCATAACCCTGGTAAGCCATAGTTGAATCAATATACCTGTCACATAATACCCAATATCCTTTTTTGAGATTAGGCATAATGACCTTATCTATATGGTCTTTACGTGCTGCAAAAAGGAGCATTGTTTCTACCGCTCCAGACCATTTCTGATTTTTATCTTTTACAATTAATTTCCTTATTTTTTCAGCGTCTTTAGTTCCGCCTGGTTCTCTAGTGATTATAACTTTTCTTTTTTTTGATAATTTCTTTGCAAGAAGTTTGATTTGAGTTGATTTACCAGACCCTTCTCCACCCTCAAAAGATATGAAACGTGAATTAATCACTGGTTAGACAAACAAATTAATTATAGATTTATAAATGTAGCTAAAAAATCTTGAAAAAATATTTGTTCTTTTTAGTTCATTTGTAGAATAAATTTCAAAATACTCAGGTGACTCATTGGGTATATTTACTTTTAATTGTCCGATTTTTGCTCCTGCGGTAACTGGAAAGCTAATTTGATTATCCAACTCAATAGTAAAATCTAAACTCTTATTTTTGGTTTTAGGGACTGTTAAAATTATATCTGAAGAAGCACTAACTGATGACAACGACTCATTTGAACCAGGAATCTTGATTAAATCAATTTCTTGAGACTTTTTAAACAGCTCAATATTTTCATATTCTCTAAATGCCCAAGTAATAAGTCTTGATGTGCCTTGAGACCTTTTTTGCTGTGTACTAAAACCATTTGTTACAGAAATTACTCTTCTACTACCCTCCACTGCGGACGCTGCAAGTCCGTAACCTGAAATTGATAAATGACCTGTTTTAAGGCCATCCACTCCCATCTTTTTATATAATAATGAATTTCTGTTTTTTTGTTTTATTCCAGACCATTCAAATTCAGTTTCAGCAAATAAATGATAATACTCAGGAAACTCGTTGATTAAATATTGGGATAAAATTGCTATATCGTATACAGTCGAATAATTATCATTGTTGTGCATACCTGTAGAGTTAGTAAAATTTGTATTTACCATACCAATTTCTAAAGCTTTGGATGTCATAATTGTAGCAAAAGCTTCTTCGGATCCGGCGATATTTTCAGCAACAACTATACAAGCATCATTTCCAGATTGGACAATAATTCCTCTGAGTAAATCTTCAACTCTTATTTCTTTATCTACCTCGACAAACATAGAGGAACCTTCTCGTTCTCTCCAAGCTTTTTCTGAAACAAGAAATTTGTCATCTAGAGATAAAGTTCCATTAGATAATTTTTCAAACACTATTAGTGTTGTCATGATTTTTGTCATTGAGGCCGGATATGTTTTTTTATTCATTTCTTTTTCAAAAAGAACTTTACCTGTAGTAGCGTCAATAATTACTGCTGTTTCAGCTTCAGTATCTATAAATGACGCCTGTACAAAGGGAATTGGAATAAATATTAGGTAAAAAATTATTAGTCTAAGTATATACATATTATCTTTTTATATTAAAAATATTGATAAATCTTCATATTTTTTTAATGTGTCATCTTTGAGATCATTGATTAACTTATTTACATCTTCATATGGCCCAATAAGTACTCTAAATATTTGAGTACCCCCATTAGTTGTCATGTTATAGACTTTCGCTTTGAAATTTGATAACTCATCTAAAACAATTTTTGCGTTTTCTAAAAATGAAAATGTTGCGATATTTAGATATATTTCATTATATTGTCGTTTCTCTATAGTCTGAATATCAGACACATTAGTAATTATTTCTGATTTAGGAATTTCAGCATCTATCACAACAACATCTGAGATAGGTGCTTCTACTACCTTCTTCTCCTCTTCAAAAGTTTGTGTTTCAGATAAAATAAAGCTTTCGTTTGTATCAATTAGTTCTATTTTTACTAACCCACCTTCGCTATTTAAATTCAACTCTTTAAAAACTCCTGAAGATAAATTTATTATATGCGTAGATGAATATGCTCCTCTATTGTTTACTCTAACTTTTGTTGTTCTGCCGTTTTCTAAATTTGTAACTTCAAGTATTGATGGTAATGGAAGAGATCTATGAGATCCAGAACTCACGTCATTATGAAAAAATTCCTTATTTGTTGTTAAGTCACCATTATTTAATTCTATCTCAATTTCAGCAATTCCTATTTCTGTATATGATTTATAATCTCTTGGATAAAACCATTTACCATCAACTTGGTAAGGTTCTTCAATATATTTTTCTATTAATGAAATATTTTTGTTTTTATTACTATCTTCAATTGCTAATGGAATGATATTAACAGCAGCGCACTGTGATAATAAAAAAATTAATAATAAATAAATATATTTCATCAATGATATTCTATCATATCAGAAAGAGTGCCAACTGATATTCCAAAAAAAAGTGATCTATTCCACTTCATGATGACTTTGAAATTTTCATATACTAAAAATTTTTTTCCGTCTTTGCCTTCAGGAAATACTAAATATGCATCTAAGTTTTTATTTGGAAGTTTTCCTCCATTTGCTTTTAAAACTCCTAATTCTGACCATTCAGATAATTTTCTTGAAATTTCTATTTTTTTTGCAGAAGTAGTAATGAGGTCCTTATTTATAGGTTTCGTAATAATGACTTCCCTACCCCAAGTAAGATTATTATCCCATCCCGAGCTGCTTAAATAATTAGCGGAAGATGCGAATACATCATCTAGGGTGGTCCATATGTCTTTTTTTTTGTCCTTATTGTAATCAATTGCATAACTTAGAAAACTTGAGGGCATAAATTGATTTTGTCCCATTGCGCCTGCCCAAGAACCCATCATGTTCTCTGCATCAATGTGTCCTTCATCAATAATTTTAAGTGCATTAATTAGCTCTTCAGTAAAAAAATCTCTTCTACGAAGATCGTGAGATAATGTTGAGAGTGAACGTATTACATTAAATGATCCTGTAAATTTGCCAAAACTTGTTTCAATACCCCATAGAGCTAAAAGGAAGCGTGGTTGAACACCAAATTCATTTGAAACTTTTTTTAGAATATTTTCATTTTCTTTATAGAGCTTTTTTCCTTTTTTCACTCTACTTGAGGGAGTTGTATTCGATAAATATTTCTCAAGTGTAAGAGTAAACTCAGGTTGAGATCTATCAAGTTCTAATACTCTTTCGTTCTGTGAAATATTTTTGATGCTGTTATTTATTGTTTTTTCTGAGATACCCTCTTTGAGTGCAAGGTTTTCAATATAAATAAGCCAATCTTGAAAAGAACCTTGTTCATCTGCTTGCAATGAAGGTAAATTAATTATAGTAAATACTTTTATTGTAGCCAATAAGATAACTAATTTTATAGTATAAATAATTAAATTTGATGAAGAAAATAAAGTCATTGGTTGATTTAATTGGTAATACTCCGATTGTTCAAGCTAAAAATTTAGACACTGGAAAATGTAATCTTTTTCTTAAAATGGAAAGCCTTAATCCAGGCTCATCTATAAAAGATAGAGTGGCTCTAAGAATCATTGAAGACGCCGAAGATCAAGGCAAGTTAAAGAAGGGTTCAACAGTTGTTGAAGCTACAGCTGGTAATACCGGCCTTGGCTTAGCTTTGATTGCTCTTTTAAAGGGATATAAGTCAAAAGTTGTAATACTTGATAAAATGAACAATAACAAAATACTTCATCTTAAATCTCTCGGAGCAGAAGTTATTTTGGCAAGAAGTGATGTTGGACCTGATAGTCCTGAACATTATGTAAATGTTGCTAAAGAAGTCGCAAAAAATACTCCTGACTCATTTATGGCCAACCAGTTTACAAATATTTCAAATCCTCAGGCTCATGAATATTCAACCGGTCCAGAAATTCTGGATCAAATGAGTAATGATGTTGATGCTGTTGTTTGTGGTGTTGGTACAGGTGGAACAATTTCAGGCCTAGGAAAATTTTTTTCAGAGCATAGTCCAAAAACCGAAATGGTTCTTGCAGATCCAAAAGGTTCAATAGTTAAAGATGCTGTCGAAAAAAAACCATTAAAAAAAGCTGACTATTCATGGCTTGTTGAGGGCATAGGTGAAGATTTCATCCCTGAGACTTTAGAATTAAAGTATATAAAAAAAGCTTATGAAGTTACGAACGAAGAAGCATTTAGCATGATTAGAGAATTAGCTTTGAAGGAGGGAATATTGGGAGGCTCATCAAGTGGAACTCTTATTTCAGCGGCAATTAAATATTGTAAGGACCAAGATAAAGAAAAAAATGTTGTTACATTTGTTTGTGATAATGGTGAAAAATATTTAAATACAGCGTATAATGAAGAATGGTTAAAAGAAAAAAATCTTATATAAAAAAAATA
Organism: uncultured Pelagibacteraceae bacterium; assembly: GCA_902613805.1. Taxonomy (GTDB): domain Bacteria; phylum Pseudomonadota; class Alphaproteobacteria; order Pelagibacterales; family AG-422-B15; genus CACNXQ01. The sequence continues at coordinate 166,377 of CACMIV010000002.1, forward strand.
AATCAGCTTGATACTTTATCAGTACATGCTGGGGTCAAAACTGATCCGTTAACCGGAGCCGTAATGACTCCTATTTATGCAACATCTACTTATGCCCATGATAGACCCGGAGAACATAAGGGATATGAATATTCAAGAAGTCAAAATCCTACGAGGGAAGTTTTAGAAAATTCAATTGCAGAATTGGAAAGTGGACATAGAGCATTCGCATTTGCTTCAGGAGTTGCTGCTCAAACTGCAGTTCTAGATCTTTTAAACCCTGGAGATCATGTAATTGCTTTTGATGACCTTTATGGTGGTACTTTTAGGTTATTTAATGAAATTAAAAGCAAGACATCAAATATTGAATTTACATTCGTTGATTTAAATACAAATTTTTCAAAAGAAATTAAAAAGAATACAAAAATGATTTGGATTGAAACTCCAACAAATCCACTGCTTAAAATTACGGAATTAAAAAGAATAGCCCGTATTGCAAGAAAAAATAAGCTTATCACAGTATGCGATAATACATTTGCTACACCTTACAATCAAAGACCGCTTGAGCACGGTATTGACATTGTTAACCACTCAACAACAAAATATATCAATGGCCACTCTGATGTTATTGGTGGAGCCTTGGTAATTGGAAAGAATAAAAAACTTGAGAATAAATTAGCCCTAATACAAAATTCTACAGGCGCCGTTCCAAGTCCTTTTGATTGCTTTCTTACATTGAGAGGAATTAAAACACTAGCTATTAGAATGAAAAAACATAATGAAAATGGAATTAAAGTTGCTCGCTTTTTAAAATCGCATAAAAAAGCATTAAACGTAACTTATCCTGGATTACCAAATCATAAACAGAAAGATATTGCAGTTAAACAAATGAACGGATTTGGAGGAATGATCACTTTTATCTTTGATGGCAATATGTCAGAAATATCGAAGTTTATGCGTAAATTAAGAATTTTTACAATAGCAGAGAGTTTGGGGGGAGTTGAGTCTTTGATTGAGTCCCCTGCTTTAATGACGCATGCATATTTAGACGATAAATCCTTTAATCAAGTGCCCAAAAAACTTGTCAGATTATCTGTTGGCATAGAAGACAGCGATGATCTTATAGAAGACTTAAATCAGGCTTTTAAATAATTAATAAGTACAAATTACAGCATTTACAATAGATGCTATTCTAGATTTCTCATCATCTGATCTGCTGGTTATAACAACAGGACTTTTACCACCAATTACGAACCCTCCAGCAGTAGCATTAGCAAAGTGTACAAGGGATTTAACGAGCGCATTTCCTGTTTCTATATTTGGAACAATAATAACATTAGCATTACCTGAAACTATTCCTTTTGTTCCTTTTATTTTTGCAGACTCTTCTGAAATAGCATTATCTAAAGCAAAAGGTCCTTCTACAGGAGTACCTAAGTAATTAATTTTAGCCCATTCAACAAGATTATGTGCCTCAATAGAGCTTGGCATTTGCTTTAATTTCTCTTCTGTTGCAGATAAAACTGCTACATATGGATTGAAAGAATGAATTTTTTTAGTGTAATCGAGTACATTAGATAAAATATGTTTTTTAGTCTCTAAACTTGGAGATATGTTCAAGGCACCATCAGTAATAATAATTGGATGGTGTGAATCATTTGGAAATGTCATAAACCAAATGTGACTTAAACGCTTTCCCTTTATTCTTAAATTATATTCTTTCTTTATATACTCACCCATCAAGACATCGGTATGAAGATGACCTTTTATGATTATGTTATTTTCTAAACCAGAGACCCTACTCGCTGTTTCACAAGCGATTTTTGATGCCTCTTCCTCTGAATTACTTTCAATTACTTTATCTTTTGATAATGACCACTTATGCTTAACTATAAAGGCTTTTATAAAATCACTATTTCCTATGAGTACTGGATTTATTAATTTTTGACTTTCTGCATCCATAATTGTTTGCAGAATCAAATCATTATTAGCATTTACGACAATACCTTTAGTAATTCTATTTTTTTTAATATAATCAATATTTTGTATCATTTTAATAAAGTAAATTCTCAATAAAAATATTTATTAAAGTATTTTTTGAATATAATATTACAATACACTGATTTTAATTAATATTTTTAAAAAAATTAAATAAATACGCGCCTACTATTAAAATCAAAATAATGAATGATAATGCATAAAATATAAGTGATAGGTCTTGAAATAATGAAATAAAAAACTCAATCACTTTATGCAAAAATCAGTGTCAATGCCCAATAAAGTAGATATAAGAATGAGATCGTTACTAGGCCACCTATTATCCAGTCTAACATACGATAATTTTAACATAAATTTACAAATATTGAATATTAATGAACAGAGAATACGACTTAATAATCTATGGGGCATCTGGTTTTACCGGAAGATTAGCTGTTGAGTACTTAGATGAAAACTATAGCGACCTGAATTGGGCTATTGCAGGACGTAATGAGAATAAATTAGTCAAAATATCCACCAATAGTAAGTGTAAACCTGATTATTATATTGCAGACAGTGAAGATAATGAAAACTTACTAAAATTAGCTTCCAAAACGCGTGTTATTGCATCTTTAGCGGGCCCATTTAACAAGTATAGCGATAATTTAGTTACACAATGCGTTGAGGCTGGAACTCATTATTTAGACATTACTGGTGAAAATATTTGGGTGCGTGACCTTATTGATAAACATCACGAAACAGCAGAAAAAAAACAAATAAAAATAATTCCATCATGTGGTTATGACTCTATTCCATCAGATATGGGGTGCTTTTACTTGCAGAGGAGTCTAAATCAAGAGCTACAGAGAATTGATGGCTATCATCGAGGTGAAGGAGGTGTAAGTGGCGGCACCATTGAAAGTGCGTTTTCCATGCGTAACTACAAAAGTAAATATTCAATGGGACATCCATTTTTACTCAATTCAAAGGAATATATAAAAACTCAAAATATTTCTGATAGTAAGGATAGTTATAAAATTAAATACATCGATGATATTGAATTATGGTCAGCGCCCTTTGTTATGGCAATTGCGAATACTAGGGTTGTCAGAAGAAGCTCTGAAATTCACGACAAAAATCAGGCAAGTTATGGAAGTGAATTTAAATATCAAGAATATATGATGTTAAAAAAATACAGCTCTGCATTTCTTGTAACAGCTGGACTTGCAGTCTTTGGGCTAATGTTAATAAGCCCAATAAGTGCTATATTTAGAAAATTATTTACTAAAGCTGGTAATGGACCAGATAAAAAAACAAGAGAAAATGGTTGGTTTGAGAGTATTTTTATTGGAAAAAACAAGGATAACGAAAAATATAAATTGAGGATTTTTTGCAAAGGTGATCCCGGTTATAAATCAACAGCTAAATTAATATGTGAGTCCGCTTTATGTCTTGCATTGAATAAGGAAAATCTGCCAAATACCAACGCCGGTGGCGTCTTAACTACTTCAACTGGCCTAGGGTCAACATTAATTGATAGATTAAAAAATGCTGACGTTTTATTTGAAGGTCCGAGTAAAATATAGATCGTTAAGATAACCCAAAATGGGTATTTATAAGCTTTAATTTTCAACCATATTATTAGATACTTATTCTAAAGCCCAATGTAGGTGTGGTTTTTCTGCACCTACAGATAAAACACTTGGAGAAATCACTAATATGGTACAGAATGAAACTGGAATGTTTGTAATGCCATATAAAAAACTTGATAACAGCAAAACTGATATGGACGAAGAGTTAGTAAATAAAATTAAGGAAATTTCGAAATTAAGAAAATCTATCTCAATAGATTTAAAAACCATCGCTTCAAAAACAAAAATTTCTACTAATCAACTTAAGAATATTGAGTCTTTTAAATTCGATCGCTTGCCCCCAAACCCAATGCGAACTGCTTTTATTGATCAGTATTGCTCTGAGGTAGAAAAGCTCAATAAAACTTCTTAAATATAATTTCTTTTGAGAACCTTGTTATACAAATAAGCAAAAACGACAATTATAACAGCCCCAAATGCAACAGGTAAGAAAACAAAACTTAAACTCTGGCCTGTTAATATAACAATTATTGGATTTGCTCCGGCAGGTGGATGCACAGTTTTGGTCATCATCATTACAAAAACAGCTAAAGCCACGCCTAAGCCTAATGAGATAAATGTATTACCAAGAAGATAAAAAATAATTACGCCAGATAGCGCTGACAGTATATGGCCAAGTATTAAATTTTTTGGTTTTGCTAAAGGACTTTCATAAACAGCCATAACCAATACCATTGACGCACCAAATGGCGGTATAAGCCATATTGAGCCTTCAATTGAGGAATTTAAATATGCTAAAAATCCAATGCACATAAAAGCTCCTAATGAACTAAATAAGGCATTGATCAAAGCTGGTTTATTCATTAACTTGATTGTCTATGATAAAACTCTATTTGACTACCCTATTTTATTTTTTGATAATCGATACAATTGGTATTCAAACGTTTGTTGTACGTATTTATAATAAAAATCTACCGGATAATCTCAAAATAAACCTAGATATAACTTCTGCTATAATTTTTTATCTAATATTTGTTCTCGGATTAGTATATTTTGTAGTGGCGCCATTTAAAAATGCTTCATTAACAAGTGTAATTGTACCAGCTGCAATGTATGGTCTTGCTACATACGCAACATACGCTCTAACAGTAAAAGCTGTTTTTAGTGTATTTAACTGGACAATTGTTATTTCTGATGTCGCATGGGGTATGGCATTGTGCACCGCTATTTGCTTATTGACTATTTACACATTGCAAAATGTTAGTTTTCTGAACTAAATTGAAAAGTTAATCTTACTATAATCGCCAAGTAACAGAATCTTTAGTTTAATATGAGCGTGTATATTCATAAAATAAAGCACAAATTATGGGAAAGTTATACTTTCAATCCCCCAATTAAATATTCATACTTTAAATTCCTATCTAATACAGAGCACACATTTAATAAAATATATAAAAACAATAAGAATAAAATAATCGAATTTGAACAAATACTACTGATGACAGGCGACTCATTAGACTATGATTTTATGTTGTCAAAAAGATTTGATCTTATTAATAGATTAACTAAACCAGATATAAAGTATTTAATTGCACCAACAAACATAGCTAAAAAAAACGCACTTTACTATATGGAGAATAACTCAATTATTGAAGACAAGATTAAAGTTGTGGAACCAGCTATTAATTTAAAAAGATTTAATGATAGTTTAAAGAAGAAAAAAGAAATTAAAAATAAGTTAAATTTATTATTTATTGGTCAAAGATTCTATGGAAAAGGTGGGCCTATATGTTTCGCTGTTGCCAATGAACTTAATAAAAGAAAAATTGACTTTAAGCTAAAATTTGTTTCTCGAGACATACCTAAAAATTATAAAATACCTAACAATGTTGAAATAATTGATTATAAAATAAGTGAGGATAATAAATATAATCTTTATAATTGGGCTCATTTATTCATGTTCCCGGTTGTTCAAGATTCTTTTGGTGTATATTTGGAATGTATTGAGACACGAACACCGATCATTTCCACAAATATATACGATAAATCTGATATAGTCATTGATAATGAAATGGGAAAAATGATTAATACTCCATTTCAGTTATATGATTTCGAGAAATTTGGAACCAAATGGAAAAATTGGGAAGAATTTAATAAATGTTTTGTCAGTGAGTTTAAAAATGGACTTTTTAATGATTTGATTAATGAATTTGCAAATACTGTTGAAGATTACTTCTTACAAACTAAAAAGTACGAAAAGACTGTAAATAATATTGAGCGCATTGCGCAAGAAAAATTTCATCCGCAAATAAGAAATAATACGTTGCTTTCTATTTATAAAAACCTATAAAAATTAATTTGTTCAATGTATGATTGTTCAGACGGAGAGGTGGCTGAGCGGTTGAAAGCACTGGTCTTGAAAACCAGCAACGGGGAAACTCGTTCGTGGGTTCGAATCCCACCCTCTCCGCCAGAAGAATTTCTATTAACCTGCTCTATCAGACCTTTTTTGACCAAGACTAGCATCAACCCATGTTTCATCCATCACGCAAGATGCTGCATCACCTAAATCAAAAAATGCCTTCATTGCCTCACCCGTAGGCTCAACTCCAATGCCCCATGAGCCTGTTTCAGCTTCAACTACGAATGCAACCATATTTGGATTTGGCCAATAGAACTTTGCTGAATGAACTCCATCGGTACTTTTTGCAACCTTACACAAATTCAATGCAGCTGTTCCCAGTTTATCCCTGCTTGCATTTTCTTGTCTTTCCCATTTGCTTATGTGTAACATAAGATCTCCTATGTAAAAAAATTATTGATTGACTTAATGTTAAGTAAGAAATTTGAGTGAGTAATTAGTATATTTTAACACTAATACTTATATATTAATATTTTACGATCTAAATACTTACCTTTGATACATCTGATAGTTAGGACTTTGCCATGTTTTTAATTCTATTCGAGGTAGAGGCCTATCACCCAATATATTATCACTTATTTTTTCAGCAATCATAATTGTTGGTGCATTTGTATTTCCATTTGTCGCAAAAGGCATAATCGAAGCATCAACAACACGCAAGCTATTGAAACCATGAACTCTGCCTTGATTATCAACAACTGAATGTTTATCTGTTTTTAGCCCCATGCGTGCCGTGCAGCATAAGTGCCATTGACTCGTAATGTTGGAATTTAATTTTGCATCAAGTTCGTCATCTGATTTGTAGTTTTCACCAGGAAAGATTTCATCACCCTTAATGTTTGAAAAAGCAGGTTGATTAAGTAGTTCGCGCGCCAAATGAATGCCCTTTCGTAACAATTCTCTATCACGTTTATCTTTGAGGTAATTGACAAGAATGCGAGGCGGATCAGCAGGATTTTTTGATCGTAATTCGATCTTACCACGACTGTGAGTTCGCATCAAACCGACGTGAACTTGAAATGCATGTTCTTGAAGCAGTTCCCAACTATTGTCTTTCATGGCAATTGGTGAAATACATAATTGTAAGTCAGGGTACTCAACACCGGGTGCTGATCTTACACATGCAACAGTATCGAAATGATTAGATGCACACATACCCTCTTTAGTTAATAGCCATTGGATGCCAGATCCTATACTACTTAATCTCCGTGTTTTTGGCCAAAGTGAAACAGGTTTTAAGCATTTATATTTCATAATAAAATCAGGATGATCTTGAAGATTTTGTCCAACACCTTGTAAATCAGCTAATGTATTAACTCCAATTGAGTCTAAATGCTCTTTTGGCCCAATTCCTGAGAGCATAAGTATGTGTGGTGATCCAACCGCGCCAGCACTCAGAATTACTTCTTTTTTTGCCTTTACATTTACTATTTCATTATTTTTATTTTTAAAACATATGCCTTCTGCTGTGTTATCTTCAAAATTTAAATTGCAAACAAGAGCATTTGTTAAAATTGTTAAATTTTTTCTATTACGTATCGGATCAAGGTAACCCTTTGATGCGCTCCATCGTTCACCGTTGAATACTGTCCGATCAAATATACCAAAACCTTCTTGGCAAAATCCGCTTATATCATCTGTTTCTTTATATCCTGCTTCTTTTCCTGCATTAATAAAAGCCAGTGAAAGTGGGTCTTTGGGAATGCTTCTATGTACCTTTAATGGACCTGCCTCACCTCGAAAATCATCCCCTCCTCCACTATAACATTCCATTTTCTTAAAATATGGCAAGACATCTGCGTACCCCCATCCATCGCATCCCATTTGTCTCCAACCCTCATAATCAAGTGTGTTTCCTCTTATATAGACCATTCCATTTATTGATGATGAGCCACCAAGGGTTTTACCGCGGTCATGTTGAAGTTGACGACCATTTAGTTCGGGTTCTGGCTCACCTTTAAATGCCCAATTGTGTTTAGTACTTTTAAGATTCGATAAAACAGCAGCAGGCATCTTTAAGGTTAAGGATTTATCTTCACCACCCGCTTCAAGAAGAAGGACAGTATTCTTTGAATTTGAGGTTAATCTATTCGCTAATACACAGCCAGCAGATCCAGCACCAACAATGATATAGTCGTATTCAGTATCAATTTTTACCATAATAAATTACTTTTTTTATACTGCTCAATATTTTTTGACTAGCAGATTATTTAATATCAAATCTTATAGAACAATTAATATATTTTATTACTAAAACTTATGTATTAATATTTTATTAATGGCAAAAGAGAATAATTTTTTAGCAATAGCATATATTTTAATGGGTATGACTGCTTTTGCATTTCAAGATACCGCAGTTAGGTTATTAGCCGTTGACATATCAATACTTCAGGTCATGTTTGCAAGAAGTGTCATTGCTATTGTTCTTCTTGTACTATTTTTTTATTTTACAGGCCAAAAACTAATTTGGACAACTCATTATCCAAAATTAACAATCTTTAGAACAATAATGTTCATATTTGCGTTCGTATTTTATTATATTGGTCTTGCGTACTTGTCTTTTGCAGTTACAACCGCTCTTTTTTTTACGGCACCATTTTTTATAACTATATTTTCATCTATTTTTCTGAAAGAAAAAGTTGGTATCATTAGATGGCTAACAATTGTTTATGGTTTTGCAGGTGTAATGCTCATCGTTTCACCTGATTTTGAGACTATTAATATATTTATGATATTTCCAATACTATGTGCTGCAGGATATTCAGGAAGTATGATTATAATAAAATATACCTCAAATGAGGATAACGTTTACACACAAACACTTCATGTTTACATCGCTACTATAATTTTATGTCCCATAATTACCTATTCTGGTTTCTATTTAGATATGGATAATTCTGGAAATGAAATTTTAGAATTTTTATTTAGATACTGGTCCTTCAATGACGTAACAACTCTCTTTATGTTATTTTTAGTTGGTGTTTGTGTAATTTTTGGTTTTGTATTTATTTTCAACGCATATCGATACGGTAAACCTTATATTGTTGCACCGTTTGAGTATGTATTTTTAATTTGGGCTGTACTATTGGGATGGTTTATTTGGAGTGAAACTGTTTCATTAAGAACAATAATAGGAATATTAATAATTGTTTCAGCAGGAATTTTTATTCTTTACAGAGAGAAAATAAAAGAACAAGAAATAACGACAGACCAACCACTAAGATAGCTCAGTCTCTAAAATTAATATATTGAAGAGGTAATTCTAATTTTAGCTCTTTAATTTTCGATATGGCTTCTTGTAAATTGTCTTTTTTTGCACCACTTATTCTTAGTTCATTTCCTTGAATTTTTGCTTGCACTTTCAATTTTGATTCTTTGATTAATTTTGTAATTTTTTTACCCACTTCTTGATCAATACCTTCCAATAGATCGTAATTTTGTCTGATTGTATTGCCAGATGCACTTTCAGATGATTTTAGTTTTATTACCTTTGGGTCAACGTTACGTTTTATTAAATTTGAAATTAGTATATCTAATACCTGTTTAGCCTTCATTTCATCTTCTGATAATAAAATAATCCCTCCCTCAGTTCTCTCTAGCTTTGAAGCAGAACCTTTAAAGTCATATCTCTGTCCAATTTCCTTCATTGAATTAGATATAGCATTATCAACCTCCTGCATTTTAACTCTGCTAACAACATCGAAACTAGGCACTATAATAGAACTCCTTTATTTTCTAATTCTTTGATTTGTTCCTCAGAAAAACCAATATCAAGCATTATGCTTTTGTTATCTTGACCAACTTCAGGTGCAGGAGATGGCTTATCGGATGGTGTGGCACTAAAACGTGGTGCCGGTGATGGTTGGCGTACATCGTTAATATTGACAAAATTGTCACGCGCCCTCATGTGTTTATGATTAGCTGCCTCTTCGATAGAAAGAACTGGTGAATAACAAACATCAGACCCTTCAAAGATTTCATCCCATTCATCTCTTGTTTTGGTTTTAAATATTTCAGCTAATTTACTTTTCATATTGTACCACTGATCTAATTGCATTTGATTTTTAAATTCATCACCAAGGTTTAATTTATCAATTAATAGTTGGTAAAATTTAGGCTCTAAAGAACCTATTGAGACGTGCATGTTGTCTTTTGTCTCATAGACTTGATAAAAGGGCGCACCACCATCAAATAAATTATTACCTCTATTATTTACATTCCATACTCCTGACTGAGATAAACTATGAAATATTGACGTAAGAACCGAAACTCCATCAATCATAGCGGCATCGACTACTTGTCCTTTACCCGTTCTATTCGCTGACAGTAAAGCTGCGCATACACCAAATGCAAGAAACATAGTACCTCCACCATAATCACCAATTAAATTGAGTGGTATTGATGGTTTATTTTCACCCCAAATTGAATACAGAGCGCCTGCTAATGCGATATAATTAATATCGTGACCAGCTGCCTGTGCTAGCGGACCATTTTGACCCCAACCAGTAATTCTTCCATAAACTAACTTTTCATTTTGTTTTAAACATTCTTCAGGTCCAATCCCTAGTTTTTCAGTTACTCCTGGTCGATAACCTTCTATTAGTGCGTCTGCATTTTTTATTAATTTAAATAAAACCTCTTTTGACTCGGGATCCTTTAAATTTAAACAAATAGATTTCTTACTTCTTCCTGTAATATCGAATTTTGGTTGTTGATTAGGCATAACAGTGTTTTTTCTATCAACACGAATAACTTCAGCGCCAAGATCGGCAAACAACATTCCGCATAATGGCCCTGGCCCAATGCCTGACAATTCGATTATCTTATATCCAGATAAAACACCCATGTTTCTACTATAATGCCTGCAATTCCTTTGCAAAAGAAAAAGCTTTATAGATTCGATCTTTATTTGATGTTTTTTGGTAATTATACACCAATGTTTGGTCTGATCTTAACTTTAAGTCATATTTATATTGAGACATAAATTCAACCAGTTGGTCTGTTTTTTCAAAATGATTATTTTTAAATTTTATAGTTAAACCTTTATTTCCAATATCAAATTTTTCTATTTTCAACTGTTTACATATAATTCTAAGCTCAGTGATGTTATACAAATGCTCAACCTCTTTAGGAGCTTCGCCAAATCGCTCACTCATTTCTTCCTTAATTTTGCTTAATTCCTCACTCAAACTTAAGTAAGCAAGCTGCCGGTAATAAAACAGTCTAGTGTTTAAATTTGGCATATATTTTTCAGGTATTAAGACGCTTAAACCAAGATTTATTTGTGGAGACCACTCATTATCTACTGTAGATGTATCTGATTTTAATTCCAATATCTTATCTTTTAGCAATTTATGATAAAGTTCGAGGCCAACTTCTCTGATATGTCCAGATTGAGCATCGCCTATAATATTTCCTGATCCTCTCATATCTAAATCATGACTTGAAAGATTAAAACTAGAGCCTCTAGAGTTAAATTTTTTAAGAAGCATAAGTCTTTTATAGGCATTTTCAGTTATTCCATTGATGTCTTTAACTGTATAAAAACAAAATGCTTCAATATTTGATCTGCCAATACGCCCTCTTAACTGATAAAGTTGGGATAATCCAAATTTATCAGAATTATGAATGATCATTGTGTTGGTTTTCTGCAAATCTAGACCCGACTCGACAATAGTGGTACACAGTAATAATTGAAATTCATTATTGTAAAAATCAATCATTGTATTTTTTAGGTTTTTGGACGGCATTTGACCGTGGGCAATTTGATACTTTACATTTGGAAGTTTACTTTTTAAAAAATCCTCAACTTCTTTTAATTCGTTAATTCTTGGGCAGACATAATACACCTGGCCGTTACGACTTAATTCATATTCAATTGCAGAGATTACTTTTTCATCATTAAAATCAATAACTTCAGTATTTATATTTTGCCTATTTAATGGTGCTGTAGAAATAATTGACAAATCCCTAAGACCTACAAGTGACATTTGTAACGTACGTGGTATTGGTGTGGCTGTTAAAGCTAGCACATGCACATTTGAACGTAATGACTTAATTTTTTCTTTTTGAGAAACTCCAAAGTGCTGCTCTTCATCAATAACAAGCATACCTAATTTTTTAAATTTAATTTTACTGTTAAGAAGCGCATGTGTCCCAACAACTACATCACTTTCTCCAGTGTTGATTCTTTCAATAATTTTATTGTTTTCAGAAGTTGAGTTTAATCTTGAGATTTGATCTACTTTCAAAGGAAAGTTTTTGAATCTTTTTTTAAAATTTTCATAGTGTTGACTGCATAGTAGTGTTGTTGGAACAATAAATGCCACTTGAGCACCGCTCATAGCTACATTGAACGCTCCTCTTAATGCAACTTCTGTCTTACCAAAGCCAACATCGCCGCATATCAAACGGTCCATTGGAAGCCCGCTGTTTAGATCAAACAGCAATTCTGATGTTACGTTTGCTTGATCTTCGGTATCCTGAAATTCAAATTCGTTTATAAAATTTGAATAATAAGGTTCTTGAACGGTATATTTTGTCGCTTCTTTTAGAGATCTTTCTGCCGCAACTTTTATTAAATCTTCAGCAATTTCATTTATTTTATTTTTTGCGCTGGCTTTTCTAAATTGCCAATTTGAACTTCCCAGTTTATCAATTTGTGCAAATTCACTATTCCCACTGTACTTTGACAAAAGTTCAATATTCTCAACAGGTACATAAAGTTTATCATTATTGAAATATGTTATTTCAATGCAATCATGATCGTTTTCTAAGACAGTAACATTTTTTAACCCATTAAATTTTCCTATTCCATGATCAACATGAACAATTAGATCATCTTGTTCAAAAGTACTGAGATCAGTTAAAAAAGTATCTGCTTTGATTGTGCGTTTGCTTTGATTGAAAGAGAACTCATTAAAAGGTTTAATAATCAGTCTGAACAAACTTTGTATCGATTTTTGATTTTTAGGATTAAATTCTTCAAATTTTTCGATCTCATCACCAAATATGTTAATACGAACTGGATTCTTGAAGTCTGTTGGAAAAATATCAATAACATCTCCTTTAACAGAGAATTCACCATTTTCACGAATTGAACTCACGCGTGCATAACCATTGGCAGATAGATAGTTAATTGTTTTTTCATAATCAAATTTTTCTTCAATGTTGATATTTAAATTCTCATTAATTTGAGTCTTTAAGCGTGGTTTCGTCATTTTTTAAGCATCGTAAAATCTTTGAGTAATTGCATGACGCGATTGTCAATTTCTTTTGGAATTGTCACCTTATCTAGCGCATATCGATATATGTCATTATCATCAAGTTCTAATATAGTTTCTAACATTTGAAGTTCACCTTCATTAAATAGTTTGATGTATTTCTCAACAAAAGATCCAAGGAGAATATCCATTTCCTTTGACCCCCGATGGGAGGATTTGAACTGAAGCTTTTTTTGAAGTGTATGTAAATCGTTCATATTTTTTTTATCGATCTTTGATACAATACATATATGAGGCCAAAGATCTTATACAAGCTTTTTTCAAATATAATGACGATAAAAGGTATTGGACCAAAGAACGCTAAAATAATTGAGAGATTATGTGGTAAATATATTGTTGATTTATTATTTCATAAACCAGCCGCATACATAGACAGAAGAAATAGTCCTAAAATTATTGATTTGGAAGAAGGAAGTATTGCAACTGTCGTTGTTAAAATTGATAGTCACACACCAGTTTTCAATAGGAGAATGCCATATCGAGTTAATGTCTCTGATGACAGCGGACAAATGTCAATTGTCTATTTTAATCTACGAGGTCCATACATAAAAAAAATCTTACCGATCGGTAGCACTAGGGTTATAAGTGGTAAAATTGAAAAATTTAACGATTTGTATCAAATTACACATCCTCATCATGTAGTTGATATTAAAAACTTAGATTCTGTTAAAAAGATTGAGTGCGTTTACCCTTTAACAGCAGGAATGACATCTAAAATTATTCAAAAATCAATTAATTCTGCATTAAGTATGGTTGATGAATTGCCTGAATGGATACCTGAAAAGGTTTTAGAGAGAAACAAATGGCCATCGTGGAAAGACTCTATTTATCAAATGCATAACCCAAAAGATGTGAAGGAACATGATGATAATAAATATATAGAACGGCTTGTTTTTGATGAGCTATTCTCTCAACAGTTAACAATTAGATTAATTAAAAACAAAATTAGTCATAAAAATGGAATTTCACTTCCTAAAAAAAATAAATTATCAAAACAATTAAGAGATCAATTGAAATTTAAACTCACTGGAGATCAAGAAGCAACTATTGAAGAAATTTCAAACGATCAAGAAGATTCAAGTAAAATGTTAAGACTTTTACAAGGAGATGTAGGTAGCGGGAAAACCATTGTTGCATTATTTGCTATGATGCAATGCATTGAAAATAATAAAAGATCAGTTTTAATGGCGCCAACAGAAATTCTAGCTGAGCAGCATTTTAATACAATCAAAGAATTTATTAGCGATTTAAACCTAACATGTTCACTAATTACATCCTCAAATAAAAATAATCATAATTTTGAAGCTGACATTATTATCGGAACACATGCATTATTTCAGCAAAAAGTAACCTTTGAAAACATTGGCCTGGTTGTCATTGATGAACAACATAAGTTTGGAGTGCACCAAAGGATTTTATTAAATGAAAAAGCAGGAAATAGTTGTGACATCTTATTGATGACCGCGACCCCTATACCTCGAACAATGGAATTGGCAGCGTATGGAGATATGGATATATCCAAAATTTCTGAAAAACCTAAAAACAGAAAGGAAATAATCACCAAATCAATCAATATCAATAAAATTGACCAACTAAAAGAAAGCCTTACAAAAATATTAAATAAGAAACAAAAGATTTATTGGGTATGCCCTTTAATTGATGAGTCTAAAAACCTTCAGTTACAATCAGTCAATTCAAGGGTCAATGACTTAAAAAAATATTACTCATCAAACAGTGTTGGTTTAGTTCACGGTCAAATGTCTCAAGATGAAAAAAATGATGTCATGTCAAAGTTTAAAGGTAATAAAATAGATATTTTAGTCGCAACATCAGTAATCGAAGTAGGAATAGACGACCCTGATGCAACTGTAATGATTATTGAGAATTCTGAGAGGTATGGCCTATCACAACTTCATCAACTTCGAGGAAGAGTTGGTCGAGGAAATGTGCAGTCTACATGCATATTACTTTTTGAAGGGCCTCTCACAGATAATGCTAAACGAAGATTAAAAGTGATGAAGGAGACAAACGATGGTTTTTTGATTGCTGAGGAAGATCTTGATATTAGAGGTGCTGGGGAAATCTTAGGCTCAAAACAAAGCGGTATTCCAAATTTTAGATTATCAAATCTAGATAAGCATAAGCATATACTCGAGGAAGCGAGAAGTGTTGCTATGGATATCGTCAAAGAGGATCCGGATTTGAAAAAATCTGCGGGCAAAGCACAAAGGACCCTTTTGCATCTATTTAGAAATCAAGTTGCAATCGATTATTTAAAAACTGGCTAATTATTTCCTTGGTGGAACCACCATACCTGCTGATACAACCAATTTAATCGCATCTTCAACAGACATGTCAAGTTCAACGATATCATCTTTGGGTATGAAGAGTAAAAACCCTGAGGTAGGATTTGGTGTGGTTGGAACAAATACATTAACCATTTCTATTTTCTGTCTTTCCTTGATCTCACCTTTTGTCTCACCAGTCATAAAGCCAATTGCATATATATCTTTTCTTGGATACTCAATAAGAACAACCTTTTGATATGCTGCGTCTGTGTTTGAGAATGTCTCAGTGATTTGTTTGATAGCTTTATAAACATTACCAGCTAGTGGAATACGTGTAATAAGGTTGTCAAAATAACCAAGTATGGCCTTTCCAAATAAAGTCGAAAATATTAGACCAATCAGAATAAAAGATAGAAATGCTATAACTAATTCAAGGCCAGGAATTTTATAGCCAATGATTTCAGGTAGCAGCCCATTTGGGTTAAATCTATCTGGAACCAGACCAGCAATAAATTCGACAATAAATATTGTAATATAAATCGTCGCTCCTATTGGAGCCGATATTAAAAGACCTGTAAAAAAGTATCTTTTTATGAAATTAGTGATAGGGTTTCCTTTTTTCTTATTTGCATCTGCCATAGGTTTTAATAGACTGAATCATTAAAAAAGTTTTAAAGAGATTATCATATTTTTGGGGTTAATATAATTAATAATGGCTATTTTCAAAGAATATACAAATTATGATGGTTTGGGCATAGCCGAATTAATTAGAAATAAAGAAATATCCCCTATTGATCCTCTTGATAGTGCCATTGATCTAATTGAAAAGCTGAACCCTAAATTAAACGCAGTGCATCGTACAATGTATCACTATGCTTTCGAGTCAATAAATAGAAACAAAGAATTAAATGGAACTTTTATTGGAGTTCCATTTCTTATGAAAGATATGGATAGTTCTTTAGCTAACTATCATATGATGCAAGGCAGTAAATATTTAAAAAACACTAAAATGCCTTACGACAATCACCTCACAAGACAATTTAGAGAAACTGGTACTGTTATATGTGGAAAATCTGCAACACCCGAATACGGTCTAATGGTTACAACTGAACCAACTGAATTTGGCCCAACAAGAAATCCTTGGGATACCAATAGAACGACAGGTGGTTCAAGTGGTGGTGCAGCTTCAGCTGTTTCAAGTCGCATAGTTCCTATTGCACATGCAAGTGATGGTGGTGGATCAATTCGAATTCCCGCAGCATCATGCGGTCTGGTTGGATTAAAGCCTAATAGAGCAAGAACATCATTCGCGCCTTCTCACGGTGATAAATGGGGAGGTCTTACCCACTCCGGTATTGTCTCTCGAACAGTCAGAGACACGGCCTATATGTATGACTGTTTGTTCGGAAACGTTGTGGGTGATCCTTATGGAATTCCATACAAAAAAGGTTCTCTGGTTGAAGCTCTGAGTAAAAAAAATAAACTTAAGATTGGATTTAATCTTAAAAGTCCTGTTGGAATTGAACCTTCCTCTGATGCAGTTGAAGCAATTAAATTCAACGCCAAATTATGTGAAGACTTAGGACACAATGTTGAAGAAATGAATTTCAGTTATGACGGACTGCTCGCCGCAAGAGCATTTACAATCACTATATCATCTCATGTAACCCAGATGTTTAATGAATTGAAAGATATTGTTGGAAGAGGATTTAAGAAAAATGAAGTTGAAACTGCAACTAGACTATTTAATTACTTGGGAAAAAGTTTCAGAGCGAGTGATTACACTTGGGCACGTTATACTATGCAAAAGATTGCTCGATCAGTAATGGAAGAAACTGATAAGTACGATGTAGTCTTAACTCCAATTATTTCTCAAAAACCTCCTCTCATTGGCGAAATTAGGCCAAACAAACAAGCGAGTATTTTAAGTGAAATCATTATGACTTTAAAATTGGGTTGGGTATTTCGTATTCAATCAATTAGAGACTCTATTCTTAATAACTTAGCACCTGAGAGTTTATGGTACTCGCCTGATGCAATGCTTCAGAACATTACTGGGCAGCCATCAATTTCATTACCAACATATTGGACTAGTGACAATCTACCATTAGGCGTACAATTTGCATCTAGGTATGCAGATGAAGAAACATTAATTTCTCTGGCTGCTCAGTTAGAGGAAATATCTCCTTGGATTAACAAAACTCCAAATTTATAAATTTTTATTCTTTATTTGGCTGTTGAAGCAGAAGGTAAGAGAAAAAATACTGATAATATGGATTATTGCTATAGATTTTTGCATTAATACATTTTGCACTAATAGTTCTTCATTCAATCTTGGATCCCCGGAATATATTTGATAAATTACATAGATAACGGTTGATATAAGAAAAATAATATTCACAACAGTATACTTATTGTCTGCATTACTAAGAAAAAAGGCAATTACAAAGAATAATGATGCTGGTACTAACCAACGAAATGCATTTATTGCAAAAAATACATGTGCATCTCTATATAAATCGTGTGGTGTTAGGGCTACTCCAGCAAAAAATACCATTCCAATGAAAAAAAGTACTGCTGCTATACATGCACAAAAATAAGAAACTTTATTTTCTGTAAACAACGATGGAATAAAAAAACTTGATATTCCGACCAATAAAAAACAAAAAAGTGCGGAGTTAAAAAAAAATGATGAAATGCTGTTAATATCTCCCGCAAATGTAATGTACCCACCCAGTTCACTTAAAAAATTATGACTAAATGAATAACCAATCTGATCAGGATTATGTATGTTTCCTCCTGGAAAAAAATATGAGGCAATAATTACTGAGACAATAAAAAAAATTGATACAAATCGAATGATATAGACTGTCCAAAATTTAGTCATTTGCATTTTTTTTTCCTATTAACTTATCCAGGCCAAACGTGAACATGATAATTGTTGTAATCATTAGAATAATCATCACCTTCTGTAACACTACATTAAATATCAAGAAATCCATTGTGTATGTTTCTAGAAAACGAACACGGTCATTTATTGCATCAATCGGTTGAAAGTCACCAAGATAATAAGCATAAACTCCTACTGCTATAAAAAGTAGTACACCTCCTGACGCATAATAGTTTGATAAAGGACTAAATAAAAAAGCAAGAACATAAAAGAGAATTGCTACAGAGTATAAATTAAATGCCATAGTTGTAGTAAATAAATGCGCATCAAAATAAATATCACCTGGCGTTAAGGCAACTCCTACAAAAAAAACACAAGCTGGAAACATAAATAATGTTCCCAAACAAGCAAATATAAACGAGTAACGATTTACCCTAAATAAACTCGGAATAAACAAAAAAGCTATACCTTGTAATAAGAGCATGTACATTGCAGTATTCCAGAAAAACGATGAAAAAAAATTTAAATCTCCAGACATTGTTTTATGAAAACCAAGCTCACTAAGAAAATTTTTATGAAATGAATAGCCTACTTGATCTAGTTCTATATGATTACCGCCAGGGTACAGAAGCATAGCAATAATTACAGCAAAAATATAATAAGCAGATGCAATTCTTGGGATATGCACACACCAGAATCTAGTCATTTAAAAGTTTCTTGTAACCAAATGTAAAGATCAGAATACTGATCATAGAAATAACTGTAATTATTTTTTGCCAAACAACTGATATCGTGAATCGGTTGTAATCTATGAACTCTCCAACATTTTCCAATTCAAATGGATTGAAGTCAGGTGGAGGCTCACTTGTTTCAAAGATTGTATAGAGAGCGACATTTATAAAATAGATAAAAGCAACAATAGTATATCTATTACTTATTTTGCTCAGTAAAAATGCGATTGTCATAAAAAAAATACCAACAGTTTGAGCGTTAAAAGCTAAAATAACAAACCAAACATGCTCTTCAAAATAAATATCAGCTGGTGTTAAACCAACGCCAATGAAAGATATTCCAGAAATAACTAATAAAATTGATGCAATGACTGAAATTACATATGTTTTCTTATTCTCTCTAAATAAATTTGGTACAAATACGTGAGAGACAGCGCATAATCCCATTATTAACAAAGAGCTGTTAAATAAAAAACTTGAGAGAAAGTTCTGAGTGCCATCGCGAGTAAATGTGATTCCTAAGTCACTAAAAAAATTTCCACTAAAAGAGTAAGAATTTAAATCTGGATTAAATAAAGTTCCTCCAGGAAATAAAATCATTGCCGCAGCATTCGTTACAATAAAATATGCAATCATGAATCTAAGCGCATATACAGGAATATAGCTAAAATTTGTCATTAAATTATGCGCTGAAGCTGGATATCAGTATAAAGACCACAAAAGCAGCAACCATTATGTACATTATTTTGTTGTCTAGATTCATGATCGAAATATAATGTTTATTCTATGGAAAATCCAGCTAGATATACAAATTACAAAGATTTTTTTCCTTTCTATTTAAGGGAACACAGCAAAAAGAGCACAAGGATGCTGCATTATTTTGGAACGATTGGTTACCAAGTACTATTCTGGTCCCTGCTGCTAACTCAAAATTACTTATTCCTGCCTTTAATCTTACTTGCAGGTTATGGTCCTGCATGGATTGGGCATTTCTTTATAGAAAAAAATAAACCCGCTACGTTTAAATATCCTTTATGGTCTCTCATTGGTGATCATCATATGGCTTATTTAATGCTCACAGGCAAACTTAAGAAAAGATTATCTGATGCCGGGGTATCAACTACTTAAAACATAATACACAGTTCCAAGAAACAATAACAACAAAGCAGTTTGAGAAAAAATCCAGATGGCACCTCTTACTGAAGTGTTATTGAAACAGATATGTACAATGGAATGGATCACTCTAAATAATAAATATAACCATGCGCAAATTAGCAAAAAATTACTTTCAATTTCAATAAAAACGATGATCCCTATTAGAAAATAAAAAATAACTGAAAACTCAAATATATTTGAAATATTATTTTTTATAATTTTCAAATATAGAGGAGCATCTTTATAAGGCTCGACAGGAATACCACTTTCTTCCCAGTCCTTGCCTTTACCCATTAAATTAACTGATGCGATTGTATGAATTAATCCAATAACAAAAGTTAATAAAATAAGCCCAAGTGCTGGAACTAAAATATTAGTTAACATCAGATCATTAAAGAACAGGCTCGATAAGCCATCCACGCCAAGATAATCGTAGACGGTAACCAAAATAGCGTTCTAACTGGCAAGGCAACACCAGGTATGATTTTATTATAAAATATGTGAACGATTGAGTGTAGAACTCTTAACCAAAAGAACCATGTTGCTAACAACATAAAATATTCATCAACTGTTCCCGTTACATAGATCATGATGCAAACTGTATAAAAGAAGATTGGAAATTCGAACAAATTTGTCAAATTTCTCTGACTATTTTGAATTAATTCGCTGCCGTTTTCAAATGTGGGTATTTTAAAATCATCTTCTGTATTCTTCTTATCGATGACAATGGCCTTAAGTCTAAGAACTGTCCCAAAGGCAAAAACAGCCAAAGAAAGCCACAGCATATTGATTACTGGCTCAAAAATTAATTCGGGTTGCATAATAAACTCCTTGATTGAAATAAGAATCCAGTAAATTATATATACTAATACAGTTTTAACCATATTTAATGAAAGGAGGTGGTCTATGTCTATAGGTAGTATAGAGGAGCTTTGCTCGAGTAGTGAAATTCCATGTGATTGTAGATGTGGAAACCTCCACTTTTTGAGTGGAGCTCCGTTTTAACTACATTAAGCCCCCATTAATTTGGGGGCTTTTTTTTAGATCTTTAAATTTGGTTTAAATTTTCTTGTTTTATTTTTGTCATTGATAGCGACGTAGGAAAACTCTCCTACAGCCACTTCAACTTCCTTTTGGTTCATTTCAGAACGCATCGCAGTAATTTTGAATATCATTTTGGACTGCTTCACTGATACAATTGATCCGTAAACATTGATGAATTTACCAACATGCATTGGATTTTTATACTTAACTTTAGACTCCACTAATACAGCATTGCCTTTTGAAACGAGCTGAGTCATATAAATGCCTCCATGGGCCATTTGCTTTACTATCCAAGCACCATGTGCAGTACCGTAGGGATTGCTATCCGGTGGCTGACATATATTTCTAATTAAAAGTTTACCCATTTTTCATTCTTAAATATCTTATTAAATAAATCGCTGATACACAACCAAGCACATTAAAAACTCCCTCAAGAATATTAAAAGTCCTGAAAGGTAAAACATAATGAATAAATTCAATGAATACACTTGTTATAAGTGCAAGACTTATTCCAAATATAAACTCATTTGACTTGTTGTTAGCTAACTGAGCTAATGTACCAAGTATAAAAAATGAAATAAAATGTATTGTATTATCGCTTATGATATCAGCTGCTTGTTGTACATATGATTCACCAGATGGTATACGTGTGTATCCATAATAAATGTAAAATAAATAAAAAAAGAAGATTACTCTGAGAGGATTTGATAGAATATTCATAATACAACTATAAATTTATAAAAAGAATGAGCAATATATTAATCATAGGAGCTAATCGAGGTCTTGGGCTTGAGTTTGTAAAGCAATACAACAATACAAACCATAACATCATTGCAACCACTCGAAATAAAGATAGCTCAAAAGAGTTGAATGAAATTAACAATATCGATGTCGCTGAGCTTGACTTAACTTCTGATGCAAGCGTGAATAGTTTTGTAACTAGTATCGGGTCTCAAAAAATTGATATACTTATTCACAACGCAGGAATTTTTAGTGATGAGCAATTAAAAGAAGATCTTGATACAGATGCCTGGATGAATGAAATGAGAATTAATGCTGTGATACCCATAATTCTTGCACGAAAATTAAAGAACAACTTAAAAATGGGATCTGATAAGAAAGTCGTTTTTATATCAAGTCAAATGGGAAGCATTGACGACAATTACTCTGGTAGATTTTATTTTTATCGCTCGTCAAAATCAGCTCTTAATTCTGCAGCACGAAGCTTATCAATAGATTGGAAAGATGATGGCATATCTGTACTTATTTTGCACCCAGGATGGGTAAAAACAGATATGGGTGGCACAAGTGCCAAATTAGAGATACCTGA
Organism: uncultured Pelagibacteraceae bacterium; assembly: GCA_902613805.1. Lineage (GTDB taxonomy): Bacteria > Pseudomonadota > Alphaproteobacteria > Pelagibacterales > AG-422-B15 > CACNXQ01. The sequence goes on from CACMIV010000002.1 coordinate 189,068, forward strand.
GAGCATTACCCGAATGATCAATGTTATAAATGAACTAAATCTTGATAACTCTGGCTCATTTTTAAATTATGAAGGAAAAAAGCTTGAATGGTAAAAGATCATACACATGATAAACCTGATTTCTATAATGATCTTGATAAGACTTATGAAAATATTTGGGATCAACTCATAATTGGTAAATCAAAATCAAGATCTGAATTTCATCAAGGGTATATTTCAACATTCAATGACTCATTTCCATCGGTTAGAACAGTTGTCCTCAGGCATGTTGATAAGAAAAATAATACCATAAGTTTTCATACGGATATCCGATCCAGTAAAATTGATGAAATCAAAAAAAATAATGCAGTAACCATGCTGTTTTACGATCATGGCAAAAAGATACAAATTAAAGTTTCAGGAAAAGCTGAAATCAATCATAAAAACGATAAGGCAAAAACGGCCTGGGATAACTCAAGGTCATTCAGCAAGAAATGTTATGTTGTTGAAAAGGCTCCTGGGTCGCCCTCAGATGAACCAACTTCAGGATACTTGCCAGAGCATGAAAACGAACTGCCGGACGATAATCTTTTACAAAACGGTTATAACAACTTTACTTTAGTGGAAATTCAAATTCACTCGATTGAGTGGCTTTATTTGCATCGTCAAGGTCATCGCCGAGCATTGTTTACATCCACAAATGGCAGTTTAAACAAGGAATGGCTAACGCCATAATAGTGTCTAAAGAAAGCAAGAAAAGGTTAAATAGTTTTGAAATATTTGTCAGAAAATAGATATAAAGGAGAGATAAAAGGTTTGGTATTAGACTGGAGTGGAACTACTGCTGACGCATACGTGATTGCTCCAACTATAGTGTTTGTTGAGGTTTTTAAGAAACAAAAGGTTGTAATCTCCATGGAAGAGGCAAGAGAACCCATGGGTTTACGAAAAGATTTACATATAAAAGCACTCACAGAGAACGCTGAAATAAGAAAGCGCTGGAACATAGTACATGGTAAAGACCCACAAATGTCTGATGTTGAAAATATGTACGCAGATTTTGTTCCACTGCAGCTTAAATGCTTAAAACAATACTCAAAATTATTACCCGGAACAGCAGAAGTAATTAAACGGGTTCAAAACAGCGGTATAAAAGTTGGTTGCACAACTGGTTTTGTGCGGTCAATGGTTAATATTTTAGAGGAAGAATCAGCAAAACAGGGATATGTCCCTGATGCGTCAGTTGCAGGTGATGATGTTAAAAATGGCGTTCGGCCCCTTCCCCACATGTTATATAAAAATTTAGATATAATGAATATAGAATCCATTCAATCAGTTATAAAAGTTGATGATACTGTTTCAGGAATTGGAGAAGCAATTAATGCTGGTTGTTGGGGTGTTGGTGTAACGCGATATTCGAATTATATGAATATAAATTCCTTAGAAGAAGCTGATGAACTGAGTAAAGAAGAAATTGATATGAAACAAGGATATGCAAAAGATCTGCTTTATAAAGCAGGTGCGCATTACGTAATAGAAACTATTGCAGATATCGAGGCCGTTATTGATGATATTAACAAAAGGCTTTCACGTGGTGAAGGGCCTTAAAAGTTGATTACAAATTTTTCTTGTTCCTCTGTTTCAATTGTACCTGGCCGGCAATTCCTTACATGATTTATGCATTGGTTTGAATCTAGTCCTAGTGCCTTTAAAATAAGTGAAGCAAACATTCCAGATCTACCTAATCCAGCATAACAATGCAGGTAAACATTTTTATTGAGTTCTAACTGAGTAACACAATCTCTGATAATTTGACTATATTCATTTTTTTTAATCTGAGCTGGAATACCATAGTTTTTTATGGGCATGCTGTAGGCCCTAACATTCTTCTCCTCTAGATCTTTATGGAACTGATTAATTTCAAAATTTCTAATTTCATTAAGTTCTATCAATGAAACAACGAGTGATATATTTAAGTCGATGATAATGGTTAAATCTTTTTTATAAGTAAATTTATCAAATCTAGAATTACTGATACCTGGACAACTGGATATAACCAAATTACCAAGATTTTTTTTTGCTTTAACAATTTTCGAAAGCTTTATTTTAGTAAAGTTCAAATATAGGACTTTTTAATAAAAGGATGAAAGAATGAAATAGCTTCAGTTTTCTTTCCCCTAATTTTTGCATTGTCATCATACTTTCGAAGTCTTACTGCATCTTCAAAATATTTATGACTTTCCAGTTTTCGAATAGCATCTTTGTTTAAATATCCGCCTTGAAGTTTAAAACTTCTTTTGGAGCCATCTGAAAGACCGTCATAATAATCTGATTGAACGGAACATAGATATCTCTTTGCAATAACGTGCATTTTAATTGGATAAGTAACTTCTTCAGGGAAATACTTGGATAAAAAAGATGCAGCAACGTTTTCATGATACTTGTCATTGTTTAAAAAATCATGGCTATTTACATCTTCGCCAGTCAACATATGCCCTAAATCGTGAAATAATGAAGCAGTAATAAATTTATCACTTTCATTATTTTCTTTAGCTAAGGTTGCGCACTGAAGAGCATGTTGTAATTGAGTAATCTCTTCGTCATAAAAACTGCACGAACCTCTTTGATCAATAATTTCACATAAAACATTGGTACGCTCAATAATTGAAGCTGAATTTAATTTATTTTCTAGAGATTGGATTTTATCTAATTGCATGACTTAAATGATTAATTATATTTTTTTTAATGTCAATAATTTGAGCTGTAACATTAGTGTAATAAATTGCAAAATATCTGTAATAAAAATGCAACTTTGATTTAATTTTTTTGTATTACTTTTTATTCATACTAATGATCAAAGTAGAGAAATTAAATAAGTATTTTGGTGACAACCGTGCAGTAAACGATGTCACATTTGAAATCAATAAACCTGAAATGATTGGTATCATTGGCAGATCTGGTGCTGGAAAGTCAACATTACTGAGAATAATGAATCGTCTAACCGACGCAACTAGTGGATCTATTTTTATTGAAGGCAGAAATATACTTTCATTAACAAAGAAAGACAAACGAGCATGGCAAAAAGATTGTGCCATGATATTTCAGCAATTCAATCTTGTGCCCCGTTTAGATGTTTTAACAAATGTAATTCTTGGAAGATCAAATATTCAAGGTACTTTACGATCAAGCTTAAAACTTTTCACTAAAGATGAACGCGTTGATGCATTGATGGCTCTGGATAAATTGGGAATGGCTGAAACCGCGCTGCAAAGAGCAGAGACTTTATCTGGTGGACAGCAACAAAGGGTTGCAATTTGTAGAGCTATGATGCAGCAACCAAAAATGATTTTAGCCGACGAGCCTATTGCATCGCTAGACCCTCTTAATGCCCGACTTGTAATGGAATCACTTAGAAATATTCATAGAGAAAAGCAGATTACTGTTCTTGCAAATCTTCATACTCTTGATACCGCTAAAAATTATTGTGACAGAATCATTGGCATGAGACTTGGGGAAATTGTTTTTGATGATGTACCTTCAAGTTTAAAAGATGATGTTGCTAGAGAAATTTATGGCGCTGAAGCTGAAGAAGCATTTGAACCAACAGTTACTTCAACTTCACTTGGTGACGAACAGTTTGCAGAGGCAGGATAATGTTAGCCTTTTCAAAAAAAAACTTAACAACTAACAAGGAGATATACTAAAAATGATTAAAAATTTAGTAAGGTCTATTATTGCTTGTTCATTCCTTTTCGTGTCTGCAAATGCATACGCATGGGATGTATCTGGCTATAAAGGGCCAACAATGGACTTGAGTAAATATCAACCTGAAATGAGACTTGGATTTTTAGGCGATGAATCAGCTCAAGACATTATTAAGAATAATGCATGTCTAAAGGAATATGCGGAAGTTGCATATGGAGTACCAGCTAAAATTTATACTTTTAAAGATTATGCAGGAACAATGGAGTCAATGCTTGGTGGCAGCTTAGATTATGCTTGGTTTGGCTCATCAGGATATGCGGGTATATATCTAGAAGATCCTACCGCTACTGTACCAATTTTAACCAGAATGCAGCCAACAGGAGATATGGGCTATTATTCAGTCATGGTTACAAGATCAGACTCGGGTATCAATTCACTTGATGATTTAAAAGGTAAATCTTTTGGATGGGCTGATCCTAATTCAACATCTGGTTATCTAATACCATCAATCGAATTAAAAGCTGCAGGAATGGATCCAGACTCATACTTTGGCTCTACACAATTTTCAGGTGGTCATGAAAATAACGTTTTGGCAGTTCTTAATGGTGATATCGATGCAGGTGTGACATGGGTATCTGGAGTTGGTGAATGGAGCGAAGGTTACTCTTCTGGAAATCTGAGAAAAATGGTTGATAAAGGACTATTAAATATGGATGACATCAAACAGATTTGGTCATCTGCTTTGATACCAAATGGACCGATTGTAATGCCAACTAATATGCCTGTGAGAGCGCATCAGGTCATGGTAGGCATGAAGCAGTGGATCCATGAAAATGACCCACAATGCAGCGAGAATGTTGCAAATGGAGTTGTTAAAGCTTGGGTGCCAGTCGACCATAGTTTCTATGAAACTATTGTAGCTGCTCGTAAAGCTAAAATTGAAGCTAAAAAAGCCGAATAAATTTCGGTAGTTGTTTGCTAACTTAAGAGGATGGCATGCCCCATCCTCTTAGTTAGTTGTTTATTTGGAGGAAACAGTGCAATCATCATTGCCAGAAAATTTAATTAAAATTGAAAATAATTTAAAATCTCTTACAAGAACAAGATCAATTTATTCTTTTCTCTCAATTGCGGCATTGATAGCAGTTATTTATTCGGGTTTAATTGTAGCAGAAACAGGAAATGCGACTAGCATCTGGGTTGGATTACCTAAATTTTTCGATTACCCAGTTGATCTATTTGTTGGGTCATGGGAATACGGCTATAGATGGAATTTATTGTTACTTGAATACCTTCCAGATTTAATAAGCACTATTAATATGGCTCTATTTTCAACAGCAATGGGTACGTTGCTAGCCTTTTTTTTAAGTATTTTTTCAAGTCGTAATCTAATCAAAAGTAAAACTACTGTATTAATATTTCGACGCATCATGGATATATGCAGATCGTTTCCAGAATTAGTTATTGCGCTTGTTTTGTTGTATCTACTGGGAAAGTCAGCACTGCCTGCTGTAATTGCCATCATAATTCATACCGCAGGAGCTCTTGGCAAACTGTTTTCAGAAGCTATTGAGAATGTCGACAAAAATCCAATTGAAGGTCTTGAGTCCTGTGGAGCTTCATGGTTTACCAGAATAAGATTTGGTGTGGTAACTCAGGCACTCCCTCTATTTCTAACTTACACAATTTTAAGATTTGAGATTAATATAAGGGCTTCAACTATTTTGGGATTTGTTGGCGCTGGAGGTATCGGTGAGCAACTTTACACTAATATACAGTGGAAATATGAAGCTGACACTATTGCAATAATGTTTTTACTTGTGTCTACGATCATTGCATTGGATTACTTATCAAGTTATTGGCGAAAATCATTAATAGGATTGAAATCATGAACAGGTCTGAAATTATTAAAAATTATTCAGATATAGTAGTTACTAAATTTTCATCTAAAATGTGGTCAACTTTTTTAGTGCTCGGGATTATAGTGTATTTAATCATAGCAATTTTAAGCCTCGACATATTGCAGATTCATAAAAAATGGAGTCCTGAAAGAGCTTCATTGTTTGCCCTCGACACATATGCACATAAAGACCATGTCACAATGAAATGGAGTGAACCAGATGATATAATTATATCCTTTGAAGGAAGCAGGTGGTCTCAGTATGTTGGCCCCTATCAAAAAAGTGACGGTCTTCCAGAAAGGTATCCTGAATGGACTTCCATAGGTCCAGAGGGTGAAACAAAAATAAGTTTTAAAAATGGAGGGTTTGCAAATCTATACGATGATAAAGTTACAATAGAAAACTGGCCAGACACCAAAGAAACACTTGTTTTTCGTCTTGATGCACAAGGTAAGCCTTACGTTGAAAATGTAGATAATCTCCCAAAATGGATAAGGGTAACGGAAAATAAAATAGAGGTTAGACCATCTCTTTACGAAAGAGTTCAAGTTTATTCAAAAAAAGTTGAAGTACATAGGTACAATCTTGGTTGGAACTATTTCTGGTTTGACTTTGACAGTCCTTTAGAACCATATGGAATTTGGAATGCTATTTCACTTTCATTCTCAGGCGATAGAGTTGACCCCAATATTTCAAATTTTTCGCTTCTAATTCAAGAATTTCTAAATAATGATATGTGGCATCATGGACAAATATTGTGGGCTTTATTAGAGACAATTTTTATGGCTCTATTGGGCACCCTACTAGCAGCTCTTCTGGGTTTTCCTCTGGCATTTTTTGCAGCTTACAATGTAACGCCTTTTAAATTTGTTCGAACGATATTAAGACGGTTATTTGATACATTAAGAGGCATCGATTTTTTGATTTGGAGCTTAATTTTTTTAAGAGCCTTCGGACCAGGACCATTTACTGGAATATTTGCTATTGCAATTACAGATACAGGAACTCTTGGAAAATTAATGTCTGAAGCAATAGAAAACACTGAAGAAAAGCAACAAGAAGGTGTAGAGTCTACGGGAGCGAATAAAACTCTTCAACACAGATTTGGAATTATACCTCAAATACTTCCTATTTTTATTTCCCAAACTCTTTACTACTTAGAATCAAACACGAGAGGAGCTGTTATTATAGGTGCCATGGGCGCAGGCGGCATAGGTTTACAATTACTTGGAGCAATAAATACGGGTACCAGTTGGGAAAATGTTATGTATATGTCATTATTGATTTTAGGAGTTGTTATTTTCATGGATACAATGTCCGCAAAAGTAAGAAGAGCTTTGATTGGTGATGAAACGCTAGGAGCAGAATTACAATTGGCAAAAATGGCAAAAAAATAATTTTTTTTTTGAGATCTTAATATTTTTTTAACAATCTATTTGTATCATTAATTATGACCAAATTTATTCAATTCTTTTTAATAACGTCGTACATGTTATCATCTCTTGCTCTTGCAGACAGTCATGAAGACAATACAATTGGGCAAGCTGGAAGTAACTATTCTACCAATACTGAAAGTACATACGAGAGCAATATAGGAAACTGTGAAGATTTAAGTGTATTAACGCTCCGTGGATCAGTTAAAAACGATATACAGCGAGCTGACCCAGATTCAGCAACGAAAGCACATAATTTAATGCTTGAAGGAATGGAATTGTGTAATAAAAATCAAAACGTCCTTGCAAAAATGAAATTGAAAGAGGCTCAAACTATAGCGAGAGAAGGCAATGTTGCCGGACAAGATATGAGAATTGGAATTGTTAATGAGTCAGACGAACTGCAAGAAGAGACAGAAAATGAAAAAGAAAAGTCATGGTGGCAGATTTTTTAACTACACCTCTTCTAATAACGTACAAAAGCCAGGATCACTACCATTAAAAAAAGTTTCTAAATTAGAAGAACAGTGATTAATCACACATTGGTCTGACTCATAAAAATAATCATCAATATTTTTAGCTGATTTAATATTCTGCAACATACAAAGACTATACTCATTGAAGTTACTGCTAGGATGAGTATTAAAATATATTTCACAATTAATTATTGTCTCATCGTACCCTATTTCTAGAGATGAAGTGTTTTGAAAATAAGCTATACAACTCTTAAAGTCGTCAGCATAGATGTTTGTGCTCAGCAGAATTTTAAAAATGAACATTAAAAGCACGAATCGTTTCATGTAATATTATTGTAATATTTCTTAACATTTTTGTAATATTTAAAAATTGGTAAACAATCTATTTTTTAACTATTGTAAAAATAACAAATTTATTCAATGACTTATAAAAATAAATACTAAACAGGCATCAAGTTGAAAGAAAATAATAGTTTATTTCCTGTTCATACTATTGGAATTGTAACAATCATTGGTTACGGATTTTTATTCTATACTATTGCCCCATTAAAAGAGTATATCTCACTGCACACCAATTTAAGTGAGGAATTAATTCTCACAATGTTTAGTTTAGCACTGTTATTTCAAGCCCTATTAGCGCCTCGGATTGGAAAATGGTCAGACCATCATGGAAGCCTAATCGTAATTAAATACGGCCTGTTATTAGGTATGATAGGCTCAATTTTTATTGGAATAACAGAGATTGATTTATTTATTTTCAAAAATGTATTGTGGGTGTTTATTTCTATGTTTCTAATTACCTTGGGGCTTGGTATGTCAACCTATGAGGTAGCGTTTAATGCGGCAGTCCAAATGGATGAAATTAATTCTAGAAAAAATATTTCAATAATTACTTTTTATGGAGCGGTAGCAAGCACTATTACCTGGCTTTCAATTTATCCACTTATATACAATGTAGGTTTATTCTATACGTGTTTATTTACTTCAATTATTTTATTAATTGGCTATGTACTTGTGTCCTCAAAGGAAATGAAATACAAATCAAATATAGAATACTTAAATGAAAGTAAGTTATTATTTAATTGGAATGAGCTAAAGAAGACACAAAAGAGATCATTTTTTTATATTACAATATCCTCTTCTTTACAAAATTTTTTTTTTGTAGCATTTACCCTTGCATTAGTAAATTTTTTTACAGAAACATTTAATGACATTAGTATCGCGGTTGTACTTGCGAGTATATATGGCCCGTTTCAACTTGTAGGAAGATACTTGGAAATGAAAATTGGAAAGCATTACGACGCAAGATATACAGGCTTAATAGCCTTTTTGTTTGTTATTTTTTCAATTTTTACAGCTCAATTTACAAATAATATTTTTGTTGCCGCAATTAGTATGGCTTTTTTCGGAATGGGTCACGGTGTTTTAACAATAACATATGGTTATGTCACCAATATGTATTTTGAGTCACAAATTTATGGCCAAGCTAAAGGGTGGATGGCCCTTTCAAGGAGCATTAGCTTTGCCGTAGGTCCAGCATTAGGTGCACTTCTTTTTGCGTATAATTTAAACTTATTTACGATTACGATTGTAATAACTGCAATCCTATCAGCGTTTTCTTTCTCACTAATAATTTTCGAGAAACCTACAAATCAAATGCACAAATAATTATAATTTGCTTACTTCTAATTGAATTTTACTTCCAACGAAATAACTATCACTTATCTCAATTGGTTTGTTATTAATATCTGTATTTATTGCTTTTGTATGTATTAACGGGTCTCCGATATTTATTTTTAAATATTTGGATTGTACATTATTCGCACTCTCTGCTGATACTGTTGTTTTTTTCTATATATTTTTTTTAATCCATATTTATTAAAGGACAATGTCATAGAGCCAGTTTTGCGAAAAAATAAATCAAAATTTTTAAATCTTTTTTCTGGGACTAATCTTTCTGTTAAAATAAGTGGAATACCATTAGCTTTAGAGATTGTATAAATATAGAAAACTGAGTCATTTTTTTTTAAATTAAATTCTCTTATTTCATTGCTGTACCCTTTTCTCTTATCTATAGAAATAATATCTACAGCAATATCAGTAGTCTCTTGATTTAAATTCTGTGATGCCCTTACTATTTTTCCGATTTTATAATTTATTTTCTTAGAGTTAAGAAAATATCCTAAACCTCTTCTCGAATAAATGATATTTTCTTTTTTAAGGGCCTCGATTCCACGTCTAACTGTATGCCTATTCACCTTAAAAAGCTTAGCATAATAGTTTTCAGAATAGATTTTTTCCCCTAATCGAAGCTTACGATCAATAATATCTTTTTTTATTGAGTCCCTTATTTCTTCCCAGGCAAACATTTGGTTATTGTAACATAATTTTAATAAATAAATTGAAACGAATCGGCATAATTAATATAGTATACTTGTATAGTTGTATAGATTAATATGGAAAGAAAATTTTGGCTTAGTACATTGGCTACATGTAATGATGCCCACCTAACTTCTCTTTGGGAAAAATTTGGTATTGAGGTAAATTTCACATGGCTTAGAAAACCGGAAATAGGCAGTATAATGTGTCAAGGAAAAATTGGAGTAACAGGAAATAATTTCAATTTTGGTGAAGTTACTATTACCCGTTGTCAATTGAAAACCTCACAAGGAAAAATTGGTCACGGATATGTGCAAGGAAGAAATAAACATAAGGCTGAAATTGTTGCTATATGCGATGCTTTACTGCAAACAAATAAAAGAGATTTTTTAATCAAAAATATAATACGCCCTCTAGTTGTAAGCGATAAAAATTTAAAAAAAGATGTAATGTCAAAATCAGAGTCAACAGCTGTCGATTTCTTTACATTGGTGCGAGGTGAAACTTGAAATGATTAATACAAATGAAAACGAGTCTATTATAAAAGCCGATGCATTCAGAGCTATATTGTTTGCAACTTCTTATCCTGGATCAATTGAAAAGTTTTTAGAGATAAATAAACCTAAACAAATTTCTACATCTTCAGCTTCTATTTTGTCCACTATGTGCGATCACACCAGCACCATTTATATTGGAAAATCATTAGACACTAAATCCTTAAGAGATTGGGTAGCCTTTCATACAAACTCTAAAATAGTAGATAAAAAATTTGCAAATTTTGCAATTGGTACTTTCCATGACATGTTGCCCCTTACAGAGTTCTCTAGAGGATCAGACGAGTTTCCGGATAGATCATGTACATTAATAATTGAGACACCCTTTAAATCAGACAATGTAAGTATTTCGGGGCCCGGTATCAAAGGTAGCAAAGATATCTACTTACCACATGCGAATAAAATAAGTGATGTAAATAACTCCTTCCCCCTTGGTATAGATTTCTATTTTACCAATAAAAGCAATTTTTTTTGCATTCCAAGATCAATAAAAATTAAAAAGAAAGGATAGTTTCTATGTATGTAGCTGTTAAAGGTGGTGAAAAAGCAATTGAAAATGCTCATAATTGGCTTTCAGAAATAAGGAGAGGTGATGTTAATGTTCCCAACCTCGAAATTGATCAAATTAAAGAACAGTTGACATTGTCTGTTGAAAGGGTCATGTCAGAAGGATCATTATATGATACTGATCTAGCAGCTCTCGCCATAAAACAATCAAGAGGTGACCTTATTGAAGCCATCTTCTTAATCAGGGCCTATCGTACAACTCTACCAAGATTTGGAACATCCCCCCCTATTAAAACAGAAGATATGGTATGCATGAGAAGAATCTCAGCAACTTATAAAGATATTCCTGGAAAACAAAAATTGGGGCCTACATTTGATTATACACACAGACTTTTAGACTTTAGTTTACTGGCTGAAGGGAATATACCTAAGGCAGAAAAACGAAAAGTATTAAAGGAAAAAATACCTCACGTACTGAGATTTTTAAATAAAGAAGGCCTTATTCAAAAAGAAAAAAATAATAATTATCAGCCAAAAGACATCACAAGAAATCCACTTGAGTTTCCAGCTAATAGAAGTGAGAGGTTACAATCACTTTCTAGAGCCGATGAAGGATTTCTTCTTGCTTTAGCTTATTCAACTCAAAGAGGCTACGCTAGAAATCATGCTTTTGTAGGTGAATTAAGAATTGGTTATGTAAAAGTTAAGTACAACATTCCAGAATTAGACATTGAGATCGATATTGCAGAAATAATTGTTACTGAGTGCGAGAGTGTAAATCAATTTCAAGGAAGCAAAAAAACACCCGCACAATTTACACGAGGATATGGTTTGACATTTGGTCAATTAGAAAGAAAGGCAGTATCAATGGCCCTAGTCGATAGGGCATTAAGGTGGAAAGAAATTGGTGAAGAGTTTGTCGGAGCACCTGCTCAGGATGAAGAGTTTGTATTGTCACATTGTGATAATATACAGGCAACTGGGTTTTTGGAACATTTAAAGTTACCCCATTATGTTGATTTTCAATCAGAGCTGGAATTGGTTAGAAGAATTCGTAAAGAGTATGAGAAAAACAAATAACGTAATTAAGATTAAAGATTTCAAAGTAGACAAAGGTCTACCTTTTGATCAAGAATATAATTTTGCGTATTTAGATGAGAATACAAAAAAAATGATAAGACGTGCAATAATAAAAGCTTTATGTATTCCAGGTTATCAGGTTCCTTTTGCCTCTAGAGAAATGCCTATGCCATATGGATGGGGAACAGGTGGAGTCCAAGTTACTGCTAGCTGCTTAACAAAAAGAGACACTTTAAAAATAATAGATCAGGGAGCTGACGATACTACCAACGCTGTATCAATAAGAAATTTTTTCAAAAAAACTTCAAATATTAAAACTACTGAAATTACTGAAAAAGCAACACTGATACAAACTAGACATAGAATTCCTGAAACACCATTAAAAAAGAAACAAATATTTGTTTATCAGGTACCCATCCCTGAACCCTTGGCCTTTCTAGAACCTAAAGTATCTGAAACAATAAAAATGCACTCTCTTTCCGAATATGGCGCAATGCACGTAAAGCTCTATGAAGATATATCAAAAAATGGGCATATAGAAACCGCTTACGCTTATCCAGTAAAAACTAATGATCGTTATATAATGGATCCATCCCCAATACCAAAATTTGATAATCCTAAAATGAATAACTCACCAGCGATACAGCTATTTGGTGCTGGAAGAGAACAAAGAATTTATGCTATTCCACCATATACAAAAGTTAAAAGTCTCGATTTTGAAGACTACCCATTTGACCCATTTAAAGCTGAACACGCGTGTGATATTTGTGGATCAAAGAATACATATTTAGATGAGATTATTGTTGATGATGCGGGAAATAAATCTTTTATTTGCTCAGATACAGATTTTTGTAATAAAAGAAAAAATAAATGATAATCCCTCTTTTAAAAGTTACAAATTTAAGCAAATCTTATGATAATATTGTTGGATGTAAAAATATTTCAATGTCACTATATCCAGGTGAAGTATTGGGCATTGTCGGTGAGTCTGGTTCCGGTAAAACAACCTTAATTAACTGCTTATCCGGCAATCTTGAGCCTGATAGAGGAAAAATAATTTTCAATATTAACAACAAAAAAACCGACTTTTTAAATATATCAGAGTCAGAGAAAAGAAAATTTATTAGAACAGATTTAGCTTTTGTTCATCAAAACCCACGTGACGGATTAAGATTAAATGTATCAGCAGGTGGTAATATAGGCGAAAAATTAATGTCTGTTGGCTATAGACATTATGGAAATATAAGAAGCTTAGCAACAAAATGGATTAATAAAGTTGAAATAGACAAAAGTAGAATTGATGATCTACCCATTACTTTCTCAGGTGGAATGCTTCAAAGACTTCAAATAGCAAAAAATCTAATAACAAGCCCAAATGTTATTTTTATGGATGAACCAACTGGTGGGCTAGATGTTTCAGTTCAAGCTCGTGTTCTTGATTTGATAAGATCACTTGTTAATGAGTTGAACCTTACAGTAATTATTGTATCACATGATTTAGCCGTTATCAGATTACTTGCAGATAAAATGATTGTCATGAAAAACGGTACTGTAATCGAGTCTGGTTTAAGCGATCAGGTACTTGAAGATCCTCAGCAAGAATATACACAGCTATTAGTAAGTTCGGTGTTACACGTTTAATATGATTGAGGTAAAAAAAGTTAATAAATCGTTTACTTTATTTAACCAAAATAACGCGAAGATAACAGTTTTTAAAAATTTAAATTTTGAGGTTAATCCAGGTGAAATTGTAGCCCTTAAAGGACCATCAGGCATAGGTAAATCAAGTATTTTAAAGATGATTTATGGAAGTTATATAATTGATAAGGGTGCTATAATTATAAATAATAAAAATATTGCCACTCTATCGGCTCAGGAAATACTTAAACTTAGAAAAACTTCAATTGGGTATGTGAGCCAATTTTTAAAAGTGATACCCCGTATTTCTGCTTTAGATGTAATAATGGAACCATTATTAAATTCAGGTGATAATAAAAATAATGCTTATAAAAAATCGATAAAACTTTTAAAGGACTTAAATATTGAGAAGAATTTGTGGCACTTATCTCCGCTAACTTTTTCTGGGGGCGAGCAACAGAGAATTAATATCGCACGAGGTTTTATAAAAGACCTTCCTTACTTGTTACTCGATGAGCCAACTGCAAGTCTTGACAGTAGAAATCGTGATATAATTATCAATTTAATTAAAGCGAAATCTAATAGAGGCGTATCAATTATTGGAATCTTTCATGACGAATATTCTCGAAAAAAGTTGAATGTAAGAGAGATTGATCTAAACATTGAAACAAAGCATTAAAAGAAACGGCAAGGCTTTTATCGTCTTAGGTCCATCAGGATCTGGTAAAAATACCCTTATAAATGGAGCCTGTAAAAATATCGATAATCTAAAGGCGATCAAAAGATACATTACAAGAACTAAAATAGATATTAATGAAGACTACAACCCCATTGATGAAAAAATATTTACACAAATGAAGAGTGAAAATTTATTTTGTACAACATGGAATGCAAATAATTGCAATTATGGTATTCACAAAGATGCAATTGATGATCTTAAAGATGGGAAAAACATAATATTTGCTGGATCTAGAGAATATATAAATAATATATTATATGATATATCCTCTTCTATCGTTATACACATAAATGCTACTAGCAATTTATTGAGTCAACGAATTTTTGATAGAAAAAGAGAGAACGAATTCGAAATCAACTCTCGAATAAAAAGAGAAAATTATAATTTACCAACAAGTACAAAATTTGTAGAAAATAATAGCAGTATTGATCAAGGTATTATGAATTTAACTGCATTAATTAAAAGTTTAATTTAAACCTTTTTATTTCCTCAAAATGGCCATTTTTATTTTCACCAAGTAAACTAATTTCATTAAATTCAATTACATTATTTGATATTTTGTAAATTAATTTTTCTAGTTCTAATTTTTGTTTGTTAGATAATTTATTGTTATTTTGGTTCATTAGCGTCATATGAAATTTAAACTGATCAAAGACGAATGGATATCCCCACTCTTTTAAATATTTGTTTTGCTTAATAGTTAAAGAATCAGGGATCCTTTTTTTTATTTCTGTTTTATTTAGCTCTGCCCTAAAAGTATCTAGATGTTTAACAAGATCATTCTCAAGGTTTATTAATAATTTGTTTGGTTTTCTGCTAGTTATGAAAGTAAATTTTTTACTATAAACAATTTTTAAACCTTGTATCTTAAATCTACTATGTTGTGCTGCTATATGGCTAATAACATCATAAAAATTTTTTGTTTTAACATTTCTTTTAAGTCTAAATGGTGCCTTTAATGTTGCGTGAAACCCATACTTTGCAGGCTGTTCACAATAGTCTTTAAGTTCATCAAAGAATGTAAAACCTCTACTAATAAAATATTTTTGACGTCTTGTTAGTGATATTTTTTTCTTTTTATTGATATCTCTACCTAAAAGGTTTTTTCCGAAGTTTTCTAAACTCGAGTTTTTTTTAGGCAAAAAGTAAATTGCCACTCTTTTGTAATTAGTCATAATACTTTAACAATAATCTAATAAATTAGTAATATCTTGTTAAATAAATATGAATGAATTTGTAATAAAAAATGCCCATATTGTTTGTCCGGACGAGTCTTTTATGGGCCATGTTTACATTGCAAACGGTATAATAAAGGATTTAAGTAAAGGAAATTATACAGGAAATTCTGCTTTCGATTTAAACAAGGATTTCTTAATTCCTGGTTTAATCGAACTTCATACAGATAATATCGAAAGACATTTAACACCCAGGCCAAAAGTAGAATGGCCAATTATAAACGCATTGCTAGCTCATGATAGAGAATTGTCTTCCGTCGGTATAACCACGGTATTTGATGCACTTAGAGTTGGATCGATACCAAAAGGGAACCTTCAAGGTGAATATAAAAAATATGCTAAAGCAACAGCTGACCAAATTTCAACTTTAAAAAAAAATAAACTTTTTAAAATTGACCATTATATTCACTTGCGTGCAGAAACCGCATCTGAAACGTTAGCAAATGAACTTGATGAGTTTGATGAATCAAGCAACGTTAAAATGATAAGCATTATGGACCATACACCGGGACAAAGACAATTTAGAAATACAGATAAATATAAGGAATATTTAGCGGGTAAATATCAACTATCTGATGAAGAAATGGAAAATCACTTCTCTAAATTAAAAGCACTGCAGTCAAAAAATAGTGAAATACATATAAAGAAAATATCTGAAGCACAAATGAGATTTCAATGTGTTCTTGCGAGTCATGATGACACTACTATAGAAGATGTATTAAGTTCAAAAAATCTAGGAGTTTCAATAGCAGAATTTCCAACCACAATCGAAGCAGCAAAAGAGTCGCAAAAAGAAGACATGAAAATTATCATGGGTTCGCCAAATTTAATGAGAGGTGGGTCACATTCTGGAAATATTTCAGCTCAAGAACTCATAGACGAAAATTGCCTTGATATTTTTAGCTCTGACTATATCCCGTCATCCCTACTTTCTTCAGCTGTCAAATGGGGTTTAGAGTCCGGTAATATGCCAAAAGCAATTGCCTCTATTTCAAGAAACCCAGCAATAGCTACACAGCTTCTAGACCGAGGTAGTATACAGTGCGGCATGAAGGCGGACCTAGTTAGTTTCAGTATTTATAACAATTTACCAATAGTAAAAAAAGTATGGGTATCTGGACAAGCGATATAATTAATCGTAAAACCGAAGAATAAAATATGCAATTAAGAGTCCAATTAATTGCATAAAAATAAACATCAACACGTGCTGTGGATCTATACCGGTAAATGTGTTGGTGAATGATCTACTGATCGTGACAGCTGGATTGGCAAATGACGTTGAAGATGTGAACCAATAAGCCCCAGTTATATATAAAGCCACCGCTATTGCTGGATCTCTTTTTGCCTTTAGTGTGAGCACAATTGTAATTAATAAGCCTATTGTTGCAACCACTTCAGAGACATGAATATTAATTCCTGTTCTTTCTTTAGTTGAAAATTCAATAAATAAATCATCAAAAATATAATTTGCTAAAATGACTCCAGAAGTGCCACCCACTAGTTGAAAAATGATAAATAATATCATCGTTACGTTATTAATATCTGATTTAAATCTAAAATAAAGTGTAACAACTGGATTAAAATGAGCTCCAGATATAGGACCAAATATTGATATTATCACGTAAAGCATTGCTCCTGTTGCTATTGCATTAGCAAGCAATACAACACCTTCATTTGTAGGAGATAGATTTTCGGCCATTATCCCTGATCCTACTACCGAGAAAACAAGTAAGAGTGTACCCAGATATTCAGAAAGTATTTTTTTAGGCATTTATTTAAGCAAATTTTCTTTTATTAATTGATCAATATAATCAAATGTAGATCTAAAAAACTTTTTGTGATCGACTTCGTTTAAGTTCTGTTTAACGGGGTCTTCAATATTGAAATGAAATGTTTTTGGAGCACCCGGCCAGATCGGACATGTTTCTTTAGCGGCATTTCCACACACAGTAACGACATAATCCATAGAGGGAGAGTTGGGCTCACCAAATACGTCCCAACTTTTACTATAGAGTTTCTCAGTCGGTATTTTCATATCATCTAATAAATCGAGTGTTTTAGGATTTATTATTCCTGAAGGTGTGCTACCAGCGCTATAGCCTTTCAGACTTTCACTATATTTATAATTGGTAATTGCCTCAGCTATAATGCTTCTGGCTGAATTTTGCGTACATAAATATAAAACATTTTTAATGCTCATATACCAAGAGAATATCCAGCAGATCTAATTGTTCTAATTGGGTCGTATTCAAATCCTTCGTTTAATGCTTTTCTTAATCTTCTGATATGAACATCAACTGTTCTAGGCTCGACATATGGACTTGTAGTCCATACATAATCTAATAATTGTTGTCTTGAAAATACTTTACCTTGATTTTCCATTAAAAAACGCAATAAATTAAATTCCGTAGGTCCAAGACTTATTTCTGTTTTATCCCTGGTGACACGATGCGTTGAAACATCTAATTGAATTCCCTTATAAGTAAGAACTTCATTATAAAAAATAGGTCTTAAGCGTTTAAGTACTGCTTTAATTCTTGCTACTAACTCATTGACTGAAAATGGTTTTGTTATGTAGTCATCAATTTCAGTTTCAAATGCTCTTAATTTATCTTCTTCTTCTCCTTTAGCTGTGAGCATAATTAAAGGAATGTTCTTTGTAGTTTTATCTTTACGTACTCGTCTACACAATTCTAACCCAGAAATATTTGGGAGCATCCAGTCAACGATTATGAGATCGTATTTAATATCACCAAATATACTATCCAATGCGCTATCGCCATCAAAGCATACGTCTACATCAAATCCACTAGCTGTGAGATTGTATTTTAATAATTCAACTATTGAGACTTCATCCTCAATTACTAGGATTTTAGGTTTCATTACACCTTTTCCCACTTAATTCTTTTTTCCGACTTACGTTCTAAGGCTTGACCAGTTGTAATGAAGTGAATGTCTTCAGCAATATTTTGAACATAATCTCCTATTCTCTCTATGTTTTTAGCAATCGACAATAAGTGTGAACAGCCTGTAATTGTATCTGGGTCTTCTGCCATCGTCTTAAGAAGATCCCTGTAAATTGATAAATACAATTCATCAATATCGCCGTCTAAATCCCAAGCATTAATTGCTAGCGTATCTGATTTTTGAACGAAGGCATCTAAAACATTTTTTATCATTCTTTGAACGTTCTCACCCATATTGACAATTTCTGAAACCGGCGTGTCGGGCATATTTATTTTTACATTTGCAACTCTTTTAGCAATATTGGTAGCGTGATCACCCATTCTCTCGAGATCGTTTGCAATGCTTAGTGCCGAAAGTACGGTTCTTAAATCATTAGCAAGCGGTTGCCTCATTGCAATTACTTTGTATGTTAAAGCATCAATTTCCTTTTCTAAGGCATCTATTTTATTATCATCTCTTAAAATTTCTTCTGCAAAAGCAGTATCTTTATCACCCAAAGCAACAAGAGAATTGTGAAGCTGTGTTTCAACCAATCCTCCCATTTTAATTAATGTACTATTTATTAAATCTAATTGCTCATCATAAGATGAAACTATGTGTTCACTCATTAACCAAACCTCCCTGTTATATAATCTTGCGTTCTCTGATCTGATGGATTTGAAAAGATTGTTTCAGTCTTATCAACTTCAACTAATTTACCTAAATGAAAAAAACCTGTCCTTGATGAAACTCTAGCGGCTTGTTGCATCGAGTGTGTAACAATAATTATTGTATATTCTGTTTTAAGATCTCCCATTAATTCTTCAATTCTAGCCGTAGCAATTGGGTCTAAAGCTGAACAAGGCTCATCCATTAGAATAATATCTGGATTTACGGATATAGCTCTTGCAATACACAATCTTTGTTGCTGTCCCCCCGAGAGGCCTGTTCCCGCATCGTATAATCTATCTTTAACCTCATCAAAGAGAGCCGCTTTTTTTAGACTGGTAACAACAATTTCTTCTAAATCAGATTTATGTTCTGCTATTCCATGTATTCTTGGACCATAAGCTACATTTTCAAAAATAGATTTTGGAAAGGGGTTCGGCTTTTGAAAAACCATGCCCACCCGTTCTCTTAGTTGTTCAACTTGCATGTCTGGTGCATAAATATCGTTGCCATCGATTTCTATTTTTCCTTGTACTTTGCATATATCAATAACATCGTTCATTCTATTTAAGCATCTAATAAAGGTTGATTTACCACAACCTGATGGACCTATTAAAGCAGTGACTTGTTTTTCTTCCATGTACATGGAAACATCGAAGAGTGCCTGTTTCTCTCCATAATAAACATTCAAGTTATCTGCTTTTATTTTTATACTTTTCATATTCTATTTTACCATTTTGTTTCAAATTTTCTTCTAATTAATACTGCAGCTAAATTCATTAAAATTAAAAATCCAAGTAACATCATAATTGTAGCTGAAGTTTTTTCAACATAACCTCTTTCTGCGCTTTCTGACCATAAATAAACCTGAACTGGCAAAGAGGCAGAAGCATCCAGCGGTGTTTGTGGAACATCTACAACAAATGCCACCATACCAATTAATAATAATGGCGCAGTTTCTCCAAGTGCTTGAGCAAGGCCTATAATTGTACCTGTTAATGCACCAGGCATTGCTACAGGAACTACATGATGCATTACTGCTTGCATTTTGGTTGCTCCGACTGCTAATGCTCCTTCTCTTATTGATGGTGGCACCGCCCTTAATGAGGCTCTAGTTGCAATAATTATTGTTGGTAGGGTCATTAAAGATAAGACTATGCCTCCAACCAGTGGTGTTGACCTTGGCAATCCAAATGTATTTAAAATAATACCAAGCCCCAATAAGCCAAATACAATAGAAGGTACCGCTGCTAAATTATTAATATTAATTTCAATAAAATCGGTAACTTTATTTTTTGGTGCAAATTCCTCAAGATAAATAGCTGCAAAAATTCCAATAGGAAAAGACAAAATCAAAACTACCAAAATTGTGAATAAAGAACCTACTATTGAACCTCCTACTCCTGCCAGTTCAGGTTCTCGGCTGTCACCCCTCATTAAAAATGGTAGATTGAATTCATAGCTGACAAGTCCCCTATCTACAAGGTCATCAAAAAATAAGAGTTGAATATCTTTAATTCTTCTTTTGTCTTCATCTAAGTCCCTTGGGTAGTTTCCTTTATTAACCTGATCTACATCGTCGGAGGCAGTTAAATATATTGTTTCTGTTTCATTTATATTTGACTTATTCGATTTTAAAAATTCTCTTATTTCTTGCTCAAATTCAATACTGAATAATCGTATCAACATTTTCTTATCTTTTTTCTCTTCAATATCTGGAAAAAGTCTATAAATAGCTTTTTTGGAAAAAGAATACATTGACAGGTTGTTAATATCCTCTGAACTCATCTCAGAAAATTGTGTCGTGTCTTCAATAAGATTTAAAAAAGGTACATCTACCTGGATAACAGTTCTATAAAATGCTGAATAGCCAGATGAAAATATATTTAGAAATAAAATAAGCACCCATGCAAGCGCAAAGCTCATTGCACCAATACAATAAATCCTAAATCTTTTCTCTGAATTGAGCCTTTTATTTAAACTATTTATTCTTTGTTCTATTCTATCAGTCATATCTCTCCGTATATTTTTTTACGACCTGTAAAGCTATAAAATTTAGAGCCAAAGTAACAACGAACAAAGTTAAACCCAGAGCAAAAGCTGACTGTGTTTTTGGGCTATCAAATTCTTGATCACCGATTAAAATAACAACAATCTGAGTAGTAATTGTAGTTGCCGCATCAAGCGGATTAGCTGTTAATTTTGCATTTAATCCTGCAGCCATAACAACAATCATTGTCTCCCCAATCGCTCTTGAGACAGCTAATAAAAAAGAACCTACAATACCTGGCAACGCAGCTGGCAATAATACTTTAACAATTGTTTCCCTTTTGGTTGCTCCCATGGCATAAGAGCCTTCTCTTAAACTTTGAGGTACAGATTTTATTACATCATCAGAAAGTGATGAAATAAATGGTATTATCATTATTCCCATAACAAATCCCGCAGCTAGAGCGCTTTCAGAAGAAACAGTTAGTCCAGCACCCTGACCGATATCTCTCACTAAAGGTGCAACAGTTAACGCTGCAAAAAATCCGTATACAACCGTTGGAATGCCAGCAAGAATTTCAATAATTGGCTTAGCCCAATCTCTGACTTTTGGAGAAGCGTATTCAGACATATAAATGGCTGTGAGTAAACCAACTGGGACTGAGACACACATTGCAATTAATGCAATAAGAAATGTTCCAGCAAATAATGGAACAGCGCCAAATGCATTGGCCAAGTCTCTTGTATCAAGATCTCCAGCTTCTCTTACAAAAACTCTTTGAGGACTCCAATTTAATCCAAATAAAAAATCGGTTATTGGAACTTGAGAAAAAAAACGCAACGTTTCATATAATAAGGAAAAAATTATTCCAACAGTAGTCATAATAGCGACAAGTGAGCATGTAAAATACAAGACTATTAAAAATTTCTCGACAATCTTTCTAGAATTAAGTTTGTGATTAATATTGAATATTGAGTAAAGTACAAGTAAGCCTGAAAACCCAAGAACTGTAACATAAGTTAAGTTTTCACTCGTCTTATTAATATAATTTAATTTATTTACGGCGCCATCTATAAGAATAGTATTTTCATCAAACAGTTTTATGCCCATTGCAATGTTTTCGATTTGGGTAAATAATAAACTTAGTTCTGTTTCTGTATAACTACCAAGTGCTATGAAATCACTTAATACATATTGCTCAATAAAAAATGATTTAAACGAGGTAATCATCAACAGTATCAATAACGCCGGCACAACAGCCCATAGAGCTACGTAGTACCCATAATAATGACTAAGTGATTTAAGATTTTTTTGATTTGAAGTCCTAAGATTTTTTGCTCTTAAATTTCCTAGAAAATAGCTGGTGATACCAATTAGAATAATTAAAGAAATTAATATAAATCCCATGCTTCACCATAATGCTTATTCAACAACTGAGACAAGCATAACTTGCCTCAGTTGTGGATTAATCAAGTCTTTTAGTCCAGATCGAGTGTTTCTAAGTTAGCAACTCTTGATCTTATATCAGATGCATCACCATCAGATAATGCAACTAAACCGATATCAGTTAGATATCCATCTTCACCCATTGCATCAGGACTTGTGAAAGCTTCAAGAAACTCTTCAATTCCTGGCACAACACCTACGTGAGCTTTTTTCACGTAAAACTGTAATGGTCGTGCAATTGGGTAAGAATAATCCTGGATACCGGCAAGCGTTGGCTGAATTCCAGTGATCGAAGCAGATTTAATTTTATCTTCGTTAGCTAGAAGGTAGCTGTAACCAAAGTAACCAAATCTTTCTGGATCCTCTGATAATTTTTGAACTATTAAAGTGTCGTTTTCACCAGCTTCAATAACTCTTCCATCTTCTCGCACTACTGCACATTTTTTCTTTGCCTTTTCACCGGCATTTTCCCAAAGTGTGTATGCGCCTGCTGCTTTGCAACCTTTTTTCATAATAAGTGAATTCCAAGCATCTCTTGTACCAGATGTCGGCGGTGCAACTAGGATTTCAATTTTATGATCAGGTAATGAAGCATCAATGTCAGACCATTTTTCATATGGGTTATCAATTAACTTTCCAGCAATGACATTACCCTCGCCATCTTTTGCAACATTAGCGGGTACTTTTTCTGCAATTGCTAAAAATAAATGCTCTTGCGTAAAGTCTGCATCGGCAGCATCTAAGCTATGAGCAAGCGTCAAGCCGTCATTACCAATTGTAATTTCAATTATATCAGTAACGCCATTTTTAGCGCATAATGCCTTTTCTTTACTTTTAATTTTACGAGACGCATTGGTAATATCGGGGTGATCGGTACCAACTCCAGCACAGAATAATTTCATTCCACCGCCCGTACCAGTACTCTCAATCACTGGTGTATTAAATCCAGTCTTTCCAAATCTCTCAGCAACTACGGTTGCATAAGGGTATACAGTCGACGAACCAACGATTTTTATAGTATCTCTAGCTTGAGAACTGAATGTAAAAATTGATGAAGCGAAAACTGCAATAATCATTATTTTGATTAATCTCATTATTTTCTCCATTAAGGTTTAGAATCATCAATAAATTATTTTGACTTGGTTACATTTTTATAACAGTTTTATTACAGTTTTATGAATGTCAGTTTATTGTTGATAGTTTAAATAACTGTTTTTATTAAGATATTTAAAGGGAAGATAAATTAATGTGAATATAATAACTGTTAACACAGCCAAATAAGGAATGTGCATTGGAGGAGATGGAAATATATCTAAAAGTGTGTTCGCGGCAGGCCTTATCATTAAATACCAATAATTTACACCTTTAAAGAATTGAGAAATATAAATATTTAGTCCATAAATTATAGGTAATAAACAAACGGCAAACAAAAGAACTCGTAAAACTGACCACCAGGTTAATTGAACCTTCGTACATACACAGGCATATATTACACAAAGCAGTAATAAACCATGACCGAAATAATAAGTAATATACTCTGCATCAGGAAATGAGAAATCCAAATCTGGTGTAATGATTGCAAGGAAATTTCCACTTAATCCAAAAAAATAACCCACTTCGAAAAAAAATTTAATCTTTGTATACACATATAATCCCATTGATATTGCAGCTATATGGCAAATGTGCAATGGCAATACTTCGTAAATAGAATGATCATAAAATATCACTCGATAAAATGGCTTTATTATCTCATGAGAAATTAATATAAAACCAATTAACAAAAAAATTGATCTAGTTACATTTTTATTATTTATAAATCGAACAAAGAAAGGAAATAAAATTGAAATAGTCACAATTGTGAAAATTGTTGCCAAATGATGATAACCAAACAAAACAAATTGAGTCGCCATATTTTATTTTAACCAAGATTTGTTAAACTATTATTGCACCTTATGAAATGGGTGCAATAGGCAATTCTACTGAAAATGTACTGCCTTGATTTATTTCACTTTTTATATCTAAATGTCCTCTGTGCTTATTTAAAATATGTTTAACTATGGTTAACCCTAAACCCGTTCCACCGATTTCTTTTGATCTTGCTGCATCTACACGGTAAAAACGTTCAGTTAATCTTGCTAGATGTTTAGGATGAATGCCTTCGCTTTCATCTTTAACGCTGATTTTTGATACAAGTTGTGGAAATAGCTTTTTATTATCACTATAATCAGTTTGCTTTTTGATTTTTTCTGCCAATATATCTATTGAGCTGTTTAGTTTTCCATATTTAATCGAATTATCTATAATATTTGTAAAGACCTGTACCAACTCATCTTCATTTCCCAATACAAATAAACCCTCACTAAGTTGATGGTTGACTCTTATTTTAATATTCTTTGTCAATGCGTATTCTTTAAGACTTTCAGCCACATTATCTATTGTTTTCAATAAATTAACTTTTTTGGTTGGATGAATATGCTCATCAGACTCTATTTTAGATACGACAATTAAATCATCTATCAGTCTTTTCATGCGAATTGTTTCTTTATCCATAATACCAAGAAACTTAGACATAGATTTTTGATCATCTTTTGCTGGACCTCTTATAGTCTCCAAAAAACCCATGATTGTAGCAAGAGGTGTTTTTAGCTCATGACTTACGTTTGCAATGAAAGAAGAGCGTACTCTTTCAATATTTTTTAAAGGAGTTATATTTTTCATGAGAATAACATAATTGTCTCTTGTGTTAGTTAATTGGAGATGATTTTTCTCATAACTAATCTCCACATTGTAAAAATTTGTTGATCTAGGTGATAAACTTCCGTACTCACTATTATATTCAATTATTTCTGTTTCTTTATTTTTATATACATTTTCTAATGCCTCTAAAACTATTGGGCTTCTAATTAAGTTTGTTATATTTTGACCAGTATAATTATTTTCAAATAAATCTATTGAATGGGAATTTTGAAAAACAATTTTTTGATCGGAATCAAGAACGATTATTGCATCTTCTAGCTTATTAAGAATAAAACTGATATTTTCCATTGATTAAACAAATATAATCTTTTGTGATAATTTTTTGTGCTTTGAAAGCATTAAAATAAATTTATTAAATCTACTGTTTAAAAGTTCTGAATAGTTTTTTGGGATAGAAAATATCAAATTTGAATCTTTTACATAAATACTGATATTGCTGTAATTAAAATTAGATAATTTTCCAATTTCATATACAATTCTTAAGAATAATCCAAGCTCAATACTGCTTAATAATTTATTTTTATTTATAACTTTTCTATAATCTTTTATCTCATTTAGATCTATTCCATTGTGAAAAACATAAATAACAGTAGCGAGTGTAACTCTGTCAGAATGGCTAAACTTTAATATTTCTGATTTTAATATTTGTTTAAATACAAACAATCCCCTCTCGTCACGAGCTATACTGTCTCCCGTTGATAAATAACTTATAGAGGACACTCTTATTCTTTTATTTAAATAGGATTTTCTTTTAAAAAAATTATTTGTGAATAATTTAATATTCTCATAATTTACGGCACTAGGATTTAATTCGTTAGAAATTGCGGCAACTTTTAATGATTGATATTCAAGCGGATCGCTATTTGAGCTTAAGCTTAATTTATTAGAAATATAACCTTCTCTGATAGCTGTGTATGAAATAACTACTTGCTTAGCAGAGGCCTTATTTATTATTTCCAACGCGACCTTGGCTGCGTATCGTATAAATGGTGTTTTATCTTTTGTAATTAATGAATATTGTTGCAAATCCTTTTTTTTAAAATTTGAAACTTCTTCAAGCATTGATACAAAGTTGTCAAAATCAGGTTTGAAATGATGAATGACTTTGAGAGGATAGCTGTACTTATCAAAATATAATTTAACTAAAGCTCTCCACGTGCCGCCTGTAAGGATTACCCTTTTAAACTTATTTTCATTAAGCCATTCAGTATGCCGTAGAGAGTTTTTGAATTTTTCTATTATTTTTTTATTTTTAGTTTTTGCTCTGTGAACACCTAGAGGCAAAGACAATGTATTCATTATTTCTTTCTTTTTAACTTCTGCGAGTTCTAAGCTGCCACCGCCGAGATCGGCAACGAGACCACTTGATTTTTTTAGGCCAACAATACACCCCATGGCAGAAAATTTTGCTTCTTCATCGCCAGTTAATACATGTATTTTCTTTTTAAAAATATTTTCTACATCAGCAACAAATGATTCTCTATTTTCAGCAACACGGACAGCTTCTGTTGCAAAAATTTCAAAATTTTTAATATTTGATGAGTCTATCAATTCCTTTATATAATAGAACGCATTCATTGCTCTTTTTAAAGAGTCTTTATTAAGCTTATTGTTTTTAATTAGATCTTTACCTAACCCACATGAAATTTTTTTATTAAAAATAGCTATCTGATTATACCTAAAGTTTTCAAAAATTTGAAAACGAACTGTATCAGAGCCAATATCGATTATTGCAATACGTTCGTCTTTAAAAAATAATTTTTTTTTGGGAATTAAATTATTCATAACGCATCAGAGAGAGTAGTTTCTTCGGCTTTCTATTTCCTTTTAATTTTCCTCTACCTGATAAACTTGGATTTGACATGAAGTATTTATGTGCATTAAACGTCTTACCTTTTTGTTTAACTCTTTTGTATGTGCCATCATCGTTCATCATCCACGTTTGCTCATTGTCTAGAAAATTGGCAACCATTATTTGATTCAGTATTTGTTCATGGACAGTGGAGTTCTTTATGGGGGTTAATATTTCAACTCTTCTATCCAGATTTCTAGGCATAAGATCAGCTGATCCAATTAAAACGGTGTTATTTTTTGATGGTATATTAGATTCGTTTGCAAAACAGAAGATTCTAGCATGCTCTAAATACCGGCCAATGATACTTTTAACAACAATATTTTCAGAAAGTTTTTTAACTCCTGGTCTTAAGCAGCAAATTCCTCTAATGAATAATTCAATTTTTACTCCCGCTGCAGAAGCCTCATAAAGCTTGGAGATCATTTGAGGGTCAACCAAAGAGTTCATTTTAAGCCAGATACCAGATGGTTTACTTTTCTTTGCATTTTTAATTTCATTATCAATCATTGCATTAATTTGATTTCGCATTGCGGGTGGAGAGAGCACTATATCATTTAATTTCATTGGAGAAGCATACCCAGTCATGTAATTAAAGATTCTCTCAATGTCTTTGCAGATTTTTTCATCTGCCGTAAATAATGACAGGTCTTCATAAGTTTTAGCATTTTTTGGATGATAGTTTCCTGTGCCTACATGTACATAGCTTTTTAATTTGCCTGCTTCTCTTCTGATAATTAGACTTGCCTTTGCATGCGTCTTCAATTGAGCGAAACCATATACAATTTGAACTCCTGATTTCTCCATTTGATTGGCAAGAGCTAAATTAGATTCCTCATCAAATCTTGCTTTGATTTCAACAACAGCTGTAACACTCTTGCCGTTATCTGCTGCTTTTGTAAGGGCTTTTATAATAGGACTATCAGCAGTGGTTCTGTAAATCGTTTGTTTAATAGCTACTACTTTTGGATCTATAGCAGCCTGATTTAAATAATCAACTACAACATCAAAAGTTTCATATGGATGATGGACAACAAAATCTTTTGATCTGATGGCAGCAAAACAATTATTATCAAATTGCTTTAACCTTTCAACAGGTCTTGATATGAATTTTTTAAATTTTAATTTTGGTCTATTTAAATTATGAATCTGCGATAAATCTTGTAAACCAACATGCTTTGATAGAGCAATGACTTGCGCATCTTTAAGATTCAAATTTTTTTTTAAAAAGTTTTTCTTTTTAGATGATATGTTTTTTAAAATTTCTAGCCTTACTATTTCCCCTCTTTTTCTATTTGTTAAAGCTTTTTCAAAATATTTAATAACATCTTCATCATCCTCATATTCGTAATCGATATCACTGTCTCTTATGACTCTGAATATTGCACTATCCAACAATTTAGAATTTGGGAATAGATCTTTAAAAAAATATCTAATAATATCTTCAACAAATAAATAGTATTCTTTTTTACCTTCTTGAATAAACACAAGTCTGTTTAACGCTCGCGGAACAATGATTACCGAATTAAACGGTTTATTTGAACCTCCTGCCACTAAACTCAATGAAATACACAGACCTTCATTTGGAATAAATGGAAATGGATGCACTGGGTCAATTGAAATTGGCGTTAATATAGGCAGTATTTCTTCATTAAAAAGTTTCTTTAGATTTTTTCTCAATCTTATATTTAATTTATTAGGCGTAATAAGAATTATTTTTTCTGCATTTAATTCTCTAACAAGCTTTCTAAAAGAAACATCCTGACTCTTAAATATTTTTGCAGATGCATTTTGTGCTGCTTTTAATTGCTGATGTCCAGTCATGCCGTCATGGCTTATTTTGTTTGGATTATTTTCTATTTCATCCAAAAGACTTGGTATTCTTACCATATAAAATTCGTCCAGATTACTTGCAGAAATTGAGAGAAAATTAACTCTTTCGATTAACGGCACTTTAGCATCATTAGCCTCATCTAAAACTCTTTGGTTAAAAAGAAGCCATGATAATTCTCTGTTTAAGAACTTATTGTCTGAATTTGTATTTTTTCTTATCATTATTAAAGTTATGAAGCATTTATATCTATTGAGACACGCTAAATCAAGTTGGGATGATCCTAGTTTAACTGATTTTGAGAGACCTCTTTCAAAAAGAGGAAAAAACAATTGTAATAAAATTGAAACATTTCTTTCACAAAAAAAAATAATACCTGATATTTCCTATGTTTCATCTGCAAGAAGAACTGTCGACACATTTAATTTAGTTCTTGGTAAAACACTAAGGACAAGCTCGAAGGTTGTTTTTAGCAAGAAATTATATTTATGTGACCAAATCTATCTTTTTGACTTAATCAAAAACACTGAAAATAATTATTCAAATCTTTTAATTGTTAATCATGAACCAACAATTCGAAATTTAACAATTGATTTAAGTGCGCCCTCTCAAGATGAGAAATATTTAAATATTAAAAATAAATTTCCTACAGGAAGTCTTGCAATACTCAAATCTGATTTAAAAGATTGGAGTGAATTAAAATATAATTCATTTAAAGTTACAGATTTTGTTCGACCTAGATTCTTATAGATTATATTGATGCAGCGTAATCAATTATGCTATTTTGAATTTTTATTAATACATCGTTATCGGAGGTTGATTTTATCCAATTATTATTTTTTATTTAAAATTCATTAAGATGATTACTGTATAAAAAAATTTTTTTGAAGTGTTGTTATTTTGCAACGCGTGATGTAGTTTGATGTGACAAAAACAGCTTAGAAACCTCATGCCAATCAAATTTTTTACTATGATTTATACAATCTGTACGACTCACTTTTCTCGCCTTATCAATTGAATTAATTAAATTATGATCAAGACAATTATGTTTAAAATTATCAAAAACATCAATTGGACCTGGAACAGGATATGCGGCCACGGGAAGTCCACTGGCGAGAGCCTCGATCATGACCATTCCAAACGTATCTGTTTTACTTGGAAATACAAAAATATCTGAAGATGCATAGTACTGGGCCAGTTCACTTCCTTTCTTCACTCCTACAAAAACTGCATCAGTATATTTTTTTTCTAGTTTTTTCTTAGAGGGTCCATCACCTACAAGTAGTTTTGTGCCTTTTAAATTTAATTTAAGAAAATCTTCTAATGATTTTTCCTTAGATATTCTTCCTACATATAAATAAATTGGTTTTTCTAAATTGAGATCAATCTTGTTCTTCGGATTAAAAGCTTTTATATCAACGCCCCTGGACCATTTAACTGTCCTTTTAATTCCATGTGAATTAAGTTCATCTATAATTGAATTAGAGGATACCATTACTGCGCTAGAATTTTTGTGAAACCATTTCAAAATTTTATATGTAAAAGATACAGGTATCTTAGCCATCGTATTTATATATTCAGGAAATTTTGTACAATACGAGGTTGTAAACGCATAATTATTCTTTGAACAATAATTCCTAACCGCTAAGCCGATAGGTCCCTCTGTAGCAACGTGTATAAAGTCAGGCTTAAACTTCTCAATGATCACGCCAATTTTGAACCAATGATTAATCGCAAGTTTTATTTCAGGATAAATAATCAGTGGAATTGTAATAAATTTATCTGGAGTTATGTACCTAACCTCATGTCCTTGACTTGCAAGTTTATCACCAAGTGTTTGATAAGTTCTAACAACACCATTTATTTGAGGTAGCCATGCGTCTGATGCGATGAGTATTTTCAATTAACTTAATACCTTTACGGAGTCCTCATGTTTGTTCAAAATTTCATACTTTTCAACGATATCTTTCCAAAAAAGAATATCCATCGTTCCATCAAAATTTTCTACCATAAAAGAACAGTTTTCTACCCAGTCACCATCATTATAGTAATGAACTCCATTTATTATTCGATGTGAAGCGTGATGAATATGTCCACAAATAACTCCTTTTAGATCTTTCTTTTTTGCATAACCTGCAACTATTTCTTCGTACTTATTAATATAAGAAACAGCATTTTTTACTTTTAATTTCAGATACTTTGAAAGCGACCAATATTTCAAACCAAACAATAATCTTAACTGATTAAATCTTCTATTTAGCCATAACGCTAAATCGTATGCGCTAGCGCCAAGATGGGCTAACCATGGTGCAATATTAATAATCGAGTCAAATTTATCTCCATGCAGTACAAGATATTCAGATCCATCTACTGTGCTATGTTTGATTTCATTAACTACCCTAATATCGCCTAGTGTTATGGGCACAAATTTTCTAACAAGCTCATCGTGATTTCCCGATACATAAAACACTTTAGTTCCATGTCGTGCTTTTCTTAGAATTTTTTGTATTACATCACTGTGGCTTTGTGGCCAGTGCCATCTATTTTTAAGTCGCCATCCATCTATAATATCTCCAACTAAATACAAGTAATCTGATCTGGTATTTTTTAAAAACTCAAGTAACTGTTCAGCTTGACAGCCTTTTGACCCTAAATGAATATCTGAAATAAATATGGAACGATATTTTAAGAGAGGAATAACATTATTTTTTTCGTTGACCATAAAATTGGTAAAAAAGAATCAATTTTCATTATATTACCAATAGTTTATGAAAGATTTGTTAAGCCATACTTTCTAGAAATCTGTCATAAAATTTTAATATTCTTGTAATTTTTATGACAAAATTAAAAATTATAATTTATTATCGAGTAACTAGACAGAAGACTGAACTTCCTCATTTAATCCTCCACCCTTCCAAATATAAATGGGGAAGTTCTTCTCTTATTTCAATTATGGTAATTTGTATATTAAGTTAAATGAAATAAAAAAAATTCATAGATATGAATTGTTTAAACTAAGAAGCTTATGGAAAATAAAGATGTTTTTCGGAGAGAGCTTCCGTTAAGAAGCCCTCTCTTCAAAGAGAATTATAGCCAACCAAAATGAGTTCCAATGCGGGCTTTACACCTCGACATTACAACTGCATATCCAACATAGACAAGTATTGTTGCAATTAGCGGGGCATAGGTAAGTATCTCGTCGGCAATAATTGTATTTCCTATTGCTCTAAGTGCAGCAATAAATGAAACAAGAGCCATTGCTCTGAAAAATACCATCGATTGACTAGCGGGAGCCATCATGGCCATTACATTGCCAATAGCAATACCAATATAAATAAAGCCAACAGTTCCCATAAAGAACATGGTTCCCTCGTTAGGCGTTGATCCACCTGTTCTTTCCATAAATGCACTTGCGGTGTTATCACCTAAAAACATAAATGCATAAAAGAGAGCTATAAACGTTATTATGCTAAGTATAATGACTGATGGTCTATCTTCTAATTTTATCATAAAACCTCCTAATGATTTCCTTGTAGTCGGAAAAATAAAATTAACGATCCGACAAAGTTACCGATTATTGCTGACACAAGTAGTGTGTTCATTTCTCCACCCGCTGATGTTAATCCAGCAGCAGCAAAATTTAAAAAGACGGCAAAGAACATTATTGAAGTAATTAATCCAGTTACAATTAAACTCATGCTGTAACCCGTCCTTAACTGGTACAATAAGGCAATTGTCCATGCTATAGAGAAATACATAACACCAGTAGCAAACCTCTGAGAAACTTCATTTAGTTCTAATCCTGGTGTATCAGTAATTAATTGTGATGGATTTATAAAATATCCTACTACAAAAAATGCTTGTGTTGCCAGACCAAGCCATAAGATCGTTTGACACAATTTATCGCTAGTTCCCCACATGTTATCAGCTTTGGTGAAATCAAAATTCATTCCAAATGCTCTAGCTCTCGCAACAATAATTGCGATCAATTGAATTACAAAAAATCCTACTGCAGTGTAATTTTGATCACTTTCATCGGCAGCCATTTGGCCACTGACACCCCAAATAAGGAAAAGTATTGCTAAAGGTACTGCGTAAGTGAAGAATGCTCGATCCAATCCTTTATAACCCATATAAATTAATCCGGCCACAAATCCGAAGTTCATCATGCCATACCAACCTAAGAAAAACCTATTAGTATCAGTGGCATCAAGAGTTCCATATCTGTCTATTAAGTAATCAGGATTAAAGAAATTTATCATGGCATACATGGCCGCAATAAAATAACAAATCCCAAGACAAATTTGGACTAATCTGTCATCAGTTTTAAACATAAAAATCCCCTTTAAATTTTAAACTTCTGAAACTCTAAAACGTGATGCATGAAAAGAAAGTTAAATTTTAAGAAAAAACAGGATAATTTTTATAACTTCTTCTTCTAATTTAATGTATATTTCATAATCGCAAACTTTATAATTAAAGTAGTGGTTGAGGAAAATAATATATGCAATTGATTCAATTATTAATTGATGGAATCGCGTCCGGCTGCATCTATGGCTTAGTAGCTTTAGGATTTGTTTTAATTTACAAAGCAACAGAAACCATTAATTTTGCTCAAGGCGATATTCTTATGCTTGGTGCCTTTGTTGCATACTCACTTATTGGCATTTTAGGCATGGATTACCTTACAGGATTTGCTCTTACTGTTTTAATAATTGCTGTTTTTGGATTTTTCCTTGATGCCGTTGTAGTAAGGCAGATTATTGGACAGCCTGCGTTCGCTACTGTTATGCTAACTATCGGCTTAGGTTTTATTTTCAGAGGCTTTGCATCAATTTATTGGGGAACTGATATATTTTCATTCAGTACACCGTTTTCTGGAAAAATAACTGAGTTTAATGGTCTTATAATTTCATACGTGAACCTCTCTATAATTGTTGGAACTGCAGTTTTAATGTTTGCACTATATTTCTTTTTTACATTTTCAAAAATTGGTGTGGCTATGAGGGCATCTTCAGAAAACCAATTAGCGGCGTACTATATGGGAATACCAGTTAAATTTATTTTTTCATTAATATGGTCAATATCTGCAGGAGTAGCTGCTGTCGCGGGTGTACTTCTCGCACCAATTACATTAGTAGACACATCAATCTCATTAATTGGTTTAAAAGCTTTTGCTGCAGCAGTATTGGGTGGCTTCGGATCAATACCTGGGGCGATTGTTGGTGGAATTATTATAGGTATTGTCGAACAATTATGTGGAACTTATGAAAATTATTTATTTGAGGGGGTTAGAGAAATATCTGCTTACCTCGTTCTTATCTTAACATTAATTATTTATCCAAGAGGTTTGTTCTCAGACAAAGCTGAGGTCAAAAAAGTATAATGAGATTTATTTTTAAAACTAAATATTCACAAGATATAAATATTGCAAAACATAATGGCGATCGTTTTTGGTATTCATTACTTATTTTAATCATGGTTGTATTACCACTTGTATTGGATGATTTTTACTTAGGAGAAATCTCATATATTTGTATTTTATCCATTGCTGGCATTGGTCTTATGATTTTGTCTGGATATACTGGTCTTGCATCTTTGGGCCATGCGGCATTCTTAGGAGTTGGTGCTTATACTCATGCCTTTTTGTTAACTAATGGAATACCTTTTTACGCATCAATTCCTGTCGTAATAATTGTTTCATTTCTAGTGGGAGCTGCAATTGGAATACCAATCCTACGCTTAACAGGGATGTATTTAGCTATCGCAACATTAGCCTTAGGTTTTATTGCGGAACATGTTTTTATAAAATGGGAACACTTTACTGGCGGTAACAGAGGCTTGCCTGTGCCTCAACCAGAATTCTTGGGCATGAGCTTCTATGACAGTGTTTTCTTTTATTATGTCTGCCTTGTCTTTCTTATTGCCGCGATGTTTGCAGCAATCAATATACTCAGATCTCCAACTGGAAGAGCATTTGTTGCTATTAGAGACAGTGAAATTGCAGCACAAAGTTTAGGCGTTAACTTAGGTCTCTATAAAGCTTTATCATTCGCTATTTCTGGAGCCTTTACTGGCTTAGCTGGCGCATTACTTGCTCATTATATTGGCTACTTAGCTCCAGATATATTTAATATCTTTTTATCTTTAACATTACTTTTGCTTATTGTTGTTGGTGGAATGGGAAGTTTACATGGAACAGTGTTTGGAGCAATATTCGTTGGCTTCTTACCGCAATTAATTGCCATCTGTCGTGACTATTTACCAAGCTCTATTGGCTCACAACCAGGTCTTGAGCCAATGTTGTTTGGATTAATACTTGTATTCTTCATTTTATATGAACCACTTGGTATTTATGGAAGATGGATGAAAATAAAATTATTCTTTGAACTGTTTCCTACTTACAAAAGACAAACATTTAAGAAACAAAAAGTATTTACTAAATCGGACCGAGTATAATGAGTTTATTTGAAGTAAAAAATATCACTGTAGCATTTGGAGGAGTAAAAGCACTTAATGATGTATCATTCGGTATCGATAAAGGTGAAATATTTACAATAATTGGTCCTAACGGAGCAGGTAAATCAACGCTCTTCAATGTAATAAGCAGAATCTATGAGCCAAGCAAAGGTGAGATATATTTTGAAAATCAAAACATCTCAAAAACTAAACCTCACAATATATCAAAGCTTGGAATAGCAAGAACATTTCAAAATTTAGAATTATTTGAAAATGCAACTGTTCTACAGAATTTACTTCTTGGACGACACATTTATAAAAAAACAAATATTTTGTCTGAGGTATTTTTTACACCCAGTGCCCGTAAACAAGAACATGAATACAGACTTAAAGTTGAAGAAGTAATTGACTTCCTAGACCTTCAACATTACCGAGATACTCTTATAAACGGCCTTCCCTACGGTGTTCGCAAAAATGTTGAACTTGCAAGAGCTCTTTGCACTGATCCAAAATTACTTCTATTAGATGAACCGTCATCAGGATTAACAAATGAGGAAACAATTGATCTTGGCTTTTGGATAAAAGATATTCAATCTTTATTAGGAATTACCATAATTATGATTGAACACGACATGAGTTTTGTAAATAAAGTGTCAGATCGTATTCTTGCACTTAATTACGGCAAAATACTTGCATCTGGCCTACCTGAAGAAATTAAAAATAACGAAGATGTTAAACAGGCCTATATGGGGGAGTAAATTCTTCTATTCAACGGATTAGCTGCAACTTTTAACTCCCACTTTGTTAAATTTTTTTTTACAAATAGTTTTATGAAACAAAAATGTAATAAATTCTAAACAATTTATAAATAAAGTTATTTATATGAAATTTTGTAAATTAATAATCACAATTATTTTTATTCTCTATTCTGGTCCTAGTCAGGCTAGCAAATGGGATATTTTTTCTAATCCAAATGAAGAAGTTCTGAAATGCTTTAAAAGTAATGGTTTAGAAGAAAGTGAAATCAAATTCTTAGAAAACGGTCGACCAGACGAAAAACCATTAAGAAAAAAAGCAAAAGAGGTTATTCAATCATGTAAAAAAATATGGAAGAAAAATGGAAATAATGTTGCTAGCAGTGAACAAGATCCTCAAATTTTTAAAACCTCCCCTTTTGGTAAAGATCTGCAATTATTAGTATATGAAGCTAATAAAATTCAGGAAGGAACATTTTTACTAGTTGTCCCTCAAAAAAATTCACACGGTCGAGTAGTGGAAATTACTAATAATGCTGAAATCGTTTGGCAATACAATGGGGATAGCTCATTTGGAAGATTAGATGATGCTAAATTCACAAATAAAAACACAATTTTAATCGCCGCTGAAAAAGGGGTTTATGAGATAGATAGAGAAGGCAAAGTAATTTGGTCTTACAAAACTAAAGTAAGTCATGATGTTGATAAGTTATCGAACGAAAATGTCCTTATAAATTACGCATGGGGTCCTAAAGGAAGTAAAAAAATCATCGAAGTTGATAACAATAAAAACGTTGTGTGGAGTTGGGATGGCATGAAGACTCATAACATTGCTCCATTTGCAGATGCATATGCGTCGGATTCAAAAACTACTGGTTCAGGTAAAACTTGGATACACAATAATGGTGTGACTGCGCTTGCAGATGATACTTTTTTAATCTCCATGCGTGATTTTCAAGAAATTATTTGGATTAATAGAGAGGCTGAGATAATAAAAAAATATATTTTTAATTGTAACAAGAAAAAAAGAGCTCTTTTGACCTCTGGAGAGATAAGAGGATGCAATCCTCACGAGCCTCAACAACTTCAAAATGGCAATATAGTAGTTGGTTTAAGGAATCCTGATAGAGCTATTGAGTTTAATCCTGAGACAGATAAAATCGTTTGGCAATGGCGAGCCCCTAAGAGTAAGGCATACGGAACAATAAGGGACGTTGATAAATTGAAAAATGGTAATTTTATGGTTGTTACTGGAAGTCATTTACTTGAAATAAACTCAAATGGAGAAGTTGTTTTAGATATTGGTGCAAAAGAGTCTTTAAGCCAAGATCATAGAATACTTTACAAAGCTCAGAAAATTTATCCTGATGGCACTTTTTCACATGATTAATACTTTGTGAGATTAATTAAATTATTTTGAGTTGCGAAAGAGAGTATTGGTTGTTTCTAATTCGCTTGCGTACTGTCCTATACGAGCCTGTACAAGACTGTACGTCTATGAATGAAAGTATAGATAATTTTGTTGCTATGCCTACTTTCGACGTCGTACAGTAACGCGTGACTCAGGCGTATATGGGTAAATAATTAAATAATTAAAATAATATAGAAGATCCATACTGGAATAAATAATATCCAATATCCGTACATCCACATCATCCCAACTACTCGGCCCCAATCGTTAATATCAAAAGATACTTTTCGATCATAGATTGAGCTTTTAAATTCAAACTTAACTTTAGATAGACTCATTTTAAATTCTTGAGCCTTAATTTCAGGATTGGTATTAATTCTATTTGTAATAGATTTTAAATGCAGTACTTGCCAAGGTAGATATAAAGATCCAAAAACCATGCTAATGATAATTAGTGAATAGTGAGCATTTGATAGATCTAAGCTAAGCATAACTATACTTAAAATCGTATTAATGAAAAATATTACAAACCATCCAAACTCTTCATAAAAGTAAAAACGTTCGTATTTCAAAAGTATTGCGCCCCAACAGAAAAACTGTGAAATAATTACTTGGATAACCATTAACCAAGAAATTAAATCAACAAACATATATTGATCATAATTAATAATTCTAAGCACATAACTAAACATATATATATATGTCACCTCAACGATGGTTACTAAAAATCGTGTCACAAATACTGAAGAAAGAACTGAGTCAATGATTACTGCTTTAGAGGCATAATTCACAGGAAACAAACATCTAAATGCAGAAACTGAAATTAAAATTATTGCTGGAACAACAAGGAATAAGTCATCGCTAATGTTTGTTATTGTTAAAGAGGCCCAAAGTAGAAATAAATTAGAAATGACTCCTACTCTAAGTCCTTGTAAGAAATATTTGTACATTTAATGTCCTAATTTGTATTTGCCTGGATGAACAGCAGATAAAATTAATAAGCCAGCGATTATTCCAGTGTTTTTAACAAAATTTTGAAGTTCATGTCTTTGCTCCAAACCTTCACTCATATTCCAAAAATCGTGCATATAGTAATTTATTAGTATTGTGAGTAGCGCTAATATAAAGGCAGATAATTTCGAATAATAGCCGGCTAAGATTGAAACTGAACATATGCCTTGTAAAATAATTGTGATAATTAAAGATATTTCTGTATACGGCACCTGATGATCAAACATGTAATTCAGAGTAAATTCATAATTAAATAATTTGAATATGGCTCCAAAAACTAAAAAATAAATTCCAATTATAATTCTTCCTAAAAGTAAATTAATATTACTCATATTATTCATTCCAATTCATATATTTTTTACAGCCCTGAGGTACATCTTCAAAATAACTAAACCCCTCCTGCCAAATATAGCCTGCCTTAAGACAGCACGAAAGTTTTTCTTCTGAGTCGCTGTGAAAATCATAGCATATCTTCTCTAATGGGATCCTTTTTTGATAGTTAAATGCCTCAATTCCAAAAATTATAATCGAGCTAATTAATAAATATAAAAAACTAGTACCGATGCTTAAAATTCTAAATTTTGAGACTAATGGTATAAAATAAAAATAAAATAACGCAGGCACCGGAGCAAACATGGCCATTAAAATGTAAACCACATAACTTGGTACAATAAACTGAACATTAAGTTCGTTTGTGTAGTAGTAGTCTATGAAAGGCAAATAAGACAAATATGCTAGATAAAGAAGCCATAATAAAAGAAAAAATGATTGGAGGCTTAATAGTTTATTATGAGATTTTCTTTGACGAAATAAATAAAAAGGAAGTGAGTAATAGGTTATTATTTTTATCATTAAGTAAAAATAAAACATTATTTATTTACTAGCTTCCAAATTCCACTGTCTTCGTTATCAATGATAACATAGATTTCGCCAGCACTATTTGTTTCTACGTCGCGAACTCGACCAACTTTTTCAAACAATGTAGTTTCATTTCTTGCTTTTTTACCGTCAAATTCGAGTGAAATTAATCTTTGAGCTTTTAAACTGGTCACCAAAATTTTGTTTTTTAATTCGGGAAACAGGTCTCCTCCATAATACGTCATGTCGCTAACCGCAATTGATGGAATCCACGTATAAATTGGTTTTAAAAGTCCCTCTTTCCATGCACTTCCGTCACCAATAATTGAACCGTCATAATCAATTCCTCCCCAAGCTACATCGGCCCAACCATAATTAGTACCTGCCTCTACTTTTCCAAAAAAATCACCTCCTTTCGGACCGTGATTTGTTATATATATTTCACTATCATTTGGATAAAACATTATGCCTTGAGGATTTCTAAGTCCTATCTGATAGATCTCGGGCAACCAGTCTTCCTTCATTGAATATGGATTATCCATTGGTGCGGTTCCATCTTTATTAATTCGTATCATTTTTCCAAAGTAACTTGTTGGATCTTGCGCAACACTTCCGTAACCTCTCTCACCTATACTTGCGTACAATAAGTTATCTTTAAACATTAGCCTTGATCCCCAATGAATGTTGTTCCATGAAGAACCTGATTGGAAAATATTTTCAATTTTACTAAAACTGTCATTTTCAATAAAACCTCGAGCTATTGACGTGCTGGTTTTATCATCTCCTCTGTCTTCTGTATAACTAACAAAAATCTCACCATCCTCGTAAATAATATCTAGCATTCCAGCTTGCCAATGCGGTTGAACAACTTTTAAATTATGAGGATAATTTTTTACTTCTTTTGTTGATAAATTAATTTTTAAAATTTCACCTGATTTTTGTGTAAGAAATAATTCTTTATCGTTAATAAAACTCATACCCCATGGCTTATTAAGGCCAGAGATTACTTTTTCTAATTTATATTCTGATGCGTTTAAATTAAAAGTTAGAAAAAGGAATATTATTGAGGTAAAAAATTTCATTATTATTAATTTAATCTATTTACCGCGTGCTCTTCTAATTGCTCTTTTGTCACAAAGTTTAAAGAATTTAAATGACAACTTTCAAGGTGTACTTTTGGCGCTACGCCTGCGTCATATGCCTCTTTCCATCTCAAAGCACAAAGACACCAGCGATCGCCTTCTTTTAATCCAGGAAAATTGAATTCAGGCCTTGGCGTTGAGAGATCATTTCCTTTAGATTTACTAAATTCTAAAAAATCATCAGTCATTACTGCGCAAACTACATGACTGCCATAATCGTGTTCGTCTGTATTGCAGAAACCATCTCTAAAATACCCAGTCATCGGATCATAGCAACAAGCTTCAATTTCATCACCGAATATGTTAGTCACCCTCTCTTTTTCAGACATACAAATTACTTATACCAAAAGATATATATTACCAATTATAAACAAGGGAATTTGAAGTCCAAAATTTGTTAATATTGCACGATCTGCCATCATATACCCTACCATTGTCCATCCAATCGCACCTGTTCCATGAACAAAAATATTTAAGGGATAAATATTTAAATTAGTCAGTAAAATACCAACCAAGATAAAAAAAGTGCTAGCCCACTTAAGTTGATTAATCATAATAATCCTTTCAAATAAATAGCTGAAAAATCTGCTTGATTTAAAAAGCTCTATAAAGTCTAATACTCAAATTATTTATAAATCTGGGAAAAACAATGATTAAAACAAAAATTACTGAAATGTTTGATATAGAACATCCTATTGTACAAGGCGGGATGCATTACGTTGGCTTTGCTGAAATGGCTGCCGCTGTTTCTAATGCAGGAGGCTTAGGAATAATAACCGGTCTTACTCAAGCCAGTCCAAAAGATCTTGCAAACGAAATAGCTCGTTGCAAAGATATGACTGACAAACCAATTGGTGTTAATTTGACTTTTCTTCCAGGTTTTGCAAACCCAGATTATCCTGGTTATATAGAGTCAATTGTAAAAGGCGGTGTAAAAATTGTAGAAACAGCAGGAAGAAGTCCTGAAAAATTTATGCCACTTCTTAAAGATGCTGGAATAAAAGTAATACATAAGTGTACGTCTGTTAGACATGCTCTAAAAGCAGAAAAAATTGGATGTGACGCAGCAAGTGTCGACGGTTTTGAATGCGGCGGCCACCCAGGTGAAGATGATATTCCTAATATGATACTCTTACCTCGTGCATTTGAAGAATTAAAAATTCCATTTATTGCATCTGGTGGAATGGGTAATGGTCAACAATTAGTTGCGGCTCTTGCGATGGGAGCAGAAGGAGTAAATATGGGCACCCGTTTTATTGCTACAAAGGAAGCTCCCGTTCATCAAAATGTAAAAGAAGCTCTAGTCAATGCAAGTGAGCTTGATACCGAACTTATTATGAGACCTCTGAGAAATACTGAAAGAGTACTAAAAAATGATGCGGTTACTCGAATACTTGAAAAAGAAAAATCTCTTGGAGCTGATATTCAGATTCAAGATATATTCGGTGAAGTTGCGGGTGTTTATCCAAAAATTATGCAAGAGGGTACTATGGATGCAGGGGCTTGGAGTTGTGGAATGGTCGCTGGACTTATTCACGATATACCGACATGCAAAGAATTAATTGATAGAGTAATCAGTGAGGCTGAAGAAATAATTAATAACAGACTTAGTAAACTTAAGACTGCTTAGTAACCTTTTTTCTTGTTCCGGGCCGAGGTGGTGTTTCTGCACCGCCAGCAAAACATTGTGCAATTGACATCCAATCGTTTGCTATATCGCCTGATACATTCAAGTTAACATCTTCAATATTTCTTACTTGTGTAACGACTTGACAAAATTCTTCAGCCTTTCCTGATATTTTATTTTCATTAGACGGATTATTAAATTCCCAAACTTCACCAGATGGTGCAGTTAATTCTAATCTTGGAGTTTCTTCAGGAAGTTCTCTTTTATTTATGGTAAAACAATATTTAAATGTATTATTTCCAATAACAACTATGTTTTTAATACGATCCTCGTTAATTCTATCTACACCAAGCGTATCATATAACTCTTGAGCATGAGCCCATGTCTCCATGTGTCTTGCACTTATAGAAGATCTTGCGCTCATATCTGGACCCATCCATTTAACTCTCTTTTTTGGGTCAGCTGCCGCAAATCGTTCAGTCATCTTCTCGTAATATGATTTCCAAGTATCTAATAATTCTCTTCCTTTAATTCCCTTAGTTATAGTTTCTTCAAACTGGTTCATCGTTGAACCTTTACCAAGCATTTCAAGTGCACTGTTTGCAAAGTTTTTCCAATCATCTCCATCTTGAAGGGATAAATCTGCAGCATAATTCCATACATGAAGGTGCCCGATAACGTTGTTAAAGTTCCAGCCTTTAAACTGAGTTTTTTCTTCATAATCGCTATCACTTAAAGATAATAATAGTTTGTATACTGCATTGCTTTCATCACAAAAATCATAAGCTTGTTGTAATTCTAAATTTTGATCTGTCATTTTGACCATTTCGGTTTACGTTTCTCAATAAAAGATGCGATGCCTTCTCTACCTTCATCGCTTAACATGCGTTCAGCAAAA
Source organism: uncultured Pelagibacteraceae bacterium (assembly GCA_902613805.1). Lineage (GTDB taxonomy): Bacteria > Pseudomonadota > Alphaproteobacteria > Pelagibacterales > AG-422-B15 > CACNXQ01. The sequence goes on from CACMIV010000002.1 coordinate 232,346, forward strand.
CCTTTTGCAGCAAAATCTATCATTTCACTTCTCTCTAGATGTCTTGTTGCTAAGACAATTTCTTTTGTAATTGCATTTGCTCCAGGAGCACAATTCATAACTCCTTTGATTATATCAGACTCAATATTTTTTAAATCATTAGCATCCTTTGCTATAAAATCTGCTAATCCCATTTCGAACGCTTCTTTTCCAGTGAACCTTGCTGCTGTAAGCATAATGCGTCTTGCTTTAGCTAAACCAATTCTTTGTGCAACAAAAGGAGCAATTTGCGCAGGAGGTATTCCTAGAGTAGTTTCTGTTAAAGCAAATTTACAATCTTCAGTCACTACCACAATATCTCCAGCACAAAGCATTCCAAGACCGCCAGCCATCGCAGCACCTTCAGCTAGCATAACAACTGGCTTTGGATAGGAGTTTATCATATCAAAAAACGCACCTGTTAAAGCACTGGCCTCTTCAACGTCTTTCATGCCCTGTTCGCCACCTTGAAAACCAGTTTTGAACATTTTTAAATCTCCACCCGCACAAAATATTCCTCCTTCTCCTCTCATGGTAACGCCTCTCACACCCAAGTCATCTCGTGCTGCATCAAAAATATTTTTAATATCATCAGTTAATTCGCCAGTTAATGCATTTCTTTTTTCTGGTTGATTGAATGAAATCCTTAACCATTCATTTTCTATATTTACTTTACAGGCTTTTGTTTCTGGTAATGTAGTCATATTTATAAATTGTTAATAATTCTCAATGGTTCGTAATTATAAATGTTCCTCGTTCTACGCATAGCAATATCTGTATTTTTTAACATAAAATTTCTTAGTGATTTCAAAATTGGGTTTCCTAAATGATTTATATATCCTTGATACCTTGAAGATCTTTTAATTGCATTAGTCCTACCCACCCTCAATTTCTCATAATTATTTCTTATAAAATTAAAATCGTCAGATTTGTTTACTAAATTTCCGAATATGAATGCATCTTCCAGTGCCATTGCGCCGCCTTGACCCAAAAACGGCATCATCGGGTGTGCCGAGTCTCCCAATAAAGTTATGTTACCACTGGAAAAGGAATTAAGTGATTTTCGGTCAAATAAACCCCATTTATAAACTTTATTTGAAGATTGAAATAATGATTTAATGAAACTTCCATAGGATGAGAAATCTTCCAATAAATCCTCATGACTTCCCTCTTCTCTCCAACTTTCATTATTTTTTATTTTGCTTTTTTTTACTGCAATAAAACTAGTTTCAAGTTTTTCATTAACGGGGTAACAGACGATATGGCTATTCTTACCAAGATATATATTTATCCTTTTGCTATCGGACGAACCAATACCTCTCCAGGCAGTATAGCCTGAAAAAGTAATTTTATCTTTTTTGATTTTATTTGTTCTAATTAGTGATTTTATCCCATCGCAGCCTGCAATGTAGTCGACACTTATATTTTCCTGATTTTTGAAAACTAATTCTTTTTCTTTTATTATATCTAACAACTCATGATTAAATTTTATTTCTCCACCTAGATTAATAAATTTCTCATACAGTTTATTTATTAAGACTTTTCTATTTGATGTAATTACTTCTCCAAATTCATTGATATTAACTTTTTTTATGACTTTCCCTTGATCATCTCTCCAGGCAATATCTAATGGAGAGCAAGACTCTGCTCTAACAGCATCTAAAATATCAATTTCATCTAGTATTTTACAAGCATTTGGAGTTAATGATATGCCTGCCCCATGTTCACTTAGTGCGTTTGATCTTTCAAAAATTATACATTCTTTTCCAGATCCCTTTAGAACACAACCCAAAGTAAGACCAGATATGCCTCCACCAATTATACCAATTTTTTTCACTACTTAATCCCTACAAAAACAATAATTGTACTTTCAGCTTTCACTGTAAAGCTATCTCCATTCACTTCGTTACTTATGCCATGAGAAAAAGATTTCAATTTTTCGTTATTCAAATCATATTTTAATCCTCTTGTTGAAATTTTATTATCTGACGACAATGAAATAATAGATACTGGCTCATTACGAGCGTTTATTTTTGTATTTTCTCTCACAAAGATTATTCGATAAAAACTTGTTATCAGTTCAATTTGCAAAATATCTGAGTAAGTGCTGGCTATTAGAACATTTGCCATTGAATGATCTTCCCTCAAACCAGTACTTCCTAATATCACAACTTTTTTAATACTATTCTCCTTACAATAATCTAACGATTTTTCTAAATCAGTCTTGTTCTGATCGGATAATTCAACAACTTCTATTTTACTATCAAGATCATCAATTGCAGCGGAGTCAAGATCACCTAAAATTAGGTTAGGTTGAACTCCTAATTCTTTTAAATTTTCTGATTTAGCATCAATACTAATAAAGTAATCGTTACTATCTATTATCTTTTTAACATAATCAGTTTTTGAAACTTTTCCGTTTGCAATTAAGACAGCGCTCTTTATCAAGTTTATACCGTAATTAATAATTAATTGGTCCAGAGATTACTTCAAATCTCTCATTTTGAACTTGAAAGAAATAAGAAATATTGCTTCCTTGTCTTTGATCTGGATTAAATGTTACTGAGCCAAGTTTTAATGGATCCTCGTAATCTTTAAGAGTTTCCATTGCCTCAACAAAGCTATCAACTGTTAAATCTTTTCCTGCTCTTTCGATAGCTTCAACAACTATATCAGCAAAAATATATCCATAGATGGCTCCCGTATTAGGATCTGTTGCATAAATCGATTTAAATTTATCCCACCATTTTTTTTCAATTTCATTAGCCGTATCGTAATAAGGAAATACGACAGAATTTAAACAGTAAAGTCCATTCATTACTCCATTCGGTTGCTCTGCCACAACTGTGTAATAGCTTGCTGAAGTTGTCACAAAATCAACATCTGTCCAATTTATTTCCTTTGCTTTCATAAATGGCAATATGGTTGTTCGAACAATTGTCCCCATGGCTACTAAATCACATCCTGCATTATTGAGTTTTTTTATTTGAGCAGTGAAGTCAGTATCTGTAGGCTTTGCTGACGCACTCTCAACTAATGTCATATTCATTGCTGCAAGTTGATCATCCACAGCATCAACAATTTCCTGTCCAAAATCAGTATCTTCATACAAAACACATACTGACTTTCGATTGTTATTTTCAATAAGATATTTCAATCCAGTTCTGATCTGATCATAATATGTTGAACCAGATGTAAACTTCAAACGATCATAGGGTTCAAACATTGATCGTGCAGCTGTAAGAGGAAATAAACTTGGAATATTCATTGCTAGTTGATCAGACATTACTGCATTATTCATTGGCGTACCAAGAGAGCCTAACATAAAGGCAATTTTATCTTTTCTTAGCAGTTTATTAGCCGCTTGCACCGCTCTTGGGACAGTGTATTGATGGTCTTCAACAATAAATTTTATTGTTCTGCCGTGAGCTCCGCCTGCTTGATTAAATTCATCGATTCTCATGTTTGCACCGTCAACACTTTGTTTTCCAATCATAGAGGCAGGTCCACTTAGATCAGTATGCATTCCAATTAAGATCTCGTCTTCTGTAATCCCTTGGTCGGCAAACGATAAGCTAGAGACAAATAATGAAAGAAATAAATAAACAAAAATTTTCATTTAGTATGTATATTCTTTATTATCTGTTTGGATAAAAGTTCCATTTTGTACTTCAAATAAATAAGCAACATTTGCACCTAAATGTTTTTCTGGTGACCAAGAAAGTGTTGTGTCGCCAAAAGGTATTTTATAATCATTTATGCTTTCTAATGCATTTAGAAAACTATCTGTTGTTAAGTCACGGCCAGCAATTTCTAATGCTCTAGCAGTTATATCCATGTACATATAACCATAAGCTGAGCCTATATTTGGTAAGTTGCCAAAAGTCGACTCGTAGGTATCAATCCAATCACAGATTTCAGGATTACAATTTGCTTTACTTGGAGTATCAAATTGAGCAAATGTATAAAATCCATCTGTAACTCCATCAGGTTGCGATGCTATAACAGGGTGAAAACTTGCAACCTGTCCAAAAAATAACGCGTCCCATTTCATTTGTCTTGCTTTCGTGTAACCAAGAATTGTGTCTTTAACAATTGTACCCATTGCAACAGCTTCACAACCTGCATTTTTTAATTTTGTAATCTGAGAGGTTAAGTCAGTGTCAGTTGGTTTATTGGTCGCTTTTTCATGCAACTCTAAACCCATTTCACTGAGTTGGTCTACAGTAGCTTCAAATGTTTCTTGTCCAAAATCATTATCTTGATAAAGAACACAAATTTTGTTTTTACCTCTCTCATTGATTGCCCACTTAACCCCAGCTCTAATTTGATCGTAATAACTCGATAGAGCTCCAAATTTCAAACGATGCAAAGGATCAGTCATTGATCTTGCTGATGAAAGAGGAAACAGATTTGGTATATCTTTTTTTTCTTGAGCTTCGAACACAGCGTTGTTCATAGGAGTGCCTAAACTTGCAACCATCAAAAAAATCTTATCTTTATTTAAAAGCTTGTTAGCTGCCTGGACCGCACGAGGAACTTGGTATTGATGATCTTCTGCGATAATTTTTAACATTCTTCCGTGAATGCCTCCTGCCTTATTAATTTCATCAATTCTCATTTGAACACCTTCAACGGAATATTTTCCAAATGAAGAGACTGGCCCACTTATATCTGTATGCATGCCAAGAATGATTTCATTGTCTGATACACCTTGAGAATAAGAATTGTGGCCAAAAGTTAATAATAGTGCCAATAAAATTGCAAAAATTGAAAATCGCTTACTTATCATCATTCGTCCTCTTGAATTTAAAAGGAAATCTTATTATTTCACAGAGGAAAATCAAGCAGATTGATACATGCTTTCAATGATATCGCCGTATTTTTGATTTATGAATTTGCGTTTCAGCTTCATAGTTGGAGTGAGCTCATCGTCTTCAGCTGTTAATTGTATATCAATTAGCGAGAATTTTTTTACTTGTTCTACTGAGGCAAATTTTTTATTCACTTTATTCACTTCATCATCAATCAAGGCAACTATTTCCTCTGATTTACAGAGACTTTCAAAATTAGAAAATGGTATGTCATTGTCTTGAGCGTGCTTCATGACATTCTCTTCATCTATCATTATTAGACATGACAAAAACTTTCTTTTATCACCAATTACAACAGCGTCTGATATAAATGGACTAAATTTTAATTCATTTTCTATTTCAGATGGAGATACATTTTTTCCACCGGCTGTAATGATTATGTCTTTTTTTCTATCTGTAATTTTTAAATTTCCATAGTTATCAATTTCACCAACATCTCCAGTATGAAGCCATCCATCGATTAGTGTTTCTTTAGTTTGTTCAGCTTTGTTTAGATAACCACAAAACACACCTGGACCTCTAAATAAAATCTCACCATCCTGCGCAATCCTTACTTCAGAATCATTGACAGCTCGTCCAACATGTCCCAGTTTTATTTCTCTAGAGTAAAATGCAGTTCCAACTCCAGCAGTTTCTGTCATTCCCCATCCTTCTCTCATATCTATACCAAGTGAGAGATACCAATTTATGAGATCAGGTGATATAGGCGCAGCGCCACTTAGTGCGTAACGACAGTTATTCAAACCTAGAAGTTTTTTTATATTTTTTAAAACCAGCTGGTTGCATATCCAATATGATAATTTTAGTGATATAGGGGGTTCTTTTCCGTCTATGAAGTACTCTTTATATTTGGATCCTACATTTATTGATAATTGATAGAAGAACTTGCCAATGAAAGTTGCATCTTTCATCAGAATTGTGATCGATGAATAAAACTTTTCCCAAATCCTTGGAACTGCAATAAACACTGTTGGAGATACCTCACGAATATTTTCAGGTACCGTATCAATACTTTCAGCAAAATTGACTACTGCACCTGTTTTTAAAGGGATCATAACTGAAACTGAACGCTCTAATATATGACATAATGGGAGAAACGATAATTGCTCCTCGTGTTCCATAACATCAAAGATATCATATCCGGTGTTAATAGAATAAAGCAAGTTTGAGTGATTAATCATCGCACCTTTTGAAGGTCCTGTTGTGCCTGATGTGTATACTAAAATTGCAATGTCATCAGGATTTACGCCATTAATTAAACTCTCCCAAAGATCAGGGTTTTCTTGTTCAGTTTTTTCACCAACTTTTAAAAATTCTTCATAACTTATAACTTGATCATCATGAAAGTCATTTAACCCTTCCATATCGTAAACAATAATTTGTTTTAATGTGGGACACTCACTTCTTACTTCTAAAATTTTATCAAGCTGTTCTTCATTTTCTGCAAAATAAAACTTTGTCGCACTATCATTTACTAGATACTTAACCTGTGCAGCCGAGTCTGTAGTATACACTCCACTAGAAATTCCTCCAGCGCCGATTGTACCCATATCAGTATAAAGCCACTCAGGGTTTCCTTCGCTAGCAATTGAAACCACATTACCTTTTTCTAGTCCTAGAGCGTGAAGAGCAAGACCAGTTAGCTTTGCCTTTTCTCCATAGCGAGACCATGAAATTTCTTGCCAAATACCAAGATCTTTTTCTCGCATGGCAACTTTTTCTCCACGAGACTTAACTGAGTCCCAAAAAAGTCTTGGAATTGTATTTATCTCCACATTTTTTTCTTTTTCCAACGCCTCTCCCCTCTTATACCTTCATCTTGCTGTCCAAGATAAAATTCTTTGATATCTTCTTTTTCCAAAAGCTCTTTACTGTTTCCTTCCATTACAATTCGACCAAGTTCTAACACATAGCCAAAGTCGGAATTACTAAGAGCAATATTTGCGTTTTGCTCAACTAAAAGTATTGTAGTTTTTAATTCTTTATTAATCCTAATAATAATTTCGAATATTTCCTTAACAAGTTTTGGTGACAATCCTAATGACGGCTCGTCTAAAAGCATAATTTCTGGCTTACTCATAAGGGCTCGACTGATACATAACATTTGCTGCTCTCCACCAGATAATAAACCAGCTGGTTGGTTCATTCTTTCTTTTAGTATTGGAAAATATTCAAAAACTTGTTCAATATCTCTATTTATTTCCTTCTTATCTGATCGTGTAAAAGCACCCATTTGAAGATTTTCTATTACAGAACAATATGGAAATACCTCTCTACCTTCTGGAGCATGGCTCATTCCTAGTCTTAATATTTTATCAGGGTCTTTTTTTTGAATTTCACTACCATTTAAAAAAACTTTACCTTTTCTCGGATCAATTGCTCCCGATATCGTTTTGAGGATTGTCGTTTTCCCTGCTCCATTAGATCCAAGGATCGTTACAATTGAACCTTGGTTAACTTTAAAGCTGATACCTCTAATGGCCATGATTGGCCCATAATAAGTTTCAATATTTTCAACACTTAATAAAGGATTTGACATAATTTACTTTTATATCTTACCGGCAATTATGTTAATTAAATTATTCAAAATTTTAACTCAATAACTTTTCAGGTATTGGTATCATCTGATCAAGAAGTATTTGCGCATAAGCTTTACCTTGAGGATCATTCCTAAGACTTGCTGGCCCGCCACCACCTAGAACATCATTTAAGATAAAGTTTATAGAATTTGAACCTGGTAAAAAATATCTTTCAACAGAGCCTTCAAGAAAGTCAACAAAACAACCTTTAACAACTTTTTCATCAAGGAAATTGCATATTGCTGGATAAAACTTAGAATCACGTGAAATTATACCAATGTTCGCTTTATTACCTTTATCACCACTTCGTCCGTAAGCAACTTTAATAAGAGGTACATCAACAAACTTTTCATTTGCATCATTAAAATCGGGGGCTGTAGTTTTTTGAATACTGTTTAGGTCAAATTTTTCAGATGATGGTATCTTTATTTCACTCTTTGAAGAACCATTATCTATTGTTACGTTCACTTGATCCTTATCAATTAAAAATGAAAACAACCTTACAATTGGTGAAGGTTTCGGACGCCCTCCAACAAATCCAGACAAACCTGGAGGTGTTGCTAGGCCTAAGCCAACAGACTCTTTAAGCATTATACCTACCGCTCTAATATCTTGATGTTTTGCTGCGAATTTTAGAACCACTTCGCGATTATTTTCATTTGATGATTGCTTGCTGTATTGACTGTTATCCCCAATAATTTCAATACTCGTTTCATCAAAGTCAGCAATATTCATCATACGCATTATCATCTTTGATCGCTCAAATATTGCTTCTCCGTATGTACGAGCTTTTTTAGCAGCATCTATACCAACAAATGAACAAACATGTCCTGCCCTGAAACCATCAGTGTATGTTGCGCAAACTTTATATTGATTAGGGGCTGGATAACCTTTTGCTCCAGAAATTTTAACTTTATCTTTTTCGGTTTCTTCAATTTTCACATTTGAAAAATCACAAATAACATCAGGTAATATATATGCTTGAGGATCACCTATCTCATACAGCATCTGTTCAGCGACAGTTCCAAAACTTACCATGCCGGTAGAATTTTTTGACTTAGTACAATCGAAACTGCCATCTTCAGAAACTTCCACAATGGGATAGCCTATTTGATGCAGATCTTTTGATACTAATTCCCAATCAGTGAAATTACCTCCAGTACTTTGTGTTCCACATTCAATAATGTGACCAGCTAAACTACCTGCAGCAAGTTTGTCATATTCTTTTTCATTCCATCCGAACGCATAAATACATGCGCCCAATGTAACTGCGCTATCAACACTTCTCCCAGTAATAACTATATCAGCGCCACTTTTAAGAGCTTCAGCTATAGGAAATGCACCAAGATATGCATTAATACTTGCTATTTTGTCCTCAGCAGGAAAATCTTCATTTGAATACATTTCCTTTGTATTCAGCTTTGAAAATTTATTCTTTTCCCTCATTAAATCATCACCTAATACAACTGACACTTTTAAATCCAATTTAAGTTCTTTTATTAATTCTCTGATAGCCTCAGCACATGCCTCTGGGTTTACACCTCCAGCATTGCTGAGAATTTTTACTTTTTGATCTGCTATTTGTCGCAAATTTAACTTTAATACACTTGATACGAAATCTACTGCATAGCCTTTTGTGGCATCTTTTGCTCGAGCCCTTGCCATAATTGACATGGTTATTTCTGCCAAATAATCATAAACAATAAAGTCAAGATCGTTTCCATTCAATAATTGAGGTGTTGCAATAACGGAATCGCCCCAAAATCCACTTGCCCCACCTATTCTAAGTTTTTTTGACATTTGAATGATTATATCTATTTTTGTTATAATTAGTTAAATAATTAAATTGTCTAATACATTATGGGTTTTTTCAAATCAATAAACAATGCTTTCGTGAAATGTTTTGATTTTAAGACCAGAGCCAACAGGGCTGAATTTTGGTACTTTTACTTGTTCACAACAGCGGTTGGTTTTGTTGGATTGCAGCTTGATATTTTCTTTCAATTAGAACTAGTCGGTATTGAATTAGCTAATTCAACAGACTCAATAATGCTTGGGCCTATGTATATTTTTTTATATTTTCTTTTTATTGTTCCAAGTTTCGCACTATACGTAAGAAGACTGCATGATGTAAATCGTTCAGGTTGGTGGCTCTTAATTGTACTTGTTCCTTTTATTGGAATAATTACTATTATTTTTTTTATGTGCTTAAAAGGAACAGAAGGCAGTAATGATTTCGGAGAGGTCTCCTCTTAATTTTCGTTTGACTTATTTTTTGCTTTAAACGCTTTCGGGCCGCTGCAGCTACTACACCCCGAGCCTTCATTTAAAACTTCAATCTCAATGTCTTTTTCTAATAAACTAAACGTTGCAAGTCCTAATAGGAAGAACATTGGAATGAGAATTAATAAATTTTTTTTAATTGTCATTGTTCAAGGTTTGGTAATTACTTCTATAATAAATTAGTGGATTTCTATTGTCGTCAATTTTTAAATCTTCAACCTTGCCTATTACTAAAACATGATCAGCAATATCAATTTGTTGATAAACCGATAACTCAATGTGACCTAAAGTATTATCTAAAATGATATTATTGCTTGATGATATAGTATGGCTTGTTTTACTTACTTTTTCAGGGTCTTTTGTAGCAAATAAACGTGATATTTCTTCTTGTTCATTTGAGAGAAAGTTAATTACAAATGAATTATTTTTTAAAAAGTCTACATGGTCAGTTTCCGACTTATAAATATTAAAGATAATCAATGGTGGCTTTAAACTTAAAGAGGCAAATGAATTAATTGTAAATCCACTTTTATGTGAGGTGGCTACCGCGACACCTGTCGCAAAAGAACCAAATGCTTTTTTTAGAATATTTTCCTCAAAATCAACTGTCATTTAAGTAATTAAATTAAATTAATACAGATCGAAGCATAGAAACATACCCATTTTTAATCTCCAGATCTTCATGAGAATGTTTCTTAAGTATCATCTCGTGAGCTTTCTTGAGTTTGTAACATGGAACAAACATGAATAAGTGATGCTCAAGATGGTAATTTACGTAATATGGCGCAACAAAAGCTCTTTCTATAATATTTGCATATGTAGTACGTGCGTTATTAAAGTCATTTTTAGATTTTACACCAGCATGTTCTGCTATATTTCGGATTCTTAAAAAAAGCTGAAAAAAGGTGAAAAGTGGCAACAACCAAAATGCTAAAAAATACCACCATTGCCCCAAAATCCAAAAAAATAAAAATATAATCATATTTGAAATTAATATTCCATACAGCGTGTTCCTTGATTCAAAGCCGCTTATTTTCTTTCCATCACTTTTTTTTGTGTCACTTTTAAGCAATGTTTTAAAAATCAATTCATATCTTTGAACAAGTCCTGAAACACCAAAAATATCTCGAAGTACTTTTCTTAACATACTCTTTTTTTCTACAGGAAATGGTTTGGATAAACTTAAATCTGGGTCATCTTCGAGTTGAGTATTTCTATGATGGGCAAGATGGTAATGTCTGTATCCGTAAGTATCCGACCACACAGGAAATGCACAAACCCATTGTGACAGAGAATTATTTAACTTTATATTGTTAGTTATTAATCCATGTGCACCTTCATGCATTAATATCGCTAACCCTAATTGTCTACCAGCTATCACAAGTACAGCTGCAACAAACGTAAACACATTTGGGAATAGGCTATAAACTAGTATCGATGTACTGATTATAAACCATGCATGAATTAAAAGTAAAATCCCTTTAATATCATTTTTATCTCTTAAGTAATTAACTTCTGACTCTGATAGAACCTCATTGGGCTTTAAAAAAGGAGTAAATGTTTTTTTCATATATCTATTATATATATAGAATTTTTAAGATTTCACACCCTCAAGAATAATCTAATTATTACATATAGTTAACAACGTCATTAATTAATAACGTTATCTATTAATGATAATAAATATCATATTTTTGAAACATATATCACATACAATTTATTAACTTTAAAGGGAGAAATCTATGACAAATCTAACGAAATTAGCTTTTACGTTGCTAGTGATATTTGCTTTTTCAACAACTTCTTCAAAAGCATGGGTTGCTGATGTCTATACTGTTGAAGGAATGGATGCTCAAACACTATCTGAAGCAACACAAGCTTATAAAGAAAAAGCTCTTGCAGCAGGTGCAAAAATGAAAAATATCAGATCTGCAGCTAAAGTAAGGGGTGATGGTAATGGCGAATTAACAACTGTGCTAGTATATTATGAAACATTTGAAGATATGATGTTTGATATAACTTTAAATGCTCAAAATCCTGATATCTTTAACAGCACATATGGAGAAGTTAATCAAGACGCCAGAAGCGATAATTTTATCATGTCAAATAACAGTCCTATGCCTCAAGGAGGGAGCGCTGGTCAAGCGGTTGCTTACGCATTCGTTGAAGTTACAAGTGGTATAAATTTTCTCTTAAACATGCCGAAGTTTCAGGAAATTATGCAAGAAGCTGGTGCGAAAATTGTAGTAGACTCAATGAATTGTGCAATGTGCGGAGAATCAATTCTCCCAGCCAACGCAATGGTTTATTTTGCAGCAGCTAACGCTCAAGATATGGGGGAAGCAATGGATATCTTTAGTTCAAATGAAATTCAAAGATGGTTCTTTGCTAACATGGCACCACACGTGAATGTTATTGATGGTGGTTTAAATATCTATAGCAATTAAATAGCTCTTTAGTTGCCTTAGAAATCCTAAGGCAACTAGGTCAGCATATAATTTCTGGAGTCTGGAACAGTTTTCTTGTTTTTGGATAATTGCATTTGAAAGACAACTAAAGTCGACTCCTCAAAGGAAGCTTGAGAGGATGAAAGGTAGAAGTCCCACATTCTGCAAAATTTTTCATCATAAATTTCTTTGACCTTTTCTATGTTGTCATAAAAGTTGTATCTCCATCTTTTTAAAGTTTCTGCATAATGAAATCTTAAAACCTGAACATCTGTTAATGAAAGGCCTGATTTTTCTACTCTAGATACTGTTTCACTAAGTGCAGGAATATATCCACCTGGAAATATGTATTTATCAATCCAAGGGTCAGTATTACCTGGTTCATTTAATCTTCCAATAGTATGAATAAGGGCCACTCCACTATCATTTAATAGATCATAGACCTTATTAAAAAATTCCTGATAATGAGCTGTTCCAACGTGCTCAAACATCCCAACAGATACTATTCGATCATATTTTTCATTAACATTTCTGTAATCCTGCAATCTATACTCAACCTTTTCTAACTTTTCTCTAATTTTTCTTTGCTGTGCATATGCAATTTGCTCTTCTGATAGCGTTACCCCAACAACATTTGCATTTGATTTTTTATAAATGTGTGCTGCCATTCCACCCCAACCACAGCCAATATCTAAAACAGATTGATTTTCTTCAAGAAGAAGTTTTTTTGAAATTAATTCTTTTTTATTAATTTGAGCCTGTTCTAACGTATCATTTGGAGAGTTAAAGTAGGCACAAGAATATTGTCTATCCGGATCTAAAAATAGTTCGTAGAGTTTATCAGATAGATCATAATGATGGGCAACGTTTCGTTTTGATTTTGATATGTAGTTACTTGTAGTAAGTTTGTTTGATATTGCTCTAACTACTTTTGAGAGCTTCATAACCCAATGATCAATATCTACTTCCGTATTAGCAAAAATTAGTTTTAAGAAATCATGAATACGTCCCTCCTCTACCACAAGTGATCCATTCATATAACTTTCGCCAAAATGTATTGATGGGTTCATTAATAATTTTATCTCTGAGAAGTTATTTGTAGTTCTTATCTTTATAGGATCTCCTGTTCCATCGCCGTACGTATTAATTTCACCATTTGGCATTACCCATGTAAGGTTTCCTGTTTTTATTATTTTAGAGAGAAGGCTTTTTGTTATCATTTGCTAAATTTAATATAATCTTGAGAGAATTTTCAATAATAAAAATTAAGCTGGCTTTTCTGTTAAAATAATTAAAATCTTACTATTTTCATCAATTCCACTTTCTGGATATTTTTTTGCTTCTTTGATAGCGGCGTATCCAGCCCCACCTGATGGAGAAGTATCAAATTTGTTTTGTTTTAAATCTTCAACCGCAATATCTGCATCTTCATCTTCAATAGTCATAAAATTTGTACACGTTATTGCAAGTGATGATAGAGCTCTTATCGAAGGGCTTTTACAATCTAATCGTCCCATATTAGAAACACCACCTGTGACAGTTACCGCTTCTCCTTTGTAAATAGACTCGAGCAATACTGGAGCTTTTGTGGGTTCGACAATTATTATTTTTGGATCATTCCCAAAATATTTTCTCACATAGGATGCAATGGATGCAGGAAAACCTCCTACTCCAGCTTGTAAAAATATATGTGTTGGAAGCTCATCACATTTTGTGCATGCTTCATCTGCAAGAACTAAGTATCCCTGCATAACTCGCAGGCCGTGATCGTATCCATCCCAGGTCACATCTGACAAAAGCATCCAACCTTTTTTCTCAGCTTCTTGCTTAGCTTGCTCTAAACTCTCTTCATAATCATTGCCGTATACAACAACTTCAGCGCCAAAACTTCTTATTTTATCTGCAAAGCTTGATGGGACATTTTTAGATAAATAGATTACAGCTTTTGCTCCAAATATTCTTGCGCCAGCTGCTAGAGAAATTCCATGATTACCAGCACTTGCTGATATATAAGTTTTTCCATTTAGAGCCGAGCTCCATTTTGCATCCTTACTGAAAGATTTTAAATTTTCTGCAGCATCACTTGCGATTACAAATGCTGCACCAAGAGCCTTAAAGCTTCCGAGGCCCATTCGGTCTCTTTCATCCTTAAACCATAATTTTTTAATACCTAATTCATGACTTAATTTGGCTGATTCCGCTAAAGGTGTTTCAGCTGCTTTTGGACACAAGCTCAAAAGCTTTTTTACTGCCTCTACATCAGTACTAACAGGATCAATACCATTGTCTCCTGGAAGTCCTTTTTTAAAATATGGATTTGTAATAAACTTTCTCATTAAACTAAAACATATCAGATTTAGAAATATGCGTATATTAATTAGCTATACTATAATAAGTTTTTTTTTAGCTTCAGTCGTGTTTTCAGATGAAAAACCAGGAAGAAACTTTACCGATCTTCCTGACGTTGATGATGGTTATAATATTCATGTTATGTATGTTCTGCCAAAAGATGGGGTTGATAAAGGCTATGATCTTGATAGCAAAATAAGCATGTTAATGTATCAAATCGACAAATGGTTTAATTCAAAAACTAAAGATAGATTATTTACAGACGGCCAAAATCTTAAATTTGATCGTAAAGATGATAATAAAATTGATATAACCTTTTTAAGACTGGATCTTAGTGATGATGAAATATCCAAGCATGGAATTCAGGCAGTCAATGTATTACAGCCTGCAATAAGTCGATTTGGCTTTAATGATCCAAAAAAAGTTTATTTCATCGTCTATGGTGGCTCTAATAGAGATGTTTGTGCGTCTTCTCAACTTCCAAGTTATGCAACAGAAGGTGTAACAGCCAACACGGCGGCTCTTTATTACCCCGGAAAAAGAAGCGGATCATGTATAGAAAACAATGGTGGTATTAAACCTGAATTTAATGAAACTGCTAAAGCTGCTCTTCATGAAATCCTTCATGTTTTAGGAGCCGTACCACAGTGCGCCGAAGATCATCTAGTTTTTAAAGATGAGGGTACAATTAACGATGGCATCGGGGGGCACTTATCAATACCTGGAGATATAATGTACAGTGTGCAATCGAATAAAACGTATGATAAGGCTAAACATTTAGATTTTAAAAGTTCAAATTATTATAATCACGATAATGAAAATTGTTTAGATATTGCAAAAAGCAGGTATGTACTTCCAACAGTCAGCAATCCTCAACTACCTATTTTTTCATCAAAATAGTTTAAGGTGTTACTTTGGGTATCGGTGAATAATTGTACATAACATAAAGTTGCTGATAACATAACTTCCCTGTCTTCATTGCATAATCTTGATGGTAATCTTCTGCAGGATAAAACTCTGAAGTTTCTCTAATTTCTGTAACTATTGGGTTTTCAAATTTGCCTGATAAATCAATTGTTTCAATTTTACTCTCAATAACTTCTTTTTCATCCTCACTATTATAAAAAAGTATGGATTTATATTGCTCTCCAATATCAGGACCTTGACGATTTAAAGTTGTGGGGTCATGAATGATAAAAAATGTATCAATCAATTCATTAAAAGAAACTTCGCTAGTATCATAATCAATCTTGACTACTTCAACATGACCAGTCTCACCAGTTAAAACATCCTCATATCTAGGATTATCTAAATGACCACCAGAATAACCTGAGGTTGCATTAATAACACCAGGCATTTGTTCATATAAGACTTCAACGCCCCAAAAGCACCCTGCGCCTACTATTAAAGATGATAACATACTAGTTGATATAAATTGCTTGTGAGAAATTCAATAATTATTTTCTTTCAGCCACAAGCATTTCATCATAAAACCATAATCCGTCATGATCACGAATTATGTCCTCAATACACTTAATATAACTTTGATCTGCTTCCTTTTCCTTAACCATTTGATCACTTATTTGGGCAACATAGGTACAAGCATTCCATGCAGAAAATACTAATGATGTCGCAATGCCACTGTTTATCTCATTTGGCTGGGACCTTAGTTTATATTCGAATATCTCAGGTTCTCTGAAATGAATTTTGTTATTGAATTCACTGTCTAAATTATTTTTCATGTACTGAATAATGTCATGACCTTTATTTGGAAATGGGTTTTCTTCTGGCCAAAGTTTATTAATTGCATTTAAACCAGGGTCATTTCCATACGAATGAAAAGCTACCATTTTTCCATTTGGACCAAGCAAATTAACCATTGGTTTAATTACATTATTAACTTTTTTTTCAACACTTGCCCGTGAACGATATGCTTGTGAAACAATCACCAAATCAAATTCATTAATAGATTCTTTTTTTGATGGGATTATTTGATCAAGTGTGAATTCGTGGTCTTTTCTATAAATACAAATGACTGACGGATTTTCATAAGTCGTATTCCCTTGTTTATTTTCCTCAACTCTCCAATTTTCTTTTAAAAGTGGACCTAATTGTCTTAATTGCTCGTAAAAACCAAATGAAGAGTCGCCGTCTAATGCAATGCTGTTCCAATTCATATTTTGTTGTTTAGACTCGTTATTCGATTTTAGATATCCAGCTTCAGAATAATGTAGATTAGATATTGTAAAAACCATATTTGGATGTTCAACAAATCTATCAGCTAATTTCTCAATGGTTATTCTTGCATCTTCCATGCTTACATCTTTACAAGAAACGTAAAACGGAACAGTTGGAAATTTTTGATGAGCAATTCGAAGCACGTTCATTAATACTGCTCCATCGCCTACTCCAGCATCAAATATTTTTAAAGCAGGTTTTAATGGTTTTAATTCATTAATTATATGAGATAGCTTTTCTGCTATTACTGCCTTTTCGTTTGTAGTTGTAACAAATAATAAGTATCTCTGTCGATTATCAAAAAAACGGACCTCTTCTACCATATTTAATCTTAACAAGTTGCCAAAAAAATGAAACACTCAACTTTAATGGATACAGATGATTTAGAGCCTATTATTAAGCCAAAAGAAATTGATTTTGAATCCTTAAGTATTGAAGAACTTATGGAATATATCGTTGAACTCAAGGCTGAGATTGAAAGGGCTGAAAACTATATTTTGTCCAAGGAAAAAGATCGCCTAAATGCAGAGAGCTTATTTAAGAAATGATCAATAGATACGGATTAGTACCATTGGCATTTGCACTTTTCGTTTTTGCAATTTTTTTTACAACTCTTATTCCTTCACCACACAAAAGCTGCATTGATCGTAATTTGGCTGTTTTAAATAATTTAGATGAGGCTAAATATTCAGAAAAAGAAATAAAAGAACTTGGTTTATCTATTGGAACTGGCTGCAGAGAAGATAATTCATTTCAACTTGCAGCCAATTAAAATTTTAGTTTGGAAAATTTAATATAGCTTCATCAGTCAAAATCGTCATCACCGTTGTCTCAGTTAAAGCTCCTGCCTCTTGCCTGGCTTTAGTTAATTCCTCATCATTTTTAAAAGCCATAAGTCCTTCTTTATCGTCATAATGCATAATAACTACCATGGAGTTATCATCTTCAGCATGAGATCCAGCAAATATAATTCTGCCTTTAAAGCCCTTTAATTTGTGTTCATTTTCATGAACCATATCTTTCCATGACTCAAAGCCTTTAGAAAGTTTTTGCGTCAACATTACATACATAATAATTCTCCTAATTTTATGCTGTAAACTTTATAGGTTCATTTGTTAATTCAAATTGATGTGGCTTAAAGAACTCATTGTAGTCAGCAAGCATTGTATTAACATCGTCTGGACTTTTTGCTTTCCAATAACAGAACATTGTCAGTGAATCTCCGGGAGTTTCCCAGCTCATCTGGCACGCAGCATTCTCTCCTGTCATGCTTTGTATTTGTTCTTCTTCAGAAATTCCTTCGCCAGCCTTGGCAAAGGCTTCTTTTGCTTCTTTAGACTTAAACGTATGTGTTACTATATAATTATTCATAATTACTCCCTATTTTTTCATTGCATTGAATGCTGTAAGCGTATCGTCAAAAGTCATCATAACTTTCATTTGATTGTTCTCAACTTCGAAGTAATGGCCAAACATAGTATCCATACCGTCAGCAGTTCCTTTTACTAAAGCGAATACTTTGTTGCCCTCACTAATCATTGCTTGAGGTGTAACCATAAAATTATCCCAGTACTCAGGAATTTTTGACATGTTTGCTATGAAATTTTCTTTGCCTTTATGCACACCTGCTAATGGATGTTTGCCTTCTTCTCCTGGAAAAGTCCATGTTATATCGTTATGAATTATTTCACCAAAAAACGTTTCCATATCTCCAGATCCAAATAAATCATAACCTTTTTGTACAACTTCTTTTGCTTCCATTTTTTTCTCCTTTTTAAATTTTATGTTTAATAAACTTCTTCATGATAGACGATATCAGGTTCCTTAGTTGACATTTCAACAAGTTTTGGAATATCACCAATCTCAATTCTCCAATTAACATATTTTTGATGAGCCTCAACACTATCCCATACTTCATAAAGGATAACCTCTTGAGTGTCCTTGTTATACCCACCTTTAATTAACTGACAACCTTCATATGATTGCGTATTGGATAAATTTTCTCTAAACCAATTATTCATGTCTTGAACCATTTCCGGTTTAGGAAAAAATTTAGCAGTAACAACTATACTCATTTTATGCTCCTGGTTTAGTATAGCTGCCAAGTGCTGTTCCTGCGTTTGAAACGATTTCTGTCATATCTACTGCTTCCAGTATAACTGCATCACTTACCATGCCAGTTGATTGAACAGCTATTTTTGCACCCGCCGCTGCATTAAAATCAATAGCGTCCACTACCATCACAAGATCATAGTCCCCTCTTACTATATCAAAAGATAAAAGACTGCCTCCAACGGATTCAACTAATTTAGCCGAAGCCGCCTTTCTGTCATCTGTAGGTTTACTCATAAATCCTTTTAGAGCTTCTGGTGTGTATTTCGCCATCATATAAAATTTAGCCATATTTACTCCTTTAAATAAAATTATTATGAACTATCTTAGTGAAACTTTTATGACAAATTTTTATACCTTTTTAAGGAGTTAATATGACTGATCTCAAAGGAAAAACATTATTTATAACTGGTGCCACAAGGGGTATCGGATACGCAATTGCTGAGCGTGCTGCAAAAGATGGCGCCAATATTGCAATCATTGCCAAAACCACTGAACCGCAACCAACATTGCCTGGCACAATTTTTACAGCTGCTGAAGACTTAATCAAGGCTGGCGGTAATGCAATTGGAATAAAAACAGATATAAGATTTGAAGATCAGGTGCTTGCTGCTGTTGAGAAAACTGTAGAAACATTCGGTGGTATTGATATTTGTGTAAACAATGCAAGTGCTATTAGCTTAACTCCAACAGTAAATACAGAAATGAAAAGATACGATCTAATGCATAACATTAATACTAGAGGAACGTTTCTTGTTTCTAAGTCATGCATTCCTCATTTAAAAAAAGGAAACAATCCACATATTTTAAACCTAGGTCCACCGTTAAACATGGAAAGTCAGTGGTTTAGTCCGCATGTAGCATATACTATGGCAAAATATGGAATGAGCATGTGTACACTTGGAATGTCAGAAGAATTAAAATCATCAGGTATTGCAGTAAACTCACTATGGCCAAGAACAATGATTGATACGGCTGCTGTTAACAATATTTTAGCTGCTTCGATGGATGATCAAGGCAAAAGTAAATGTCGAACGCCTGCTATCATGGGTGATGCTGCATATGTGATACTTACTCAGGATTCCAAAAAATTTACTGGAAACATGTGTGTTGATGACAGCACGATGATGAAAGCTGGTAAGACAGATTTATCTGAGTATCTTGCAACGCCTGACGCTGAGCCATTTCCAGATTTCTTTGTAAACAAGGATGATGGCGAAGATATAATTCTTAGTTAATTAATATTATGGAACAGTTTAGTTTTAAACAGTTCTTACAAATTATTTATAGAATACTCACTTTTCCATTAATGGCACTCGTTGTCTTTCTAGTTTTGATGTTATTTTTATATCTTTTTTAATTTGATTATTCGTCAAAGCGTTTGGTGTTACAAGACTGCAGAGTTGTATCATAATCATAATTATGTTCACCTGAGCAACATGGGTCGATATTAATTTTACAATTTGGGCATTGATAGTGACCATGTACATCGATTGGAATTATTGAAGTATTGCACCATTGGCAGTTTTGCTGGGTCATTTTTTAATACTAGTTTTATTTATCAAATATATTAATTGATTCTTGTAAAGAATTATCTATAAGGTTCATCAATCCACGTTATCATCATGAAAAGCTTAAATACTTTTTGTATTTAGGCTTTTTTCATTTTTAATTCACATTCTGGAGACGTCAGGTATTATTTACTTGATGATAATGTGGAGGTTAAAAAGTTGACGCCACCAACACTCTAAAGGGTGGTGACCACAACTATTTTAAAAATATTCTTAAATCTACAAAATGTAGATGTGTGAAACAAAACATAAAATAAACCCCATCTATTTAGGTGGGGTTTTTTATTTTCCGTTAGTTTTTTTATAAAAATATATCGATATATAATAGAAAACTATAGTTCCAATAATCCACGCAGATTGAGATTGAAGCGTTATATCTCTCTCGCCAAAATTTATTAGCGTTGGATTAAAGTATGGACCAAATGGCATTAACGGTGCCCAAGAGATTACCGCATCGCCCCCTACTTGATTGTGATAAATAACTGCCTCTACTAAAAAGTTTTGACCCATAAACCAAGTAAAGAAAACAAACAAAAATATTAAGTGAAATTTTTCATACTCAATGGCTCTTTTGGGAAAAATCCAATAAACAAGAATAATTGCAAACCAAACAATTCCTGTATCGGCTAGCGAGTTCACTAACCAATTAATTTCCATTGGAATTGCACACGTCATTGCATCAGATCGTCTTATATTAACTGGATCACCGTCAATAAGTCCAAAATTGACCCATATTTCCCATCCAAAAGCAGCAATTGAAAATGAAAATAATAATGTTAATGCAATCCATTTCTTCATTTGGTTTTTATATATAAGATATAAAGATAAAATTATTGGGGCTATTGCAGATGAATAAACCACGATAGTTCTTCTCCACTCAACAATATCTAATTCACAATCAAATAGCCACATATCTATCTATTCAATAAATTCTAATTCCTTAACGTAAATCTCTGCAACATGATCTCTTCCATATGCTACAATTCCAATAGACGTTATTTTTTTTGGATCGATTTGATTTGCCAGCAGCATACCAGATTTTTTGAAATCTTTTATTTGCATAATAAACTCATCATATTCACTCCTTACATCAAATTCATGCGAATAATACTGCCAGGGCAAGATGGTCCCTTTTGTACGTAAAAAAATAAAATATTTTTGATTATTTCCTTTAGCTACAACTCTTATTTTACTTACTTCAATTAAATTTGTATCATTCAATTCATGGCGTATTTGAATAAAACCACCATTATTTTCTGTACTAACTTGACCTTTTATAAGCGCGATTAAATTTCCGTTAATTGTTAAATATTCTACAGTGCCAGTAGATACGCCGCCCATTACATTATCAGATATAAATTCCCATTTTTCAGTTTCATTAAAACTTATATTTAATGAGTTCTGTGCAAAAGCATTGTTCACAAAAAAAGATATAATAATTAAAAAAATAATAAAAAGATTTTTATTAAATATTTTTACTCTCATATGATATAATAACATCTATGGCCAATAAACCATCTATTAATCGTTCTTTTGAATTAGGTTTTCAAATTGGAGCAAAAAATTATGTTCTCATCTTAGGAAATTACATAATTTTATCGATTATGTTAATAATTTCAGGCATTACAATAATTGGTATTCTTTTATGGCCAGCTTTTTATTACGGATATTATGGATCTTTAATTAACGTAGCCAGAGGTAACGATGCATCAATTGGTGATTTTTTCAAAATTGGATTTGGAAAGTTTTTTGAGTCTTTGGGTGCTTCAATATTGTATATATTAGGTATAACAATAGGATTTATTATTCTTATCATACCAGGAATTTACTTCTTAGTTGGCTGGTTTTATGTTCCGTATTTAATATTGGATAAAAACGCGTCAGTTGGAGAGGCATTCACAGAATCAATGCGATTAGTACATAATAAATCTGGGTGGTGGAAGACTTTCTGTGTAATCTTATTTGTATTTTTAATTATTCTTTCCTTAAACATTTTTCTGGCTATACCTTTCTTAGGAATAATAATATTAACAATTGGACCTATTGTTCTAATGCCATTTTTGCAAATGGTTTATGTAATTTACTATTTGGATACTCTATAACAAAAACTTAATTCTTTTACATTAAGCTCTACGATCACTGTGAACCGTCACCCTATGCATAACTCGTTTATCGGGCATATAGTCTCCAATAGCATAATGCATTGTGCAACGATTATCCCAAATAACTAATGTATTTGGTGTCCACTTAAATCGTATTTGAAATTCTGGCTTGCACATAAAATTAAATAAATACGAGAGTAAATTATTAGAGTCAGTTGTTGTCATGCCAACTATCTGGGATGTAAAACTTGGGTTAATATAGAGAAATTTCTCACTCGAAATTGGATGAACCTTTACAACTGAATGAATAGCATTTCCAAATTCTTCAAACCCTTTATTTAATTTTACTGAGGACTCTCTATTGTCATCATTCATATAATTATTTCGGAAACTTCCCATGTCATGAATAGCTCTTAAGTTTTCAATCTGTGCTTTCAATTCATTGGGAAGTGCCTCATATATTTTTGATAGTGAACTCCACAATGTATCACCTCCAACTTCTGGAATTATTTTACTGTACAAAACAGATGCAAAAGGTGGATCATTTTTAAACGTTACATCAGTATGCCATTCATCTGTATCTGGCGGGTTATATTCATCATTTTCTAGTAAAACAATTTCAGGGAATCCCTCTACATGGGGGTAAACAGGGTGCGATTCTTCAATCGAACCAAAGCTTTTTGCAAATTTAACGTGAAATTGTGGCGTAATATTTTGACCCCTAAAAAATAAAACTTTGTAATGAATTAAGTCGTCATAAATTTTATTTTGAATTTCTTCATTAAAATCTTTTGACAAATCAATTCCACTAATTTCTGCCCCAAGTTCTGGAGATAGTTTATTTAAATGATATTGCTTCATTGTTCATATTAGAACAATTTTGTAACGACAAAGTAAAGTATAATAGAAATAGCAACAAACGAATACCATATAATTACTGTGTTTCTTGCTTTATTTGGATTTAATTTTTTTGGATTTTTGAGATCTTCCTCAGTAGGTACTGGACCAAGCTTGTGATAAAATTTTTTTTTCATATTATTAAGTGGCGAGCCCGCTCGGGTTCGAACCGAGGACAACTCCCTTAAAAGGGGAGTGCTCTACCAACTGAGCTACGGGCTCCTAATTTGAGTTTATATATGATTATTATCTAAAATATATAGGTATTTTTGTATTTCAAGTGGATATCTTACATCATATCTAGTTCTAATCTTGCAACATCTGACATGCGTGACATATCCCATGGTGGATCCCATACAAGATCGACTGCAACATTTTTTACCCCAGGTACAGCGTCGACAGCTTCTTTTACTTTTTTTGGCATTTCATCTGCAACAGGACAATTTGGTGTAGTTAATGTCATTTGAATAATAACATCATTATCAGGAGTAACCTCACATTTGTAAATTAGACCTAATTCGTACAAATCAACTGGAATTTCAGGGTCAAATACAGTCTTTAATGCATCTATAACTTTTTGATCTTCTACTTTTTCCATTTAGTTAAATAATTCTACAAAATCCTCATAGCCTTCTTCACTTAACTTTTCTAGAGGAACAAATCTTAAGGAGGCCGAATTAATACAATATCTTAATCCAGTTTCAGTGGGTCCATCATCAAATAAATGGCCTAGGTGTGCGTCCCCATATTGACTTCTTACCTCTGTGCGAAGCATTCCATGGGATTTATCAACAACTTCTACAATTTCTATCCCTTTTATTGGCTTATCAAAACTCGGCCAACCTGTTCCTGAATCAAATTTATCTAAAGAGGAAAATAAGGGTTCTCCTGAGATTACATCAACATAAATCCCAACATCCTTACTATTCCAATACTTATTAAAAAATGGCCTCTCTGTTCCATTCTCTAAAGCAACAATTCTCTGTTCTTCAGTAAGGTTATTAATAGCTTCCTGTCTTTCTTCAGGCGTGGCAGAACACCAGAAAGGTGTATCCATTACTTCTACTTTTGACATATCGTACTCCTCTAAGTTTATATCGGCAAAAGACCGGTTTCCATAAATAAGTTGCAAAACAATAAATAATACAAGCAGTGCAAGATATACAGGATATAGTCTCATAATTAATCTTTTAAAGCCTGGTTAAAAGCATGCCATGCCATTGTTGCGCACTTTACCCTCATTGGAAATCCACCTACTCCCTTTAAGGCATAAAGTGAATCTTCCTCGTTTAAAACTTTTAGGTCTTCATCTGAACCTGAAACAAGATTTGTAAAATCCTTAAATATTTCTTCAGCGACTTCAATTTTTTTACCTTTTAATTTTTCTGTCATTAATGAAGCAGAAGCAAGTGATATGGCACACCCCTCACCTATGAATTTAATGTCTTCTATTATATTTTGATCATTAAGAAGAAAAGTAAGCTTTAAACTGTCACCACACAATGGATTATGACCATCGGCACTTTTATTATGAGGTTCACATTCGCCAAAATTTCTTGGTTCACGTCCGTGATCTAAAATTATTTCTTGGTAAAGATCATTTATTAAATCATTCATTTATTAAAAAACTCCTTACACTTATGTAGCGCAATAACAAATTTATCAACTTCTTCTAATGAATTATACACACCAAAAGATAATCTGGCCGTTGAATTGACACCGAGATGTTTCATTAAAGGCTGGCAACAGTGATGACCTGCTCTAATTGCTATTCCTTCAACATCTAAAAACGAAGATACTTCGTGGGAGTGAACATTTTTAATATTAAAGGATATGATAGAGTTCCTTTTATTATCTCCACCATGAATTTCGATAAAATCAATTTCGTTTAATTTATTAAACGCATATTTAGTAATTTCATTTTCATGCTCGATAATATTGTCGAGTCCAATTTTATTCATGTAATCAATTGCTATACCCAATCCATGCGCTTCGACTAATGGAGGAGTTCCTGCTTCATATTTCGCTGGTAATTCTGCATAACTTGCACCTTCTAGACTCACGTCTCCAATCATTCCTCCTCCACCTTGATAGGGAGGCATTTCTGATAAAAGATTTTCAGTTCCATATAAAACTCCAATACCAGCAGGACCATAAGTTTTATGTCCAGAGAAAACAAAAAAATCACAACCTAGTTTTTGAACATCGATTTTTAAATGAGCAGCTGACTGACAGCCATCAAGTAGAATGGGAACTCTTTTATCTTTACAGATACTTATAACCTTTTCATTTAATTCAGTTCCAAAAACATTCGAAAGATGTGTTAAAGATACAATTTTTGTTTTATCTGTGAAAAGACTATCAAAATGATCAATATCAATTTCTCCTGATGGTTGAATATTTGCAAACTTTAGCACAACGCCATATTTGTCTCTTAAAAAAAACCAAGGTATTAAATTTGAGTGGTGCTCTATTAGAGATAAAATTACCTCATCACCCTTTTGCATAAACTTTTCATAGAAAGTTTGAGCAACTAAATTTATTCCTTCTGTGGCACTTTTTGTGAAAATAATTTCATTTTCAGACCTTGCATTTAAGAATTTTTGAACTTTTTTTCTAGCGTCCTCATATCTAAATGTTGATTCAACGGATAATGTATGAACCCCCCTGCTAACATTAGAATAGTGATTTTTATAGAAATCATTTGTTTCGTTAATAACTGTATTTGGTTTTTGAGCAGAAGCCGCAGTGTCAAAATAAATAAGATCTTTTTTTTCCAATATCTTTTTTGAAAGAATTGGAAAATCTTTTCTAACATTTAAATTTAAAGTTTTAGAGTCATCCATTTTAACAGTTCTCTTTAACAAAATTTCGGCCTTTATCTTGCATTTCTGCATCTTCAATCTTTTCTATAAATTCAGATAGAAAGCCCTGAATGTAAATTCTTTCAGCCTCACTCTTGGATATTCCTCTTGAGGCTAAATAAAATAATACTTCCTCATCAGCTTTTCCAGAAGCTGCGCCGTGCGAGCAAACAACATCATCATTATTTATTTCAAGTATTGGCGTAAGATTAATTTTAGACTCTTCATCAATTAACAAACCTTTGCTAATTTGGTTAGATTGTGTATCTGAGCAATTTTCATCAACAAATACTTTTCCCTTAAAAGAAACATTGGAAGATCCACGAGTTACAGCTTTGAAGGAACAGTCTGATACCGCGGACTGACTTAAGTGTCTTACATCCAAATTATTTTCACACTTTGAAGAGTTTGACATAACAACGCCACTGCCAACATACTTAGCATTTTTTTCATTCAAATTAATCTTTGTCTCGTTTTTTGTAAAATCTGAACCGTTTGTAAAATTAAAATCTTTAAATGTTGAGCCATTTGATAAATTGCATGTATGAATAAATGAGTTATTAGTATCAGATTGAAACTTGTTAAATCTATATAATTCAAGTATTGAGTGGGAACCTAAAAATGATTTTAAAATAAAAGATGTATCAACTATGTAATCATTTTCATCAATAATCTCTAAAGTAGCATTCTCATTTAAATTTATATCAGCAATAATTTTTAAGTTGCTTCTATTACTGCTTATCAATTTAATTCGTGATGGTATTTGTGAATAATTTGCTGTGATTTTTAATTTTAATTCATCATTTATAATCTTGTGGGATATGGAGAGATTCTTAGAATTGCTTTCAATCCAAAAATTATCTGTGAATTCTATTATTGAGGGTTTTAAAGTTTTCATTAACTATACCCCTCTTGATCAATTCTTGAAGCTAATGTTTTATCGCCTGTTTCTATAACTGAGCCATTTTGAAACACATGAACGTAATCAGGCTCAATATACTCTAATAATCTTAAGTAGTGAGTAATAATAATAAATGATCTTTCATCATTTCTTAATTTATTGATTGCGTCTGCAGTGGTTTTCAATGCATCAACATCTAGGCCTGAGTCTGTTTCATCCATAATAATCAAACTTGGATCAAGCAAATCCATTTGAAGGACCTCATTTTTCTTCTTCTCTCCACCAGAAAAGCCCGTATTCACAAAACGGCTGTGCATGTCCATTGGTATATCTAGTAGTTTTGATTTTTCTTTTAGAATTTTTAGAAATTCTCCGGCGTCAATTGGTGTTTCTTTTCTTGATTTTCTATGTGCATTAACAATCTGCTTAAGATAGGAAGCGTTCGTTACTCCAGGAAGTTCAATTGGGTATTGAAAAGCAAGGAAAAGTCCATTTAATGATCTCTCATAAGGATCTTTTGAAAGTAAATCTTCCCCATTGAGATTAACTTCCCCTGACTCTACATTATAGTTTGGTTTACCTGCTAGAGTGTGAGCTATAGTGCTTTTACCTGAGCCATTAGGTCCCATTATGGCATGCACTTCACCCTTTCCAATGTTCAAATTTAAATTTTTTAAAATTTGCTTTTCTTCAACAGTAACATTCAAATTTTTAATCTCCAACATACTATCCAACACTTCCTTCCAAACTTATACTTACAAGTTTTTGAGCTTCGACAGCAAACTCCATTGGAAGTTTTTGCAGAACTTCTTTGCAAAATCCATTTACAATTAAACTTTGTGCTTCTTCAGCATCTAAACCTCTCTGCATACAATAAAACAATTGTTCATCACTTATTTTTGAGGTTGTTGCTTCATGTTCTATAGATGAAGAATTAGAGCTATTTTCGGTTAAAGGAATGGTATTGGCTTTACACTCACTACCAACTAATAATGAGTCACACTGGGTAAAGTTTTTTGCATTTTTAGCTTTTTTATGAAAGCTAACAAGCCCTCGATAGGTATTAGATGACTTTCCTGCAGAAATTCCTTTAGAAATGATTCTACTTTTTGTATTTTTCCCTAAGTGGATCATTTTTGTACCAGTATCAGCTTGCTGATAATTATTGGTAATAGCTACAGAATAAAATTCACCTGTCGAATTATCTCCTCTTAAAATACAACTTGGGTATTTCCATGTTATAGCAGAACCTGTCTCAATTTGAGTCCAGGAAATTTTAGAGTTTTTTCCTTTACATAAACCCCGTTTAGTTACGAAATTATATATTCCACCTTTTCCATTTTCATCACCAGGATACCAATTCTGAACTGTAGAATATTTTATTTCAGCATCATCAAGCGCAACTAATTCAACATTAGCTGCATGCAATTGATTTTCGTCTCTCATAGGAGCCGTACAGCCTTCAAGATAACTTACGTAACTACCTTCATCTGCAATTATAAGTGTTCGCTCAAACTGTCCTGTTTCAGAAGCGTTAATCCTGAAGTATGTAGATAATTCCATTGGGCATTTAACTCCTTTAGGTATGTAAACAAATGAACCATCACTAAATACAGCTGAATTTAAAGTAGCATAAAAGTGATCAGTTACAGGAATAACAGACCCAATATATTTTTTTACAAGCTCAGGATGTTTTTGAATAGCTTCTGAAATAGGACAAAAAATGACACCTATTTCGTTAAGTTTCTCCTTAAATGTTGTTGCAACTGACACACTGTCAAAGACTGCATCTACTGCAACACCAGCTAAAACTTTTTGTTCCTTTAATGGTATGCCTAGTTTTTCATATGTTTCCAATAATTTAGGATCAACTTCGTCAAGAGATTTTGGTTTTTCTTTGAAATCCTTAGGAGATGAGTAATAGTATAAATCTTGAAAATCAATTTCATCGATCTCTGCCTTAGCCCATTTAGGAACTGACATATTTTCTAGTCGTTTGAATGCTGACAGTCGCCATTCCAACATCCATTCTGGTTCATTCTTTTTCTTTGAAATCAACTTGATAACATCTTCATTTAACCCTTTTGGAATTTTTTCACTTTCAATTTCAGTAACAAATCCATACTTGTACTTTTCTTGTGTAAAATTATCTTTGTTAACTTTATTCATATTATTTTACCAACGTTTGTTCTTCTACTAAATCACTGAGATGCACCGTACTCAAATAATTACCGATAACTCCCTCAAGATTTTCCCAAAAATTATGAGTTAAACACTTTTTGTTAGTTCCTGAACAAAAAGCATTAGGATTATTGCCACATCCCGTAGTTTTTATTTTTTCATCTATTGCATTAAATATGTCCAAAATTTTAATTTCTTCTGTTTGTTTATTTAAAATATATCCTCCACCTGGCCCTTTTTGACTTTTTACTAATTCAGCCTTCTTAAGGTCGTTAAATATCTGTTCCAAATATGACAAAGATATATTTTGCCTAACAGAAACATGGGACAAGCTGCATGGTTTTTGTGATCCAAATTTAGCAAGATCAACCATTGCCAACACAGCATATCTACCACGCGAAGTTATCTTCATTTATTTTCCTCAATTAATTTTTCAAGCTTTTCAATTCTATTTCTTAAATCAGAATTATCTTTTTCCAATTTTTCAACTACAGTAGCCCTGCTGTCATCTCCCTTACTGAGACCATACGCTCTAAACTTTTTTACTCCGGAGGAATTTGGCACAATAGTATATCTAGCTGGATTTCCAATTACACTTTTGTTCGACTCAACATCTTTAGTCACAACTGAATTTGAACCTACTTTCGAATTAGATCCTATTGTAATTGGACCAAGAATTTGTGCACCTGAACCAATTATTACCTTATCTTTTAAAGTTGGATGTCTTTTCTTATCCTTCTGACTAGCGCTGTCCTCGCTTGGTGAAACACCCCCAAGGGTTACACCATGGTAGATTGTAACATCATTGCCAATTTCAGCTGTTTCACCGATAACAACTCCCATACCGTGGTCTATGAAAAAACGCTCACCGATTTTTGCTGCAGGATGAATTTCAATTCCAGTTAATATCCTGCCAATATAAGATATAAATCGTGCGAGAATTGTAAGCCTTATTGACCATAAGAAATTTGACAATCTATAAATACCAATTGAATGTAGGCCTGGTGAAGTGACCAAAGTTTCAATTCTACCTTTTGCAGCTGGGTCTCTATCAATATAAGAGTCAATTAAATCAATGATTTTACTCATTTTAAAAAAAAACCTTGAATTTCAAATGTTAAATTTAGTATACCGTCTTAAGAGTTACATATAATAACCCACTAATTTAGTCAACTATCTAGTCCTTTAATATGAATAATCAAGTAAAAGAAATAGTTTTCACAGGCCCAGATGGAAAATTAGTTGGAAAGTACAAAAAAGGCCAGTCTTTAAACCCTCCAATTGCTTTGTTAATTCATCCACATCCGCTCTATGGAGGCACAATGAATAACCCCATAGTGATGGAATTATTTTCTATTTTTGACTCTCTGGGATTTTCAATTTTTCGTTTTAATTTAAGAGGCGTCGGAAAAAGTGAGGGAAAATTTGATAATGGTTTAGGTGAACTTGCAGACGCCGCTGCAGGGCTTGACTGGATTCAACGACAAAATCCAAATACTAATCAATGCTGGGTTGCAGGTTTCTCTTTTGGAGCATTACTCTGCATGCAGCTATTGATGAGGAGGCCAGAAATAACCAGGTTTATCAGTATTTCACCTCAACCAAATTTATATGATTTTAATTTTTTAGCACCATGTCCTGCGTCTGGGTTAATTGTTCAAGGAAAAAAAGACGAATTAGTCCCACCAGAAGAAACGTCGAGACTTGCTGAAAAATTAAAACTTCAAAAAAATATAACAGTAGATTATGAAGAAATAGTTGGAGCTAATCACTTTTATGATAACGAAACTGACAGACTAGAAAAAACAATAAGAAAATATATCGAGCGAGAACTTAATTCAAAATATCGATAGCTTGGTAATTTTTCCTCCAGTAACAGGTTTTTTAACACCTGTGGTTGCTGGAAATGATATAGGCAGATTCTTGACTCTTCTTATACCCAAATAAGCAAAAGCTTGGGACTCTATGAATTTTGCATCACCATAAATTTCATCAATTGAGATAACTTTATTTCCAAAATTTTCTTTTATTAAATTTAAAATAAATTTATTTTTCGTTCCTCCACCAGAAAGAATAATTTTTTGATTATCTATTTTTTTTAAATTATCAATTATCGCATAAGCAGTAAATGCAGATAAAGTAGCGCATGCATCATAAAAATTAATTTTTAATACTGAATTAAATGAAAAATAATTTCGATCAAGAGATTTGGGGGGATTTTTTTTAAAGAATTTGTCATTTAGCAGTTGATTTAAAATACTTTTATTAATTTTACCTCGAGCAGAATATGCTCCATTATTATCATAAGGTTTATCCTTTTTTAAATGTACAAATTGGTCTAAAAGGCACATTCCTGGTCCAATATCATAAGCTGTTAACTTACCTCTATTGTTTAATATGGAAATATTAGATATGCCTCCAATATTAATAAAGGAACAAGGTTTTTTAATTTTTAGTTTATTAATTAAAAGCTTATGAAATATTGGTACTAATGGAGCTCCCTCTCCACCGTTCAAAAGATCATCTTGCCTGAAATCAGTTACAATAGTCTTGTTAGTTTTTTCTGCTATATACGAACTATTACACAGCTGAATCGATGATTTATTTTTAGATGAATGAAAAATAGTTTGACCATGTAAGGCGATAAGATCAACTTTTCTGATTTTATTAGATTTTATAAATTTTCTTATGGAATTTACATAATCTTCACTGACTAAATTTTCGCACTCACTTATATTTGACATGCTATTTTTATTTTTTGTAAAGTTGTTTACAAGAGAGTAAAGGGACTCTCTTGTTAAGTCCCTAAACTTAAATAAAGATGAGCATTTGTGCTTAAATACGCTTTTTCCATCAGAACTTGCGTATGAAATATCAATTCCATCCAACGAAGTGCCGCTCATAATGCCAATTGCGTGAAGTTTATTATTGTTCATATATTTTGTATAATTAGTCTAAATAATTTATACATTACTGAATATAAAAAATGACACTTATTGAAGAACTTAAATACCGCGGTTTCTTAAATCAATGTACTGATGAGGAATCGCTCAACAAAATATTAAAATCTAAAAATATTACATTTTACATAGGTTTTGATTGTACGGCTAAATCATTACATGTTGGCAGCTTGATACAGATAATGATTATGCGCCTATTTCAAAAATACGGTCATACTCCAATAATATTAATTGGCACGGGAACTACTCGCATTGGTGATCCTTCAGGAAAAGATGAAACTAGAAAAATACTTACTGAAGAAGAAATTAGGAATAATGCAAATAATCTGAAGGCTGTTTTTGACAAATATTTGTCATTTAAGAATGAAAAGAATAATGCGTTTATAATCGATAATGCAGATTGGTTAGATAAACTTAATTATGTAGATTTTTTAAGAGATTTTGGGAAACATTTTACAATTAATAAAATGCTTACATTTGATAGTGTAAAAATACGTCTTGAAAGAGAACAGTCTCTCAGCTTTGTAGAATTTAATTATATGATTTTTCAAGCTTATGACTTCTATGAACTTTATAATCGAAATTCGTGCACCTTACAGATTGGAGGTTCTGACCAATGGGGAAATATTATAAATGGTGTGGAGCTCATAAGAAGAGTAAATGGAAAAGAGGTTTTTGGACTTACGACTCCTCTTCTAACTAATTCTAATGGTGATAAAATGGGAAAGACAGCTGATGGAGCGATATGGCTTAATGATGACCTTTTATCAGCCTACGATTATTGGCAGTTTTGGAGAAATGTAGACGACAAAGATGTAATTCGTTTCATGAAACTTTTCACAGATTTAAGCAAAGAACAAATTGACAGCCATGAACAAAACTCATCTAAAAATATAAATGATTTAAAGATAATACTTGCAAATGAGGTAACTGCTATGCTTCATGGGATTGAAAGCTCAAGAAAAGCTGAGCAGGCAGCAAAACAAATATTTGAAAATAAAAGCTTGTCTGAAAATATGCCTACTCTCAATTTAAGCAATGAGGATGTACAAAATGGTGCTCTATTATCAGATCTTATCGTTCAAATGAAATATGCTAACTCAAAATCTGAAAGTAGGAAATTGATACGTGGGAAAGGTGTAAAATTAAACGGAAAAATAGTAGAAAATGAGCTTCAGTTGTTAGACTATGATCAAATTACACAGTTTGAAAATGTAATAAGTGTTGGCAAGAAAAAACACTTTAAAGTGATTGTTGGCTAGTAGAGCTATTTTCAATAGCTTCTATTGCCCTTTCTATTATTCTCGGCTTTATTATAGTTAATGGATTAGACTCTACTTCGGGATCATCAGAAGATCCCGTCATTAAAAAATCTATTGAAAACATTCCCTCTCCTTCGTTTCCTACAATTATTGGCCCCAAAATAGGTAATTTTTGAATAATAGCGTTTACAAGATGCATCGGACTTATTTCTCCTTTCATATCAATAATCTTTTCTTTTCTATCAATATTTCCTTCCATAATTAGACCCAAACTATCGCTAACAGCAAAAGCTTCAATTTCATTAAATTTATTTTCTGTTTCTACATAATTAATTTCTCCATACCCAAAGCGAATTCCCTCTTCACCTTCAGCAATACTAACTAGGCCTGAGATTGAAGGGAGAGATAACAATTTGAGAGAAGCTGGTGTATTTATCAACACAAAGTCATTTAAGTTTATTTTTACATTAGCTTCTTGAGTATTTAAATTTCTTATTGAAGTCATTTTAAATTCTCCATCACTTAACAGTTTTTTTGCTGCGTGGTTATCGTTTACAAAATATGTGATATCACTTGAATCAATAATATTTACATCAATGTTATCGTTTTTTTCCCTTGAATAATTTAGTTCGTGCTCCATAAAAGACGCACGGCTATTTACAGATAAAGTTGAGCCTTGTTTCTCAATTCCTGCCTTAAAATCATTTACTATTACCGCTCCAGCAAAAATTACTTCATCAGTATTTATCGAATAATTTTCCCCCTTTAAATAATAAACTCTTTCTTTTTTCTTCGTTTCAACTTTATTTGCAGACAGATCAATGATATCACCGCTAATATTTAAATTTAAGATACGCTCTGATAAATCTCCTGAGAGATTTAACTTAACATTTGAATTATTATTAATTGAAAAATCTTCTAAAAAAATATGATTAGTTTTAGTTATTTTTACTTTACCATTAAAATCAATTTCACTATCGAGCGAGTCAAATGTTATTAAACTATCATTGAGCGTGTTTGTATCGCCTTCAAATTGAATTTTCAAACTTGTCTCATTATTTTTATTTAAATTAATTTGTCTTATAAAGGCTGTTGTATCTGATAAATTTATTAGTCCCTTAAATAAGGGGTTTGGAGTTTCTAAATTTTCAATTTCAATATAATAATTTACATGACCTGATATAAAATTAGGATTTTCATTATCATCAAAAATAAAGTCTGTATTTAATTCTCCAGAAGAAGCAACATATAAATTTTTAAGAGATTCGATTATATTATTTGAAGTCGGATCAATATTAAAATTTAGCGTTATGTCATTATTCTCATTTAAATTTTGTTGAAGAAAATTGCTTACACGATCAGTTCTAGTCTCACGTGATAAAATAGTATTTTGCAAATAGTTTATTGCCGCATCTTTATGAATACTCGTTACCAAATTAATATTTGCATTGTTTAGGTCGTAATTTAACTTAAAAAAACTACCCTTTTTGAGAATTAATTGGTCATTTTTAAAATGATTTATATCGATCACATATTTTTCTTTATCATTATAAAACTCTAAATCATATTTTGTTACATCACCGAAGTTTTGATAAAATTTATCATTGGGCATTAATGTATTTAATTCATAGATCCCAGATATATTGAGATATAAATTTCTGATCGCAGAATTTATTATATTTCTTTCCTCATAATTAAAGTTTGTCTCAAGCATAATGGATTGCCAGCCCTTAAAACTATTTATAAATGGATATAATTGACTTTCATTATTTAAGTTAAGAATATTTATTAATGAATCTTTTTTTGAATTAATATCAAGTTTAGTTTTTATATTTTTATACTTAGTGTTGTATTCTATAATACTTGTTTCATTCATGTAAAAATGGTCTCCACTAAATTTTAAAATATTTATTTGCTGATTAGCTGGAATAAATTCAAAATTTGCTTGAAACTTTTCTCTATTTATTGACAGATTTGTTGATATTAAGCTATTAGCGTCATAAAGCTCAAAAATAGAATTAGTATAAAATAAAATATTATTATCGACTGATTGAAAATTGGTAGCATAATGCTTTGACTTAAGATCTATTTTTTTACTAGAAATAATGACTCTATCAAGCTCATCAAATTCCACATTAAAATTATCGATGAATATTTGAAAATCATCATTAGATATCTTTATTTTTTCAGATGAAATTTTATTTTTTTCATCTATTGTAAATGTAATTAGATTAAATAAATCGAAGTCCCAACTAATTAAACTTGTCTCTAATACCATATCATTTGCGTCAATAATTTGAATCTTTTCTATATCTAAATAAAACCCCTTTTCACTGGATCTTTTGAGAACTATATTTTCTATATCTGTGTCAAGAGAATAATTTTGTTTCATTTCATCTGATATTCCCTGGCTAAAGATATTAAGGCTTAATCCTCCAAATGATGCTTTGATTGAAACAAATGAAATAAGTAGAAAGATCAATGCTGATATCGATATAATTATATAAATTGATATTTTTTTATTTTTACTCATACTTTATTTAATATTCGAGAAGATCAATTTATCAATATCGCCGTCTAAGACTGCATCTGGATCACTGTCTTCATAATCACTTCTTAGATCCTTCACCATTCTATATGGATGCAAAACATAAGATCTTATCTGATTACCCCAGCCAATATCAGATTTTTTATCCTCAGAAGCTTTTTTTTCGGACTCAATTTTTTGCATTTCCATTTCATATAATTTTGATTTGAGGAGATTGATAGCTGTTGCCTTATTTTTATGTTGAGATCTTTCATTTTGACATTGAACGACAATACCTGTTGGGATGTGTGTTATTCTTATTGCGCTATCGGTCGTATTTACATGTTGACCTCCAGCGCCAGAAGCTCTGAAAGTATCTATTCTCATATCTTTTTCCTGAAGATTAATTTCAATAGTTTCATCAACATACGGTGATATCCATACTGATGAAAAACTAGTGTGCCTTCTTGAATTTGAATCAAATGGTGAAATTCTTACTAATCGATGAATACCAGACTCTCTTTTTAAATATCCGAATGCATATTTGCCCTCTACTAAAACTGTACATGATTTGATACCTGCCTCTTCGCCAAATGACTCATACACTATTTTGAATTGAAATTTTTTTCTTTCTGACCACCGCATGTACATTCTTTGTAACATTTGCGCCCAATCTTGACTTTCAGTTCCTCCAGCTCCAGCATGTATTTCCAAATAACAACTATTCGAATCAGCATCACCGTTAAATTGCATTTGAAACTCAGACTTCTCTAAGTCGCTTAAAAGTTCTTTTAGCGTGTTGTTACACTCGCTGATCATCAATTGATCGCTTTCCTCAGTTGCAAGATTAAAATAATCCTTAACTTCAGTTATTTTCTTGTCAAAATCAGAGATTAGTTTGATGTTTTGGTCTAATTCACTTATTTCGACCATAACTTTTTTGGCCTTTTCATTGTCTGACCAAAAATTTTCTTCTTCACTTAGAGCTTTTAATTTAAATAATTGCTTTTGTAAATTTTCTAAGTCAAAGATGACTCCGTACAAAATCAAGTTTTTTATTTGCTTTAGCTAATAAATTTAAAAAATCATTTTCCATAACTAATAAATTACATACTCCTCCATAAATTCATCTGCAACCTCAATTATTTGGAAGCCCTCAGAACCAACAAGAATTTCACCACTACTTACAAGGTTATCACTATTACTGAATGCTTCATAGACACTTTTACTGCTATTAAAATTGCTTGCTATTTCTCCTGTATCATAATTAATTTTAATTAACTCAATTCCATTAGGAATAGTGAAAGGCAATATTGACTTTTCAGAGTAGTATTTTGTTACAAAATCTCTAAAAATAGGAACTGCAACTGATGAGCCTGTCTCTCTTTTACCTAATGACTCAGGTTTATCAAAACCCGCGTATACTCCTATAATTAGCTCTGATGTAAATCCAACAAACCATGCATCAGTATTATTATTTGTTGTTCCAGTTTTTCCTGCTATTTCAATGCCATTAATTCTTGTCTTTCTTCCTGTTCCTCTGTCGACAGCTCCTTTTAAAATAGAAACCATTTGGTAAGATTTAGCTTCATCGAATATCTTTTGATTGATATTTATTAAATTTGGACGTGGATTTTCTTCAATATAAGGTTCGCTACAGTTATTGCATTTTGAAAAGTTTGCTAAATAAATATTTTTACCTCTTCTATCTTGAATTCTATCAATTAAACTTGGACTAATCTTTTTGCCTCCATTTACAAAAGACGCATAAGCTGAAGTAAGGTCAATTAGAGATGTTTCTCCTGCACCCAATGCCATTGATAGAACATTAGGCATATTATTCATTATGCCAGATCTGTTTGCAATTTCAGAGATTTTTTCCATACCGAGGTATTGAGCAATTCTAATAGTCATTAGATTGCGAGAGTATTCTATTCCTTTTCTTAGCGTAGACGGTCCATAGAATTTCTTGCCATAGTTTTCTGGCTTCCATTTTCCTAATTTTGAACCTTGATCAACAACAAATGGAGCATCTAGTATCAGACTGTTAGGCTGAAGACCATTTTCTAAAGCAGACATATAAACAAAGGGCTTAAATGATGAACCAGGCTGTCTTTTTGCCTGTATAGCTCTGTTAAAGTTACTTTGATTAAAATCAAACCCGCCAGACAAAGCAATAACTCTACCCGTATAAGGATCCATAACTATAATGCCACCATTTATTTTGGGTATTTGCTGAAGTGTATAAAAGTTTTTATTTGCTTTGGAAACATAAATAATATCGTTAATCTTTAATATATCATTTACACTTTTTATTTCAGGACCAATATATCCGCCTGATAAACTTTTTCTCGCCCATTTATATTCTTTCAAAATTCCAGTTTCTAAACCATGCTTTGTGATAACCTCAATAATAGCATCGCCAACATTGTTAAAATTTATTACTTTAGCAATAAAAAAAATGTTTCTTTCGATTATAGGAAATTTTGAATACCAATTTTTTTCTGTATTGTTTGTTATAGGGCCTCGGTATCCATGTCTCTTATCATATTCAAGTAATCCTTTTTTAAGTGCATTATCTGCAATTATTTGAGCATTTTTATTTAAAGAAGACCTGACTGATAAACCGCCGTTATATAAATAGTCTTCACCAAAAATTGAAATAATTTGTTTTCTTATTTCTTCGAGATAGTAGTCGTTAGAAAATGCTTTATCTTTTTTATTAAGAGAAGTCTTTATTGGAACTTTTTTGAAAGAAGTTAATTCAAACTTATCAATAAAATTATTAGAATGCATCCTATCTAGCACCCAATTTCTCCTTTCAAAAGCTAATTCATAGTTTTTACTTGGATTATATCTACTAGGAGCTTTTGGTAGAGCTGCTAAAAAAGCAACTTCAGGGAAAGTTAGTTCACTCAGTGTTTTTTGAAAATACTTATTTGAAGCTGCTGCAACTCCATAAGTACCAGAGCCGAGATAAATTTGATTGAGGTATAGTTCTAATATCCTATCCTTAGATAAAGTTTTTTCAATTTTTAATGCAAGAAGTGCCTCTTTTATCTTGCGTGAAACACTTAGTTCATCTGACAATAAGAAATTTTTTGCTACTTGTTGGGTAATTGTTGATGCGCCTTCAGGTCTTTTGTCATTCATTAAATTGGATATGTTTTTTACAAATGCTCTGATTATTCCTACAACATCTACACCTATATGATTATAAAATTTTTTATCTTCAGCGGAAATAAAGGCATTTTTAACATTATCAGGAATGTCATCTATTGGTATGAAAATTCTATACTCCCTCGAATATTCTTTTATTAAATCACCATCAGATGTATGTACTCTAGTCATTACATTTGGTTTATAATTTTTTAAAATAGAGTCATCTGGAAGATTGAAAGAGAAATACGCAATTACGGAAATAATACTTAAGAGTAGAACTACTGTAAGGTTCAATATGTATTTAATTAAAATATCCATATATCTCATAAATTATGTTATTATTATTAATAAATATGGCATTCATTTGACAAAAAAGCCAAATTTTAAAATTAACAAAAATCAAATAATATTAATTTATTGATTTTTATAAGTTCTAAATATAACAATGCAACCATATAGCTAAATATAAAAGTTAAATAATGAATGAATTCATAAACAAATATTCTAAGTCGCAAAAGCCGACTCCTACTTTGAAAGGTTTTATTAAATGTCACAAAAAATTCTTATTGATTGCTCTAGAGAGAGTATATCAAAATTTGCTCTTATTTCAGAAAATGGCCTCGAAGACTTTGAGCTAGAGTCATCTGCTAAGAAAAACTTAAAAGGTAATATATACCTTGGAAAAGTATCTAGAATTGAAGCATCCCTTCAAGCTGCTTTTGTTGATATTGGTTCTGAAAAAAATGGCTTCTTAGCTTTTGGAGAAATTCATCCAAACTATTTTCAAATACCTGTGGCAGACCGTGAAGCTTTAATTGAGGCCGAGGCGCAAGTAGAAGAAGATTTTAATGAAGAGAAAGAAGCAGAAACTCAAGATGATAAAAAAGACACTAATGTAGATGTAAATGAAGCGGGGACCGTAATTGATGATAGTGAAGACAGTTTTAAGCAAAAAAACAAGAAAAGACAAAGCTCTATTCTAAAAAGAAAATTGTACAGGTCATATAAGATTCAAGAGGTAATAAAGGCAGGTCAATTGATTTTGGTTCAGGTTGTTAAAGAGGAAAGAGGTAATAAGGGTGCAGCACTCACATCATATATTTCATTGGCTGGCAAATATTCTGTTCTTATGCCCAACTCAACAAAAACGAAAGGTATATCGAGGAAAATTTCAACATCTGATGACAGAAGTAAATTAAAAAAAATTATTGATGACTTAAAAGTTCCAAGTGAAATGGGCCTTATTATAAGAACTGCAGGTTTAAATAAAACTAAAAATGAGATCAAAAAAGATTATTCTATTTTAAAAAAACTGTGGGTTCAGATAGTAAATGAAACTAAAAAAGCAATTGCGCCTGCTTTGATACACGAAGAGGGCAATTTACTTAGACGAGTCGTACGAGACGTATTTACTACAGAGATGAAAGAAATCTTGGTTGAGGGTAAAGATGCTTATCAGGAAACAAAAAAATATATGACACAAGTGCTTCCATCTTGTTCTAAATATGTAAAACAATTCAAAAATAAAGAGTCTATTTTTTCTAAGTATGATATTGAAAAAGATATTATTAAAATGTTTGAACCTGAGGTTAAATTAAAGTCAGGCGGCTATTTAGTAATTAATCCAACCGAGGCTTTGGTTGCAATAGATGTGAACTCAGGTGGTGCCACTAAAGAGAGAAATATAGAAAAAACGGCTTTAAAAACAAATTTGGAAGCAGCTGAGGAAATAGCGAGACAAATCAAACTAAGAGATTTATCGGGATTAATTGTTATTGATTTCATTGACATGTATGAAATGAGAAACAATCGTCAAGTTGAAAAAAAAATGAAAGAGTTGATTAGAAAAGATAGGGCTAGGACACAAATAACTAGGATAAGTCAATTTGGTTTACTAGAAATGTCAAGGCAAAGACTAAGACAAAGTTTTATTGAATGGAATACAGTATTAAGCAATGACT
Source organism: uncultured Pelagibacteraceae bacterium (assembly GCA_902613805.1). Lineage (GTDB taxonomy): Bacteria > Pseudomonadota > Alphaproteobacteria > Pelagibacterales > AG-422-B15 > CACNXQ01. The sequence goes on from CACMIV010000002.1 coordinate 273,634, forward strand.
CATTGTTACAAAAGCATATATACAAAATCAAGGAAGCAATAAAAAATAGAAAGCAAAAAACTTTAACAGTAAAAGTGAATCCATATATCAATATAAATCTAATGAATTATTATTCTAATGAAATAGAGATTATTGAAAAAACAAAAAAGACAAAAATTAAAATAGTGAACGATGATATACTTGATAATTCTTCAATAGAATTTGATAACACATCCCCAAAGAAAGCAGAGAAAGAAAAACCAAAGAAGAAAAATGCCCAGAAATCAAATAAAAATGTAAAAAAGAAAAGTAATGTGAGAAAGAAAAAATCTCTAGATAAAAAAGTTGAAACTAATGCTACAGTTTCACCAATAAAAGAAATAAAAAATAAAAAAACTGGTTGGTGGCAAAAGTAGTGAAGAAATTATTTTTTTTTTTTATAATTTTTTTATTTATTAATTTTCAAATCATAAGCGCAAAGGCTTTGGAAATAATAAGAGATACAGAATTAGAGGAATTTACATCAGAAATAATTAACATTTTGTTAAGCTCTGAAAATTTTGATAAAGAAGAGCTAAGAATTTACTTTATTAATAGTAAACAGGTTAATGCATTCGTTACAGGTGGAAAAAATATTTTTATAAATACTGAACTCGTTATTGATTCAAATAATTATGGAGAATACGCAGCAGTATTAGCTCATGAACTTGCTCATATAATAGGAGGTCATATATTTATTTCATCAATCGAAATCAGTAATCTTAATAAAAAAGCTTTTCCTATTTATTTACTAGGAATAATGGGAATTATATCTGGAGCAGATGATGCTGGTGTTGCAAGCGTGATGGTTGGACAAGCAAGTGTTGCTGATGGATTTACATACTATTCCAGAACACAAGAAGCGGCGGCTGATCAATCAGCTGTTAAAATATTGTGTAAAAATGGTATTGACGCAAAACATTTAATAGAATTCCTTAAGCAACTTCCTGACAACAAATTAAATTTAAATAAAAAAAATAATTACAGATCTACTCATCCGCTAGTAAAAAATAGAGTAATTTGGATTAATAATGCAATTGAAGGCTTAAATGATTGCAATTTTGAAATAGATAAGCAATTTGAAAAAAGATTTAATCTAATAAAAGCAAAATTACATGCCTTTACACATCCATATGATGAGACGGCTGCTGTTTACAATAAAAAAAATGACAATGATTTATATGCAAGTGCAGTTTTAGATTACTTAAAAGGAGATCACTCTGACTCAATAAACAACTTAGAAATATTGATTAATAGGAATCCTAATAATCCCTTTTATAAAGAACTTCTAGGAGAAATTTACTTTAGTAAGAATAATTATGAAAAAGCAGTTTATTATCAACTAGAAGCAATAAAAGAATTAAATAATAAAAATGATATTTTTTATATGATGATGGGCAATTATCTGCTTGCGTTTGATGATCTTGAAAAACAAAAGGAAAGTATTTCATTCCTAAAAAAATCAATTCAGATTAATCCAAACAATGCATACTCATGGTATTTGTTAGCAAGAGCATACGGGGAAATGAATGAAATTGCGAAAGCAAACTACGCAACTGCAGAGCGATATTATTTAATTGGAGAACGAAAGTTATCATATAACTTTGCTCAAAAAGCTATTGAAGGCATTGAAAAAAATTCACCTGAATGGTACAGAACAGCTGATTTAATTGAAATTTTGAAGAAAGAAGTTTCAAAAAATAGAGAATAGACAATATAATATTAAAGCTATGAATAAAATTATACAAATTATAGATGGACCCAATTTAAATCTGCTTGGCAAAAGAGAGCCAGAAATTTATGGCTCTATGTCGTTAAAAGATATCCATAATGAAATTTTATCCTATGTCAGTAGCAATAATTTAAACATGGAAGTTCAATTTTTTCAGTCGAATACAGAAGGTGAAATTGTGAGCTGCATACAACAAACTGAAAAAAAATGCAGTGGAATGATAATCAACGCTGGTGCATTGTCACACACCTCAGTGGCTATTTTAGACGCTTTAATGGCTGTAAATATTCCAAAAATTGAAGTTCATTTATCAAATATTTTCAAAAGAGAAGAATTTCGACAACACTCCTTTATTAGTAAAGGTGTAAATGGCGTTATATGTGGATTTGGCCATAATAGCTATATACTCGCTGTTGAAGGAATAAATAAATTGATATAAAAGAAGAATTAGATGAACGATAAATCAAAAAAAATTATCGAGACAAAACCAATCAAAGAACTAGCTAAAATATTAGATGAATTAAATCTTTCTGAGGTTTCTTACTCTGACGGTAATTTTTCGATTTCCGTTTCAAAAGGCGCTAAAGTTCAATCTATTCAGCAAATGCCTTCTTCTAACTCAAATGATAATATTGAAAACGCTGAAGCAGTATCAGATTATAAAAATGACCCTAGAGCTATAAAGTCTCCAATGGTGGGCACAATCTACCTACAGCCCGAGCCAGGAGCAAATAAATTTGTTAATACAGGAGACTCAATAAAAATAGGTCAAACAATCTTAATAATTGAAGCAATGAAAACAATGAATCCAATTGAATCAACATTGCAAGGAAAACTAATTAAAATATTAGTTGAAAATGAGCAGGCCGTTGAATTTGGTCAACCATTAATGCTAATAGAGTAAATGTTTGACAAAGTACTTATTGCTAACCGAGGAGAGATCGCGGTTAGAATAAATCGGGCTTGCCAAGAACTTGGTATATCTACTGTAGCAATTCATAGTGAGGCAGACACGCAGTCAATGCATGTAAGAATAGCGGATGAGAGTGTTTGCATTGGTCCAAATCCAGTTAATAAAAGCTATCTAAATGCTCATGCAATAATTTCAGCATGTGAAATTACTGGTGCGCAGGCAGTTCATCCAGGTTATGGCTTTCTATCAGAAAATGCTTCTTTTGCAAAAATGCTTGAAGATCACAAATTAACATTCATTGGCCCAAAATCTAATCATATTGAAATGATGGGAGATAAAATTGAGGCTAAAAAAATTATGAAAGATTATGGAGTTCCAACTGTGCCAGGCTCAGAGGGTAATGTGAAAAATGAAACAGATGCAATTAATTCATCATTAACTATTGGCTTTCCAGTCCTTCTGAAGGCAAGCGCAGGAGGAGGAGGCAGAGGAATGAAAGTTGTTAATAATGAAAAAGAGCTTAAAAAAACATTACCAATTTTAAAACAAGAGGCCTTATCTTTTTTTGGAAATGACTCAATATATATTGAAAAATTTATTGACTCCCCAAGACATATAGAGGTTCAAGTTATTTGTGATAGTCATGGAAATTATCTTCATTTACATGAGAGGGATTGTTCAGTTCAAAGGCGAAACCAAAAAGTAATCGAGGAAGCCCTAGCTCCTGATATAAGTGATGAAAAAAAACAAAAATTATTTGAAATTTGTGTCAATGCAATGGAAAAAATGGGCTATCTTGGTCTTGGTACACTTGAATTCCTGTTTGATGGAGAGGAATTCTATTTCATGGAAATGAATACAAGACTTCAAGTTGAACATCCTATAACTGAAATGTTAACAAGAGTAGATCTTGTTAGAGAACAAATTTGCGTTGCTTCTGGTGATAAGATTTTTACGAGTCAGGAAAACATTAAGCCTTTAGGTCATTCTATAGAATGCAGAATAAATGCTGAGAATCCAATTAATTTTAAACCCTCAGTAGGAAAAATACTAATGTATCACCCACCAGCGGGAAATGGAATACGACTTGATACATTTATTTACTCTGGATATACAGTTCCTCATTATTATGATAATTTGTTAGCGAAATTGATTGTAACTGGCAGAACAAGAAACCATGCTATTAAAAGAGCAATAAGATCACTAAATGAAATCGTTATTGATGGTATTGAAACAAATATTGAATTGCACAAAAAAATACTCTCCAATAAAGAATTTAAAAGTGGTGGTGTAGCAATTAACTGGCTAGAAAGTAATATTAAAAATTTATAATTTGTTACAATCCTCTACCCACAAATCGTAGATTGGATGCTCCATTGAAGACACAGAAGGTAATGACTTTATCATCCAACCGTTAAATATTTTGTCATTTGTTAATCTATTATAGATATTAAGATAAACTGCTGTTTCCATTTTTTCAAGAGGCTCACTATTATAACAGTCAATTGCGTAAATTTTTAGATCTTCAAATAAATAATTCTCCTTCAGTTCGATTTCTATTGTTCTTACTTCCGCAGTTATTTTGTTTAACATGCTCACAGTTGCGTAGGGGTCTTTTGTATTTTTATTTTCAGTATTAATTAAACCATTAACATTTGTTTTATCGATCCTTTCAGGACCAATTATGTCTTCATCATAGGACGGTTTTAATTCATCTAAGTTTATTAATGGTGCTTCATAGATAGATTGAGCATTCAAATGTGAAGTTATAAATAAGAAACTAGTTAATAACAATTTATAACTTGTCTTAGTCGTCCGGATTCCACTTTTTGTAATCTTCATTTTTATTGATTAGTTCATTCTTAGACTTGCTTATTTGAGGGTCATACGATGCATCTGTTCCTGTTAAGTTTGGTGCATGCTCTTTTTGCCATTCATATTTTATGGCATCACCAGGCTTCGTAGAGGACGTGTATCTAAGCCAGTTATTCCATTCTGGGTTTACGTAAGTAGACTCAATATTACCTCTATAAATTACCCATCTTTTACTGTCATTTCTATTTTTGTAATATTTGTTTCCAAGATCATCAGATCCTACGAGCTTTCCATTTAAATAAGACCAGATTCTAGTCCCCAATGTCTGGCCATTCCACCAAGTAAATATCTCTTTCAACATAACTTTTTAATAATCAACTCTAGAATTCACAGTTTTTTCAACAATGAGTTCATCATCTAGATTAGGTAACTTATTGATATAATTGAATTTTTTAATTTTTGATAACATATACCATACCTTATTTAGTAGTTTACAATTTTTTTTATACAATATGTTGACTTCATTTTTCAAATAATAAATTATCATTAATCTAGAAAGTTACTCATTTAGCATTCTGGCACAGTTTTCGCTCGAAACCACTTAAATATTTATTTTGGTTTTAAGCATCGTCTATTGAAATGATTATATTGTAGAAGGGAAAATAATGAAAATAAATAGAGAATTTACTGAAATTAATAAATCGCCTTATGAAAGTATTAACTTTAAAAAAGTTTCAAGCGAAATAGTCAATCCAGATGGTTCGCTTGTATTCAAATTAGATGGTTTTGAAGTTCCAGAGCAGTGGAGTCAGGTTGCAAGTGATATACTTTCTCAAAAATATTTTAGAAAAGCTGGAGTTCCATCTAAACTAAGGCGAACAGAAGAAAAAAATGTTCCATCATGGCTCGCCCCAAGAATTGCTGATGACAGTGATGGAGAAATAAGTTACTCATCCGAAACAAGTTCACAGCAAGTTTTTGACAGACTTGCAGGCGCATGGACATATTGGGGATGGAAAGGCGGTTACTTTTCTACTGAGGATGATGCGAAAGCTTTCTTTGATGAAGTCAGATTTATGCTCGCAAGTCAAATGGTTGCTCCAAACAGTCCTCAATGGTTCAATACAGGATTAAACTGGGCCTATGGAATTGATGGTCCTTCTCAAGGTCACTTCTATGTTGACCACGATACTGGAAAACTAACCAGGTCTTCAAGTTCTTACGAAAGGCCGCAGCCACATGCGTGCTTTATTCAAAGTATTGATGACGATCTAGTAAATGATGGCGGTATAATGGATTTATGGGTGCGTGAAGCAAGACTCTTTAAGTATGGATCAGGGACTGGCACTAACTTCTCAAACCTCAGAGGCTCTTCTGAAGGCTTATCCGGTGGAGGTAGATCATCTGGACTGATGAGCTTTCTTAAAATTGGGGATAGAGCCGCAGGAGCAATTAAATCGGGAGGCACGACTAGAAGAGCAGCAAAGATGGTTGTAGTAGATATAGATCATCCTGATATTGAAGAATTTATCAAATGGAAAGTCACGGAAGAACAGAAAGTTGCATCCATTGTTACTGGATCAAAAATATGCTCAAAACATCTAAAAAGTATTATGAACGCTTGCTATAACTGTGAAGCTGATGGCCATAGTTGTTTTGAGCCTGCTAAAAACCCTGCTTTAAAAAGAGAGATTATTGCTGCAAGAAAAAATGAAGTACCTGAAAACTATATTCAAAGAATCATACATTTTGCAAAACAAGGTTACAAATCCATTGAGTTTGAAACTTATAATACAGATTGGGACTCAGAGGCTTATGTGACGGTTTCTGGTCAGAATTCAAATAATTCAGTTCGAGTTACTGACGATTTTTTAAATGCTGTAATTGAAGACAAAGATTGGAACTTAATTAATAGAATTGACAATTCAGTAAATAAAACAGTAAAGGCAAAAGACCTTTGGGATCAAGTTGGATATTCTGCTTGGGCCTGCGCTGATCCTGGTATTCAGTTCCATACGACAATTAATGATTGGCACACGTGCCCAGAAAGTGGGGAAATTAGAGCTTCAAACCCTTGCTCGGAGTATATGTTCTTAGACAATACTGCCTGCAACTTAGCATCTCTAAATCTAATGACATTTATGGATGAGAACAAATGTTTAAACACTGACTTGTTCAAACATGCTGTAAGAATATGGACACTAATATTGGAAATTTCAGTCATGATGGCACAATTTCCGTCAAAAGAAATAGCGAAACTTTCTTATGAATACAGGACACTTGGTCTTGGATATGCGAATTTAGGAGGCTACCTAATGTCTAAAGGTGTAGCCTACGATAGTGAAGAAGGAAGGGCAAACTGTGCAGCCATAACAGCTTTAATGACTGGCATATCTTATGCAACTTCAGCTGAAGTCGCATCCGAACAAGGCCCCTTCCCTGGATATCAACAAAACTCTAAAAATATGCTTCGTGTTATGAGAAATCATAGAAGAGCTGCATATGGTAAGACTGATGAGTATGAAGGATTACATATTAACCCTGTGCCATTTGTTGTTGAAGATTTAAGAGATACAAACCTAGGAATTGAGGCGCAAAATGCATGGGATCAAGCTTATGAGAATGGTCAAAAGTTTGGTTTTAGAAATGCACAGACAACAGTAATTGCGCCAACTGGAACTATTGGTCTTGTAATGGACTGTGATACAACAGGTATCGAACCTGATTTTGCAATGGTCAAATTTAAGAAACTTGCTGGAGGTGGTTATTTCAAGATTATAAATAGAACGGTTCCAGAAGCATTAAGGCAACTTCAATACACAGAGGATGAAATTGAAGAAACAATTAATTATGCTGTAGGTCACGGTACGCTCAACAATGCGCCCGCTATAAATCACGAGACACTAAAAGAAAAAGGCTTCGAAGAGGAACAAATCGAACTTCTTGAACAAAATTTAAAGAATGTTTTTGATATTCGATTTTCTTTCAATTCATATACTCTCGGGATGGAATTCTGCAAAGAGAAGCTGAATTTTTCAGAAGAACAACTTACTGACATGAATTTTAATATGTTAACTGCTTTAGGTTTTACAAATGATGAAATCGATGAAGCAAATACCTTTTGCTGCGGTACCATGACCTTAGAGGGCTCACCGCATATCAAAGATGATCATTTGGCTGTATTTGATTGTGCGAATCCGTGCGGTAGGATCGGCAAAAGATATTTATCTGTAGAAAGTCATATACGTATGATGGCAGCGGCTCAGCCTTTTATATCAGGAGCTATATCTAAAACTATCAACATGCCTGCAGAATCTGATGTGGAAGATTGTAATGAAGCTTATTTACTGTCATGGAAACTCGGCACAAAAGCAAACGCTCTCTATCGTGATGGCTCAAAATTAAGTCAACCACTTGCATCAAAACTTGTTGATGAGGATGTTGAAGAAGAAATAGAACAACCGGATAACCAAATTGATAGAACGATTGCTGTTGCTAAAGAGGCCATGAATTCTGTTGTATACGGTTCAAGAAATAAAGTTCCAGATAGAAGAAAAGGATACATTCAAAAAGCTATTGTAGGAGGCCATAAAGTATATCTTCATACTGGAGAATATGAGGATGGTAGTTTGGGTGAAATCTTTATTGATATGCACAAAGAAGGAGCGTTCCTGAGGAGTCTGATGAATAATTTTGCAATTGCAATATCAATTGGTCTTCAATATGGAGTTCCACTAGAAGAGTACGTGGAAGCTTATACTTTTACTAGATTTGATCCTGCTGGAGTAGTGCAAGGGAATAATAGAATTAAAAATGCAACATCTATTTTAGATTATGTATTCAGAGAACTCGCTGTTTCTTACCTAGGCAGAAATGATCTAGCTCATGCAGATAATACTGATGTTGATTTCTCACTTGGAACTGGTGCTGAGGAAGGAACTCTAAAAAATAACGAAATCCCATGGAAGCTTGTTAAAAAAGTTTCAAGCCAGGGTTATTTACGTGGTCAGGATGGACTTTCAGTAGTTAGTTCAAATGGAAGTATGGAGACTGTTTCAGCTGAACAAGCACCAATTAATGCTGCAGTAAGCACGGGTTCTAAATCTGATCAATCAATGAGTAGAGTTCAAGCTGCAAGAATGATGGGCTACGAAGGGGATGCTTGTCCTGAGTGTGGTTCTTTTACTCTAGTTAGAAATGGCACTTGCTTAAAATGCGATACTTGTGGCGCCACAACTGGCTGCTCATAATTTATTCATCAGTTGGTTTAACTTCTAAATTCAACTCATCAAGTGTGGTCCTATCGACTTCAGCAGGAGCCAGCATCATCAGATCCTGCGCCTGTTGATTCATTGGGAACAATATTACCTCACGAATATTTTTTTCTTGAGCAAGCAGCATGACTATTCTGTCTATTCCTGGTGCAATGCCGCCATGAGGAGGTACGCCATAAGTAAAAGCGTTTATCATGCCTCCAAATTTTTCATGCACTTGATCTTTACTGTAGCCAGCTATTTCAAAGGCCTTATACATAATTTCTGGAACGTGATTTCTTATAGCGCCTGATGATAGCTCTACGCCATTACAAACAATATCATATTGATAACCTAAAATATTTAAAGGATCTGAATTATTGAGGGCTTCTAATCCACCTTGTGGCATTGAGAAAGGATTATGACTAAAATCAATTTTTCCAGTTTCTTTATCCTTTTCATACATGGGAAAATTGACAATCCAACAAAACTTAAATACTCCCTTTTCAATTAGATCCAGATCTATTGCAATTTTATCTCTGGCTGCAGCAGCAATATCATAAACTTCTTTGCCTTTAGCGCATGCAAAGAAAATTGAGTCTCCGGCCTTAAGACCTGCTTTGTTTAATATCATTTCTTGAATTTCAGAGGGGATAAATTTTGCAATAGGCCCCTTTGCTTCTACGCCAGAAGAGCTTTTATCGAAAACAATATAACCTAAACCAGCAGCATTCATTTCTTTTCTTGCCCAATTATTAAGATTATCAAAAAAACTTCTAGGTTTTTGACTCGAGACAGGTGCTGGTATTCCTAAAACCTCGCCCCCCTCTTCTATAATTTTTTTAAATGCACTAAATTCAACTTTGTCATCATTAAATTCCTTAGTTAAATTAGAAATATTTATTGGATTTCTAAGGTCAGGTTTGTCTGTTCCATACCTGCTCATAGCATCAGCATATGTAATTCTTGGAAAAGGTGTTTCTGTAACGTTAAAATCAGAAAAAGTTGTAAATACAGAATGTAAAATGGGTTCAATGGCGTTAAACACATCGTCTTGCTCAACAAATGCCATTTCCATATCTAATTGATAAAATTCGCCAGGACTTCTATCTGATCTTGCATCTTCATCTCTAAAACAAGGGGCTATTTGAAAATATTTATCGAATCCTCCTGCCATAATCAATTGCTTAAATTGCTGTGGGGCTTGAGGAAGAGCATAAAATTTTCCTGGATGAATTCTGCTTGGTACCAAATAATCTCTTGCTCCTTCTGGACTAGAAGCTGTAAGTATTGGTGTTTGCATTTCTAAAAAACCAGCTTCAGACATAAGCTTTCTTATGTGGGAAATAATTGAGGATCTTAGAACAATATTTTTATGTAATTCCTCTCTTCGAATATCAAGAAATCGATATTTTAATCTAATTTCTTCTGGATAGTCATTTTCTCCAAAAACTGGCATAGGCAACTCCTTTGCCTCAGATAACACTTCTACACTATCAACTGCAATTTCAATGGCGCCAGTATTTAGTGATTTATTAATTGTAACAGGCTCTCTTTCTACAACATTGCCATCAATTTTAATAACAGACTCAACTCTTAAGCTGTCTACTAAGTTTAGTAATTTAGTATTTGTTTTCTCAATTACACATTGAGTAACACCATAATGATCCCTTAAGTCAACAAATAGAACATTACCGTGATCTCTTTTCCTATTAATCCACCCAGCTAATGATACTTTAGAACCAGCATCTTCTAATCTAAGCTGGTTACAATTGTGTGTTCTATATTTATTCATACTTTTAATTAAGGATCATATATAGTTTGATTTATGAAAATAGTCCAAGATAATAAATCCCTCGAGAAACTATGTAAATTATTGAATAACTATAAAATTATCTTTCTAGATACTGAATTCAAAAGAGATAATACATATTGGCCAATTTTATGCACTATTCAAATTAAAACTCAAAGAAAAGAATTTTTAATTGATATATTATCAGAGAAAAGAATGAACTTCGAAAATTTTAGAAGAATACTTACGTCAAAAAAAATATTGAAAGTTATCCACTCTGCTCGACAAGATATCGAAGTATTAAATTATGCTTTTGAAATTAGTGTTGCAAATGTCTTTGATACTCAAATTGCTTATAATTCAATTTATGGAGGACAAACAATTGGATATACTAGTTTAGTAGAAGAACTATTCAAAATCAAACTTTCAAAAAAACATCAAGTTTCTGATTGGACTAAGAGACCTCTATCATCCGAACAAATTAATTATGCAATTAACGATGTGTATTATTTGCCTAAAATTTATGAAAACTTATTGCAAAAAATAAAAAAAAGAAATCTCGTAAAAAGAATAAAAACAATAATTGAAGACCATTTAGATACCAAAGATGTCTTTAATGCAAAAAAATCCTATAAAAGAATAAAAATCAAAAATTTTTCAAAAAATGAAAAAAAGCTAATTAAAAAATTTTCAGAATGGAGAGAAAATTATGCCCAAAAAGATGACCTTCCTCGTAATTGGATTGTTTCAGATAAAAATCTTATAAGAGCAAGTAAAAATAGACTAGGAGAATTAAAAAAAGGTAAAAATAAAAATGATCAACGTTTAAAAGTTTTTGAGAGTTATGTTAAGTCATTATGTCTCGGATGAGATGTGTTGTTATTTTTGATTTTCTTTGTAAGGATAGAATATTAATTTTTTCAAGAATATTATATAATTTTTGATAATCACGATCTACCCTCTTTAATAAATATTCAATTACATTTTTGTCAACTTGAACTTGGGCGTTACTAAAATATTTCATGATTATGGCTTTTAAGAGATCATCCTCTGGATTTTCGATTTTAGATGAAGTAAAGGATTTAAATCTTGAATTTAAGTCTTTTAGTTTGATTTCAAAATTTGAATTTATATCAACCGTTACTAAAATTGTCTTCTTTTCCAAAATTAAACTATTGTAAAAATGAAAAAAACCCTCTTCATCTTTTAAATTATGAAAATCATCAATTGCTATATTAGTATTAAACGAAATATCATTCCAGCTTTGCACATCAAGGCAGTTAATTAAATTAGCATTGTTATAGCCTGACCATATATTTAAAAGATGTGTTTTACCTGATTTTTTTTGCCCAAATATTACAGCTGATCTATTAAACCAGTCCTGTGGAGATTTCAGTATAGTTGAAACATTAAAATTACTTTTACTAATATAAAAATCCTCAGGATCATAAGTTTCTATATTTTTTAAATTAAAAATTAATTGTCCTTTTTCCATTTAGTTTATGTTTTTAAACCAATAATTTATATAATTTAATAAAGATAATAGAGTACTTATCAATACAACAGCAATTAATACTTCGTTTAACATTAATGCAGTAAAATATTTCTCATATCCGTTGATATTGCTAAGCATGGTAGTAATAACAAGAAAAAACTGAAAGAATGTATTTAATTTACTGATTTTAGTTGGTTTAACCTCAATTTTTTTACCAACCAAAAAAGTGACTGCAAACGACCCCAAAATAATTATATCTCTTGAAATTATTATTATGATTATGAATAAGGGTAACAGTTCGAGATTTCCAATGAGTATAAAAATTGAAATTACGAATGCTTTATCAGCAATTGCATCTAAATATGAACCTAGTTCACTTTGAACTTTAAAATATCTTGCGATAAATCCATCTAAAAAATCACTTATAGCAATTAAAAGAGTAAATAAAGCCGCATAATTATATAATTCCTCTAAAAGAAACCACGCAACAAATGGAATAGTAACCAAACGGTAAATTGATATAAAATTTGGCAAATTTTTAATCATCTAGAGAAATTCTATAATATGGTCCAAGATTTACTGCATTAATTTTATTTTGAGAGAGCAGAAGAACAAACTTATCTCCATTTCCTAAAAAATCCACATACCCTTCAACCTTATCCGTAGTAAATAAAGATGGCTTATATTGTTCCAAAAGCCTTACTGATTGCAGTCGATTTTGCAACTCAACCCAATCAGAAATGTTTTCGATATCGTATACAAACTTAAATCTGTAAACCTCATCAGATTGTTTTGTTAGATCAATCCATGTAAGTAAAAGTTCATTTTTTATGTCCTGAATTAATGGTGAAAAAATATCATCCCTGAATAAAGAATAATCAGTCAAATAACTCTTTCTAATAATCTTTTCTTTTTGATTCAAATTAAATTTTATTATTATATCAAATCTAAGCTCATTTAATTTTTCATAGATTGGGCTACACCATATTAATATTATATCATTTTCATCATTTAAATTATTTCCTTCTATGTCTTTATTTTCCAAAAAATTAGATAAATCGGTATTTCCCATTTTACTCTGTGAAAAGGTCTTTACATCTAAGTTAATTTTATTACCTATATTTTTAATTTTTTTCCATTCGGTGTTCCACAAATTAAATAAAATAAAAAATTGATTAGAATTAGAAAATGCTACATTAACTGTGATATTTTGAGAACTTACCTCAGAAAATGTCAAGAAATTCGATTTGTAGAATTCTTTGATACGAAACGGACTAAAATATATATTAAACTTGCCAAGGTAAGTTTCTGTAGAAATTTTTTCATCAACAAACTCAATGCTTTCTACAAAATAAGAAATATCAATATCTTTTAATTTGCTTAGTTTTTTATAATCCTCTGGTGTAAGAAGTTTAACTGAAACTCTTTTAAAGGCAATTTCTTCAGCTTTAGATATTGCGATATTTCTAATATCTCTATCATTTGAAAATGGTAAATTTATCTTAATGCCGAAAGATGAAAAAAAATCTACATTTTCACTAGCGAGACAGGAATTAATAAGAACAAATAAAAAAACAATCGCAAAGCTTATTTGCTTAGTATTGAAATTAAAAATCATATATAAGAAATCTAAATGAAGAAGCTATCATACTCAAGTTCAGGCGTAAGCATAAATAAAGGTAATAAATTTGTGTCTGAAATTAAAAATATAATTCGTAAACACAAAAATCTTAAAAAATCCAATATTGGCGGTTTTTCTGGTCAATATATTCTTGATCCAAAAATAAAAAGACCAATTCTTGTCGGTGCAACCGATGGAGTTGGAACAAAAATTGAGATTGCCCGCATGATGAGCAACTATAAGACAATTGGTATTGACCTAGTTGCCATGTGCGTGAATGACTTAATAGTTGATCAGGCTAAACCTCTTTTTTTCTTAGACTATATTTCAACTGGAAAATTAGACATATCTAAAGGTAAAGAAATTATAAGGGGTATTATCGAGGGATGTAAAATGTCCAATTGTTCACTGCTAGGTGGAGAAACGGCTGAACATCCAGAAGTTGACTCAAACGAAAAGTATGATCTTGCTGGATTTTGCGTAGGAGTTAAGAGTGGAGTTGCCAAAGCAAGTCCAAAATTAAAAGAAAATGATATTATTGTAGGAATTTCATCATCGGGTCTTCACTCTAATGGATACTCTCTTGTTAGAAAAATAATCAAAGAAAATAAAATAAAATTAAATAAGAAGATAGAAAAAAATAAAACTATTGGTGAACTATTACTCAAGCCTACAGAGATATACGTAAGTCCAATACTTGAAATGTACACAAAAAAAATAATAAAAACATGCGCTCATATTACTGGTGGAGGAATAACAGAAAATTTACCAAGGTCATTAAATAAAAATGTTTCAGCAAAAATAAATTTAGAAACCTTTAATTTGCCAACAATATTTAAATGGATAAAAAGTTTTGGGGTATCACAAAATGAAATGTTAAAAACATTTAATTGCGGATATGGCATGATAGTAATCTTAGATCGAACAAAGTTTAATCAATTTGAAAAATCAATTAAGAAACACAAACTTAAATACAGTATAATTGGCAATTTAGTAAACTCAAAAAAAATAAATAAAAAAGTTAGTTATATTGGCAAATTAAATTTTAATGATTAAGCATCCCATAGGTATCTTTATATCTGGACGTGGTTCAAATTTAAAATCGATTGTAGATGCATGTAAAGAGCAAGAGTATCCAGCAGAAATAAAAGTTGTATTTTCAAATAATAAGAATGCTCCTGGCTTAAGTTTTGCAAAAGAAAATAATTTAGAGGCAATCACATTAGACTATCATAGTTTTAAAAATACTGAAGAATATGAAGAAAAGATTATCAGTCTATTGAAACCATATGACCTAAAACTAATTTGTTTAGCAGGATATATGAAAATATTGTCAAAAAAATTAATTGATCATTATCCTAATAAAATTTTAAACATACATCCTTCATTGCTCCCGAAATATAAAGGGCTTAATACTCACAGACGTGTTCTAGAAAATAATGAAACTAAGACAGGTTGTACGGTGCACTATGTAAATCAGGAAATGGATGGAGGAGAAGTAATTTTACAGAAAGAAGTAGATATAAATGCTGAGGATACTGAAAGTTCTATTGCTCGGAGGGTTCTTAAAGAAGAACATATAATTTACCCTGAAGCTATTAAGTTAGTGCTTACGAAATGATATCTGCTTCACCAAAAAAATGATTTATTTCGATTTCAGCATTTTTAGGACTGTCTGATCCATGTACAGAATTTTTTTCTAGAGATAAAGCAAATTTTTTTCTAATCGTTCCCTCATCAGCTTCTTCTGGATTAGTTGCCCCCATTACTTCTCTATTCCTTTGAATTGCATTTTCTCCTTCAAGGACCTGTACTACTATTGGACCTGAGCACATAAAATCGCACAGACTTTGAAAAAAAGGTTTGTCAGAATGTATCCCATAAAAAGACGCTGCTTTCTTTTGATCTAATTGAATTCTTTTTGATGCAACAATTCTTAAGCCAGCAGCCTCGAGCATAGCAGTTATTTCACCAATTTTATTACGCATGACAGCATCAGGTTTAATTATCGAAAAAGTTCTCTCAATTGCCATTATTTGCCCTCATAATATTTAGAGATAAATCTATTTAAAAGTTTCACACCAAAAGCTGTTGCACCCTTAGGTGAGGTTGGTAATGGCTGTTTGGTCCACGTAGTTCCAGCAATATCTAGATGCGCCCACGGAACCTTGTTTACAAATCTCTGTAAGAATTGCGCCGCTGTAATAGAACCAGGGCCTCTACCATTCGTAATATTTTGCATATCTGCAATAGGAGAATTTAACATTTTGTCATACCTATCATTAAGAGGGAGTCTCCATAATTTCTCTCCCTCAATATCTCCAGCTTCTGCGAGCTGCTTGCTCACTTTATCACTATTTGAAAAAAGTCCTGCATATTCGTCGCCTAATGCAACGATTATAGCTCCCGTTAATGTTGCGAGATCAACCATAAGCTCAGGTTTATATTGCTCTTGAGTATACCATAATGCATCAGCAAGAACTAATCTTCCCTCTGCATCTGTATTTAGTACCTCTATTGTTTGACCTGAGTAAGATTTAACTACATCGCTTGGTCTTTGAGCTTTGCTGCCAATATGATTTTCAACTAAACCAACAACACCAATTACATTAGCTTTTGCTTTTCTTAACGCAAGAGCTTTCATTAAACCGATTACAACTCCAGAGCCTCCCATGTCATATTTCATTTCTTCCATACCATTTGAAGGTTTCAATGATACGCCTCCGGTGTCAAATGAAACACCCTTACCAATAAATGCGATTGGCTTTTTTTTCTTGTTTTGGGCGCCATTCCATTTCATGATAACTAGCTGCGACTCATGAATGCTGCCTTGGCCCACACCTAATAAAGATCCCATACCAAGCTTTTTCATTTCTTTTTCACCTAATACTTTTACATCAACCCCATAATCACTAAGAGATTTAGCGTACTCAGCAATTTTTGGTGGTGTCATTACGTTTGGAGGTTCGGTAACCAAGTTTCTTGTGAGAGTGACCCCTTTGTGTATAGCATTTATACTTTCATAATTTTTTGCAAGTCTAGTATGCTGAGATGAATAAATTTTTACTTTTTTCTTTTTAGTTTTATTTTTATTTTTTTTGTCATCTTTTTTAGAAAAATACTTTGTGAAGCTATACGAGGCTAATGACATTCCAAGAATCATTTCACTTATGGCATTTAATGAACCAACTTTTGATGAAGAAATACCGTCAGGATAAACTATTATATTAGTTTCCTTATAGAATTTGATGAGAGAGTTTAAATGACCACCTAGAATCTGAAAATCTCTTATTTGATAGTCCTTGAAATTTTTTAATTTAAATACGTATAACTTAGAAAGCTTTAAATTTGCAGGTTGATGAATTATTGAATAATCAAAATTTTTAGAGTTTCTTTCCTGAAATGATATATCTGATTTAATAATGTTTGATATATACCTTTTTGATAGCAGATCTAATTTTTTTCCATAACCTATAAGCCGACACTTATTGTCACAAAATACTACCCCTATTGCATCTTTTTCTTGTCTTAAATTGTTAAAATGAATATCCATACATATATACCTTTAGCAAAATATTGATATAATTGAGAAAATGTCAAGATTTACAACATATGCGATTAAAGAAATGACATCAAGTTTTTTATTAATACTGTTGTTATTAACAGGAATATTATGGATGGGACAAGGGTTAAGACATATTGATCTTTTAACTTCAGATAATGTTTCGTTAACTGCATATGTATCATATGTCATTCTATTATTGCCAAAAATAATGCTTTTAACAACGCCTATAAGTATGTTTCTGTCAGTTCTATTGACTCTTAATAGATTAAGAAATGACAGTGAAGTGTTAATCCTCTGGGCATCTGGTAAGCCAGATTACGATATATTAATGAAACCTATTCTATCCCTGAGTATAATTATCTATTTATTTATTATTATACTGAGTGTTTATTTAACACCAATTTCACTAAATGAGATAAGACATAAAATAATTGATATTAGATCGTCAGGAATTCAATCTTCAATACTCAAGGAAAAGAAATTTATTTCCCCTGTAAATTCTCTTACAATTTTTTTGCAGGAAAGGAATGGTGACAAAATTAAAAGCCTTTTAATACATGATTTAAAAAATAAAAATAAACCACAAACCTACATTGCCCAAAACGGTGAATTTATTGATGATGGTAGTTTAAAAATTCTCAGATTGTATGATGGGAATATACAAATATTTGACAAAAACGAAAAAAAAATATCAGAAATTGAGTTTGAAACCTACGATTTAAATCTAACTCCTTACGCAAAACAGGAAAATAAACATATTTATTCTGACGAGCTGCTTACTAATGAAATTATAGAGAACTTAAAAGATAAAAAAAGATCAGGGTTTAATCAATATGAAAAAAAACAATTTGCAGAAATGCATTCAAGATTCATAAATCCTTTATACATATTTTGCTTGTCTTTTCTTCCTCTGATAATGTTAAAATTTTTGAGAAAACCAAGTGATAGTTGGCTGATTCCAATATCAATTATCTCATCAATAGCATTTGCAATTCAGATAATTCAAATTACACTAACGAATGTATTGATTGCAAATAATAATTTAGTATTTTTAAATTATTTCTTACCTATCATGCTTTTTTTAATAATTCTTTGTCTAATGTTTTTAGATAATTTTAAAATAAAAATTCTTAATAATGCCCAGTAAGCTAAACTTTTTTCTATTAAAAAGATTTTTATATTCGTTTTTAATTATTTTGTTAATAATGGCAGTATTACTTTTTATTGGTGATTTTGTAGAACAACTGAGAAAATCATCTGGAAATGAAATTTCATTAAAGATTATATTTCAATTAGCGCTACTTAATTTTCCAAATTTAATTATATTCACTTTACCCTTAATAACTTTTTTTGGATCATTATTTGCACTACTTAATTTAACCAGAAATTCAGAAAAAATAATAATTGGCTCAGTAGGAATATCAAACTTAAAGTTAACATTACCTGGAGTCTTTTTATACTTATTTATTGCTATTCTATTCATTGCAATTGCAAATCCTTTAATTTCTATTCTCGATAAGAAGTATAGTGAAATGGAATATAAATATATAGATAGAGTTGATAAATTTGCTTCTATTACAAAGAATGGACTTTGGTTAAAACAAGATAATATATCAAAAAATATATCAAGTGTCCTATATGCAAAAAATATAAAAAACCAAGGTAAAAACCTGCTTGATTTTATGATCCTGGAGTATGACTCAAATGGATCTTTCATTGGAAGACTTGATGGTGAAACAGCGTTACTTAAAAATGGATATTGGGAAATGAAAGAGGTTCAAATTACTCCGAAATATGGTAATGCAAATTTCAAAAATGAACTTATTTATGAAACCAACATTAATCCTGAAGACATCACAGATAGTCTATCTTCTCCAAAGAGTATATCGATTTGGAGATTAGCAAAATTTATTAATTTTTTGGAAGAGCTTGGCTACTCGGCAATTGATTTCAAGATGCACTATTATGACTTAATCTTTCTACCTTTATATATGTGCTCATTAGTTTTTCTAGCATCTTCATTGACTAGTAAATTAAAGCAAAATGATAAATACGCTAAAACAATCATAATTTCATTAATAATGATATTTGTAATCTATTTTTTATCTAACCTTTTTAATGCTTTAGGTTCAACATCTCAACTGAAACCGATTATTGCAAAGTGTTTACTTCCTTCATTGATATTAATTCTTTCAGTTTTAATATTTAATTATGATAAAATGAAAAAAACATTTCTTTTATGATTGAGCTATTAAAATTAAAATACTTTTACTTAATTTCGTTTATTTTCATTATTATATTTGCTTTATCAGTGAATAAGATAAGAGCAGATCAAGAAGTTAAAATACTTGCAGATAAAATAATTATTAATGACAAAAATCAAACAATTGAAGCTTTAGGCAATGCTATTGCGATAGATCAAGATGGAAATGAATTAAAATCAGATAAGATTTTATTAGACGATGCAAATTCTAATATATTCGCTGAAGAGAATGTTGTTTTGAATGATATTGAGGGAAATACATTTTTCATGAAAGAATTATTAGCTAATGACGGGATAAATACTATACAAGGAACAAATGTCAAAGCTCGTCTAAAAGATAATTCTAGAATAGTTGGTTCGAAGATAACAAAAAAAGAAAATATTACTATACTCTCTGATGCTGAGTATACACCTTGCGAACAACAGAATTATTTAATTCCAAATTGTCCTGGCTGGAAATTAAAATCAAACAAAATTTATCGTAATAGCGAGAGTAAAACAATTCATTATGATCATGCGCGAATACATTTATTCAATATCCCTCTATTTTATTTACCTTATTTTTCACATCCAGATCCGTCAGTTAATAAAAAATCAGGACTGTTGATGCCTACAGTTGAGACTGATGATAAGTTGGGAGATAAATTCTCATTACCAATTTTTTATAATATTGCTGATAATCAGGATATTACCTTGACACCCAATTACCAATCAAAAAGTAACAATTTTTACACACTTAATTATAGATATCTGGATAATAATGGACGTTATAACATTGAAGCTAGTATTGATGATAACGATGATAATAGTGGAACAAGTAATCATTTTTTTTTTGATGCGGACATAAATAATCCTTTTGGTGATCTAAGTGGTTTTTTGCAAAATACTAACAACGATACCTACATGAGAAAGAATAAGATCAATAAGCTTACGGTTTTGAAATCAGGTTTAAATTTTGAAAAGAGCAATGACGATACCTATTTTTCTTTATCAGCTATTGGATATAAGCATTTAGCTATACAGAATGGTGAGCAGTGGGAGTACGAGTATCCTAAGATAAATTATAATATCAATAACATAGAAGAGAGTATTACTGGCGGGGATATTTCATTAAATAATCAGTTTCATTTCAATAAAGGTCTTGATGACAGTTATACTTCTTTAGCTTCATCTCAAATTAATTGGTACAATACAGATGTAAATTATGATAATGGCTTATTATTTGAAAATGGGGCTAATTTTAGAATCGTTTCAATTTCAAATGATAATAAAAATGCTTCAGATACAAATAACATAAGATTCTATCCTCAAATTCACAGTGTTATTAAATATCCACTAATAAAGTATTCTAAAAATTCATCTCAATCACTGACACCTATCTTTATGCCAATACTTGCTCCATATAATAATTATACTTCTGCTCAAGTTATTAATTCTAGTAATTTATTTTCGTCAAACAGAGCGAGCTCTATTAATGAATGGGAAAGCGGTCCAAGAATTAATTACGGAGTAGATTGGTTTATTGAAAATAATGAAGCATTAAATTTAAAGTTTACTTTAGGGCAAAGCTATAGATTTAATAAAAGTAAGTCAGACACCACTAAAGAGCTTTCAGACTATTATTTCACCTCAAATTTGTCATTGAACGATAATTATATAAATAACTCAATTGTATTAGACAGAAATGATATAGATGTAAAATCAATTAATTTAAATACTTTTACCAGGTTAGACAAACTTAAATTAGCGATGGACTATGACTATACATCAGGAAAATACACTTCACCAAAGGAGCAAATAGGTATTGGAGGTAAATATAATTTTGCTCGAGATTTTTATTTTAAATTTACTGGTTCAAAAAATTTAGATACAAATAAAAATATTGGTTATCAATATGGTTTTTTATATGAGAATGACTGTCTTGGAATAGATTTTAATTTTTTCAGAGATCTAACTGTTGATAGAGATATTTCTGAAAGTGATGGCTTTAGTTTTACCATAGTTCTAAAACCTTTTGGCTCCACCCAAAATTATGGAGTTAAAAAAGTATTTGGGCCTAGTATCAATGATTAAAATCTTTTATACATCCATTCTATTAATTTTTTTTGCACAAGCACATGCAAACTCCCTACAGCAAAGTGAGCACAGAATAGCAATATTAGTAAATGACTATATGATTACTTCGTATGACATAATACAAAGAATGAAAATGAATTCTATTATTAATAGAATAGAAATAAGTTCAGAAAATGATCAATTTTTTATGAATAGCGTAGCAGAACAACTAATTCAAGAGAAGCTTAAAAATGAAAAAATAAAAGAATATGAAATTAAAATTGATGATGAGGAGCTTAACAGTTACGAGGCAAACTTCCTTTTATCAATAAACTTTGATAAAACAAATTTAATAAATTTAATGGAAACAAATAATATTAAATATTCTCTTCTCAAAGATTTTTTAGTAATTGAATTATCATGGCAAAAATTAATTAATACTCTCTACTATCGAATTACCTCTGCAAGTAATACCGAGATAAATGAGATTTTATCAAGAAACGAAAGTCTTTCTGCTAATCAAGCAAAGAATTTAGTAATACAAAAACAACTTGATCTAAATAGCAGTAAACTCTTAAGAGATATGTATAATGAAGCAACCATTGAATATAGGTAATATTTACTCAAAGAAATCTCTTGGTCAAAATTTTATTATAGATGAAAATTTTCTTAAAAAGTTAGATAAAGTAATTAAAACAAATAGCGGAACGATCATTGT
Source organism: uncultured Pelagibacteraceae bacterium (assembly GCA_902613805.1). Taxonomy (GTDB): domain Bacteria; phylum Pseudomonadota; class Alphaproteobacteria; order Pelagibacterales; family AG-422-B15; genus CACNXQ01. The sequence goes on from CACMIV010000002.1 coordinate 295,874, forward strand.
AGAGATAGGACCTGGAAAGGGAGCTCTTACTAAATACCTCTCAAAAAAGAAATTAAAACAGCTTTATTTAATAGAAAAGGACACAAAGTTAGCTGAGTCTCTTAAACAGTCTTATAAAAACAATAGTAAAGTAAAAGTCTTTAATGAAGATGCTTTAAGATTTGATTACAGCTACTTAAATGGTGAAGTTATTATTGTTGGAAATCTTCCATTTAATGTTTCATCACAACTTTTAATGAAATGGTTAAAATCTAAGAATTGGCCGTCTTTTTATAAAAAAATGATATTAATGTTTCAGTTTGAATTAGGAAAAAGAATAATCTCGGACTCAAACTTAAAGAGTTATGGAAAACTATCCGTTGCAACACAAGTCAGATGTAAAGTTAAAAAAATATTATTTGCATCTTCAAATATCTTTCATCCAAAACCTAAAGTTGATGGTGTAGTCTTGGAGTTTGATCCCATAGAAAAGTATAAAAATATAGATTATCTAAAACTTCTTGATTTACTTAATAAAGCTTTTTTGCATAGAAGAAAAAAAATAAAGACTACTCTAAAAAATTATTTACATATTCTTCAAGAATTAGATATTGATAGTGACTTGAGAGCAGAAAATTTATCCGTTCAGGATTATGTAAAAATCACAAAACTGAGCTAGCTTATCCGATCTTTCTTCTTGAAATTAAACTGTATATTTCACTAACACATTGATCTAAGTCTTTATTTACAACAACAAAGTCATATTCTTTTTTATGACTCATTTCTTGCTCGAAAGTTGAAAATCTCTCAAAAATAGAGTTATTGTTATCGCCAGATTCAAATGCCCTTGATTTAAGTCTCTCCAAAACCACATCTTTTGAGGGAGGAACTACAAATATTGATAAAATATTTGAAAATTTTGAATTTCGTAATTGCTCCGCTCCTTGCCAATCGATATCAAATAAAACATCTTTTCCGCTTTCTAGTATTTCTTCAATGTATTTATATCTAGAACCGTAATAGTTTCCAAATACATTCGCATATTCAATATATTCTCTATTTTTAATCCTTTTTTCAAACTCTTGCTCGTCTATAAAATAGTAATCACTTCCCTCAACTTCGTTATCACGCGGCTTTCTTGTTGTGTCAGAAATTGATAATTTCAAATTTTGATATTTTATTATGAGTTTTTTACATATAGATGTCTTGCCTGCGCCTGATGGGGATGATATTATAATTAATAGGTTAATATTCTTTTTAGTTATTGTCATATTTTGTCAATACGAGAGATACGTTTGTACCTCCAAAACCAAAAGAATTGGATAAAACATTTTTAATATTAATATCAGAAGAATGGCTTATAACAAAATTTATATTTTTAGTTTCAATTTCTTTTTCTAAATTCAAGTTACAAGGGATTTTATTGGAGTTTATACTCATTATAGAATAAATAGCTTCAACAGCCCCTGCTGCACCTAATAAATGTCCAATATAAGATTTATTTGATACAACATTAATACCGCCTTTCTTATTCGCAAATAATTGATCAATAGCCTGAGTTTCTACTTTATCACCTGAGGGAGTTGAGGTGCCATGGGCGTTAATGTAATCTATATCTTCAAAGTTAATATCTGAATCTGTAATAGCATTTTGCATTGCCCTCATAGCTCCTTCACCTGTGGGTTCAGGAAGAGTATAATGATAAGCGTCTGACGACATTCCATAACCAGTAATTTCAGCAATTATTTTTGCGTTTCTATTAATTGCATGTTGCATTTCCTCTAATATTAAAATCCCCGCACCTTCTCCCATTACAAATCCATCTCTTTTATCATCAAATGGTCTGGATGATTGACTGGGAGTATCATTGAAGTTTGTGCTTAAAGCTTTGCAAGCTGCGAATCCTGCAATGCCTATTGGGCTTATTGTTGCTTCTGATCCGCCTGTTACCATAATATCTGCTTGACCATGCTGAATTAATCGATAGGACTCACCGATTGCATGCGCTGAAGAAGCGCATGCTGAAACTGTTGAAAAATTTGGTCCTTTTAAATTATATTTTATAGATAGGTATCCAGAAGACATATTAATAATTCTTCCAGTGATAAAGAATGGGCTAATTTTCTTTCCGTTTTTAAAAGCTATTGAGGTATCTTCAATACCAGGCAAGCCCCCCATACCAGAACCAATTATACATCCCGCCCTAAATGATTCTGGGTCATCTAACTTATTTAAAGCGCTTTCTTTATAAGCCTCTTGAGCAGCAGCCATTGAAAATTTTATAAAATCGTCAATTTTTTTAATTTCCTTTTTTTCTATAAATTTCTCAGGAATAAAAGCACCTTCAATTTTTTCATCCATAGGAACTTCGCATGCGACCTGACACTTAAAGTCTGATGGATCAAACTTGGTTATTCTTCCTGCGCCAGATATTCCATTGATTAGGTTTTTCCAATTCGCTTCTTTACCGCAACCAAGAGGAGTTACTAACCCCATGCCAGTAACCACTACTCTTTTCATTCGTAATTGTTATTTTGCTTTTAAGTGAGAGATTGCATCACCAACGGTCAAAATTGTTTCCGCTTTTTCATCTGGTATTTCAACATCAAAAGCCTCTTCAAAAGCCATAACCAATTCGACAGTATCTAAACTGTCCGCACCGAGATCATCAATAAACTTAGCGTCATCTGTTAATTTACTAATATCATCAATGCCTAGATGCTCGGCGATTATTTTTTTCACTTTATCAGCAACTTCTGTCATAATTTCTCCTAAATCTATTTTTTCACTTGTATTACGATATACATCACATTGTCAAGCCACCATTAATATGAAGTATTTGACCAGTAATATATGATGATTCTTGAGATGATAGAAAATAAACAAGTGAGGCTACCTCCTCTGGTTTACCCATTCTACCCAAAGGCACTTTAGACATCATCATGTCAAGCCTCTTCTTGTCAATGGTGTCAATTATATCTGTTTCAATAAAACCAGGAGAAACGCCGTTCACTGTTATCCCTCTTGAGGCCACTTCATTTGCAATTGTTCTGGTTAAGCCTTCAACAGCTGACTTTGAAGCAACGTAATTTGCTTGTCCTGGATTACCTATTTTTGCTGCATCTGATGTAATGTTGATTACTCTTCCCCATTTTGACTTTATCATATCTTTAATCACTATTTGACTTAATCTGAATGTTGCTTTTAGATTTATATCTATTACATTCTGCCACTCATTTTCTTTCATTCTCATAAACAAGTTATCTTTGGTAATACCTGCATTATTAACAAGAACATTAATATTGCCAAAATACTCCTTTGCATCCTGTACTAAATTTATTATTTGCTGCTCATCAGAAAGATCGCACTGTAAACCTTTAAATCGATCTTTGTATGAACTTTCTAACTTTTTTAATTTTTCTAAACTAGTTCCAGAACCACAAATATTATACCCATTTTGAAAAAATGTTTTTACCAAAGCGTGTCCTATACCGCCTGTAGCTCCAGTAATTAATATATTTTTCATTGTTTCATTGCCTCTAATTTATCAATATCTTCCGTCTTACTTATAGAGATTACTTTCACTTCTTTTGAGATTCTTTTAACTAAATTTGTAAGCACAGAACCTGGACCAATTTCGACAAAGTTTTTTACTCCATCTCTAATCATATTTAAAACTATTTCTCTCCATCTTACTTTTGAAACTATCTGTTTTATTAATAGTTTTTTTATATCTTGTACTGAGCATTTTTCTGCAGTGACATTAGAGTATAAAGGAACACTAAAATTTTCAAATTGATAATTTGAAATTTCTTCATCCATCACTGTAGCTGCGTTATTAATTAGCTCGCAATGAAATGGTGCACTTACTGGCAACTTTATTGCTTTTTTTATTTCTAATTTTTTTGATTTATTTTCTATGTATTCAATTGCATTCTTTTCACCACTTATAACAATCTGACCAATCGCATTATCATTAGCGACAAATACTTTGCCGTAGTTTTGAGTCATCTCAATTATTTTGTTTACCTTTTCAAGACTGCACCCAATTAATGCAAGCATCCCTCCTGTTCCTTCAGGCATACTTTCTTGCATTGCTTTTGATCTAACTTTAAGAAGTTTTACAGAATTATCAAATTTTAATGAACCATTGCAAACAAGCGCACTGTATTCTCCAAGTGAATGACCAGCTACGCAACTGATAGTTTTCATATTTATTAAATTTTCAGAAACGAGTGCGACGTATATTGCAATGCTAGTTGTCATTATAGACGGTTGAGCATTCTGCGTTTTTAGAAGACTCATATTGCTTCCAAAAAATATTTCCTTAGATAAATTTCTGCCTAATGTGTCATCTAAACTATGATATATTTGTTTGGAAACATCATATTTTTGATAAAAATCGTGCCCCATTCCTACAAATTGAGAACCTTGGCCAGGAAAAATTAGAGCTGTTTTCATCAAAAAAGAATACTTGCTTAAAAACGTATTATAGAATATTTATTCCATTTTTAACATTAAAACATCCAAAATATGGCACTCTTTGAACATATCATTATGCTTAAACAAGATCTGAGTTCAGCCGAGCTTTCAGATGAAATTAAAAAACATGAAGAAATTTTGTCTGATCTTAATGGCAACCTTGTTTATAAGGAAAGTTGGGGTCTTAGAAGTTTAGCTTATCCAATTAAAGAAAATAAAAAAGCCTTTTATGAATTTATGAATATAGAAATGCCCAAAGAAAAAATTGATAAGCTTAATGCTCAACTTAATCTAAATGAAAATGTAATCAGATATTTGTCTATAAGAGTAAAGTCTTTTGGTGACACTCCTACAATGATGAATAAAGAAAAAGACTAAGATATGGAAAAATCTAACAATAAAAATCAAATTTCATTTGATTACAAAGATGTTAATTCACTTAAAAAATTTATTTCAGAAAAAGGAAAAATAACACCCAGAAGAATTACATATATTTCAATAAAAAAACAAAAAGATCTTTCGAATGCAATAAAACGTGCAAGATATCTGGCTCTTTTACCTTATACTGGCAAATAACATGGAAATCATTCTTCTTGAGTCCCATAATAAACTTGGAAAAGCAGGCGACATAGTCAGCGTAAAAGATGGTTATGCAAGAAACTATCTAATTCCAACAAAAAAAGCTATCATCGCTAATAAAAACAACAAAATGACTTTAGATACTAGAATGTCACAGATTGAAAAAATTAACAAAAAAAGGATGTCAGAAGCCAACGATATAAAATCAAAGATTAATAATCAAGTGGTGCAAATAGAGACTGAAGCCAATGAAGATGGAAATTTATATGGAAATTTAAACCCAAAGCAAGTTACCGAAGCTATTGAAAAAAAGCTAAACGTAAAATTATCTTCCGATAGTATTAACTTGGGTTTAATAAAAAATTTGGGCAGCCATGAAATAAATATAAATTTATACGACAATATTTCAGCGGTGTTAAATCTTGAATTAATCAAAAAAATTTAGAGATATATTTAAATATCTAATATTGTTAGTAAATTCTAATTGATTAAATGTATCTTATATTAACAATATAAAACACCTGTTAATATCTTTACTAAAAATTTAGCTGACAATATAGACAATTTCATATTATTTACTTGTTATGTCTTCATCCTTTCAAATTCAGGACAAAAATATTGGAATAAAAGAGATGCCTCATAATATAGAGGCTGAACAAGGGATCCTAGGCGCCTTACTTCTAAATAATGAAATATATTACGATATTTCTGAGCTGGTTATATCAGATCATTTTTATGAACCTGTTCATAAAAAAATATTCGATGTAATTGGCAAGCTGATTTCTAAAGGTCAAGTAGCAACACCAATTACTCTAAAGAGTTATTTTGAAGTAGAGAAGAATTTAGAGGATATCGGCGGATCAAGTTATCTTGTTCGACTTGCAAATTCAGCAGTATCATTAGACTATGCAAAAAATTATGCAGGTATAATATACGATTTAGCAGTAAGAAGAGGTCTATACGAATTAGGCGCAAAAGTCCAGCATGACGCAATTGAAAGTGACATAGACACGAAACCTGATGATTTAATCGAAGATGCTGAGAAAAGTCTATATCAAATATCGGAAAAAGGCACTTCACAAAATAATATAAGAACTTTTCAAAGTTCAGTTGAAGAAGCAGTTGAGCTTGCAAGAAAAGCCTTTGAGAAAGACAGCAGCGTTGTTGGGATTTCATCAGATTTTACTGATTTAGATTCAAAGCTCGGTGGTTTTCATCCATCTGATCTAATTATAATTGCTGGAAGACCGTCAATGGGAAAAACTTCATTGGCAACAAATATAGCGTTTAATATTGCTAAAAATGCTCAAGCCAGTGACGATAAAAAATCAAGTGTTTTGTTTTTTTCACTTGAAATGTCATCGGAACAGTTGGCGAGAAGGATATTGTCGGAACAGGCAAAAATAAGTTCGAATGATATACGAAGAGGAAATCTATCTGAAAATGACCTTGACAATCTTGTGTCGGTTTCAAAAGAAATATTAGAAATACCGCTTTATATTGATGATACTCCTGCAGTAAATATTGGCACATTGTCATCAAGAGCTAGGAGAATAAAAAGAAAAAATGGTCTTGGAGTAATCGTTATAGATTATTTACAACTACTGCGCCCAAGTAAAAATTCAAGAAATGAGTCAAGGGTGCTGGAAGTTTCAGAAATAACTCAAGGATTAAAAGCTCTGGCTAAAGAGTTAAATATACCAATCATCGCACTTTCACAATTATCTAGACAAGTAGAGCAACGCGAAGATAAAAAACCACAACTTTCAGACTTACGGGAGTCAGGATCAATTGAACAGGACTCAGACGTAGTTATGTTTATATACAGAGAAGAGTACTATTTAGAAAAAAATGCTCCATCACCGGGAACAGCGGAGTTTATAGAATGGCAACAAAAGATGGAAGAGATACATGGACAGGCAGATTTATTAATTATGAAACAAAGACATGGACCAACAGGAAACATAAAATTAAGTTTTGATGCAAAATTTACTAGATTTGGTAACTTTATTAGCAATGATCATTCAAACAGCTATGAATAAAATTTCTTTCAATGAAAAATATTGATAAAAATACTTTTCTTGATATCGATTTAAAAGCAATAGGTAAAAATTACAAGATTATAAAAAAAAGAGTTAATAATAATTGTGTAGTTGCCGCAACTGTTAAAGCTGATGCATATGGATTAGGTGTTGAGATGGTTGTGCCAAAAATAATAAAATCTGGGTGCAGATATTTTTTCGTTGCTACAACAAATGAAGCCATTGAATTACGCAATATTAGCAAGAAAATATCAATTTTTATTCTTAATGGCCTTGTTACAAGTGAAATAAATAAAATTCAAAAATATAATTTAATACCAGTTATAAATAATTTAGAACAACTTGCTAAAATTGAGAAATATCAAACTTTAAAGAAAATAAATTTAAATATTGCACTTCATTTTGATACAGGGATGTCTAGACTTGGATTGGATAAGTATGAGACAAATCATTTAATTAAAAACCAAAAAAAACTAATAAAGAAATCACATATTTCACTTGTTATGAGCCATCTTGCTTGTGCTGATGATAGACACTCAAAATTTAACGCTATTCAGCTGAAGAGATTCTTAAAGATTATTGAATTTTTTCCTAAAGCTATGCACAGTTTATCTAACTCGGCGGGAACGCTTCTTGGCAAAAATTATCATTTTGATATGGTAAGACCGGGAATATCTTTATATGGAGGGCATTGTAGGAAGAATGAAGGAAAAATTTATAATAATGTTATATCATTAAGGGCGAAATTAATTCAGATAAGGGAAATATATAAGGACGACACCATAGGATATGGAGCAACTTTTAGGGCAAAATCGAAAATGAAAATTGGAACACTCGCTTTAGGATATGCGGACGGATTTAACAGAAAATTTTCAAATAATTATCATATATATTTTAAGAATAATAAAGTTAAAATCGTTGGAAGAGTATCTATGGATTTAATAACAATTAACTTAACAAATATAAAAATTAACAAAAATGTAGGTTCAAACCAATTTGATATAATTAGCAATAAAAACTCAGTTAATTCAATTGCTAAATTAATAAATACTATACCTTATGAAATATTAACGAGCCTGGGCAAACGATACCAAAAAAGATATATTTCTTAGTTAATGGATCAGATATATATATCTACTTTAAAAAAGTATAATGTCTTTTTTTTATTAATATCGTTATTAATATTATCTTTTTTTATTTATAATTCTAAAAATTTTCAACTAGACGCATCATCTGATTCATTAATTTTAGAACAAGATAAAGATCTAAAAAAATATAGACAAATTATTGAGGATTATGGAGCAAGTGATTTTTTAATTGTTACTTTTACCGATAAAGACAAAATCCTTACAAAAAAAAATCTGAAACAAATTAGTTTATTTATCGACAAAGTAAGTGAGCTTGAGTGGGTCAGAAGTATTCAATCAGTTTTTGATGTTCCCCTTCTTGAAGTAAATAATCAGACTTTGACTGATTTAGTGAACAATGTCTTAACTATTGATTCATCAAATGTTTTATTAAGTGATGCTGAGAAAGAATTAGTTGATAGTCCTATATTTAAAAACCTAATTGTTAGTGAAGATGCAACTACGACTGGACTGTTGATTAATTTTAATAATGATGAAAGATATAACTATATAATTAAAGAAAGAACAAAGCTTAAAGAATTAGATAGCTTATCGCAACTTGAGTTCGATTATCTGCAAAAAATAGAATTAGAGTACAATGATAGAAAGCAACGGTTTGATAAGGAGCGCAATCGAAACATTGGAGAAATAAGGAACATTATTGACACTTTTAAAAACGAGGGTTTAAAAATACATCTTGGCGGCGTCTCAATGATTGCTGACGATACGATATCATTTGTAAAAAAAGATATAATAATCTTTGGTGTTGGGGCATTAATATTTATTTTAATTGTTCTATATGTAATTTTTCAAAAACCTTCTTGGATGATTGTTTGTATTTCCAATTGTTTATCTTCTCTTATTGTAATGATTGGTATTGTTTCGCTATTAGGCTGGAAAGTGACAGTTATCTCATCAAACTTCATTATGTTGATGTTAATCTTATCACTCTCAATGACTGTGCACATTGTTGTTAGGTATAGACAATTTTTATTAAAATCAAATGAAGAATCTAATCATATCGCTCTTCTGCAAACAGTGAAAAATATGTATAGACCATGCTTATTTGCTGCATTGACCTCAATTTTTGCATTTGCAACTCTTTATACAAGCGGCATTAAGCCGGTAATGGATTTTGGCCTAATGATGTGCGCTGGACTAATAGTTACCTATGTTAGTAGTTTTGTATTTTTACCAACTATGATCATTTTCTTGAATTTGGGAAAAACTAATGAAAGAGCAAAGAAAGCAGATAATCATCCTATCATATTAATTGTAACAAAATACCCATTTACTCTATTATCATTTTTTTTAGCAATTTTTTGCATGGGTATATATGGATCTACAAAATTAGAAGTTGAGAACAGCTTCATTGACTATTTTAAAAAAGATACTGAGATTTATAAAGGAATGAAATTAATAGATGATAAGTTGGGCGGCACAACTCCTCTTGATATTTTGATAGACTTTAATGGTGAAAATAATAATCAAACTGAAAACGAAGTTATTGATGAAGAATTCTTGGATTTTGGTATAGAGTATGATCCAGCTGATTACTGGTTTACAAATGAAAAAGTAAATCTTATCAAAGATTTACATGACCATTTAGAAAGTTATCCCTTTGCAGGTAAAGTTTTATCGTTAGCTTCAATAATTAGAACTGCAGAAAAAATTAATTCAAATAATGAATTTGATACTCTTGAATTATCTGTTCTTTACAAAAAGTTACCAGAAGATCTTAAAAATCAAATATTAAAACCTTATGTGCTAATTGATAAAAATCAGGCAAGGATAACGATGAGAATAATTGATACGCACCCAGACCTTATCAGATCAAAATTTATAAATGATTTAAATAACCATATTGAAGATAATTACTCATTCAATAGCGTCAATGTTTCTGTGGCTGGAATATTAATACTTTATAATAATATGCTAGAAAGTCTTTTTGACTCACAAATCAAGTCTTTGTCGATAGTACTATTTGGCATTTTCATGATGCTGTTTATTCTTTTTAGATCATTTAAGATTGCAAGTCTCACAATAATACCAAATCTAATCGCATGTTTTGTTGTCTTGGGAACGATGGGACTATTATCAATACCTCTTGATCTTATGACAATAACAATTGCGGCTATAACAGTAGGTATTGCAGTAGATAATAGTATTCACTATGTGTATAGATACCGCGAATATTTATCATACTACAATGATCACAATAAAACAATAGTTAGATGTAATGAAACAGTTGGAATAGCAATTAGAAATACTTCGTATACGATTATAGCAGGGTTTTCAATTTTAATTTTTTCCAATTTCTATCCAACAATATATTTTGGTATATTTACAGCTCTAGCAATGATTGTTGCGTTATTGGGAAGTCTTACTTTGCTTCCTGTATTATTAAAACAATTTTTATAACTGCATATGACTATTGATCCCTCAGAATTTTTAAACCCGTTTGATCTTGCGTTTATTGTTATAACAATTATATCTATTTTTTTTGGAATTAAAAACGGATTCATAAAAAGTCTATTTAACTTGGTTAAGTGGATATTAATCTTTTATTTAATAAAAAATTGTTTCAGATTACTAAGGCCAATAATTGATCCATATATCACAAATCAAACAATCTCGGATATCTTGATATTTCTGTCTACTTTAATTGCCTCATACATATTAATTTCTTCTTTGAATAGAATAATAATTGGAATTTTACAGCCAAAAAAATCTGGGCTTGCAGATCTATCTTTCGGAGCTTTTCTTGGACTGTTTAGAGGATATATAATCTACGTTTTATTAATTTTTTTTATTAATACAAGTTTTTCCTCATGGTCATTGCCTGATTTTTTGGAAAAAGGTTCATTTCAAGATCTTGTGAATTACGGAATACAGTTACTTGACCATATACAAAGAGAATTTGATGAAATAGAAAATATTAACCTTTGATTATGAAAAAATTAATTTGTTTAGTTACAGGAGCTTCATCTGGAATTGGAAGAGAAATCTCTTTAGAATTATCAAAAAAAGCCAAACACATATACATAACCTCTCGTGATGTTGAGAATCTTGAGAAATTACACGATTTAATAAAAAAAAATGGCTGTGATTGTACTATCATACCTCTTGATCTTGGAGAAGAATATGGAATTGAAAACATGGCGAGTGAAATATTTAAAAAAGACGGTTGTATCGATACCATGATTTTGTCTGCAGGCACAATAGACCAATTGTCACCAGTAGATTCAATAAACCTTGAAGCTTTCAAAAAAATTATAAACTTAAACTATATTGCAAATTTTAGAATGTTAAAAAATTTTCATCCATTACTTAAAAACTCTAAATCACCTAGAGTAGGTATAATTTCTTCGATAAACAATGATAGTAAGGAGCAATATTGGGGCGCTTATCAACCTACAATGACAGCTCTCAACGAATTGGCAATAACGTATGCAAAAGAAAATGAAAATTTAAATATTTTAGTAAATATATATTGCCCTTATGCAGTTAATACTAATTTAAGAAATATTATAATGCCCGGTGAAGACAAAGAGAAAATAAGTTCTCCCGAAGATATGGGTTTTAAAATAGTGAAACGTATGTTTAATGAGAAAAGTTCTGGAAAAATTATTAAAATTAAATAGAAAATGGATTTTTTGAACTTTCGAAGTAATAAATAATTGGAATTCCCTGAAGCTTAAAATATTCTCTAAATATATTGTCAAAGTACTTTTGAAATAAAATGGGAGCTTTCTTTGTAGAATTAATAAAAACTTTAAATTTAGGAATACTATTATCTAGTTGAACAATATATTTTGGCTTTACCTCAATATCTTTTATTTTAGGAAAATTTCTCTTTTTATTTAATGAAATAATAAATTTATTAAGACTTTTTTTAGGTATTTTAGTAGACACTTTTTTATTTTTTTCAATTATTTCGTTTAATACATTTAATATGCCAATATTTTTTTTTGCTGAAATAAACATAATATTGATCATTTTAGATTTGTTATAATTATTCTTAAGAAACTTATTAATTTGAAGCTTAAATTTTTTTTTATCTTCAATTAAATCTATTTTATTAAATAAAAAGAATATTATCTTATGTCGATTTATTGAAAGATCTGCAAGCCTAAAATCTTGCTTTGTAATATTTTCCAAAGAGTCTATTAAAAGAATTATAATGTTTACATTGCTGATCAATTTGATCACTTCTTTATTCCTCTCCATTTCATTAAATGCAGATACCTTGCTTTTTCGTCTTAAGCCCGGAGTATCAATAATTGTAAAATTATAATTTCTGTAAGAAAATTTATCTGTAATGATTGTTTTAGTAAGGCCGTACTTATTTCCTACTGGAGATATATTTGATTTAACAAGACTATTAAATAACGTTGATTTCCCTGAATTAGGTTTTCCTATGATGCTTAGATTGATATTACTTAAATTTGAAGACATTTGAATTTTCGTCTGCAATAAATATTGAATTACTTAAAATTAATGGTGGTACCATAATTCTTTTTACCCCAATCTTATCTTCAGCAAGTAAATCACCTGAAACTGGAGAAACAATTTTTAATTCTCCAAAATAAGAAATATTGTATAACAAGCTATTAATCATATATGGGCCCAACCATAAATTAAGATTTTCTGCTTTTTTTCCACTTCTATATTTATTTAAATCAGTAATCCAATAAACTTCCCCGTTATTTTGATCGAGGCATATCAATTTGCCATTTTCATTTATGACATATATTTGATTTCCTGAAATAATCGGTGTTCTATATCCTGATATATCTGATGCCCAGTTTCTTTTTCCACTAGCTGCGTCTAATGAAACGATCTTGCCATTTGAACTTAGTGAATAAATTGAATTCCCTGATATAACCGGACTTGCAGAAATATCCTTGATATCAAAGTTACTTATCAGAGAAATTCTAGAAACATTTTCTGACCATACTGGCTGCCCATTGTCATAGGTAAATGCGACTAATTCACCATTACTAAATGGCGCTATGATTAAATTTTCATATGCTACAGGGGAAGCTGTAATCAAATTTTTTTTTACTTCTGATATCGTTTGAAATGTCCATTCAACTGCGCCTGTATCAAAATCAATTGCAAATATTCGATTATCTGCAGATATAAAATATATCATATTTCGATATATTAGCGGTGGCGAAAGAATTGGAAATTCAATTACAGTGGACCATATTTCACTCCCATCTAAAGAACTCAAAGATTTAACTAATCCATATGCGTCAACTATTATTATACTATTATCAAAATAAGCGATTCCCCCTCTCATAATTTCATATTTCTTAATGTTTTCATTGAGAATTTTGATTCTAAATTTTAAATTTTTCGAAGTTGTATCCATGCACTCCAAGTATCCACTTCCAACGACTTGACATAAAGTATCATTAAAATAAATGGGTTGGACTATATTTTGAGGACCTCTGCTACCTGAAACAATTTTTGTTTTATTTTCAAAATTTGCTATAGATTTTAAATTGTTTAAGTTGTTTTGTGGGTTTTGAAAATGTTGAGTCCAAAAAAAAATTTCTACCGGACTATCGATTAATATATCATCTTTATCAAGTGTTAAGGTTTCTGATATTTCTGAGTTATAGGATAGTACAGGAAAACTCGCTTGCGATACTTCTTCTTTGACTTCTTTTGCGCATGCAAGAAGAAAATAAACTAAAAATATAATAACAAAATATATTCTTAACATTTTACCTCATAGTATCTATTAATTTTTTTGATCTAGTTTTTAAATTTTCTGGGCTGTTAGGATCTTTAATTATTTCTTCAAAGAGCTTTGTAGCCTCTTTACCGTTATCATTAATAAGATATTTTATAGCAAGTATTTCTTTGTATAAGAACTTTAATTTACCATCATTTACCTTCATTTCTGAAATAAAGGATTGAATTTCTTCAATATTCATTTCGTCAATATTGTAAATTAAATAAAAATACAAAGAGATATCTCTTATTAATTTGTCTATGTTTTTGTTAAAGGCTAAATTAAGTAATATTTCTTCACCATGCTCATATTTTCCTAATTCAAAAGCCAAATTGGCGGACCTAAGTAGTGCCAAACCTGATAATAATTTATTATTTTGTTCACCTATTTCGTTAAATTCATTAATTGAAAACTCATAATTTTCATTTATGGAAGACTTTAGATATCTTTCAACTAATTTCTCATTATAATTTGCTTTTGAACCTAGATATATTTGATAACCAATTATACTTAAAACAATAATTGAAAATAAAATAATTGTGTATGAACCGTAATTTTTCCATAGACGTTTTACCTTATCTTTTCTTAAATCATCATCTATCTGTCTAAAAACATCACTCATGAATTACTACTTATTGTTTTTTACTATCTCGGGCTGCATATGATAAATATGCTCTTTAGATGGAAAAATTCTTTTTTTAACTTCGTATACATACGCTTGCACGGCATCATTTATATTTTTATCTAATGTGGCGTATTTTTTCACAAATTTAGGTGCAACATTTGTTAATCCAAGCATATCTTCTGTAACTAGAATTTGACCATTACATTTTGGCGATGCTCCTATGCCTATTGTTGGTATATTTAGAATTGATGTTATTTCAGCTGCCAATGGCTCAGTCATACCCTCTAGCACAATAGCGAATGCTCCAGCATTTTCAACCGCCTTAGCATCATCTATATATTTTTGCCATTCAGATTTCAATTTTCCTTTAACTTTATATCCCCCATCAATTAAAACACTTTGAGGCTGTAAACCAATATGCCCCATCACTGGAATTGAACTTTCAGTAAGGTGTTTTATGGTTTTTGATATCTTATAACCACCCTCAAGTTTAATACCGTTGCAATTTGTTTCTTGCATGAGGCGAGCGGCATTTTTGAAGGCCTTGTTGGAAGACTCCTCATATGATCCAAATGGCATATCAACAATCACACAAGATTTAGTTGTCGCACCTACTACTGATTTAGCATGGTCGATCATCTGATTCATAGTCACTTGAAGTGTATTCTCGTAATCATATAGGACCATTCCTAATGAATCTCCAACTAGCATTAAATCAACACTTCCGTCTATCGCTCGAGCAATTGGAGCCGTATAAGCAGTAAGACAAACTATTGGTTCCTTGTCTTTCATAATTTTTATATCATTTGCTGATTTTCTTAACATGGGATCGGTTTATACTTGATAAATTGGAAAAATTCTAGGGAAAGCTTAGTTTGGAAACTATTCAGCTAATTCACTATCTATTAATACGGCTATAAGAAGAGCAGGTTCAGAGCCATTATTTACCCATGCGTGATTTGTACCTCTTTGCACAACAACATCAAATGGATTTATTTTTACCTCTTCTTCATCCAAAATTAAAGTTACATCTCCTTTTAGCAGTATAATATAATCAATTGTCTTGGTTTTATGCATTGCTGGATGTCTTGTTACATCAACCCGATGCTGAGCTGCGCCTATACGACTGAAGGCTTCCTCAGCCATTTTGTTTAGCGCCTCGAGCGGGACACCTTTTGGAGTAGGCATTATTTGAAAATATCGAAATTTAGAACCTCCTTGAGGTGGTGATAAAATTATATCGCTATCAGCTCTGTCTTTACTACTTGTTGTATCAATAGTACTTCCATCTTCATTCCATATTTCGAATAAACCTCCAATTTCTTCTCCGATGGAGCGTGACGGTGGGCCGTCTATTTTAATTACAGATTTGCCATTTTCATTATGTCCTGTAACAATTCTTCTCACTTAATAACTTCTTAATTTAATCTCTTCTAACGTTTGGAATTATTTCCTCTTGATAACCTTCTTTAAAGGTTGCTCGATCACCATAAATTTCAGTTTCAAACCACTCGACAAATTCTTTTGATTTAATCCCCTTCCAATATTTCCAAGTTGACTGTGCGATTGGCGCCTTCATGGTGCCCAATTTCAACATATGCATTCTCATTTTTAAATGTGTTTCATCAACAAAACCTTTTTCAACTTTTTCATATGTATCAAAAATATCTACTAGTAATGCATTTACATATACTGCTACTCTCCATTTATCTGCGTTATCTAGTTCGCCTGCGGCCCAATCTTTCGATAGAAAGTTACTAAATTCTTTATCTTTCGATGTATTAAAATACCTCTCATACATTCTATGTGTTAAAGAGTGTCCAAATTGTGCTTTTGTGATTTCATTTTGCTGATGTATTTGTATTCCTAAATAAATAACAGAGACAACAACACCAAATGCTGCAACCATTTGCACAATAATTATTATTGTTTCTACGCTCATAAATACAGACTATACATTATTATACTTTTGTGGCAAAAACTTTGCTTAGGTCGATTTATAAAAATTGATTTAATAATTAACTTTTAGTCGTAGCGAAAGCTTCCAAGGCTTTTTGTCTAGAGGAACCAATCTCGACAATTGGCATTGGATAATCTCTACCAAGTTTTACATTTGCAGAGTCTAAGACATCCTTAGGTGCCTCCCAAGGATTAAATAAATACTTATTTGGCATATCCTTAAGTTCAGGAATATATTTTTTTGTATATTTGCCATCTGGATCAAATTTCTGACCCTGCATGACTGGATTAAATATTCTAAAGTAAGGTGCAGCATCCGCTCCTGAGCCTGCAATCCATTGCCATCCTGCACTATTATTAGCAAGATCGGCATCAACTAAACAATCCCAAAACCATCTCTCACCATGGTGCCAATGTAATAATAAGTTTTTGACTAAAAATGAACCCACGACCATTCTTAGACGATTGTGCATATACCCTGTCTGCCACAGTTCCCTCATACCAGCATCTACTATTGGATACCCTGTAAGTCCCCTTTGCCATTTCTTTAATGCATCTTTATTTTTATCCCAAGGAAATTTATCAAACTTCTTTTGAAGATTTTCTTTTGGTAAAGTTGGGAAGTGATATAGAAGATTAAATGAAAATTCCCTCCATCCAAGTTCACTTAAAAAATGATCCAAGTCTCTTTTTATTTCTTTTTTTCCTTCTTTGGTTTTTGATCGATACCAAACTTGGTTGGGTGACACCTCCCCAAAATGTAAATGAGGAGACAGTTGTGAAACATTGTTTCCAGATGGAAAATTTCTACCATCTTTATAATTAAACAGGCCTTCTTTTATAAAGACATCAATTTTATTATTGGCACCTTTCTCTCCTGGACTCCAAAGTTTTTCCATTTCATCATACCAGTTGTTTTCTGGCATTAGTTCTAGATCATCTATACTTATACTATTTGTCTTATCCAAGAGTAGATTGTCTATCTTGGGTTTTTGTATCGGTATTCTTGGCATTTCAGAGTTCAAACAACCTTTTCTGTAGTAAGGGGTAAATACCTTATAAGGAGTACCATCATTTTTGACCACATTCCAAGGTTCCCAAAGAAGAGATCCATTAAATGTGTTTACGCTTATATTCATCTCCTCAAAAAAACTTTTAATTTTTTTATCTCTTTTTATTCGCCACGGCTCATAACATCTATTCCAAAATATCTCTTTAACATTATAAGTTTCAGTTAGTTTAGTTAAGATGTTCTTTGGATCACCCCTGTATAAACTCAAATTATTGTCTAAAGATTGTTTTAGAGCAATTAATGAATGGTGAAGCCACCATTTACTCGCAGAACCATTTATATGTTCTTTCGAGTTTTCGTCATCAAATATAAAAATTGGTAACGTTGCCCCATTTTTAATCGAATTGTATAATCCAGGGTTGTCTGATAGTCGCAAATCTTGTCTGTACCAGAAAATAT
Organism: uncultured Pelagibacteraceae bacterium; assembly: GCA_902613805.1. GTDB lineage: Bacteria > Pseudomonadota > Alphaproteobacteria > Pelagibacterales > AG-422-B15 > CACNXQ01. Next base: position 313,887 of record CACMIV010000002.1, read on the forward strand.
TAATATCTTTTTTGGGCATGTTCTAAAATATAGTCTAAATAATTAGACTTTCCATACCATACAAATTTATTGAATTTTATATTCAAAATTTTGAGTCGTTGGATTGTGCCCCAATAATTTAGCTCCATTTCTTATGTGATAGTGCGTTGCCATAGGCGTTAGTGGAGAAAGTGTAACTATTCTTTTGTATCCTATTTCTTTTCCAAATTTTAGAGCCTCTTCCATAATTTTTCTTCCTGCTCCTTTTTTACGAGACCATACAGTGTATGCAATAATTGTATCCGCATTTTGCTCATAAACTGCTAAGCGGCTCATCAGGTCTAATTCTCTTACTGAATGAGGAACGTCCTTAGTGAACGCCAAACACATAATACCCTCAATTTGATTATTGTATTCCAGGCCAAAAATTTTTCTATCATGTGAGGTTCTCCATTTTACATCAAGCTCTGGTCTCACTGGATCTTCGGAAACATCAATATTATCAAGTTCAATAAACTTAGAAGTCTTAATCCAACTGAAATCAGTTAAATTAAAGTTAAATATTAACTTAAAAAAATTTAATATTTTTTGAAATAGATTATTCATTTATTATTCCCACTCAATAGCGCCAGTTTGTAGAAGCCATGGATAACAATGCTTACAGCGGCTGTTTTTAAAGTGTGTAAGTTTTGTGTAAGTTTTCATTTATGTAATAGGTATATTTTAGAATTATACATATTATTTTTATTCTGACTCCATTTTACATTAAATGACTAAAGATGTTTATGAAATTATTTTATTCTTTTCATTATCAACAATAACAGGGCTTTCATAGTATTCAATTTCCGGTTTAGAGAATCGTTCTGTTATCCACTTAATTCTATCTTCAGTAAACCATTTTTTAGCATTCTCTATAGTTGAAAAAGTATATACTCCTCCAGCAAAACCATTTTCAGTATCCGCTATATAGTTTTTTCTTAAAAGACCTTCTACATCAACATATAATACTGAAGTTTCAATAAATTTCTCTTTAAGAGTTTTTAAATTAAGTTCATCAGATATTTTAAATTTAACAAGTACTGTAATCATTACTTTCTCCTTATATTAAAGAATTAGATATTTTATTTAAATATGTATTTTTCTTATTCCCACTCAATAGTTCCTGGTGGCTTTGAAGTTGTATCATATACAACTCTATTAATACCTTTGACCTCGTTTATTATTCTTGTTGAAACTTTACTCAAAAATTCAGCTTTAAAAGGATAAAAATCTGCAGTCATTCCATCAACAGATGTAACGGCTCTTAATCCGCAGACTTGCTCATATGATCTATGGTCACCCATAACGCCAACAGTTTTAATTGGAATCAAAACTGCAAATGCTTGCCAAATTTTATCGTATAAACCTGCTCCTTTAATTTCTTCGATATATATGTTATCGGCCTCTTGTAAAATCTTTACTCTATCTGCTGTTACCTCACCAAGTATTCTTATTCCCAATCCGGGGCCTGGAAACGGATGTCTATTAATGAATTTTTTTGGTAATCTCATTTCTAACCCTAATTTTCTAACCTCATCCTTAAAAAGTTCTCTTAAAGGCTCGACTAGTTTAAGCTTCATTCTTTTTGGTAAACCGCCAACATTATGATGGGATTTAATTACTGATGTCGGACCACCATGAAAGCTCTGACTTTCGATTACATCAGGATAAATAGTTCCTTGAGCTAAATATTTTGCACGTTTTATTTTGTTTGCCTCTTGGTTAAATATTTTAATAAAAAGATTACCTATTATTTTTCTCTTTTTTTCTGGGTCTATCGCACCTTTAAGGGCTTTAATGAATGTTTTTTTTGAGTCTTTGACAATTAAGCGAGATTTAAAATGTTTTTTAAACATTTTTACTACCTCTTTTGTTTCATTAAGTCTCATTAAACCTGTATCAACATAAATGCATGTTAATTGATTGTTTATGGCTTTTGAAATTATAGCTGCAGTAACAGTGCTATCCACTCCACCCGACAATCCACAAATGACCTGATCTTTATGAACTGAATGTTTAATCTCAGTAATCTGATTTCTTAAATGATTTTTCATGCTCCAGTTTCTTTTTACCTTACAAATTTTAAATATAAAATTTTCGATTATCTTATGACCATTAGGTGTATGGACAACTTCAGGATGAAATTGTAAACCATAATAAGATTTTTTTTTATTCTCAACTGCTGCAAACTTAGTATTTGAACTTGATGCAATGCTTTTAAAATCACTTGGCAGACTAATAACTTTATCACCATGGCTCATCCAGACGTAATTCGAGCTAATTCCTTTTCTAAATCCTGAGAATAAAACACTTTTTTTTGATGGTTTTATAAGTGTTTTACCAAATTCTCTTTTTTTTGAAATTCTAACTTTCCCACCAAGTTGGTAACATAATAATTGCATACCATAACAAATTCCCAATATTGGAATATTTAAATTGAATATTCTTTTATCAATTTTTGGGGTGTTTGATTTATGAACGCTTGCTGGACCCCCAGAGAAAACTATTCCTGAACAACCTGTTTTACGTATGTGCTTATAAAGTGATTTGCTTGACACAATTTCACAATAGACCCCAGCTTCTCTTACTCTTCTTGCTATTAACTGTGTTACTTGAGATCCAAAATCAACAATAAATATCATTATTTATTCCGCCAAATCTTTTAATTTGACAATTTCTTCGCATGAGGTTTCACATAATATTTCAAGATTAGATATTTGCTCAGCGTATTGCTCAATTAGTCCCAACTCATAAGACACTTTCCCTATTAAATAATTAAGCTCAAGATTATGTGGAATAAGCGTAAAGGCAATTTCATAATATTTAAGAGCATTATTCTGATCGTCTAAGCCTTCATATGATTTGCCTAACAAAATATAAGACTCAGATGATTTTGGATTAAAAACAATATCTTTTTCCAAATACTTTATTGCTTTTTCAAAATTTTCTTCATTGAAATCATTTAATGCTGATGTGTAAAAACTATTTGAGGCAAATATACTTGTTGGCAAAATACAAATGACTATTACCAATATTATTTTCATTATACGTTTATATATTTGTCGGATAATTTGGTGACTCTCTTGTAATATCGACATCATGTACATGGCTTTCTTTGAGACCTGCTCCAGTAATTTCTACGAACTTAACATTCTTTTTAAATTCTACTATATCTTTTGAACCAGTGTATCCCATTGATGCTTTTAGGCCTCCAACAAGCTGGTATATGATAGGCGATATAGGTCCTTTGTACGGAACTCTTCCCTCAATTCCCTCTGGAACATGTTTATTGCTCTCAGTTATTTCTTCTTGAAAGTACCTATCTGCAGATCCCCTGGCCATAGCGCCAAGCGATCCCATTCCTCTGTATGATTTATAGCTTCTTCCCTTAAATAAATATACCTCACCAGGAGACTCGTCAGTTCCAGCAAAGAGTGAGCCAATCATAACCCCGCTTGCTCCTGCGCCTAAGGCTTTTGCTATATCACCAGAATACTTAATTCCACCATCTGCAATTATTGGAACTCTTTTTTTTGCTGCAGTTTCAGCACAATCTAAAATTGCTGAGAATTGGGGTACACCAATTCCAGCTACTACTCTAGTGGTACATATTGATCCCGGACCTATTCCAACTTTCACACAATCAGCTCCTTGATCAATAAGCTCTTCGGTGGCTTCGTTTGTAGCAACATTTCCAACAATCACATCTGTTGAGAATTTTGATTTTATTTCTTTTAAGGTGCTGATAACTTTTTCTGAATGACCGTGTGCAGTGTCAATGACAAGAACATCTACGCCAGCGTCAACTAGTTGTTCAGCTCTACTAATTGCTTCTTCGCCAACTCCAATTGCTGCTCCAACGATCAGTCTGCCTTTTTGATCTTTCGAGGCATTTGGATGAAGCTGACTTTTTTCTATATCTTTAACAGTAATTAAACCAATACATTTGCCCTTATCATCGACTACTAATAATTTTTCAATTCTATGTTTGTGCAACAACTTTTGAGCATCATCTGTTGAAATTCCGTCTTTAACAGTCACTAAATTTTTACTAGTCATTAATTCACTTATTTTTTGAGACATATTGGTTGCAAATCGCACATCCCTATTTGTTAGAATACCTAATAATTTGTCATCTATGTCAACAACAGGTATACCTGAAATTTCATTGACCTTCATTAATTCTAAAGCGTCAGCTAACGTTGCAGATGGCAATATAGTTAACGGATCAATTACCATTCCGGTTTCAAATTTTTTCACTTTTGAAACATTCTGCGACTGTTCATCTATAGACATATTTTTGTGTAATATCCCCATTCCACCAGACTGAGCAATTGCTATAGCTAACTTGTATTCAGTTACAGTGTCCATTGCGGAAGATATAAGAGGAACACCCAATGAAATATTAGAAGTAATTTTTGTAAAAGTACTTACATCAGATGGAAGCACAGAAGATCGTGCAGGCTTAATCAGAACGTCGTCAAATGAGAGAGATTTTTTAATACTGGAGTGCTCCATCTCTGAGAAATAAATTATTTATTAATTTATGTCAATCATTAGGTGATTTTTTTTCAAGACAAATCAAGTATATTTCACTCGATTCTTTGCGACTTGACTTAGGCTTGAAGGAAGTCACTTTTTTAAAATGTTTTTTACAAGTTAGTATAACTTCTGAAATATCACCTGATCTAAAATATTTTGAAACCATGTTTCCACCTGGATTCAATTCTTTTAGGGCAAAATCAACAACATTCTCTAATAATTCAAGCGAAAGTAAAAAATCCGATGATTTATTACCAGATAAATTTGGTGATATATCAGATACTATAAGATCAAATTTGTCATATTTGGCTAATATTTCTGAACATTCGTCAGACAAGAAATCGACTTTATATATATCCACATTCCTTATAGAGTTCATATCTAATAGATCTAACGCCACAATCTTTTTTAGATTTTTTCCACGTAATTTTAATACCTCGCTCCAACTGCCAGGAGCAGATCCAATGTCTAAAGCTTTTTCTAAGCCATCAAGAAGTTTATATTTTTCAATAATTTCAATTAACTTATAAGCCGCTCGAGATCTAAAATTATCTTTAGAGGACTTAATTACATACTCATCCTCTAAATGTCTTTTAAGCCATTTTTTGCTCTTATCTGAAAAGGAATTATTCTTGATTTTCATAAAATTGTTATTTTTCAATCATTTATATCTGAAAAAAACCAATTTGATAACTTAAAGATTTAAACTATATCAAAATGATATAGGTATTGATTATATATATCAATCTGATATATATATGCTCTTTTTTATAGGATATAAATGAAATACATAATACAAATTATACTGGTTTTCTTGTTTTTAAATGTTTCTGTTCAGGCCTTGAGTCTTAAGGAAGCGGTCAAAGACTCACTATCTAATAATTTATCAATCAAGATTGAGGCGATAAATGTTGATATGGCTAAAGAAGATTATCTTCAATCAACAACCGACTACTTTCCAACGATAACCTTAAGTGGCAGTTTATCTGAAAATGATTACTCCGACATTAAAAGTCAGTCTGGAAGTACCACAAATAGTTACGAGTTATCACCTAGCAGTAAATCAATTGTCCTATCACAAAATATATTTAGTGGTTTTAATCGATTTTATAGTTCACTCTCCTCTAAGGAACAATTACATATTCAAAACCTTACCCAATCTAAAGTCACGCAGGACATTATCTTAGAAACAATAGACGCATACTACAATGTATTACTTGCGCAAAAGATAGTTCAATCAAATAAAGATAACTTTAATTCGGTGAGTGAGAGGTTTAATGCAACAAGCAAAGAGTTTGAGGTTGGATTGGCTTCTAAGACTGATGTTGCGCAATCAGATGCTTTTCTTAATAATTCAAAAATTAATCTTCTTGATGCAAAAATAAATTTAAAAAATACTATGAATTCCTTTTATAATTTAATTGGAACTAAACCAAACAATTTAACGTTTTCTGAAATTAATTCAGAGGTTCCTGATACATATGAAAAGTATAGAGAATTAGTTATTTCAAATAATTATACAATAAGAATCGTCAATTCAACGCTCGATGTTTACAACGCCAATATTGGGGTAGCTAGATCAGCCCTGTACCCACAAATTAATCTTACGGCTTCAAAAACAGAGCTTGACGAGTATTCCACAACTATAGATGAACTTACAAATGAAGAATTGCAAGCAACGGTCACATGGCCAATTTTTACATCAGGAAAATCTCTTTCTAATATAAGAAAAGCAAAAAAACAGAAAAACAGTCAAATAATTCTTATACAAAAAACTACAGACGAAACGCTCTCACTTGCAGAGAACATTTGGGAAAACTATCTTATTACTGACGAAACAGTTGAAGCGGCTAAATTGAATTTTTTAGCTAATAAAACTGCATATGAAGGTACTGTTATAGAAGAAGAAGTAGGAGAAAGAAGCGTCCTTGATGTGCTAACAGCTAGACAAAGTCTGCTTAATTCAGAAATCAAGTACTTCCAAGAGCAAAAAGACCGTGAAATCACAAAAGCTCAAGTGATGTATATGTCTGGTATTCTAAATTTGTCATCACTAGGAATAAATTAATATGCAAAAAGAAACACTTTGTTTAGGACTTCTATCGCTCGGACCCAGATCCGGCTATGAAATCAAACAAATGTTTGAAGGGCCATTATCAGACTTTTATAGCTTAAGCTTCGGAACTATCTACCCAACCTTAAACAGCTTACAAGCGGATAAATATGTATCCTGTAAGCAACATTCTCAAAGTAAAAAACCAGACAAAAAAGTCTATACAATAACTAAAAAGGGAATGGACTTGATGAAAGATAATTTACTTGGTGATGCATCTTCTTATATTCGATCAGGAAATTTTGGAGACCAAATTAAATCTGAATTTTTTCTTCTATTATTATTCTCAAAATATATACCAAACGAAACTATGAATACTGTTTTAAACGAACGTGTTTTATATTTGAGACAAAAGCTTGAACAATTCAAATACGATGGTCCTGTTCCAGGAAATTTAGACGCAATCAGAAACGAAAAGTCAGTTTCATTTATTAGGGGCCTTGCATCAGCATTAATTGAAACGGGACTAAATTACATGGAAAAAAATAGACACCTGCTTAAGAAAAAAATTAATTAATAATATCGAGGTACAAATATGAGATTTTTATTCAGTAATTATATGATAGCTTTTTACATACTTGCTGCTGTGCTCATTTGGATTTTATCAGGTGTCTTGGGTGGCAATAATGATATTGAATTAGTTGAGGGTAATGAAGTATCATTAGAGACAAATAATACTGTTTCGGTGAGAGTAATGGAAACAATCTCAGAAGAAAAGGTATTTTATTTAACAATCAGGGGTAAAACCGAAGCTAATAAGAAAATTAATTTAAATCCAAAAACTTCTTCTAACGTTATATCTACATCCTCTAAGGGTGAGTTTGTCAAAAAAGGTGATTTAGTTTGTAGTTTGGAAGAAGAAAATAGATCGGCAATGTTAGATGAGGCGCTTGCACTTCAAAATCAAGCCAGTCTACAGTATGAAGCGATAAACAAGCTTAAAATTGATGGTTATCGATCTGAAAATGATTTGGCAATGGCTGAGGCAAAGCTTAAAAGTGCTGATGCTAAAGTAGAGATGGCGCAAAATGAATTAAGTAATACAAAAATATTAGCTCCTTTTGACGGGTACATTGAAGAAGTGCATGTCGAAATAGGGTCTTTAATTGGACCAAGCTTACCTTGTGTAACAATTATTCAATTAGATCCAATGAAGGTTATTGGTGAGGTAACAGAAAAAGAGGTAAGTAAAATTAAAAAAGGTTCAACTGTTGAGATCGAACTTTTAAATAACAAAAGTCTAAATGGCCAAATTAAATTTGTAAGTAAGAGTGCTTCACCTATGACAAGAACCTACGCGGTTGAAGCTGAAATATCTAATGTAGATGGTGAAATTAGGGAGGGACTGACAGCGGAAATAAAGGTGCCTATTCGCGAAACCTCTGCACATTTAATTCCTTCTTATTTATTATCTCTAGATGATAGTGGAGAACTAGGTGTAAAAATCGCAGTTGATAATAAGGCTTCGTTTAAAAGTATTTCAATAATTGAAGATACTCCGGAAGGACTATGGGTGGAGGGCTTGCCTAAAAAAACTAAAATTATCACAGTCGGTCAAGAATATGTGATTGAAGGACAAGATATTAACTATTAAATGATTGAGTTTTTTGTAGATAGAAAAAGAACAGCTCTTGCATTTCTGTTAGTTCTTATAGTTGCTGGTATTTTTGGTCGGATAAATATTCCTGTAGAAGCTGAGCCTGACATTACTATTCCCGTTGTATATGCAGGAGTTGGTCTTCCAGGCGTGTCACCATCTGATTCCGAGAGATTGCTTGTTCGTCCATTAGAGGAAGAATTAAGGTCAATAGAAGGAGTAAAAAAACTTCAAGCTTTTGGCTTCGAAGGTTACGCTGCAGCAGTCGTAGAATTTGAAGCAGCCGAGACGATGTCAAAATCTTTAGACAGTGTCAGAGATGCTGTTAATGAAGCTAAATCTAAATTTCCTGATGACGCTAAGGAACCAATTGTCAGAGAAGTATCGTTGTCTGATGATCCATCAATTATTGTTGCAATTTCATCAGATATTGCACAAGAAAGAGATCTTCTTAATATCATGAGAGATATTAAAAATGAAATAGAGCTTCTTCCTGAAATATTTGAGGTAGATCTGATAGGAAACAGAGATGAACAATTAGAAGCCATACTTAATCGTAACCAAATTGAAAACTATAACATTTCCCTCTATGAAATAATTAGAGCAATTAACAACAACAATCAAGCTGTCATGGCAGGTGAGATAGAAACCGGACAAGGACAATTCTCGGTAGATGTGCCAGGCTTATTTGAAGACGAAAGCGAGATCAATTCAATACCAATAAGATCATCTTCAAATGGCGTTGTATTGTTGTCAGATATTTCTGAAGTGAAAAGAAATTTCAAAGAGCGAACCTTTTTTGCAAGCATAAATCAAAATCAAAGTATTTGCTTGGGAGTTAAAAAAGCCCGTGGGGCAAACCTAATAAGTACGATTAATAAGGTAGAAAACATTGTAGAAAAATATCAATCTAAGATTTCTTCTGATATTCGCCTAGGCTATGTATTGAACACCAAGGATACAATGCTTGAGCAAGTAAATTCACTTCAAGGAAACATTATAATGGCTACTATGTTTGTTCTAATCGTAGCTATGATTACATTTGGAATTAGATCATCTTTAATAGTTGGCTCCGGTATTCCAGTATCAATCATTATTGCAATTTTCATTTTATATGCTCTTGGGTTTACATATAATTTTATGGTTATTTTTGGTATGCTTGTGGCCTTAGGAATGTTAATAGACGGATCAATCGTCGTTGTGGAATTGGCTGACAGAAAGATGGTAGAAGGATATGATAAAAAGACTGCTTTTATCTATGCTGCAAAAAGAATGTTCTGGCCCGTTACGGCATCAGCAGCGACAACATTAGCTGTTTTTATACCCCTATTTTTTTGGCCCGGCGTAAGTGGACAGTTCATGAGAGTCCTCCCTATTACGATATTTATTATACTAACAGTTGCTTTAATTTACAGCCTTATGATTGTACCTGTAATCGGAAGTATATTTGGAAAAGCTTCGGAGATGAGCAAAAAAACCGTGCAATCAATTAGTTCTGAACATACATATGACCTTACTAAAGTTGAAGGGGTTGTTGGTAAGTATATAAATTTTTTAAGCATAGTTCTTAAAAGACCATTACTAATCAGCGGATCGATTATTGCATTTTCGTTTATTGTTATTTCAACTTATTCGTCGGTAGGCCAAGGTGTTGTTTTAGTTTCCCAGAGTGATCCATTCGCAGGCTACGGTAAAATACAAGCTCGTGGGAATCTTACAATTGAACAAATTGATGAACTCTCAGAATCTGTTGAGGAAATTGTATACAATACAAAAGGAATAAAGAATTTATTTTTACAAACTGGAAGATTCAATAATTTTAGAACTGGTGGAAGCAGTTCTGATGATACGATCGCTTCATTTTTCTTCGAATTTACTGACAGAAAAGAGAGGGAGAATGGTAGAGTTGTAATTGAAAATATGAGAAAAGAATTGGATAAAATACCAGGTATTAAAACTGAAATCAAAGCACAAGAAGGTGGACCTCCTACTGGTAAAGATATCGAAATAAGGGTTCTTGGGCCAAGTAGAAACTCCACAATGAATGTTGCTCAAGAGATAGAAAATTATTTGAGTGAAATAGATGGAATTGTCAACCTAGAAAGCACTCTTCCTGTTCCCGGAGTTGAATGGGAACTTTTTGTTGATAAACCTAAAGCTGCTAAATTTGGGGCTGATATACCTACAATTGGAAATTCTATTGGCCTTATTACTAGCGGACTTACTATAGGTTCTTATAGACCAAAAGATATTGATGAAGAATTAGATATTGTCTTAAGGTATCCCAAAAAAGAGAGATATATAGATGAGCTTGATAATATTTTAATAAATACAGAATCTGGCTTGGTTCCTATTTCAAATTTTGTTGAAAAAAAACCTCAACAAAAAGTAAATTATGTAAGAAAATTTGACTCAAAGCATGTCACAATAATTAAAGCAGATGTGTCTTCAGGATTTACACCTGAGTCAAGATTAAAGCTATTTGAAACATGGATCAAAGACCAAAGTATTCCCGCAAATATTGATATCGAATTTGGTGGTGATAACGAAGAACAGGTTAATTCCCTTAATTTTGTTACGCAGGCATTTATTATATCAATCATGTTAATGGCTGCATTACTGGTTACTCAATTTAATAATTTTTATCAGATGACAATAATTTTAAGTGCAGTCGTACTAAGTACAGCTGGAGTTATGTTAGGCTTACTTATATTTGATCAAGTGTTTAGCGCACTTTTAACTGGTATTGGAATTGTATCTTTGGCAGGAATAGTGGTAAATAACAATATAATACTCATTGATAGCTTTAATGTTATTTCCTCGAAGTCCAATGAAGACGTAAGAACTAGAATAATTAAGGCATGCGCACAAAGATTGCGTCCTATCTTTCTGACATCATTAACAACAATGTTAGGCTTAATCCCTTTAGCGCTCAACTATTCCATTGATCCCATTGCAAGAGAGATTGCCTATGACTCAAACGCTTCTACATCTTGGGCTCCATTGGCGCAATGCATCATTTATGGGATTTCTTTTTCAGCAATTTTAACACTAGTACTAACTCCTTGTCTTTTAGTTCTACCAGATCATATTAAAGAAATTATTAGCAAGTATAGAAAGCCATCCTTTGCATAAATGCTAAAAAAAATACTTGATACAATTTTTCTTAGAAAAAAAACTATTAATACTATTTTGGTAGGGATATTTTTAGTTGGTATCTTATCTTATACCAGTTTCCCAAGACATGAATGGCCTAACGTAGACCTGAAATCGGTATCAGTAATAATTTATTACGACGGAGCATCTTCAACAGATGTGGAAAGATTAATTACAACTCCAATTGAAAAAGAAATGATGACGATGAAAGATTCTAAAGAAGTTATTTCTATTACGAAAGATGGACTTGTATCATTTCTTGTTGCTTTTGAATTAAATACTGAAATTCCAAATATTGCAAAAGAAGTAAGAAATAAAATTCTCAATATCGAAGAGCTTCCTCAGGGTTATGATCTTCGAGAAGTAGTTGAACATAAATCATCAAACTATCAATTTGTACTAGTTGGTATTCATGGTGACATGGGCTATCGAGAATTAGTTAAAGTGGCTGAAAAATATGAAGATGAATTTGAAAAGTTATATGATGTTACAGATATTGAATTTAAGGGAAAGAAAGAAGAGATAATAGACATAAATATCAATGCATCCGCAATGGAAAAATACGGCCTAGGAATAAATGATGTACTCAATTCTTTTCGAAAATATAACAACCTTATCTCTGCAGGAAAAATTACAAATAACAATTCAGACTACTCTGTAAAAATCAAATCTTTATATAAATCAGCAACAGAGCTTAGGAGATTACCTATAAAATCCTCAACAAATAAGACAATCTATTTAAGTGATATTGCAAACGTAAAACAAACATTTGATAAAAATAAGGATTACGTCAACATAAATGGTAACCCGGGTATTTTACTACAAATAAACAAAAAAGAAAATTCAAGCACAATTACGCTTTATGAGGGCATAAAGAAGAGGCTTGCAGAGTTAGATGGAACTATTAGCCCTATTGCATCTGCTGTTCTAATAGCCGACGAGTCTAAGGACATCAATGATAGAATCTCAGCCTCTGAGAATACAGTAATAACTGCCGTTATTATTGTAATGACTATTATAGTAGCTATTCTTGGGTGGCGAGTAGGACTTCTCGTTGGCATTTCAATACCCACAACTTACTTACTATCAATAACAATACTTAATTTTATGGGCATGTCCTATAATTTAATGAGCATAATGGGCCTTGTGTTATCTGTGGGTCTGCTTGTTGATGGTCCAATTGTAATTACAGAATATGCAAGAAGAGAACAAGAAAAGGGAATTAGAAGATCTGTTTCTTATCTTAATGCAGCACATGATATGTTTTATCCAATATTTGCGTCAACACTCACAACTGTTTTAGCGTTCTTGCCATTAGCATTTTGGCCAGATTTTTTTGGTGTGTGGATACGAGTAATACCAAGAACTGTTCTAGTGGTTTTATTATGCTCTTTCTTTGTTACAATGATTATAATTCCTGTACTTGGGTCATCTTTTGGAATGAAGACTGCAGGAATGGCGACCAAAAAAGATCCTTACGATAGTGTATTATATACATATTATGGTATGGTCGTTAACTACATAATTTTTAATCCTATAAAAGTTTCTCTTTTTGGTATCTTAATATTTTTTGCAATTGTATACGGGACAATAAAGTCAAATACTGAATATGTTTTTTTTGCTGAAGATAAAGCAAACAGTCTTGAAATCGAGATTTTGGCGAAAGGCAATTTATCACCAGCTGAGTCTAAAGGTTATTTAGAGGAAACAATTGATGTAATCGTCGGACATCCTCATATCAAAAATTTTTATGGAAATACAATCTACAGAGATAGGATATGGTTATTTGATAATAATCCAACTGACATGGTTGCGGATATTTGGGTAGATTTAATTGATTTCAAAGACAGACCAGATACTGATTTAGTTATTAAGGACCTTGAAGAAAGGTTGTCAGTAATACAAGGCTTAAATATTTCTGTTAGTGCAAATGATTATAGTGGATCGCAATGGGCCAAAGATCTTACTATTGAAGTACAGTCATCAGATTCTACAAAAATTCGACAATTTGCTGAAATTGTGCTTCAAAAATTACTGAAAGATGACTCTTATACTGACCAAAATATCAAAAATCCAATTACGGGTATTGAGTGGATTTATAATATTGACTCAAATGAAACAAAAAAATATGACCTATCAAAAAATACCATCGGAGACAGTATTAAAATTGCTACTTCAGGTCTAACAATAGGTAACATTATTCCGGACAATGCTGAGGAGAGAATACCTGTAAAAATTTATCTGCCCTTTGATGAAAAAACATTCTCCTCAATTGAGCGAACAAATATTTCTACATCTCAAGGACTGGTTCCTCTTTCTAACTTTGTAGATAAACAAAAAAGAGAAAAAATTTTTACAATTGGAAAACAACAAGGAATGAGAACCCTTGTAATTGACGCAAATATAAAGGAGGAATTAAACGCTTCAGCCGTAAAACAGGATCTAGCAAATTGGGTAAATGAATTAAATTTGCCTTCAAATGTATTTATAAAGTTCGCGGGTGAAGCAGAGGACTCAGCTAGCTCAATGAGTTTTTTGATAATAGCATTTTTAGGTGCTTTGGTTGCTATTTTTATTGTATTGATCACTCTGTTTAATAGCTTTTATCATACCTTTATAATTTTGTTTTCTGTAATTCTTTCAATTGGAGGAATCTTACTCGGAACTCTATTACTTGGATTAAAATTTAGTATTGTGTTTTCAGGACTTGGGATTGTTGCTTGCATGGGAATTGTAGTTAATAATAACATTATTTTAATTGACAGTTATCGTAAAGAACTTAGCAAGAATGATAATAATATCTATGATGCTATTTTAATTGCATGCAAAAACAGAATTCGGCCAATTTTTTTAACTACTATTACAACAATCACAGGATTGCTTCCATCCGCACTTCAAATAAGTTTAGATATTTTTGATAGAACAATTGCATATAAAAGTGAAGAAACATATTTCTTTGTTCTGCTTGCTTGGTCACTTATATGGGGCATCGGATTTGCATCATTTGCTACATTATTTGTTACTCCGGCCCTTCTTGCTTTGCCTAAAAGTCTAAGTAATATATTTTATGATAAATCAAAAATTCTAAATGATAAGGTCTTAATAGATTGATAAAGTCTGTAGCTATTTACTGTGGTTCCTCAAATCACGTAAGCAGCATTTATAAAAATGAAGCCGAGAAAGTTGGATCACTTTTAGCAAAACATAAAATTAAACTTATTTATGGCGGTGGAAATATGGGTTTGATGGGAATATTAGCTAACAGTGCACTTGATAACGGAGGGGATGTATATGGTGTAATTACTGAACACTTAATTGATATAGAAAAAAAAAATAAAAGTCTCAATAATCTTAAAATAGTCAAAACAATGCATCAAAGAAAAATGGAAATGTTTAATCAAGCTGACTGTTTTATCATTTTTCCCGGAGGAATAGGAACTTTAGAAGAATTCTTTGAAGTTTACTCTTGGAAACAGCTTCGACTGCATAGAAAACCTATTTATATTTATAATCTAAATAATTTTTGGAATGAACTTCTTAGTCTTATAGATCGACTAATAGATGAGGATTTTGCTGGCGAAAATATGAAAGAAGCATATAAAGTAATCAACAATTATGATGATCTCACAAAACTATTAGAAAACAATGGGCAAAATTAAAGTAAAAACACCACTCGTCGAAATTGATGGTGATGAAATGACAAGAATTATATGGCAATTCATTAAGGATAAATTAATACTTCCCTACCTTGATATAGAACTAGACTATTATGATCTAGGCGTAGAGAACAGAGATAAAACTAATGATAAAGTTACTGTAGACTCAGCTAATGCAATAAAAAAATATGGTGTAGGAGTTAAATGCGCAACTATCACACCAGATGAAGATAGGGTAAAGGAATTTAAGCTAAAAGAAATGTGGCGTTCCCCAAACGGAACAATAAGAAATATCCTTGGTGGTACAGTTTTTAGAGAGCCAATAGTTTGCGAAAATGTTCCAAGGCTTGTACCCGGTTGGACAGATCCAATTGTAGTAGGACGACACGCATTTGGCGATCAATATAGAGCGACAGATTTTAAAGTTCCTGGTAAAGGAAAATTAAGTATTAAGTGGACGCCTGATGACCCCAACCAAGAACCGATTGAAAAAGAGGTTTATGAGTTTCAATCTAGTGGTGTTGCAATGGCAATGTATAATACAGACGAATCCATACGTGATTTTGCTAGATCGTGTATGAATTACGCTCTTATGAGAGAGTGGCCAGTCTATTTATCGACAAAAAATACTATTCTCAAAAAATATGATGGACGATTTAAAGACTTATTTCAGGAAATTTATGATAAAGAATTTGCTGGTCAATTCAAATCTTTGGAACTTGATTATGAACATAGATTAATTGATGACATGGTCGCATCTGCATTAAAATGGAATGGAAAATTTGTTTGGGCATGTAAGAATTATGATGGAGATGTTCAATCAGATACTGTCGCTCAAGGTTTTGGCTCTCTTGGATTAATGACAAGCGTGTTGATGACACCTGATGGAAAAACAATTGAGGCTGAAGCTGCTCACGGAACTGTAACGAGGCACTATAGACTTCATCAAGAAGGAAAACAAACATCTACAAATCCAATAGCATCAATTTTTGCATGGTCAAGAGGTCTAAAGTATAGAGGAAAACTTGACGATAATGATGAACTAATTAAGTTTGCTGATACTCTTGAGAAAGTCTGTGTAAAAACAGTTGAACGCGGCTCAATGACAAAGGATTTAGCGCTCCTTATGCCCCATGAGCAAGATTGGCACAGTACTGAAGATTTTCTTGAAATCATTGAACGAAATTTAGATAAAGCGCTTAATCCAACTTATCAGTAATAAATTTCAGTATTTTGTTTTTTTGGTCAGTTTCACCAATTAAATCACCACCGGACTGAGCAAAATCTTTTCTGCCACCACCTCCTTTTCCATTAGAGACTGAAGAAGCGTACAAAGCAATATCATCTGCGCCAATGACCTTTGTGAGGTTATCTGTTACACCAACTAGGTAGCTGATTTTATTGTCTTTTTTTGAACCTAAAACAATAATACCACCATTTTTGAATTTTCTTTTTGCATTATCAATTACAGGTCTTAACGCAGAGCTTTTGGAATTATCACAAAAGATAATGATGATGTTTTTATTGTTTGAAATTTCATCATTAACTTCTTTGATTAAATTATTAACTACTTCTTTTGATTTTGATTTAACTTTTTCTAATATTAATTTTTTTTCTTCTATGTTCTTATTTTCTGCAGCTTTATTCATTTGATAAACTTTCAGGTCTTCACCACGCAGAGCTTCTATCCTTCTAATTCCTGAAGCAACCGATGATTCATTAACTATTTTTAATTTCCCAATTTGACCTGTATTCTCAACATGTGTACCGCCACATAATTCAATGCTGAAAGTTTTATTTCTCATCTTTCCTATTTTTAACACTCTTACCTCATCAGAATATTTCTCTCCAAATAGAGCAAGTGCTCCAGCATTTACTGCATCATCTGGTGTCATAATTTGAGTTTCAACATCTGATCCTTCCTCAATAACCGTATTTGCAATCTGTTCTATTTTAGATATCTCACTTTCTGAAAGAGATTTATGGTGACTAAAATCAAATCTTAATTTGTCAAACGAAACTAAAGAACCTTTCTGGGTCACATGATCTCCCAATACTTCTCTTAATGCTTGATGTAAAATATGTGTCGCAGAATGATAAGTCGTACATGAGCTTCTTCTAGCAGAATTAATTGACAAATGTGCGCCTGTACCTTTATTGATATCTCCTTTAATTACTTTACCGTGATGCACAAATAGGTTTCCTTTTTTTTGTGTGTCTGAAACTTCAAATTCGAAATTATCAGCTTGTATTGTTCCTGTATCACCAATTTGTCCACCAGATTCAGCATAAAATACCGTTTGATTGAGTATTAGTGATCCGTTGTCACCGCTATGTAATTTATCAACTAATACACCTTCTTTTATTATAGAAATAATACTTCCTTCTGTTTTTTCAGATGTGTAGCCTAAAAACTCTGTAGGGGATAAACTTTTATTTAACTCAAACCAAATTTTATCGGTAGCCGTGCCACCAGATCCAGTCCAATTGCTTCTAGCTTTTTCTTTTTGATCCTCAAGGCATTTTTTAAAATCATCAATATCCACTTCAATTTTCTTATTTCTCAAAATATCTTGCGTTAAATCAATTGGGAAGCCATATGTGTCATAAAGCTTAAAAGCTGACTGCCCAGTTAGAATGGTTTTTCCATTCAAATTATCGATCATTGTATCAAGTTGCTTAATTCCTCTGGACAATAAATCTCTGAACCTTTGTTCTTCATATTTCAATGTTTCATTTATTAAAGACTCTGCTCTTTCAAGCTCAGGATAGGACATTTTCATATTTGAAATCAGAGTTGGTGCCAGTTTGTGCATCAGTAAATCATTGTAATTTAGAATGTGTACGTGCCTCATTGCTCTTCTCATAATTCTCCTTAAGACATAACCTCTGCCTTCATTGGATGGAAGGACGCCGTCAGCAATTAAAAAACATGAAGATCTGAGATGATCAGCTATTACTCTATGGCTTGATAATAAATTTTCGTTATCATTTTTAGTTAATTCTTTAGAATGATTAATAATTTCTAATATACTATCAACTTGATAATTATCATTAGTGCCTTGCATAACTGCAGCTATTCTCTCAATGCCCATACCTGTATCTATTGAGGGTCGTGGTAAATCAATACGATTTTCTGAATCGACTTGCTCATACTGCATAAAAACGAGATTCCATATTTCTACAAATCGATCGCCCGTTTCATCAGCTTCACTAGGAGGTTTACCAATATAATTTTTACCATGATCATAAAATATTTCTGAGCAAGGTCCGCATGGCCCTGTTTCTCCCATTGACCAGAAATTATCTTTTGTAGAAATTCTTATTATTTTATCATCACTGAAACCGGTAATTTTCTTCCAAGCATTGTAAGCCTGCTCATCATCGTGATAAATAGTTACACAAAGCTTATCTTTATTTATTCCTAGTTCAGAGGTTATAAATCTCCATGCGTAATCTATCGCATCATCTTTAAAATAATCTCCAAATGAGAAATTACCCAACATTTCAAAAAAAGTGTGATGCCTTAAAGTATAGCCTACATTTTCTAAATCATTGTGTTTTCCCCCTGCCCTAATGCATTTCTGAGCCGTTACGGCACGGTTGAAATCTGTTTTCTCTAGTCCTGTGAATACATTTTTAAATTGAACCATTCCTGAATTAGCGAACATTAGAGTAGGATCATTTTGAGGCACAAGGGGACTTGAATGAACATGTTTATGTCCATTTTTAACAAAGTAAGATATGAATGAGTCCCTTAAACTATTAATCTTCATAGTTAAGGTATAACATCGAGATGACTAAAACGCAAAAAGACGCTTCAAGCGCCTTTTTGCTATGATCAATTTATATGAATTTCTTATTCTTCTGGAGTATCTTCGACTTCTTCATTTTCTCCAATTTGCTCAGGTATTTCCTCAGATTGTCCTCTAATTATTGATTCAATTTCACTAGCTACTGCAGGATTATCCTTTAAAAAGATCTTGGAGTTTTCTCGTCCTTGGCCAATCTTATTTCCTTTATAAGAAAACCATGCACCTGACTTTTCAATGGTGCCGACTTTAACACCCAAATCAATGAGCTCACCCAATTTTGAGATTCCTTCACCGTACATAATGTCAAACTCCACTACGCGGAACGGTGGGGCAACTTTATTTTTTACAACCTTTACTCTTGTTTGGTTTCCAATAATTTCGTCTTTATCTTTTATTGCTCCTATTCTTCTTATATCTAATCTGCACGATGAGTAAAATTTCAAAGCATTACCACCAGCTGTTGTTTCAGGACTACCAAACATCACACCAATTTTCATTCGAATTTGGTTGATGAATATTACCATACAATTAGATTTAGAAACGGAGCCTGTAAGTTTTCTTAATGCTTGACTCATTAATCTTGCTTGAAGACCCATGTGCGCATCTCCCATTTCACCCTCAATTTCTGCTTTAGGGGTTAATGCTGCAACTGAGTCGACAACTAGAACTGATATTGCTTTCGATCTAACAAGTGAGTCAGTTATTTCAAGAGCTTGCTCACCTGTATCTGGCTGCGAAATGATAAGTTCATCAATGTTTACGCCGAGTTTTTTTGCATAAGCAGGATCCAATGCATGCTCAGCATCAATAAATGCACAATTCTCACCTTTTTTCTGCGCTTCGGCAATAACATGTAATGCAAGAGTTGTTTTACCCGATGACTCTGGTCCATAAATTTCTACTATTCTACCTTTTGGCAGTCCACCTATGCCTAAAGCTACATCTAAAGATAACGACCCAGTTGAAATAGCCTCAACATCCATAACGGTCCTTTGGCCAAGTTTCATAATTGAGCCTTTTCCGTAAGTTTGCTCAATTTGTGACATTGCTACGTCTAAAGCTTTTGCTTTTTCTGAGTTATCCATCTTTTTATCGTCTACCACTTTTAAATTTGCTTTTGTCATGTGCTTTCTCCAAACTTAGTTTTAATATATGTTCCATTTGTACACATTTTGTTCTCATTTTACAATACCTTATAAACTATTGTTAAATAACGATAAAATATAATTTGTTCAATTAATGTTCTTAAATTTTATAGTTTTTATCAACAGGTGATTCTATATCTAATGATATAACTCAATTAGATTAACTTAAATATATATCTAAAATTGGCTGATTTTCGCTGTTAATAACTATTTAATCGTCAGAATGAAGCTTTTCGTCTCTCTCGTGCATTTCTTGAGCTTCAATACTAAGAGTAGTTACTGGCCTAGCGTCCAATCTTTCGATATTTATGGGTTCTCCAGTAACTTCGCAATAGCCATAGCTTCCATTTTCTATCCTAGCAAGCGCAGCATCTATCTTGGCGATTAATTTACGTTGCCTATCTCGAGACTTTAACTCAAGGGATTTCTCTGACTCTTGGGTAGCTCTATCAGACATGTCAGCTGGAGCAATTGAGTCTTGTAGATTTTCGACTGTTTCTCTACTTTCTCTGTAAATCTCATCCTTCCAATTTTTAAGCTTGGTTCTAAAATATTCTTTTTGCTTTGCATTCATGAATTTTTCAGATTTTGTTGGCTTGTAGGTTTTTGGAAGTTTGACCATATTTACTCCTTGAGAATTAAGATTAAAAACAGTTGGGTGCTTTTAGTGGTTTTTATTATTTAAGTCAACGGATCATTACAATTTTTATGATTGATAAATCACTGAAATATAATATGTTTCTCTAAAATTAATCTTAATTATATGAAGTTTGAAGGAACCAGCTCCTATATTGCAACAGAGGATCTTAAAGTAGCAGTTAATGCCGCTATTACTCTTGAAAGACCAATAATAGTTAAAGGTGAGCCAGGCACTGGTAAAACAATGCTAGCTCATGAGGTAGCAAAATCTCTAGATGCTGAAATAATCACTTGGCATATTAAGTCCACAACTAAAGCTCAACAGGGTCTCTACGAATATGATGCTGTTACAAGATTGCGAGATTCGCAGCTTGGAGATGAAAAAGTTAAGGATATCAAAAATTATATTAGCAAAGGCAAGTTATGGAATGCTTTTGAGAGCGATAAAAGGCCGGTTCTACTAATTGATGAAATTGACAAGGCTGATATCGAATTTCCCAACGATCTGCTACTAGAACTAGATAAAATGGAATTTTTTGTTTACGAAACTGGTGAGACAATTAAGGCCCAAAATAGGCCAATAGTAATTATAACATCAAACAATGAAAAGGAATTACCAGACGCGTTTCTTAGAAGGTGCTTTTTTCATTATATTAAGTTTCCTGATCCAAATACGATGGAAGAGATCGTTGAAGTACATTATCCAGATATAAAAAAAGATCTAATTCAAGAAGCATTTAAAATATTTTACGATATTAGAGAGGTTCCAGGAATTAAAAAGAAGCCATCTACATCTGAACTAATTGATTGGCTAAAGTTGCTCATGACGGATGATGTAGATGCTAAAATCCTCAGAGAAAAGGATCCGAAAAAGCTAATACCGCCTCTTCATGGGGCTTTGCTAAAGAATGAACAAGATGTTCATTTATTTGAGCGTTTAGCTTTCATATCTCGAAGAGAAAATGAGAATGTTGAGTAGAGTAAGAATCTCTATAAAATAATATTATATGTTTATTAATTTCTTTTTTGACCTCAAACAAGCGAGCTTACCCGTATCATTAAAAGAATACTTGATGTTGATGGAAGCGATGAATAAGCGTGTTGTTGACTCATTCAATGTTAACGACTTTTATTATCTAAGCCGCTCGGCATTAGTCAAAGATGAGAGATATTTAGATAAATTTGATCGAGTTTTTGGCCATTCATTT
Source organism: uncultured Pelagibacteraceae bacterium (assembly GCA_902613805.1). Classification (GTDB taxonomy): domain Bacteria; phylum Pseudomonadota; class Alphaproteobacteria; order Pelagibacterales; family AG-422-B15; genus CACNXQ01. The sequence continues at coordinate 335,776 of CACMIV010000002.1, forward strand.
AAGGGGTTAGAGAACCCTCAAGGTGAAACAACAAAAGAAATACCAGAAGAATGGTTAAAATTGTTGGGGCAAAAGTATTTAACTGATGAAGAAAAAAAGATGATTGAGTCCTTGGGTGGCTGGGACAAATTAATGGAAACGCTCAAACAGAGGTTGGAAGAGCAAAAAAAGAGGCACCAAGGTGGAAGCAAATGGATTGGAACAGGTGGAACATCTCCATTTGGAGCATACGGCTATAACCCTGAAGGAATAAGAATTGGTCAGAAAGAAGGAAAAAACAAAAAGGCAGTAAAAGTTTGGGATAAAAGAGAATTTAGCAACTTAGATGGCGACGTAGAACTTGGTACTAGAAATATAAAGATTGCTCTTAGAAGGCTGAGAAAGTTTGCACGTGAAGGAGCTGAAACTGAGTTAGATTTAGATAATACAATTAAATCTACTGCTCATAAAGGTTACATTGACGTTAAAATGATGCCTGAACGAAGAAATAAAATCAAAGTATTACTTTTTTTTGATGTTGGTGGATCAATGGATGCGCATGTTAAAATCTGTGAGGAGCTATTTTCTGCAGCAAGAACAGAATTTAAACACATGGAATATTTCTATTACCACAATTGCTTGTATGATGCGGTTTGGAAAGATAATAATCGCAGATACAATGACAATATCAAAACATGGGACGTTCTGCACACATATCCATCTGATTATAAAGTAATATTTGTTGGAGACGCTGAAATGAGCCCGTATGAAATAACCTACCCTGGCGGAAGTGTAGAGTTCTGGAACGAAGAGTCTGGTGAAACGTGGCTAACTAGAATGTTAAACGTATACGAAAATGCGATTTGGCTTAATCCGATACCTGAACGATATTGGGATAGAATTGCATCAACTTCCATTATAAAGCAGATCTTTTCTGATCGGATGTTTCCTCTCACAATTGAGGGAATTGATCAGGCCATGCGTGAACTAAATAAATAAACTATGCTTAAAGAGCAGAACGTTATTTTGGGCATATCTTTGTTATGCCTTGGATTATTAATAGCTCCTTTATATGATGCGCTTGCTAAGTACTTAAGCGAGGACATTGGTATACTTGAAATAATTTGGGGACGTTTTTTCAGCCATTTTATTTTCTTAGTGCCACTTGTTTATTTTTTAAAAGGAAAAAAGGAATTCATTAATCAATCAACAAAGCATCAATTAATTAGAGGTACTTTTATATTTCTTGCGACGGCATTCTTTTATGCATCAATTTCACAAATCCCTCTTGCAAATGCATTAAGCATAATGCTCATTGCTCCCATTGTGGTTGTATTCATGTCTTCATTTATTTTGCGAGAAAAATTAAATTCACTAAAGATCTTTTGTACATTTTTTGGTTTTTTTGGAACTCTTTTAGTAATACAGCCAGGGTTTAGTGAGTTTAATTATTTTTCTTTATTTGCTTTATTTTCAGGATTCTTTTATGCAATGTATCTTGTTTACACGCGCCGCGTAAACTTTACTTCTGATCCATGGGTAAGCCTGTGTTATACCGCTATTCCTGGGGCACTAATAATGACTATCTTTCTACCTTTTTATTGGGACAGTGATCCTAATTTTAGTCAGATTATTTTGATGGGCTCAATTGGTTTAGTTGTGATTCTGGTGCATTTTATATTTATAAAAGCTTATCAAAATGCTGAAGCAAGCATTTTGGCTCCATTTCACTATTTTGAAATCGTCAGTAATATGCTAATAAGCGTCTTATTTTTTAGAGATATTCCAAACATAATAGTGTGCTTTGGAATTCTTTGTATTGTGAGTAGCGGAGTACTTATAACTGTTAGGCAAAAACTAAATTATGAATAATTTGAAGGTTGACTATCGCTTTTCTGTAGCACCAATGATGGGAGTGACAACCCCAAGCGCAAGGTACATGTACCGTCTTATTTCAAAAGAGGCTGTTTTATTTACTGAAATGCTAGCCAGTCAAGCTTTACACAGAGGCGATTGCAAAAAACTTCTTAGAAAAGAAAATATCGAAAAACCTGTCATCCTGCAAGTTGGCGGTTCTGATATAAGCTTATTAAAATATTCAACAAATTTAGCAAATAAGTTTGATTATCAGGGTATCAATTTAAATGTTGGCTGCCCCTCTAAAAAAGTCTCTCAAGGGAAAATGGGGGCGTGTTTAATGAAAGAAGCAGAATTGGTTAGAGATTGCTTAAGTGGTATGAGAGAAGAGACTTCAATGGACGTTTCATTAAAATGTAGAATTGGTGTTGATGAATTTGACTCTTATGATTTTTTTAGAAACTTCATCTCTACAGTTCTCGAGAGTGAGGTAAAAATTATTTTTATTCATGCCCGAAAAGCTTTTCTAAAAGGTCTTGATCCTAAAAAAAATCGCACATTGCCCGAACTTAAATATGAATTTGTTTACAATATCAAAAAGGAGTTTCCTGACATTAAATTTATAATGAATGGAGGTTTGACAAATATTGATGACTGTATTGAGCAATTAAAATATTTAGATGGAGTGATGGTAGGTCGAGCAGTACAGGCAAACCCTTTCTTTATAAAAGATGTGGATAATATTTTTTATGGTCAAAGTAATATTGAAGTTAACAAGTCCGATGTTGTGAAAAAGTATTTTGATTATATTAAAATGAATATTGAAATTGTATCTACCTACGAATTGCTCAGTCCATTGCTTGCACTTTGTTTTGGAGTTCCAGGATCTAAAAAATTTAAACAAGAAGTGAATGAATTAATAAGGGCGAGAGATATCAATAAGTTAGAAGAAACTTATCTAAGTTTGATTGCCGCTTAAATTATTTCAGCAATATCAGAAAAGTCATACCTCGGCGCTCTCTCATAAAAACCGCCCTCAGCAGCGTATCCCAAATTACATAGAAAATTGCTTTTAATTGTCGTGCCATTAAAAAATTCCTTATCAACCAGATCATTTGAGAAGCCTGACATTGGTCCAACTGATAAACCAAGAGAATTTGCTGCCTTTATAAAGTAACCTCCTTGAATTGATGAGTTTCTAAAAGCTGTAACCTCAGACTTGGTTGTATCATTTTCAAAATATTGCTTAGCATCCTCACGTAAATAGTTCTTGGGAAGATCACGCCAAAATTCTATATCCATTCCAATAATTGTGCATACAGGTGCGTTGATAACTTTGCTAATATTATCATCACTCACTAATTTTGATAGCTTTTCCTTTGAGGTACTGCTTTTAAGAAACTTTAATCTCATTGGACTAGAGTTAAACGAAGTTGGGCCCCACTTAACAAGATTATAAAGTTCATTGAGCGTGTCGTTTGCAACTTCCTTTTCAGTAAATTTATAGCAAGTCTGTGGTTCAACAAATATTTTTTTAATTTTGTCAGACATCTTAGATTATAGCTTGAATGTGTTCCTCAATCTCTTCAGGTTTTTTTTGTGTACCAAAACCTCTAACAAATTCACCTTCTTTATTGATTAAAAACTTTGTAAAATTCCACTTTATCTCTCTGCCTGCTTCTTCAGTAAGCTTTACAAAAAGAGGTGATGCATTTTCTCCATTTACATCAATCTTATCAAACAGGCGAAAGGATACATTATACTTTGTGCCACAAAAATCTTTTATTTCTTCATTCGTCCCTTTTTCTTGAGCGCCAAATTGATTACAGGGAAATGCTAAAATTTCTAACCCGTTGTCTTTATATTTTTCATAGAGATTTTGTAAGCCAGTATATTGTGGCGTAAAACCACAAGCACTTGCAACGTTTACAATTAATAGAGTTTTTCCCTTGAATTCTTCCATTTTGATAGAGTTCATATCAATGTCTTTTACTTCAATGTCATAAATACTCATATTTTTCCTTATCTTACAAATGTTCCATTATTATAGTCATTAATCGCTTGAATAATCTCACTTTTGGTATTCATTACAAATGGTCCACCACGAGCAATGCTTTCACCAATTGGTTCACCTGCGATTAATAAAAACTTAGCATTGGTTTCAGCGGATACTTTCAAATTATTGCCATTTGTCAACAATACTAGTTTAGATCCCTCAATATTATCATGAGATAGGTTCCCGATTTTTATTCTGCCATCAACCAAGTAAATAAAACTGTTATGCGATTTGGGTATTGAAAAACTAAACTGTTTATTTTGCTTAAGTTCAACATCAAAGAATATTGGCTCAACATTATGCTTTTTAATCGGCCCTTCAGCGTTCTCAAATTTTCCAGCAATTACCTTAACTTTTTTATCTTCATCATGATGCACAGTCATCTCATTGGCATCAATATAATGATATTCGGGCTTACTCATTTTTAAGCTAGCAGGCATATTAATCCATAACTGAAAACCGTGAAGCTTGCCCTCCTTCATAGCGGGCATTTCGGAGTGAATAATTCCACTGCCAGTTTTCATCCACTGCACATCACCTGCTGTCATTCTTCCTTCTCCACCAGTACTATCTTTATGCTCAAATTCTCCAGCCAGCATATAAGTCACCGTCTCTATTCCTCTATGAGGATGTGATGGAAAACCAGCTATATAGTCCTTGCTGTCTTCAGAACCAAATTCATCCAACATTAAAAAAGGATCAAAATAATTTGGCTCTACGCCTATACTTCTTTTTAATTTTACTCCAGCACCGTCTGTTGCGGGAACAGGATTAATAATACTTTTAACCTCAATGTCAGACATATTTTAATTAAAGGTTAAAAGTATTTTGCCTTTTGCGCGACCACTTTTGAGATGATTATAAGCATCAAGATATTGATCAAAAGAAAATATTTTTTCGATGACGGGCTTAATCTTTCCATCTTCAATCCACATTCTAAATAAATCTAAATTTGCAGTTGATGTTCTACCAGATAATACAACTCTTGATTTTTTTCTTTGAAACAATTGTTTTGCCACATCTATATTATTGTAGATATTATTTTTTGTAGTCACATATATTCCGTTAGCTGACAAGATTTTTGATGCGTTAGGAAAAGATAGATTTCCATTTGCGTCAAAAACGATATCATATTTTTTTGATGAGGATAAAATATCTTCTTTTGTATAATCAACAACGTCATCTATCTTAAAATCATTTTTAATCCATTCGTAATTTCTATCACTTGTTACCGCAGTTATTTCTGTTTCATATATTTTAGCCATTTGAATTGCAAAAGATCCCACTCCTCCGGATGCACCATTAATTAAGATCTTGTGTCCCTTTCGAATTGAAGCAATATTTCTCAATGCTAGCAACGATGTATTTGCTACTTGGGGAATAGCGGCCGCTTCGTGTAACTTGATATTTTTTGGTACAAGTGAAATTAACTTTTGAGAAATTTTAATTTTTTCTGCGGCACTTCCATTGAATAATATATCTGTCATGCCAAATACTTTATCACCAACTTTGAAAGCTCCTACATCTCTTCCAATTTCAGTAATTTCACCACTGAAATCACAAGCAGTGAATATAGGAAATTTATTCAGATTGGTTATGGGCTTAAACCCACCTTGCATTTTTTTGATATCAACTGGATTAAGCGATACGGCCTCGATCTTTACAATTACTTCTGATCTTTTAGGTCTTGGCTCAGCAACCTCCAAAATTTCAAGATTATCAATATCTCCGTATGAGTTGTATCCTATTGCTTTCATTTAAATATCTAATTAATGATTTTTTGATATATAATTAATAAAACCACAAATACAACAGATATTCATGATTTATAGTTTACTTAATGACATTAGTTGGGTAGTCAACATTCGAACACCCTATTTAACTCCTATATTTGAATTTTTTACATGGTTGGGATATCGAGATTTTTTATTCATGTTTATCCCATTTATTTATTGGTGTTATGACCGAAAAGTTTTTGGCAAACTTCTTGTAATAGTTTTCTTTTCCGCAATTATAAATTCATTTCTGAAAGATATTTTTCAAGATCCTAGGCCGGATTTTGCTCTTAATATTGATCCATGGCTTCAAACTGAAACTTCCTTCGGGTTTCCAAGTGGTCACACTCAAATTGCGGTCGTGATTTGGCTTTACATAGCCTTAAATGTGAAGAATTTATTTGTGAAATCACTTTCAATAATTTTTCTCTTTGGAGTGCCTCTAAGTCGAGTTTACTTGGGAGTTCATGACATTGGAGATATTTTAGGAGGCTTGGTTGTTGGATTAGTTACTCTTTACATTGCAGACCTTATCTACAAAAACATTGAAAGAAAAAATGTCAAATTCAATACCTTTACAAAATATTTATCATTAGTTGTAATCTTTCTTTTATTTTATCTTACATGGCCGACTGCGCATGGAAATGAAGCAGCAATTGCAATCGGAGGTCTAATGATTGGTTTCTTTATCGGCAAAGATATTGACTACAAACAATTTAAATTTGCTCGTACTTCAAATGTATTTGCTCACTACACATCATGCTTTTTGGCATTAGTTTTATTTCTTTTGTTTAATGAATTTCTAAATTTAGCTTTTGAAAAAGTGAACTTACTTATAAAACTTGAAACGGCTTTAAGTTCATTAATATTAGGCTTTTTTATTTCTTTTTTGTCTCTTTACTTACTTTCAAAAATTAAACTTCAATTATCTAAGTAAGTTTCTCCATGCTTTAATGTGAAAAATCTATCTTGAGAAATATTATATTTTGAGACGACTTCAATTAACTTTTGAGGCGGCTCTCTTGCAGGCTCATCGGTCAAAATAAATGTTCCCCAAGACATGCCAATGGCTTTAGAAGCTTCTAAATCCAAGAAAGACATAACTGCCTCTTCAGGATTCATGTGTGAAACTTCCATGATCCATCTTGGCTCGTAAGCACCGATTGGAATAGCTGCTAAATCAACTGACCCTAATCTTTTTCTGATTTCTTTAAAATCATCAGAATAGCCTGTATCACCTAAATGAATAAAGCTATGATAATAGTTTTTAAAATGCCAAGCTCCCCATAAAGTTTCATTTCTATCAAATAAGCCCCTTGCCGACCAATGCTGTACAGGAGCAAAAGTAATTTCTGTATCACTTACTTTAATTGAGTCCCACCAATCAAGTTCTCTCACATTTTTTATACCTTTATTTATGAACCATTCTTCGAGACCCAGAGGGACCAAAAAAAGTACATCTTCGTATTTTTCCGAGATTAATTTCACGCTTCTATAATCAAGGTGGTCATAATGACTATGAGAAATTGTTACGACATCAATGTTTGGTAAATCTTCAATTTCCATGCCGGGTGGCATATATCTCTTTGGTCCGGCAAAACTTAATGGTGAGGCTCGATCAGTAAAATGTGGATCTGTAAGCACATTTATATCCTTGTTTTGATATAAAAAAGTTTCATGCCCAATCCATGTAGTAACAATGTTATCATTGTTATATATTTCTTTGTAATTTGGTTTCTCCATTTCAAATTTAAATGTCGATAAATCCTTACTTCTTCTCTCCCAACTCCATTGCATTAGTTTTTTAAAACTACTTTCATATGGTACTCCATTAGTGTTTGCATAAGTTCCATCCGATAAATGATGTGCGGGGGTTTGTGGTAGGTCTTCAGTACTTGCTGATGCTGCATAAAATAAAAATAAGAACATTAAAACTAATCTCACAATTATTTATCCCTTAAGCTCCACAATATAGCCAGGCATATACTTTTTGATATTGGAAGCATATAAAGTACGGTCAGTATTGTAATTGGTATCCATGTAATTGCCTGCAACCATAACTGAGGTGAATAGTTTTGTTCTATATATAAAACTAAAGGAACAATGATGTGTCCAACAATAATAATTGTAAGCCAAGGACCAAAATCGTCCGTTCTGTAAATTGAGAGCTTTTCATTACAATTATTGCAATAAGGCTTCAGTTTCAAATATTGCTTATAAATTTTTTCTTCTCCGCATTGTGGGCATTTTTTAAAAACTGATCGAGATAAGGCAAGTAATAATGATACTCTCACAATAATTACTTTTCGCTAAAAATAAATTCATTGCTTGAATCCGCTAACCAATCCCATAAATAATCAGCAAAACTCCATCTAACTGATATATCAAAAACTAGGTCATCTGATAATCTGTCAATTAGGACAGTTGCCTTACTAATATATGATTGAGCGCAAGAATTCCCTTTTGTGAGATATTGATCAAAATTAAGAGGGCAAGCTTTTGTTAAGACTTCAATACTTTTTGGGCCACTAAGCCTCATCGTCAAATAATAATCAGATACATCGATAATTGCGCAAAATAAATCTGAAAGTATTTCTCTTAATCCATTGATAACATTGTCTTTTTTTTCATCTTCACTTAATAACAAATATTCATTTGGTCCTAACCACAAAACTCTAGTCTCATTATTTCCAGTGACTTCACCAGCACTTTTTGGAAGGCTATATGTAAGGTATTTTTCTACTGCATCCCTTGCTTGCACATCATCTTCCTTTAATCTCACATTAATTTTTCCTAAAAAATCAATTAACTCTAATGAAATATTATCCGAAGCGATTTTTTCTTTTTGTGTAAGAGGGGAAAAAAATTGCGGTTGATTACTCATTATTTCTCTTACCTTCTTTGTCGTAGAATATTGTATCTGTCACAGTAGCTTCAATAATCTTGCCATTCATAAGTGGTACAACTACTTGTTCACCCATTTTACTAATGCCATCTTTTAACATCGCTAGAGCGATTGGATAACCTAAAGTAGGACTGTAATAACTAGATGTAATATGTCCTAACATTTTCATCGGTGGCTGTTTTAATGCCTTTTCAACGATATGTGATCCTTCTGGAAGAATTGTTTTTTTGTCATTAACTAAGAGTCCAACAAATTTTTTTCTATCATGTCTAACGGTATCAGATCTCGTATAGGATCTCTTTCCAAGAAAATCTTCTTTCTTCTTTGAAACGATCCAATCCATATTCATATCACTTGGTGTGACACTTCCATCTGTATCTTGTCCAACGATTATAAATCCTTTCTCAGCTCGCAATACATGCATTGTCTCTGTACCATATGGAGTAATATTATATTTTTTCCCATGTTCCATAAATTTTTCCCAAACATAACGTCCATAACGTGCAGGAACATTAACCTCATAGCTTAACTCTCCAGTAAAGCTAATTCTGAATATTCTTGCTTTAACTCCGCAAACTTCCCCTTCTCTAAATTTCATGAATGGAAAATTTTCTTTTGATAAATCAATATTTGTTAAATCTTCTAAAAATTTTCTTGAATTTGGTCCCGATATAGACAGCACAGCCCACTGTTCAGTAACTGAGGTGCAAAACACTTTCATATCAAGCCATTCTGTTTGTAGAAATTCTTCTAACCAGGACATTACTCTCGCAGCGCCACCAGTTGTCGTTGTCATGTGATAATGATTTTCACCCAACCTACTTGTAACCCCATCATCAAATATCATGCCATGCTCATTGCACATTAATCCGTATCTGCATGAACCAATTTCAAGTTTTGACCAAGCGTTTGTATAAATCATATTGAGGAATTTGGCGGCATCAGGCCCTTGTAGATCAATCTTTCCAAGGGTTGATGCATCTAATATGCCCAGACTGTTCCTTACTGCTAAACATTCTCTTTTGACTGCTTGGTGAATATCCTCTTTATTTTGAGGAAAATAATATGGTCTTTTCCATTGCCCAACATCCTCAAATACAGCTTTATTTTCAACATGCCATTCATGTATTGATGTTTTTCGTACAGGGTCAAAAAGCTTGTCAACGCTTCTTCCGGCTATAGCTCCAATCGTCTGAGGAGCATAAGGCGGTCTAAAGGTTGTGTGACCTATTTCGTCGACAGGTTTATTATGAATATGAGACATTAAAGCCAATGCATTAACATTGGATGTTTTTCCTTGGTCAGTGCCCATTCCAGTTGTTGTATATCTTTTTGTATGTTCTACACTTATATAACCCTCTCTTTGCGCTAGAAAAATATCTGCAGCAGTTACATCGTTTTGAAAATCAATGAAATGTTTAGATCCTTTTGTAACTTTTTTCTTACCTAACATATATGGCTCAACATCAGAATGTGTGAACTCTATCTCTTCTTTTCCAGTCCAATTAACTTTTTCAACGCTATTGAAATTAAGTTCATTAGCTGCTGCTATTCCTGCTTCAAATGATTCATTTAGATTTTCTTGCAGATTAAACTGACCATTATTCGAACCAATTATTTTTTGGTTTTCGATGATTTTATCGGGAACAAAAGTATTTATCTTTAGATCATATTTTAGTTTACCTCTTGATTGGCTAAACAGTTGGACTGCTGGATTCCAACCACCAGACATTAATACGCAATCAGTATGAATATTTTCAACCTCTCCTGTTAGTTGATTTTGATTTTTATCAACTTGCTGTATTTCTATTCTGTTTACTTTCTTATCGCCATAGGTCTTAATGACTGAATACGACTTAAATACTTTTATGTTAAGTAATTTACATTTTTCACTAATTCTTGCATTTAAAAGATCTCTTGTATCTACGACTGTTACTTTAGCCCCCTTTTCAACAAACTCAAAAGCGGTTAAATAAGCATGGTCATTGTTTGTAAAAAGTACAACTGACTTACCTGGTAATACTCCGTACCTAGAGAGATACTTTTGGCCTGCAGATGCCATCATGATACCAGGTCTATCATTATCAGCAAAAACTAGTGGTCTTTCAAAAGCTCCTTGTGCCAAAATAACTTTTTTTGAACGTATGCGCCAATATCTCTCTCTCGGTAAAGTATTTGAAAATTCCACATGGTGATTAGTAACTTTTTCTAAAGCCGTTAAATAGTTGTAATCATAATACCCCATCGCGGTAGTTCTTTTGAGAATTGTAACATTGGCTAAACCATCTAATTCTTCAATGATTTTCTTCAGCCACTTCTTTCCATCTTTCTCATTGATGCTAAAATTATAATCTAGGAGATATCCTCCTAATTCTGGATTTTCATCTATAAGTAAGACTTTACAGCCCGAACGTCCTGCGCCCAAAGCTGCGAGTAAACCTGAGATGCCACCACCTACAATAGTGATATCAGTGTAATAAAATTTCTGTTCATATCTATCTGGGTTTTTTGCTGTAGGCGACTGACCTAACCCAGCAGCTTTTCTAATGAAATGCTCATAAAATAACCACATGCTTGGAGGCCATTTAAATGTTTTATAATAAAAACCTGCAGGGAATATTCTTGATAGAAAGTTGTTCATTGCTCCAATGTCAAAATTAACTGATGGCCAACAATTTTGGCTAGAAGCTTCTAGACCTTCATAAAGCTCTACTTCTGTTGCACGAATATTTGGCTCTGTTCGTGCTCCAAGTCCTAATTGAACAATTGCATTTGGCTCCTCTGAACCTGCAGTTAATATTCCTCTTGCACGATGATACTTAAAACTTCTACCTATTAAATGAACATCGTTAGCTAATAACGCAGAAGCTAACGTATCACCCTGATACCCAATATAAGACTTGCCGTTAAAAACAAAGTTAATTGGCTTTTCCCTATTTACTTTACCGCCGTAAATTGTCCTATTTTGATTACTCATTTGATATCTCTGGCTTCGCTTCACCCATTTTATATGTTTTTATTATTTGATCTGTGACAGTGTCTCTCATTACATTAAACCATCGTCTGCATCCATGATCGTGAGTCCATCTTTCAAAATGGGTTCCTTTTGGATTTTCTCTGAAAAAAAGATACCTGCCCCATTCTTCATCACTTATTTCAGATGGGTTATCTGGTCTTGCAATATGAGCTTCGCCGTGACATGTAAATTCTGTCTGATCTCTTTCCCCACAATATGGACAATTAATTATAAACATAAAAAAAATTATTAATGAGCAACTGCTGCCGCTGCAGCTTCATCAACTAAAGCTCCTGAGAAATGTCTTTCTAATGAAAAAGGAGCTGCAATATCATTTGGCTCTCCTCTAAAAACTGTCTCAGCAAATACATGAGCTGACCCTGGAGTTGCTTTGAATCCCCCAGTTCCCCAACCGCAGTTAATAAATAAGTCTTTTACAGGGGTCTTGCCTATAATCGGACTTCTATCAGGAGTTACATCTACGATTCCTCCCCAACTGCGAAGCATTTTAAGTCTTGAGAATATTGGAAATAATTCAACTAGAGGAGCCATCATATGTTCGATCATGTCAAAAGATCCTCTCTGAGAATATGAGTTATAGGCATCAGAACCTGCTCCAACAACTAGTTCACCTTTATCTGATTGACTTACATAAACATGAACGGAGTTTGACATGATGACACAATCTAGAATTGGTTTAACAGGCTCGCTTACTAAAGCCTGTAAGGGTACAGAGTTTATTGGGAGAGAAAAACCTGCCATATTAGCTAATACTGAGGAGTGTCCAGCAGGTACGAGACCAACTTTATCAACTTTAACAGAACCTTTTGTTGTTTGCAATCCAACAACCTTGCCATTTGAAATATCTATTCCTTTAACCTCACAGTTTTGAATTATATCGACACCAAGATTTTCTGCCGCTCTTGCATACCCCCATGCTACAGCGTCATGACGCGCCGTTCCCGCTCGCCTCTGAAGTAAAGCCCCTAAAACAGGATACCTGCCATTAACATTAATATGAGGTATTTTTTTTGCCACTTGATCCTGGTTTAGAATTTCAGCGTCAATACCATTTAAATAATTAGAATAACCTCTCCTTGTAATTTCTTGCATGTCATGAACCGAATGCGCTAAGTGAAATAAACCTCTTTGTGAAAACATTACATTAAAATTAAGCTCACTAGAAAGGCCTTCCCATAAATTAACAGCATGATTATAAAGAGCTGCACTTTCATCCCATAAGTAATTAGATCTTATTATGGTTGTGTTACGTCCAGTATTACCCCCGCCAATCCATCCCTTCTCAAGAACAGCAATATTTTTAACACCAAATTCTTTTGCTAGGTAATAGGCAGTTCCTAATCCATGACCGCCACCTCCAACTATTACGACATCATATTCAGGTTTAAGATCAGGGCTGCTCCATGCTTTTTCCCAATTCTCATGATAAGAAAATGAATTCTTAACTAAATTGTATAGTGAGTATTTCATAACTTAAACCTCTTTACAGAATACGGTGACAAATCTAAATCTGTATTGTTTGCGCAAATTTGTTGTGCAACCAGTTTTCCTGATATACCACCTAATGACCACCCAATATGTTGATGACCAAAATTATAATAAATATAAGGGTTTTTTGGAGATTGTCCAATCACTGGAAGAGAGTCAGGCACCGATGGCCTGAACCCTACCCATGTTTTTTTAGGGAGGTCTGCTGAGGGAAAAACTTCCTTTAATGCCCGGTTTAAAAAGTTAAGGACTCTTTCATTTTTTGTTTCATTTAACGCTCCAAATTCAACAATTCCACCCGTTCTTAGACCGTCAGACATAGGTGTAAAATATGTTCCTCGTTCTTGCCAGGATATTGGTCTTTTTACAATATTCTTCAATTCTGGATTGACCAAATGGTAACCCCTTTCAGCTTCCAGTGGCACTTTGTCGCCTATATGTTTAAGCAGATCATTTGACCATACTCCAGATGTAATCACGACTCTATCGTGCAGGGTCTCTCCTGAGTTTGTTTTAATATTTATTTGATTAGTTTCAGTTTTTTTGATGGATATAACTTTCTCTTTTTTGAATTTTCCTCCTTTTTTAATAAACAGTTTCATTAATGCTTCGCTTACCTTGATCGGACTTTTTGCAAAATAACTACCTTCAAATAAGGCTCCTTTGTAAAAGATATTATTAATATTAGGTTCAAGATCAGAAATATCATCTCGACTCAGAGTTGTTATTTTAACACCTGTTTCTTCTCTTTTGGAAAAATCTTGTTTTGCAGCATTAAAAAATAATTTTGTAGACCATCCATACATGATAGACTCTCTTGATATATAATCTTCTGCATTTGCTTCGTTGAATAGATCTTCATAACCATCATCCATATGTGACAGCAAAGTTGTTAAATGTTGAACAGTGTGGTTAACTTTTTTATTTCTACAATTGCTCAAGTATTTAATAATCCAAGGAAATGTTTCGTTTAATCGTTTTAGGCTAATGAATAAGGGGCTGTTTTTGTTTAACAATAAATATGGAAATAAATAAAAATAGGATGATGAATTAGTTGGTATATTTGCATATTTTGCATAAGTTCCAGCATTGCCGAAACTTGCTTGTGATCCAGGATCATTCATATCATACAAGGTCACATCTTGACCGTACTTCTTAAGCCAATTGGCTGAAGAAATGCCAACAATTCCCGCTCCTATTACTGCTATTTTCATTTGTAACTATTGCGATTTCATTTCTAGAAGTCTGCTTATGGTTCTGTTAAATTTATCTTTCAAGTGATACGCGCTCCCAAGATCGCTTATTTCTTTTTCTGTGCTTAAATATAATTTGATTTTATTATCATAGAGAACATCAATTAAATTAATAAATCTTTCTTGAAGATTAGAATTTGTATTTCCAAAATTTGGAACATTTTCAATGATTAATCTATCAATTAATTTAATTAGCTCGAGGTAGTCTTCAGTGCCTCTATTATCGCCACAAATTTCATTGAACTGAAAACGAGCTATTCTGTTAGATAAATTCTTAACAATAAAATTTCTCTTCTTTACACTTATTACTTTATCCTCGACTAAAATTTTATTTGAATGGATAGAAAAAATATCATTTATTTTAAGCTTGCTTACCGGTGAGTTTGATAAAAAAAAGTTTTTTTCTTCTTTTAATGATCTTGTTCTATAGTCAACGTCTATTGATAGATGATAAATTAGAGAATTTTTTTTAATTAAATTAATAAATGGAATAAAAAGTTCTCTTTGCAGTCCTTCTTTGTATAAGTCTTCCGGGCTGGAATTAGAAGTTAATACAATTAAAATATTATTTTTAAAGAACTCCTCGAATAAATGCCCTAGAATCATTGCGTCAGCTATATTTGTGACCTGGAATTCATCAAAAAATATGAGACTTGATTTCGATTTAATGCCTTTTACAAGTTTTGAAATTATAAAATCTCTTGAATTTTTTTCATTTCTGAGCTGGTGTAATTGATCATGTATATCAATCATAAACTCATGAAAATGGACTCTTTGTTTTTCTTTTAAATTTACGTCATCATAGAATAAATCCATAATAAGAGTTTTTCCAATGCCCACTCCCCCGTATAAATAAAAGCATTTCTTTTGATTTAAATTATATCGAAATAGTTTTTTTATAAAATTTCTGCTCGAACCTGACAAAAATTTATCTAATTCAATAACTAGATCCTTTTGCTTAATATTATGTTCAATATGCTTATCTTTACAGAGCTGTTCGTAAACTTTTAAAGTTTCTGACACTTTTTCAAGTAGCTAGGATCTAAGTTTCTGATTATCAGGATCGTATGGACTTTCGGGTATAACCGTTACATCAAACATATCTCCCAAAATATCGATCTTTAACTTTGTGCCTACTTCTGAATGAGCTGGATTGACCATAGCTAAAGCGAGAGACTTATTTACTCGAAAGCCAAAATTTCCACCTGTAGCGCGACCAATAACTTTGCCATCAGCATATATTGGATTATTGCCAAGTACATCAGCATCTTTGACACCATGAACTTCAAGAGTTACGAAGGAATTTTCAAAACCTTTTTCTCTCCACTGAACTAATGCATCTCTGCCTATGAATTGACCTTTGTTTGGGTGAATGAACCTGTCTATTCCTGACTCATATCCTGCGTATTCAATTGATAATTCTGTGCCAATTAGTTTGTAGGATTTCTCAATTCTCAAAGAGTCCATTGCTCTTATGCCAAAAGGCTTTAAACCCAGATCTTTTCCTGCATCCATTAATGTATCAAATATATGATTTTGTACTTCAATTGGTGAGTGGATTTCCCATCCTAATTCGCCAACGAAATTTACTCTTATTGCAAGTGTTTCTGCAGCGCCAATTTTTACTTTTTTACCTGATAGCCATGGGAAACCCTCATTTGTGAAATCATCCTCAGATACCCTTTGAAGAAGTTCTCTCGACTTCGGACCAGCGACAACTAATACTCCAATTTGATTTGTAATATTTTCAAATTTTACACTTCTGTCATCGGGCATATGTTTTTTAACCCAATCATGGTCCAGCCGCTGCCAAGCTCCAGCAGAAACACAATAAAAACTGTCATGAGACTCTCTCATTATTGTAAATTCTGAGTGTACTCCTCCTTTGGAATTCAAAGCATGACAGAGATTTGTCCTTCCTATCTTTTTCGGCAATTTATTAGCAACTAAATTATCTAGGAATTCTTCTGCTCCTGGTCCGCTTATTCTGCATTTTGCAAATGCGGTCATATCTAAAAGACCTACATTTTCTGTTACATTTTTACATTCATTTGCAATGTGCTCAAACCAAGCTGATCGCCTGAATGACCAATCGTCTTCTTGAGGAACTCCTTCAGGAGCAAACCAGTTTGCGCGCTCCCAACCAAACTTTTGACCAAAAACTGCACCTAAATTTTTCAGCCTATCATAACAAGGAGCTTGTCTTAATGGCCGGCCTGCGGGCCTTTCTTCATCAGGATAATGGATTGTGAAAACGTTAGCATAAGCTTCTTCATTTTTTTTGATTAAATATGATTTTGATGCGTAATCGCCAAACCTTCTGGGTTCAACCCCGAGCATATCAATGGTCGGTTCGCCATCAACAATCCATTCTGCGATCTGCCAGCCTGCACCACCAGCAGCTGTTACGCCAAACGAATGACCGTCATTTAAATATAAATTTTTTCTATCCCATGCTGGACCGATAATTGGGCTTCCATCTGGAGTATAACAAATAGCACCATTATAAACTTTCTTAATTCCTGCTTCTCCAAAAATAGGAACTCTGTGAATGGCATGCTCTATATGGGGGCCAAGTCTGTCTAAGTCTTCTTGGAATAATTCATACTCACAGTCTTTGCTAGGTCCATTGACATAGCAACATGGTGCACCATTTTCATATGGTCCAAGAATTAATCCACCAGCTTCCTCACGCATATACCATGCGCCGTCAGATCCTCTAAGTACACCCATTTCAGGAAGGCCTTCTTTTTGTCTTTCTAGAATTTTAGGATGAGCTTCTGTAACGATATATTGATGCTCAACAGGTATCACAGGAATATCTAGTCCAACCATTTCTCCAGTTTGCCGGACAAAATTTCCCGAGCATGAAACAACAATATCACATTTGATCTCACCTTTATCAGTTGTAACAATCCAACTATCATCTGGTAACTGTTCAAGTCCTATGACCGCTGTTTGTCTATAAATTTCAGCTCCAAGCGCTCTTGCTCCTTTGGCTAGAGCTTGAGTAAGATCATTGGGTTGTATGTATCCATCCTCAGGGTGCTGTATAGCACCCACTAAGCCCTCAGTTGAACAAAGCGGCCAGACTTTTTGAACTTCTTCGGGAGTTAAAAAATTGACTTTAACACCTATTGTTTTCGCAACACCTGCATATTGACGATACTCATCCATTCTATCCTGGTTTTCAGCAAGTCGAATATTACTTACTTGCCTAAAGCCAACATCTTGGCCAGTTTCCTTTTCAAGTTCTTGATAAAATTTTACTGAGTATTTATGGATTTGTCCAACAGAGTAACTCATGTTGAATAAAGGCATCAAACCCGCAGCGTGCCACGTCGAACCTGATGTAAGTTCTTTGCGTTCGCACAAAACTACATCAGACCATCCTTTTTTTGCAAGATGGTAAAGCGTACTAACTCCAACTACACCGCCACCGATGACGACAACTTTAGCTTTATTTTTCATATGAATTATGGTCCGGCCCAATCAACAGCACAATATTCGGCACTTCCACCTGTGAAATCCCAATTACGGCCGTGATCTCTAATCCTACTTCTTTTTGATCCTTTGCAAACAATTATTTCTGGCGCAACCCAATATTTTAAGTTTGATACTTTTACTACTTCGCCTCTCTCTTTTCCTGGCTCATGTTCAATTCGACCGTCTAAGATTTCTGGAATTGTAAACGACCATCCATCGTCGGTTTCTTTATATGATATAGAACATCTTTTTACGCCAAGGAAGTTTGCAATCATATGTCTAAACCAACCTGTTTGTCCACCCGCTTGGCCTGAGAAAATAACTGCGAGCGCATCAGCTGCGTCATCAGATGCTTTTTCATCAATATATAATCCTGCTGTCCAACCGCCTGAACCTAAAGGGCCAGGAACTTCTAAAAGAATCGCAACATTTAAACCACTTAAATCCATTATTCCTTTTGACTCTCTTTTGATAGGGTTAAATCCAGACCACTTTTCTTCTGCGTATCCTTCTTCGATATTAATTCCCCACCATGAAAAGCATTTACCATTTGGTGAATTTGGAACCGCTCTTCCCAGGGACATCGGACAATTGCAAAATACATCGCAGTTACAATTCAGCAAAAAATTTCCTTTTATTTCCCAGTGTAAGTTTAGTGGATTTACAGTCATATAGTTAAATAAATATTAAATACGCCCCCCAACCTACTAGAAGAATGCCCAGAAATCTAGAGCTAAGTTTCTCGTAAGGCAGCATTTTTTCAGCCAATACAATTACTGTTATTGCGGCAACCCAAAGTAAATTCATAACTCCATTTACAAAAAGCAGGAGCATAATAACCCAGCAGCACCCTAAGCAAAATAAACCATGCTTTAAACCCACATAGGCAACATTTCCGTATCCTTTAATAGGACCTGACATTAGAAACGATAAGGGGTTTCTACATTTCTCAAGACATGTATCTTTCAAACTTGTAAATTGAAATGCACCTGCTCCAACCAGAAATAATCCTGCAAGAATATTATTTTGTAATGTTCCCATCATATCGACTACCCCGTTATTGTGAAAAATATATTGAAGAGTACAAGCAATAAGTGAAAAAATTGTCCAAATTAAAATATAAGTGAATGAAATCACTATCATCTCAATAATAATATTCGATGATATCTGCATATTCGATCTCATCACTCTAAAAATATTTAAAAAGATAAATGTAGATGGAAGCATCATCGCAAACATCATGACGGTCCACATTACGAACATCACGATAAAATCATTTATTGTCCACTTTCCTGTCATTGGCATCATAAGAAAATTGATTGATGAGTTTTTTTCATTCATATTCATTGAGTCCATAGTCATTTCAGTATCAGACATCGAGTTCATCGACATTTCATTTTCTGACGCGGTTTCCATTGACATTGTCATTGGATTTTTATTTTGCATCATTGATTCCATTGGATTAGATGCCATGAGGAATAAATAGTACCAAGCTAAAGCAATTAGCAAGGTGAGAAAAAAAAGTGTAGTGATATATTCAATTTTAAATGTTTTCATTAATGTTCTGTATGATCATCTTGACTTTTTTGAGTTTCAACCTCAAAAAGTACTTTGATCTCGCCTGCATTTTCAAATACTAGAGACCCTTCTAAACTTATTCCATGAGTTAATTCAATGCTAAAATTTGAAAACATTATATGGTGCGTGCCGGGTTTGAGCGATTTAGCTTTTTGTGGAGGGATTTCAATGAAATCAACTTTACTCATTGTAACCATTCCATTCTCCATACTTGAATAATGTAACTCTGTATCTGCAAAGTCAGTAACAACTTTAATTAGACGATCTGTCTCGAAACCCATGTTTACTATTTTCATATATCCGGCTGCAGGGCCTGATGAAATTACAAACTTTATGTGTGGGTGATTTATATTAATATGATCTTTTTGAAATTGATGAGCAAATCCAATTTTTGTAAAAATTAAAAACAAAACTATTATTAGTGCTTTATACAACCCTTAATCTCTCTCTGTCGAAAACATACAGACATCATTAACGCAAGTTAAAACGCATAATAAGTTTTTATCTTTGTTATGATAAGATGCCCACAATTCAGTCTTTTCATGTTTTAAAAGAAGTTCAACATTAGCATCACAATTTTTTTTTGATGCTTGTTCAGATGCCAATTCTCTATATTTATTTGTTTCTATTATTTCGGAACAAGACAATAAAACAAAAAAAATAATTATTAATATTTTATACATTGTTATAGATTTTTTAAATCTTCAACCATTTGTTCAATACTAGAACCAAACGGAAGTATGCTTCTTAATACATCATCATCATCAAAAATATAATAGAAAGCAGTATGCTGAACCATATAATTTTTTTCTTTATCACTTATTTCATCAGATTGTTCAGATGCACCTAAATAATTTTGATGTTCTGAATTTGTTGCTGGCTCTACATGCACAA
The DNA here is from genome assembly GCA_902613805.1 of uncultured Pelagibacteraceae bacterium. GTDB lineage: Bacteria > Pseudomonadota > Alphaproteobacteria > Pelagibacterales > AG-422-B15 > CACNXQ01. The sequence continues at coordinate 356,084 of CACMIV010000002.1, forward strand.
AAAAATCTTTCCATATGGGCATTAGATTTTCATGTGTACCCGTCAAACCAATTAAATTATTGCTAAAGTTGCTGAGAAATTCTTTTAATCGGTCAGGGTTATCCCTAGCAGGATCAACTGTTACAAAGAAAAATTTTATATTTTCAATTGAATGGTTTTCTCTATTTAATTGATCAATGGCATTGCTCATAAGATTTGCACTGATTGGACAAATATCTGGGCAATGTGTGAAACCAAAAAAAAATACTTTACTATATCCGCTGTAAGTTCTTTCGCTTACATCAACCCCAAAATGGTCAACAGCGGTAAATTTTAAATCAATGTTGTTTGATACCTCTGAAGTATTATCTTTAAATAATTCAGAAACTGCCCAACCGGCGACGACTGCTAATATAATAATTGAGAGGAATAAAAGTTGATTAACTTTTCTTTTTGAAATCATTATTCCATTTTTTCAAGTCTAGAACTAAATGGTAAAGGAACAACTTCTACTTCTCGTTTTTCTCCATCATGATCAATTTGATATACTTCTTCTGAATTAATCAAATCAATATCAATAAACCCTAAAGCAATATTGCACCCAAAGTTCGGGCTATAAATGCAGCTGGTTATAAATCCTTTTTTTTCAGAGTTGTTATCAAACAACGGTATTCTTGTCATATTATATCCAATCTTCTTTCCTGAAATTTTAAAACCAGTGAATTGTTTTTTAATGCCTTCTTCTCTAATTTTTAAGAGAGCATCTTTTCCAACAAAATCTGCTTCTTGATCAAGATCATAAAATTTTGGTAGGTTTAGTTCTAAAGGGTTTTCAGCTAATGAGGTATCTCCTTGGTGAGAAATCATGCCAGCTTCGATTCTATCAATTTGATTAGGACAACTTGGTACAATTTTAAACTCTTTTCCTGCTTCCATTAGTGCATTCCATAATGCTGGACCATCTTCTTCTCTTGTTATATAAATTTCGTATCCAAATTGGTTACTCCAACCGCTGCGTGCAATGACGATATCTAGTCCAAATAAGTTTGTTTCGATAAATTGATAATATTTTAATCCCATAATAACTGGATCATCATTTGTAGCTTTTCTCATGAGTTCTTTAGAGCGCGGGCCTTGCAATGAAAGCGGACAAGCTTCAGGCTCTGAAATCTTAACATTAAACTTACCAGACAAAGCAACGCCTTTGCACCAAAGTATTGCATCAGAATCTGCAATGCTCAGCCAATACTTATTTTCATTAAACTTTAAAATTAATGGATCGTTAATGATTCCGCCATTTTCATCTGTCATAAATGCGTAACGACAAAACCCATCTTTGAAAGTTGATAAATTTCTTGGCGTCATATACTGAACAAATTTAGCAGCGTCTTCTCCAATAATTTCAATTTGTCTCTCTGCTGCCACATCCCATAATGTTACATCGTTTATTAATGATTGGTATTCCTCCTCAGGAGTCGTGTAACCAACAGGCATCGTCATATGGTTATAAGTTGTAAAATTGGTAGCGCCATATTTTAGCGTCTCTTCAAAGAAAGGTGATTTTCTAATCCTTGGGGTGTATATGATACCTTTTGGCATTCTGTTCTCCTTAATGATCAAACTTTATAAACCATAAAGTCACAAAAAGTAAATCATTTTCCTACGTTTCTACTTACTAATTAAAACTATAAATGATACAAAATAATGATGAGTGGAAGATATGAAAATTTGATGAAACGTATTCATGCTGGAGAAAATATTCTTCTTGATGGGGCTACTGGTTCAGAACTTGAAAACCGTGGTATTAAAATGGATAATTCTTGGTGTGGCACAGCCTCCTTAGAAAGCGATACATTGAAGCAAATACATAAAGATTATATTGAGGCTGGATCAAGTATTATAACTACAAATACTTATGCAACAAATCGAATGATCTTAGAAACTGCGGGGGTAGATAATCAATTCAAAGAAATAAATCTAAGTGCGATAAATGCAGCTCTAGAAGCCAGGGAGGAATGTGGTAGAGATGATGTACTTATAGCTGGGTCCTTGTCTCATCAAATACCGTATGAGGATGCCTTTGAAACACAAGAGGAAAAAGAGAAATTTAAGAAAAAACTCACACCCGAATATTTTCAAAAGTCTTTTGATGAGCTTGCTTTTTTTCTAGCCGATAATGGGTGTGATTTTATTCTACTCGAGTTAATGTATCGACCAGATCGAATTGAAATAATTTTTGATTCAGCAAGTAAGGCTGGATTGCCTGTGTGGGCTGGATTCTCATCTAGAAATAAAGACGGGTTGATAGCCCTTACCACAGACTATGACTATAGTTTTAAAAAAATGATTAGTAATGTGAAACATCATAAATTGGATGCTGTAGGAATAATGCATTGTGAAATTAATGTAATAGAACAAAGTATTAAAGAACTTAAAGAAGTATATGACCTTCCTGTTATGGCGTATCCAGAAGTAGCGGTATTTAATTTTCCACACTACGACATGAGCAATGTAATTTCTCCTGATGATTATTTAATTGAAGCAAAAAAGTGGAAGGATGCTGGAGCGCAAATTATAGGTGGATGTTGTGGCACAACAGTTGAACACATTAAAGTACTCAATCAATTATAGTTAGCCCGTATCTTCTTCAGTCTTTGATGCAAATATTATTTCTGTTAACCCAGCAAATATAATAAAAGAGCTACCTAATATTTCTCTCCATCCAATAAGCTCATCTGTTAATACCGCGGCACTGAAAGTGCCCACAACTATTTCAAAAAGTATAATTATAGAAAATATGCCTGCACCAATTCTACTTGGTGCACCTAAGATCACTATATTTGTCGGTATATGAAATAAAATTGCAATTAAAATTAGCCACGGCATCATTGCAACCCATGACTCTATTGATGGAGCATCACCTAGGTAGTCGCTCAAGAAATATGATTGTATTAATGTAAATATGCCACCATAAAAAAAGAATGAAAATAAGATAGGATATATTCCCTCTGGCTTTTTTATCTCCATTCTAACTGCTGATGCGGCAATAAGAATTCCGCCTAATAAAGCAATCCAATCACCAGAATTTTGTGGTAAAGGTATCACGCCCTCTTGACCAAAAACTATCCAAACACCAGATAGTGCAAGAGCTAATGTAATGTATCTATAAAAACGTGGAATTTGTCTAAGAAATACTATTTCAAAAATAGTTGTCCAAACTGGGGTTATATAAAAGAGTATTAAAGCTCTAACTACATCTGTCAGTAAAAAACTATTAGCGTAGCAAGCAATACCTCCTCCAAACAAAAGTCCAATTAGAGGATACTCTAAGCCAAAAGACTGACCTTTATAGAGCCTCCAAAGTGATATTGGAAGCAGCATTGCAAAAGGTATAACCATTTGAGAAATCGTTGCCCATCCGCCCGTTAAACCACCAGCCTCTAACGCTCTTTGAGGGATCCAGAATAAACCCCACATACCTGCAGCGATTAATAACGCAAAGCTAATTGTATAATAGTAAGGATGTCTTGATGAGGTGATCATAAAAGTTAACTAAAAAAAAGGCCTTGCACAAAAGTAACAAGGCCTTAATTTTCTGATTTAGCTATTTAGACTTACGGAAGCCAAGCTTTCCATTCGTCTGTACTGTTTTTCCATTCAGCAACAGCTTCTTCGACAGATAATCCGTCGTCACCAACTCTTACAAGCATTTTTGCTTGATCCGTGTTAGAGAAAGCCATTTTTTTGAAGAATGCAACTGCTTCAGCGTTCTCAGGTTTAGACATAACTTCAGGATTCATATAATTCATCGTGTAGTCTTTATCCCAACCTGTAGCAGGCCATGCTGCAGTTCCACAATCTTGCCAGTTATTAGCTTCAGTAAAACTATCACAGTATTTGTATGCTGGTAGTTTTACACCAACCATTTCATTCTTACCGAAGAAAAAGTGTGGTTCCCAAAGATACAGAAGGAATGCTTCACCTCTATCATAAGCTCCTTGAGCTTCCGCTAGAGCTGCAACCTCAGTACCTAGTTCTGATGCTTCAAAATCAATTCCTAAAAGATCTAATCTTTTTTGGTCATGACAGTTCCAACCAGCAACTGGACATCCAATCAATCTACCTTTTGAACCTGTTTCAGGTGTAGCAAATTGATCTTTGAATTTATTTAAATCTGACCAGTCTTTAAAATCTGGGTTAGCGTCAACAAAGTATTTTGGAACATAGTAATCTGACATTCCAATGATACCACTTGTGTACGCATCAACAGATCCATCACCAGAATACTCTTTTACAACTTCTCCGTCATAAACAAGATTCATGTTGATCATTACATCGTCAGCCTCAGCATAACTTGGCCAACTTTCACATGCGAAGTCAATATCGCCAGCGGCAATAGCTTCCCATAGACCTGTTCCTGAAGCGAATTCTATTCTATCAACTCTGTAGCCTAGCTCTTCTTCAAGGATAGCAACTGCAACCTGACATGTTAATTCTCCACCAGTCCAGTCAGCAACAGCAGCTGTTAAACGCTTAGCGTTGGCAGTACCTGCCGAAAGAACTAAAAAAGAAGACAAAATCAGGGCAGCAAAAGTTTTTGCAAATAATGAATTTTTCATTAATTTCCCCTTTTTATTAATTAATCAATTAATAATTCTAGACCAAAAAAGATGAATAAGTAAACCGCTTTATCAACATTTTTTGAAGAAAAGTATCAGGAAATATGTATATAAATTAGATCTATAAACCTAGGGCATCTCTTTGCTTTTTTGTCCATGCAAGACTGATACGGTCAATTATCATGGCTAATAAACAAATTCCTATGCCAGCAGCAAGAGCTCTACCAGTATCTGATCGAGCTAAACCATTAAATACCTCAAGACCGAGCCCTTTACCACCAATGAGAGGTGTGACAATCTGCATCGCAAAAGCCATCATGACTGTTTGATTGAAACCCATAACCAAACTAGGAACTGCTAGAGGAAATTTTATCTTATTGAGAGTCTGAATTGTAGTACCTCCAAATGACTTTGATACTTCTGAATATGTAGAAGAAACTTGAGACAGGCCCAATACAGTTAAACGTATTATTGGAGGTATGGAGTATATAATTGTTGCAAGTAATGCAGAAAATGCCCCACCACCAAAAAACATTAAAACTGGAACAAGGTAACAAAAATACGGCAATGTTTGCATTGCATCTAATATTACCTCGTTGATATTTTGAAATCTCTTACTGTAAGATGCTAAGATACCAATTGGCACACCAATTACAAAACATAAAAGAACTGAGATAAGAACTGATGAAAGAGTAATCATTGCTTCAGTCCAAATATTGCAAGCGCCGATGAATGCTAGAAGGATGGCAGTAATAATCGCAAATCTAATTCCAACAGATTTCCAGCTGATTAGAACCAATGCCCCAATTGTAAACCAGTAAGGTAAATATGTTAGATAAAAATCAAATGGTCTTAGAAGGTAAATAACAACAGTTGATCTGATTGTTTTGGTTATTGAAATAAACGTATCATTTACAACCAATGATTTTACACCAGCAGAAATTTCTTCTCTTATTGACAGATTCCATGCATCAGGAAATGTTCCTATTGCAGCAACGTTTGCATCATAATAAATAATGCCAATTAATATTAATAATCCAGAGAAAAAGAAATAATGAGCATTTATAAATTGTGCAATCGCTGAGCCGTAATCCTTATTAAATAAAGAAATTACTGAATTTAAAATGAAAGAAAATATTCGAATGACGCTTGAGAATACAAATGCAAATGCAAAATGAATTAATTGTAGAGGTTTTTCAACCTGTCTAGCAATGGGATAAATATCCCATGTTTGCGGTAAAAGATAAAATTTTTGACTATCGGATGGCAAAGTAACTGTCTCCCGACTAGCGGCTTTACCAAATCTATCGAACATGATTGCCATTAAAAGAACGCAAATACCTCCTTCCAAAGCAGCTCCGACTTCTAGTTTTTTTATCGATACCCAAATGTCTGAACCTAGACCTTGAGCCCCAATAAACGTTGCTAAAACAACCAATGCCAATGCCATCATTATTGTTTGGTTAACGCCCATCATGATGCTTGGCAGAGCTAATGGAATTTGTACTTTAAATAAAATTTGACTTTTACTAGAACCAAAAGCTGTTGCTGTTTCTACTGTTTCATTGGGGACCTGACGTATACCTAAGTTTGTGAGACGAATAATAGGAGGCATTGAATAAATCATTGTTGCAAGAATTGCAGGTGCACCTCCGATTCCAAAGAAAAACATTGCAGGGATAAGATAAACAAACGCAGGCATCACTTGCATTATATCGAGAGCTGGTTTCATATTTCTCTCAAAACGATCACTTAATGCACAGAAAATACCAAGTATCACTCCAACGGCTACAGATAAGAATACTGATAAACCCATAAGAGCAAGAGTTTCCATAGCAGAATCCCAAAGCCCAACCATTCCCCAATACATGGTGCCAAAAAGAACAAGAAAACCTAATTTAATTCCACCAAATGCAAGTGATGGAATAAGCAATAGCGCCGCTATAAATACCCAAGATGAATCTAGTAAAAAATCTTCGAGCATCCAATAAAGGTCTTTTACATAACCAGCAACCATCCTTGTATAAACTTTAATATTATCTTTTAGAAAATCTTCACCAGCATTGACCCAAGCTGTAAAAGTAAAAGCATCAGTTATAAAGACAGGAAATTCTGAAACATCTTCTCCTTGAAACGCGAGCCAGATTGAAGCAAGAATTGCGGCAAAAATTAGCCCGGGAATGATTAGACTTTGAGTACTACCTTTAGACGATAAAAGTGATGTATCTTGGGTTAATGCCATGTAAAATAGTATTCCTCAAGGTTAAATAAATTATTCAAAAATCCTGAACATAGTATAACATTCAGCAGATAAAGCACTCAAAAATAATGGAAAAAAATGACAAAATAGTATGCACAAATATATGGAAGGTATTTGGGCCGAATGAAAAAAATGTTCTTACAAATTTAGACAAAAACTTATCAAGAAGTGAAGTGCAAGAAAAAACTGGACATGTGGTTGCAGTTAAAGATGTGAGTTTCTCAGTTCAAAAAGGTGAAACGTTCGTTGTGATGGGTTTATCAGGTAGTGGCAAATCTACATTGGTAAGATGTTTATCAAGACTGATTGAGCCAACAGCGGGCGAGGTAAAAATTGACAATCAAGATGTGACACAAATGAGTAATAAAGATTTAACAGATCTGAGGCGTAATAGAATGAGTATGGTATTTCAGCACTTTGGTCTTTTTCCTCATCGAAGAGTGATAGAAAATATAGGTTATGGACTTGAAATAAGGGGAGTAAAGAAAAAAGATCGATTAGATAAGTCAATGGAAACACTTAATCTTGTAGGACTAGAAGGTTGGGATCAACATTACCCTCGTGAATTGTCAGGTGGAATGCAACAAAGAGTTGGACTAGCTAGAGCGCTAGCAGTTGATCCTGAGATTCTAATTTTTGACGAACCTTTCTCAGCTCTGGATCCGTTGATAAGAAGGGAAATGCAAGACGAGTTAATTAGCATTCAAAAAATGGTTCAAAAAACAATGGTATTCATTACGCATGATTTTTCTGAAGCTATTAAAATGGGTGATCATATTGCGATTATGAAAGATGGAGAAATATCACAGGTTGGTACACCAGAGGAAATTGTTGCAAATCCTATAGACCAATACGTAAAAGACTTCACTGAAGATGTTCCCAAATATAAAGTTTTAAGTGCGGGCAAATGCGCAAGAAAAGAATGCTGCGAAGATACACGAACCCTGTTTGCTCAGGGCAATGAGTGTATTAAAAGTGACGTTAAAATCGATACTTTAATTAATCAAATAGCTGACACTGACAAAAAATATCCTGTAATCGATGCAGTGTCAGGAGAACTAATTGGTGAAATTGATCGGTCAATTGTCTTAAAATCAATGACATCTTAATTAATTAAAATAAATAAACCATGACGCTTTTCAATTTGAACAAAGAAGAAATTCTTGCCCCTCAAGATTGGGGCTTCCCAGTACCGATAGCGTATGGTCCAGGTAGATTTTCCGAGATAGGAACTTATTGTTCTGAGAATGAGATAACCAATCCACTGATTGTCACTGATAGTGGCAGTGTTGATCTTCCCTTTATCGATAAATTGGTCGAAATTTTAAAAAAATCAAAAATTAATTCAAGCGTGTACTCAAAAATTTCACCTAACCCAAGAGACGATGAAATTTCATCAGGAAAAAAACTTTTCAATGATAATAATCACGATGCAATAATTGCTATTGGTGGCGGTAGTGCCATGGATGGCGGCAAGTCAATTTGTTTAACTGCTAATAATGATATTGAGTTATTTGACTTTGAATGGGAAAAGACACCTCATGTCATTGAACCAGATAATAAATTTCCTAAACTTATTACAATTCCTACAACAGCTGGAACAGGTGCTGAAACAGAAAGTACAGCAATGGTAACAGATACCAAACAAGGAATTAAACTTTGTATAATGCATCCTGATCTAAAGCCTTCATTGGCATTGCTTGATCCTGAACTGACATTGGGATTACCTTCAAATCTTACAGCGTGGACAGGCGCAGATGCAATGATACACTCAATTGAGGGTTATTGTGTGCCAGGTTTTCATCCCTTATGTGACGGTGCCGCACTCGAAAGTCTAAACTTAATTTCTAAATCACTTGTTACGGCTGTAGAAGAACCAAATAATCTTGAAGCAAGAGGGGCTATGCTGGTTGCCTCGTGTTTAGGGGGGGTTTCTTTTATAAAAGGGCTTGGTCTTGTGCACGCTATTGCGCATATGGTTGGGGCAGAATTTAATACGCATCATGGGCTAACTAATGCTATTATTTTGCCAGCAGTTCTAAGATACAATCTCCCAGGTATGGAAGAAAAAGTGATGAGAATGGCTCAGGCAATGCAATATGAAGATCAAACTGTGGATTATTTCATCGAAAGCATGGAAAAGATACTTGATAGAATCAAAATACCTAAGGGCTTGTGTGAAATTGGCGTTCCAGAGGATTGCATTGAGAGAATATCTGAAAAGTCAATGATTGATACGGCGTTTGGTACTAACCCTCGTTCAGCTACATTGGATGACGTCAGAGAGCTCGTCAAGGTCAGTATTTTTGGAGCTCGATAAAAAACCTTGTAGATGATTACTCATTTATCTATTCGAGAACAAGTTGACCTAGTCTCTAAAAAAGAAATAAAAGTTGAAGAACTTTTTCTAGAATACTTGTCCAATATTGAAAAGCTTAATCCTAAGCTTAATGCCATTGTATCACTAAGAGACAAAGATTGGATTATAGATAAAGCAAAGTCACAGGATGCACAAAAAGTTGATGTTACAAGAAAACAAGTTTTATTTGGACTTCCATTTGTTTCAAAAGAATTATTCGACGTCAAAGGACTGCCGACTACTTATGGACTACTTGAATATCAAAATAATTTTCCACAGAATGACTCTTTAATTGTTAAGAAAATAAAGCAACACGGAGCCACAATTATTGGAAAATCAAATATGGCTGAACTAGCGATTGGATCTCACACAAAGAATAAATTATTTGATTCAGTTTCAAATCCTTATAACTACGATCTATCACCTGGCGGCTCAAGCGGAGGAGCATCAGCAGCTGTGGCCAGCTGCCTCGTACCATTTTCTGATGGTACGGACATGATGGGCTCTTGCAGAAACCCTGCAGCTTTCACAAATCTATACGGTTTTAGGCCATCTCCTGGATTAATACCTGATAAAAGAGAAATCAGTAAATTTCCTGTATTGACGACTCCAGGTGGCATTGCCCGAACACCGGATGACTTAAGTATTTTTTTAGATGCTGTTATTGGAAAAGATATGGAAGACCCCTACTCGTTTGACTTTGAGGGTTCATTTCAGTCAATCAAGAGATATTTTTCTAGTGAAATAAAAATTGGCTGGATTAACAACTTTGTTGAACACTACTCTTTTGAAGCAGGAATTATTGAATTATGCGAAGCTTCTTTAAAAAAACTTATGGGAACAGACAAAAAAATATTCGTAGAAAAATGCAAAGTTAATATTGATCCTAATAAACTATGGGAGACATGGTGCACTCTAAGATCGAAAATTACATTCAATGATATTTCCAAAATGCAAATTAAGGATTTTGATGAACTAAGCTTTCCGGTTAAATGGGAATATGAAGAAGGGATTAAGATTACTGATGATCAAGTTTCTAATTCTATTAATCAGTATCATAATGATAAAAAGTATGTAGATAGTATATTTGAAAAATATGACTTCATTGCTTTGCCGTCAGCACAATTGTTTCCATATGACAAAGAAATAGATTTCCCAAAAAATATTTCTGAAACGCAGATGGACACGTACCATCGCTGGATGGAAGTTACGGTATTTGCAAGCATGTTTCAATTGCCCACTATCTCAGTGCCAGTTGGCTTTAATGCTGAGGGACTACCAATGGGTATGCAATTAATTGGAAAAAATAAATCAGATGAAAAAGTAATACAAATTGGAAAATATTATGAAGAAATCTTTAATCATTCAAAAATAAAACCTAATATAATTAATGGTTAATAAGTTAGTCGATACTCCAAACCCAACTCTTGTGACATTACGTGATAATAAAGCTAAATGGAACCTTCCTGAATATAGAAGAACTGGCTATAGGAATCTTCATAAAATAAACAGATATGGTCTTTTGTTAAGATCAGATTACGTTCTTTTGCTTAATGAAAACAGCAAAGATGAAATAGATGAAATAAACTCAGTAAGGGAAATCACGAGCCATAAATCTTTTTGCTCTTTAATAGTTGGGAGAGGGCAAGAAATATTTTTTGAGAAATATGCAAAAGATTTCTCTTCTGAAACACCGCATACAATAATGTCAATTTCAAAGATGTTTTTAAATCTATTTGTCGGTGAATTAGTTGAGAAAGGTGAATTGCAATTGGAAAAACCTATTGGCTATTATTTGCCCAATATTGGAGAAGGATATTCAAAAGCGACGGTTCAAAACGTATTAAATATGAACATTATAAATGCTTTTACTGAAGATTATACTGACCCGTATTCAACATCATTTATGCATGAAACTGTTGGTGGCTGGCGAATACCAGATGAAGATAAAGATGAAAAGTTTCAAGAAGATTTCTTGAACAGTATTCAAACAGATGGAACTAATTCTGTAATAAACAATTCTGATAAAGCATTTTATAAGTCAGCGAACAGTGACGTAATTGCTGTACTGATTGAAAAATTAAGTGGGAGAGAGCTGCGAGAGTGGCTTCTCTCGTCAGTAGAAGCAATGGGTCTTGAAGATGGTTTGTATATGGCAACAGACAGAGGTGGGATGCCATGGCTATCAGGTGGTGGTTGTCTTGTTGCAAGAGATTTGCTACGCATGGGACTGCTTTTCTCAAGAAAAGGTCTTGGGATCAGAAATAGAATAGCTGGCTCTAGTAAATTTATTGATGATACAGTTTCTGAAAAAGGTCCAAAATATATGCACTTAAAAGATGAAAAATATGTTTATTATGCAAATCAAACTATGAAATCTAATAATTGGATTGGGCATTCTGGATACGGTGGGCAATTTTTAATGATTAACTTAGAAACAAATGTTGTTGCAAGTTTTTTTTCTGTTTTAGAAACTGACTCAGCAACTGATGAAGACTACAAAGCCAAAATGATTCTGATGCTTGAGGAAGTAACATCAAAGCAATATTCATAGAAAGGATAGATAATGAGAGGATACGTAATGGTTGGGTCGAGTAATTTAAAAGAATCTAAAGCATTCTATGATGTTGTCCTTGCAGTAATTGGAATAGTTTCGATTTATGAGGATGAAGTGTGTGTAGGCTATGCACACAAGGGAAATAATGATGTAGAGTTCTACATAACAAAACCGGCAAATGGAGAGCCTGTTACATATGGAAATGGTACTCAAATATCTTTCTTAACTAAATCAACACAGGAAGTTGATAAGTTTCACAAAACTGCACTTGACCTTGGTGCACAAAATGAAGGTGATCCTGGATTTAGACCAAGCGATAGTAAGGTATACTATGCATACATCAGAGACCCAGATGGAAATAAAATTTGTGCTTACTCAAATTAATAAACAAAACTTTTTATGACTTTCAAAAAATATATTTTATCTTTATTTGGAATATTCATGGTTTGTTTAATAGCAATTGTTTTTTTTGCTTCATTTCCTTTTTTATCCCTAAATGATCAAAATATCGAAATACCTAAAATCTCTATAGAAAATGACGTCGAGGAATATTTACGAACTGAAGAAGCAAAGATCAATAATATCGCGCCCAATGCAAGAAAGAAGATTGTTTGGAATAACATGGATAAAAAAGAAAAAACTGAGTATGCATTTGTTTTTATTCACGGCGTCTTAGCAACCGGTTATCAACACGAGTCATCCGTCAGGAAAATAGCAAATAACCTTGGAGCAAATTTATTTATTACAAGGCTTTCAGGTCATGGAGTTCCTTATGAAGGAACTAAATCAATGAAAATTGAAAATTTACTTAAAGATGCTGTGGAAGCAATTGAAGTAGGATCAAAAATTGGTCAAAAAGTTATTGTTATGGGCTTCTCACTTGGTGGGGCACTAATGTCAATTGTTGCCTCGGACCAAATAAGTTCAGAAAAGTTAGATTATTTAATATTATTGGCGCCAGCGCACAGTAAACTGACCTATAATTATTTTATGATTACTCTTGTTTCTTTTCTGACGGGGAGCATAGAAGCAGATTATGCAGAATTATATGGCTTAGATAGTAAATGGAATGAATATTGGTCAACTAAAGTTGACCGAGAAGAATTACTTGAATTGTGGAAAGTTCCCAACTTGTCAGACCAAATGGGTTTTAAGAACAATAAAGTTCCGTTACTTCTATTTTACAACAAACATGATGCAGTAGTTCTTGAGGATGGTATTAAAAAAAATTATGAGAAATGGAAAGGTCCAAAAAAAATCTATGACATGAACACTACAGAAGCTGGTCCGCTAAATCATAATTTGATTGGAATTTTCAATCCTAATCTTGATGATATTTTTATACAGGAAATAAATAAATGGATAAATTCTAGTAAATGACTAGAAATTTTTTACATGCTTAAAAGTATCATGATTTATTTTTTCTCATTTATTGCTTTTATTATTTTTTTTTTAACTATTTTTATATTGTCTCAACTTTTCATTAAAATGAAAATTACATTTCCTGATATTCAAATCAATAATGAAGTTACTGAATATATAAATGACAAAGAAGAAAAAATTGACTCACTTGAACAAAATGCTAAAAAACAAATTATTTGGAATTCAATTTCAAATAAAAAAACAGAGTACGCTATAGTTTTTATACATGGAAGTTTTGCCACTGGCTTCCAACAAAGAGACTCCTTAATAAAAATAGCTGACAAGCTAGAAGCTAATCTTTTCATATCTAGACTTTCAGGGCACGGTGTTGGTTTTGAAGGGACCAAAGGAGTATCTGCGTATGATTTTATAGAGGACACCGCTGAGGCAATTGCTGTAGGAAACAAAATTGGCGATAAAGTAATATTAATCGGTTTTTCAGCTGGAAGTGGATTAGCAATGCTCGCTTCTCAGGATCAAAAGTTAAAAAGTAAGATCCACAGCCTTGTTTTAATAGCTCCTCCGACTCTTACTGTTAGACCAATTTTCGTTTTAGCATCGATAGGCCTTCTTTTTAAAAGAACCCACGAATTCAATTTTCCAAAATTCAATGGACTTTCATATGAAGAATGGGGCCCATATTGGGTTAATAAATTTGAAAGTTCACTACCAAGAGCATTCTGGAAAGTTTTGTCATCTGTTAAAATAAAGAATGATATTGATCAATTACCAATGATTATTTTTTACGACAAGAGAGACCGTGTAGTAAACTTTGAAAGAGTCGAAAAAATATTTGATAAATGGTCAGGTCCAAAAAAAATTATAGATATAAAAGCCGTGAATGGCGGTAGAAATAAGCATAATCTTATAGGCATTTTAAATCCAACCCAAGATGATGTTTTTGTAAATGAAATTCATAAATGGATTTCAACTAACCCTTAAATAGATATGAATATTTTTCTCTTAAGATATTCTTTTGTACTTTACCCATAGAATTTCTTGGTAATTCTTCCAAAAATATGATTTTTTTGGGCTGCTTATATTTCGCTATTTTATCTTTTAATAGATCTAGTACGTAGCGTTCTTCTAATTTTTTATTATCTGATATCACTAATGCTACAACTGCCTCCCCAAAATCATAGTGATTTATGCCTATTACTGCTGATTCTGATATATCAGGTATTTGGTTAATCACATCCTCTATTTCCTTAGGATAAACATTTAGTCCACCGCTTATAATCATATCTTTATCTCTACCAACAATAGTAAAGTAGCCATTTTCATCTTTCTTTGCGAGATCGCCTGTTATGAAGAAACCATCATCTTTAAATGATTCTTTGGTCTTTTCTTCCATTCCCCAGTACCCCTTAAAGATATTTTCGCCCTTAAGTTCAATAGTTCCTATTTGACCCATCTCTACTTCCTTACCTTCTTCATTGACTATTCTTATTTCAATGCCTGGAAGAGATATGCCCACTGTGCCTGCTTTTCGTAATCCGTCATATGGATTTGAAATATTCATATTTGTTTCTGTCATGCCATATCTCTCAAGAATTTTTTTACCAGTTCTTTTTTCAAATTCAATGTGAGTTTCTGATAATAAAGGTGCTGAACCAGAAATAAATAGTCTCATGTGTTTTGCTGACTCATTATTTAATTTTTCACTTGCTAACAATCTTGTATAAAATGTTGGCACGCCCATCATGGAGGTGGCTCTTTTCATCCAAAGCAAAGCTTTTTCAACATCAAATTTTTCTAAGAAAATCATTGATCCGCCAACAATTGCGAGAAGATTACACGCAACGAAAAGACCATGGGTATGGTAAATAGGTAGCATGTGTAAAAGCACGTCATTTTCTGTAAATTTCCAAAAATCTCTTAATACTTCAGAATTTGAAACCAAGTTTCTATGCGATAGCATCGCTCCTTTTGATTTTCCAGTAGTGCCAGATGTATACAAAATAGCGGCTAAGTCATTTTCGTTTCTTTTAATTGATTGAAATTTTTTTGGATAGTTTTTTATCTGCTCAGTCAATGAACCAGTTTCGTCTAAATTTAATGATAAAATTGAAACTGAAGAATAGCTTACTAAGTTTTTTATTTCATTTTGGATTTCGTCATCGACAATTATCACCTTAGGTTTGGCGTCATTGAAGAAATATTCGAGCTCACTTAGGGTATAGCCAGTATTGAGTGGCAGATAAACACCTCCAGCTTTAATGGTCGCTACGTATGTAGCAAGTTGAATTACATTCTTTTCTGCCTGTATTGCTACTCGGTCACCCGGTAATAAATTAATATCTACTAAGTAATTAGAAATTTGATTTACAATTTCATGAAATTCTAAGTAACTTGTCTCTTTATTTTCGTTGATCAGAAAAATATTTGAACTCGTTTCTTTAGATTTGAATATTTCGTCAAATAGATAGTTTGATTCAGTCATTACTATTTTCATCTACTGAATAAATGCTCAACTCAGATAAAATATTTTCGTGAATAACTATACCAAGTCCAGCTGATTTATTTATATGTGCTTTATTATCAATAATATCAAAAGGTAACTCACAAAATTTCTTTGAAAAGTTTATATAATCTGGAAATATTTCAGCCTTTTCTGAATTAGAAATACTTGAGCAAACATGAAGCATCGCAGATGCTGAAACCGACATTGAATTCCAGCAATGCGGAGAAATAGAGATGCCATTATTTGATGCTTCATTTGATATCTCGATAATATCAATAAGTCCGCCCATACCTGAAATATCAGGATTAAATATATCTGCTGCATTTCTCTGTATTAATTCTCTGAAATGGACCAAGCCTGATTGCTTTTCGCCAGTTACAACTTTCATATTAAAAGTATTTTTGATCTCAGTAAGTAAGCTAATATTCTCACCATCAACAGGCTCTTCTATCCAATAAGGATTAAATGACGTTACTTCTTTTAAAAAGGATTTTGTCTGATCTAAATCTTCAGGCACAGCTAAATCAAGCATTAGCGGTAATTCATCTCCTACTATTTCTCTAACTTTTTCAACAAACTGAATTGAAATTGATACGCTATCTAGCATTGGATATATTTTAATTCCCCCATATTTCTTTCCAAAAAATTTTTCTATTTGCCTCAAATAATCATTTGTGTCTTTTTTTAAATCGCTCCAACACGTAGCATAAATGGGAACATTTGGTTTGGGGCTTTTTGTTAATAAAGAATTTAAAGGGAGATTTTTTAACTTACCTGATATGTCCCATAATGCAATTTCAATGGCACTTGTAGCAGAGCTAAAATCTAAACCTCTATGACCATCACTTAACAATGAAATTTTATTATAAAATGACTTTATTGATAGATTTGGAATATTCGAAATTTCTCTAAATAACTCTTTAATAATAATCGCAATACTTTTTTCTCTGAGATAAATAGAGAATGCTTCTCCCCAACCTTCAATTCCATCTTCAGTAGTTATTTTTATGATGATAAATTTTTTTGTATTTGACCATTTATCATCAGACAAATGATTATCGGTTATCCAGATCTTTAACCTTGTGAGTTTACCAATGCTTATATCTTGATTATTCATTATCAGTATTAATATTAGACGGAATATAATTTAATTTGATCTTTAACATATATAAAAAAAACCTTATGTTAAGGTATGATTTCAAAGTTAATACTAGGTGCAGGATGTTTTTGGGGAGTAGAAGTTCTTTTTGAAGAAATGTCTGGTGTTAAAAAAGTAATTTCAGGGTATGCCGGTGGGCATACAGAAAACCCTACATATGAAGAGGTCTGTACAGGTAAGTCAGGACACATTGAAGTTGTTGAAATTGAGTATGAAAATAATGAAGTAAAGTTTGAGGAATTGTTAGACAAATTTTTCTTTATTCATGATCCAACTCAGATGAATCGTCAAGGTCCAGACATTGGTGAACAATACAAGTCAGTTATATTTTGTAATTCTGATGAAGAAAGAAGAATATCGGAAAGCAAAATTAATGAGATTAATAACTCAGGCGAACATCAAAACGAAGTAGTTACAGAATTAAGAGAGAATGCTAAATTTTGGCCCGCTGAAGAATACCACCAAGACTTTATAGAAAAAAATGGTAAAGTTTGCTATCACCAACTTTACGTACAACACAAATCCTAAATTGTATTATTGTTAATGCTCAGCACTTTGATTTGTGCTGAGCAATTAATATAAACTAGCCCTTTACAACTTCTCTTGTATTCGCGTTGAAAGACTCAGTAAACGGTACATCAACTGTTACGGCGTCTACTGGTACGCCTGGCTCATCAGCATAAATATCAGGTAAATGAACTTTATATTTTTTACCTAATTCCCATTTTGGGAAACCATTTGCATTAAGGGTTCCATCATATGGTATATAACCCATGGCTATATTTTTTCCTTTTTCAGGATGATACCAGGGTGAAGTAATGAAGCCACATGGGTCTCCACCATCACCAGGAGACACGAGCCAAAAATCAGGTGCATACTCATCAATTGGTTTGCCACCAATCTCAAATCCCACTAATTGTAATTTGTATGGCTTATGGCCATCTTTCAAGTCAGCCTTCATCTTTTCGAGTGCTTGTTTGCCAACATAATCTCCTTTTTTTGCCCACTCACCTTTTCCAGATAAAGAAACTTGATAACCAAGATTACATTGAAAAGGATTGTGCTCATGATCTAAGTCCTGACCCCAGGATAAAATACCTGCTTGTATTCTTCTGTGGTGAGCAGGTGCTATGACCATTAGATTATGTTTCTTGCCTGCTTCCAAAACAGCATCCCACATATCATCGGCATAGAGCGTCGCATTTCGTAAATAAATTTCATAACCGGACTCGCCAGAGAAACCAGTTTGAGAAATCACGCAACTTCTACCACCAACTTTAACTTCTGCTAGACCATAGAAAGGAATATTATCAAGATCAACTTGATCACCCACTAAATCTTTCATCAAAGCAATGGCTTTTGGTCCTTGAATTTGAACAGGACACGCGTCGATCTCATCAATTTCTACATCAAATCTTTTATCAGCATTTACGCCTTGCAAATAAAGTCCAATATCTGAGTCTGACAAACTAAACCAAAACTCATCTTTCGAGATTCTTAAGAGAATAGGATCGTTTAAGACTCCACCTTTATAGTTACATAATATTACGTACCTAGCTCTCAATGGTGATATCTTTGTGGCATCTCTTGTAATTACATAGTCTGTAAATTTTTCAGCATCTGGACCAATTACACGTATTTGTCTTTCAACTGCAACATTCCACATAGTCACATGATTTTTAATTGCTTCATATTCAACCATTGCTCCGCCATCTTCTGGCTTTACATAACCTCTGGGATGATAAATACGGTTATAAACTGTTGCTCTCCAGCAGCCTGCTTCCATAGACTTATGCCAATATGGTGACTTTCTCACTCGAGTTGAAATTAACATTTCAACTTTTGTTGGTCCACTTTGGCGTAAATTGTAAGGAACATGTCTGTCGCTTTGATCAACAGTAGTGTTATGTTCTATTTTCTTAGACATAGTAGTTCTCCTTTTCTAACCATTCGTTTGCTTTTTTTATTCCACCAAACGCATAAATGTGAAAATGTTCAACGTTCTCTTTTAATTCTTGAATTACATCATCAGGTGTCTGAACAGTCAATAAATCAAAAATTTTAGATGCATTTTTTTTTGCAAAATTAAGCGTATTCTTTAATCCAACAAATCCAGCGAATTTGACTAGTGTCTTCATAGAAGCCGGACCCGCAACGCCTACATGAACAGGAAGTGGAGCTCCAGAAATAAAAGACGATAATGCGTCCGTATCTTGTGTCCACTGTGTTACAATATAATCAGCAAATGGGGCCTTTGATTTCATTGCTTCTTCAATAGCCGTATCGCTCATGTTTGGAGATCCTTCAGGGTGACCAGCAATACCTATTTTCATTCCATCAAACAAACCAGTTTCTATAAGTTGTAGTGAACAATGATATTTTCCTAAAATATCTCGATCACCACCAATTATTAAAACTTGTTTAACTCCAGCCTCTTTAACTTGCTCAATATATGATTTTAACATATCTGAATCAGTAATTGAACGAGCTGGAAAGTGAGGAATGGGATTATAACCTGCACTAGCTAAAGCTTTGGTTTGTTCAATAACGTCAAGATAACTAGTGCCAGGCAAAAATGTAATATAAATATCATTGAGTTTAGGCAAATCAGATAGATTTGTTCTTGTAGTAACTTCCAATGAAAAATTTACATTTCCCATAATGCTGTAAATGAGTGTACCGCTTAAGCCACGCGGATTTTAAATTGCACTGCTTGGCTTAATTTTGCAGCGCTATTTGAGTCTCCTAAATCAAAATTTATGTAAAAATTTGTTCTATAGCAATACATTTTTGTAGACTCCTATCTGTAAAGTTCTTAAGTTGTCTAGGTTTTTAATATTAGTATCATTTATGGCTGTACTCTCAGATATTGAAATTGCTAGAAAAAATAGCATGGCTCCTATTGAAGAAATTGCTTCAAAATTAGACTTAAAAGATCAAAATCTCCAAAAATTTGGCCACCACATTGCTAAAATTGATACTCAAAATATAGAAAGTAATAACAAAAACGGAAAACTCATTTTAGTTACAGCCATTTCACCTACCCCAGCGGGTGAAGGAAAGACTACTACATCAGTCGGTCTTAGTGATGGCTTAAATAAAATTGGAAAACAATCATTGGTATGCTTGAGAGAACCTAGTTTAGGACCTTGCTTTGGTGTCAAAGGGGGTGCTGCAGGAGGTGGTTACGCCCAAGTAGTACCAATGGATAAAATTAATTTACATTTCACAGGTGATTTTCATGCGATCACATCAGCACATAACCTCCTTGCATCGATGATTGATAACCATATTTATTGGGGAAACGATTTAGGAATTGATACAAGAAGAGTGGTTTGGGGACGTGTTGTAGATTTAAATGATCGTGCTTTAAGAAATATTAATGTTAATTTAGGCGGTATAGCCAACGGATACCCTCGTGAGGATAAATTCGATATTACTGTTGCATCTGAAGTGATGGCAATTTTTTGTTTATCTACAAGTTTAGACGATTTACAAAATAGACTTGGGAATATCATTGTTGGATATACAAGGAAGAAGAAAGAAATTATGGCCCGAGACTTAAATGCAGACGGCTCGATGACTACTTTGCTAAAAGATGCTTTTTTACCTAATCTTGTTCAAACACTGGAGAAAAATCCCGCTATCATTCATGGGGGTCCTTTTGCAAATATTGCCCATGGATGCAATTCTTTAGTCGCTACTCAAACTGCTCTTAAATTAAGCGATTATGTTGTGACAGAAGCAGGCTTTGGTGCAGATCTTGGAGCAGAAAAATTTTTAGACATAAAGTGCCGTAAAGGAAAATTAAATCCTTCAGCAATAGTAATAGTTGCAACAGTTCGAGCGTTAAAAATGCATGGCGGGATGGATAAAAAAGAATTAAAAAATGAAAATGTTGAAGCTGTAAAAAAAGGTTTATCAAATTTAAAGCAGCACATTGCAAATATGCAAATGTATGGGGCACCTGTTACAGTTGCTATTAATCATTTCATATCTGACAGTGAAAAAGAATTATTAGCAATCAGCGATTGCTGTGACTCATTAAATGTAAAGTCATTTAATTGCACACATTGGAGCAATGGTGGTGCGGGTACAGAGGACCTAGCAAAGCACATAGTAGAAATTACTGAGCAAAATGCTCCAAAGATAAAGCATCTATATCCGGACGAAATGAAATTGTGGGATAAGATGAAAAAAATTGCTCAAGAAATATATGGTGCAAGCGATATTATTGCTGACCAAAAAATAAGAACGCAGTTTGACGAGTTAGAGGAAAAGTATGGCCATTACCCAATATGTGTAGCTAAAACTCAATACAGCTTCTCAACTGATCCAAATCTAAGAGGCGCTCCAAAAGACCATGTAGTTCCTATCAGAGAAGTTAGACTAGCAGCGGGTGCAGAATTTCTTGTAGTTGTATGTGATAAAATTATGACTATGCCAGGTCTGCCTAGAGTTCCAGCTGCAAATGCTATACACTTAAATAAAAATGGCGACATAGAGGGATTGTTTTAATGGCTCACATGTATGATACAAATTTAGACAAAAACGATGCCAATTTTACACCGTTGTCTCCTTTAAGTTTTCTCATACGAGCAGCGGAAGTTTATCCAAACAGAACTTCGATTATACATGGCAAAAAACAATTTACATGGTCTGAAACATATAAAAGAAGCAAACAACTTGCGAGCGCACTTTCTAAAAGAGGTATAGGAAAGGGAGATACTGTTGCAGTTCTTTGTTTTAATACTCCTGAAATATATGAGACACATTTTGGTGTTCCGATGATAGGCGCTGTATTAAATACGATAAACATCAGATTAGATGTAGATACAATTAGCTATATTCTTGAGCACGGTGAAGCAAAAGCATTGATTACTGATAATGAGCTCTCACCAACGATAAAACAAGTACTCGATAAGATAAAAAATAAAATTCTTGTAATAGATATTGATGATGAGCTAGCAAATCATCCTGAGGGAGCTGGAGAGAATCTTGGAGAAATTAATTATGAGGATTTTCTTTTAACAGGTGACAGTGATCTCGAATGGAGTTTGCCAAATGATGAATGGCAATCATTAGCGCTCAACTATACGTCAGGCACCACTGGATTACCAAAAGGAGTTGTTTATCATCACAGAGGCTCATACTTGATGGCACTTGGATCTGTTACTGCTTTTAGTATGCCAATGCATCCTACTTATATGTGGGTTGTTCCAATGTTTCATTGTAATGGTTGGGGTAATCCCTACACGCTTACAGCCCTAGCAGGTACGAGTGTATGCCTTAGATATGTTTCAGCTAAAAATATGTTTGATGCTATTGCAGATCATAAAGTAACTCATTTTGGTGGCGCGCCAATTGTTCTAAATTTTCTAGCACAAGCAACAGCTGAGGAAAAAAGAGAATACTCTCAACAAGTATATGTAGTAACAGCAGGAGCTCCTCCACCCGCAGCCACATTAGAAGCGGTTCAAAAAATGGGTTTTGACGTTACTCATGTTTATGGACTGACTGAAACATACGGACATATTTCATTATGTGCATGGCAGGATGAATGGAATGAGCTATCAGTTGAAGAACAGTCAAAGCTCAGATCAAGGCAGGGTGTAAAGTTTCCGATGATGGATGGCCTAGCAATTATGAACCCTGAGACTATGCAGCACGTTGAGAATGACGGTGAAGAAATAGGTGAGATCATGATACGCGGCAACTGTGTAATGAAGGGATATTTAAAAAATAAGGAAGAAACAGATAAAGCTATGGCAGGAGGCTGGTTTCACTCAGGTGATCTGGCTGTAATGCATCCTAATGGTTACATTCAAATAAAAGATAGAAGCAAAGATATAATCATCTCTGGTGGTGAAAATGTCTCATCAGTTGAAATAGAAAATACACTTTATAAACATCCATCTGTATTATTTGCTGCAGTGGTTGCAAAACCAGATGAAAAATGGGGTGAAACACCATGTGCTTTTATCGAATTAAAAGATCAAAATGATAGCGTGAGTGAAGGCGATATTATTTCGTTTTGCAAAGAAACTCTTGCTGGCTTTAAGTGTCCTAAAAAAGTCGTTTTTACTGAACTACCAAAAACTTCAACAGGCAAAATATTAAAATACGAACTGAGAGAAATGGCTAAAGCCGCCGACACTTAAGAAAAATGAATAGAATCGTCGTTTAGTCGGCCAAATTTAATACCAAAGAAATCTCTAAAATAATTTTGTGTATTGATCCATGGTGACCTGCTGCCTTGTTGGGGGAATAAATGAATAGCTCGGTGTATATATCCTGAGGAAAACTCAGTCGCGAGCCAATCTTTTTCAGCTTTCACATCTACTGGAACCCTTGGTACACAATGACTGTAGTTATTCTGATCAAGATAATTAATTAATCTACAAGCATATTCACAGGTTAAATCTGCTTTCAAGGTCCAAGATGCATTAATATAACCAAAAGAATTTACGAAATTTGGAATACCGCTGAACATCATACTTTTATAAGTCATTGTTTCAGAAGGCTCGACCAATTTACCGTCGATATGAACTTGGACACCACCAAAAGATTGTAAGTTTAAGCCTGTTGCAGTTACTACAACATCAGCTTCAATATTTTGCCCTGATTTTAGCTTTATTCCCTTGCTAGTAAACTTATCGATATGATCTGTAACGACTGACGCTCTATTGTCTCTTATGGACTCAAACAAATCGCCATTTGGAATAAGACACATTCTCTGTTCCCATGGATAATATCGCGGAGTAAAATGTTTTGAAATATCGTGATTAGGCAATAATTCTTTAACTCCATCTATGAGCTTTCGTTTTACATATTTTGGATATGATCTACAAATTCTGTAGAGAAGCTGCTGAAAGAATACATTTCGTAACCTAACAAGAGTGTAAGACATTTTTTGTGGTAAAACTTTTTTTAAAAAATTTGCAAATCTATCTTCATCTGGACTTGGAAAATAATATGTTGGTGAGCGTTGTAACATCGTTACGTGTTTAGCTTTTTTTGATAGTTCGGGAACTATAGTTGCTGCTGTTGCGCCACTACCGATAACAACCATTTTCTTATCTGTGTAGTCAAAATCTTCAGGCCACTTCTGAGGATGAATTAATTTACCTTCGTACTTGTCTAGGTCATCAAATTCAGGTGTGTATCCTTCATCATAATTATAGTATCCTGTCCCCATGAATAGAAAATTTGCTGTTAATAATATTTCTTGCTCATGATGAGCAGCTCTTACTTCCCAATTTCGCTCTGCTGAATTCCAGTTTGCGCTTAAGACTTTGTGGCTAAATTTTATTTTTTCGCGTAAATTATTTTCTTC
Source organism: uncultured Pelagibacteraceae bacterium (assembly GCA_902613805.1). Taxonomy (GTDB): domain Bacteria; phylum Pseudomonadota; class Alphaproteobacteria; order Pelagibacterales; family AG-422-B15; genus CACNXQ01. The sequence goes on from CACMIV010000002.1 coordinate 380,239, forward strand.
AACTGTTTCTTCTAAATAACTTAAGATGGAAGGTCCGTTTGCAATTGTTTTTTGCTCTTTCCATGGCTTAAATGCATACCCGAGTGTGAACATATCGGAGTCTGATCTTATTCCTGGATATTTAAATAAGTCCCATGTACCACCTATATTCTCTCTCCCTTCAATAATACAAAAGGATTTATTAGGACAATTTTTTTTTAAGTAATATCCAGCTCCTATACCCGAGATTCCAGCACCAATTACAATTACATTAAAATGATTGCTATTTTCCATTGATATTAATTCTTAATCGATATTTCCACTGCATCATATATATTATTTCTATACTCTAATTTCGAGCTAAAATTTTGAGACAGATATTCCCCGGATTCTCTCACATGGTCGAAATATTCAGCCATTTCATCTTTAAAAATCCCAACATTATCAGCAAATACTACAGAATTTTTGACAATTATGCCCTTTGATTCCAAAAGTTTTAAATCCGAAAGATACTTTTTCTTCGCATGGTCAATAAATACAAAATCAGCATTGAAATTTAATTTTGGTATTATTTCCTCAGCACTTCCGTGCATCAAGTTTACCTTATGATCTAGTCCAGCAAAGTTAATTAATTCTTTCGCTATTTCTATAGAGTGAATGTCTGAGTCAATCGAAGTTAATTGACTTTTTTCTCCAATAGTTGATGAGATTAATACTGCTGAATATCCAATAAAAGTTCCTAACTCTATTACATTATTTGGTTCTGACTTTAAAAGATGATTTTTTAAAATTTCTCCTTTTTCTGGACCGATATTCATTAAGAATTGACCACTCTCTAACACAAAATTATCTATTGTTTGCAGTATAGATTTCGGATTGTTTCTTTCAGCATTTGAAAAAACATAATCCAAAGTTTGTCGCATCAACATAACTTATTTTAGCGGACTAGCGGCGCCCCAGTAATGATAGCTTAAAAATTTTGGTCCAGGAACATACATGCTGTCTATTTTATCTATTTTAAAATTAGCTTTCGTTATTTCATTTGGAATGTCTACATCAAGATGGCAACCGCCCGCTATCCTTTTTTGAATCCCGTTCATTCTTTTTTGCCATTTCAAAACATTTGAGTCAGGAGATTTGCCATGTTCAGAGAATAGAAATTTAGCGTTTGGTTTCATAACTCTGTTTATTTCAGACATAGCACTACCTAAGCCAGGAATGGAACACATTGTGTAAGTGCTAATCACTGTATCAAATGAGTTATTATCGAAAGGCAACTCCTCAGCCTTAAGTTGTTGGATATTCAAATCTATACTGTTTAATTCTGCATTTTGTTTTGCTTTTTTCAACAACACGCCATCTGGTTCAACAGCAAACACCTCAGATACATTTGCTTTATTGTAATAATTAAAATTTAATCCTGAACCAATACCTATTTCTAATATTCTACCAGACGCAAAGGGTATCACTTTTTCTCTTTGTTTTCTGAATGGTTTCATTTGCATCGCATAATTAATGAGATGCGGACAAATATATTTATCGTATAGTTTTTGCAGCAATTATTTTACACCTAATTTTTTTTGAATATCGCTTGATGAAGTTGTGTATCGAAAAGTTAGCGTTTCATCTGGTCTAGCGCGTATAAATGCTTTCTGTGCTGCTAGGGCGGCTTCATGAAAGCCTGATAGAATTAACTTTAGTTTACCTGGGTAATAAGAAATGTCTCCCATTGCAAATACACCTGATAAATTCGTTTCAAAATTTTCCGTATTTACCTCAATTTGTTTTTCATTCAAATTTAGGCCCCAATCATTAATGGGTCCTAGCTCCATTTTAAGTCCATAAAAAATTAAGATTTCGTCACAATCTATAATTTTTTCATTTCCGTCATTATCTTTTATGATTGCTTTTTCGACTCTATCACTGCCCTTAACATCACTAATCTGATTTTTTGTGATCAAGTCAACTTGACCTTCTTTAACAAGTTGTTTCATTAAATTAACCGTGTGATTAGCTGCTTTAAACTCATCACGTCTATGAACTAATGTTACATGAGAAGCAATTTTTGAAAGTTCAACAGTCCAGTCAAGCGCGCTATCACCTCCACCAAAAATTATAATCTTTTTATCTTTATAAAAGTTTTTGTCAGGTATCGAATATTGAATACCTTTATTTTCATATTTAGATACATTTTCAATTGGTGGTTTTCGTGGCTCGAATGAGCCAACGCCACCAGCTATAAATATGTTAGGAGTTTCAAAAACTTTATTGCCCGTAGTTTTAAGTTTCCATAAGTCACCGGTATTTATTATTTCATCAATTCTTTCATTTAGGTGAAACGGCGTATTAAATGGCTTGATTTGTTTTTGTAAATTTTCAATTAATGATAATCCAGTACACTCTGGAAGCGCAGGTATATCGTAAATTGGTTTGTCTGGATATAACTCAGCACATTGTCCTCCAATTTTGTCAAGATTATCTACAACGTGACTATCAAGTCCTAATATACCCAACTCAAATACTGCAAACAAACCCACAGGGCCTGCTCCAATTATTAGACAATCTGTCTTGATAGTTTCAGACATATATTTATTCCTTGTTATATGATAATAAATAATATTACTTATTGATTATACAATGATTTTATTGCGCAGATACCTATTATATTTAATTGCAGTAATATTGATTGCTGTAGCCTTTACTTATGCCTCCGCCAAACTTTACGAAGAATTTGCATTTATCAAGAACGACAATTGGCAAATTTTGCCGTCTCCAGGCGACAAAAATAGAGATATTTACACAAGAGCCGCTGTTGCAATGAGAGGAACATTTGCTTTAGCAAAGCCTGAAGCTGCATATTTCCATGCATTTAATGACATTGAAGAACTAGAATTACAAGGCAACTGCAATTATCATTTATTCGGAAATGATATTGAATCTAGATGGTGGAGTATCACCGTCTACAATGAGGACGGTTATTTAGTTGAAAATAATGAAAAAATATATGCTTTAAATAGTGAAACAATTGATTTCAATATCGATGGTGGGTTCGATATTTTTTTAACTAATGACAATAATTTTATTTCAAAAGTAGCTGATAAAAATTGGATGAGGACACCTAGTGATGAGAGTTTTTCCGTCGCATTAAGAATTTATTTACCAGGTGAAGAATATTTCTCAAAATTGAAGAGAGTGGATTTGCCAGTTATTGAAAAATTGGAGTGTGGTGATGAGTAATTTGGTTAAAAAATTATTTGCACTTGTATTAATTGGGTTTTCACTTCATCTAGTGATAATTTACTACACACCTAGTTTAATGATGAAGTTTATCGGTAGAAATTGGGAAGAGCAAAATATGATTAATAATTCATTTGCTCGCGATTTACCTGACTCAGAATTTACTGAAGTTATAAGACCAAGCGCTGACATACTTTATGGTGGATGTGCTTATGACATTACTTACTTTCCATTGGTTATAGAAACTGAAGTACCTGAGTCTTACTGGTCGATATCATTCTTTTCAGAAAACACTGACAACTTTTCTACAATAAATGAAAATGCGCACAACTTTGGTAAGCTTAAAATTTATTTGTTTGGACCAAATTCTATGCCAACAAAGGTAAATGATGGGTTTATTGTTGTTTCCCCGTCTAATAAAGGCCTTATGCTAATGAGACAATTTATAGGAAATGGTTCAAAACTTGATAAATTAAATGAGATACAAAATAGTTTAGACTGTAAACTTGAGGGTTCTTAAAACTGCTTCTCAGGCATATTAACAACTAAACCGTCTAGCTCATCAGAGACAGTAATTTGACAACTTAATCTGCTGTTATCTTTAACGTCGAAAGCAAAATCTAGCATATCTTCCTCAGAGTCCTCTTTCGGAGGCAGTTTTTCTATCCATTCTTTTGCTACATATACATGACAAGTAGCACATGCACATGCACCGCCACAATCTGCATCAATACCAGGTATTTTATTCTTGATCGCACCCTCCATGACAGTCAGTCCACTACTAACATCAATTTCATGCTCCGCCCCGCTAAATTCGATATATTTGATCTTTGCCATTGAGATTTTTTTAAGAATATTTAAAAATGCATTGCTTAAGGGGATCAAATACATCAAAAAAGCGCCAAAGCAAGAATTTTATCACTTTAGCGCTTTTTCTGGGGCCGGTCGAACCCCGAAACGCATGAACGTCTCATTGCGAACAGTCATTCTAGGAAGGTATTTTTTTTGAAACAAGGGGTTATTTATGCAAAAAAGTTATCCACACGAATTAAGCTCACTTATCCCCACTCAAACATTAACTTATTAACATGATATCAAAACCGTATTTATTATTTCTTGGGGACGCAAAAGATGATTTGGCAATAAAGACTGCTGCAGGAGTTAATTACTGGCGTCCAGACTGGTGTATCGGTCAAATGAGCCTTCCAAATGCCAAATCTAGCTTAGGTTTACAGGAAATGAATATAGAAGAAGCTGTTAAGAAAGGCGCCAAGACATTTGTTATTGGCGTGGTGAATGCCGGGGGCATTATGCCAGAAGAATGGAAATCAATTATAATTAATGCAATATCATCTGGAATGAATGTAGCCAGCGGAATGCATACAAAACTATCCTCGTTTAGTGAAATTGCAGAAGCGGCTGAAAGAAATAATGTTCAACTTCATGATTTACGGTTTAGTGATAAGCAATTTCAGACAGGAAAAGGAGTAAAACGATCAGGCAAAAGACTCCTTACTGTTGGAACAGATTGTTCTGTGGGAAAGAAATATACAGCACTCGCAATTGAAAGTGCGATGCAGAGTAATCAAATAGATGCATCTTTCAAAGCAACTGGACAAACTGGAATCTTAATAGCAGAAAGTGGCATTGCAATTGATGCTGTTGTTTCTGATTTTATCTCAGGAGCAGTCGAATGGTTATCGCCTGACAATGATGATAATCACTGGGATATTATTGAAGGTCAGGGATCTCTGTTTCACCCTTCATTCGCAGGAGTTTCACTTGGATTGCTTCATGGAAGCCAACCGGATGCATTTGTTGTATGTCATGAACCAACACGAACTAATATGAGGGGCGTGGATACACCATTACCGAGCATCAGAGAGGTTATCGATCAGACAATACAAAATGGCAAGCTCACTAATAAGCAAATACAATGCATTGGCATCGCACTTAATACATCTAATTGTCAATCTGAGGCAAGTGATCATAAGGACAGATTATCTAAAGAATATGGCTTACCATGTTTGGACCCTTTACAAGACAGCCTTGATCCATTCATTCAGATTATTGAAAAAATTTGAAACATTAATGTCTAATATTCAGATAAAGCATATATCTTGGGATTTAAATAAATCATTTACTATTTCTAGAGGCTCTAAAACTACAGCCGAAACAATTGAAGTAAAGATAGAAAGTAATAATTTTTATGGTTATGGCGAATGTGTTCCTTATAAAAGGTATGATGAAACTATTGATAGCGTAACTTCGGAAATTCACAAATTAAAACCAGATATTGAAGAAGGTAATATCAACTTAACTAATCTCGATAGTTTCTTAAAAAATGGTGCAGCAAGAAATGCAATAGACTGTGCGATGTGGGATCTCGAATGTAAGATGAAAAATACTTCGATTTGGAAATTAATGGGAGTAACAAAGCCAACTACATTACCTGGTAGCTATACCGTAGTTTTAGATGAGCCAGAAAAAATGATAGAGGACGTAAGTAATCATCAAGAATTTCCAACATTAAAATTAAAAGTTAATAAAAACAATCTTCACGAAATCTTAACAAAAACAAGAGAGCTTTCTCCAAATAATGTAATAATCGTTGATGCTAACGAGGCATTCAATATAGATGACTTAAAATCAAACGCTGATTTATTTGTAAAAACAAAGATTGATTTAATAGAACAACCACTGTTATCTGAAAATGACAATGAGTTAAAAGGATTAAATTTTCCTGTTTCTATATGTGCAGATGAGTCATTTCATGACAGTTCTGATTTGGCAAAAATGGCTCATAAATATAATACGATAAATATTAAACTCGACAAAACAGGCGGCCTTTCAGAAGCAGTAAAAATAGTCAAAGAAGCAAAAAAGTTAGACCTAAATATCATGCTTGGATGCATGGTCTCTAGTTCCTTATCAATGTTGCCGTTATTACCGCTATATGAACACGCAGATTTTATAGATCTCGATGGACCTTGCTTTATAGCTAATGATAGAAAAAATGGACTTATTTATGAAAACGGTATGATGCTAGTTAAGGAAGATCTTTGTTGGGGTTAAATTATTTTTCTGTTTTTGGTGTAAAGATTTTCTTTCCATTATAAGTGCCGGTTGTCATATCAACATGATGAGAAAGTCTCATTTCACCAGACTCTTTATCTTCAATAAAATTTTTTCCCTTTAGACGTAAATGAGATCTTCTCATACCTCTTTTAGAATTCGATATCTTACTCTTTGGGACAGCCATTTTATTTTCCTTTATAATTTAGTTGGATTTGGTTCATCTCCGTAAACTTCATCAGGATCAAAAACTTTTTCTTCTGTGGTGAACCTTAATCCAGACTTATTTGCAGTATCTTCTAAGTCAATTTCACGGTAAAAACAAGACTTATAACCAACATGACAACTAGCGCCATTTTTTCCTATATCAACCTTCAAACAAAGGGCATCTTGATCATCATCAATTAGGATTTCCTTTACTTTTTGAGTATATCCACTTTTAGCTCCTTTATGCCATAATGCATTTCGACTTCTGCTAAAGTAGAAAGCTTCTTTTGTTGTAATAGTTTTTTCAAGTGCCTCTTCATTCATAAAACCTGTCATTAAAATTTCATTAGTTCTGTAGTCAACTGTTGTAACAACTATCAAACCATTATCATCGAATTTAGGGGCTAGTTCATTGCTCTCTTCAACTTGTTGTACTGATTGTCTTTTCTTAAACATAATTTATACTTGTCAAATAATTTAGGGTGGGTTTAACTTAAAAAATTAAATAATTCAATTAATTAAACATAAATATGAAAAACAATAAAGATCCTATAAAACCTGTTAGAGCCCAAGGCGCTAGGACAACGTTTTTTCCTCCTTATGCCCTAATGATTGGGTTGATAGCATCAAGCCTCCTTGACAGTTTTTTTTTACATATGCCTCTCTTTAAAGGAAGCATGATAGTATTAATCATCGGATTAATTATTGCTGTTTCCTCTTTTTTAATGGCTATTTACACCTTAAAAATATTTTCTGACAACGAAGAAAACCCTCACCCAAAATCAATTCAAAACCAATTGTTTATTGGCGGAACTTTCAAATACTCAAGAAATCCAATTTATTTAGCAATGGTTATAATTCTATTAAGTTGCGGGCTAGCATTCAACTCCTGGTGGTATGTAATTAGTGCAGCTATATCAATACCACTATTGACTTATGGAGTAATAATTCCAGAGGAAAAATATCTTGAAAAAGAGTTTGGCAATGTTTACTTAGACTATAAGAAGTCCGTCAGAAGATGGCTTTGAAATAATTTCATAAATTTTTAAATATGTACAGCTTGATTAAGGGAACGTGGGCCCTATTTTTTGGTGTTGCAATGATAATGCTTGCGAATGGGCTTCAAGGTAGCTTGATTGGAGTTAGGGCATCAATCGAAGGGTACTCAGCTGCATCAGCAGGTATTATACTTACTGGATATTATGCTGGATTCTTATCTGGAGCCCTCTTGATACCCCGTCGCATAAAAAGTGTCGGACATGTAAGAATGTTTGCAGCGCTTGCATCAATAGCCTCTATCTCAATTCTCTTGCATTCAATTCATGTAAGTTTCTTTGGATGGTTTTTAATGCGTTTTATATCTGGAATGTGTTTTGTAGGCATGTACACCGTTGCAGAAAGTTGGATCAATGACCTATCAGAAAATAATAATAGAGGTAAAGCTCTATCTATTTATATGATGGTTAGTATGGCTGGAAGTGCAGTAGGTCAGTTATTTCTAAATATAGCTAACCCAGAAACTGCATCCTTGTTTATGCTTGTTTCAATTCTAATTTCCATTTCTCTCGTACCAATATTAATTGTTGTAAGTAAACAACCAGATTTCAGTGTTACCGAGTTTTTGAATATCAAACAGCTTTACGAAGCATCACCTCTTGGAGTGATTGCTGCTATGATGACAGGTTTAGCTCATGGAACTCTTTGGGGTATCGGAACCATATATGGTTTAAAAAGTGGACTATCAATTGAGCAAGTATCAATTTTTATGTTTACATTTATTATTGGAGGAGCACTCAATCAGTATCTTATCGGCTATTTATCAGATACGTATGACAGAAGAACAATTATCGTAATTGTTGCTTTTTTAGCAGGTATCTTCTCTATTTTAGCTCTTATTTTTGGGAATACTTTCTCAGTTCTCGTGGCAATTACTTTCATATTTGGAGGTTTGACTGTGCCTCTTTATGCACTTTCGATTGCTCATACAAATGACTTTTTGTCAAAAAGGGAAATGGTTGCAGCAAGCTCTGGCCTTCAATTGGCAGGCGGTATAGGCCTTACATTAGGACCCGTCATAGGGGGAATTGCGATTGACGTTATCGGCGCCTCTGGATTTTGGATATACCTATTTCTTATACACACAAGTTTGGGTCTATTTGGAATTTATAGAATGACAATAAGGACTGCGGTTCCATTAGAAGAACAAGGTACCACTGTTTTAGTAAGTAGTCGTGCATCTCTAGTTTCTATGGAGTTATATCCCGATGCGGAAGATAAATAAATTAGATTGAGCTTAGCCAGTCTTTTAAACCATCACTTATTTCGTCTGGTGCTTCTTCCTGAAGGAAATGGTGTCCTTTTACAGTAATCTCCTTTTGATTCTTAAATTTTCTACAAAATTCGATTAAGGGTTTTGGCATTATTCTTCCAGGATTACCTACTATGAGGAACTTTGGCAAATTAGTTTCCATCATAAATTTCAAATTATCTTTTACCTCATTATAAACATCAATTGGTTCATTATCGATTGGAATTTGCCGAGGCCAATCTAATGTTGGTCTTCTATCTTCACCAGGATTAATAAATGGTTTCCTGTATTCATTCATGACCTCATCACTCAATGGTTCTATGGGATCAGTTCCAAGCATTTTTTCTACAAAAAAGTTTTCTTCAAGAACTTTTTTGTCTCCTTTTTCAGATCTAATCATAAGAAAAAGTCCTCTCGTTGGCTCAACCATTTCATCTGACTTAATTGGCGCAATTACAGTTTCAAAATAGCAAATACCTCGAACATTATCATTATTTTCTCTTGCCCATTTAATAGCAAGAGGTCCTCCCCAATCCTGACCAACTAGTGTAACTGGTTGAGTTAATTCTAAGCTTCTAATAAATTCTGACAAATATTTATAGTGTAATTCAAAGGTATAAGACATGTGACCTGAATTTTCCAACTTATCTGAGTCACCCATGCCCAACATATCAGCTGCAATACATCTGTACTGGTTTTTAAGATTCTTAATTATATTTCTATATAAAAAAGAAGATGTGGGATTTCCATGAAAAAAGATTATAGGATCTCCCTCGCCTTCATCTACGTAAGCAATTTTCCTATCATCATATTTAAAAAATTTTTTTTCTGTCACTTATCTATAATTTTACACCAGCTATAAACTGGTCTTCTATTCGTTTTATAATTGTTTAATGGCGAGGAAACATCTCTGTATCCAATTGCCATGCCACAGAATAACATGAGATCAGAGTCAGCTTCAACAAATTCAGATACCATTTTCTGCCTAAGTGACCAAGATTCCTGTGCACAAGTATCAATTCCTTCTTCTTGAGCAAGTAGCATAAATGTCTGTAGGAACATTCCTAAATCTGACCACTGAGGTTGGTTCATCTGGCGGTCTACAAAACAGAATAATGCTGCTGGTGCACCAAAAAAAGTGAAATTTTTAAGCATTTGATCTACCCTTGCTTGCGAATCTGATCTTTCAATTCCAATAGAACCGTATAACTGTTCACCAACTTCAAACCGTGAAGTTCTATAAGGCTCTTTTAGTTTTGCAGGATAAATTGGGTACTCAGGTGTGTCTGTGCCTTTCCATTTATCCTGGAATTCAAGAAAACGTTTCATCGAGTTCCCATTTATTATAAATATTCTCCATGGCTGTAAGTTGCCTCCCGATGGGGATCTAGAAGACTTATAAATTAGGCTTTCTAGTATTTCATTCGATACCTGCTTTTTTGTAAAAGCTCTGACTGATTGGCGATTGTTTACGGCCTCTGAAACGGTTATCATAATTTAATTTTTATTCTTTTTTTTTCATGAAGTTTTTTTTTATTTGCAACCTTTTTTGGTCTAAACTTATCTGTCCTTAACTGTCTTGCAATAGGATTACTTTTTAATTTACTTTTTTTCTTTTTCATTCTTTACAGAAGCACACTGCCTCCATCTACCATCAGGGTTTGTCCTGTAACGAATTTACTTTGATCACTTGCAAGATAAAGAACAGTTCCATATATATCATCAACTTCAAGTGTCTTTTGTAATATCTGCCCTTTAGAAATAACCTCAAAACCACGTTCTGCTTTTTCTCCTAAAAATTCCTTTGCCGACGCTGTTCTTACCATAGATGGCGCTACTGCATTCACACGAATGTTATCTTTTCCCATTTCTCTCGCCATAACCCGAGTTAGTCCAATCACGGCAGCTTTTGATGTAGCGTAATCTGCAGCGTAAGGCATGCCGAATTTGGCTGCTAGAGAAGCGATATTTATTATTGAGCCACTTTTGTTTTCTCTCATTATTGGAGATATTGCCCTGCAGCAATTCCAAAGTCCTTTGACATTAACATTCATCGCTTTGTCCCATTGATCTGGATCAATATCTTCAAATCGTGAGCTTTTTAATGCTCCATATAGTGCGGCGTTATTTACCAATACATCTATTTTAGAAAATTTATCAACAGCCTTTGCCATCATATTGTTGCATGAGTTTATATCTGTCACATCGAGATTAAGACTTAAAAATTTATCTGTAACTTCTCTCACCTTTTTCTCTGTCTCAGAACAATCAGATATATCTGCAAAAATGATATTCGCTTCTGCTTTCGCAAATTCAAGGGCATATTTCTGTCCCAAGCCTCTTGCGGCACCTGTAACAATAATTGTTTTATCTTTGATCATAAATATCTTCTAGCTCCTCCTTACTCATTTCAAATAATATCTTCTTTACAATGTTATATGAAAAACCTGCTCTTGACAAAACTCCAAGCTCCCTCATTTTTATTTTTTCTGTAAGTTCATTTTTCCTATAAGGTCCTATAGATTTCTTTTTTGCTAACCTACAAGCGGCTATAAGATCAATATTTTTAACTGAATTTCTAATGTTCTGTATTGCATCAATAATTATATTATCCTTTACGTATAGTTCCTTAAGTTTGAATTCAATTTTTTTTAGTGACCAACCCTTATTTAGATAATTCCTGATTTTACTCTCAGAAAATAGCTGATCATTAAGAATTTTTTGTCTTTCTAATGAAAAAATTATTTCATTGATAATTTCTTCTGAGTTAATACTTAAATGGCTATCTTTAACTTTTCGTCTTAGATAATTTCTTAAGTTTTCTGAGCTTGATGCATATCTTTGTAAGTACCATAAAGCTTTTGACTCAATTTCAGTATAATTAGATTTATTTTTCATTGACTATCTGAATAATTTTTTCTGCTGCCATTATACTTGGTGTGCTTTGAGATTTGAGTTTCGCAGCAGCTTCACTTGCATTTGATAGAACTTCTTGAAGGTAATCATTATCATCTAAAAATTTTTTCAGATAATACATAATATTATCTTTATTGCTTTTACTTTGTAGCAGCTCAGGAATGATAAACTTCCCTTGTATAATATTAATTAAATTACCCATTCTAGTCTTAATAAGGAATTGCAGTATAAAATAGGTTACAGGATTGAATTTGTATGCTGTCACATATGGTGTATTAAAATATGAAACTTCTAAAGCTGCAGTCCCTGAGGTCACAATACCAAGTTTTGCATGATAGTAATAAGAGTATTTAATATGCTCATCTAGAATTATTTTTATTCTATTTTGTAAACTAAATTGACTTAAGATATCTTCTACATAAAAAGTCATTTCTTTTGTAAGTGGCATTACTAGCTCATACTTATCATCTAACTTCATGGCCCTTATTACTTCTAAGTAAATTGGTAAAAGAGATACAACTTCCTTTTTTCTACTTCCCGGTAAAATTAAGAAAACTTCTCTGTCTTCTTCAGTAATTTGATTCTTTTTAAAGTTTTCAATATTAATCTCTGTTATCGGATGACCTACAAAAGTTGTCGGCACTTCATATTTCTCAAATATTTTCTTCTCAAAGGGTAGAATTGTTAGCAAGTGATCTATTGATTTTTTTACTGTATGGACACGTCCAGGCCTCCATGCCCAAACGCTAGGAGCCACATAATGAAGAATTTTTAATTTATTGTTTCGTTTTTTTATCCGTTCAGCAATTCTCAATGTAAAATCCGGACTATCAACTGTGAAAATAATATCAGGATCAAGTTCAATAATTTGATTAACCACTGATTTTATTATGCGATTTATTTTAAATATCTTAGGAATAACTTCAATTAATCCCATGACATTAATTTCTGATATATCAAAAAATTTTTGAATACCCTCTTTTTCAAGGGCTCTTCCACCAATACCGAAAATTTTAAGAGGCTCATTTGAAATTTTTTTTAGTTCTTTTATGGCTGATGCGGCTAATTTATCGCCAGACTCTTCACCGGTTATTACGACAATCTTCATTTTACTATTTGATCTAATTGTTTATATTTATACCATTATATATGTCTAAAAACGTAACATTTTGCTTTGATTTTGGAAGTCCTTACTCCTACCTAGCCTACAATAATCTTAAAGTAATTAAAGACGAAGGGGCAGAAATTGAAATTATGCCTGTTCTGTTGGGAGGCATATTTAAAGCTACAGGAAATCAACCGCCTGCAACGGTCCAAAAAAAGGGGGAATATATGTTTAGAGATATTACTCGTTGGACAAAAACACTCAATATTCCATTTAAGATGAATCCCTATTTTCCAATATTAACAGTACCTCACATGCGAGGGGCGGTCTTAGCTCAAAAAAATGATATTTTAGAAAATTACATGCAAGTTATGTTTGAGTCTATTTGGACAAAAGCAATGAACCTTAATGATCAGGAACTTTTGACTCAAGTCGCTACTGAGTCTGGAATAGATGCAAATAGTTTTGCTGAAGGAATTTCAAGTGATGAAATTAAAAATAAATTAAGAGAGAATACAGAGTTTGCTATTAATAAAGGAGCGTTTGGAGTGCCAACATTTTACGTCGATGATGAAATGTATTGGGGCATTGACAGTATGAAATTTCTTGTTGAATATTTAAAAAATCAATAATCAACCATTATCCTCTTCATTATAATTTCGAGCAATAATAGCTCCTAAACCAGGAAAATATCTTGATATGTATAATGCTATTTTTGGAAAACTTATTCTAGGAACAATATAAGCTTCTCTTTTATTTGCCTTTATTGATTTAATAATCATTTCTGAGGCTTTATCCAAATCCATACCTTGACTTTCATGGCCTCTATCATTTGCACCATAAGGAGTGCCGTCTCCAGTTAAGGCTTTCATACCTATCTCAGTGTTTACAAATCCTGGAGCGACAGTATTGACCTTAATATTATGTTCATGAACTTCAGCTCGAAGTGAGTCCATAAAACCGTGCAATGCGTGTTTTGATGAAGCGTAAACAGTTCTTTTTTTTGAGCCAAATTTTCCAGACAAACTGGTGTTCGTTACTATCTGACCTTTTTTATTTGATATCATTTGTGGCAGCAAACACTTAGTTAATTTAACAACAGAGAGGAAATTTAGATTCATAACTTGTCTATAAACATTAAAATCCGTTTCATTTGCTGCAGAATAAGCAGATACTCCTACATTATTAAAAAGTATATCTATTGAACCCACCTCACGGGTAACTCTGTTTACTAAATCATCAATGGACTCTAGATTTGAGAGATCGTGATCAAAAATATGTGCCTTTGCATTTCCACATTCTTTTTTTACTTCCTCTAATTTATCTCTATTTCGCGCAGTTAATATTACTTCTGCACCTAATTTTGATAACTTAATCGCGACTGATCGACCGATACCAGATGAAGCGCCCGTAACCCAAATTCTTTTATTATGAAAATAACTCATAGAATTATATAATCTAACATTATGCAACTAAGGCTAGCAAGAAATAAAGACGGAAATCAAATAATCAACTTAATCAAAAGATGTTTTAAAGATTATAAAAATTGCTACCTTGATGTAGACAGCGACTCTCCAGAGTTAAGAGGTGTCTATTCTTACTTTAAAAATAAAAAAGGAAAGTTCTGGGTATATGTTGATAAAAATAAAATTATCGGATGCATGGGTTATCTACCACATGAAAAAAATAACTTAGAAATACATAAACTATATATCGATAAAAATTATCGAATGAAGGGCTTGGCAAAAAAACTAATGTTAAGGATTGAGAGTATTGCAAAGAAATATAAAAAAAGAAAGATAGTGCTATGGACTGATACTAGATTCAAGGAAGCTCACAAAATGTATAAAAAATTAAATTATAAAAAAATGTCGAAAATAAGAAAGTTAAATGACATAAGCAATACAACTGAATATGCCTTCCAAAAAGTAATTAATTAGCTTTCACCGTTCCTAGTTTTCTCTCCGCTAACCCAACAGCTAAAACTATAATAAAATTGATAATCAAATATATTGATCCCGCTACTAAAAATATTTCAACAGGTGCATAGGTTTTTGAGATTATAGTTCGAGCTATTCCAGTAATTTCCATGAGCGTGATAATTGATATCAATGAACTGGCTTTAACCATTAATATCAACTCATTACCATAAGCTGGCAATGCTTGTCGTACAGTAATTGGTAGTGTAATTAGCAAAAATGTCTTAATTTTATTTAGTCCTAATGCTCCTGATGCTTCTATAAAATTTTTTGACACTGACAGGATACCTCCACGAATTATTTCTGAGGAGTAAGCTCCAGTACTGATAGTCAGTGTAATGATACCACACCAATATGGCTCTTTTAAAATTGGCCAGAATATACTCTCTCGAATCAATGAAAATTGGCCTAGACCATAATAAACAAAGTACAACTGCAGTAATAATGGTGTCCCCCTAATTAAATAGACAAAATAATAAGCAGGAATTGTCATTGATTTTCTTCCAGAAATTCTCATCAATGCTACGATTATTGCCAATGCTAGTCCAAGCACTGTAGAAATTGAAACAACTTGTAATGTAAGAGGAATGCCCTCAATTATTTTGAAAAATGAATCATACATTAATTCAAATCTCATAGTGCCCCCTTAGATACAAAACCTTTAGAGTAAGTATTTTCAGCCTTATCAAACAAAATGTTAGAAAGCCTGGTAATTACTAAATACAGAATAATAGCAGCTGTATAAAATATAAATGGTTCATGTGTTGAGCCTGCCGCAATACGGGACTGCCGCATAATTTCAACAAGTCCTGTTACGCTAATTAGAGCCGTATCTTTGAGTGTGATTTGCCAAACATTGCCAATACCAGGCAGTGCAATTCTTGCGACCTGTGGAAATATTACTCTGCCATAGAGACCATATCCATTTAATCCAAGAGTTTTACCTGCCTCAAACTGGCCTTTGTGAACGGAGTTAACCGCTCCTCGAATAACTTCTGTAGAATAAGCCCCTGAAATAGCACCAACTGCAATTGTGCCAATAGTAAATGCATTTAATTCAATATAACCATCATATCCAAAAATTTTAGCAATATACATAACTGCCCCACTACCTCCGAAGAAAAGGAGATAAATGACTAAAAGCTCAGGTATTCCTCTTATTATTGTTGTGTATGTATTTGCAGTTATTTTTAGAATAAAAATATTTGACAGTTTACATGCAGCAAAAAGAATTCCTATCAGAATACCTAAAAGTAAAGATGACGCACTTACGAGAACTGTCATCAGTGCACCCATGAGCATTTCATCTCCCCATCCAGATGAACCAAAGGCAAATACTTCAAACATATTTATTTATATAAAAAAAAACGGCTGAGTATTAGTCAGCCGCTTTTTTAAGTTATTGATTTCAAAATTACGGTGCTAGGTCTTTACCAAACCATTGCATTGATATTTTAGAAATTGTTCCATCTGCAGCTGCATCAGCTATTGCTTTATCAAACATTGCTTTAAGATCAGCGTCTCCTTGTCTGATACCTGCACCAACACCTTCACCTAAAAGTCCTCCAAATACATTTGGACCAAAAGTTACTACATTAGAACCACCCGAAGTTTCCATAAATGCTTCTGCTGTTCCGACATCACATAACATTGCATCTATTCTACCAGCTGCAAGATCAAGGTTCATCTCGTCTTGTGTTGGATAAACCTTTAGATTTGAATCTAAGTATTTATTTGCAAAATCCTCATGAATTGTTGCAACAGTTACTCCAATGTTCATACCTTTCATTGCATTGTTTAAGGCACTTATCGTACCAGAAGTAGAACTGCTATCATCATCAAGATTTAAGTTTTTGGCTGAAGTAAAAGTGCTTAATGGTGAACTGTTAAGTGTAAAAAACCTAGCTGGTTCTGTCATATAAGCTTTTGAAAAACTAATCGTTTTTTTTCTTTCTTCAGTCACTGACATGCCTGCCATGATTACATCATATTTGCCGTTAACTAGTGCAGGAATAATCCCATCCCAGTCCTGTTGAACGAACTCACATTCGGCATTCATTCTTTTACATAGATCTCTTGCGAGGTCTAGTTCAGCGCCAACTAGATTTCCAGATGCATCAGTAAAGTTCCATGGTTCGTATGCACCTTCCGTACCAATTCTAATTTTTGACCAATGACCGTCAGCTAATGCCATTGAAGATATGGCGCTTATAGCCAATCCAATTATTAGTAATTTAAAATTTTTCACTTAATTTCCTCCAAATTGAAATAAACAGAAAACTAGGGTCTATTAAAATTACTAAATGAGCAAGAAAAATGTTAGTTTTACTTATTATTTTTGAAGTCTATTCCAAAGATATATTATTATTGCTACAGAAATTATACCGACAACACCCTCACTTCCTAGTTGATTAATCAAACTTACCAAGTTCTGAGTAATATTTTTTCCCAAAAAAGGAGATGATGGTCCAAACAGTACTTCTAAAATTATAGCTATTGCAATCAACAATAAGCCAAAATCAATGATTTCCCTTAATATTTGCTTTATTTTTGAGATCATATTCTAATTTTTATCACTTCCCATGCACAAACATAGGAAGTGATAATTATATTTAATCTCTAAATAACCAGAGAATAACGCCAACAGCAATTAATCCAACAACTCCGGCATTTCCTAACTGGTTCACAAGAGATACGATATTGCTAGCAATATTGCCAACAAATGGGATGCTTCCTCCGCTTAGTAGGCCAACAACAATACCCAATGCAAGCAGTGAAAGTCCAAGACTGGTTAGAGCCTTTATCGCGTTCTGTGCGTTTCTAATCATAACTTTCCCCCTCGTTATGTTTAATTAGATAGCAGTACTATATTTAGTACATAATTGAACACTACATTCTAAATATGGTAAAACAAGTTTCTTTTATAATTTAAGTAATTGAATTTATTTGATTTTTTTAAGTTTTTTAAAAATGTCACATATATACAACATTATTTTCTACATGTGCGCGAGGTTGATTCTATTCAATCTGCATTAATAGCTCAGATACAAGTTTATTAATATTTAACCCTTTTGATGAAAGTCCATAAATCTTTTTATCTGGTCTAATAATTATTTCCCCTGTTTCTAAATAATCGTATAACTCGGGCCCGATATTTAAATTAGAGTAGTCAAAAATAAATTTAAAATTTAGGTTAATTAATTTTTCATAGATATCCTCATTTAATTCATTTCTTACATCTTTTTTCGAAAGTATTGCGAAACAGTTTCCAACCATTTTATCTAAGCAAGCAATACCTTGTTTATCAGTAATCTCTCTATTAGAAAGTCTTCTGTTATTGATCATTTCACTCTGTGAATGACTAAAAATGCTTTTTTTTGAATCCTTTTCTTCAATATTATTATTTCTACCAAATGCTTGGTCTCTAGCCTCTGGCGCGATTGCCTCCTCTAATGGAATATTTTTCTGAAAAGCCATAGATAGTGAGTCAATCAATTGTCCAAGCGCAATAGATGATTTTATAGTTTCCTTTATTGGTTGAGCTCTCTCTAAATCATAAGAAAGCAGCAGATTTTTGTTGCAATTAAAATTAACAACTAGATTAATTTTCCATATAAGATTTAGTATATCTCTAATTCCAGTATTTAGGCCTTGACTTGCATAGGGCGGCATTTGATAAGCAGTGTCACCTATTAAAAAAACATTATCTTTTTGAAAATATTTAGCGAAAGATCCTCTAAAATTCTGTATGGATATGTTTTCAATCACGTACTGATTAGGTTCTATCCATTTTGAAATTAAGTTTTGAACATTATTTTTTTGAATAATTTTTTGATGTTGTTCACCCGTTAGTAATTGAAATTCAAACCTATGTCTTCTATTTGAAAGAGAAATATAAGAAGTAGGTCTTTTATCGTCACAAATTTGCCTGAAAACATTTTCTAAACTATTTTTATTATTTAGCAATATATCGACAAGAAGCCAATTTTTTGAATATCTATGATCAACCAACTCTATATCTAATTTATTCCTTACAAAAGAATTTGCACCATCACATGCAATTAGGTAAGGAGCTTTAAAATGATTTAATTTTTTATCACTTTTTGTTTCGAGTCCGACTTTATTGTCATCAAAACTAAAGTTAATAAGTTCATTATCAAATAGTAAATCTATATTTTCGTCAGCTTTACATATCTCTCTTATTATTTTTTCAATTTCTGGCTGAAAAAAAGTACAAACAGAAGGAAAGTTATTATCAGTATGTAATACTGGATTACGTTGGATCACTTTTCCATTGGTTAGTACAATATCAGTAAAATCTGGTTTATTTAAAAATTCTTTTAGAGCATCGTATAAACCAACACTTTCTAGTAAACGTAAACTTTCATCATCGAATGATACAGCTTTTGAGGAAAATTCAGTGTCTGATTTTGACTCAATAACTAATGTTCTAAGGTTGTAATGACTGCATACTTTTGCACAGATTTGTCCGACTAGTCCAAAACCCACAATTGCAACATCATATTGATCAATATTACTAGTCAAAATAACTCCTGGATAATGTGAAATCGCTTGACTCTTACTTTCAATTTAGTTTGAATTCAAGCCATTATTTAATTTGATAAAAAAGATTTGAAATGGTCAAAATAGTAAATTCATGGAATGAGTGGGATCCTCTAAAACACATAATTGTTGGAAGAGCAGATAATTGTTGCATTGCTCCAGTTGAACCTGCAATGGCTCCGAAAATTCCCGAAGACTCTGACATGAAAGGCAAATATGGACCAAGGCCAAAATATACAATTGATAGAGCAAATTATTTACTCGATAATTTCTCTGATATTTTAGAGAAAAGAGGAATAAAGGTAGATCGTCCATCACCACTAGATTTCAATCAGAAAATTGGTACCCCAGATTGGAGTATAGATACAATGTTTGGCTGTATGCCTCCTCGAGATGTTATACTTACTTTAGGCAGTGAGATGCTGGAAGCTACTATGTCCTTTCGTTCGAGATGGTTTGAGTATTTATGTTATCGACCGCTATTACAAAGCTTTTTTGACCAAGATCCAGAAATGAAATGGGAAACTGCCCCAAAACCAAGGTTAACGAATAAATCATACAGGGATAATTATCTTGCAGATGAAATAACAATAGACCAAAGATACGAATGGGTTGCTGATAAAAAGTTTGTTACCACTGAAGAAGAACCACTGTTTGATGCAGCCGATGTGTTAAGAATGGGCAAAGATTTGTTTATTCAACACGGATTCACAACGAATTTAAAAGGCATTGATTGGATTAAAAGACACTTTCCAGACCAACGTATACATGTTCTAAATTTCCCAACTGATCCATTTCCCACACATATTGACGCTACATTTACGCCATTGAGGCCAGGATTGATATTAAATAATCCTGAAAGAAGACTGCCTGATGAACAAAGAAAAATTTTTCATGATAATGACTGGGAAATAGTCGATGCCGCCAGACCCGCTCACAATTCACCTCCACCATTGTGCTATTCAAGTGTATGGCTAAGCATGAACGTTCTTATGCTAGATCCAAAAACAGTTTGCGTTGAAGAAACTGAAGTTCACCAGATGGATCAACTGGATAAATTAAATTTCGAAGTTGTTCCGGTTCCTTTCAGGGATGCTTATCCATTTGGTGGCGCTTTACACTGTGCAACAACTGATGTTTATCGTGAAAGCAGTCAGGAGGATTACTTCACGAAACAATAATTTTTAGTAATTTGTTTTCTCAATTATGATATTTCGATTTATATAACAATTCATTAAAAGTCCAAACCCAAACATAACTGCTAACATCGAACTCCCTCCAAAGGATATAAATGGAAGTGGAACTCCTACTACTGGAAGCAAGCCTGTGACCATTCCAATATTTACAAAAACATAAATGAAAAATACATTACATACTCCTAAAGACAAATATTTACTAAATAAGCTGCGACTTTTTAGTGCAAGACGAATAGAAATCATAATCAAGGCTGCATATATTAATAATAAAAGTAACGTACCTATGAAACCAAATTCCTCACCTAACATAGTAAATATAAAATCTGTTTGCATTTCAGGAAGAAAATTTAGATGGCTCTGAGTACCCTCCATGTAGCCTTTCCCAAAAATACCACCAGAGCCAAGAGCAATTTTTGATTGCATTATGTGGTATCCATTTCCAAGGGGATCACGTTCAGGATTGAAAAAAGTGAGCACTCTGTCTTTCTGATAATCTTTGAGATATTGCCACAAAACTGGTAAAGAACATAAAATTGAAAATACGCCTACTATAAAATATTTATAATTTAAACCAGAGATCCAAAAAAGACTTATCCCGCCAAGTAGAATTATCAGAGCTGTACCCAAATCTGGCTGTATGATTACAAAGAATACTGGGACTATAGTAATTATTAGTGGAATAATCAAAGTCTTAATAATACTACTATCGTTATTTATCGAATGAAAATACTTAGCTAGAGCTAAGATTAATGTATATTTAACAAATTCAGAAGGTTGTAGACTTATACCAGCTATATTAATCCATCGAGTAGCACCGTTACTTTCAATTCCAAAAAAGGGAATGATGACTAAAGATATTATGCTCAGGAAAAAAATTATATATGCATAACCAAATATTAACCTTAAATCAAAGAATACAACTATAAAAAAGATGATTAATCCAAGTATAAATCTCTGAGTATGCTTCAATGGCCACGAGTTAAAGTCTCCATTTGAAATACTGTATAATGCAGCCAAACCCACAAAAAATAATATAATTATTAAACCCAATAGAGGATAATTGATACTTTGTAGTTTAGCAAAGACTGAACTATAAAAGTTATTTTGATTAAACATTAAAAATTTCGTTTCGCTTTAGATTGAGTTTTTTTTCAAATAAATATTTGAATACATCTGATGCAATTGGAGCTGCAGATCCAGATCCACTGCCTCCATGTTCAACAATTACAGAAACTGCATACTTAGGGTCTGTGGTAGGGCCGTATCCAATAAAAAGACCATGATCTCTTTTTTCCCACGGCAAATCTTTATTTTTTATTAAACCTTCTTCTCTTTCTTTAATTGATATTGCTCTTACTTGAGATGTGCCTGTTTTACCCGCCATTTTATACTTACCGATAATTCTTGATCTATAGGAAGTCCCTCCGGGAGCATTAGTAGCTTCGTCTAATGCATTTTTAATAATTTTTAGATATCCGGGATCTGCAATAATTCGCTCATTATAAATATTTACGGTTTCATTATCATATATTAATTTTGGGCTAAGCCTCGTTCCATTGTTGATTAATTGAGCTAACGCAAGAGACAGCTGCGCTGCAGTTGTTAAAAAATATCCTTGGCCTATACCAGCGGATAATGTTTCTCCTACCATCCATCTACTACCAAGATTTTCTAATTTCCACTGTTTGTTTGGAACTACTCCACTTTTTTCTTCATAAAGAGATTTGAAAACTTTGTCTCCTAACCCATATCTTTTACAAACCTCAGCGATTTTATTAATTCCTATTCTTCTTGCAATTTGATAAAAATAAACATCACAAGATACTTTTATAGCTTTTGTCATATCAACATTTCCGTGTCCTTCCTTCTTCCAGCAATGAAATGTTTTGTATCCTGTTTCTAGACTAGTATCTTCTATTAGGTGTTTCCCATCACAAAAAAAAGTTTCTTTATGAGAAACTCCTGACTCTAAGGCTGCTAGTGCAACAAATGGTTTTATGGTTGATCCAGGAGGATATTGATTGGATATCGATTTATTAATCAGTGGTTTATATTTATCTGATAAGAGATTTTCCCAAGTTTCATTTGAAATAGATTTACTAAATATATTTGGATCATAGGATGGTGAGGATGCCAATGCATAAAACTCTCCATTTTTAACATTAATAACAGAGACACTTCCACTAAGTCCTTTTAATCTCTCATAGCAAAACTTTTGTAATTCTGAGTCAATTGTAAGTTGTATGTAGTTTCCTTGCACACTATTTACTCGATCAAGTTCTCTAATTTCTCGTCCACTGGCATTAACTTCAATATTCTTATTGCCTAGCTTACCTCGTAAAATTGCATCTTTAGCTTTTTCTACACCTATCTTGCCTGCTTTTGCTGTGCTTAGTTTGGATAATGGGTTTGACTCTTCATCATTTTCACTTATTTGAGAAACGTAACCAATTAAATGTGAGTGCGACTCTCCTTGAGTATAATATCTCTTGAAGCCAATCTGAGGGTAAATTCCATCTAATTTATGAATATTCACATTTATTTTAGAAAAATCCTCCCATGTCAAGTCATCGATAATTCCAACAGGTATGAATTTTTTTCTTGAATTTACTTCCTTTAATATTTTTTCTATATCAATATTTGCGTGTGGTAAAAGTGACTTTAAATTAACTAATGATTTTTCTACGTCTCTGGTTTCTTCTTTTATTATTATAATTTCATATTTTTGTTTATTGATAGCCATTGGTCGCCCTTGCAAATCAAAAATAATACCTCTTTCTGGTTCGATAAATCTGTGTGTTATTCTATTTTTATCAGATAATTTTTTATAATTACTATTCTCAGCGATTTGTAAGTAAGCTAGTCTTCCAGCAAGCACTGAGAATACACCAGCTTTAGCAAATGTTACAAGCGCTGCTCTTCTATTGATTAAATTTTCAGTATCATACTTTTGGAAAATAAATTTACCTGATTTCTTCATATTTTTTCTGGCTATATATAATTAGTAAGTTTAATGGCGGGTATAACAAAACCATTATTATGAAAGCTGACAATTCACCAACGGATAAGTAATTGAGTTGGTAATTAAAATAGATAAATAAGTTTTTAAAAATAAATAATATTAATAATGCTATAATATATATTATAAATTTTATTTTTTGTTGTTCGAATAAACCATTAATTGAGATAATTTGGCTTAGAATATAGAAATATAAAAAGATACTTCCAGAATAACCTAAATTCATTCCAAGCAAAATATCTTGAAAAATACCCCAAGCAAAAAGAAGAAGAGGAACTAACCATTCGCTTTCGTTCCATTTTATTGAATACAACAAAATGGACAGCATTAAAGTTAAATCGATTAGACTAAAATTAAAAACATTGTTAAATGAAATAAAAAAAAGAAGAGATCCATTTAATAGAAAATAGCCTTTGAAACTTAGAGTCATTTTTTAATTTTCTTTTATTAGTTTATAATTTAATAATTTCACATGCGATAAAGTTGCTATATTTTCAAATATACTAATCTCAATTTCATTTGATTTTTTTCCAACTACTTGACCAATCAATTGAAATGGAGGAAATATTCCTCCTTTTCCTGATGTAGTGACTAAGTCTCCAATGCTAATTTTTTCAATATGTTCTATATATTCTATAATTGGGTTTTCTCGACCTTGACCTACTAGCATACCATGATAACCATCTTCAGAAATTATCACTGGAATTCTACTGTTAATGTTGCTTATTAAAAGTACGCGCGAGAGTCTTTCGCCAACATGAGATATTCTACCAATTATTCCATTAGATCCTGAAACTGGCATATCCAATTTAATATTTTCTTCTTTTCCTGAATTAACAATTAAGGTGCCATTAAAATTATTAGAAAAATCACCAACTATCCTTGAAGTTCTAAAATCATATTCAATATCATCAGATGCGTTTAATAGACTTTCATATTGAGCTATTTTTAGTTTCATAGAAACCATCTCTTGAAAACTAGCGGAGTCAAGTAATTGCATTTCTTTGAATCTTTGATTTTCTTCATAAATATTTTGAATCTCGTAAATGCTTTCAAGTCCATTTTTGATTAAACTAATAGGACTGGAAACAATTGAAGTAATTGAGTAAACGGTGTTAATACTTTTAGCTCTAAGTTCATTTGAGAGATTGCTATTGTCAAATCGTCCAAAATAAAAAATAAGGGAAAATATGATTAATCCTATAGGAATAAGAATAGACACATAGCTATTCTTGTTAACATATCTTGAGTAAAAATTACGTGATGTCCTCACTGTCAGACTTTAATTAATAGGCAGAAGATAAAATAGGTTCAAAAGAACTTTCAGATTCAAGTGCTTTACCGCTTCCTAAAGCAACACATGACAATGCTTCATCTGCAATTGTAACAGGAAGCCCTGTTGCTTCTCTAATGGCTTCATCCATAGACTCTAATAGTGCTCCACCTCCAGTTAAAACTACACCCATATCAACAAGATCTGCAGCCAGTTCAGGTGGTGTATCCTCCAGTGCAGATTTCACACCCTCGATGATTGTTTGAATTGGCTCAGATAATGCTTCCGCAACTTGTGCTTGCGTTAGCTCTATCTCCTTAGGAACTCCCGAAGCTAAGTCTCTACCTTTGATATCAATTGTTTTTCCATCGCCAGTTTTCGGTGAAATGGCTATACCAACTTCTTTTTTTATCATTTCTGCTGAAGCCTCACCAATTAATAGATTATATCGTTTTCGCATATAATTGATTAGTGCAATATCCATTGCGTCTCCGCCAATTCTTACTGAACGAGAATAAACTATTCCTCCAAGTGAGATAACGGCTATTTCAGATGTACCTCCGCCAATATCGACTATCATAGAACCTCTAGGTTCACTTACCGGTAGTCCTGCGCCAATCGCAGCTGCCATTGGCTCTTCTATTAATGATACTTTTCTCGCACCCGCGGCTAAAGCTGAATCATGTATCGCTCTTCTTTCAACAGGTGTTGAACCAGTTGGAACACAAATTATAATTCTTGGATTTGCAAATGTTTTTCTATTGTGAACTTTGCGAATAAAGTGCTTTATCATTTCTTCTGTAACAACAAAATCAGCAATTACTCCGTCTTTCATAGGTCTTATTGCCTGAATATGTCCCGGTGTTTTTCCTAACATACTTTTTGCTTCCTCGCCTACAGCAATAACTTTACTTTTACCGCCCTGATTTAAAACGGCGACAACAGAAGGTTCATTAAGAACAACTCCTCTATTTTTTACATAAACGAGTGTATTTGCCGTACCTAAGTCGATTGCCATATCAGAAGACCAAATTCCAATTAAATTATTAAACATTTTAACCTTTCCTTATCAAACTCCAGTGACACCTGACATACTAGCAGGAGCAGACTTTTCTCTTTTAATTATTAATTTATTTAGAGCATTTATATATGCTTTTGCTGAAGCAACAAGTGTATCAGTATGCGCACCAAGTCCAACAACCGTTTTGCCATCTTCAGCCAACCTAACAGATACTTCCGCTTGAGCATCTGTACCCTCTGTAACAGCATGAACTTGATATAGTAATAATTTTCCTTTATGTGGGACAAGTTGACTTAAACCATTAAAGATTGCGTCAACGGGTCCATCTCCAGTTGAAGTTACAGTCTTTTGCTCATCATCAATTAAAAGACTGATCTCAGCTTTTTGAGGTCCTTTCGTTCCAGCAATAACTTGCAAATCTTGAAGTAAAATAGAATCATTAACTCTAATTACCTGATCATCAATAATGGCAATGATGTCTTCATCATAAATATTTTTCTTTTTGTCCGCTAAATTTTTAAAATTTTCAAAGGCCTCTTCAATTACATTGTCATTAATTGAGTAACCAAGTTCGATTATTTTTTGTTTGAATGCATGTCTGCCTGAGTGCTTGCCCATTACAAGATTTGACTCTGAAACTCCAACACTTTCTGGAGTCATAATCTCATAGGTTTTATTATTTTTTAACATTCCATCTTGGTGAATACCTGCTTCATGTGCAAAAGCATTTTTTCCAACGATAGCTTTGTTAAATTGTACCGGAAAACCTGTAACTGCTGATACAAGCTTAGATGTTTTTGTTAATTTTTCAGTCTGTATGTTCGTTTGAAAAGGCATCATGTCATTTCTAGTTCTGATTGCCATGACAACTTCTTCCATTGCAGCATTTCCAGCTCTTTCACCCAAACCATTAATAGTACACTCAATTTGCCTTGCCCCAGCTCTCACACCTGCTAGAGAATTTGCTACAGCTAACCCAAGATCATTATGGCAATGTGTTGAGATAGTAACTTTATCAATATTTGGAACATTATTCATTAGATGATTTATAATATTGGTAAATTCATCTGGAATTGAATAACCGACCGTATCAGGAATATTAATTGTAGATGCACCATTCTTAATCGCTGCTTCTACAGTCTTACACATAAAGTCTAAGTCTGTCCTGGTACCATCTTCACAGGACCACTCAACGTCATCACATAGATTTCTTGCAAAAGACACACTATCAATTACCTTCTGGTAAACTTCATCAGAATTCAATTGTAACTTGTGTTTCATGTGAAGTTCACTCGTTGAGATGAATGTATGTATTCTTGGAGCCACTGCATTTTTTAAAGCATCTGCAGCTGTTTGAATATCATTTTTTGAAGCCCTGCTCAAAGCGCATATTGACGAATTTTTAATATGTTTTGAAATTTCAGAAACTGCATCATAGTCTCCCTTTGATGCGGCGGGAAATCCTGCTTCAATAATATCAACTTTCAAATCTTCTAGAGCTTCTGCAATTTTTAATTTTTCTTCAATATTCATTGAAGCACCTGGAGACTGCTCACCATCTCTTAATGTAGTGTCAAAAATCTTTATGTAATTATTTTCTTTGTTCATCTCTCATCCTCTTAATAAAATTAAATTGTGTTAAAATTAAGTACCCCCCTGCAGTAATGTTATATTACCCAGGGGCTGCTAAGCAGATTTAACAGCAATAGAGATTGAGAAGTGCTATTCACAGTTAATTGATTTTCAAAATTTTTATTCAATTTTACCACTCTGTTTTATTGCACTTTCTAATTGTTTGAGACATTTTGATAATTATATGAAAATTCGTTATTTTTCAACGTATTAGTAAAAAAACCTAATTTTCTGGCATAAATCAAGGAAATTACTGAACTGAAGAATTGCTGAGCTAGTTTTTTTCTTTATCAACCAATTTATTTTTTGAAATCCATGGCATCATAGCTCTTAAATCTTTGCCGACCTTTTCAATTTGGTGATTATCAATTTTACTTCTCATTGCTTCAAAATTTTTTGCACCACTCTTATATTCTTCAATCCACTCTCTTGTAAATTCTCCAGACTGGATTTTTTCTAAAACCTTTTTCATTTTTGATTTTGTTTCTCCATCAACTATCTTTGGACCAGATACATACTCACCATATTCAGCGGTATTAGATATTGAGTAGTTCATATTTGCAATTCCACCCTCATAAATTAGATCAACGATAAGCTTTACCTCGTGTAAACATTCAAAGTATGCCATTTCAGGTGGGTAACCTGCCTCAACTAAAGTTTCAAATCCATTTCTAATCAATTCAACGACACCACCACATAAAACAGTTTGTTCACCAAACAAATCTGTTTCACATTCGTCTTTGAATGTTGTTTCAATAATTCCAGCTTTACCTCCGCCAATAGCTGATGCATATGACAATGCAATATCAAGTGCCTTTCCCGTTTTATCGCTATCTACTGCGACTAGACAAGGTACACCGCCTCCTTTTTTAAATTCTGACCTAACAGTATGACCAGGTCCTTTTGGTGCAACCATGAATACATCCATATCTGGTCTTGCGTTAATAAGGTCAAAGTGAACATTTAATCCATGTGCAAACGCAAGTGCTGAACCTTCTTTAGCTCTTTGTTCAATATGGTTTTTCCAAACATCTGCCTGAAGTTCATCAGGTATTAACATCATCATTATATCCGCCCATTCAGCTGCATCAGACATAGACATTACTCTCAAACCTTCAGCTTCTGCTTTTTTTGCACTCGAAGAACCCTCTCTCAAAGCTACTACAACATCGCTGGCACCTGAGTCTTTTAAATTTAATGCATGAGCATGACCCTGACTACCATAACCATATACAGCAATTTTTTTGGTTTTTATTAAATCCAGGTCAGCATCTTTTTCGTAATATACTTTCATTCTTTTTCCTTACATCTTTTCTGTTCCGCGTGCAATAGCTACTACACCAGTTCTTGATACCTCAGAGAGACCTAATGGCTTCATTAAATCGATGAAAGCATCAATTTTTCTTGGAGAACCATTCAATTCGAAGACGAAAGAATCGTGTGTTGTGTCTATAACTTTGGCTCTAAATACATCGGATAACCGCATTGACTCTACTCTTTTTTCTCCAGTTGAAACAATTTTGACTAAGGCCATCTCCCTTTCAATACCCTGTTTTTCAAATGTCACATTTACTGCTCTTTTTACGGGTACAATTCTCTGTAATTGGCTAATCATTTTATTTACTGTTTCTTCTGTACCTGGCGCAACAATTGTAATCCTAGAGATATGTTTTTCTGCATCTACTTCAGCAACTGTAAGACTATCGATATTGTAACCTCTACCTGATATTAAACCTATTACTCGCGCGAGAACACCTGGCTCATTATCAACAAGAACTGATACTGTATGTTTTGAATTTAATTCACTCATTATACTAATACTTTTCCTTCATCTGAGATCTCTTCTTTTTCTGTTTCATCACCAAGCAACATTTCATTGTGAGCCTTACCAGATGGTATCATTGGAAAAACATTTTCGTTTTCATCAACTACGCAGTCAAATATTACAGGGCCATCATGATCAATCATTTCATTTATTGCCTTGTCAAGTTCACTCGGACTTTGGGCCCTTATACCCTTAGCGCCGTAAGCTTCAGCAAGCTTTACAAAATCAGGTAGAGCATCTGTATAGCTGTGAGAGTATCTTTTGTCGTGAAGAAGTTCTTGCCACTGTCTTACCATCCCCATATATTGATTATTAATAATGAAAATCTTTACAGGCAGTTTGTGTTGAATGGCTGTCGACATTTCTTGTATGCACATCAATATTGAAGCTTCTCCTGCAATATCAATTACAAGTTTATCGGGATGAGCAACTTGAGCGCCTATTGCAGCTGGCAAACCAAAACCCATAGTGCCCAGTCCTCCAGATGTAATCCATCTGTTGGGTCTATTAAATTTGTAATATTGCGCGGCCCACATTTGATGCTGTCCAACCTCAGTGGTTACAAAAACATCTTTTTCTTTAGTCAGTTCATACAATCTTTGTATTGCATGTTGTGGCTTTATCGTTTTTTTATCTTCATTAAACCCTAATGAATCTCGCTCTTTCCATTTATCTATTTGTTTCCACCAATCCTTAACCTGCGATTTATTAACCTTATAAACTTTTGATTTCCACAGCTTAATAGCATCTTCAAGTACATGAGCAACGTCACCAACAAGGGCAACATCTACATTGACAACTTTATTAATTGAAGATGGGTCAATATCGATATGGATTTTTTTTGAATTTGGAGAAAACTCATCAATTTTTCCAGTAATTCTATCATCAAAACGTGCGCCAATGTTTATCATGAGGTCACATTCATTCATCGCCATGTTAGCTTCGTATGTACCGTGCATACCCAACATGCCAACAAATTGAGTGTCATCACCTGGAAAGGCACCAAGACCTTGCAGAGTAGATGTAATTGGAAAACCAGTGAGACGAACAAACTCTCTTAGTAGTTGAACGGCTGCATTTCCCGAATTGATTACTCCCCCTCCAGTGTAAAAGATTGGCTTTTCAGCTTCTGCGATTAACTTTAGAGCATCATCAATATTATCAATGTTCGCTTTTAATTTTGGCCTATAGGACTTATGTTTAATTGTATCAGGCCCAATATATGTTCCGGTTTGGAATTGAATATCTTTGGGTATATCTAAAAGAACAGGTCCAGGTCTGCCGCTTGAAGCTACATAAAAAGCTTCGTGTAAAATTCTAGATAGATCATTTATATCCTTAACTAGCCAATTGTGCTTAGTGCACGGACGAGTAATTCCAACCGCATCACATTCCTGAAATGCATCCGTTCCAATTAAGTGCGTAGGAACTTGTCCACTAATACAAACAAGAGGAATTGAATCCATCATAGCATCAGTTAATCCAGTCACTGCGTTAGTAACTCCGGGGCCAGAAGTAACTAACATTACTCCAACTTTACCACTTGACCTTGCATACCCTTCAGCAGCATGGGATGCACCTTGTTCATGCCTTACTAAAAAATGACGTATTTGATGGTTTGTATCCTTAGTTTTTGCTAATTCATCATATATTGGCAAAACTGCGCCGCCAGGATAGCCAAATATTGTATCAACTTGTTGATCTTCCAAAGCCTTAAGAACCATTTGTGCACCAGTCATTTGCATATTAACCATAAATTATACCCCTAATAAGAAGTGACGTTTTATGGAGATTTACTTAATAAGTCAAATATTTTAAATATATGAAAAGAATATTTTATAGATAATTTATAAATATTTCTTTATATCAACATTTTGAGTAATATTATTACCTTTTATCCAAGTATCTTGTCTTTTGATATAGTTTCTCGTGTTTTTCTTCATTATGCTTTTAGCTTCATCTAAACTGACTTTTCCATCAATAAAGTTGGTTATTTCACGAACTCCGATTGCCTTCATAATAGATAATTCAGCGCTATAATTTTTCTCAATTAAAGATTGAACCTCATCGACAGCACCATCATGAAACATATTATCAACTCTTTGCTCAGCTGACTCATATAGCTTCTCACGTAAATTACCAGTTAGGATCACTCTATAATTTACATTATCAATTTTTTTGTTTGGATTAAATTGCCATTCTTCTAAAACTTTTCCAGTCTGAAGCAGTAATGAATAACTACGCATTATTCTTTGTTTATCATTAGGATTAATTTTTGTGCCTTGGTATTTAATTAAGATTTTTTTGTATAAATGATCAAGGCCATAGGTTTCTAAATCCAGCTTTGCTTGTTCTTCTATATTTTTTTTTATAGAAGGAATTTCTGAAAGTCCATCCATCAAGGCCTTTAAATACAAACCTGTTCCACCTACAACAATTGGAAGCAACTTATTATCGAAACAATTATTAATTTCATGTTCAGCTTTTTCTAGCCAAATAGCTGCTGAGCAACTTTCATTGCCTTTAAGCATACCATAAAGACGATGGTCAAATTTTTTACATATCTCATCGTCTGGTCTATCAGTTAGTATCTTTAGATCTTTGTATACCTGTAGACTATCAAAATTAATTATTGCTGATTTATGTTTAGAAGCAATTTGAGTTGCAAGCTTTGACTTTCCACTTGCTGTGGGACCAAAGATAACCAGTATGTCCCTTTTTTCCATTTTATTTAGTCGAGAGACAACCTAGCGCCTATATATTTTTTAGAGTTAGGGCCAGAATAAAAAACAATTAAAACATTTTCTTTTCCCTGAGAAACAACCTCATCAATTATTTGTAATACTTCCCCAGATGCTTTCACTGATTTATTTTGTATTTCAATAATAATGTCGTCTTTCTTAATATTTTGTCGTATTAGGAAAGAGTCATTATTGATTTCAGATATAATTACTCCCTGTAAAGTTTTAGCTAAATCCAATCTGGACTTGTCTTCATCTGTCAAGGTTCTGACTTTTATTCCTAGTTCTTTTATTAAAACAGCTGATCCATTATTTTCAATTGAGGCAAGTTCCTCAAGAGACGGTTGTTTGCCTAAATTTACAAATAACTGAACTTCTTTTTCATCCCGCCAGACAACTACCTTTGTAGATTGACCAATATCAGCCTCGGCCACAAGTTTTGGAAGCGTTTGAACAGATTCAACTTCTTTGCCATTGAATTCAATAATGATGTCACCCTCATTAACTCCGCCTTTAAGTGCCGGGCTATCTGTAGTTAAACCCTGAACTAAGGCACCATAAGTTTTACCAAGACCCAAACTCTCAGCAATTTCATCAGTTACTTCTTGAATTCTTACCCCTAACCAGGCTCTTTCAATTTCTCCTGTTTCTTGCAGTTGCTGAATAATGTTATTTGCAAGATTTGATGGAATAGCAAAACCAATTCCAATAGATCCACCGCTTGGAGAAATGATCATTGAATTCACTCCAATCACTTTTCCATCTAAATCAAATAATGGTCCTCCTGAATTGCCTCTATTTATTGATGCATCAGTTTGTATGAAGTCGTCATATCTTCCCCCAAGCATCCTACCTCTTGCAGAAACGATACCTGCTGTAACTGTACCTCCTAGTCCATGTGGATTACCGATTGCCATTACCCAATTACCTACCTTTGCCGTGTCTGAGTCACCAAACTCTAAAAACGGAAGGTTATTTGCGTCAACTTTCAAAAGTGCTAAATCAGTCTCAGCATCAGAAGCAATCAATTCGGCTTCTAATTTTAATCCATCTGTAAAAGTAACTTGTATGTCTGAAGCGTTTTCTACAACATGATTATTTGTAACAATAAAGCCATCTGCAGAAATTACAAAGCCTGAACCTAATGAACTAAACTCTCTTTCTGATGGTTCTGGGCTAGGCATATTAAACGGGAAATTAAAGAAATCTTCAATCGATGGAACTTGAGGCCCTGTATTTTCAATTATACCTGTAGTTGAAATGTTAACAACTGAGGGTGAAACTCGCTCAGCCAAATCAGAGAAAGTATCAGGTCCATTAAAGCTTAAAGATTGAAACGTAGAACAAATAAACAAAAAAAAGATGACTGGTATAATTTTGAAATCTAATTTCATCTGACTGCAGTCCATAACATTAGAAATCCTACTATTGCTGATGCCAGGCCTCCCCATTTTAGGGTGTCATTGTTCATCTCTAACATAGATCTAATCATATTCTTCATTCTATTTGGAAATAAGGCGTAAAGAAGGCCCTCTATAATTAAAAGTAATCCAAGAGAACCTAATATAAATTGCATCATTTTAGGAAAGTTAGATATTTTTACTCAGAGTAAGTTCCGAAATATTGAAAGAATTCACTTTCAGGAGATAAGATCATAGTAGTATCAGAACTTTTCAAGCCTTCAGCGTAAGCTTGCATTGCTCTGTAGAAAGCAAAAAATTCAGGGTCTTTTCCAAATGCATCCGCAAAAACTTTATTAGCCATTCCATCACCTTCACCACGAATTATGTTGGCTTCTTTCTCTGCCTGTGACTTTATAATCGTAACTTCCTTATCAGCAGTTGAACGAATTTTTTGTGCCATCTCAGCACCTTTTGCTCTGAACTCTCTGGCTTCACGTTCACGTTCAGTTTGCATTCTACCAAATATTGCCTGACTATTTGCTTCGGGTAAATCAGCTCGTTTAATTCTTACATCAACAATTTCTATTCCAAAGTTCTTTACTTCTGCTTCGGCTAATGAAGTAATTTGTTTCATAAGTTTCGAACGGTCATCTGATAATACGGCGGACAGAGGTTCCTCACCTAGAACGCCCCTAATTCTTGAATTAACAACTGCAGAAATTCTTGATCTCGCGACATTTTCATTACCAAATGCCTTATAGAACTCTAAAACGTCAACAATTTTGAATTTTACATAAGCGTCAACAATAAGTCTTTTTTGATCAGATGCGATTACCTCAGCTGCAGGTGCATCGATGTCTAGAATACGATTATCAATAAATATTACATTTTGAATGAATGGTATTTTAAAATTAAGACCTGGTTCAGTAATTACTCTTTTTGGATCACCAAACTGCAATACGATTGCATTTTTTACTTCCAGTACTGTGAACAGGGTGAAATAAGCAACAATTGCTATAAATCCTAAAACTATCAATGATATTCTAGTAGTGCTCATAATTACTCCTGTGACTTCTTGCTTAATTCTGGAAGAGGTAAATAAGGGACAACTGAGTCACCTCCAGCTTTGTCAATGATAACTTTGTCCATATCAGAGAATACATCTTCCATTGTCTCATAAAATATTCTTTTCTTTGTCACTTGAGGAGCTTTTGCGTACTCTGTTTGAATTGACAGGAACCTTGCTGCCTTACCTTCACTGTCAGCAATGACTTTTTGTCTATAACCCTCAGCAGATTGAAGAATTTGCTCTGCCTCACCTCTTGCTCTTGGAATTATATCGTTAGCATATGCCTCTGCTTCATTTCTTTGCCGTTCCATATCAGCCCGTGCAGCCTGTACATCTCTAAATGCGTCAATTACCTGTGCTGGTGGGTCAGCCTTTTGAGTTTGTACCTGTGTTATTGTAATTCCTGTACCGTATTCGTCTAAAATTTCCTGAATAATCGATCTAGTTTGTTCCTCTATTTCTGTTCTTCCTTCTGTTAGAATGGATTGCAGGCCACCTTGCCCGATAGACTCTCTCATTGCAGTCTCTGCAGCACTTTTCACAGTGAGTTCAGGGGCTTGAACATTAAATAAAAATTTACCTGCATCATTGATTAACCAGAATACTGAAAAGTCAATATCAACAATATTTTCATCACCTGTTAACATTAGGCTTTCTTCTTCTACATCTCTAATTGCCGTAACTCTAGAATCTGGACTTTGTCTGTAACCAACATCTATTCTATTTATTTTGGTTACTTTTGGTGTGAATACACGCTCTATTGGATACGGTAAGTGATAGTTCAGTCCAGGTTGTGTGGTTTTAGTATACTTTCCAAATTGTAAAACCACGCCCTGCTCGTCCGGTAGAACTCTATAAAAACCACTCGCAAGCCATATAAGTATTAATATACCAATGATGACCATTGGTCCTAATTTTCCAAAAAAAGAACCGGGCATCATTCCTTTAAAACGGTTCTGTGCATTCCGGATCACATCATCCATATTTGGACCTGGACCACGTCTACCGCTTCCATTTCCCGAAGAACCCCAAGGATCGTTATTGTTATTATCAGACCAAGACATATACTTTAGAATTATTACCTATATATGGTAAAAATGCTTAAAAGCAATTATTTACACCTATACTATGATATATTGTAATTAATTACGTAAATACAAGATCAAAAAAATGGCAGAAACTCTGGAAAATCAAGCTTTACACCTCCTTGGACAAGTTGTTAATGAAGATGCGGGAGAAAACATAGTGGCTCTGGGTATGGTTAAAAATGTATCTGTGAGTGAGGGAAAAATAGACTGTATTATTGAATTTAGAGAAAATGATCAGAAAAAAAATGAAAAAATTTTTGAGGATGCTCAAAGAGTACTAAAAGAAATTCCTGGTATAACTAAAGTCAATATCATCACAACCTTACATAAGGAAAATTCAACACATGCAAATGATGAAGTGAATTCAGACAACAAAACAAATAGCGTTGGCACTAATCAAATAAAATATATTCTTGCAGTTGCATCAGGAAAAGGAGGAGTTGGTAAATCAACAGTCGCATCAAATCTTGCGTGTGCGTTTAAATCACTTGGTTTAAAAACCTGTTTACTTGATGCTGATATTTATGGTCCTTCAATTCCCAAAATGATTGGAATTAATGAAAAGCCTCATTCTGATGGACAAAAAATTGAAACAATCAATCGATATGGACTATCTACAATGTCTATGGGTTACATGGTAAATGATGAAAATCCCATCATCTGGAGAGGCCTCATGGTCATGAAAGCAATTAATGAAATGATCGATAAAGTAAATTGGGGAGCTGCAGATATTATGGTCATTGATTTGCCCCCAGGCACAGGTGATGTTCAACTGTCTCTGATTCAGAAACTAAAAATCTCTGGAAGTTTAATAGTTACTACACCTCAAGATATTGCTTTAATTGATGTAATCAGAGGGTTAAAGATGTTTGAAAAAACTAAAGTCCCCATTCTTGGCATTGTAGAAAACATGAGTTACTTCTTGGCACCTGATACAGGCAAAGAATATAAACTTTTCGGTGAAAGTAAAACAAATGAAGTTGCTGAAAAATATGATTATGAAATACTCGCAAATCTTCCTCATGATCCATTGCTTCTTGAGCAGTGCGAAAAAGGTCACCCTCTTACAGATTTAGTGCCAGATCATAAAGTCAGCCAAATGTTTATTGAATTGGCTGAGAATTTATTAAAACGATTAAAATTAGAACAATTAGCAAATACTAACTAATTTCAAACTTTCTTTGCAGTTCGCTCCATTCTCTTTTAGACAGACCTTCTTCTTCAAAAGATACTTTCTCGCCTTTTAGAAGTTTTCTCATCAGATTGACCTCTTTGGCGGAGAGTTCTGTTCCACCAATTCTATAATCCTCAAATGCTTCGTAAGTAAGAGGAACCCATTTTTTTACAATATCTAACATAGCATCCGCATAAACACGTATTTCATACTGCGCATGGTCATCAGCTCTTAGAGCAAGAAAGTGCAATAAATTATTCAGGTCAATCTTCCAGTACCATTGTGTATAGGTATTGAGGGTAAGATTCATTCGGGCCAATTCTCTCGCAATTCCAGATTTACTTTCATCAATTATGTTGCCCTCAGAACTTTCGTTTAATAACGTTTCATAATTAGAATATGTCTGCTCTGCATCCTTTTTTAGTATTTGTATAACATTAGAAGCTTCATCATCTGTTAACGCATCACCTCTACCCTGATTATTGATTGCTGACTGTGCTGCTAGGTTTTCTGCTGATGGAATATAGAACTCTTTATCAAGAATTGAGTAGCGAGCCGAGTACTCATTAACGTTTGCCGTTCTGTGTCGTATCCATTGTCGAGCAATGAAAATTGGAAGTTTAATATGAAATTTAATTTCACACATTTCAAAAGGGGTTGAGTGACGGTGCCTCATTAAATATTTAATAAGCCCTTTGTCATTAGAAATCTTCTTTGTACCTTTACCGTATGATACTCTTGCCGACTGCACGATTGAACTGTCATCCCCCATATAATCAATGACACGAATAAAGCCATGATCGAGCACTTCTATTGGTTTGTATAAAACTGCTTCTAATTCAGGGGCTGTAACACGAGCTGTTTCTGATATTTCAGACCTTAAGGCTTCAATTTCTTCAAGTTGTTCTTTGTTTACCGGCATTTTTTTGAATCAAATAATAAACACATACTATATTAAGATTACTCTCTTTAAAAAGTCTCAATATCCAACTATATTCAGATTGCTGGGGATATCCCAGCTATAGGGATAAACGGCTTGCGTAATACCCATTACGGACCCGGGGGCGGTACCCGGCACCTCCACCATAAATTAGGGGGTGATATAGGATCGACGAATGCTTAAAGGTAAGTTTTTCTCTCGGTATTGTACCACCGTTATCGGGCTATTTTATAAATGCTAACGATGAATTAGCGCTCGCTGCTTAATCTAATTAGGTAAGCGCGGTTCGGGAGGCACCGGGCAACAGAAGTCTCCCACTTCATTATTTTTTGTTTATTTTACGAAATATTTGATTCGAAAAGTTCAAAGAAGTTTGAAGTCTAGTTCCGAACCATTATGGTCGCATTTGCGTGTATAACACCAATTAAATTTTATTTTTTTAAAAAGAACGGTTCTTTTAGTAAAGAATTATCAAATTCTATTTTGTTAAAATCAATTTCTTTCTCAAAATATTTTTTTACTATCTCTTCATTAAACTCATCTTTTCTAGAATATCTGATTTCTTCTTTTTTGTTCTGAACCTCAGGTTTAATTGTAAAAAGAGAACTGTCTTTAATTCTTTCAGCAATAGAGTGAAATGCTGACTTAATGGTAGACATTGTGTATTCAAAAGGATTATT
This sequence comes from uncultured Pelagibacteraceae bacterium, assembly GCA_902613805.1. Lineage (GTDB taxonomy): Bacteria > Pseudomonadota > Alphaproteobacteria > Pelagibacterales > AG-422-B15 > CACNXQ01. Next base: position 418,669 of record CACMIV010000002.1, read on the forward strand.
TTTTAAATTAGACATAGCGTGATAAAGAATTGGTCCACTGTCCAATCCTTTAGAAAGTAAATGAACTGTTGTACCCACTAAATGAGTATTGTCATCATATAATGCCCAAAAGTTACAATCAGTCCCTCTATAATATGGCGATACGCCAGCGTGAATATTTATTGCTTTTTGTTTAACCAGAAAATCTACAAGTTCACCTTTGATATAACTGGAACCAAAAACAACATAAACATCACTTTTTAAAAAATTCGACAATAAATTCATTGAGCATTGATTTAAATCTCCTGAAATCATTGGTAAAATTTTAATATTTTTCTTTCTATTGTTTACATATGAATTGCCAAATAAATGAAATTGAGCATTACTAACATTTTCAAAATATTTTTTCATAACTAGAGATGCCTGATAATGACCTGAAACAATTCCTGGAAAAATAGTACTACATTCCTGAATAACATAAAGTTCATCAGATACTTCTGATAGCAAGTTTATTAAATAATTGTGTCTATTATTATTTGAAGTAAATAAGGTAATTTTCATTAATTTATTCTTTTAAATATATGAGCGTGATCTTGTCTTGCTATTTCTAAAAAAGAATTATTGATTTTTTTCATGCCCTTTTCTGGTTCAATGGTCATTATTTGTTTAAAACCTAACTCAATTCCTAGTTCTTTTAAGATTTGTAATGTATCTTCATTATAACTACCACAAGGATGGGACATGCACTTAATTTCATTTTTTGGTTTATCTAAAATACTAGAAATTGAAGATAAGTTTTTTTCATATTCATTTTTCTGTTCATCGTGACTTAAATTTTCTAATAACAATGGATGATTATGGGAATGTAAACCAACTAAATGTCCTAAATTATCAAGTGTTTTTAAATCGTTTTTTTGAAAAAAAAGTTTTTTTGAAAAATCATTATGATTAAATTTTTTTTCTTTAAACATTAGAAGCATTTTCTCTTCATACTGATCTTTTGTAAAAAAAACATCTCTAACCAATCTAAATTTAATATCTGATATTGAATAATGAGGAAATTTAATTTTTGTTTCTTTAATTGTAATACTATTTTTTTCAAAAAAAGATTTCAAATCTTTATCTAAAAAATCATAAAAACTATCATAAAATTCATCAACATTTTTAAAATAATTCATCCTAAAATATCTAAAAAATTCTAAATTATCTGGTTTACCATGAAACACTGAAGTGTACACAAAAAAGAAACATTTAATTTTAAGTTCTTCTAAAATAGGTAAAGCGATATCAATTTGACATTTAATAGCATCATCAAAAGTAAGACAAACCTCATTATTTTTAAGTTTATTATTCTTAAATTTTTCAAAAAATACATTAGCATCTAAAATATTATTTCTTCCTATAAAATTTATTATTTTATAGAAATCATCCTTATCTATTGAACCCTGACCTTTTGTGTGGATTCCATTATCATGGAAATGATGAAACATTATTCCATGGAAAAAATTGTTATTATTATTTACATACATAATTTGAAATAACTTATATCATTATTTTTTGATCATTTTAGGAATTAAAAGATTTTTTTAAAGACCAATACTCGAAGTTGTTGAAAAGGTTTTATATTCTGTATATTATTTATTAAAGGACAAGAAACAAGAGTCTCCCACTTCACTCATTTTTGTTTATTTCCCGCAATATTTGATTCTGAAAGTGCAACGAAGTTTGCAACGAAGATTTGAATAATGCGAGATATAGTCTTATATTCTAAATTAATTGGAGAAACAGAGGTCTCCCACTTTTAGTCACTCGGCCTTTAAAAAACTTAAATCGTTACCATATATATATGTAAGGTAGTATACTACAATTCAAATGAATCAAAAAACAAGACAAGAACAAGACAGTATCGGCAAAATAAAAGTTTCAAATAGTAATTTTTGGGGAGCTCAAACTCAAAGATCATTAAAGAATTTTAAAATTGGCAATAATTTAATGCCTATAGAGATTATACATGCACTAGTCACAATAAAAATGGCCTGCGCGAAAGTAAATCAAAAACAAAAGTCTTTAGCTCCTAAAATAGCAAATGCAATAATTAGTGCATCAAAAAATATTCTTACCGGGAAGCATAATGATCAATTCCCTCTTTCGGTTTGGCAGACTGGATCTGGAACTCAAACTAACATGAATGTAAATGAAGTCATCGCTAACCTTGCTAATAAAAAACTTACTGGAAAACTTGGAACGAATAGTCCAGTTCACCCAAACGATCATGTCAACAAAAGTCAATCAACTAATGACAGTTTTCCATCTGCAATTAATATTGCGGCCTCAAAAAAAGTTACAGATGAACTTATTCCAGCTTTAAATGAAATGGAAAAAACTTTAGGTAGCCAGTCTAAGAAATGGAAAAGTATCATCAAAATCGGCAGGACACACTTGCAAGACGCAACTCCCTTATCACTTGGACAAGAATTTTCAGGTTATCAATCTCAGATTGATATGAACATTAAACGACTGAAGACAGCCCTAATTAACTTAAGTTATTTAGCCCAAGGAGGGACGGCCGTTGGAACTGGTCTGAATACAAAAAAAGGGTTCGATAGACTTGTTGCAAATGAAATAAGTAAAATTAATAAAATTAAATTTAAACCTGCAAGCAATAAATTCCAAGCCTTGGCCTCTCATGACTCTCTTGTAGAACTATCGGGAGTATTAAATGTTATTGCAACGGATCTTTTCAAAATAGCAAATGACATTAGGCTGTTAGCTTCTGGACCAAGATCAGGTCTAGGAGAACTGAATTTGCCTGAGAATGAACCCGGGTCATCTATAATGCCTGGTAAGGTAAATCCGACTCAAAGTGAAGCTTTAACAATGGCTTGTTTACAGGTTATGGGTAGTCATAATGTAATATCAATGGCAGGAACTCAAGGTCATTTTGAACTCAATGCATTTAAACCAGTAATTGGTTTTAACATAATTAATTCAATCAATTTATTATCCTCAGGGGTTACAAACTTTTGCGATAAGTGCCTAAAGGGAATTAAACCGAATTTAAGAAATATAAAAGAAGGTGTTGAGAATTCCTTAATGCTTGTAACTGCCCTCGCTCCTGAAATTGGATACGAAAAAGCTGCAGAACTCGCAAAGCTTGCACATAAGAAAAATATTACGCTAATTGAGGCAAATAAAATCCTAAAATATATTGATGTAAGAAAGATGAAGTCTCTTCTCAATCCATCAAAAATGATTTCTTCTTCATAGTTCGTTCATGCCCAATTCCAATAAGCGCACTGTCAAGATAGATGGCCACATTACCAGTGTATTTCTTGAAACTGAATTTTGGGAAGAAATATTAAAACTGAGCAAAAAAGAAAATACTACTCCAGATAAAATAATCTCAAAAATAGATAAGACTAAGAACACTTCCAATTTATCAAGCGCAATTAGACTATATGTTCTGAATCACTTAAAGGGTCAGTTATGACTGAAGTAAATTACCTAGAAAGTCTTAACCCACTACAATATGAGTCTGTTTGTAGCACCGAGGGTCCAAATCTAATTATTGCAGGAGCTGGAACTGGAAAAACTAAAGTACTTACTACGCGAGTTGCTCATATTATAGATAATAACTTGGCATTCCCCTCTCAGATTCTTTGCGTAACCTTTACTAACAAGGCTGCCAGAGAAATGTCCGAACGTGTTCAAAAACTAGTAAGTCAAAATATGGAAAAGATGCCTTGGATGGGAACCTTTCATTCAATTGGAGCAAAAATAATTAGAAACCACGCTGAGGTAATTGGTCTTAAACAAAGTTTTACTATACTTGATAAGGATGATCAGCTTTCCCTGATCAAGCAAATCATCAAGTCTGAAAACTTAGACCAATCTCAGTTTTCACCCAAATTAATACAATCTAAAATTGATCATTGGAAAAACAAAGCTCTTAATCCAAATGATATAAAATCTGAGTCACTAGATAATTTAGTCGATGAAAAGAGTCTCTCTATTTATAAAATTTACCAAGCAAGGTTGTTTGAAATTAATTGCCTAGATTTTGGTGACTTGCTTTTACAGTGTATCAATCTTTTTAAAGTCCCTGATATTCACAAACGTTATAGCAATAATTTTAAATATATTCATGTGGATGAATACCAAGATACCAATGCTGCACAATATAAATGGCTTAAACTTCTTGGTTCTCATCATCAAAATGTTTGTTGTGTTGGAGACGATGATCAATCAATTTATAGTTGGCGTGGCGCTGAAGTTGATAATATGCTTCGATTTGAAAAAGAATTTGAAAATGCAAAGGTAATACGACTTAAACAAAATTATCGATCAACAAACAATATACTTAAGTCTGCATCATCATTAATTAGTTATAACGAATATAGACTTGGCAAGGAGCTTGTTTCGGACCAAGGTGATGGAGAGCCCATACATTTACATTTAGTTAATTCAAGTAGAGACGAGGCCGATTTAGTTGCTCAGGATATTATGAAGTATAGTGATGATAACCCTGACCTGAACAATATCTCAATATTAGTAAGGGCAGTATTTCAATCGCGTGAAATAGAGGAGTCTTTGATTAAATACTCAATTCCTTATCGTATTGTAGGTGGTATCCGGTTCTATGAGAGATCAGAAATAAAAGATGCTGTTTCATATCTTAGGCTGGTCTATGAAAGTCAAGACGATGTCGCATTTGAAAGAGCTTTAACAGTCCCTAAAAGAGGTATAGGAGAAAAATCATTTAATCATATTTTATCTTATGCAAAACAAAAACGAATTTCGTTGTATCAAGCATCAAAAGATATGGTTGATACAGATGAATTTACAAAAAAAATATCTGAAAGCTTAAAAGCATTCATTTCTGTTATCGATAGAGGAAAATCATCGATCGATAATTTGCAGTTTTATGACATTTTAAAAATGCTGCTCGATGAGTCTGGTTATATGAATATGCTTAAAAATGATAAGAATGTCTCTGCCCAAACAAAAATAGAAAATATTAAGGAATTAATAATTGCAATGGAAGACTATAACAGCATTGAGGAGTTTTTAGAGCATGTATCTTTAGTTACAGCTATAGATGAAAATAATGAAGACAATAAAGTAAGTATCATGACGCTTCATGCCGCTAAAGGTCTTGAATATGATTATGTTTTTTTGCCAGGTTGGGAAGAAGGGCTTTTCCCTCACCAAAAAACAATTGATGAAACTGGCAATAAAGGAATTGAAGAGGAACGTAGACTTGCATATGTCGGCATAACGCGAGCTAAAAAAATAATAAATATCTCAACATCAATGAGTCGTCGATTTCAAAATAATTGGATGCCTTCGTTGCAATCTCGATTTATCGAGGAGTTAGATCAAGAATTAATAAAAACTATTAATCACGCGTCAAGCCATATGGACAGATTACAAAATCAAGAATTTGATGAATTTAATCAAGATTTTGATTTTAAACCAAGAAAATTAGATTTTAAAAATAATCCATCTTCAAGTTATCGAACAGTAGTTGATCTGGAAATAGAAAATGTTAGAGATATAAACGATGATGTTTTACTTCAAATAGGGCAAACGGTTGAACATAAAAAATTTGGTATTGGTCGAATAAAAGATATTGACGGCACAAAGGCGGTTGTGGATTTTGATAAACATGGTACAAAAAAATTAATATCTGATTTTCTAAAACCATGTTGAATACCTCAAAAAAAATTGCAGAAATAAGAAAACTGTTAATTAAAAATAAAATTGATTATTACTTAATTCCACACTCAGACGAATATCAGAATGAATTTTTGCCAAATTACAGTAAACGACTAGAGTGGATTAGCAACTTTACTGGATCAGCCGGAGATGTCATTTTAGGCATAAAAGAAGCTTATTTATTTGTTGATGGGCGTTATACCATTCAAGCTCAGAATGAGGTAAATAAAGGACAATATAAGATATTTAATTACAATAAACTCACTCCATTAAATTTGCTAAAATTAAAAAAAGCTAAAAATGTTGGGTTTGATGGTAACATTCTGCCTTATTTTAAAATTAAATCATATTCAAAATCTTTAGGCAAAAAAACAAATTTAATACCACTAGAGAAAAATCTCATTGATCAAATCTGGAAAACGAAACCAAAGAAAAGCATTTCAAAGCCATTTGTTTTAGAAAAAAATTTTGCAGGTGAAAGTACTAAAAGTAAAATAAATAAAATTGTCGATTTTTTAAAAAAATCTAAAACAGATTACTATGTTTTAACTGCATGTGACTCAATTTCGTGGGTATTCAATATAAGATCAAATGATATTGAGTATACACCTATATTTCTATCTCAAGCAATTATTCATAAAACTGGAAAATGTTACATTTTTTCTGATTGCAAAAACAATTTAAAAAAACAATTGAAAATTGATGTCTCTTTTAAAAAGCAAAAAGATATTTATCCATTCATCAAAAAGTGTGGAATTAATAAATCATTCATATGTGACATCAATACGATTAATTTTAATCTAGCTAATGCAATTAAAAATTATGGTACATTAAAACTTCAAGGGGATGTCATACAGTTACTAAAGTCTAAAAAAAATAAAACTGAGCAAAAAGGTATGTTTAATTCGCATAAAAGAGATGGTGCATCATTAACAAAATTTATATTTTGGGCTAAAAACCAAGTACAAAATAAAAATATAACAGAAATGGATGCAATTAAATATTTAGATAATTTAAGAAAGAGTAATAAAAATTTCTTTTCACTCAGCTTTCCAACAATTGCGGGTACAGGCTCAAATGGAGCAATTGTTCACTATCGTGCAAATAAATTAACAAACAAAAAAATAAGAAAATCAGATTTATTTCTAGTTGATTCTGGCGCTCAGTACTTTGATGGAACGACGGATGTAACGAGAACAATAAGTTTTACTAAGCCGCGAAAAGATCAAATAGATATGTATACTAGAGTCTTAAAAGGTCATATTGCGGTCGCACGTAGTAAATTTAAGTACGGAGAAAAAGGTAAAAAATTAGATAATCTCGCAAGAAAATATCTCAAAGAAATAAATTGTAATTTTGAACACGGAACTGGACATGGGGTCGGCTGTTTCTTAAATGTACACGAAAGTCCCCCTTCTATTTCACAATTTTCTAGAATATCTTTTGAAGAAGGTATGGTTGTTTCAAATGAACCCGGTTTCTATAAAAAAAATGACTACGGTATAAGGATTGAGAGCCTAATTATGTCTCAAATAAGTAAGGGTTATTTGCATTTTAAAACATTAACAATGGCTCCGTTCGAGAGAGATTTAATAAATAAAAAAATGTTGAATAAAAAGGAAATTAAGTGGATTGATAAGTATCACTCAGATGTAAAATCAAATCTATTGCAATTTATGAATGAACAGGAGAAAAAATGGCTGATAGACCAAACCTCCCCCCTGATTAATTAGCTAAATTTGACCATTCTTTCTCATTCATTACCCTGACACCTAATTCTTTTGCTTTTTTTAACTTTGATCCAGAATTTTCACCTGTAACAAGTATATCTGTTGACTTACTTATTGATGAAACGACTTTTGCGCCGAGTTTTTCAGCTTTTGTTTTTGCCTCAGCCCTAGACATTGATGACAGTGTTCCAGTAAAAATTATTTTCTTTCCGGTTATTTTTGATTTAACGGTATCTATTTTTTTAATAAATAGATCAACCCTCTGGGTTAGTTTTAATATTTGTTTCTTATTAGATTTAATTGATGAATATTCTATAAATGATTGAATAACTTTTGGACCCAGTCCATCTGTATTTTCAAGGGCGCTAAGTATATCGCTCTTTCCTTCAAAGAAACTTATAAAGCTCTTAATATTTAAAAAAGCTGATGCGATTAATTTTGCATTTATTTGCCCCACGAAACGAACTCCCAAGGAATAAATAAATTTTGATAACTCAATTTTTTTCTTTTGATCTATTGCATTTATTAAATTGTTAAACGAAAGTGTGCCCCATCCTTCTATATTAACAATTACATCTCTTTTTGCTTCAAGATCAAAAATATCAGCGTAGTCCTCTATTAGTCCCTTATTATAAAATAGATTGATTTGTTTATCTCCCAAACCCTCAATATCTAGTGCACTTCTTGATACAAAATGTTTCAGCCTGCCAATTTTTTGCGCATCACATACGTAAGTACCTGAACATCTGACAACAACTTCATCAGGGTCAATAACTATTGGTGATTTACATATTGGGCAAGATTTAGGTGGTTTAAAAAGATTTGGTCTATTTTTTTTATTTTTAGATACAACTTCAAGAATATGAGGAATTACATCGCCTGCTCTTTCAACAATCACGGAGTCACCCTCACGAATATCTTTTTTTTCTATTTCTTCAAAATTATGCAATGTAGCGTTTGATACCAGTACACCGCCAATGTTAATTGATTTCAGTCTTGCGACAGGTGTTACCGATCCAGTTCTTCCAATCTGAATATCTATTTTTTTAATTTCAGTTTGTGCAGTTTCTGAAGCAAATTTATGGGCTATGGCCCATCGAGGGGATTTGCCCACAATACCTAATCTATTTTGAAAAGATAAATTATTCACTTTGTATACAAGTCCATCAATATCATAGGGTATTTCTGCTCTTTTTTTGTTAACTTCATCATAAATCTTTATTAAATCTTTTAGGTTTTTGGCTTTTTTTAGGAATGGGCTGATTGGGATCCCCCACGATTTGAATTCAATTAATTGATCGTAATAACTACTCTTCTCTTCAGTAAATGATCCAAACCCATGAGCGATAAATTTGAGTGGACGCTTTGCGGTAACTTTTGAATCCAACTGTCTTAGACTTCCTGCCGCGGCGTTTCTTGGATTTGCAAATTTGTTATCTGTATTCAGCTTCATAAAATCATTTTTAGTGATGAATATTTCACCTCTAATTTCAATAGAAACTGGTGGATATTTTGTTCTTAAAAGTTTTGGTACATCCTTAATTGTAATTACATTTTCTGTAATATTTTCACCAACCTGACCATCGCCTCTTGTTGCAGCTGTAGCAAGTTTTCCATTTTTATAAATTAAATTAACCGATAAACCATCAATTTTAGGCTCTGATGTAAATTCAAAATCAATACTCTTTTTGTTCAAGAAATTAGATATTTTTTTTTGAAAATTATTTAAATCGTCTTCTGACATTGCATTATCAAGAGAAAGCATTCTTGTAGGATGATTAAATTTTGAAAATAATTCAGAAGCGCTACCCCCAATTTTCTCTAAAATATCAGATTGCTTTGTCTCTTCAGGAAATAGTTTTTTAATTTTATTATACTCATTTATCAGAATGTCATAATCTGCATCACTTATTTCTGGACTATCATTATTGTAATAAAGATTATTGTGGTATTGAATATTTTTAACAAGTTCTTTAAACTTTTTTATTGGAAATTTTTCCACTTCTATTATTTAACTTAAATCTTTTACTAACTCGTAACTTTTTTCATACCAATCACTGTCAGGAAAATTGTATCCTAAAGTTGATGCATATTTTTTTGCTTCATCTTTCAAACCTAAAGAGTAGTAAATTTCAACAAGTCTGTGTAATGCTTCTTCTGTATACACAGAGGTATCAAAATTTTCTAAAATTTTGTTATACCTGTTAATTGCCGATATCCATTGATGATTAAATTGATAATATCTTGCAATTTCAATTTCTTTTGCTGCTAGCCTATCGTTTATTATATCAATTTTTACGTGAGCATCGTCAACAAAGTCTGACTCTGGATATTTGCTGATAAGCTCGTAAAAGGATTGTTTAGATTTATTTGTCATACTTTGATCTCTTTCCACGTCCTTAATTTGCTCAAAGTAATTGAGGGCACGGAGGTAATAAGCATAAGAAATTTTCTCACTTCCAGGGTAAAGTGCGATAAATCTCTCTAAAGCATCTAAGCTTTCATCATGTAATTGAGATTTATAGTAACAAAAAGCAGTCATTAGTTGCGCTTGATTCGACCATTTTGAATAAGGATATTGTCTTTCAATATCTTCAAATAGTATTGCAGCATCCACGAAATCTCTTTTTTTTACTAATTCCATGGCATTTGAGTAAAGTATTTGAAGTTTTTCTCCCTCGGTTTCGGGTGTAACTAGTTTTGTGTCTGAGCATGCAGCTAGAGTAGAAACAAATAGAATTAAAATTACAAATTCTCTAATAAATTTCATCAGTGTAATTTTAATGATTATTTAAGAAGATTAAAGATTAATCTCTAAATTATAAAGATGCAACAATAGGCTGAGGGTAATGGTTATTATGATATTTTTTATCCCGAAAATCTTCTTCATATATCAAATTCCAATTGGATTGATCTGACATAATAGAGCGCATAATTTCGTGAGTTAGCCTGTGTCCTCCTTTATAAATCTCAAAAACTCCTTTAACTGGGTTTCCTAAAAGATAAATGTCACCAATAAAATCTAGTATTTTATGTTTTACAAATTCATTTTCTTGACGCAGTTTACCATTATTTACAATTCCTTCTCTATCTAGAACAATTGCATTATCTAGAGAGCCTCCAGCTACTAGTCCCCTTTTTCTAAGGGAGTCCACTTCTTCTTTAAAACCAAATGTTCTACAATTAGATATAAGATTTTTAAACTGACTTGAGTCTTTAAATTCATAATTAAATCTCTGTTCTTTTATAAGATTATGATCATATGAAATTGTATAATCAATTGAAAAACTATCAGACGGAGATGCTTTAACAAATGAGTCATTCATTCTAAATACAATTGGTCTAGAAATACTTATAAATCTTTTGCCATCGCTTAAACTTTTAAGACCCACCTCCTCTATTTGTCTTACATATTCAATAGAGCTTCCATCAAGAATTGGCAATTCATCAGTGTCAACTTCAATATTAGCGTTATCAATTCCCATGCCATGTAAGGCTGACATCAAATGTTCAATTGTTGAAACTGATATTCCATATTTATTTGAAATCTTTGTGCATAAGTCTGAGGCACTCACGTTATTAAACTTTGCTTCTATTATTGTCTTTTCATTTAAAATTTTTAAGTCAACTCTTTTAAACATAATGCCAGTATTGGCTGAAGCTGGGTGAACAGTTAAATTGGATATTACTCCACTATGTAAAGTTATACCTGAAACACAAAAGGATTTATTTATGGTTTTCTGCATATATTAATTTATAGATTGTTTAGAACCTTTGGAAAAAACAAAGATTATTTCTTTTTGTTACTATTTATAGGTTTCTAAAGAAGTTATAAATTACTGAAAATATTGATCTTTTTTCAGAACTAGGCTCATCCTTATCTCCTTCCATAGTATGATTTGCAGCATAAGTCAGAAGGCCAAATGCCGAAGCAAGAGATGGATTATCTAAATAAGTTTTGGATCCATTAATTTTTTTTGTTGAGCCTAAACGAAAATTGCTTTCACTCATTTGTTTTTTTATAAACTTTTGAACAGTTAGTGATTTAGCGCCATATCCAGTAAGTATAATATTATTGGACACAAGAGAGCTAAATTTTGATTTATTAATAACATTTTTAATTATTCTTGATAATTCTTCTGCTCTTGATGAATATATTTCAAAGTATTTTTCTAACTTTTTTTCATATATTCTCTGACTATTCATTGTATCAATTTGTTTTCTTACAAGTTCAGCCTCTTCAAGTGATATTGATTTAACTTGTGAAATATCATTAGCAAAATTATAAGTTCCAACTTTAATTGTATCATAACCAATAAGTTGATTGTCAAATGTATAAGAAATAATTGTCTTATTCTTTTGAATATCAATGCTTACCGCTCCATTATCAGCTTCATCTTCTGATAATACTGCAAGACTGCTAGCATAGTGACTGGATACAATCTGTTTTAGAGTTATTTCTTGGTTATTTAATAAATCTAATATTTTATTCAGATAATCTTTTGATGTAGATATTATGTGCCATCTTGTGTGCAAAGTAACAGCTCTTTCACCTATTGGTTCTGAAACACTTTTTTTATTATCTATCTTAAAACTTATTGGAAAGGAATGAAGTGGCTCATCCGTATCAGTGTACAAATCTCTAAATTTTTTAGCTTCAAAGAAAGATTTTATATCTTCTTCTGTTATAGTTTTATTTGAAATTTTGTTTTCATGTTCAATATAATCTGATTTCATGTTTTCAGATATACTGACATAAATGTTGCTGATACTAATTCCAGCTTCATCTTCTGCTTTTGAGATTGCAACATCAAGATGATTTTTGATTTCTGCTGTTTCTAAAGAAAAGGGCTTTAAGCAATTAACGCTCAATTTCGAGGTCCCTATTCCAATCAGTTGAAGAATTTTTCCTTTATCCAGTATTTGTAATTCTTGAGCAATAAGACAGATTACCTTGTCAGCCCTTATATCAATTGCACTTATTATTTTTTGATCCATTAGATCTCATCAATACCATAATTTATTTTTCCATCTAAAACTTTTAGGGCTGCTCTTCCTTGAATTCTTAAATCTATTTCAATAATATTACTTTCCATTACTTCTTGCTCCTCAAAAAGCTGTTTTAAATTTTTTAACGATTGTTGAATGTTTTCATCTGGTAATTTTACAAGTAATTTATTGTTTAATTTTAGATCCCACCTTCTTTTTTCAATAAATTCAACTTCTTCCAGAGTTTGTGTTAAATTTGGAAACGCAATACTTATATCCCTAATCAATTGCTCGAGTAATTCTGGCGAATTCTCGCCCCTAACAAATAAGAGGTCATCTTCATAATTGTTTAAGTTAATTTCAGTAATAATTGAACCATCAAGATCTATAAGAAAAGATTTTCCTTCTTGAAAGTATATTGCATATGGATCGTTCTCAGTTACATTTATTTTTAAAGTTGATGGTAAAACTTTTTTTATAGACGCCCGCTTTACCCATTCACTTGACTCTACAATTTCCTTGATGGAATTAAAATTTAAGCCAATAAGATTACCTTTAAATTCAGTCACATTATTTTCAATCTCAGATATATTTGATTTTTCAGAACCTTCTATAATTACATTCTTAATTTGAAATGAATTATTTAGTAAAATTGGAAATTTTAAAAATACAAATATTGCAAAAAGAGAAATGAATATTAAAGAAAAGGAAACAATATTTATTATTTTAATTTTGCGTTGCATCTAATAGGATCCAATTAATAAGATTATCAAAGTTTATACCTTTATAATTTGCAATTTCAGGGACTAATGAAGTTGGTGTCATGCCGGGTTGAGTATTAAGCTCTAATATATAAAATTTTTTTGTCACTTTATCTAATATAAATTCGGTTCGGCTGATTCCCTTACAACCAAATAATTTATGAGCATCTAAACCTAAACCTTCAACTTTTTTAATCAGGTCGCTCTCTAATCTTGGTGGAATTATATGTTTTGTTTTCCCTGCATCAAAGTACTTTGACTCGTAATCATAGAATTCGTTTTTTGGATCAATTTCAATAGAACCAGTTTTATTTGTTCCTATAACTGCAACATTTATCTCAGGGCCCTCTATAAATTGCTGAAGCAATAATTCATTTCGAAATTTATTCTCAGACAAGTATTTATTTAATTCCTCATGGTTTCTAATAATTCTAACTCCAACACTAGATCCTTCATTTCTAGGTTTTAAGACATAGGGAAAATCAAATATATTTTGATCTTTCACTTCCTCTATCTTCATCAATTTCGTTAAAGGATGATTGAACCCATTTTCAATAAATAGTTCAGCAGATTTGTATTTATCCATTGCTAATTTGGATGACTCAATTCCAGAATGAGTGTAAGGCACTCCATATTTTTCAAGTATTTCTTGAACACTTCCGTCTTCTCCCCATGTTCCGTGTAATCCATTGAATACTATGTCAGGTTTATGCAGTTCAAGGTCAGCTAACAGATTCTCATTTGCATCAATTTCTACAATATTGTAGCCCATATTTTTAAGAGATTTGCTTATTTCTTTTGAGGTGATAATGCTTATTTCTCTTTCTGCAGAAATGCCTCCATACAAAAGCATTATTTTTTTGTCTTTATTCATCTTTCACCAAATATCTTTATTTCCCAGTTTAGGCTTATTCCCAATTTTTTCTTTACATCAGACCTAACATATTCTCCGAAGTCTTCGATAAGGTTTGCTGATTTAGTTTGATTATTAACTATGAAGTTTGAATGCTTAGAAGAGAAACATATTCCTTGAAGCACAAAATTTTTAAGACCAGCTTCTTCAATAATTTCCCATGCTTTTTTATCAGTCTGATCTTTTGGATTTTTAAATGTACTTCCTGCTGTTTTAATTTGCTGAGGTTGAGCTTTTTTTCTGTGATCATCAACTTCTTTCATTTTTAGGGAAATTGCATTTTTGCTTGCATTTTTTTTTTGCATATATACATCGCAGATAATCATATCTTGAGGTATATTACTTTCCCTATAAGAAAATAATTCCTTCGAATTACGTATTTCTGAGACTTGCCCCCTATAATCAACACACTTTGCTTTAATAAAAACATCTTTTGTTTCAGAATTATAACAACCGGCGTTCATACGAACTGCGCCACCAAGTGTTCCCGGAATTCCAAAATAAAACTCCATTCCGCCTATTTTATTTTTCTGACAATAATTCGATAATACTCTATCGTAGGTTGCAGCTCCAACTTCAATACAATCATTATGTAATTTAATTTGACTAAATTCTTTTCCTAATTTTATTACAAGGCCAAATATTCCACCATCTCTTATAATGATATTCGATCCAGCTCCAATCACCGTTACTGGTAATTTATCTCTATTGATTTCTAAAACTTTTGCTAATTCTTCAAAATTTGGTGGCATATAAAATATCTCAGCGTTGCCTGCTACCCCAAACCAAGTATATTTTGATAAATTATGATTTATTTGAATTTTTCCAATAACATTGTTTTTTTTACAATCTTCTAAAAATTCCCTTTGATTTTCATTCATAAATTTTCTTTAACTCTTTAGCAAAATTTTGAGCCCAATCTGTAACTGTCCCAGCCCCTAAAAATAAAAAGATTATTTTTGAACTATTCTTCTTTGTTAATTCATATAGTTGATCATTTTTAACAAAATATTCAGCTTTGACTTTAGAATTTTTTCCAATTTTACTAATAAATTTATTTAAATCGAAATTTTTTGGTTTTTTCTCACCCGCTCCATAAACATCCGAAACAAATACATATTCACTATTTTTAAAACACGTCGTGAATTTGCTTTTCAAATCTAAAACCCTTGAGAATCTATGAGGCTGGAAAATGGTTATAATTCTATTTTTTTTGTCTGCATCAACCAATCCTTTTAATACATTATTTATTTCAGTCGGATGATGGGCATAATCATCAACAACTCTTATGTTACTATTACTCCATAATTCAGTAAGTCTTCTTTGGACACCCTTAAAAGAATTTAGAGACTTCTTAATTATATCTGGTTTTACATTTAATTGAAGACCAACTGCTACAGCAGCTAATGCATTATTTACATTATATGCTCCATGAAGTGGTAACTTAATATTTTTAATAGTTTGGTTTTGCTCTTTCACAAAAACATCAAATATTGTTTCATTGGCTTTATGTCTTAATTTAATACATTTGATATCACTTTCTCTATGAAAACCGGTTCTAATAATTTTTGTGGTACTTATATTTGCAGCTAACTTACGTAGCTCATTATCATCTATACATATAACTGCGAAACCATAAAAAGGAACTTGTGTGATAAACCTTTTGAAATAGTTTTTTAGATTTTGAAAATTTAAATAGTAATCAAGATGTTCTTTATCAATATTAGTTACCACAGAAATTGAGGCTGGAAGTTTCACAAAAGTACCGTCAGATTCATCAGCTTCAACTACTAACCAATCACCTGATCCTAATTTTGTATTTGTTCCAAACTGATTTATTATCCCGCCATTTATTACAGTGGGTTTCATTCTTGCCCCATTTAAAACTGCTGAAATTAGAGATGTCGTAGTAGTTTTCCCATGAGACCCAGATATAGCTATAGTTTTTTTTAGTTTTACAATTTGAGACAACATTTCAGCTCTTGAAATTGAAGGTATTTTAATTTTTTTGGAATATTCAAGCTCAATATTGTTTTTACTTATTGCAGATGAATAAACAACTAAGCTTACATTTTTTAAATTTGACTGTTTATGTGAATTGAAAGTTTTTATTTTCTTTTTATTTAATCGAACAATGTTTGCGTTAATTTTTATGTCACTTCCTTGAACCTGATATCCCATTTCAGATAAAATTTCTGCGATTCCACTCATCCCAATTCCACCAACTCCTACAATATGTATTAATTTATTTTTATTTAATTTCATCGACTTGCTTCTATATGCTTAAAAATTCTTTCAACAGGATTGTTTATATACTCTTTTTTTAAAGTTTCTTTAATAGACTCTCTTCTTTGCGGGCTGTTGATTATTTTATTGATCAGACTTGATAATAAGTGAGTATTTATATCTTTGTCCTTAATTATTTCAGCACAATTGAGGCTTTTAAGAACTGATGCATTATAATATTGATGGTTGTCGGCAGCATATGGATAAGGAATCAAAATTGAGGGAATTCCAAAGCAAATAATTTCATTTATAGTCGATGAGCCAGCTCGTGAAATAATTAAATTTGTATTCTCTAAAATATCTGTGACATTGCTGAAGTATACATTTACATAGCACTCAATACTATTTTCTCTATAAAGTTTTTCTACTAAGTTTACATCTTCTTTCCTACATTGATGGTAAACAATAAATTCTTTCTTACATTCATTCTTAGATTTTATGATCGAATGAGCGATATTATCTGAAAGGTTTTTTGCACCTTGGCTGCCACCAAGAATACATATTTTAAGCTGATTTTTTTTATTAGTTTCTTTGTTTTCTAAGTTTTTACTGCTCCTAGTTGGCAAACCAACTCTGAATGAATTTTTATTTTGTATTAGCTTTACACCATGCGTTTCGTTGAAAGTTGTAAAGATATTACCTACATATTTAAATAATAATTTATTCGCTTTTCCAATAAATGCATTACCCTCATGAAGAAAAATTTTTTTTCTCATTATTAAACTAGCGAAAAGAACAGGTATTGTTAAAAATCCACCAAAACCTAAAGTGTAATCGGGTTTGATTTTAAAATTGTATAACATTGATTGAATAAATAAGAACGGAGAATTTATAATATTTGCTAGTCTTGATTGAGAAGAAATAAGATTTCTAAGTATAATTACATTATTTGAGTCTATATTATCGAAATATTTCTGGCCTCTTTGATCGGTTAAAATAAAGCATTTAAAATTTTTAGGTGCCTCCGAATAAACTACATTTATTGGTATACAGTGGCCGCCGGTACCTCCACCTACTAAAAAAAGTTTTTTCATAAAGTTAGTCTATTCACGAATATGTCGATTCTTTGAAAACAATAAAATTAATCCCGCTGCAATTGACATGCCAAGGACCGATGAACCTCCATAGCTGATAAACGGTAAGGTAATTCCAGTTGTTGGTATCAACCTTATATTTACCCCTATGTGGATTAAGGCCTGTAAGCATACGTATAAAATAAGGGTAAATAAACAGATTTGAATAAAGTGATCATTGTTTCCGTAAATTTTTTTGAAACCTTGATATGATATTATAAAGAAAATTAATAATATAAGTGTACAACCTATGAGACCATACTCTTCTGCAACCACAGAAAAAATATAATCTGAATTAGCTTCAGGAATTTTATTTTTTAAAAGACCATTACCCGGTCCCACACCAATAATACCTCCTTGTTTAATTGCTTGAAGAGAAATTTCAGTTTGACTTACGTCATATTCATTTGGAAATAAAAATGAATTTATTCTATTTTGAACATTAAAATTGAGCAAATATATCATCACAAAACTTAGAATTCCAAAAACCACAATTACAGTGAGTATTATAATACTGAAACCACTCATAAGCACTGAACCAAAATAAATAGCTGATAATAAAAAAAATTGACTAATATCAGGCTGCAAAACAAGTATACTTGCAACTGAAATATAGATTAAAGCACTTAGTGAGTGAGATGATATTTTTGTGCCTTGGTATTGATTATTTAATATCAGAGCCAGTACAACGCAAAATACTGGCTTTACTAATTCTATTGGCATGAGAGAAAAAGATCCAAAACTTATCCATCTTCTTGAACCTTTGATTTCATCTCCAAATAATAGAGTAAGAGCTAGTAAAGCAAAACATATTGTAAATAATATCACACTAAATAATTTTATGTATTTTGTCTCAATCAGTGAAATAGAAATAAATACTAAAAAACCTATTGCTAGGTACAAAGCCTGTATATTAAAAAATGCAAATAGATTGTTATTGAGATACCTGCTTGTACCAGGATTTATAGTTAAACTTATTAATAGGCCAAAAGTTATTAATACTGTTATACAAAAAAAAATTGGTTTATTTATTTCAGAAATCCAGTTTGTAATTATTGACTGTTCATAAGTTCTTTTATTCATTATTTGCTAAGTTTGCTTACAAGTTTATTAAAATGTCTTCCACGTTCTTCAAAGTTATTATATTGGTCAAATGAAGCGGCGCCTGGACTAAATAAAAAAGTATTGAAATCTGTATTGGTCTTCATAAATTTACTCATTTCGACCACTGCTTTATCTAAGCTGTGAACATAAACTGTGGTAACTTTACTCTGAAAGTATTTGTGAAAAGTATTAGATTCCTCTCCAATAATTATTACTTTTTTAATATTGCCAAGACTGTCATCTAATATATTGATATTATTGCTTTTTATCTGACCACCACATATCAAGATGATATCTTTATATTTTTTTAGCGCAGCAATTAGAGAATGATAATTTGTTGATTTGGAATCATTTATAATAAGTTTCTTTTTGTCTGAAAAAATTATTTGCTGTCTAAACTCAAGCCCTCTAAATGATTTAAAAGCATTGAAGATTTTATTGCTGCTTAGGCCCACTTCTTTCAAAATTTCATATGAGAAGCGGTAGTTTTGGTCGTTACTCAGTAAATTATATTGATTTACATTTAATTTTTTAGTGGAGTTTTTTATATTTTTATTAATCTGCTTTAAATTTTTCATTTTACTCAAATGATTATTCTTTTTTATTAATTTTTTTATAATTGAATCATTATTAAAAAAACCTTTTTGAGAGCTATTTATATTTTTAAAAATATTTAATTTAGCATTACCATAATTGGACATTGTATTATGTCTCACCAAATGATCTGGGGTTATATTAAGTATACAGGCAATATCAGGTTGAAATATTTTGGAGCTCTCTAATTGATAAGATGACAATTCTAGGACATAAAAACCTTTTTTAATCATCTTTGTTTCGAAGATCGGGTTACCTATATTCCCCGCAAGCTCTGTGTTATATTTATTTTTTTTAAAAATATGATGAATAAGCGATACTGTTGTTGATTTTCCATTTGTGCCTGTAACCGCAATTATTTTAATCAGGTTTCTTGTATTTAAATTATTCAGGTATATTTGAAATAAATCTAATTCACTTATCAGTTTAGTATTTTTTGAAGTTAATTTTTTTATCAGTTTATGTGCTGACTTTCCTTTTGTAGCAATTCCAGGACTAGGTATAACATAGTCTATTTGACTTATTTTAGAAGAATACTTTTTATATCCTTTATTTAATATTTTTTTTGAATGTTTGGGATTATCTTCCCAAAAATATGCTACGGCTCCACTATTTGTAAGAGATTTATAAATTGAACATCCTGTTTTTCCCATGCCAATGACTACATAGCTTTTCTTTGAAAAACATTTTGACTTTAACATTTAGTCACCTAATCTTAAGTGTTGCGAGTCCAATCAAGGCAAGAATTAGAGCGATTATCCAAAAACGAATTACTATTTTTGATTCTGCAATACCATTCTTCTCAAAATGATGGTGTAAGGGAGCCATTTTGAATATTCGTTTGCCGGTTAACTTATATGATCCAACCTGAAGAATTACTGATACCGCTTCTGCGACGAATATTCCTCCAACTATTGCTAATACAATTTCTTGCTTGGTAAGAACACTTATACCCCCCAACGCAGCACCTAATGATAAAGAGCCTGTATCGCCCATAAAGACCATTGCAGGAGGCGCGTTGTACCATAAAAAGCCAAGAGCGGATCCAATTATGGCTGCGCAAAGCACTGTTAATTCACCTGCTCCAGGTAAGTAATTAATGTAAAGATAATTCGAAAAAATCATATTTCCTGCCAAGTAGCAGATTACAGCAAAAGTCGCAGAGACAATCATAATGGGAACAATTGCTAGCCCATCAAGACCGTCTGTAAGATTAACCGCATTTGCTGATCCTAGAATTACCAATATTACGAACGGAATTGAAAATAAACCTAAGTTTAGAAATATATCCTTGAGAAAAGGTAAGGATAATAACTGAATATCAATTTCATTATAAGTTGTTATCCAATAAATAAATATCAAAGATATTATTATTTGAAAAAAGATTCTTATTTTCGCAGAAATTCCATTACTTGATTTTTTCTTAACTTTACTAAAATCATCTGCAAAACCAACCAATCCAAAAGATATTAGAAGGAATATAATTGGCCAAGATATATAGCTTTCAGGATTGACCCATAGAATCATTGATCCAACTATAGAAATCAAAATTATAATTCCTCCCATTGTTGGAGTCCCTTTTTTAGCTACTAAGTGAGACTCAGGACCGTCTTCTCTAATAGGCTGACCAATTGATTGGTATGATCCAATTCTTTTAATTAAAAATGGGCCAAAAAAGAGAATAAAAAAAAATGAAGTAAACAACGCCAGGCCTGTTCTAACTGTTAAATAATTTAAAAAATTATTTAGGGCACCAAGATTTAAATACTCAATTAAATATAAGATCATAGTTAACTTATTAAATGATTTGACAACTTTCGTAAATTGATTGAATTTGAACCTTTTAGAAATACCTTGCTATTCCTATTAAATATTTTTTCTGCATTACTTATAACACTATCTATATTCTCATAATATTCAAACTGAAGTCTTTTGTATCTTTTTCTAAGCGAGTAAAGTTTTGATCCAACAAAAATTACTTTTTTAGCCTCAATCAGTATTAGATATTTAATTAAATCCATATGAAATTTTTTAGATTTATTTCCAAGCTCATTCATATCACCTATGACATAAACTAAATGTTTATTTTTAAACTTATTAAAAATATCGATTGTGTCTCTCATAGAAACAGGACTAGCATTATAAGAATGGTCATGTACTTCTAATTTATTTCCCTTATATTTTGATTTTAGTATTTCGCCTCTTCCTTCTGTAAAAGGAACATTTTTGAATTGATTGATTAGTTTTAAATTTAAACCTAGCATGTAAAAGCAAGTAATAATGGCTAATGCATTAAAAATAAGATTTTTTTGATTTTTTCTTAGAGAAAAATCAAGTTTACTGGCATCAGGTAGAATTACTTGGTATTTAATAATATTCGCAATATTTGTCTCTTTTTTAAGATATACTTTTGATGATTTAACTTTTCCAATGTCTAAGCAAGTACTGATCTTTGATCTTTTGAATAACATATATAGCAATTTATAAAAATTAGAATTTCTATTAATAATTAAGTTTTCAATACTTTTTGTTGAAGTGAATATTTCTGATTTTGCTAATGCAATTTCTTTTAAAGATTTAAAATTACCAAGGTGAACATTTTCAACATTTAAAATAATAGCTGTTTGTGGCTGCAATACCTTTACTAATCTTTTTATTTCTCCTGAATGATTCATGCCTATTTCAAAAAATCCATACTTCGTATACCGTGGCATATTTAGTAATTCAAGAGGCAGGCCATATTGATTGTTAAATGATTTACGCGAACAGAAAACATTTTCCTCATTTCTAAGCAAATAATTTATTGCATCCTTTGTCCCAGTCTTACCAATACTACCTGTAATACCCACAATTTGTGTTTTTAGCTGGGCTCTGTACTTTGTTGCGAGCTTAAGGAGTGCTTTAGACGTATCTTTAACATTAATTTGAGGTATTTTTATGCCTCTTACTTTTTTATGAACAAAAGCAATAGATGCACCTTTTTTTTCTGCTTCTACTAAATATTTGTGACCATCTGTATTTAAGCCTTTAATTGCAAAAAAAATATTACCTTTTCTTAATGACCGTGTGTCGATAGATGCACCAGTTATTCTTTTACAAACAATATTGGACCCAAATAATTTGTTTATTTCAGCAGTTGTAATGAATTTTTTCATTTTTTCTGTAGATATTTTTTAGCAATTTTAACATCGTCAAAAGGAATATTTTTTCCCATGATGGATTGAAATTTTTCATGACCTTTGCCGGCAATAAGAAGCAAATCACCTCTTTTTAATTCGCTAATAGCTTCTTTTATGGCTAGTTTTCTATTACCAATTTCAGATATGTTTTTTAAATTTCCAATCACTTCCTCTCTAATCCTTGCTGGATTTTCATATCTTGGATTATCATCTGTGACTGTTGCTTTATCAGCGTATTTTGAAGCTATTTTACCCATAAGCGGTCTTTTTTTTCTATCTCTATTTCCACCGCAACCAAATAAAACATGTACGTTTGATGTCTCTAACTTTTTTGATTCTACAATTGAATTTTTAAGAGCATCAGGTGTGTGTGCAAAATCAACATAAACTTTTCCACCTGTTTTTGTTCTTCCAACATATTCCATTCTTCCTAATACTGAAGGGCAATCAAGACTGCTTTTTGATAGCTTTCTAGGATCAAATCCAATTAAATTCAAAATTGAAATTGCAAATATAAAATTTTCTATCTGAAAATTTGGAAAATTTTTAAACTTTAAAAGAATTTGCATACTGCCCACTGTTGCTTTTACATGTTGAATATCATTTTTTTTGAGAATTTTTATAATTTTATAATTTCTATTTGCTTGAAAATATAATGGCTGAACGGATTTATTTTTTTTTAAAATTGATCTTATTTTTTTTATGTATTTTGTTTTTGAATTAATAATTAATTTACTATCTTTATGTATATAATCTTTGAAAAGTAGCATTTTACTTCTTATGTAATTATTTATAGTTTTATGATAATCAAGGTGATCATGTGATATATTTGTTAATGCACAAACATCAAAATTCATTCCATAAAATCTACTTTGATGTAAGCCATGACTTGATGCTTCCATAACTAAATATTTTATTTTTTTTTGACCTATCTTTTTTAATTGCTTTGAAATATCAATCGGTTCGGGTGAAGTAAGGTTATATTTATTTCTCTTCAACACAGAGTTTCCTAGAGTACCTATAGTAGCTACACTCTTTCCTGAAATTCTCAGTAAATAACTTAAAAAATATGCAACAGATGTTTTTCCATTAGTTCCAGTTATTGCAATTTTTGTTTCAATATTATTTTTGTTTATTTCAAATGCTAATAGCGATAGTGATTTTCTAATATCTTTAGCCTTTATCACCGTCGTATTCTTTGGATATCTTTTTTTACTATATGATGGAACAACAATAGCTGCAGCACCCTTTTTAATTGCTTGATTTATGAAACTAGATCCATCTATTTCATTTCCAGGGATTGCAAAAAAAATATTTCCTTTTTTTATCGATCTCGAGTCTGATGAGACTCCATTAAATTTTATCTTCTTTAATTTAATTTCTTCTAGAAGGGAATGATTTGGCATTTATTAATGAGAGGTATTAATGAGCATGTTTTCATTAGGTATGTATCTTGCCTTTATGTCCAAAATAGGACTTACTCTATCAATAATTTGTCTTGAAACTCTTGCCGCATTCCACCCAGCATCACTCCAGTTCCAAGTATTATATGGCTCTCCATATTCTCTATTAATCCCTTTCGGGTCGTCTAATGAGATAAGAACTACATACTTTGGCTTGTGTATGGGTAGTACCGATATAAAAGTAGTTAACTTTTCTCTCGTGTAGGATTTTTTGTCTATCTTGTGAGATGTGCCTGTCTTACCTCCAACCAAATATTTAAACTTACCATCTTCTGTGTATGCTTTATCAGCATCCTTATTAAAGGCTTCTTTGGCAGTCCCTTTTGCAACAACTTGGCTTAAAAGGTAACGCATAATTTCACTGGTCTCTTCTGAAAAAATTTGATGTTCATATCGTTTATCATCTCCTAATTTTGTAAGAGATGGCTTAATTAAATATCCTCCATTTACTACAGCTGATGTAGCTACAGCCAAATGCAATGGTGATACTGAAAGGCCATAACCGTAAGAGATTGACTCTGTATTAACTGTTCTCCATGGATCAGGAACAATTGGAATTGCTTTTTCTGGTATTTCAATATTTACTTGACGAAGTAATCCAAGTTGAGACAAATATTCTTGCTGTAATCCTTTACCAATATCTCTAATCATTTTAATCGTTCCAATATTTGATGACTCAACAAATATTTCTTCAACAGAACACATTTTTATCTCACAAGGCCTGTGAACATCCTCTACACGGTGCTTTCCAATATAAATGTGATTTTCAATCTCGTACTTTGTATTTGGCTGAAAGATTTTTTCCTCAATTCCCATTGCTGCAGTAAATATTTTCATCACTGAACCAAACTCATATACGCCTAATGTGTTTTTATTGAACTTATCATTGTCATTCACATTTTTATTATTGGGATCAAAATCTGGAAGTGATGTCATGGCAAGAATTTCTCCATTATTGACATTCATTATGAGCCCTGAGCCACCAGTTGCTTTATATAGTTTCATAGCAGCTAATATTTCATCACGAACAATGTGTTGTATTCTTGTATCTAAAGATAATATCAAATCATTATTTTCTTCATTTTGAAGAAGCTTATTAAAAGATTTTTCTAGTCCAGATACACCTGTATTATCAATATCAACTTTTCCAACTAAATGACTAAAAAGTTCACTGTGAAGATATTTTCTTTTATAAGCATCTCTGAATTCAATTCCGGTTTCACCTAAATCTACGTATTTTTGTAATTCTAATGGTTCAACATTTCGATCAAGCCAGAAGAATTTTTTTTCAGATACCAATTTATCAAGATCAGTTGTGGAAAACCTATTATTTATTGCTGAGACTTTACTTATAAATTTTTTCTTATCGTATACAGCTTTTGGATTTACAGATATATGGGATGTTAATAAATTTGCTGTAAGAGATGTATTATTTCTATCTAAAATATTTCCCCTTTTTGTCTTAACATTCTCAACAAAATAATTTCCCTTTTCAGTGTAAAGTAAATTAATTTCTATCATCTTGATTGTTACTGCCAAAAACAAACTACTAAAAATAATCGCTGACAATATTAAACGATTATTTATTTTAAGGGCAAAATTACTCTTTAAAGACTTTAATCTTTCAAAAGCAAACTTTTCTTTATTGTATCTGTGTGTAAATGAAAAACTTTTTTGATATATATCAATTTTCTTTCGGCCAGTGATCCGCTTTTTCTTCACGGAATTTACCTTGCCAAATTTTGATTAATTGTTGATGTATCATAAATTTCAATGACATCATTAAATAATTCATTATTTTCTTCAATATCTTCATTATCTAATACAACGAAATACTTTTCGTAATCATTAGTAATAATCATTTCTGAAATCTTTTTAATATTCATTGGTGAAACCAAATGGTCCCATTCAATTTTATAAAGCTCATTTATCTTTTGTTCTTCTCGAAGTGTTAATTCAAGTTCATTAATATACTTTTGCTTTTCGGCTGAAATATTTTTTATAACCATAATTGCAAGTAATCCGGTTAATAACACAGCAACTGACAATATTTTAAAGAAAGCACTTATCATAATTCAAATCCTAACTCAGATATTGGAATATAATTAAAGTTTAATCGCTCACGCTTGATGACTCTAAGCTTTGCGGAACGAGATCTTGGGTTACTTAATACTTCCTTGGAAGATGGCTTTATCAATTTGGTCTTTTTATTTTTTAAACAAACTTTATTTGTAAAATTCTTTACCAGCCTATCCTCAATTGAATGAAATGTGACCACACATATCTTCCCATTCGCTCTTACTAAATTAAAAGCTTGGTTGAGACCAGCATGAAGTTCTTGTATTTCATTATTAATAAAAATTCTAATAGCCTGGAATGTTTTCGTTGCAGGATGTTTTTTGTAATATTTTGAAGGAAACGATTTTTTAATTATTTCTGCAAGCTCGATCGTACTCTCAATTTTTTTTTGAGTTCTGTGCTTCTCTATATTTCTTGCAATTTTTCTTGAATTTCTCTCATCTCCGTAATGATAGAGGATGTCAGCAAGCTCGTCTTTGTCCTTTTTATTTATTAAGTCTGAAGCTGTTTGGCCATCCTGACTCATTCTCATATCTAGGGGGCCATCTTGCATGAATGAAAACCCTCTATTTGCATCATCTAGTTGCATTGATGAAACTCCTATATCAAATACGAAACCGTTAATTTCTTTTTCTTTTGTTTTTTTGGAAATTTTATCAATCTGACTAAATTTAGAATGTACAAAAGAAAACCGACTGCCGTACTTTTTTTTAAATCTTTCAGCTTGTTTTTTGACTGTTGGATCTCTGTCGATTGCAATGACTTTGCATTCACAGCTTTGAAGGATTCTCTCTGTATATCCTCCATATCCAAATGTTGCATCGATGTATGTTTCATTATCTTTTGGCCCTAATTGTTCAATAACCTCTTCAATAAGAACTGGCCTGTGGCCAAGTTCTTTATTTGTCATTTATTCTGTCTTCTCAAGAAAGATGGAATTTCTAGTAAATCTTGATCAGTTTCTAATTCTTCATCAGCTTCAATAGAATTATGTGTTTCATCAAGTTGATGCACATTTTGGTCACTAAATAAGTCGGGTGAATCGCTATCTGAATTTTCCCTATTTGCATGTATT
>CACMIV010000003.1 GCA_902613805.1 uncultured Pelagibacteraceae bacterium
TTTAAATTCTGTATATTCTTCAGAAGTTCTTAAATTAAATTAGATTAAATTAAATCAAACTTTTTTTTCTCAAAATCATACGTCTCTATAGATCCAGATCCAATATCATTCCAAACCCCATAAAGCGTAATTCCACCTGACTTTACTTCAGTATTTATAAAGGGATATTTACTTAAATTCTCTAATGATACGATAATGCTTTCTTTCTCCATGTACTTAACTTTCTCATCGTTTCCTTCGCCTGAAATGTTGTCGTACACTGGTTTTAGTAACTTTAGCCAATTAGAAATTGATGAGTTATCATCAAAATTATTTTCATGACACATATGATACCCATTCTTTATACCTCCACATCCTGAGTGCCCAATTATAATAATATTTTTAATATTTAATGCTGTTACACCAAATTCGATAGCTGCAATTGTTCCGCTATGTTCCGTTAATTGACTATAGGGTGGTACTATATTAGCAATATTTCTATGAACTAGCATTTCACCAGCTTTTGATTTGAATATAGCATTCGGATCAACTCTTGAATCTACGCACGATATAATCATGTATTTAGGTGACTGGCCTTCTCTTGCAAGTCTTTCAAAGTGATCTTTTTCTTGTGCGAAAGAGTTTTCCTTCCAGTTTTTATATTTATCGATGAGATCTTTTGGTAACATTCACTTATTTATTTTTTATCCAAATTGGTGAAGACCATGCCATTCTAGTTATAATTTTCTCATAATATCTAGTCATAGACAATATAAGGGTATAAAATTTTTACAAGCATGTCAGAAGGATATATTTTAAAAAAAACTGAAAAATCTCTACCTTTACATTGGTATTTCAATCAAAAGCAATTTGATAAAGAGATTTCAAAAGTTTTGTCTAAAGAGTGGCTATATGTTTGCCACGTGGATACTATTTCAAAACCTTTATCTTTTCACACAGTTGAAATTAGCAAATTTAATATACTTATTGTTCGTGATAAAGAAGGAGAAATAAATGCCTTTTATAATTCATGTAGTCATCGAGGTTCAATTTTAAAAAAAGAAAAAACTGGCAAACTAAAATCAAATTTACTAGTTTGCCCATACCATCAATGGTCATATAACGCCAGCAATGGAAATTTAGTTAGAACTACATCTATTATTGATCCTAAAAATTTTAGAAAAGATGAAAATTGTCTAATAAAAGTAAAAATTAAAGTTTGGAATGGGTTAGTTTTTATTAACATGAATAAAAACGCTAAATGGAATGCAAAAAAAGTTTTTCCAGATTACAGCGATGCTTTTTCTCAACTCAATGTCAGTGACTATAAAATAGGTCATACCTGGAAGAAGCAAATTAAGTGTAATTGGAAAATATTTTGGGAAAATTATAGTGAATGTTTACATTGTCCCAATCTTCATCCTGAACTATCTGACCTAGTCCCTATTTATGGAAGAAGGTTAGTAGATATTAAAGATGATCCAAACTGGAAACGTTTCACTCATTATGATGATCCAAAGTATAAAGGTGGAATGAAAAAAGGTACTGAAACTTGGTCAATGAATGGAAGCGCACAAGGTCATCGAGTAGAGTACTTGGAAAATCAAACCGATTTTCCTGGTTACATTTACATGACTACTTGGCCTTCTATGTTTTTAGCAATATTTACTGACCATATAAGAATGGTTCGTATTCTTCCTCTATCAGAGGAACTTACAGAAGTTACGGCAGAGTGGGTATTTAGAAAAGAAACTCTTAAAGATAAAAAATATTCAATGAAAAATGTTGTTGATTTTGCTGTATTAGTTATGAAACAAGATGCAGAAGCTTGTGAACTTAATCAAAAAGGCATACATAATCCAACAAGAAAAAACGGAACATTAATGCCTGAGGAGTATGAAATTAAAAGATTTCATAGCTGGCTAAGAAAAAAATTGTAAATTATTCCACATGAATTCAGTTACACAAAATTATGAGAAGGAAATGCTTGAGTGGCGACATGATTTTCATGCACATCCTGAGCTAAATTTTGACTTAGATATAACTTCTTCGAAAGTTGCAGATATTTTAAAGAGTTTTGGACTGGAAGTGCATGAAGGCATAGGCAAGACCGGAATTGTTGCTGTTCTCAAAAATGGAAACAGTAATAAAAGTATTGGTATTCGAGCAGATATGGACGCATTACCGGTAACAGAAGAAAATAACTGCACGTATAAGTCTACGCACGAAGGTAAAATGCATGCGTGTGGTCACGATGGTCATACAGCAATGGCTCTAGGTGCGGCTAAATATCTATGTAATACAAAAAATTTTAACGGAACTGTTTATTTTATTTTTCAACCTGATGAAGAAAAAACTCAGGGAGCTCAAGCAATGATAGATGATGGGCTGTTTGATAAGTTCCCAATGGATGAGGTATATGCATTTCATAATTTGCCTGGTATGGAACTTGGAACATTTGCAACAAGAGCAGGAACTATCACTGCAAGCGAAAGTTTGTTTAAAATTGAATTAAGAGGTCAGGGAGGTCATTCAGCCTTGCCACACATGGGTGTTGATACTATTACAGTAGGTACTCAAATAATAACAGCTCTTCAATCAATTGTTTCGAGAAAAATTAATCCAGCTATGAATGGTGTTGTTTCAGTCACAAAATTTGAGTCTGATGGCAATGAAAATATACTGCCCGGTCATTCTATCATTTCAGGTGATGCACGTGCGTTGTCACCAGAAGCCAATCAAATTATTGAACGCAGCATGAAAGATATTGTAGATGGAACAGCGAAAGCACATGGCATTGATTATGATTTTGATTACCTCACACGAACAAACATGACAATTAATTCTAAAGATCAAGCGGCTTTTGCAAGTAAGGTTGCCGCTGACCTATTTGGAGAGGATAAAGTAGATGGAAATTGTGATCCAAAATTATTTTCTGAGGATTTTGCCCAGATGCTAATGGTTAAGCCTGGATGCTATATTTTAATTGGAAATGGAACAGAAGGAACTCATGGACAATCTTTACATTCTTCAAATTATGATTTTAACGACAAGCTTCTTGTCATTGGTTCATCATTTTGGTCTAAACTTGTTGAAGAAAGACTTAATGATTAATGATATTTTCTAAAAGTGAGTATATTGAAAGACTAAATAAAGTAAAAAAATCAATGCAAGAAAAGGGTATTGATTTATTAATCTCTCAAGATACAGCAAACATAAATTACCTTACCGGTTATGATGCATGGTCTTTTTATTATGCTCAATGTGTAATTATACATATTGACTCAGAAGAACCTTTACTTTTCGTACGTGATCAAGATGCTGGAGGGGCATTCCTTCAAAACTGCTGGTCACAAGAAAATATAATTGTATACGCTGAAAAATATATACATACATGGCCAAATCATCCTTATGATTATTTGATTGAAATAATTAAAAATAAAAATTGGGACAAACTTTCAATTGGACTTGAAATGGACAGTCATTATTTCACGGCATTTTGTTATAAAAAATTATTAGATGGGCTTCCTGATGCCACACTGAAAGATTGTGAGCGCCTTGTGAATTGGGTACGATTTGTGAAATCAGATGCTGAAATTGATCTAATGAAAAACGCCGCTTTAATTACTGATAAATCAATGCAAACTGCAATTGATGTTATCAATCCAGGTGTTAGACAATGTGATGCAGTTGGAGAGATTCAAAAAGCAATGTTTTATGGAACTCCAGAGTATGGAGGAGAATATTCAAGTATAGCAACTTTACTTCCAACTGGAGCTGGGACTTCTGCCTCACATCTAACGGCTACGCAGGAAAGATTTGTTAAGGGCGAAGCAACAATAATTGAAATTGCCGGTGTTTATAAAAGGTATCATGCACCACTTGCAAGAACAGTTCTGCTTGGAAAAGCAGAACAAAAAAAAATTGACGCCATACATGCAACTAATGAGGCGCTAAATGAGGGTATATCAGCCATAAAGCCAGGCAATACAGCAGATGATGTTGCGCAAAAATTTTGGGCAGTATTAGATAAATACGATATCAAAAAGGAATCTCGGACTGGATACTCTATTGGAATTGGTTATCCACCTGATTGGGGTGAGCACACAATAAACATATCAAAAGGTGATCCAACTATTTTACAACCAAATGTAACCTTTCATATGATTGCTGTTATGCAATTTGGTGATTGGGGAGTAGAGGCAAGTCACTCATTACGTGTTACAGAAAGTGGCTCAGAAAAGTTTTCAGATTTCTCAAGCGATTTATTCATAAAAGAGTAGCAGATAACTGGGAATGAGCGTCCCTTGTTTTTACTAGAGAATCCATTAAATATTGTATAAAGTAGCGCAATTCATGGAGTTAATTATGGGTATTCATCACGATTATAAATCAAAACGTGGGGAGAGAGCGATGGCCAAGCAGCAGAAACGTGAGGCTAAGTTTTCTGATAACACGGATAAAAAAGAAGAAGAAAAGCTCATCAAAGAATTAAAAAAAGCAGGGTTAAATAAAGATGAAATCAAACAATTCCTCGAAGGAAGAGCAAAAGGATAAAAAGCTCGACAGCACAGAAAGGCTTGCTGAGGCACTAAGGCAAAATTTAAGAAAAAGAAAAGAGTTTCAAAGAAGGCAAAAGAAAGAAGATTAATATGACAATCATGTCGGATAACTGGATAAAGAAAAAAGCCTTGGAAGAAGGAATGATTGAACCATTCGTTGATGGACAAAAAAAAGAAGGCACAATTTCATTTGGTCTTTCATCATATGGATACGATGCAAGAGTTTCAGAAGAATTTAAAATTTTTACCAATGTAGATTCTGCTTTAGTCGATCCAAAAAACTTTGATGATAAAGGGTTTGTAGATCGGCCAGGTAAAGAATGCATTATTCCACCTAACTCATTTGCATTAGCAAGAACCGTTGAGTATTTTAGAATTCCTCGCGATGTTCTTGTAGTTTGTTTAGGAAAATCAACCTATGCAAGATGTGGCATTATCGTAAATGTTACTCCTCTTGAACCAGAGTGGGAGGGTCACGTAACTTTAGAATTTTCTAACACAACTCCATTACCTGCAAAAATTTATGCTAATGAGGGAGCGTGCCAGTTTTTATTCTATAAGGGAGAAGCGCCACCAGAAGTTTCATATAAAGATCGTAAAGGTAAATATATGATGCAAACAGGGGTTACTTTACCTAAACTTTAAATCGTTCATGCAAAAAATTTTGATAAATGGAGGAAATCTTCTCCAGGGTTCTGTTCCTGTCAGTGGATCAAAAAATGCATCTCTCCCAATAATGGCTGCAAGTATTCTTACTAATGAAAATTTAGAACTCGAAAACGTACCTGATTTAGTTGATGTAAATACAATGTCAGCAGTTTTATCATCGCTTGGTGTCAATGTTACAAAAAAAGATGTTAATACAAATCGTCTTACACTTCGTTATTCAGACTCTGAAATTACAATAGCGGAGTACGATTTAGTTAGAAAGATGAGGGCTAGTATATTAGTTCTTGGGCCATTACTTGCACGTAAAAGGCACGCTAGCGTATCTCTTCCAGGGGGGTGCGCAATAGGTGCTCGACCAGTAGATTTGCACATAAATGCATTATCGAAACTTGGCGCAGCATTTGAATTAGATGGTGGATATATTAAATGTAGCGCTCCAAATGGCTTAAAAGGAAATAAAATTAATTTTTCAAAAGTATCAGTAGGAGCTACTGAAAACATAATTATGGCTGCATCGCTTGCTCGAGGAGAAAGTGAAATTAGAAATATCGCAGTTGAACCTGAGGTTATGGATCTTATTGATTGTCTTAATAAGATGGGCGCTAAAATCGAATTAGGAGAAAACAGAAATGTTCACATTCAAGGCGTTGACCAGCTCCAAGGTGCTGTCCACTCAATTATCCCTGATCGCATAGAAGCAATCACATATATAATTGGAGGAACTATAATTGGTAACGATCTCAAGATTACAAATCTGAACCTTGAGCATATCAGCAATGTATTGGAATTATTGAATGAGCTATCTATTAATTACTCAATGGGTGAGAATAGCATTATTGTTAATCAATCCGAGATCTCTGATGGTATTGATATTAATACAATGGAATATCCAGGGTTCCCAACTGATGTACAAGCACAAATGATGGTTTTATTATCTCTTGGAAAATCTAAATCACAAATAACTGAAAACATTTTTGAAAACAGATTCATGCATGTTCCAGAACTAAACCGTATGGGCGCTAATATTGAAACCAAAGGGAAAACAGCAGTTATTAATCCATGCAAAGGGTTTATTTCAGCTCAAGTCATGGCAACTGATTTACGGGCCTCGGTAAGTTTAATTTTAGCTGGATTGGTTGCTAAAGGTGAAACAACATTGAACCGAATTTATCATCTTGATCGAGGTTATGAGAAAATAGAGAAAAAATTGCAAGCTTGTGGTGCAGATATTCGGAGAATAAATTAGGATAAATGAATCTTAATGCAATTGATACTGACGAGCTAAAAATTATCTCAACCATACTTCAAGACGGACTTATTGAAGTAAACGATATCAAATATTTGCCATCAATTAGGTCATTTTTTCTTATGATTACTAGATTTATGTGGGAGGAAAAAATAGTAAATAAAGTAGATCAAAGAATAAAAGCAGTACTAAGCTTTGAAGATGTTTTATCGGTTTACTCAAAAAATATAGATCAATTGAACAAAAATAAGACATTAGAACTCGTAACTTTTAATTATTATCCTAACAATTCTAAAAATATAGAAATTGAATTGCTTTTCAAAAATGATGCAATTATAAAGCTCGAAACTGAAATAATAAGATGCAAGTTAGAAGATCAGGGTGAACCCTGGAATATTGAAAAAATAGAGAATGACAAAAATAATTAATTCTGTAGATCAAAATTTTGAGAATGATTTTAATAATCTTCTCACAATGAACAGATCAAGTGACTCGGACGTTACTCAGACTGTGGCAGCTATCATTGACGATATTAGAAAAAACGGAGATGAAGCGCTTTTGAAATATACTCATCAATTTGATAAAAATAACCTTGATATTAACAACATACTGCTTGAAGAAGATGAAATTGAAAGGCAATCACGTGACGTGCCGAGTGATCTTTGTGATGCGCTTAAAGTATCAATGGATCGTGTTCGCACTTATCATGAAAAGCAATTACCGAATGATTTAGTTTATGAAGACAATCTTAACTCAAAGTTAGGGTATGTTTGGCGTCCAGTTGAGTCAGTGGGTGTTTATGTCCCAGGTGGTACTGCAAGTTATCCAAGTACAGTAATTATGAACACAATACCAGCGGTTGTAGCCGGTGTTGAAGATATCACCATGGTTACACCAATGACTAATACCGCTATAAGTTCTTCAGTGTTATATGCCGCAAAAATTTGTGGAATAAAAAAAATATACTGTATAGGAGGTGCCCAGGCTGTTGCTGCTCTGGCATATGGAACCAAGACCATAAAATCTGTTAATAAAATTGTTGGACCAGGCAATATTTATGTTGCTGAAGCAAAAAGACAAGTTTCAGGTTTCATAGGCATCGATATGTTTGCCGGCCCATCAGAGGTAGTCATTATTGCTGATGAAAAAAATGATCCAAAAATTGTTGCAGCTGACCTCATCGCTCAAGCTGAACATGACCAAAGCGCACAAAGCATACTTTTAACAACCGATCAGAAATTAGGAGATGCTGTAAATAAAGAAGTCGAGAACCAGATAGATTCCCTTCCTCGAAAGGATATAGCGGCTTCAAGCTGGGAAAATAATGGAAAGATAATTATCACTCAAAATCTTGAAGAAGCTGTTTTATTATCTAATAAATTAGCACCAGAACACTTGGAATTATTAGTTGATAACCCGGAAGATATTCTTAAAAGAATTAAAAATGCTGGAGCAGTTTTTATGGGCCGTAACACACCTGAGGCACTTGGAGACTATTTAGCAGGTCCAAGCCATGTACTTCCTACTTCTAGAAGTGCTAAATTTTCTTCTGGACTATCTGTTTTTGATTTTCTCAAAAAAATATCACTTGTTGAATTTTCAAAAGAAGGTATTGAACAAGTTGGAGATAGTGCTATTAAAATCGCAGATAATGAAGGTCTTGACGGGCATTCAAGATCAATAGAATATAGGCTTACAAAAAAATAATTTATGTCAAAAGAAGAAATACTAGAGTTCAAGGGTAAGGTTACAGATTTACTTCCCAACGCAATGTTTAAGGTAGAGTTAGAAAATGGCCATGAAGTATTAGCACATACAGCAGGAAGAATGAGAAAAAATAGAATCAGAGTACTTGCCGGGGATGAGGTTCTTGTTCAGGTTACACCTTACGATCTAACCAAAGGCAGAATAATATTTCGATATAAGTAGTTTGAGATTATTTTGAAGCTAATTCTAGGCAGCGCATCTCCACGAAGACTCGAGTTATTGGCAAAACTTAACATTAATCCAAGTGAGATAGTTTCCCCAAATATAGATGAATCTATTAAAAGTAATGAGCTACCTCTTCAATATTGTAAACGTATAGCACATGAGAAACTAAAACATTTTCAGAATAAGTATAAAGACTCAGTAATTTTAACTGCTGATACGATTGCCTATACTGGTAGAAAACTCATAGATAAAACAGATGACGAAAATATTGCTTATAAAAACTTACTTCGACTATCGGGAAAAAGACATAGAGTCAGCACTTCCATTTGTATAAGAAATCTAGAAAATAGAATATTTAAAAAAACTGTTACGACAATTGTTAGTTTTAAAGTATTAAGCGGTCAAGATATAGACGATTATATGAAAACTAATGACTGGCAAGGTGTTGCAGGGTCATATAAAATTCAAGGGATGGCAGAGTCTTTTATCAAATCCCTAAATGGATCTTACTCAAATGTAGTCGGTTTACCCTTATTTGAAGTGAAAAATCTCCTTATTTCAGCTGGATATAAATGATTGAATTAATTTTTATTTATAATGCAAAAAGTGGTATCGGAAACGCCTTTATAGATTGGGCGCATAAAATAATATCGCCAAAAACTTATGACTGCAACTTATGCTCAATTACATACAATAATTTAGGTAAAGAAATAAAGTGGAAAGAATTTCTTAATAATATAAATGCGCATAGCCGATTTTACTATATTAACCATCTAAAAGAACTTGATTTTGTTGATGAGAAAACAGAGCTACCATGTGTCTTCATTAAGGAAGATCAAGAATATAAATTAATAATTAACTCAGATCATATTAATTCCTTCAAAAATGTTGACGAATTAATCTACAGATTAAAGGAATTTATAAATTGACAGTACTCATAATATTTTCTTTGAATGATTTGTAATATATAAATTAGTAGTGAGTCTCAAAACCTTTAATGTAGTTGATTTGTTTTGTGGGTGTGGAGGCCTTTCTACAGGCTTCTCAAAAGCTAATTTTAGGATCCTAGGAGGCGTTGATAACGAAGATACATTTCTTGAAACATTCTCAAAAAATCATCGTGGAGCTTTTGCCGCAAATATTGATTTATCGAAAGAAAATTTTTTAAATGAGCTTAAAAGAGAGATAAAAAACCAAGAGGTTGATGTTCTGCTTGGTGGGCCCCCATGTCAGGGATTCTCATTAACCGGCCCCAGAAAGTTTAATGATCCAAGAAATTCATTATATCTAGCAATGTTTCAAACTGTTGAATTTTTTCGTCCACAATTATTTATAATAGAGAATGTTACTGGCTTAAAAAATATGTGGGGTGGGCAAATTTTAGAAGAAATAGTAGAAAAGTTTCAGAGGGAGTTGGGTTATAAAGTTGATTGGAAAATACTTAATTCAGCAGATTATGGTGTTCCTCAATTAAGAAAAAGAGTTTTTATTGTTGGTGTTAATAACACTATTAAGTCAAAGTTTGTGTTTCCACAAATTACTCATGAAGAAAATAGTTATGTGACATGTATGGATGCTATATCTGATTTGCCTAGCCTAGAAAAAGAGTTGGGAGATGAAGTTGATACATACAAATTCAAAAAACAATCAAATTATCAAAAATTAATGAATAACGGCTGCAAAGATTTATTCAACCATGTAGCTACAAGACATTCTGAGCATGTCAAGAAAGTAATCTCACAAGTCCCAGAAGGAGGAAACCATAAAGATCTACCACCCGGGGTTGGAGACTCAAGAAAATTTAATGAAGCATGGACCAGGTATCATAGCAAGAAGCCATCCAAAACAATTGATACAGGTCACAGAAATCATTTTCATTATAAATGGAACAGGGTTCCCACAATAAGAGAAAATGCAAGATTGCAATCTTTTCCTGATAGTTTTAGATTTTATGGCACAAGAACAAAACAAAATATTCAGGTTGGAAATGCAGTTCCTCCCTTAATGGCGGAAAGAATTGCATTGGAGGTAAAGAAAGTTTTGAATGCCGATTAAATTTATCGACCTATTTTCTGGATGTGGTGGTTTATCAGAGCCATTTCTAGATAGCAAAAAATTTGAAGCTATTAAAATAGTTGACAATGATCGTTACTGCTTTGAAACATCGCTTCATAGAGTGAAAAAGAAATATAAAATTAAAGACCCTAACAATATTGTGGTTCAAGCGGATATATCTTCCGCACAATTTATTAATTCATTCAAAAAGAATGAAATTGACTTAGTTATTGGCGGACCCCCATGTCAAGCTTATTCAGTTGCGGGCCGTATTAGAGACAAAAATTCTATGAAGAATGACTATAGAAACTATTTATTCGAGTCGTTTATAAAAATTGTTAAAAATACTAAACCAAAACTATTTATAATGGAAAACGTACCTGGAATTTTAAGTGCAAAGCCAGGTGGAATTAATATTACTGAACGTATTAAAAAAGAAGCTGATTCTATTGGTTATTTTATACCTAAAGATTTAAAAATGTGTTTATTCGATATGTCTGAATATGGTGTGCCTCAGAAAAGAAAAAGAGTAATAATTATTGGCGTAAAGAAAACCATAAAAAACTATAAAATGATCTCTACAAAATTTTATGATCAAATGAAAAAACATAAAATAAAAAAAATATATACTGTCTATGATGCTATTGGAGATTTAAGTAAATTTTATCCACTTGCAAAACCCTCTAAAGAAAAAGGAAAAAGAATATCCCATTCAAGTAAGAATAATAAAAGTAGTAATTTATTATCTCATTTTCCAAGATTTCACAATGAGCGAGATATTAAGATATTTAAACTCTTGGCAAAGGATATTGAACTTAATAAATTTAAATATACAACATCTGCACAACTCAAAAAGTTATACACAAAAATGGTCGGAAAAGAATCAAATATTCACAAATATCATGTTCTCAGAAAAGATTTACCCAGTAACCTAATACCTGCACATTTATATAAAGATGGCCTGAGACATATTCATTATGACTCATCTCAAGCTAGGTCTATCACAGTAAGAGAGGCCGCTAGGCTTCAAACCTTTGATGACAATTTCGAGTTCAAAGGACCGATGACAGAACAATATAAGATGATTGGCAATGCAGTTCCGCCAAAATTTGCGAATATAATTCTTAAAACAATAGTAAATTTGATTTAGTTTTTCCTAAGCGGCTTTAATCGTCCAAATATTTTTTCTCGATGAAAGTTTATATACTTTAAACTAGGTTGAAATTGTTTATCCAATGGTAAAAATATTTTTTTTTCATTAAATTGATTAAGTTCAGTATTTAATAGTTTTGGATGAACAATGATTTTTTTGTCATCTGACAAAGTCCATCCACCAAAATCAAACGCCCAGTGCAAATCTTGGCTAAGTAATATACCATTATCAGGTCTTAAAGGTCCGTTCGATATATCTGGCATAATATGGGCAGCAATTAAATTAGAATATTTTTTTCCTTCACTATTAATAATATTAATATTTGAATTTCTTACTGCACATTTATCATTATAATTTATTCTTATTAGACTTTTAAATTCATCTTGTGACGCACAAGTGCTTTCACTATTACTTTCTCCTCTTCTTTTGTGTTTATCTTTAGTTTTTTCAGATAATAGTGTCTCATTAAATTTAATATTTTCCGTATCTATAAAATCAATTTTATCATGCCAGGTATGTGAGTCACCGTTAGTTAAGCTTTCTAAGTTTTTATAATTCCTGTCTGCTTCATTAAATTTAAAAACTACATAGATAAAAGATCCATCATATTCATGCTTATAAAAAACAACATAATCATTCAAATTAAAATAGCTATTAGCAGGATCCACATCTATATTTAGGTAAATTCTTTTATCCTTGCCTTTGTGCCTGCTTTTAGTATGCCAAACATATTCACAATAAACTAGTTTAGAGGTAGATGTATTTACAATACCTATAGAAATAGAAGGCTCTTCATCTATTATTGGATTGAGTTTATCAAAATCAGGAAAAAAACCCTCAAGTTTTTTAGATACAAGAATATATTTGCCCGCACCTCTTGGAATACCATTGCGATAACCAAGCTCTTGTGCATTTAATTTCCTAACATAAAAATTCATAGAAATTATATTTTCTAACTTGCTTAGTGATGTTCTAGTCTTTATAACTTATGAATAAACTTAAATGGACACTTGGGAAAGTGGAACAACTTTTTAAAAAAGTGGTACACCTTAAATTTTTTCCCAGTTTTTAGCCATGGCTCGATAGCTCAGTTGGTAGAGCAAAGGACTGAAAATCCTTGTGTCGGTGGTTCAATTCCACCTCGAGCCACCACTTATGCAGCTGTAGCTCAGTTGGTTAGAGCGCCTGGTTGTGGTTCAGGAGGTCGGTAGTTCGAATCTACCCAGCTGTACCAGTAATTGCTTTTTTTACAGGTAGAGTTAATACAATCAGAAACATAATTATCATCACAAACCCAAAAGCTAAGTAGAGTACACCAAATTCACCCGTTAAATCATAGCTTCTCGAAATCATGATCAGTGCAATAGGACCAACTGTAAATGATACAATAAATTTAATACCGTAGACTAGGCTTTGATATTTTTCAGGTGAAAATTTTGCAAGTAATAAATTTTCTGCAGGCAGTATACTTGAATTAAAAGCAACGATTGCAAGACTTATTGCAATTAACCAGTAATTTGAAAGACTAACAATTAAGAGTAAGAGGAGTCCTTGGCCAACTATTCCAATTGAATAAATCAGCTTTTCAGAATATTTATCTGTTAAAATACCTCCAACATAATTCATTAAACCACTTACAATATATATCGCGGCAACTATGTAGCCGATATCTGAAGTAGATAAATCAAGACTATCAGTAAGTCTGATATCAATTGCCTTTGGAAGACTTGTCTGAAGAATTTGATAAACAAAGCTCAAACATGTAATACTTAACAGCATAATAATTGCAATTTTTAGCATCTGATTTTTTTCAGGATTATCTTTAAACTGCTCTGAAGATATATTCTTTAATGATATTTTTCCTGATTTAAGATGATAGGTTAGACTTAGTCCAACTACTAATGAGATCAATCCGGGTAGCATAAAGGCAGCTTGCCAATTAAATTGTTCAATTAATACACCCGCAAAAAAGGCACCTAATCCAATACCTACTCCCCCAAAAATATTATTAAAGCCAAGCGCTTTACCAGTTTCCTTTGAAGTGTTAACAACCCATGAAATTCCAGCGGGGTGATAGATAGCGCAAAACAATCCAAGCAATGATAAACTGATAAATAAAGAAACTTTATTTCCGCTCAAGCCACATAATAATGAACTAATTCCCAAGCCAATGAACATAATTGCAATCATTCCAGAACGACTCCATCTGTCACTGATCCATCCAGCAGGAAGGGCTCCCAAACCCACAAGTAAAGATCCTAAAAACCAAAGATTTAGTAATTCATCGTAGCTAAGCTTCCAGTCGTCTTCAATTGCTAGAACTATAACAAAATAGAATGCAGCAAACATATGCATTAGTAAGTGACCTAAGGCGGCATACGTGACTGTTAATTTGCTATCATTTTCCATAACTACTTTCGATAAAAATAGTGCAATTATTATAAACTTTAAGAAAAATTTAAAATTATTTGACTTTTATTAATAAATAAGGCATTTCAGCTTCATGTTTAAATTTAAACATTATCACTATCATATCTAAGTTCGCTGAAAAAAACAATCAGCGGGCAATAACCCCTTTTTATATTAAATAAGCACACTTTGTAGTATCTTACTTACAGTGGGAGTAAAATGAGTAAAATTAAAAATAATCCAAAGGCAATTTTGCCGAAGGGTTTTAAAGACAGTGACATTGAAATTTTAAATCTTAGAAAAAAAGTTTCTAAGATAATAGAGAAGGAATGTCTAAAGTATGGATTTATTGAATTAGATACATCCACAATTGAATATACTGAGAGCATTGGCAAGTTTCTTCCTGATGTAGACAGGCCTAGTGGAGGTGTATTTTCATTTCAAGACGATGATGAGAAATGGCTATCACTGAGATATGACTTAACGGCCCCCTTAGCAAGATACGTAGCTCAAAATTATCAAGACCTCGTTAAGCCATTTAAACGTTATCAATCAGGACTAGTTTGGAGAAATGAAAAACCAGGACCAGGTAGATACAGAGAATTTTTTCAGTTTGATGCTGACGTGGTGGGAGTTGATTCAACACTAATTGATGCAGAGCTGTGTGTAATGGTATGTGATATTTTAATTAACCTTGGCCTAAATACTTCACAATTTGAAATAAAGTTTTCAAATAGGGAAATTTGGACAGAACTTTTTTCGAACTTAGATGTTAAAGAGGACGATTTGCCAAAAATTCTCAGAGCAGTAGATAAAAAAGATCGATTAGGTATAGAGGGCGTTAATGAGTTGCTTCAAAAAGGAAGAAAAGATGTATCTGGTGACTTTATGGAGGGCGTGGGCCTAAGCGAGACAGATGCTGATA
This sequence comes from uncultured Pelagibacteraceae bacterium, assembly GCA_902613805.1. GTDB lineage: Bacteria > Pseudomonadota > Alphaproteobacteria > Pelagibacterales > AG-422-B15 > CACNXQ01. Next base: position 14,931 of record CACMIV010000003.1, read on the forward strand.
AAATTATTTCTTTTATAACCAATTCAAACCAATCAAACGCCCAGATGGAAGAATTTAACTCCTATATAAAAAATTTCCCAGATTATCCAATTCGTTTTGACTCATCAGTTGTTCGAGGTCTCGACTATTACACTGGAATGATTTTTGAAGCAGAGCTTCTTGTTGATATTAAAAATGAGAAAGGTGAAAAAATTGTATTTGGATCAGTTGCTGGCGGTGGAAGATATGACAGACTTATTTCAAGATTTGGGAAAGAGGATGTTCCAGCTACTGGTATATCTATAGGTGTTGATAGATTAATTGTGGCGTTAAATCAATTAGACCTTTTAGATAATAAGAAAAATCCATTAGTGGTAATTGCAAATTTAGATAATCAAAATATGCCGGATTATATTTCAATGGCTAAAGAAATTAGAAATGAAGGTATTGCATGTGAAATATCATTTGGATCTAAAAACCTTGGAAAGCAATTAAAGTATTGCGATCGCAAAGGTGCAGATATTGTGATCATTGCTGGTGATGAAGAATTAAAAAAGGGTGAAATATCAATTAAGGATTTAAATAAAGGTAAAGAGGTTTCAAAAGATATTGTCGATAGAGACAAATGGAAAGAGGCAAAAGCTGGACAACAAACAATTAATCGCTCTGACCTGATGACAGCATTAAATGAAATTTTGAATTAAAATAAAATGTCACTTCAAGAATTAAATATCAATTTAAAGAATTATTTTATTAAGTCTGGATTTAATTATATTGAACTTCCATTGCTGTTTGATGCGGATATATTTTTTGAAACTTCAGGTGAAGAAATTAGAAGAAAGATGTATTCGTTTACTGATACTTCAGGAAAAGAAAAATGTTTGAGACCAGACATGACTGTACCGACATGTCAAAATTTTATTGCAAGTAATAATAAATCCAGTGAGTCAAAGTTATGTTACAGCGGTCCTGTATTCAGATCATCCAATGAGTTATCAAATAATTCCATTGAATTAAATCAGTCTGGTATTGAGATCATTTTTTCTGAAAAAAATTTAAATAATATACATGAGATGGATGCATTCATTTTAAAGACAGCTGAAGATACAATGTGTCAATTAAATATTGATAACTATAAAATTAAAATTGGTAGCATTAAATTATTTAATCAGTTTATCAACAAATTAGAGCTGCCAATTAGATGGAAACAGAGATTAGTAAGACATTTTTTTAGAAGAAAATATTTCGGGAGTTTACTTGATAGATTAGGTGAAGGTGTAGGGTATGATAATGAAAAAAAGCATAGCATGCTTCAAGAGAAATTTAATATAGATGACGTATCTGGCAAAGGCTTGACAGATTTAATTAATAAACAAAATGCTCGAGGTTTAGGTGCTCGAACTGTTGAGGAAATTGTTGATCGATTTCAATTAAAAAGTCTTAATGTAATAAGTCAGAAAGATGGAAAAAAAATTGTTGATTTAATAAATAATTTTTTAAAATTAAGTTGTAACCTCTCGGAATTTCCATCACTACTTCGTGAATTTACTAAATCAAATAATCTTTCTTCATTTGAGAGTGAAGTAGAGGAAATGGAGTATTTTGTGAATGCTGTATCAGAAAAAAGTAACATAGAAAAATATTATTTTGATAATGACTTTGGTCATTCAATTGAATTCTATGACGGCATGATGTTTGAAATTTATAATCCTGATAATCAAAGTGAATTAATTAGTGGAGGGCGGTACGATAAATTGCTTATTGATTTAGGTTCTAAATCGAACTTATCAGCAGTTGGATTTGCAACTAATAATAACAACATAATTGAGCTGATTTAGGAATGAATATACAAAATAAACTTCGGATTGCATTGCCAAGTAAAGGTAGATTGAGAACTGACATGGAGTCTTTGTTTGAAGAAAAAAAAATAATTTTTAGTAATATTGAAAATGATAGAGAGTATATTGCAGCAATAGAGGGTCTTGATAATGCAATTGTTTATTTCTTAAGCGCTAAAGAAATTACAAATCGACTTGATGAAGGGTCCATTCATGTTGGTTTAACTGGTGACGATTTAGTACAAGAAAAAATAAGTAATTATAACCAGAAGGTTTCAAAAAAACTTAAGTTAAATTTTGGTAAAGCGAATTTAGTTGTTGCTATACCAGAAATATGGATTGACGTAATGACAATGGCCGACTTAGAAGAAATCTGTCATTTGCACAGAACTAAATTCTCTAAGAGACTTAGAGTTGCAACAAAGTATAAGAATTTGACAAATGAATATTTTTCAAATTGTGGGGTTGTTGATTATAGGACTGTAGAAAGTGATGGATCAACCGAGAGCGCTCCATTCAATGGCTTTGCAGAAATAATTACTGACATCACATCATCAGGTGAAACATTAAGCGCTAATAATTTAAGAGTGCTTGATGATGGACTTATACTAGAGTCGTCTGCAAACATTTTTACTTCAAATGTAGCTGAGTGGAATACAAATTTAGAAAATACACTCAATTCTTTTATAGATAGAATTTCATAAAAAAACCCGGCTAGGCCGGGTTTTTTTAGATTAGCTTTAATGAGCTCAACTTACATCATGCCGCCCATTCCACCCATTCCGCCCATGTCAGGCATTGCAGGAGCCGCTGCAGCTTTGTCTTCAGGTGCATCAGCTACCATTGCTTCCGTAGTGATTAAAACACCAGCTATCGATGCTGCATTTTGTAAGCTAGTTCTTACAACTTTAGTAGGGTCGATAATTCCTGCTTTAAACATGTCCACAAACTTATCGGTTTGCGCATCATAACCTTCTGAAGCAGATTTACCTTCTTTAATTTTTCCAACAATTACCGAACCATCAACACCAGCGTTATTTGCAATAGTTCTAATTGGTGTTTCTAAAGCACGACGCACAATATCAACGCCTGCTTTTTGGTCGGCATTTGCTGTTTTAACTTTATCAAGAGCACTTGCGGCTTTTATCAATGCAAGTCCACCACCGGCTACGATACCTTCTTCAACAGCAGCTCTGGTTGCATTTAATGCATCGTCAACTCTGTCTTTTCTCTCTTTAACTTCAACCTCAGTCGCACCGCCAACTTTGATGACAGCTACACCACCAGCAAGTTTAGCTAGACGCTCTTGAAGTTTTTCTCTGTCATAATCAGAAGTAGTCTCTTCAATTTGTTTTCTGATCTGAGAACATCTGCCTTGAATGTCAGCTTTTGTGCCAGCACCGTTAACAATTGTAGTATTTTCCTTGTCAATGCTAATTCTTTTTGCAGTGCCTAGGTCATTAACAGTTACATTTTCTAATTTAATTCCAAGGTCTTCAGAGATGACTTGACCGCCAGTTAAAATTGAAATGTCTTCCATCATCGCTTTTCTTCTATCACCGAAACCAGGTGCTTTCACAGCAGCAATCTTCAAGCCGCCTCTTAATTTATTAACAACTAATGTAGCTAGAGCTTCGCCCTCTACATCCTCTGCAATAATTAAAAGTGGTCTTCCTGCTTGCACTACCGCTTCTAGAAGAGGAAGCATTGGCTGTAAATTTGTTAGTTTTTTCTCATGCAAAAGAATATATGCATTTTCTAAATCAGCAGTCATTTTTTCCGCGTTAGTTACAAAGTATGGAGATAGATAACCTCTATCAAATTGCATACCTTCAACGACATCTAATTCAGTTTCTAAACCTTTTGCTTCTTCAACTGTAATGACGCCTTCGTTACCAACTTTGTCCATTGCTTTAGCAATCATATCTCCGACCTCTGCTTCGCCATTTGCTGAAATAGAGCCAACCTGAGCAACTTCCGCGCTTGTTTTAACTTTTTTAGAAGAGTCTTTAATTGCATCGCTTGCAGCTTCAATTGCAGAATCAACACCTCTTCTTAAATCCATAGGATTCATACCAGCAGCAACAAATTTTAAACCTTCAGTAACAATTGCTCTTGTAAGTACGGTTGCTGTTGTCGTACCATCACCTGCAACATCATTGGTTTTACTTGCAGCTTCTCGTACCATTTGAGCACCCATATTTTCAAATTTGTCTTTGAGCTCAACTTCTTTAGCAACAGAAACACCGTCCTTTGTACTTTTTGGTGCACCAAAAGATTTGTCCATAACAACGTTTCTACCTTTTGGGCCTAAAGTAACAGCCACTGCATCTGCTAATACATTGACACCTTTGAGCATTTTATTTCTAGCCTCTGTGCCAAAATGAATATCTTTACCTGCCATTTTTTTTCTCCTTAGTTAATATTTATTTTTTCTTTTTTGATTTAGATTTTGTATCTATAACGCCCATGATGTCAGACTCTTTCATAATACAGAGTTCTTCACCATCAACCTTTACTTCTGTTCCAGACCATTTACCAAAAAGAACGATATCGCCAACCTTTAGATCAAGCGGTGTTACTTTACCATCTTCACTTTTAGTTCCATTTCCGACGGCTACAATTTGGCCTTCTTGAGGTTTTTCCTGAGCAGTGTCTGGTATGATAATACCGCCTGCTGTTTTCTCTTCAGTATCCAGTCTTCTAACGAGTACACGATCGTGTAAAGGTCTAAAATTCATGTCTTAATCTCCTAAATATGTTTGCACAAAGCTTAATTACCTAGGCATATAGTGATCTAGAGCAAGTGTGTCAAGGGGTGGAAAAAATTTCGATTTTATTGGAATTAGCAAAAAAACGAGTATTTTCAATAATTTGCTATTGTTCTGACTCACCGCCATCAATTACGATGTTTTGACCAGTCATAAAAGATCCAGCTTCAGAAGCCAAATATACTGCAGCACCTGCAATTTCGTCAGGCATTCCTATCCTTTTTAAGGCTGCTTTGGCAGTCATAGATTTTAAAATACTCTCGTTCTCCCATAAAGCTCTGGCAAAATCAGTTTTTATTAAACCAGGTGAGATACAATTTGCACGAATATTATCTCTTCCATATTCCACTGATATATTTCTTGCCAACTGGGAATCTGCAGCTTTTGATATAGCATAAGCACCCAACATGCTGTTGCCGCGCAAACCTGCGATCGAGGAAATAATTATAATTGAACCATTTTTCATTTTGATCATATCTGGGAGCACCTCATTACAGAGCCAAAAATTACTTTGCACGTTTGACTTCATTATTTTTTCAAACGCCTCGTCAGGTATATTATTTGATGGTCCAAAATATGGATTGATTGCAGCATTACATACAAGAGTGGAAATATTGCCACAGAAGTCTAACGATTTTTTGTAAAGATTTTTTAATTGCTCTTTGTCCGAAATATTACATGAAATTGCCGTTGCATGTCCCTCTCCAAATGTATCATTTATCTCTTTAGCGACTGCTTCACATGCATCAAGCTTTCGACTTGTGATAATGACTTTTGCACCATGCTCTGCCATTCTGTAGGCTATAGCTTTGCCTATTCCTCTCGAAGATCCTGTGATTATAGCATTTTTATCTTTTAAGTTAAAAAGTGTCATTTAATAAAATATCATAATAATTTATAAGAAGATTATAAATTTATAGGATAATTTCAATATAATTATGGAAATTAAAAAAATCGTAAGCGCTACTGAATTTTCACTTTCTTATAGAATCATACTTTGTGATCTTTGGGGCGTTATTCATAATGGTGTTGAAGTATTCTCTAATGCAAAATCCTATCTTGAGGCAATGAAGGAAAATAATATCGATGTTTATTTGATTTCTAATGCCCCGAGACCTGAAGCAGTAGTAAGAAATGGATTAATAAATAAACTTAATCTCAATCCCGAATTATTTAAAAAAATTTATACTTCAGGCGATACAGGCACACAGTACATAAATTCTAAAGTTCATGGACAATCATATTATCATTTGGGACCAGAAAAAGATTATGATTTGTTAGAAAATATAAATATTCAAAAAACTAATGACATAGAGACCTCAGAATTTGTTGTCTGCACAGGCTTATATAATGACAACGATGAACACCCAGAGGACTATAAAAATATTTTTGAGGATTTTCTTAAACAAAATTTAGAAATAGTATGTGTTAATCCAGATGAAATAGTCTATCGGGGTCAGGCACGCATATATTGTGCAGGTGCTCTTGGAAAATATTACGAAAAACTAGGAGGTAAAGTAACTTACTACGGAAAACCTTATCCAGAAATATATGATTTTGTAATGACTGATTTATTGTCTAAAGATACAACAAATAAAAACGAAATATTAGCTATAGGCGATAGCCTAAAAACAGATTGCTTAGGGGCACACAACTCGGATTTAGATTTTTTATTTATAAAAAATGGTATTCATAAAACTGAAATTGCAAATGATGATGATTTAGTGAGAATATCAAAAGCTAATTTACCTGAAACTTGCAAAACTATAATGTATACTGAAATTTTAAATTAATTAAAAAATGAAAGTTTTTAAAAGTTTAAATAGAAGATCATTAAATTATACAAAGAATTCTGTATTAATTATTGGAAATCTTGATGGAGTTCATAAAGGGCACCAATCAATAATTAATTCAGCAAAAAAAATTGCAAATAAACAAAAAACAAAAATAGGTGTGTTACTTTTTGATCCGCATCCACGGAAATATTTTAACAAAAATATTAAAAGTTTCTTATTAACAGAGTTAAACGAACGTCTCGAAATCTTAAAATCTTACGGTATCGATTATGCAATAATAATAAAATTTAATAAAAGAATATCCTCTATGACACCTTATGACTTTTGTAAAAAAATATTACTTAGAGGAATATCAATGAAATACATTTTAGTTGGTAAAAATTTTAAATTTGGTAATAAACGATCAGGCGACTATAAGTTTCTTCTGAATTTTGGTAAAGAAAATCAATTTTACGTAAACCCAGTGAAATTATTAAAAACTTCAAATCATCTTTTTAATAAAACAAAGATGAAAATATATTCGTCTACAAATATTAGAAAACTTATTTCAAACGGTAATGTAAGATTGGCAAAAAATTTTTTGGGAAACAATTTTAGTATAACGTCAAAAGTTATAAAAGGAGATCAACGAGGCCGAAAAATTGGCGTTCCAACTGCTAATCTAAATATAAATGAATACGTCGCACCAAAATATGGAGTATATGCTATTGAAGCCTCATTCCTTAAAAATTCAAAGAAAAGAACTCTTAAAGGAATTGCGAATTTTGGTATCAGACCAACATTTCATAAGAACACTGAAATTTTGGAAGTTCATCTATTTAGATTTAAATTGAATATTTATAATTCTTTGCTAAAAGTCGACTTTGTTGAATTTATAAGGCATGAAAAGAAATTTTCAGGAGTAGAGGCCTTAAAAAAACAACTAAAATCAGATATATCTAAAGCACAAAAAATTCTAAATTAAGCAAAATGAACACTAAAAATGATAAAATAGACTTTAGTGAAACTCTATTTTTACCAAAGACATCCTTTGCGATGCGTGCTGGCCTGCCCGAGCAAGAGCCAAAAATTCTAGATGGCTGGTCAAAGGATAATATTTATGAAAAGTTAAGGGAAAAATCAAAAAGTAGAAAAAAATTCGTATTACATGATGGCCCCCCTTACGCCAACGGCCATTTACACATGGGGCACGCCCTGAATAAAATATTAAAAGACTTTGTTGTAAGATCACAACAAATGCTTGGAAATGATAGTTCTTACATTCCTGGCTGGGATTGTCATGGCTTGCCAATTGAGTGGAAAATAGAAGAGCAATATAGAGAACAGGGAAAGAATAAAGATGATGTTGATATTATAAAATTCAGAAAAGAATGCAGAGAATTTGCTGAAAAATGGATTGATATACAAAGAGAAGAATTTATTCGCTTAGGAATAAATGGAGATTGGTACTGTCCCTATACTACAATGTCATATGAGGCAGAGTCTATAATTGTAAGAGAATTTTTTAAGTTTCTTGAGAACGAAAGTTTATATCGTGGGTCAAAGCCTGTTATGTGGTCAACTGTTGAAAAGACTGCATTAGCTGAAGCTGAGATTGAATATAAAGAACATAAATCAACAACTATCTGCGTAAAGTTCCCAGTAAAAGAGAGTTCAGATGCAAATTGTCAAGATGCATCCGTAATTATATGGACTACAACTCCATGGACAATTCCAGGAAACCGAGCAATTGCTTACAGTAAATCAATAACGTATTCAATGTTTGAAGTAGTAAGTTTAGGAGAACACAGTACTTTACAAGTTGGAGATAAAATTATAATTGCAGATGAACTTTTAGATAATGTAAAAGTTCAATGCAAAATTAGAGAATTAAAAAAAATATCAGAAGTAAAAAACTTAGACAAAATTATTTGTAATCACCCTTTTAAAAAATCTGGTTATGATTTTGAGGTAGGAATTTTTGATGCTGATTTTGTTACATTGGAGCAAGGCACGGGTTTTGTTCACATAGCACCTGGCCATGGAGCTGATGACTATAATTTGGGTATTACAAATGGCATCGAAGTACCTGATACAGTAGACGAAAATGGTGAATACTTTCCCCACGTACCATTATTTAATGGTAAAAAGATTTTTAATGAAGATGGATCAGATGCTGATGCAAACGTTGCAGTTATCATTGAGCTAAAAAAGCATGAAAATTTAGCAGGCAAGGGTTCATTGCGTCATAGCTACCCTCATTCATGGAGATCAAAAGCTCCTGTCATCTTTAGAAATACTCCACAATGGTTCATCAGTATGGAAAAAAATCAATTGAGAGAAAAAGCGTTGAACGAAATTGAAAAGGTTAAATGGTATCCAAAACAGGGAAAAAATAGAATTTATTCAATGATTGAAGAAAGACCTGATTGGGTAGTGTCAAGACAACGGGCATGGGGCGTACCTTTATCTATCTTTTACAATATTAAAACAGGAAAGCCGCTGGTTGATAAAGAAATAAATGAAAAAATTATTAAACTTTATGAAAAAGAAGGCTCAGATGCGTGGTTTAAATATTCAAAAGAAGAATTATTAGGTTCAAATTATAATCCGGAAGAATATAAAAAAGTTAATGATATTTTGGATGTATGGTTTGACTCAGGCTGTACACATGCATTTGTTTTAGATGGAAAAAATGATCAAATCTGGCCAGCATCTATTTATCTTGAAGGAACAGATCAACACAGAGGTTGGTTTCATTCATCACTGTTAGAATCATGTGGCACAAGAGGAGTTGCGCCTTATGAGTCCGTTTTAACTCATGGATTCATACTTCATGAAGATGGCCTAAAGATGAGTAAATCATCATCCAATACTGTCTCGCCAGCAGAGGTCATTGAAAAATCAGGCGCTGACATACTAAGGCTCTGGGTAGCAAGCAGTGATTACTCTGAGGATTTAAAGATCGGGCCTGAAATCATAAAAAGCAACATTGATAGCTATAGAAGACTCCGCAATACACTTCGTTTTATTTTAGGTAATTTATCAGATTTTGATCAAGACGAGAAAGTATCTACGGATGAACTTGATGAATTAGATTTATATATTTTATCAGAATTAGAGAGTTTAAAAAAAGAAGTTATCTCAAACTATAAAATATTTGAGTATCAAAAAGTTTTTTCTGCGATATTTAATTTTTGTACAAACGACTTATCATCTTTCTATTTTGATGTAAGAAAAGATACTCTTTATTGTGACTCAAAAAATAACAAAGTAAGAAAATCTACTCGCACTGTTTTAGATATTTTATTTCACGATTTATTAAGTTTGCTTGCACCAATACTCTGTTTTACCACTGAAGAAGCTTGGCAAAGTCGATTTGGGATTGAAAACAGCATACATGAAAAAGATTTTCCAAAATTAAATGATACTTTAATAAATAAAAATTTATCAACTAAATGGGAAGTGTATAAAAAATTAAGAAAGGTCATTAACGGAGCAATCGAAGTGAAGAGAAAAGAAAAAGTTCTTGGATCCAGCCTTGAAGCTTCTGTTAAACTGTACATAACTAAAGATGAAATCGATAGGATTGACCAAAAAGTATTAGAAAATATTTCAATTATTAGTGAATTAGAAATTGTAAATGACAAGCCTTCAGGTGACAGCTTTATATCTGAAGTAGATAAAAATATCGGAGTGCATGTAAGTAAAACTGATGGTGAAAAATGTGAACGGTGTTGGAAATATTTTTCTAATTTAAAAGATAATGTTTGCGATAGATGTCAAGAAGTGCTTTGTAAATGATACAAACCATTGGAAGATTTATATTTTTAATACTGGTTATTTTTGCAGCCGATCAACTCTCAAAGTTTTATGTAATCAATGTTTATAACATTGATGTATCAAATCTTAGTTCACAATACTTAACATCAATAAATAAATATCTAAATTTTCATTTGATATGGAATAAGGGCTTTGCATTTGGAATATTTCAAAATGAAATTTTGATGGTTAATTATATTTATATGTTTGTTATGGCGATAATTGCTATAGCAGTATTTTTTTATGCAATAAGTATTAATAAAAAAATTTATTATTATGGATTTAGTTTAATTATAGGAGGAGCGCTTGGTAACTTGCTTGACAGATATCAATATTCTGCCGTATTAGACTTTATAGATTTACATTATAGCAATTATCATTGGTATGTATTCAATATAGCTGATATAAGTATTACGCTCGGCTGTATTTTGATTATTTTACTTGAGTTGTTCTCAAAAAAAGAAAATGATAAAACCGTTAAAAATGATACGTAACTATTTAATTATATTTTTTTTATTAATTTTTGCTGCTTGTACTAACAATACAGTCAGAGATTACACATCATTAAAGCAAAAAGCACTAGAGATACCCCCTGATTTTGAATTAACCCCACCAGTTGTTGGTGAAGAGGAAGTAGAGGAGGCCGCGCCTACAGGTGAGTCAGCCGAAGATATTCAAGATATCATTACACAAGACTCATCTACCAGCGTGCCTAGTAATGCTGATACATCATCGTTAGACGAATTTATTGATAATAATTTTGGAAACGAGGATCAAAATATAAATAATTTAACTTTACCCAATGATCCTCTTGATGAGGGAATTGAAGATTCACTTGTCGAAAGTAATGAATTAGACGTTGTAACAAATGACGAAAGCACTTTAGATACAACTGATAATATTGGTTTGAGTGAGGAAGAGTTTTTGGAAGGAATATCAAACACAGATGAAATTACAACACTTCCTGAAGAAGATCAGCTTAAACCAGAAATAATTGATGAAACAATGTATGATGATGCTCCTAGTTTTGATGAAAACGAAGATCTGAATAATCTTCTTAACAGGGTGGATAACTTACTTAATTCAGATTCAAATTAATTATTCTATAAATGTTTAAGTTTTTTAGAGATCCAAAATGGTTTTTATGGGCATACATCGGTTCAGCTATTATCTTATCATCTCTGTGGGTTCAGGTTCAAATTGATGTAAAAATTAACGAATGGTTTGGTGAGTTTTACGACATGATACAGGAAGCGTTGTCTGCTCCTAACGCCATTACAATTGAAGAGTATTGGGCAAGCTTATTATCCTTTATAACACTAGCGGGAATGTATGTAGCAGTTGCAGTCCTTGTAAGTTATTTTACTAATCACTTTTTATTTAGATGGAGAACTGCCATGGTTGATTGGTATCACTCTGTCTATGATAAAGCGCGTAAGATTGAGGGCGCGTCACAAAGAGTTCAAGAGGATACCATAAAGTTTTCAAGAATTATGGAGTCTCTTGGTACAAGTTTGATTGAAGCTTTAATGATCCTGGTAGAATTTATGCCAATACTGTTTGGCTTGAGTATTGGAATTCCAATATTTTTCTTTGGTGAATGGGAGTATGGTTTAGTCGTTGGTGCATTATTATGGTCTATAGGAGGAACATTATTTTTAATTGGACTTGGTTTAATTTTAAGGCTTGTTGGTATTGAATATGATTTACAAAAACAAGAAGCGGCATATAGAAAAATGTTAGTAATTGCTGAAGATGATGGAACAGTAAGACCAAAAACCCTTGAGGAATTATTTGATGACGTAAGGCAAATTCATTTTTTAAGTTATATAAGATATCTTTATTTCGATATTGGTCGTATCGCATTTTTACAGGCAAATGTTTTGTCAGCTTATGTATTTTTAGCCCCTGCAATTGTTGCCGGGGTAGTTACTCTTGGCGTCATGCAGCAAATAATAAGGGCATTTGGTAGAGTTGAGGGGTCAATGCAATATCTTCTTAAAGCCTGGCCAACAATTATTGAACTCGCAAGTGTTTATAAAAGATTGAGAGAGTTTGAAAGGCAAATAGATCAAGCAACCGTAACAGCTGGTCAGGAAGTGCGATGATGAATTATCCATTTCTTGATTTTGATAAGCTTGAAAACTCATATTCCGAATCGTTAGGGATACTGGATCAAAGCTTTAATAAAATTTTAGTAGTCGGTATAGGTGGCTCTTCTCAGGGATCAAAAGCAATTAATCATTTTTTAAATGAAAAACGTGTTCAATATGTTGATCATTTAAATTCTGTTAAGATTAATGACTTGTTAGACAATACTCAACTAGATGAGACTGGTTTCATTTTCGTATCAAAATCAGGACAAACATCTGAAACGTTAACCATATTTGAATATATGATCAAAAAACTAGATGGGAATATTGATTTTTCAAAAAATTTCTATTCGTTTACAGAAAATGTGTCTTCTCCACTAAGAGACTTGTCTATACAAAAATCAATAAAAACTATTGAACTAAGCAACGAAATTGGAGGCAGATTTTCAATTTTTAGTAATAATAGCCTTATCCCCAGTTTTTACTTTAATAAAGATCTGTGCACTGAGTTTTTAAATGGAGGAAGAAAAGCATTAGAAGATAAAGACCAAATAAAGAATATGGCTGAGGAAGATTGTAAAAGAATAAAAAATGGAAAGAATATATTTGCTTATTTGATTTATGGTGATGAGCTTATTGAAATTGGTAATTGGCGAAAACAATTATATGCGGAGTCATTGGGTAAAAAGGCCAAAGGTGTTTTACCTGTAGTATCTGAAATGCCAAAAGACCAGCACAGTCTTTTACAATTATATCTAGATGGACCCAAAAATATTTTTTTTGAAATTATGGGTATGGAATATTCAAAAATGAATATGATTAATATCACACTTTCAAATCATCTTGATGCCATGAGTAAATCGTTATCAAAGATAAATGAGAATACTAATAAACATATTTTTAAAGATAAAGATATGAGTAAGATCGGCCATTTTTTTGGAACAGAAATGTTAAGGGTTACCTATCTTGCTGAATTATTAGAAGTTGACCCCTTTACTCAAGATGCAGTTGATATTCAAAAGGGTTATTTAAATTAATTTAAAAAAACTAAATTTAGAATTACCTAATTCTTTTTCACGTAAAAGTATTATTTCTGAGAGTTCGATGTGTTTAGATTTTTTTTCTTCCTCTAAGATGATGATACTGTCTTTTTCTAATAAGTTTTTTTTAATAATATTTTTAATTGCTCTGAGTCCAAGATTTTTCCCATACGGTGGATCTATATAAGCAAGATTGAACTTTGTAGCTTCAGAATACTCTTCAAATGAACAAGCATTTTCAGATATAACAGCTATCTTATCTAAATACCCTAGCTTGTTTGCACTTTTATAAATTATATCTATCATTTGTTGATTGTTCTCTACCATGGTTGCGTGTTTAGCACCACGTGACAAAGCTTCAAAGCTAAATGAACCAGTGCCAGCGAAAAGATCAATTACTTTTGCTTCTTCAAGACTAAAGTTAATTTTTACCAATTCTTTTCCATGCGTTAAAAGATTAAAAATGGTTTCCCTATTTTTGTCTGAAAGTGGTCTTACATCTTTACTTTTAAAGCTAAATATTGAATGACCTTTTCTTTCTCCGCTAATAATTCTCATTTTAAGTAACTTTTTTTATTTCCCCTTTTTTCAAACTTCCAAGCTTAAATTCCCCATAAGTTATTCTAATTAATCTTGTGACTGTAATATTCAAAGAATCAAAAATATTTCTAATTTCTTTATTTTTACCTTCAGTGAGTGTCATTTTTATCCATGAGTAAGTATTTGTTTTGCTAATGAATGATGCTTTTATAGGTTTATATTTAACTTTTTTATACTTATAACCCCTTAATAAGGTATTAATAAATTTATTATCAATAAAGCCTTGTATTTTTACCTTATAAACCCTTTCAAAATTATTTTTGGGTAATTCCATCTTTCTTTTGAAGCTACCGCTGTTAGTCAATAGTAATAGCCCCTCTGAATTGTAATCAAGTCGACCAATTGAAATTAAATTATGATTTTGTTTAGGTATATATTCATAAATAGTTTTGCGATTTTTTGGATCTGATTTTGTTACCAAGCATCCTCTTGGTTTGTTGAAAATATATATATCATTTAATTGCTGATCAGATTTTAGGTTAATAGGTTTATTGTCTATTTTTACAATACTGTTGATACTTATTTTAACTCCTTGTTTTGTCACCAATTCGTTATCAACAACAACTCTTTGCTTATCGATGAGTTTATCTATTTCTCTTCTCGAAAAGTTAGTTGACTGTGCTAATAATTTATTAATTCTTACTAATTTTTGTTGTCTCAAAGTAGGCATGAATTAGGATTGCTTATATTAATTAAATATTTATGACACAAAATAAATTCATGGCAATGGCAATTGAGGAGGCAAAAAAAGGCTTAAAAATTGGAGAAATACCAATTGGATGCGTTATCACTAACAAGGAAGATAAAGTTTTAGCCCGGTCCCATAATTCAGTGGTTAGCAGAAAAGACCCAGTAGGTCATGCTGAACTAAACGCTATAAGAGAGGCGTGTGAAATGATTAACTCTGATAGATTGGTCGATTGTAATATTTACGTGACTTTAGAGCCATGCATTATGTGTGCCAGTGCTATATCAAAAGCTAAGCTTAAGAGGTTGTATTATGGTGCAGATGATTTAAAATATGGCTCGATAAATGGTAACTTAAATTTTTTTATATCAAAAAATTGCAATCATTTGCCAGAAATTTATGATAATATTTCAAAAACTGACTGTGAAAACTTAATAAATAATTTTTTTAAAGGTAAAAGATAATGAACATATCGCCAAAAGCAAAAGAAACTACGGATAGATTGAATAATTTTATGGATAAGCACGTTTATCCAAACAACGAAACATATCATAGTCAGATCGAAAATTTTGGAGCTGACAGGTGGCAGGTGGTGCCGGTGATTGAAGATCTTAAAAAGGAAGCAAAAAAAGAAGACCTTTGGAATTTATTTTTACCTGAAAGTGACTATGGGCATGGCCTTACAAACGCAGAGTATGCGCCAATGTGTGAAATCATGGGGAGAGCAATGTGGTCTGCGGAAGTTTTCAATTGTTCTGCTCCTGATACCGGTAATATGGAAGTTTTAGTTCGATATGGAACAGATGAACAAAAAGAAAAGTACTTAAAGCCATTATTAGAAGGTGAGATACGTTCTGCTTTTGCCATGACAGAGCCTGCAGTCGCTTCATCAGACGCAACAAATATTGAAAGTGAAATAAAAAAAGAAGGAAATCAATATGTCCTTAATGGAACAAAATGGTGGACTTCTGGTGCAATGGATCCAAGGTGCCAATTTTTTATCTTCATGGGAAAAACAGATCCAGATAATCCTGACAGACATAAGCAACAATCCATGATACTGGTTGATAAGGACACACCGGGTATCAAAATAAAGAGACATTTGCCTGTTTTTGGTTTTGACGACGCTCCTCATGGACATGCTGAGGTTGAATTTAAAGACGTCAAAGTTCCTCCAGAAAATATGCTTTTAGGCGAAGGCAGAGGATTTGAAATTGCACAGGGTAGGTTAGGGCCTGGACGAATTCACCATTGTATGAGAACTATTGGCCTTGCTGAAGTTGCACTTGAAGCAATGTGTAAAAGACTAATGAGCAGAAAGGCTTTTGGCAAAGAAGTGGTAAGGCACTCTGTTTGGCAAGAGAGAATTGCTGATGCTAGAATTAATATTGAAATGACTAGACTACTAACATTAAAGGCCGCAACCATGATGGATGAAGTAGGAAACAAAGTTGCAAAAAATGAAATAGCCATGATTAAAGTAGCTGCACCAAACATGGCATTAAAAATTATTGATGACGCAATTCAAGCGTTTGGAGGAGCTGGAGTAACAACAGACCCACACCTAGCACAAGCTTACGCAGGAATGAGAACTCTGCGATTAGCGGATGGTCCAGACGAAGTGCATAGACTTTCTATTGCAAGAAATGAATTAAAAAAATATTTATAATTTTGATAAAAAAGAAGAAAACCTACCAGAAAGATAATTACGGAAGATACGTAAAGTCACACGAATTTGATCGCTATTGGGATGAGTACCACAATCTGGAAGATATTTCGATGAAAGAGTCAATAAGACAGAGGAAAGAGCGAGAAAAAAATATAAAAAATTCTAAATAGTTTTATCCAAAAACCCTATTAATTTTCTTACCTCTTCTATGCTATTGTAATGAACCATAGAGACTCTAACTACCCCATCATTTGGCTCAATGCCCAAACCCTGCAAACATCTCCAGGCATAAAATTCACCATTTCTAATGCCAATATTATTTCTCCCAGCCTCCTGGGCTACATGCAATGAGCTTTTATCTTTAACAGTGAATGATACAGTTGGCATACGATCACATCTAGCATGTGTTTGTTTGCCAATCATTCTTATATTTTTTTTTGTTTTGAGGAATTCAATCAGTTCTTTCATTAATACCTCTTCATGTTTGGATACCAATTCAAAAACTTTTTTACCTTTGCGATGAAGATCTAAATTATTTTCGCCAAAATGATGATCATATAAAGTTTCGTAGTAGTCAGTTATACCTGATAAACATCCAAGTTCCTCATGATTAGGACCACCTGGATTAAGAGTATATGGAACACTTCCTTCCAAGAATTCATGATTAAGATTTTTTGTTTCAAGTAATAAATCTCTCTTACCATATAATAGTGCTAAATGTGGTCCATAAGTTTTGTATAGGCTAAAACCATAGAAATCTATATCGAGATCTTTTAAATCCGCAATATCATGTGCCATGTAAGCTACACCGTCTCCAACAACTTTGATATTATTCTGATGCGCCAACGTAATGATATCTTTTAGATTATTAATTGATGCAACAACATTAGATGTGTGACAGACACAAATAAATTTTGTTTTTTCTGTTAAGAGATTTTTTAATTCATCCAATTCTAGTTCAGCAGAGTCAGGGTTAAACTTCCATTCATTTATTTTGATACCGTGTTCTGATAATTTTCTCCATGCACCAATATTTGCTTCATGATCTTGATTTGTGACTATGATTTCATCCCCATCGTTAAGCCACGATCTCACAGCATTAGATAGTAAAAACATATTCATAGTTGTAGATGGTCCAATCATAAATTCATCATTATTGATATTTAGGAGTTCAGCAATTTTGCTTATACTATTATCCATTTCGTTACCCGCTTCAATCGATGGACCAAAGTCGCCATAAGGCTGTACTTTTTTAGTCGTCATAAAATCATTTAACTTTTCAATAACCTGTTTTGGCACATACGTACCACCAGCATTCTCAAAAAATGCAAAGTTAGAAGTTTTAGGGTTTTGAAAAACCGGGAATTGTTCTCTTACAAAATCTATATCCAGCTCTGTCATATTAATTATTTTGCTGCCTCTTCCACAATATTCCAGCCTAATTTTCCTAATATTGGAACAAAGCTCTCATAGTTTTTAGCCTCTGAACTTGAGGCTGTTCCATCTCTTACTCTACCAACAATTCCTTGCGCAATTCCAGCCAAGCGGAAAATGTTATATGCCATATAAAAATCCCAGTTTTCAACTTTTCTTCTGCCTGTTTTTTTGTAATACATTTCAGCGTACTCATGTTCAGAGGGAATATTAAGCTCTTCTAAGTTTGATCCCATCATTCCAAGACCCTTTGCCGCAGCAGGCAGTCGCCATGACATCATGTGATAAGTAAAATCTGCTATAGGATTGCCAAGTGTAGAAAGCTCCCAATCCAGTATAGCCATAACTTTATTATTTTGTTTATCAAATATCATATTATCCAGACGAAAGTCTCCATGTACAATTGTAGTTTCATTATCTTCAGGAATATTTATTGGCAACCATTCTATTAAATTATCCATTTCATTGATTTTTTGTGTTTCAGAGTCTTTATACTGTTTGGTCCAACGATGAATTTGTCTTGCCATGTAATTTTCGTGTTTTCCATAATCACCTAGCCCAATTTTTTGAAAATCAACGTTGTGAAGTTTTGCAATCGTATCATTCATGGATAGGTAAATCTCACGGCGTTGGTTGTTATTTGAATCTGGCAATAAAAGTTCCCAATATATGTTTCCATCAACATGATCCATTAAAAAAAATTGTGTTCCAATGACGTTTTCATCTTCACAAAAACAATAAGTTTCAGGAACCGGTACATCAGTCTTGCCAAGTGCAGTAATGACTTTATATTCTCTGTCTACTGCATGTGCAGATTTTAGTAATTTACCAGGTGGTTTACGCCTTAACACATAGTTTTTTGTTTTATCCTCAATCAAATAAGTAGGATTGGATTGCCCGCCTTTAAATTGCTTTATACTTACAATATCAAACTCACTTCCAATTATTTTTTTTAAGTAATCATTGAGATTATCACTATTAAAAACTAACTTTTCATCAACCTCCTTAGTACCAGAAAATATTTCGTCACGAGTAGTCATTTAATTGCCTTTTTTCCTATATCTCTTCTGTAATAACCATCCGGCCAATTCAGCTGACCGATGTAAGCATAAATCATATTAAGAGCATCTCTTAGATTTTTATTTTTTGCTGTTACGGAAAGAACTCTACCTCCGTTAGCTAGAAGGTTATTTCCATCATGTTTTGTTCCTGCGTGGAATACTTGAAATAGATCATTACTCTCAAAATTTTCATAGCCAATAATTTTTGTATTTTTTTTATAGTCGCCTGGATAACCCTTTGCCGCCACGACCACTGTAGCACTATTATCATCTTCCCATTCCAACTTAGTTTTACTCAGACTGCCATCCAAGCAATTAAGAATTAATTTAATTAAATCATTTTTCATTCTAAGCATTAATACCTGACACTCTGGATCGCCAAATCTAATATTATATTCAACCAATCGGGCATAACCATTTTTAATCATTAATCCAGCATAGAGAATACCTTTATAAGGATGTCCATTTTTTTTTAGAGCATTTAGAGTGGGTGTAATAATTTCCCTGTCTACTTGTTCTTTTATTTTCGGTGTAAAAATAGGCGCAGGTGAATATGCTCCCATTCCTCCAGTGTTAGGCCCTGTATCATTTTCACCTATTCTTTTATGATCTTGGGCACTTTCTAATGAAACAAAATCTTCACCATCACAACAAACAAAATAACTCGCTTCTTCACCATCCATAAATTCTTCAATAACTACATCCATATTTGTCCCAAACTTCTCATCAAAAATGTCATTTATTGCTTGTTGTGCCATTTTCTTTGTGTCCGCAACAGTAACGCCTTTCCCAGCCGCAAGACCATCAGCTTTTATTACAATAGGTAAAGGCTGTGCATTTAAATAGTTTATAGCTTCTTCTTTATTATCAAATCGAGCATAATCAGCTGTTGGTATTCTATTTTGTTTACAAAGATCTTTCATAAAGCCTTTAGACCCTTCTAACTGGGATGCATACTTATCTGGTCCAAAGATTTTTATTTCTGTCTCTTTAAAAAAATCAACAATTCCTGCAACCAATGGCACTTCAGGGCCGACAATGACTAATTCTATCATTTTACTTTTACAGAAGTCGTATATTTTCTCAAAATCTGTTTGATCAATTTCTTCGCATTCAGCAAGTTGACTTATTCCATAGTTTCCAGGTATTGCATAAATAGATGAAACCAGAGGGCTCTTAGATATTAAATAACATAACGCATGCTCACGAGCCCCACTGCCAATCACTAAAATTTTCATAAAGTATATTTTTGATTTTCTTGTTATATTAGCACATTAATATTTAAATTAAATGGTAAGAGAGAACATCAAAGAGTATACAGTTACTGAAATTTCAGCCACAATTAAAGAGACTCTTGAGGATAACTTCGGCTATGTGAAAGTACGTGGAGAAGTATCTGGTTTAAGCAAGCCAGCCTCTGGCCATGTATACCTTAACCTTAAAGATGAAAATGCAATTATAAAAGCGATTGCATGGAGAAGCACTGTTGCAAAACTAAGCTTTATGCCAGATGAAGGCCTTGAAGTAATTTGCTCTGGGAGACTTACAACTGGTTATTCTGATAGATACCCTGGAAGATCGGATTATTCTATTATTATAGATTCAATTATTCCAGCGGGAGAGGGTGCGCTAATGGCATTGCTTGAACAAAGAAAGAAAAAATTAATGTCAGAAGGTATTTTTGATCAAGATCACAAAAAGCCCCTTCCATTATATCCTGAAACAATTGGTATTATTACTTCACCTACAGGAGCGGTTATAAAAGATATTATTCATAGACTTGAAGATAGATTTCCCTGCGATATTATTCTTTGGCCAGTTCCTGTACAAGGAGATGATGCTGCGTATTTAATAGCAGATGCTTTAAATGGATTTAACAATTCTCTAAAAGATAGCGAAATTAAAGTTCCAGACTTAATTATTGTAGCCCGAGGTGGAGGGAGCATTGAAGACCTCTGGGCATTTAATGAGGAAATTGTTGTAAGGGCTGTATTCGCTAGTGAAATACCTGTTTTGTCAGCTGTTGGACATGAAACAGATACAACACTTATTGATTTTGTGTCCGATCTTAGAGCGCCAACTCCAACTGCAGCAGCAGAGCTGTGTACACCTAATAAAGATGAGCTTTTAATCAATTTAAAAGACCTTCAAAAAGACCTTCGTGATATAATTAATAGTAATTTAGAAAATAAATTAAGTTTATTTAAAAATCTAAGTGATAAGTTGCCAGTCTCTTTGAAATTGTTTATTAAAAGCCTGTTATCAGAATTTAAAGAAATTACTCAGTCACTTAACTATCGTATTTTAGAGGAACAAGTAAATAATTTTCAACAAAAACTGATTTCAAAATTTGAAAAATTAAATAGTTCTACAAACTTATTTGTAGAAAATATGCGCAATCAAATTAATTATAATGAAAAGTTATTAGAAAGTATGAGCTATAAGTCAGTCTTAAATCGAGGGTACTCAGTTACAAAAAACTTAAAAAATAAAGTAATAAAGTCAAAAAAAGATATAGATCACGATACAAACATAATTATTGAAACAAGCTTTGCAAAAATTTCTGCAGACGTGAAGGAAATTAAAGATGAATAAATTTGGGACAAAAGCTGAAATCGTTCTTAATCATGGTCATTTCCAAATTAAGACACCTGGTGATTTTGTGGTATGTTCAATAACTGGAGAAAAGATTATACTTGAAAATCTTAAATATTGGAACGTAGAGCTTCAAGAAGTCTATGCATCACCTGAAGTAGCACTTAACAGATATAAAGAGCTTAATGGTCTTAATAAATAGAGTTTTTCTTCTTTTAATTTATTTTAACGTATGCGCGTTTTCATCTGAACTTTCTAAAAGTCTTCCACAAGGAAGTCTTGTTATAGGTCAAAACAATAAAGCAAATGAAATCATTGTTGATGGAGAGCCGATTAAAATCAGTCATGATGGATACTATGTTTTCCCAATATCTCGAGATCAGATAGAACCAATAAATGTTACTTACAGCAACAGTGATGGGATCTTCTTAACCCACCAAATATCTATCGAAAAACAAGATTATGATATTCAAAGAATTGATGGTCTTCCTGAACAGATGGTTACACCTCTTGATGATGATATCATAAAGCAAATTATTGCTGAAAATGAAGCAATAAAAGAAGCGAAGAAATTAGACATGGATTTGACATATTTTAAGGAAGAATTTATTCAACCTACTACTGGAATTATCAGTGGAGTTTTTGGCAGCCAGAGAATTCTTAATGGTAAAGCAAAAAGCCCTCATAGGGGTATTGATATTGCTGCTGATGAAGGAACACCTATTATGTCTTGTAACGAAGGAATAGTCATTCATGCTGAGAGCGATTTATATTATACCGGAGGCACAATTATCATTGATCATGGTCATGGAGTAAAATCTATTTACGCCCATTTGTCTTCCGTAAATGTTGCAGTGAACCAAAAAGTTAGAAAAAAAGATATAATAGGCAAAGTAGGATCAACAGGTAGGTCAACCGGACCACATCTACATTGGGGTGTGATGGTTTTTAATACTTACGTTGATCCACTATTATTATTAGAAAATTAAAAAAAATCAGTCTAGTTTCCACCTATTATGAAACCAGAAATATTGTTCTGGGTATTTCTTAATCATACTTTCATAATAAGCAATAATTAACTCAGATATTTTCTCTATGTTATCTGAAGTATCTTCGTAATCGCTGGCATTTATTGATTGATGAATTTCAAATTCATATTTTCCATCATTCTTTCTTATTGGCCATCCTAAAAATATTTTACACCTAGATTTCAGGGCTAGTTGAGCGGGTAGAGATGAAAACTTCATTTTTTTTCCAAAGAAATCAAGATTAATACCCGATGATAATTGAAGATCAGCTAAAAGAGCAATGGACTCACCATTTTTAAAATTACTAAGTAATTGTTTTGTGCCTGATCTGTTTTTACTAAAACATCTAAGACTATATTTATCCCGAAGTTGCTTTAGAAAATAATTTATTAGAGGATTGTTAGGCTCTCTAACGATTGCAGATGTTTTATGCATTGTCTTTCTTATAGACATTCCTGGTATTTCCCAATTTGAATTATGAGCTGATATGATGATTGATCTCTCGCTACCTGAGAAGGCTTCTCTATAATGATCATTTTCAATTATATTAATTTTATCTTTTATTATTTTTTTGAGATGTGAATATTCAGCAATCGTATACCCCAAATTTTCCCATGCTTTTTCTGCAGTTGTATTAATCCATTTTTCATCTTGATCCTTAAAAGCAATTCTTAAATTTTTTTTAACTAATTTGTTAATTGAAAATAAGGGACCTAAGCTAGTCGTTATACTCACACCTAGTTTTCTCGCAACAGAAAGAGGTATTAATTTGAACATAAAATAGAATATAGCAAATAGAATAAATTCAGATGGATATCTAATATACTTTTTTATAAAAATCTTCATACGTATCAATTAACCAGTTTGTGCATGAATTCGTCCATGTTGGGTAATTTTATCTCCACTTTTAAACATTCAATCCCTTTTCTTTTTTCTTCGGGAATTCTTACAAAATCTTTTTCAGTAGTAATGAGGGAAAGTTTATTATCTGAAGCCATTTTTTTTAGATGGTTTAGTTCATCTGCTGTAAAAAAATGATGATCAGGAAATTCAACTGTTTTAGGTACAGTACAATTATTATTGATAAGAGTATCAAAGAAGCTTTGATTGTTACCGATACCACTAAAAGCCAAATATTTTTTATTTTTGTCGATATATAATGGTTCAATAGAAGCGGTGAGAGTATCAATTTTTATATCACTATACATATTTTGTATTTTTGTTTTATCATCGCCAACAATGATTAAAAATTGAGCCTTTTTTAGTGCGGGCTTAATCAATTCTCTTAATGGCCCGGCCGGTAAACATAACCTGTTTCCAAAACCACGCTCCCCATTTACCATCAAAATATTTTTATCTTTAAAAAGAGACCTATCTTGGAAACCGTCATCAAGTAAAATAAAATCAGGGCTGATATCATTTAAAATTTTTTTTACAGCTAATATTCGGTTTGTTGAAATATAAGTAGGTACATGGTTTGAAAAAAGAATCGCCTCATCACCCACCAGGACGGCTGAGTCATTTGGTGATACTTTTTTAAATATATTTTTTTTGCCACCATATCCTTTTAACAATACACAAATATTTTTTTTGTTATTTTTGAAATGATTAATAATCTGTAAAAGAGTGGAGGTCTTTCCAGTACCGCCTACGTTTATATTGCCAACACATATAATTGGAATATCAATTTTAAGTTCATTTTTGAATATTCTGAATAAATAAAAAATAAATATGTATATTAAAGATATTGGAAAAAGTATGTAGGAGATCAATCTATAAAAAATTTGTTTGGAATACCATATGTTCAATATTATTTTTTCCATGCGCAACTATAAATATTGATTAATGACTTCAAGTACTTTTTCTACTGTATCATCACCCTCTTTTTTTAGTCTATTTATATTAATATCCTTATTTATAGATTTTGGATTAGTTAATGCTTCTTTTACGTAATGCTCTAGCTGGCGTCCATTTTCTACCAGTTGAGTAAATTTTAATTGATAAAGAACATCATAGACATCTATGAAATTATCAATGTTTTTGCCATGGTATATTTTTTTACCTAGATAAGCAGCTTCTATAGGATTTTGTCCTCCATGTGGCACTAAACTGCCACCAATAAAAACGATGTTTGCTAGACTATAAAACATATTCAATTCTCCAATTGTATCAGCAAGATATAAATAAGTTCGATCATTGATTTTTTGTTTCTTTGATCTGATAGATAAGCCAAGTCCTTTAGATGATGAAAAAAAAGATTTTCTAGTTACGTGTCTAGGTACAATAATTGTCAGAAGGTCCTTTACTGTTTTTTTTAAATTAAGTGTAATATTTTTAATTATTTCTTCCTCTCCAGGGTGTGTACTAGCTGCAAGAAATATTTTACGTTTTTTTGTAAGGAACCTTAGTTTTTTTAATTCATCTGAAATTATCTTATCAGGTTTATAAGCAAATTTAAGATTTCCTGTATAGATAGTATTTTTAATACCTAATTTTTCATAAAAAAAAGCACTATCACTATTTTGAGTACAGCATGCAGAAAATTTAGAAAATAGTCTTTTTGAAAGCCCTCCTAGCATTGACCATCTCTTAAAACTTTTAACAGTCATTCTTCCATTAATAATTAAAGAATAAATATTTCTTTTTTTTAATTCAGTTAAAAAGTTAGGCCAAATTTCTGACTCAACAAATACAGCTAGAGACGGGTTCCAGTGATTGAGAAATTTATTTACATAAGATGGAATATCAAATGGTATATATTGATGAATAATTTTTTTTGGTAATTTATTTTTAAGAATATTTGCTGAAGCAAGAGTACCCGTAGTAAGAATTATTTGACCAATAGATTTATCAAAATTTAATTTACTTAATAATGGTAATATTGACAAGCTCTCACCAATACTTGCAGCATGAAACCATATAACTTTACCTTTTTTTCTCTCAACATCAGTTATTCCATATCTTTCTGCTGCCCGTGATCTATCTTCTTTGCCCTTTGAAATTCTAAGAAGAATATAAAAAGCTACAAATGGTCTTATGAGTTTCGTGATTAAATTATAAATGTAATAAGGAAGCATCATTTATTATTTCTATTTGCTCTTTTAGTTAAATTATACATTTTACTTTCTAATTTAATCTTAAACTGATTAATATTTTTTTCATTTTTTAAAGCTGGAAGAGGTTCTCCCCAAATAATTGTTATCTGGTTAAATGGTTTTGGTATAATAAATTTATCCCAAGTATTCAGTACCCATTTTTTTTTAAAACCTATTCCTACAGGAAGAATTGAGGCATTGCTCAGGCGAGAGATATTTAAGATGCCGTTGCTGACCTTGTGACGTGGCCCTTTTGGACCGTCAGGTGAAATACCGATTGAGATACCTTTTTTCAGTGACTTTATCATTTGGCGTGCCGATAAAAGCCCCCCTTTATTCTTAGTTTTCCCATCTTTATGGGTCGAGCCTCTAATAGCTTTAAAACCAAGGTTTGATATGAGTTTGGCAATTATATCACCATCTCTATGTTTAGATATTAATACTTTTATTTCAAAGTCACTTTGCCATGTGAGAGGGCACATCAAAAGTTGATCATGCCAAAATGCATAAATAAATGACTCATTCTTTTTAAATAATAACTCAATATTTTTTCGATTAATTAAATTTATTGTGGATGTTTTATATACCAACAATACGTAAATTGATCCAAGTAAGGATGCTAATTGTTGAGTAAGTTTAAATCCAGCAATGTATTTTATCATTTAATTAAAATTCGCGCTCGTACAGCCTTTTATATGTACCATTTTGATTAATAAGTTTCTCATGATTTCCAACTTCAGACACTTTACCATTATCCAAAACAATAATCTGGTCTGATTTAATTACTGTACTTAATCTATGAGCAATTACTAATGTAGTTCTGTCTTTCATAAGAGACTCTAAAGCATCCTGAACAAGTTTTTCGGACTCAGTGTCAAGATTTGATGTAGCCTCATCAAGAAGTAATATGGGGGCATTTTTAAGAAATGCTCTTGCAATTGATATTCTTTGTTTTTGTCCACCGGACAGACTAAATCCTTTTTCACCAATAAGTGTTTCATATCCGTGAGGCATTTCATTGATAAATCCATGTGCAGCAGCAGCTTTGGCTGCATTTACAATCTCTTCATCAGTTGCTTCTTTTTTTCCGTAAGCAATATTTTCTTTGATAGAAAGATCAAATAGTATTGGTTCTTGACTTACTAATGCAATAACTGATCTTAATGATTGTATTGTTAAATTTTTTATATCCTGATCATCAATTCTTATGCTTCCACTATTTGGGTCATAAAATCTTGGTATTAAATTAAGAATTGAGGTTTTACCTGAACCACTTGGACCCACTAAAGCAGTAGATTTTCCTGAAGGTATTTTTATCGATAAATTTTTCAGGGCTTTTTTATTATTATCATAAGATAATGAAACATTACAAAGTTCGATATCACCATTGATAAATTTAAGTTTGTCTGCGTCAAATTTTTCATTAATGAAACTTTCTTGATCTAGCAGATCAAACACTCTTACAGCCGCCGCAAATCCTTCTTGCAAAGTAGTATTGAGAGACGCAAGGCGGCGTAAAGGTTGAAAAGCTAGCATCATGGCACCTAAAAAAGAAACAAACTCATTAAGCGGCAAATCACCCTCAATACCTCTTATTCCAGCGTAATAAAGTGCGCCAGCAATTCCAAATCCAGCTAAGAATTCAGCGAAAGGTGAGGCTGCGCCTTTTGTTTTAGCTCCTTTTGTAATTTTTTTCATTCTTCTTATAACAGACTTTGATACTTTAGATATTTCACTTTTTTCTTGCTGATAAGCTTTTACAATTCTCGTACCATCTAAATTTTCAGACAATAATGAAGCCAGCGTGCCTGTTTCTACTTGGCTCTCAGTCGATGCTTTTTTCATTCTTTGACCGAGTCTTTTAGTTAGTATACCGACAAGCGGAAAAGCAATTATTGCAACAGATGCTAATTTCCAGTCTTGGTAAAACATTACTCCCAACAAACAAAATAAAGTCAAAACATCTTTTGCTCCATTTGCAATTCCATTGCTCACTGATCCTTGCAATAAATTAACGTCATATAGGAAGTTAGAAATTATTTTTGCTGAGTGTATCTTATTTAACCAATTTAAATCTGCATGAATAATTTTTGTGAACATTTTAATTTGAGTATCGGCAATTATTTCTTGCCCAACTTCCGTTAAGAGAGATACCTGAATGTATGTTGCTATACTTTTAATAAACAAGGTAAAAATTATTGCAATGGGTATGTAAACGAGCATTTTATTATCTTTATCCAAAAAGATTTTTTCAATTGCTGGGTCTAATAACCATGCAGTCGCCCCCGTAGCCAACGCTACGATGACCATAAAAAACAATGATATTAATAACTTGCCCGAGTAGGGTTTTATACTGTCTCTAAATAGTCGTTTAAGTATTTCCATTCCTGTCATGAGACAGTATTCATAATACTATTATAGAAAATTTAAATCTAAATATTAATAAATGGCTAAAACTCTTATTTTCCAGCTAGAGTCATGCTTTCAACAAGTACAGTAGGAGCATTTGATCGATATTTGAATTCAAGGTCGTTTGCCGCTGATAAATTCATGAAGATTTCTTTTAAGTTTGAGGCAATTGTCACTTCGCTTACTGCATGCGTTATTTCGCCTTTTTCAATAAGCATACCGCTCGCCCCCATGCTGTAATCGCCAGTGACTAAATTAACTCCCATGCCAATTAATTCAGTCGCATAAAAACCATAACTTATAGAGGATAAAATATCATCGTAACTTTTTAATCCGTTTGTCATGTATAAATTAGAGGTAGATACACCTGGTGGAGAACTAACTGATCTTGATGCGTTTCCAGTAGTTTTTAATCCTAATTTTTTTGCAGTTGATGTATTTAAGATCCAAGTATTGAGTTTGCCGTTTGTAACTAACTCTCTTTTCTTAACTTTAATACCCTCACCATCAAATGGTTTTGATCCAAGTCCTCTATTAATCGCTGGATCATCTATAATTGTTACGTCTTTATTAAATATTTGTTTTCCTAAACTATCTTTTAGAAAACTTGTACCTCTAGCTATTGAAGTGCCCGATATTGAACTTGCTAGATAGCCCAATAAGTCATTACTTATTCGTTTATCAAAAACAACAGGCAATTTTGTTGAACTGATTTTTTTGGCATTAAGCCTTTTTAGGGTTTTATTTGCAGCAGATAATCCAATTCCCTTTGCACTTGGCAAATCAGTTGAGTGCCTTCTCACGGCATATTCGTAATCTCTTTCCATGTCCTGACCCTGTCCAGCGAGAACCGAACAAGATACCGAACTGCTTGATGATTGATATCCACCTTGAAAGCCATTACTTGTAGCAAGATAAAACTCTCCCTTGGAAGTAGAAGCCCCAGCTCCCTCTGAATTTGTAATACCTTTTACCGACAAAGCTGCATCTTCACATTCTTTTACAGCATCAATAAGTTTTTCAGTACCTACTTCGTCTTTCTCAAATAAATCTAAATCAATTGCATCGTGTTCAAACATCGAGCTGTCTCCAAGTACAGCAGTGTCATCAATTGGAGCCAATTTTGCCATTTCAACACATTTTGAAACAAGTTTATCAATATTGTCAGATTCAATATCTGACGATGAAACAAATGCTTGGCGTTGATCAACTAATGCTCTAATGCCTATTGTTTTTTCATTAGACTCATCTAAGTCTTCTATCTTTTGAAATCTACAACTTATTGACTTACCATAGGATTTAGCAAGAACAACATCACAATCTGACGCGCCTGCTTTGAGAGTTAAATCTATTATATTTTGAGCAGTTTCTTCAAAGTTCATTATTATAAAATACCTATAAATAAAGTCAGGGCAACCATCAAACCTAAGTATTGGTTACTTTTAAAAATACTTAAACATTTGTCTTTATTTTCTATATCTAGTCTCTTTATCTGGGAAAACAAATGGGCACTGACGAATATCAATAAAAAAAAATAGTAATTATTTTGATCATGCAATAAACCAAATAATATCAAGCATAATACCATCAAGCTATAGAAAATAATGATCCATTGTTTCGTATTATTTCCAAATAAAATTGCAGTCGATTTTATTCCAATATTTAAGTCATCCTCACGATCCTGATGAGCATATATTGTGTCATAACCTAAAGTCCAAAAAATACCAGAGAGATATAATATTATAATTTGAAAATTTAATTGATTTTCAATTGCAGCATATCCTATCAAACAGCCAATATTAAAAGTTATACCTAAAAAAAGTTGAGGCCAATAAGTTATTCTTTTCATTAAAGGATAAAAAATAAATAACACAAAAGAAATTAAACCAATAATAATGGCGAGCAAATTTAGAGATAGTAATATAGCCAGACCAATCAAATTAAGTATTGAAAAAATTATGAAGGCTTCAAAAGAAGAAATTGCGCCACTAGCAAGTGGTCTTTGAGATGTTCTTGATACATGTTTGTCTAGATCTTTATCAAAAAAATCATTTATGATACATCCAGCCGATCTCATGACAATTGATCCGATTGCAAAAATAAGAAATAAGTAACTATTGCTCCATAAGTGTTGGTAGGAATTTGAGGCAGCGAGCACACCCCAAAAACACGGCAACATTAGCAGAAAAAAACCAACGGGCTGCTCTAGACGCAATAATTGTGAATATTTTTTCAACTTATCTTTATAAAATAAATAATGTTATAACCAATATATATATGAAAAAAATTAAAAACAGAATTTTTGTAGATAAAAAAATAAATTCAAACGATCAAATTATTCTTGATGCTAACCAGATACACTATTTAAAGAGTGTTTTGAGAACAAAAAAAAGTGACTATGTTACAGTTTTCAATCGTGAGTTTCTTTGTTTAACAAAAGTTATTAATATTACAAAAAATACATGTGAATTAGAAATAATTGATCAAAAAAAAATCGAAAGTGAAGATCATAATATAACTCTATTTTTTTCCCCTATAAAACGTACACCTCTAGAAATCATGATACAAAAGTGCTCAGAAATTGGAATTTCAATTTTTCAACCAGTAATTATGGAAAGAACTAATATGAAGAATGTGAATTTTGAAAGACTGAGACTCATTGCTGTTGAAGCGTGTGAGCAGTCTAATCGAAATAAGATACCGGAAATTAATAAACCTATATCATTTGCAACAATGATTAATGATAACACTTTAGCAGGTTATTTATATTGCTCGTTAGATAATAATGAAGAAAAAATAAAGAATAGAAAACTGACCGTAAATGAAGCAATTGGTATAATCATAGGACCTGAAGGAGATTTTTCAGCTAAAGAGTATGAAAGTTTAAAATCAAAGAAAAAATCTATAGGCGTTACACTTGGGCCAAATATTTTAAAATCAGAAACTGCTGCAATTACTGCGACTTCAATTATTATGGACAAAATTTATAATGCTTAAAAAAAGCGATCTAATAAAATATTTTGAAAACGGTATTAAGAATACATCTGAAATTAAAATAGGTACCGAACATGAGAAATTTATTTATCACAAAAGTGATCTTAGTTTAGTTCCCTATAGCGGCGATGTAAGTATTAACTCAATTTTTGAAGACTTTATAAAGGATGGCTGGACACCAATAAAAGAGAATGAAAATATTATTGCGCTCAATAAAGATAGGGCAAGTATAACACTTGAACCTGGCGGTCAATTTGAATTATCTGGAGCACCTCTTAAAACGATTCACGAAACTTGTAAGGAAATAAATAATCACCTCGAATTTACAAAAAAATTAGAAGAAAAGTATAATATTGGCTTTTTAGGACTCGGCTTCTTTCCAATTGGTGAGCTAAAAGATGTACCAATGGTTCCAAAGAAAAGATACTCAGAGATTATGACTCCTTATATGAAATCGCTTTCTGGTTTAGGTCTAGAAATGATGTATCAGTCAGCAACGGTTCAAGCAAATTTCGACTATATTTCAGAAAGTGATATGCAAAGAAAAATTAATGTATCAGCATTCATTCAGCCAATAGTGACAGGTTTATTTTCAAACTCCCCATTCAAAAATTCAAAGCTTTCGGGCTATGAAACTTATAGAGGTTATGTTTGGACAAAAACTGATACAGAAAGAACTGGTATTCCGAAGTTTTTGACTGAAAAAACTTTGAGCTTTGAGGAATACATTGATTATGCCTTACAAGTTCCCGTATACGCAATTATCAGAGATAATAATTATCATAATTGTACTAAATATACATTCCAAGACCTGTTAGATGGAAAAAATAATCAATTTGCGCCTGATGATATTTTAATTGAAGATTGGATAAATCATATCTCGACCATCTTTACTGAGGTGAGGTTAAAAACTTTTATTGAAATGAGAGGTGCTGATGCAGGAAGTTACGACACACTCTGCGCTTTACCAGCTTTTTGGTCGGGCATTTTATATCAAGAAGAAGCATTAGAAGAAACTATCAAATTGATTAGTGAATTTGAATATGATGATTTAATTAAATTTAGAAGTGATGTCCTATCAAACGGACTTAATTCTTTGTACAAAAATAAAACGGGCTGGCAATTAGCAGAGAAACTTGTAAACATCTCATTTGAGGGACTCAAAAAACGGAGTAAGAAAAATTTATACGGGGATGATGAAACCGTACACTTAGATTATTTGTTTGAAGTGATTGACAAAAAAGAAACTGCATCAGAAAAAGCTAAAAAACTGTATTTTCAAAATAATGAATTGAATATCCAGAAACTCTTTGAGGGCGAGTCTTTTTAATTTTTTTCGATATAAATTGATTGAGAAGGAAAAGCAAAGCCAGCGCCATTTTTCTCGACAATTTCTTTTATTTCTAAAGCTAATTTTTCTTTGATCTCTAACCACTCACCCCAATTTGTAGTTGTTGCAAAACAGTAAATTAACAAATCAATTGAACTATCTGAAAATTTTTCAATTCTTACAAACAATGGCTGTTCGGAAGATTTAACAAAATTACCATCGCTTGTGATGTAGTCATCTATCTCGTCTCTAATTTTTCTTAACTGGTCACGTGTAGTCCTATATTCTAAGCCAATATTCCAATATATACGCCTACTTTTCATATTGCTAAAATTTGTGACAGCATTTTCTGCAAAATTAAAATTTGGAACCATAACAGGTGAAGAATCAAATCTTCTAACTAATGTTGATCGAAAACCTATTTTTTCTACCACCCCTTCAACAATGTTTTCAACTTTAATCCAATCTCCATTTTGAAATCGTTTCTCTAATAAAATTAAAATTCCTGATATCAGATTTTTAAATAAATCTTGGGCACCCAAAGCCACAGCCACACTGAGAAGTCCCAGTCCAGCTAGAATTGGTCCAACCTTGATTCCCCATATTTCTAAAACCGCAGCTGCCCCAATAACAAATATGAAGAATTTTAAAATTCTTACTCCCCAATCTATAAGATCATTTGTTAGCAATTCTCCCAATTTGTCAACAAATGATGAAATAGGATCAATAATTTTGTATAAAAACCAAAATATTTGAATTGTTATGAGTGAACGATTTAAATTTGCAGCAAACAGTTCAAGAGTTGTATTTAAATTTAAATACTGAGTGCTAATGTAAATACCGATCACTACAGGAAAAAATCTGAGAGGGCCATCAAAAGCCTCAAGCATCGCATCATCTATCTTAGTCTTAGATTTTTTTACAAGAACTTTTAATCTACCAATCACAATTTTTGAAAAAACTGATCTTAAAATTATAAAAATTAAGAGTATTACTATTGCAACTAAAATATTGTTTAGATCGATACCAAAAACCCCTTGGCTCCATACAGATAGCACTAGATTTACAAAATTTTCCATTTGCTAAACATACCTTATTTGTTTTGTTAAGAACAGATTTAGTTAGGCGAGAAAATTATTAATTTCACTTGCAACATCCTCAGTTTTTTCAAGTGGAAGCATATGCGATGTTTCATCAATAAAACAAATCTCAGTTTGAGGATTTAATTTTTTAATTCTATTTTGACTTGTCACATTACAGACAACACTGTTAGGTGTGAGTATAATCTTAATTGGAATATTAATTTTCTTTAAATCAAACCAAACCTCATGCGAGGTAAGCTTAAAGCAAGCTGACTCCCAGCGTGGGTCACATTTTAAAACATATTCATTTTGGTCATTTTTTTTTAGTCCATATTGCACATAGTCTGTGATTATCTTTTCACTGATATTTTTAAAAAGAGGTTTACTAGAAAAATATTTATGAGCTTCAGCTTCGCTTTTCCACAGATTACGTCTAATCAAAGCATTCTTTGAAAGAGGACTTGCTAAATGAGCAAGATTTACAATCTGCAAAAGCTTATATGAAATGATATAACGTAGTGGTAATATTACTGGATCTATTAGAATTAGTTTCTTTACTAATTTAGGTTTTGAGAGAGCGAGCAGCAAACTTGCAGTACCCCCCATTGAATGGCCTGATAAAGTCACTGGCACATTATGTTTTTGTACCAATTGTTCTAAATCATCTCTGAAAGTATACCATGATTTTAGTTTCCTAGAATCTGCAATTAAATCGGTTTCACCATGACCACGCATATCATATGTAATAACCTCGTATGAACTATCAATTTTATTTAAAAGTTCAGTATATACTTGTCCACAGAATCCATTAGCATGAGAAAAACATAGTATATCATTTGTTTCTTTTGATCTTCTGTACGTTACGATATTGCCAGTGTCAATTTTGACATTTTCTTTAATCATTACTTTAGTGACATGACTCGTTATATTTTTTGAGTCTATAATAATTATATGGAAGCGGGGTAATAAAACCCACAAGCAGCATAAAAGGAATTATTGTAATAGTAAGAACTCCGCCAGCAAATATTAAGTCTGTAGCATTCATAGCTATTTCCATACTAAGCATGCTGATGAAACTCATTTTAAATGCAATACTAATTGCTTCAGCAAAAACAAATGTTCTCATTAGAATTATGGTTTCTAATATAATGCTTGTAATTAAACCATTTACTATTGCAAGCAACATCACCACATATATAGATAAAGAGTGGTCAATGATTTGAAAGTAATAAATTGTTCCAAAGTCACCAATACTGCAGCCTATTAAACACCACATTGTATTATAGCTTGCTTTCTGCCAAGTATTTTTACATGTCCAGCTAATATCAAACATGATTTTTTAAAAACTCTTTTTTTCTATCTATAGTATCTTTTATTACTAACTGCTTTTCAGAGTTGCTCATTTTTACCCAGTTAGTTATTTCAAACTGTTCCCTAAAACAACCAATGCAAACATTCCCATCCATGAAGTCTTTTTTATACTTACAAATTTTTACACATGGACTACCGATATATTCAGTGTTTTCTTTAAATTGGGCCATTTGCTTAACAAATTAAACTTTCAGCTTGATTTATTTATATATTTCAATAAAAAGCAACATCAATTCCAAATATTCTTATGGCACGAATTACTGTTGAAGATTGTATAAAGTTGGTGAATAACCAATATGATTTAGTCATATTAGCGAAAGAAAGAGCTGTTCAACTAGGAAGAGGTGCTACACCAGCTGTTGATCCTGAAAATGATAAAAAACCTGTGATTGCTCTTAGAGAAATTGGAGAGTCAAAAATAACTGCTGAAGAGTTAAAGGAAAGCATTGTTTCGAAGCTTAGACAAATACCTGATTATGAAGAAGAGGAAGAGCTAGAAGAAGTTGATAATGATACTTTCAGACAAATGTATCAAGGTGGTTTATCAAAGTCAGAAATGGAAAAATCGGCTACGAGAAAATTTACTGCCCGTTCACCAAGAGTAGAGTCTAGAGCAAAGCCAATTGAAGAAGTTATTCAACCACAACCATCCTCTGATGAAATAGTTCCAAGCGATGATGAACTTGAAAAAATTGAACAAGAAAATTCTGAAATTGATATGATGAATGATGTAGAAAGTTCAGAGTCAACAGAAGAGCCTACATCACCAAGTGAATCCATGAATGTATCTGAGGTTGAGGAAACTGAAGTGAACAGCATTGAAGCAGAAGAGGTTTCAGAGAGTATCGATATAGCTCCTGAAACTGAGACAGTTGCTCAAGAAGAAAACGATACAAAAGATTAGTAGCTATCATGAATTTTGATTTTTCAGATGATCAAAAACTTCTACGTGATCAAGCTAGAAAATTTTTATTCGATAAGTGTGATCGTAAATCAGTAAGAACAATTCTTGATGACGATCAACTGCATTATCATAAAGAACTATGGTCACAAATATCTGAAATGGGTTGGACTGGAACTGCAATTCCAGAGAAATATGGTGGACTTGGTCTCGGTATGTTGGAACTATGCGTCATAGCAGAAGAATTAGGAAGATCTCTAGCACCCACACCATTCTCATCCTCAATATATTTATTCGCAGAATTTATTAAAAACTATGGATCTGAAGATCAAAAGAAAAAATTCTTACCTTTGATTGCATCAGGTGAAAAAATAGGCACATTTGCATTATCAGAAACAAATGGAACTCCAAAACCATCAAATGTAAGGACGAAGTTTACATCTGGAAAAATTAATGGCTACAAGTCACCTGTAAGTGACGGAGAATCAGCTGATTATCTAATAATCGCCGCCAATAGCGATGATAAGGGAAATAGAAATTCACTTTCATTATATATTGTCGATTTAAATCAAAATGGAGTGAGCAAAAAAAGCCTTGAAACTATTGATCCTACCCGACCTGCATGCAGTATTAATTTTGAAAATGTAGAAGCTGAACTACTTGGTGAGCAAGGAATGGCATGGGACATGACAGAAAACATACTTAACAGAGCCGCAGTTTTATATTCATTTGAGCAAGTTGGAGGAGCGCAAGTTTCTCTGGATGAAGCAAAAAAGTATTCAATGGAAAGGTTTGCTTTCGGAAGACAAATTGGTTCATTTCAGGCTTTAAAGCATAAAATGGCAGATATGTATGTTAAGATCGAACTAGCTAGATCTAATGCATATTATGGCGCATGGGCATTAAGTACCGATTCAAATGAATTACCAGTTGCTGCAGCAGGTGCTAGAGTGAGTGCATCTGATGCCTTTAATTATGCCGCAAAGGAGAATATTCAAATCCACGGAGGAGTGGGTTTTACCTGGGATTACGATTGTCACTTATTTTATCGTAGATCAAAACTACTTTCTTTAAACATTGGCAGTACAAGGCAATGGAAAGAAAATTTAATTTCAAATCTTGAGAAAAGGAATATAGTTTAATTATGGATTTTAATGATTCACAGCAAGAAGCTGCATTTAGAAAAGAGGCTAGAGATTTTCTTGAGGCAAATGCCGAAAAGAGGTCAATCATCTCTGACAAACCGAGTGATAAAAACCCTCAAATTGCTGTTGCAGGTGCCCCTGAAACGGTTAAGGGCGGCAAAGAAGCTGCGCAAGAGGCACTAGAGCGAGCTAAAGTATGGCAAAAGAAGAAAGCTGAAGCAGGTTTTGCTGCCATCCTATGGCCAAAAGAATTTGGTGGTTATGGTGGATCACCGATACAACAAGTTATCTACTCACAAGAAGAACATGATTACTTGGTGCCTTCTGGATATTTTGAGATTGGAATTGGTATGCTTGGCCCTACAATGATGGTGTGGGGTAAAGATGAGGATAAAAAAAGATATTTACCTAAAATGATCACAGGTGAAGAGATATGGTGCCAGCTTTTTTCAGAACCTTCAGCAGGATCAGATTTAGCTGGAATTAAAATGAAAGCTGAAAAGGATGGTGATGAGTGGGTTTTAAATGGGCAAAAAGTTTGGACATCTGGTGCACACTTTGCTGATTATGGAATGATAGTTGCAAGATCAGATCCATCTGCCTTAAAGCATAAAGGCCTTACTTATTTTTATCTTGATATGAGAACTCCTGGCATTGAAATAAGACCAATTAAGCAGATTTCAGGTACCTCAAATTTTAACGAAGTCTTTTTCAATGATGTAAGAATCCCTGACAGTCAAAGACTAGGCGGAGAAGGTGAAGGTTGGAAAGTTGCGCTTACTACACTTATGAATGAAAGACTTGCAGTTGGCGACCCTCCAGGACTTGATTTTGATCAAATATTTGAAGCGACTAAAGAATTAGAAGTTGAAGACGGTCTAGCAATCAAAAATAGTGAAGTTAGACAGAAAATGGCTGACTGGTATGTTCAATCTCGCGGTTTGCAATATACAAAATTTAGAAGTATTACTGCTTTATCAAAAGGTCAGACTCCAGGTCCAGAGCTATCAATAAGCAAACTTGTTACAGCGTCAAAAATGCAAGATGTGTCAGCTTATGCGCTCGAACTAATGGATTCTTCAGGAATGGTTCATCACGATCAAAACCCTGTATTAAAGAACTTATTTCAAAATGGATATTTTTTCTCTGCGGCAATGAGAATTGCAGGTGGTACAGATGAAGTTCTTCGTAATATTATTGCAGAGCGAGTTCTTGGGTTACCACAAGATGAAAGAGCGGATAAAAAAGTTCCATTTAACGAACTTCCATCTGGCAAAAACTAAGCTCTGAGTGTTTACAACGATATTTAGCAATGTTGCTTCTGGCGACTTGCTATTTTCTGTAGTGTTATTGGTTAGTACTGGTGTTTTTGCTGGATTTATTGCAGGACTTTTTGGAATTGGAGGAGGTGTAGTTGTTGTACCTGCTCTATACTATATCTATACGCTAGCAGAAGTAGATGAGAGTATAAGAATGCACTTGGCTGTTGGAACTTCCCTTGCAAATATTGTTCCAATTTCAATTATATCGGCTATAAATCATCATAGAAGAGGTTCAGTCAATTTAGATTTTTTAAAATTTATTTCTGTGTCATTATTGATCGGAGTGATTTTCGGTTCGATAGCAGTATCCTTTCTTGAAGGTAGCAGCCTAATACTAATTTATTCTATAATCTTATTTTTTGTAGCTCTTCAATTTTTCTTTTGGAAAGATGAATGGAGATTTGCAGATAAATTTCCAAACAATTTAAAAGGTCATGGCTATGGATCAACAATTGGTTTTTTGTCGGTAATAATAGGTGTTGGTGGTGGCTCAATAAGTATACCCATCTTAAAACTTTATAACTTCGATATACACCGTGCCATTGGAACCGCTGCTGGCATTGGAACAATAATTGCTGTTCCTGGTACAATTGGTTTCATTATAGCTGGAGTTCAAAATAATGTATCTCTACCACTAACTTATGGATATGTAAGTTTAGTAGGTTTAATTTTAATAACGCCCATGACAATTATAGGCGCCCCTTTAGGAGTAAGATTTGCCCATTATCTCTCCAAAAGTAAATTAAGTTTTATTTTTGGTTTATTTATTTTATTTATGTCCATTCGATTCTTTATTGAATGGGCATCATTAACATCATAGTTTTTGGTCGTATTCTCCAACTTTACCAGTTTCATTTAAAAGTGTGTTAATGTATTTAAAAATCATTTTAACTTCTTCATTTGAAACAAGGCTTTCGATAACTATGACTAAAGATGGCTTATTTGATGACGCCCTGATTAATCCCCATGAACTATTCGATAAACTAAATCTAATTCCATTTACTGTATTTGTTTCAACTATTTCACAATCAGCAACTTTTGTTTTATTTTTTTGGTCTTGAATTATTTTATTTGTTATCTCGTCTACGACCACATATTTTTCTTCATCCTTGCAGAAAGGCGCCATAGTAGGAGATTGATAGGAAGTATTTAACTTTGAATACAATTCAGACATACTCTTATTTTTATGGTGATCTAAATATTCAATCATCATAGACGCTGATCTCAAACCATCGTCAAAGCCCAGTCCTAAGGGTTTACCAATGAAAAAATGACCACTTTTTTCAAAACCGCATAAAGCATTTATTTCTTTAACTCGCCTCTTCATATGTGAGTGACCAGTCTTCCACATATCAACAGTGCAATTATTTTTTTTCAAATTCTCACTATTAAAAAATAAACCAGTTGATTTTACATCGATAACAAATTTTGCACCTGAGTACTTTTCAGATAAATATTCAGCTAGCATTAATCCGATTTTGTCAGAAAAGATTTCATTGCCTTCATTGTCTACAACTCCAAGACGATCGCCGTCACCATCAAAAGCAAATCCTAGATCTGCATTATTATCTTTTACATTTTTTGCAAGATCATTGAGCATTGTAAGATCTTCTGGATTAGGATTATAATTTGGAAATTTGAAATCTAAGTTGCAATGCAGTTCAATTACTTCACATCCAAGGCTCCTTAACAAATCAGGAGCAAATGCACCTGCTGTTCCATTGCCACAAGCTATAACAATTTTCAAATTTCTTTTTACTGATTGTGTGCCCTTGAGATATTTTAAATACTCATCACGAATACCTTTTTTAAATTCATAACTGCCATTATTTGACGCAATAAAATCATGACTATTTTCAGTAATAGTTTTTATTTTTTTTATATCATCAGGACCAAATGTAAGTGATTTTTCTATTCCACATTTTATCCCAGTCCA
This sequence comes from uncultured Pelagibacteraceae bacterium, assembly GCA_902613805.1. GTDB lineage: Bacteria > Pseudomonadota > Alphaproteobacteria > Pelagibacterales > AG-422-B15 > CACNXQ01. The sequence continues at coordinate 54,909 of CACMIV010000003.1, forward strand.
ACCATTTTCATTATGGCTTGCGGTAACCATAGCAAGACTATCGGTATCTAAGTGATGTTGGGCAAAGTATACCATTGGCGATAAAGCTAAACCAACATCGATTACTTTGAGACCACTTGTCAATAATCCTTTTGTTAGATGGTATTTTACATCAGCGCTGTATGATCTATAATCTTGACCAATAACGATTGATGAGGCTTTGCCTTTAGAATTGCTTATATATTTTCCAAGGCTGTAACCAAATATTTCTAATCCTTTTTTGTTTATTTCCTCTGGATAAAGCCAACGTGCATCATACTCTCTAAACCCGTTTGGAGATATTTGAGACTCGTCTAAACTTTCGTTAAAATCAAAAGAAAGAGGTTTTTGATTTTCAAAAATTTCCATTTTTTTCTTGCTTTGTAATTTCGAATATACAATAGTTTTAATGTTGGTTCACGTAAAGTGAATAACAGGGAATAAGGTTTAAAGCCTTAACTGTACCCGCAACTGTAACTTTGGAATTTAAGTACAGATACCACTGATTAATCGGGAAGGTGTGCTTAAGTAGTGATGGAGAAGTCAGGAGACCTACCAACAAAACATAGTCATCCACAGGTGATCGGGATAATCATTTGGACAATTTGTTTGCGGTGACTTCTAACTGGAGGCAAAGATGACTAAGATAACCAAAAGACTTTTATTCTCAATAATTATATTTGTAACTTTTATTACTAATATAAGTGCTGAAACGCCGGAAATTCTCATAAACCCTAGCAGTGAAGAGTACACTCGACTTTCATCCGGCTTAGCTGGATCAAATATCACTATAATTTCAAAAGAAGAACTTAAATTATATCAAAACAAATCCTTGCCAAAAATAATAGAAAGCTATTCAGGTATTTCTACGAGAACGACGGCAGCTGGATATGACGGAGTATACACCACATTAGATATGCGGGGTTTTGGAGAAACAGCGAAATCAAATACTCTGATACTAATTAATGGTAGACGTCTCAACGACGTTGATATGTCAACCATAAACTCTCATATACCTACAGAGAGCATTGAAAGAATAGAGATAATTAGAGGAGGATCAGCTGCGACATTGTATGGTTCAGGTGCAGTCGGAGGTGCAATTAACATCGTTACAAACAATAAGGATATAATTAATTCTCTTAAAACCTCAATTGGTTCATATGGCAATAAAAGTGCGGATATATCATTATTTACTAAAATAAACGATCAGAGTTCTGTCGGTCTTTTTGGATCTCAAACTACAAACAGTAATTACCGAGATGCAGCGGATTTTGATGAAAGTAATATTTTATTAAATATGAAGCATAAAGTTGAGGATATAACTTTAAATCTTGACGTGATGTCAATGGAAAATGAAAAAGATCTCCCAGGTGGAAGAATCAAAGGGGGTGAAGTTTATAATTACCATATTTGTAACCGCTACGAAGACAGCAAGACAGCAAGAAATTTAGGTGGAAGCTCATTACAAAATGGAGACTCTTGTAACACAGAGCGAAGAGTAGATTATGCCAATACTGAAATGGACAGTATTAATGCCAGTGTTATTATTCCTGTAAATGATTTAAATAAAATTTTTATTAACGCGGGATACAGAGATAAAACAGATAAATCTTTTTTTGGAGCAAATGCAAATACAGCGTCTACTCCAAATAACAGTGATAGATATACAGTCACAACAATCGACGGAAATACTTTTAATTCCAGATACGAGACAAAGCAAGTTAATGAAACTCACTCTAATATCTTAAGCGTAGGATATGACTTTGCACATTCTTTTTATGATTCAACAAAACATAGAAAAGAGGATGAGGCAATGGGACAACAAATTTTTGCCAATCTAAAGGTCAGATCATTATATTTTCAAAATACCACGTATGTAAATGAAAGTGACCTTATAGTTTCATTGGGTTATAGAGATGAAAAAAGTATGTTTGGAGCTCGTGATGACATCGATAAAACAGCTCCTGGTTTTGCTGACGTTGACTACGGTGAGTATGGAATTTTCCCAGTGATTTATGATATGACAACTCATAACGATACGACGAGCAATCAGGCATTCAATGTTGGTTTTGAAAAAAAATTAAATAGAGGTCTTTCTTTGTATGCAAGTTATGCCGAGTCTTTTCGAGTTCCTAATATTGATGAAAGAGTTGCCTCTTCGAGCCCTAAGACAACCTTTGATCTAAAACCTCAGGAGTCTGAGGGTTACGATATTGGTGTCAGATATTTCACAGATAAAATTAATTTAGATGTTAGTTATTATTCGATCGATACAACAAATGAAATACAATATAGAAATGGTATAAATACAAATGTAGATCCGATTGAGCGTAAGGGCTTTGATATTGATCTTGGATATAGTCTTGATCAATCTAATAAGTTAAGGGGATCTTTTAGTTATACTGTTGCAGAGTTTACTGCTGGAACACTTACGCCGGGAGTAAGTACTTATGGGGAAACATTTGCGCCTAATACGTGGCAAAATCTCTTAGGTGGTGTTGATACATTACATTTAAGAGGTAAATCTGTACCACTGATTTCACCAATACAATTTAGTTTAGCTTATGAAACTGAAGTGAGAAACAATTTAACTCTTGATTTAGAATTAAATTATTTAGATAAAAAATATGTTTCGAATGATGAAGAAAATATCGAGCCGCAGATACCAGATTATTATATTGTAAATTCATACTTTAGTTTTGTTGATAAAAATTACACTCTAAATTTTGGTATAAACAACTTATTTGATGAAGCGACATACGATTATGCAGTTTCAAGTACTTTTCATAATGATGCACATTACGGATTATCCAATGTATATCCATTACCAGATCGAAATTTATTCTTTAATTTTGGATATACTTTTTGATATAGAGGAGATATAAATTATTAAATGCAAATTAATAAAAAAATTATTTTTGGTATTTCAATAGTATTTGTATTGGCATTAAGCAGAGTCCTGCCTCATCCTCCTAATTTCACGCCAATATTAGGAATGGCTTTTTTCGCAGGTGCCGTGTTTGATAAAAAAGTATTAGCATATTGTATTTCAATTCTAGCAATGTTGGTCAGTGATTTATATTTAGGTTTTCATGCTGGTATGCCAATAATTTATTTTGCTATTTGCGTGTGTATATTGATTGGTACTTTTTTTTACTCAAAGTTAAATCTAACTACTTCATTTTTAGGAATTAGTGCAGGTGTAATATCTTTTTATTTAATATCAAATTTTGCTGTTTGGTATGGATCAGGAATGTATACTTCTGATTTGAATGGACTAATCACTTGCTACATAATGGCTCTACCATTTTTGCAAAATACATTTTTATCAAGCATTCTCTATGGTATGGCCGCTTGTATATTATATTTAATGGCTGATAAGCATCTAAAATTTAGCGCAAAACAGGCCTAAAAGAATATTGAAAAGCTTTTTTTTTAACATTATATAATTATAAATACAATTTTAGGAGATTCTATGGACACTGCGTTTTCAAATGAAGATTTAAAGTTTCAAAGTGAAATAAGGGATTTTATTAAAACAAATTATCCACAAGAACTTAGAGACTCAATCAATTCAAAAAGAAAACTAGGTAAAGAACTATCAAGAGAAGATCTTACAGCCTGGCATAAGATTTTAGGAAAGCACAATGGTTGGTCAGCACCAAGTTGGCCTAAACAGTATGGGGGCGCAGAATTTACTCCAACACAAAAATATATTTTCGAGCAAGAATGCGCAAAAGCTGAATGTCAATATATTATGCCATTTGGAATAAATATGGTTGGTCCAGTAATTTATACTTTTGGAAATGAGGAGCAAAAAGCGCAACACTTACCTGGAATTTTGAGTGGTGAAGTTTTTTGGTGCCAGGGTTACTCAGAGCCTGGCTCAGGTTCGGATCTTGCTTCACTAAAAACTAGTGCCGTGAAGGAAGGTGACCATTATATCGTTAATGGACAAAAAACTTGGACTACAATGGCACAGTATGCAGATTGGATTTTTTGTTTGGTAAGAACCAATCCAGATGCAGAAAAACCTCAACAAGGCATTTCATTTCTTTTGATTGATATGAAAACTCCTGGTGTAACTGTTAGGCCTATCAAGCTTATGGATGGATCTCATGAGGTGAATGAAACTTGGTTTGATAATGTCAAGGTTCCAGTAGAAAATTTAATTGGTCAAGAAAATATGGGTTGGACTTATGCAAAATTTTTATTAGCTCATGAAAGATCAGGTATTGCTGGAGTTGCAAGATCAAAGAAAGCAATAGAAAGAATAAAACAGATTGCTAGTTCTGAAATGTCATACGGCGAACCTTTAATTCAAGATCCAGCATTTAAAGCAAAAATAGCAGCTGCAGAATTAGAATTATCAGCACTTGAATATACTGAATTGAGAACGCTTGCAAAGGACTCTGCTGGTAAAGGTCCTGGGCCAGAGTCATCTCTTTTGAAAATTAAAGGAACAGATATTCAGCAAACTGTCACAGAGTTAGCTATGGAAGCCGTTGGATATTATGCAAATCCTCACCTTGGCACGACTTTGAGTAATGAATATGTCGGTCCAGACTATGCTACTAATCTATCAGGTACATATTTTAACTTTCGTAAGGCATCCATTTATGGAGGATCTAACGAGATTCAAAGAAATATCATAGCTAAAATGGTCTTAGGTCTCTAGTACCTTTTGACATATTTAGTGTCATAACTTATAACGCTTTTTTATGAATTTTGATTACACCGAGGAACAGACCTTGCTCGACAACATGGTTACTTCTTTTGTAAGAGATAATTATGATTGGGATACTCGTTGCAATATAGTCAAATCAGAAGAGGGATGGAAAGAAGAAAATTGGAAACAATTTGCGGAACTTGGTCTTCTAGGAGTTCCATTTGATGAAGCTTACGGAGGGCTTGGAGGAAAATCCGCTGATTTAATGATTGTGATGGAACAGTTTGGAAAAGGACTCGTTGTTGAACCATATTTACCAACTGTAATATTAGCGGGTGGATTGATATCAAAACTTGGATCTGAGGAGCAAAAGAATTCGATTATACCAGAAATAATCTCAGGCAATACAAGATGTGCGTTTGCATATGCTGAACCACAAAGTAGATTTGATTTAAATGATGTAAAAACATCAGCTGTACTTAACGGAGATGACTATGTGTTAAATGGTTTTAAGTCAGTGGTATTTGGAGCGGGCATGGCATCACACCTTATTATTTCTGCAAGAACTGATGGAGAGCAAAGATCTGAATCTGGAATTACATTATTTATTGTTGATACGAAGTCTGAGGGACTTACACTTCAAAATTATCCTACAATTGATGAATACAGAGCCTCTGAAGTTATTATTGAGAATCTAAAAGTTTCAAAAGATAATGTTTTAGGAAAAGTTAATATGGCCTACGATGCCATTGAAGAAATTGTAGATAACAGTACTATTGCTGCATGTTCTGAAGCAGTTGGTATTTTGCAAGTCTTAAAAGACTCTACGACTGAATATTGCAAAAACAGAAAACAATTCGGACAGTCAATTGCTAAAAACCAAGTCATACAACATCGTCTTGTGGATATGATGATTGAGTATGAACAGGCTAAGTCAATTCTTTACATGGCAGTGACTGCAGATTTGACTAATTCAGATGAAAGAAGAAAAGCAGTATCAGCTGCTAAAGCACGTATAGGTAAAGCAATAAAATTTGTAGGCGAAAGCGCTATTCAATTGCATGGTGGAATGGGCGTTGTTGATGAATATATGGTAAGTCACTATTTTAAAAGGGCGACAATGATCGGAGTATTGTTTGGAAATACTGATTATCATATGAGAAGATATATGACACTCACCCAATCAGGGATTTCATCATCTGATGAAGCAATTTCAGTTAGTGTTACTTAAATAAATTTTATTCAGCTAGTTTTTTAAATATGTGAGCTGTATGCTCTGCTCCTGTTTTAAGCGCCTTACCACCATCCATATTCGATGCTTCAGCCCACTTTTCAGCTAACATATCCGCATTAAGTTCATCGCCTTTTAGAGCAACGCCTTGTGAATGAACTATTTCTGCAGAAGCAAATACACCAGCACCAGCTGATATCATTGCACCATTTGGCGCATCCTCTGACGCCATAAACATGACTGCCGGTGAAACAGTTTCTGGTTTTAAACTATCAAAAACTGCATCTGGCATTCCTAAATTTTCTGTCATTCGTGTTGCTGCTACAGGAATTAGAGAATTTACTTTAATATTATATTTCATACCTTCAATTTTAAGAGTATTCATTAGCCCAACAACTCCCATTTTAGCTGCACCATAATTCGATTGTCCGAAATTTCCAAATACTCCAGATGATGAAGATGTCATGATTATTCTTCCATAATTTTGTTCTGTCATTATTGGCCAAACTGCTTTTGTACAATAAACAGAACCCATCATATGAACATTTACTACAAATTCGAAATCATCAAGTGTTACTTTTGCAAAGGATTTGTCTCTTAGAACACCTGCATTATTCACTAAAATATCAACACGACCAAAGGCAGCCATTGTATCATCAACTAATTTTTTCACGCCTGCTTTATCAGTTACACTTGATCCATTAGATATTGCCTCACCACCCATGGCTTTTATTTCATCAACTACTTTATCAGCAGCTTCACTTGATCCACCAGTACCATCAACAGAACCACCTAAGTCATTTACGACAACTTTAGCTCCTCTTTTTGCAAATTCTAATGCGTGACATCTTCCAAGTCCTCCACCTGCGCCTGTAACTATTGCAACTTTATCGTTAAAACTAATTGTCATGTAAAACTCCTATTCGATTAATTCCGTTAATTGAGAAAAATTGTTTATAACTAAATCAGCATCATTGTAAATATTTTTATTATCAGTATATCCATAACCCACCAAAACAACTGGCATATTTGCATTGTGTCCAGCATTTAAATCTGTTGCACTATCTCCAATCATTAATGATTCATCTTCACTTACATTTAATCTTCTACATATTTCAATCAATGGAAATGGGTCAGGCTTACTTTTGGGAAAAGTATCTCCGCCAACTAGATAGTCAAAGTAATGTAATATTCCAAGCTTTTCCAGTAACATATTACTAAGTCTTTCCATTTTATTAGTACATACTGCTAATTTTAATTCTTTTGATTTAATTAAATTGAGTACTTTATCAACGTTCTCAAATAGTACGCTATCATCATCTATATTATGGGTATAATGAAGAAGAAATATTTTAAGCATCTCATTAATTTTATTATCGTCGTATTGAATATTTTTAGTTATAACTGTTCTTCGAATTAACTCACGAGCACCATAACCAACTAGATCTCTAATTTCCGCTAAAGTAACTTGAGGTTCGTTGAGTTCCGAAAGCATATAATTTAATGAATTCCTAAAATCTGGAGCTGTATCAACCAAAGTACCATCCAAATCAAAAATAAAAAGCTTCTTATTTTTTAGGTCCATTCTAGGTAAGTCTCTGAAATAAAATTTTACGATACAATTTAACGTATATTGGTTATTTTCCAAAAAATATTCAATGAAAAATTTAGAAATTATAATACTTGCCGCTGGTAAAGGCACTAGAATGAAATCAAGTAAACCAAAAATTCTACATGAATTGGGTGGTAAGCAAATAATTGATTATATAATTGATATATCAAAAAAATTAAAACCAAAAAGAATTCACCTTGTACTCAATAGCCAAATTAAAGCTAAATTTAATAAATATAAAAATATAAATATTATAATCCAAAAAAAACAAAATGGGACAGGGGATGCGATTAAGAATGCTTTGAAATGTCTCAATCCAAATTCAATTGCGCTGACTCTTTATGGTGATGTTCCATTCATAAATCATAAAACAATTATGAATGTATCAAAAATCAAAGATAATCTTATAAATGTATTGTGCTTTAATAAGGAAGAAAAAAATAATTACGGGAAAGTAATATTAGGACCAGATGGCTACATAAGCGAAATCGTAGAACAAAAAGAACTTAAGAAAAATGAAAATTATTACTTATGTAATTCAGGTGTCTTTGCTATTCGAGCTAAACTTCTGCGTTCCCTATTACCTAAATTAAGAAAAAATAATAAGAAGAAAGAATTTTATTTAACTGATATATTTAAACTAGCACATAAACTAGGAGCAGTAGTTAATCCAATATTGACTTATGAGGAGGAAGTTATGGGCATTAATGATAAAAAAGATTTAGCTATGGCGCATAAGATAAAACAAAATAAATTAAGGTCCAAGCATCTAACGGCAGGCGTTACGATGGTTGACCCTGACACTGTATATTTTTCAGAGGATACAAAAATCGGAAAAGATGTTGTGATCCATCCATTTGTGATTATTGGAAAGAATGTTAAAATTGGCAATAGAACTGAAATATTTTCATTCACACACATTGAAGATTGTAAAATTGGCAATGAAGTAAATATTGGACCTTATGCTAGAATAAGACCTGGAACAAAAATTAGAAGTAATGTTGGAGTTGGAAATTTTGTTGAAATTAAAAATACAATTGTAGGCAAAAAATCAAAACTAAATCACCTTTCATATGTTGGCGATAGTAAATTAGGACAGAACGTAAACATTGGAGCGGGAACTATTACCTGTAATTATGATGGATCAAAAAAAAATAAAACAAATATAGAAGATAATGCATTTATTGGCTCAAATTCATCCTTAGTAGCCCCAGTTACAATTGGAAAAAAAGCCTATATTGGTTCTGGGTCGACTATAACAAAAAATGTTACCGCAAACAGCCTTGCAGTTGAAAGAGCTTTACAAAAAGAAATAAAAAACTGGGTAAGTAAAAAAAGGGAAAAATAATGTGTGGGATTATTGGCATAGCTTCAAATGAGAATGTATCCTCAAATATAGTAAACGCACTCAAGAAACTAGAATATCGTGGATATGACTCTGCAGGGATTGCAATTACTAGTTCTAATAAGATCAATCAAAAAAAAGTAAAAGGTAAACTTGATAATTTAATCAGTGCTCTTCAGGCGAATCAATTTGATGGCAATACTGGAATAGGTCATACTCGTTGGGCTACGCATGGCGAACCTTCTGATAAAAATGCCCACCCTCACTCATCTGCATCTGTATCACTTGTACATAATGGAATAATAGAAAATGCAGCAGAATTGAAAAAATTAGAGGAAGTAAAAGATTACCAATTTCGGTCTGATACTGACTCTGAAGTAATTACTGCGTTATTGACATTTTATCTTAAGAAAGGTCTTAGCCATCTTGAGAGTGTTCAAAAGACAATTTCTTCTCTTGAAGGATCATACGCACTAGCAATTATTTTTAGTGACAGTGAAGACACCATTTATGGAGCAAAGAATGGAAGTCCACTTGTTGCGGGTACAAATGGAGTTGGCAATTCAATAGGATCTGACTCAATTGCACTAAGCTCAGTTGCAAATAAAGTTTGTTACTTGGAAGATGGAGATATAACAGTATTAAACAAAGAAAGTATAGAAATTTATAACCTTGAGGGTGAAAGAGCGAATAGAGAATTTGTTGAAATAGGAATAAACGAGTCAGAAGTTTCGAAGGGTCACTACAAACACTTTATGGAGAAAGAAATACATGAACACCCTCACGCAGTAGGTGAAACATTTCGACAATTTATAGATTACGATAAGGGCACAATCACAATTTCTAATATTAATTTAAATTTTGATAAAATTTCAAAAATTTATCTAATTGCTTGCGGAACAGCATATTACTCATGTTTGGTGGGAAAATATTATTTTGAACAATATGCAAGGACACCTGTTGAATGTGATATGGCATCAGAGTTTCGTTATCGTGATCCAGTAATTGATCCCAATGCATTAGCTATATTTGTCTCTCAATCCGGTGAGACCGCTGATACTAAAGCTGCATTAGATTATTGTAGAAGGCAAAAAATTCACACATTGAGTATCGTAAATGTCATAAATAGCTCAATAGCAAGAGATAGTGATCACTGTATTTATACTAAAGCAGGAGCAGAAATAGGGGTCGCTTCAACAAAGGCGTTTACTGCACAATTATCAGCACTTTTATCTCTGTCAATTCATTTGGCATCAGCAAAAAAATTCGTGTCTATTGAGGAAAATAAAAAATTATGTAAGGAGATTATGCAAGCACCTCTATTACTTGAACAATCAATTGAGAGATCTTATTCACTAAAAGACACAGCAAAAGCAATTATGAATGCCAAGGGTGTAATGTATCTTGGCCGCGGTACAGCGTTTCCATTGGCATTAGAAGGAGCGCTAAAGTTCAAAGAAATATCATATATCCATGCAGAGGGGTATCCTGCAGGAGAAATGAAACATGGTCCACTTGCTTTAATAGAAAAAGATTTGCCAGTTGTGTGCATTGTTCCACCAGGTCCACTATTTCATAAAACAATTTCAAACATACAAGAAGTTATTGCTCGTGGGGGTAAAATATTAATGATAACAGACGATGAAACACTGGAGTCAAATTCTGAAAATATTTGGAAAGTCTTTCGTTTACCAAAATGCCCTAAATCAATTGAAGCAATCGTTTATTCAGTTCCCATTCATATGCTTGCCTATTACACAGCGGTTGAGCTTGGCAATGATGTCGATCAGCCAAGAAATCTTGCTAAGTCTGTTACTGTGGAATAGAATTGTATGTACCTGTAAAAATTATGAACTTCTTAAATAACTTAAATATTATTCAAAAAATAATTTCATTTATTTTGATAATAAACTTTTTCTTAGGTATTCCCCTATATAACAAATTAGGTCTTACAGATGTATATAATGATCGAATTTTGAGAGATATTTTTTCATTTGAATGGGCTGGTTTTTGGTGGGGGGTAAATATTGTTTTGTTGATAGGTATTTATTTATTCAGAAATAGTGAAGACTAAAACAGGTACAACAAACTAAACTTGGTCACCGTAGAATAATTTATTGACACAAAAACTGACAACATATTATCTTTGTTTAAATGTTGTCAAGAATAAGCATCTTTATTTGTTTGTTTTTTTTTAATGCAATAAGTTTCATTTATGCATATGAAGTTTCACCTGGTGTTCTGAGAACGCCCGATACACAATTTGAAAATCTAGAAGATTATCCATTTGATCCAAATTATATTGAAATTGATGGTCTAAGAATTCACTACCTCGATGAAGGACCTAAAGATGGTGATCCAATTTTCCTTCTTCATGGCTTACCAACTTGGAGCTATCTATTTCGAACAATGATACCGGTGTTAACTGACGCAGGTCATAGAGTCATTATTCCTGACTTAGTTGGATTTGGAAAGTCAGATAAATTTATATCTAAATATGATTATAGTTATGAGTTTCATATCAACATTATGAAGGCGTTAGTGGGACAACTTGATTTAAGAGAAGCTACATTCTTTGGACAAGATTGGGGGGGTATGATTGGACTTAGGGTTGTAGCTGAGATGCCTGATCGTTTTGCAAGAGTTGTTGTTTCAAATACAGGTATGGTTGCTAGAGATGGAATAACGGCATGGCTATTTGAAAATTTTGTAAAGTTTATGGTCTGGTGGAATGGAGCAGTCACTTTTGAGGAACTTAAAACAGCTGCTGATAAAGCATTAATGTTGGAAGAGCCATCACCACTTGAAGGTATGAGAATGTTTTCAAAATGGATTGCACACTCGTATTACTCAGATGATATGGATGTATCAGGAATTATTTCTACTTTCGGACGCTTAGAGTTATCTGACGAGCAAATCAGAGCTTATGAAGCTCCGTATCCTTCAGGCAAATACAAAGCAGGAGCTCATGTCATGGCTTATTTTATTCCAACACAATTATCCGAGAATGAGAAATACTGGAAAGATGTTTATGAAAAATGGGATAAACCTTTTCTTGTGGCGTTTGGAGGCAATGAACGAATAACAATAACTATGAAGGAAGATTTTTTGACTAGGATACCGAATCCGACTGTTGTTACTTTGGAAGGAGTTGGACATTTCTGCCAAGAAGAGGCTGGTCCTGAACTAGCGAATTTAATAAATAATTTTATTCTAAAAAACTAGAAAATATAAAATTTATACCTATTATAAATCATACTTTTATCTAAAATTAAATATATGACAGTAACTTTAAGATCAGATGGAGATGTTTCAATCATTCAAATGGATGATGGCAAAGTAAATGTATTCTCTCCTGATATGATAAAAAATTTTAGTGAGATATTAGATCAAGTTCCATCTGATAAAGGTTCTGTTTTAATAGCAGGTCGAGAAGGAATGTTTTCTGCTGGGTTTGATTTAAAAGTTATGATGTCTAGTCCAGAAAATGCTGCTGACATGGTTAAAAGTGGTTTTAATTTATTATTAAAAATTTTTACTTTTCCAAGACCAATTGTTGCAGCTTGCAGCGGACACGCAATCGCGCTTGGTGCCTTTTTACTTTGCAGCTGTGATCACCGTATAGGAATTAAAGGCGACTTTAAAATTGGAGCTAACGAATTACGAAATAACATGATTATTCCAACACCAATACTTGAACTTGCAAAATTTAAATTGACAAAACCACACAAGCAGAGAGCGCTATTAAATGCAGAAATGTATTCAATAGAAGATGCTATTGCTCCTGGTTATTTAGATGAAGTTACTGAACATGAAAAGTTAATGGAACTTGCATTGGTTAAAGCAAAAGATTTAGCAACACTTGCTCATCCACAATATCAGCAAACCAAAAAACTTGATCAGGCAGATGTGGCGGCAAAAATAAGTGCTGGGATAGATACCTTAGGAGCAATAAATTAAGTAAAATCAATGCATTTTACTGAAAGTCTAGTATTTTACTTTATTTAGTACTATAAAGCCCGCAAAATGAATATTTAAAAAAATATGAAGAAATGGTCTGTTAACAGTTGGAGAAATTACGAGGCTAAGCATTTGCCAGAGTATCCAGATGTGAAGAAATTAGAAAAAACTGAGGATCAGTTAAGATCTTACCCGCCGCTTGTTTTTGCAGGTGAAGCAAGAGATTTAAAAAGAAATCTTGCAAAAGTTTCAGAGGGTAAAGCATTTTTATTGCAAGGTGGTGATTGTGCAGAAAGTTTTGATGATTTCAATGCAGATTATATAAGAGATACATTTAAAGTATTATTGCAAATGTCAGTCACATTAACTGCTGCAGGTAATTGTCCTGTCGTAAAAGTTGGAAGAATGGCAGGTCAGTTTGCAAAACCACGAAGTGCTCCTAAAGAAGAAATAGATGGTGTTGAGTTGGATAGCTATAAAGGTGACATTATAAATGATATGGACTTTACTGAAGATGCGAGAGTTCCTGATCCTGATCGAATGATTAAAGCATACACTCAATCAGCTGCTACACTTAATTTATTAAGAGCTTTTGCTAAAGGTGGTTTCTCAGATTTAAATAAAGTACATCAATGGAATATGGGGTTTGTAGATGAAAGTCCTCAAGGAAAGAAATTTAGAGAGCTAGCAAATAAAATCTCGGACACGTTATCCTTTATGGAAGCTATTGGAATTTCTTCAAGAAACACAAAACGTTTAAGAAGTGTTGACTTCTTTACAAGTCACGAGGCTCTATTGCTTCCTTATGAAGAATGTCTGACGCGGCTTGATAGTACATCAGGTGAAGTTTATGACACATCAGCTCACATGGTTTGGATTGGTGATCGCACCAGACAGCCTGACGGAGCACATGTAGAATTCTGCAGAGGGATTAAAAATCCAATTGGAATTAAATGTGGACCATCTTTAGATCCTGAGGAGTTGAAAAAGCTTCTTGATATTCTAAACCCTGAGAATGAGGCTGGAAAAATAACATTAATTTGTCGATTTGGTTCTGAGACTATTAATGAAAAGTTACCAAAGCTTATACAACCGTTCTTAAATTCAGATCATAATTTAGTTTGGTCTTGTGATCCAATGCACGGTAACACCATGAAAGCTAATTCAGGCTTTAAAACAAGGCCTTTTGAAAGTGTTCTTAAAGAAGTCGAGACATTTTTTGATATTCACCATCAAATGGGAACATACCCAGGTGGAGTACATTTAGAAATGACAGGTCAAAATGTAACTGAATGCATTGGTGGCGCTCAAGCCATTAAGGATGAAGATCTTTCAGCACGATATCATACCCACTGCGACCCAAGGCTGAATGCAAATCAAGCACTTGAACTTGCATTTTTAATATCTGACAAGCTCAGAGAGTCCCAAGAACCACATAATTCAAAGATTACGATTGCTAAGTAATTGCGACTAAATTATTTAGTTGTAAGATCAGTCAAATGACAGAAAAAACCTCCATATTAATTGTTCAGTCCAACCCACAAGTGGGAAATATTGATAAGAATAAACAAATTGTGATTGATCATATTGAAAGCAATAAATCTGACCTCATAATTTTCTCTGAGTTAATGCTCACAGGTTACCCACCAGAAGATTTGGTTTTAAAACCAGCTTTTATGGAAAAAGTTAACAATGCAATCTCAGATATTTTGAATTGTTCTAAAAATAGTAATTCAACAATAATCATAGGCACTCCTTTTTTGGAAGAGAGCAAACTGTTCAATACAGCTCTGGTAATTAAAAAGGGTAAGATCTTACATAAACATCACAAAATGGCTTTGCCAAACTATGGAGTATTTGATGAAAAAAGAATTTTCTCAAATGGAGAGAAAGTCAGCATAATCGAATTCAATGGAATTAAATTGGGTTTATTTATTTGTGAGGATATATGGGTGAACGATACAATTGTTGAGATTGGTAAAAATGAAATTGACTTGGCAGTATCATTAAACGCATCCCCATTTGATATAAATAAAATTGAGGAAAGAGAAAAAAAAGCACTTGGTTTTGCAAGCTCTATTGATGCTTCTTTGATATATGTAAATCAAGTTGGAGGTCAAGATGAGATAGTTTTTGACGGATCATCATTCTTATGTGATCAAAAAAAAGTAATTTCTAAATTTAAATACTGTATTGAAGAGAGTAGGGAATATATTTTCAATCTTAATACTAAAACTTTTGAGATTGAAGAAGAGGCACCTCTCGGTAGTGACAAGCACGATATTGTCTATTCCAATCTTATGCTTGGGCTAAGAGACTATGTTGAAAAAAATAAATTTCCAGGAGTTGTCATCGGCATTTCAGGAGGCATAGACAGTGCATTTAGTGCGGTTGTCGCAACCGATGCATTAGGACCTGAAAGAGTAAAAGGCATTTTAATGCCATCTCAGTTTACAAGCGAGGAAAGTAATGAGGATGCAAATCAGCTAGGCAAAAATTTAGGTATCGAGTTAATAAGTGTTTCTATAAAAGATATCGTGAATTCATACGATAGTACTCTTTCAAATTTATTCGCAGGTAAAGAAAAAGATATTACTGAAGAAAATATTCAATCAAGAACCAGAGGTGCAATATTGATGGCCTATTCAAACAAGTTTGGCCATATGGTAGTTACCAATGGCAATAAATCAGAAGTCTCAGTTGGATATTCAACTTTATACGGAGATATGTGTGGGGGGTTTTCAGTAGTTAAGGATATTTATAAATCTGATTTATATAAACTTTCCGAATGGAGAAACGAAAATCTTCCATCATTTTCAGCAATTAAAGCAAAGGAAGTTATTCCTAAAAATATTATAACAAAAGAGCCCACTGCTGAACTTAAAGAGGATCAGAAAGATAGTGATTCCCTTCCACCATATGATGTCTTGGATAAAATTTTGTACTTACTTGTTGAAAAAGAAAGTTCAATTAACGAGATTATTTCTAAAGGTTATGAGCCAAGCTTGGTTACAAAAGTTCAGAATTTGCTTTATAATTCTGAATATAAAAGACGACAAGCTGCTCCGGGTGTAAAAATTTCAGAGAGAAATTTTGGGTATGACAGACGATACCCAATAACAAATGCATTCAGAGATAAGGAAAAATAGATGACAACGATAACTAGATTTGCGCCTAGTCCAACAGGATTATTGCACTTGGGTAATATCAGAACAGCCCTCATAAATTGGTTGTATGCTAAAAATAGTGGTGGAAAATTTATTCTTCGAATTGATGATACCGATCAAGAGAGGTCAAAAGATGAATACATTTCTCAAATAAAAAATGATTTGGAGTGGCTGGGAATAGACTATGACGAGACTTTTAATCAGTCTTCTCGATTTGAAAGATATAAAGAGCAATTCGAAAAATTAAAATCTGATGGCAGGATATATGCTTGCTATGAAACTCCTGAAGAACTTGAGAGAAAAAGAAAGCTTCAGATGGCTGCCGGTAGAAAGCAAGTGTATGACCGTTCTGCATTAAAATTAACGGAGCAACAAATTAAAGATTATGAGAATGATGGAAGAAAACCTCATTGGCGATTTCTTCTTCAAACAGAACGCATGAAATGGAATGATTTATTAAAGGGTGAAATTGATATTGATTTAACAAGCTTATCAGATCCTGTTTTATTTCGAGAAGATGGTGTTCCACTTTATACATTCAGTTCAGCTGTAGATGATGTTGATTACAACATTACTAATGTAATTAGAGGGGATGATCACACTAGTAATACCGCTGTACAAATTGAAATCATAAATGCATTGGATGAAAATAAAATTTCGTTTGCACATCATGCCCTTTTAAAGGCATCTACAGGAGACAAACTATCAAAAAGAGACAATGTAATATCAATCGATAGTTTCAGAAAAGATAATATTGAGCCCATCTCAATTCTCAGCTTACTAGCAACGATTGGAACTTCAAATTCAATTGAACTAAAGAGTGGGATAAAACAAATCATTGACGAATTTAAACTTGAGAAAATTTCAACATCACCGGGACGTATTGAAATTGACGTCCTAAAGGCGCTTAACAAAAAACAAGTCCAAAAATTTGATTATGAGGAAATTCAATCAAGACTTACTGAGATTGATGAAAATGTTGATAAAAAGTTTTGGGACACCATAAAAGGTAATTTGGAAACTGTTGAAGAAATATCTTCTTGGACTGACATTGTATTTAACAGCAAGCCTACTGAGTCTGATGATAAAGATTACATAAAATTAGCATTAGAGTTAATGCCAGAGGAACCGTGGGATGATGATACTTGGACCACATGGACGAATGCCATAAAAGAAAAAACAGGACGCAAAGGCAAAGAATTGTTTCTTCCATTGCGAGTAGCATTCACTGGACTGACACATGGTCCAGAAATGAAGCTTCTCATTCAACTAATTGGTAGAGACAAAATTGTTGAGAGGATACAGACTTAAATGGACTTGATGCTTTACGATACATTTACCAATTCAAAAAAGAAGTTTGAACCAATTGATCCAAATAATGTGCGAATGTACGTTTGTGGGCCAACTGTTTACGATTATGCGCATGTAGGCAATGCTCGACCAGTTATAGTGTTTGATATTTTATTTCGATTACTCAAAAAAATTTATGGCAGTGGAAATGTAACTTATGTAAGAAATATCACCGACGTTGATGATAAAATTATACACGCAGCTAATGATCAAAATGAAGACATTGGAATGCTTACAGAAAAGACAATTAATTATTTTCATGATGATGCGAAATATGTTGGCGCTTTAAAACCTACATTTGAGCCAAGAGCAACCGAACATATACCTGAGATGATCGAGTTGATAGAAAAACTCATATCAAAAGAGTTTGCATATGTATCGGATGGTAATGTTCTTTTTTCTTCAAATAAATTTAAAGAATATGGAAAACTCTCTGGCAAGAATTTAGATGAAATGGTTGCTGGTTCACGCGTAGGTGTAGAAAGTTATAAAAAAGAAGAGTCTGACTTTGTATTATGGAAACCTTCAAAAGAAAATGAGCCCAGTTGGAAAAGTCCATGGGGAGATGGTAGACCTGGCTGGCACATTGAATGCTCTGCAATGAGTGAAAAACTTTTGGGGGAAAATTTTGATATTCATGGAGGAGGCCAAGATTTAATATTTCCACATCATGAGAATGAAATTGCTCAAAGTGAGTGTGCAAATAATAACAAATTTGCAAATTATTGGGTTCACAATGGCTTTGTTACTGTTGAGGGTAATAAAATGTCAAAGTCTGATGGTAACTTTGTAACTGTAAATGAGTTAAAAGACAGTTTCCAAGGGGAAGTTATTAGGCTTACCATGATATCAACTCACTACAGACAACCTCTGAATTGGACTAAGGATAACCTCAATGAAAGTAAAAAAACATTAGATAAATGGTACACATTCTTGAGCAATTTTAATGGTGATGAATTAAAAGATGCAAATAATGATAATGAAATTATGGAAACATTATTGGATGACATTAATACACCTAAAGCTATCAGCGTACTTCATCAAAAATTTAAAGACTGCCAATCAGGGGATAAAGGCTTAGTAAGCAATTTTTTATATTCAGCAAATATGCTTGGACTTTTAAATGAAAAACCATCTGAATGGCTTTCCTGGAAAAAGGAAAATTTAAATATTAATACCGCTCAAGTTGAGTTGCTTATTGCTCAAAGAAATGAGGCACGATCAAACAAGAACTTTGATGATGCTGATAGGATCCGAGATGAATTAGACAAAATGGGAGTCATACTTGAAGATCAAGGTGGCGAAACAACTTGGAAAGTTAAGTAAGTGAAAGAAAAGTTATACATATTTGATACTACTCTTAGAGACGGAGCTCAAACTTACGGTGTTGATTTTAATGTTGATGAAAAAAAACTTCTCGCAAAAAAATTAGATGAGCTTGGTGTTGACTATATTGAGGGTGGATGGCCAGGCGCAAACTCAACTGATACTAAGTTTTTTAATGAAGATTTAAAATTTAAAAACTCAATGTTTACTGCGTTTGGCATGACTAAAAAATCTGGTCGCAGCGCAGAAAATGATCCTGGTTTGGCTGCAATAATAAATATTAATGCACCTTCAGCATGTGTTGTTGGAAAATCTTGGGATTTTCATGTTGATCTTGCACTTGGAATTACTAATGAGGAAAATTTAGAAAATATTGGAGAGTCAGTAAAATTTTTAGCAAAAACGAAAAAAGAAGTACATTTTGATGCTGAACATTTTTTTGATGGTTACAAATCTAATCCAAATTATGCTATTGAATGTCTTAAAGCTGCAAAGTCAAATGGTGCACGGTGGCTTGTTCTTTGTGATACGAATGGAGGAACTCTTCCGCATGAAGTTGAAGATATCGTATCAAAAGTTTCTAAAGAAATTTCAGGAGATCATCTTGGAATTCATGCACATAATGACACAGGTAATGCAGTCGCCAATACTCTTGCAGCTGTAAGAGCAGGTGCAAGACAGGTTCAGGGCACAATAAATGGTTTAGGTGAAAGATGTGGAAATGCTAATCTAATTTCACTATTACCAACATTTGCTTTTAAAAATGAATTTGAAAACAAATTTGACTTATCAATTAATAAACAACAACTTGAATTTTTAACTGAGCTTTCAAGGCTCCTTGATGAAATCTTAAACAGAGTCCCAAATCGAACAGCACCTTACGTTGGCTCTTCTGCTTTTGCACATAAGGGTGGATTACATGTTTCTGCGGTCAATAAAGATCCAAAGACTTACGAACACATTAATCCTGAACTTGTGGGCAATCAAAGGCAAATTATCATCTCTGAACAATCAGGAAAATCTAATATTTTATCAAAGTTAAAATCAGCAGGAATAGAAGTCAATGAAGACGATAAGACAATTCAAAAAATCTTAGATCGAGTAAAAGAAAGAGAATTTAATGGATACTCTTACGATGGTGCCGATGCTTCTTTTGAAATTCTTGTTAATAAAGTACTTGGCAAAACGCCAGAATATTTTGAAGTAATTAGTTTTAATGTGAATGTACAAAATTCAGGTGAAGAGGGGCAGACCATGTCAGAAGCATCTGTGAAATTAAAAATTGATAATGATGAAATTATTGGTACCGGTAAAGGAGTTGGTCCAGTCAATGCATTGGATAATGCTCTTCGAAATAATTTTAAGACAAGCCGTTATGCTGAGTACATTAACGATTTATCATTAATTGATTATAAGGTTCGAATTCTCAATACGGGTACCGATGCGATAACTAGAGTTTCAATTGAAAGTTCTGATGCAAATAAGAAAAGTTGGTACACAATAGGTGTTTCAGAAAATATTATTGAAGCATCTTTTAGAGCACTAATTGATAGTGTTGAATTTAAATTAATGAAAGAACAAGTAAAAGTTTAAATTCAAATGAATTTTGATAAAATTTCAATTATTCTTGTTGATACTCAATTACCTGAAAATGTCGGTCTTGTTGCTCGCACTATGTACAATTTTGGTTTCACTAATTTAAAACTGGTATCACCTAAACTCGAATGGCCATCAGAAAAAGCACTTGCTGTAGCTGTAGATGCTAAGAACATAGTTGAAAATATCAAAGTATATAGCTCTCTTCGAGAGGCATTGAGTGACTACAATTATTCAATTGGCTACACGGCACGTTTAAGAGATATGAGTAAACAATTTAGTGACAATTCTAAAATTATCAGTGAAATAAAAGAACAAAAAATTAATGATAGTATCGGTGTTGTTTTTGGTGGCGAAGCTTCAGGACTTACAAACGACCATTTGTCACTTATAACAAAATGTGTGACTATTGATACGCATGAAAATTTTTCATCTCTTAATTTATCTCATGCAGTCAATGTATTTTGTTATTCATTATTTTCTCAAGTATTTAAAACGGAGCAGTTAGTTGATAAGAATTCTGAGCCTCATGGAAGTCAGAATGATCTAATGTATTTTTTTGATCATTTAGAAGAAGAGCTTGAATCTAGAGGTTTTTTTCAACCTGAAGAAAAAATGTCAAAAATGAAGCAAAACCTAAGAAATATCTTTCATCGTGCTGATCTCAGTGAACGTGAGATAGCAACACTTAGAGGGGTTGTGACAGTGCTTACAGAATATAGAAAAACTAAGGAAATTTAGCTTTCAGGTTTGACATTGGCGAGGAAACCAGTATAAACCACGGATCATCAAATATGACAAAAAGAGTTGCACAAAAACATAAAATAGACAGACGTCTGAGTGTTAACCTATGGGGCAGACCAAAAAGCCCATTCAACCTAAGAAAATACAGACCCGGCCAGCATGGACAAAAGCATACAGGTAAATTGTCTGATTATGGTGTTCAGTTAAATGCTAAGCAAAAGTTAAAAGGTTATTATGGAAACCTCAACGAAAGACAATTCCGTAATTGTTATAAAGAGGCTATTAGACAAAAAGGTGACTCAGGTGAAAACTTAATTGCTATTTTAGAACGCAGACTTGATACTATTGTTTATCGATCAAAGTTTGTACCAACTGTATTTGCTGCTAGACAATTTATTAATCATGGGCATGTCAAAGTTAATGGAAAAAGAGTTAATATTGCAAGCTGTCTTCTTAAAGAAGGTGATGTTGTCGAAGTCAAAGATAAATCTAAAGAGATGGCATTAGTAGTTGAGTCAATGAAAAGCCAGGAAAGAGACATCCCAGGATACATCACAGTTGATGAAAAAAAATGTTCTTCAACTTTTGTAAGAACACCTCAGTTTGCTGAAGTTCCATATGCAACTCAAATGGATCCGAAACTGGTTATCGAGTATTATTCTCGATAATATTAAAATGAGTGCATCGCACTGGTTTTCCAAATCTTATACTGAAGCTAAGAAACGATTTCATGAATCTGTTAATCAACTAGAGTCACTGGGTCATCAAGTTCAACGTGATAGCTTATCATTAGATTTAGTAGGTCCAGATGGAGAGGATCTCACAATAGATATCGCAGTTCTTGGATCTTTAACAAGTAATAAATTATTGTTATATACCTCTGGTTTACACGGCGTTGAGGGTTTTGCCGGTTCAGCTATACAACTTTCAGTCATTGATATGTTAAAAAATCAAAAGCTAATTGAGGATTATTGCATAATCTTTGTACATATCATTAATCCTTTTGGTATGGCTTGGCACCGAAGAGTCAATGAAAACAATGTCGATATGAATAGAAATTTTATTAACACGCATAGCGGTGAGCCCGATGGCTACAAAAAAATAGATAAATTTTTGAATCCAAACACAATACCAAAAAAATTTGAATTATCCTTTTATGTAGATGGAATAAAATTAATTTTGAAATATGGTTTCACTAATTTCAAGCAATGGTTTGCTCAAGGTCAGTACACAAGGCCATCCAGCCTGCAGTATGGAGGTGATAAACTCCAAAAAGGTCCCAAATTATTAATTGACTGGTTAAGAAATAACTTAAAAGAAACTCAAATGATATTTGGTATCGATTTGCACACCGGTCTTGGTAAATCTGGTTACGATACTATTTTAATTTCAGACCAAATTAGTGAAGCTGATTATGAATTGCTGCAAAATTTATATGGAAGTCATATAGCACCGTTGGATCCAAATAAGGGGGTGGGCTATCACGTAACAGGCGACATTCACTCTGGAATTTCAGCTGAATTTCCATCAATTAAGTGGCTTACAATTACACAAGAATTTGGAACTTATGGACCTGTAACAGTTTTTAAAAATTTAAGAGCTGAAAATAGATGGACACAAAATAATAAACTCAATGATCCGCTGGATATTATGAAACATTGGAGTAGAAATAATTTATTACGTACATTTAATCCAGACAGTAGGAAATGGCATGAAAGTTTAATTGTGCGAGGAAAGATTGTATTTAATAGAGCAGTCGAATATCTTATTTCAATAGACTAATCGTGCGTAATACCTTTTGTATCAAAAACTGATGCTAACTCCCCACTTTTATGCATGTCTAAAATAATATCGCATCCTCCAATAAACTCTCCCTTAATATAAAGTTGTGGAATTGTAGGCCAGTTAGTGAAATCTTTAATGCCTTGTCTTAGTTCGTCACTTTCCAAAATATTTACATCTTTATAATTTATGTTCATAAAAGAAAGAGTATTTACAACAGCATTCGAAAAACCACATTGAGGCCGATCCTTTGTCCCTTTCATAAAGAGAACTACATCGTTTTGATCAACAATGTTTTTTATTTCATCTTGCACATTATCAGTCATTAATGAAGAATTAACTGCTTTTTATAATTATTCAATAATAATTTTGAGCCCTTTAGGTCAAAATTCATTGAACCATTTTGTATGGTGGTCAATTAAGCTTGATAATTCAACCTCTCCAATTGAATTGATTGAGATAGATGTTCCACCAATTTCTCCAATTCTTTCTATTTTGACAGCACTCTTGCTTGCGTCAATTTCTAGTTGTTGAAGTTTATTTTGTGAGACCTCAACCAGGTACCTAGCTTGATCCTCTCCAAAAAAGAATCCGTGAAGAAAATCTTTTGTTATATCAATTTTTATACCTTGCTTACCTGAGATGCACATTTCAGCAATTGCAACAAGAACACCACCTTCACCAACATCATGAACAGATTTTAATAATTTCTTAGAAATGCAATCTAGAATGAATTTTCCATTTTTTAATTCATCATCCAAATTAATTGACGGGGTACCGCCGTCTTCTCTACTTTGTATGATTGAGAGATAATGACTATTGCCTAAATGATTGTTGCTTTCCCCAATGAGGCATAAAATATTACCCTCATTTTTAAGATCTATTGTCATTGTATTAGATAAATCTGTAATTAGTCCAACTCCACCAATAGCGGGAGTAGGATAAATCCCTTCACCGTTAGTTTCATTATAGAGTGATACATTTCCTGAAATGACAGGGTAATTAAGCTTACTGCAAGCATCTCCCATGCCACGAATGCATTCTACAAATTGTCCCATGATTTCTGGCTTTTCAGGATTTCCAAAATTCATACAATCTGTAATTGCAATTGGCTCAGCTCCGGATGCAACAATATTACGCCAAGTTTCAACAACCGCATGCTTTCCTCCTTCATAGGAATTGTGTCTGCAGTATGTGGGTGAACAGTCTGTACTGATCGCTATTCCTTTGTTGGTTCCATGCACTCTGATAACAGCTGCATCAGAACCAGGTCGTACAACTGTATCTGCCATAACCATGTGATCATATTGTTCCCATATCCATTTTCTGCTGCATAAATTTGGATGGCTGATCATTTTTAATAAATCGCCTAAGATATCTTTATCTTTAAAATCCTTACTTTCAAAACTAATTAGGGGAGAAGGGTCATTGACAATATAATCTCGCTGATACTCTGGTGCATCCTCTACCAAAATATTAATTGGTATACTTGCCTGCTCTTCACCATCCATATGCAATATTAATTTTTTTGTATCTGTAACTTCACCAATCACTTCAAATTCAAGATCCCATTTTTTAAAAATGCTTCGGGCAAGTTCCTCTTTTTTGGGCTGAATAACCATTAGCATTCTTTCCTGACTTTCAGAAAGCATGAGTTCGTAGGCAGTCATGTTAGCCGCTCGTATTGGAACCTTAGATAAATTTATATCAATCCCTACATTTCCTTTGGATGCCATCTCAATTGATGATGAAGTTAAACCTGCGGCTCCCATATCTTGAATTGCTATAATTGCATCCTCTTTCATGAGTTCCAGACAAGCCTCAAGTAATAGTTTTTCAGTAAAAGGATCGCCTACTTGAACAGTGGGTTTTTTTTCTTCAGAGTCATCATCAAATTCAGCTGATGCCATTGTTGCACCATGAATACCATCTCTACCTGTTTTTGAACCAACATACACTACTGGATTTCCTATTCCTGCAGCCGCTGAATAGAAAATTTTATCTTTTTTTGCGATACCAACTGTCATAGCATTAACCAATATATTGCCGTTATACGATGGATGAAAATTTACTTCACCTCCAACAGTTGGAATTCCAATACAATTTCCGTAACCACCAATACCACCGACAACACCTGAGACTAAATGCTTTGTTTTTGGATGATTGGGATCTCCAAATCGAAGTGCATTCATGTTTGCTACAGGTCTTGCGCCCATAGTAAATACATCTCTCAAAATACCCCCTACACCAGTTGCAGCTCCTTGGTAAGGCTCTAGAAATGAAGGATGATTATGACTTTCCATTTTGAAAACTGCAACATCTCCATCATCGATATCAATAACACCCGCGTTTTCACCTGGTCCTTGGATAACTCGTTCCCCTGAGGTTGGTAATTTTTTTAGCCAATACTTAGACGATTTATAGGAGCAATGTTCATTCCACATTGCACTAAATATTCCAAGTTCAGTAAGATTGGGTTCACGCCCAAGACCCTCAACAATTTTTTCAAACTCGTCAAGTTTAAGACCGTGACTTTCTACAAGTGATTTTTCTGTATCAAAATGCCAATTGGATGAAGTCATTAACTTAGAAGACTTTCAAAAATATTTCTTCCATCATCACACCCATGAATGCTTTCAGCTGCTCTTTCGGGGTGCGGCATCATACCTAGTACATTTTTGCTTTTGTTGAACACCCCGGCAATATTATTTATTGATCCATTTGGATTTGAATGGGAATTGATATCTCCATTTTCGTCACAGTATTGGAAGGCAATTTGATCGTTATCTTCTATTTCTTTTATTTGATTACTGTTAGCAAAATAATTTCCCTCGTTGTGAGCTATTGGCATTTTCGAAATAGTGGATTTATTAGTAAACATGGTTTTTGTATTTGTTGGTTTAATTATTATGTCGCGACATATAAAACTTAAACTACTATTTCTCATTAGTGCACCTTGAAGAAGACCACTTTCAATTAGAATTTGAAATCCATTACAAATTCCCATTACCGGCACACCTTTATTTGCATTTTCAATTACACTTTTCATGATAGGTGACGTTGATGCCATCGCGCCACATCGTAAATAATCACCATAAGAAAACCCGCCAGGAACAACAATTAAATCTGATTGATTTATTGTCGAGTCTTTATGCCAAACCATTTCAGGCGAAGAGCCAATAATATTTTGAATTGCAACAGCTACATCTCTGTCGCAGTTCGAACCTGGGAAAACAATTACATGTGTCTTCATCTAACTTTCAATTTCTACTGAGTAGTCTTCAATAACTAAGTTAGCCAATAATTTCTCACACATATCATTACACTGCTTCTCAGCTTCCTCTTTACTGTTACTGTTGATTTCGAGTTCTATGAATTTTCCCTGTCTGACATCATTAACGTTGTCGAATCCAAGAGATTTCAGTGAATTTGCAATAACTGAGCCTTGAGGATCAAGTACGTCTTTTTTTAATGTGATATGAATTTTGGCAAGCATTAGACTTTAATGCACGATTCCTAATCTTGAGGCAACCTCCTCATATGCACTTAATAAGCTGCCGAGGTTTCTTCTGAACACATCCTTATCAAGTTTCTTATTAGTTTTTTTATCCCATAATCGACAAGAATCAGGACTTATTTCATCAGCTAATACAATTTTTTTGGGGTTTGATGAAAGTCTGCCGAATTCAATTTTGAAATCTACAAGTATAATATTCTTTTTGAGAAAAAGATTTCTTAAGTGCTTATTAATTTGAAGAGACATTTTATCTATTTTTTTAAGCTCAGAGTTTGTTGCCCAACCAAAAGTGATAAGATGATCTCTTGAAATCATTGGATCATCCAAACTGTCTTCTTTGTAATAATATTCTAGTAAAGGTTTTTTAAGTTTTAATCCTTCTTTAATCCCTAATTTTTTAGCAATAGAGCCAGCTGTTATATTTCTTACAACAAATTCAATCGGAATAATTTCACATTTTTTTATAAGTTGCTCACGGTCATTCAGCTTTTCTTCAAAATGTGTTGGGATACGTTTTGACTTAAGGTAATGCATAATGTAAGCAGAAATATGATTGTTTAGTACGCCTTTGCCTTTAAAAATTTTATGTTTCTTTTTATTATAGGCTGTAGCATCGTCTTTAAAAATTTGAATGAGTGTGTTTTTTTTAGGCCCTTTAATAATTTTTTTAGCCTTACCTTCATATAAAGTTTTAGATGATCTCATTGCAGGTAATAAAAATATTTGTTAAGATAAGTGCTTAAATTAAATTAAATTCATTCAAAAGTACAAAAAATCATGAAAAAACTTGATGAGAGAAAAAAGGGTTTCGAGGGTAAGTTTGCTCGTGACCAGGAACTAGAGTTTAAAATATTAGCCCGTAGAAATAAGTATTTAGGTGTGTGGGCAGCTGAAAAATTAGGCATATCAGGCCCTGGTGTTGAAGAATATTTTGCAGAGGTTGTAAAATCAGATCTTGAAGAAGACGGGGATATGGATGTTTTTAGAAAGGTTAGAAAGGATTTTGACGATAAAGGTATTTCAATTTCAGACGACGAATTAAGACAAAGTATGGATCAATTTTTACTTCAAGCAAAAGAAGAAATTATTGGTAAAGACAACATATAAGAGTTTTTTATGAAGTATCAGTTTGCCCAAAAAAAGAAAAAGTCGGTAAAAAAGAAAGTAACTAAAAAAAAGAAGCAAGTTACTAAAAAAAGGATTGTTAAGAAATCAACAAAGAAAAAATCAGTTAATAAAAAGAAAGCTTCTTTAGTGGATATGATTGATCGTTCTAATTATGTCGTATTTTACTATGCAGGAGCTTATGCGCTGATTTTTGGTTTATTTGCAGTCGCAATTTACTATTCAAATTAAATTACTTAAAAACTTTTTTGAAAATATAGTCAGTTCTGCGAGCGGCATGTTTTAAATCTAAAATTTTTGATATTTCTTTTTTGCTTAGGTAATTTTTTAATTCTTCATCTTTGTTAAGTATTATCTCAAAATCTGCATTCGTTTTCCATACTTTCATTGCATTACGTTGAACTATCTTGTACGCATTTTCTCGTGATAAACCTTTTTGTGTCATTGCCAGCATTAAACCTTCTGACATTGGCAATTTTTTTAATCTATCTAAATTAGTTTTCATATTTTTAGGATATATAACAAGATTTGATATCACATTATTCATTCGTGAAAGTGCAAAGTCGATTATAATATTTGCATCTGGCGCCATTATTCTCTCTACACTTGAATGTGATATGTCTCTTTCATGCCAAAGAGTAATATTTTCTAAAGCAGGAACCGTATAACCTCTAATCAGTCTTGCCAGTCCAGTTAAATTCTCAGTCAGAACTGGATTTCTTTTGTGAGGCATCGCTGATGACCCTTTTTGTCCTTTTGAAAAAAATTCTTCAACTTCTAAAACCTCAGTTCTTTGCAAATGTCTTATCTCAGTAGCTAAACGTTCAATCGAACTTGCAATTACTGCAAGAGTATTAAAATATACTGCGTGACGATCTCTTGGAATTATTTGAGTTGAAATCGTTTCTGCTTTCATGCCCAACTTTTTTGCGACGTACTGTTCAACACGTGGATCAATATTTGCATAATTGCCAACTGCACCTGAAATCGCACAAACATTTATTTCTTCGATTGCTTTTAAAAAACGCTTATAGTTCCTCCGAAATTCTGCATAAAAAGATGCCATTTTAACTCCAAAGGTTGTGGGTTCCGCATGAATTCCATGACTTCTTCCAATGCATGGTGTGTTTTTATGTTTTATTGCAATCTTTTTTAATGATTTTAGTAAATTTAATAGTTCCTTCTCAATAATGACCGAGGACTGTTTTAGTTGAACATTAAAAGCCGTATCTAAAATATCTGAAGAAGTTAGACCTTGGTGAAGAAATCTTGCAGGTAGACCCGCGTATTCAGAAATTGTTGTTAAAAAAGCAATTACATCGTGTTTCACTTTTTTTTCAATTTGGTCAATTCTCTTTTCATTAATCTTTGCTTTTGATCTAATTTTTTTACTTGTTCCCTTAGGAACAGTTCCTAATTTTTCCATGGCTTCACAAGCGTAGAGCTCAATATCAAGCCATATTTTAAATTTAGAGTTAGAGCTCCAAACGTCAGTCATCTCGGCTCTAGAATAACGAGGGATCATATAAGTATGTTTTTAATCTTTAATTTACGGTTTATCAAGCCCAGCAGGTGATTTTGTAAAAATTTCTACGCCATCGTTGGTAATGCCAATACTATGCTCAAATTGTGCTGACAAACTTTTATCTTTTGTAACAGCCGTCCAACCATCGCCTAACATTCTAACATCATATTTTCCAAAATTTATCATCGGCTCTACTGTAAAAAACATGCCTGGTTCAATTCTTTCACCTTTACCTTTATCCCCGTAGTGAAGAATGTTTGGAAACTCATGAAAAACTTTTCCTAGTCCATGACCACAAAAATCACGAACAACACTGTAGTTTTGTTTTTCTGCATACGTTTGAATTGCACTACCAATATCACCTAATGTTGCATCAGGTTGAGCAGCATTAATGCCTTCATGCATTGCTTGGAAAGTACAATCAATTAATTTTTGTGCTTTGGCATTTATTTTTCCAACAGGAAACATGCGGCTCGTATCGCCGTGCCAGCCATCAACAATTACAGTTACATCAATATTTACAATATCTCCATTTTCTAAAATTCTTGATGAAGGAATTCCATGGCATATTACGTGATTAATTGAAGTACAAACTGACTTAGGATAGCCCTTATAAAATAAAGGGGCAATAAGGCCTCCATGACGAACTATATAATCAAATGCAATATTATCTAACTCTTCAGTAGAAACACCAGGCTTTACTTTTTCAACAAGAAGATCCAAAGTAGATGCTGCAAGATTACCTGCTTTTCGCATCCCTTCAAAGTCATCTGAGCTATGAATAGTGTTATTCAATTTAATATCTTTATTTTTTTATTTACACTTATACCATTTCTACTAAAAGAACAGTCATAACATAATGGTTCTACACCCATTTTTTTAACCTTCTTAAAAGTATCTGCATATTTAGTATCAATATCTGCAGCGATCTTAAACTTACTGCAATCATCTCTTTGGACTAAGAAAAGCATTACAGCTCTAACAGACTTGGTTGGTAGAGTGGAAAGCTCATTTAAATGCTTTAGTCCTCTTTCAGTGACCGCATCGGGAAATTCTGCAATTGATTCATCTCTCGATAAAGTAACATTTTTAACTTCTACATATATTTCTTCATTTTTTTTTTGAACTAAGAAGTCAATTCTAGAATTTTGTCCGTACTTAACTTCTCTTTTAAATGATACAATATTTCCTAGCTCTGAAATTTTGCCATTACTTATTGCTTCCTCAACAATTCGATTAGCTCGATGAGTATTTACTCCAACCATTGCTCCGTTTGATTGAATTGCTTCTAAAGTAAATTTTAGTTTTCGGTTAGGATCATCTGCTTCTGTTAAATAGACCAAATTATCTTTTTCAAGCAATCCCATCATAGAGCCTGTATTAGGACAATGAGCTGTGACAATTTTTTTACTATCAAGTTGAACATCTACAAAAAATCTCTTATATCTCTTTATGAACTTACCAGTGAGGAAATTTTTCGAATTTTTTGACATAAGCTTATGAAAGCATCATTGATTATTATAGGTAATGAAATTTTATCAGGTCGTACACAAGATAAGAATCTATCATATCTTGCAAATTGGTTGAATGAAATAGGTATTCAATTAACAGAAGTCAGAGTAATTCGTGACGAAGAGGATGTGATTGTTGAGACAGTTAACCATTTAAGAAAAACTTATGACTATGTGTTTACCACTGGGGGCATTGGGCCAACACACGACGACATCACTTCAGAGTCAATTGCTAAAGCATTTTCTGTTGATTTGGAAATAAATCAGGGAGCGCTCTCAATATTAAAAGAGTATTATAAAGATGGAGAGCTCACAGAAGCTCGAATGAAGATGACTAAGATGCCTGTTGGCTCAGAGCTCATTGAAAATCCAGTCAGTAGAGCGCCAGGGTTTAAAATGGACAATGTATTTGTTTTGGCAGGTATACCAGGAATTATGCAAGGAATGTTGGAGGGGGCTCGTCAATTTCTTAAGAAAGGGGATGTGGTAAAATCTAAATCAGTCGACATTTTTACCCCCGAAAGCAATGTGGCCGAGATACTGACTAACCTTCAGGCAAAATATAGCTCGGTTGAAATAGGCAGTTATCCATTTAGCAAGGAAAATAGATTTGGAACATCAATTGTTATGCGTTCAACGAGCGATGATCAGCTTTCAAAATGTGATACAGAATTAAAGGAATTAGTTAAAAATTATGATACAAAACATTGTTAATTTTTATCCACAAATCTCTAAGTAATTGATTTTATTTATTATTATTATTTTTTTAATATTTACTTAAGTAGGATTCTCAATAATAATTGCCTAATTTTATAAAATTAAGGGGAAAATAAACATGAAAGTATTAATGCTAAATCCCGGAGATCAGGTAGCCATTTCGTTTTGGTTGATCTCTATGGCCATGGTTGCCGCTACTGCTTTCTTCTTTCTTGAAAGAGATCGTGTAGCTGCTAAATGGAAAACGTCCCTAACAGTTGCTGGTTTGGTCACTGGTGTGGCGGCGTGGCACTATTTCTACATGAGAGATGTATGGGTAGCTACAGGTGATTCGCCAACAGTCCTTCGTTATATTGACTGGTTGATTACTGTGCCTCTACAAATCGTAGAATTCTATGTAATTCTTGCAGCGATGACTGCTGTTGCTTCAAGCCTTTTCTGGAGACTACTAATTGCATCAATTATTATGCTTGTCTTCGGTTATCTAGGTGAAACTGGAGCGATGAATGTAACTCTAGCCTTTGTAATTGGTATGGCTGGATGGTTATATATCATCTACGAGGTTTTTGCAGGTGAAGCGAGCAAGGCAAGTGCTGGTAGTGGAAACGCTGCCGGTCAGACTGCATTTAACGCATTGAGATTAATTGTTACAGTCGGATGGGCAATTTATCCAATTGGTTATGCTGTAGGTTACTTCGGTGGCGGCGTTGACGCTGGCGCATTGAACTTAATCTATAACCTTGCAGACTTTGTTAATAAAATTGCATTTGGTATGGCTATTTATGTAGCTGCAGTATCAGACAGCAACTAATTAACTGTAAAGTAAATAATTAAAAAGGGGCCTTCGGGCCCCTTTTTTTTATCCATTGTTAAAGTTCTGGAACTGAATTACACATAGAGTTATAAATCATTGTATTGGCCTCATGGCGGAATTGGTAGACGCAAAGGACTTAAAATCCTTTGGGATTTATTCCCGTCCCGGTTCGAGTCCGGGTGAGGCCACCAAATAATTAGATAATTTTTATCAGTGCTATAAACACATTTCTTTGCTATCATATAATTTATGAGAAATCTTAGGGCTTACATTTATTCAATAATAGGCATTTTTTTGCTAATAGGTATTTCAAATGCCTCTAATTTAGAAAATAGAGTTACCTCATATTTTAATGGTTTAGCTAATAGTTTTGGCAATAGCATTTCATCATTATTGAGCGAAAATAGTAGAGTGAAGTATCTCGATTTAAATTTGGGCGTACAAGAACATTTAAAGCCAACGATATCTCTTACCAATGTCAATATGATTTCTGAGTATGGTAACAGCGCAATATTTAACCAAAACTCTTTAAACCTTCACAACAATGACCAAACAATTAACTTGGGTCTTGGACATAGAACTCTCCTTAATGATGACAAAGTTATCTTTGGGTTAAATTTGTTTTTTGATTATGCATTTGATGACTCACATCAGAGAAATGGAGCGGGCTTAGAAGTTATAAGTAGCGTATTCGACTTGAGATCTAATATTTATGACGCTACTTCTGGTATTGAAACAGTTTCAACAGGTAAAGATGAAGAGGCAATGGACGGATGGGATTTGCGTCTTGATTATCATTTACCAATTAAAGCAAATGCAAGAATATTTGCAGGATTATTTGAATTTGAAAATGCGGCTGGTTCCTATGAATTAGAAGGAGAGAAGTACGGATTTAATGTAATTGGTAACAACTTCGATTTAGAAATTGGATATATCGATGACAATAAAACAGGTGATGGTTCATTTGCAAACTTAAGCTATGTTATTCCTCTTGGAAATAGTGGTACTTTTTCAAATGACACTTCTAATTATTTTGAATACGTCTCAGTTGCTGAGAGATTATATGAACCAGTAAAACGGGAAAATAAAATAAAAGTTGTAACAACAACATTAAATGTAAAGGCAAGTGGTTTCTAGATTATGAATTATCGAATTAAAAAAATATTTTTATTATCAATTCTGTCTTTCTTTGGATCTATTATACTTTCAGTTGCAGATAGTCATGTTACAGAATGCACTATAACTGGTGGTATATTTGATAAAACTCAACCAATTGATAACGGTTATTGTGCAAGTGCACCGGATACTTACGAAGTTATTGCTTATGAAATGTACCTATGTACTTCCCAGCCGACAGCCCCAACTACTACATCCGCAATGGGCTTAGATAATTGCTTTAAAAATTGGGAGCTTTCATCGGGTGCAACGCTTTCGGTGCAACAAAATGTAACAATTGATGTTCCGGGAACAATGACACGGCCACCAAACGGAACTTATACGTACGGTGTTATGTTAATTGATAATACTTTTGGTATAACCCAAGCGATGCAATTTGATGAAGCTGTAACAGGACAAGATGGGACGTCAGGGGTATTTTGTGCTTCTGTTGCAGGAAGCGAGCAGTATGGCTCATCGAATGTAAGACCGTCAGCAAGTTCTACATGTGGTTCATCAGCAATTACACCTGGTAAGTTCGTTGAAACTCTCACTACTTTTGATAATACTTTTACTGCAACCGCTACCGCGGAAAACTTAAACGGAACATCAGCATCACTTGATGGCTATTTGGTAGATACAAATGGATTTCTTGCAGAAAATGATGCCGATGTGGATAAATTAATGGGACGCTTATTATTTGCTTCAGCTGTTAATTTTACGGAAGCAACAACAACATTAACTATGTCATTTAATGTCGGTGAGGGAATGTCACTTTACAATGATGGTTCTAATCAATTAACGTTTGGAAGCGGACCATTTCAAGCAGTAATAACTACTGATTAATTTTAAAACTTAAATTGCTCGTTTAAAATTCTTTCATCGAATGAGTGATCCTCATCAAAAAGAAGTTCTACAACTTGATCTTTACTTTGATGTACTTCAACAGAACTGATATCTCTAAACTCTGTGCTATCAGCAACAACACTTACGGGTCTTTTCTTACTTTCAATTACTTCAAATTTCACATTTGATTCATTATTTAGTATTGCCCCTTTCCATCTTCTTGGTCTGAAAGCACTTATTGGAGTTAATGCAAGAACATCAGCATTAATTGGCAGTATTGGACCATGAGCAGATAAATTGTAAGCTGTACTTCCAGATGGCGTTGAAATTAAAACACCATCACAGATAAGCTCATCCAACCTTACTTTGCCATCAACTGAAATTTTTATTTTTGATGCTTGATGTGTTTCTCTAAGTAATGATACTTCGTTAATAGCAATCGCTTCATGAATAGAACCTTCGACACTCACTGCTTTCATTATCAATGGAGATATTTTAATTGA
Source organism: uncultured Pelagibacteraceae bacterium (assembly GCA_902613805.1). GTDB lineage: Bacteria > Pseudomonadota > Alphaproteobacteria > Pelagibacterales > AG-422-B15 > CACNXQ01. The sequence continues at coordinate 89,422 of CACMIV010000003.1, forward strand.
TTGAGATTGATTAACTCTATTTACCAAATCGTTTTCATTTGAAGAGTTCATCAAAAATCCAACACTACCATAATTTAAACCAAATATTGGCAAGTGCTTATCCATGTGAGATTTTATAGCTTCAAGCATAAAACCATCGCCACCTAAGACCACTATTACATCAGCATTATCAAAGTCATTCTTACCATACTTGTCTTCTAAGATCTTTTTTTGAGAACTTGCCTCATCACTGCTGGAAGCCAAAAAAACTGGTTTATTCAAATTCATGGTTTTTTACCTACAAAAAAGTATTCCTTTATCCTAAAATCCCCTCTAATTGAACATAATTAATTAATTATTCTTATCTTATGTCTTTAGATGGGTATTTACTCTCAATAGATCAAGGCACAACCAGCTCACGGGCCTTAATTTTAGATATTCAAGGAAATATTATTAGTCAAAAAAACTTCGAATTTAAACAGTATTTCCCGAATGATGGCTGGGTTGAGCATGATCCAATAGAAATTTTAAAGACAACACAAGATGCTATCAATTTTGTGATTAGAGAAACAAACATAAGCCCAAAAGATATTAATATTGCAGGTATAACAAATCAAAGAGAGACGGTCGTTGCATGGAACAAAATAACTGGAAAGCCAGTCTACAATGCTATTGTATGGCAGGACAGACGAACAGAAAACTTTTGTGAAACATTAAGAGAAAAGAATTTAACAAAACTAATCCAATCAAAGACTGGTCTCATAATTGATCCTTACTTTTCAGCAACTAAAATTAAATGGATCATTGAAAATATTGAAGAAGCAAAAAAAACAATTCATGAAAATAATTTATTAGTTGGAACTATTGATTCTTGGCTCGTTTGGAATTTTACAAAAGGTGAATGTCATTATACTGATGTTACAAATGCATCAAGAACAATGCTATATAACATAAATGAAGATTGTTGGGATGATGAACTATTAAATATTTTTAATATTAACAAAAATATTTTGCCTGATGTAAAAAATTGCGTTGATGATTTTGGAACAATAGACTCTAGTTTCTTTGGAGAAAAAATTTCAATAGGCGGTGTCGCTGGTGATCAACAGGCAGCAACTATTGGACAGGCTTGTTTTAAGGAAGGAATGGTTAAATCAACTTATGGTACAGGTTGTTTTTTATTAATGAATACTGGAAATAAATTTATAGAGTCCGAATCCAAATTATTGTCCACAAAAGCTTACAATATATTTGATAAAAGAGATTTTGCCCTAGAAGGCAGTATCTTTAATGCGGGTACTGTTGTTCAATGGATGCGTGATGAAATGAATTTTATTAACGATGCCAGCAAGGTTGAAGAGCTCGCAAATAACAGCACTAACGAAATACAATTCATTCCTGCTTTTACTGGTTTGGGTGCTCCTTATTGGAACTCTGATGTAAGGGGTCAAATTACAGGAATCACTCGGGATACTTCTAAGGCTGATATTGCTATGGCTGCGTTAAAATCAATATGTTATCAAACAAGAGATCTTATTGAGTGCCTGCTTAAAGATACAGAACTAAAGAGCAATGATTTTACTATTCGAGTTGATGGAGGCATGTCTAAAAATAATCTTATGATGCAATTATTATCGGATATCACTCAAATAAGAATTGAAAGGCCTTTGAATCAAGAGTCTACTGCTATGGGCGCAGCATACTTAGCTGGAATGAAATCTGGCGTTTACAAAGATGTTGCAGAGGTCGAGAAATTGTGGAAGACTGATCGCAAATTTGAACCTACTATTTCGTTGGACGAGGCCGATCAACAATATAATAGATGGTTAAAAACTGTAAAAGGACTGATTAATAATGGTTGATGTTAAAAATAATGTCTCAAAAGAGGAATGGGAAACAAGACAAGACTTAGCGGCTTTTTACAGAACAATTCCATATTTTGGTTGGGATGATTTAATTTTTACACACATCTCTGCAAAAGTTCCTGGTGCTGATGATGAGTTTCTAATTAATCCATACGGATTTTTATTTGATGAAATAACTGCCTCAAACTTAGTTAAAGTTAACTTAAAAGGGAAAATACTTAGTGATACAAATAATTTTATAAATCCTGCAGGATTTACAATTCATAGTGCAATACATGAATCAAGAGAGGATGCACATTGTATTGTTCATCTTCACTCAAATGATGGCGTTGCAGTGGCATCTCTGAAAGATGGTTTGTTGCCTCTATCACAAACAGGTATGTTAGTTAGAAGTCAAATTGCGTATCACGATTATGAAGGAGTTGCACTTTTTGAAGAAGAAAAAGAAAGATTAGTAAAGGATCTTGGTGATGCGCGTTTAATGATACTCAGAAATCATGGAACATTAGCTTTAGGTAAAAATGTTGCAGAAGCATTCACTAATATATATTTCTTAGAGAAAGCATGCTCTTATCAAGTAAGAGCTCTTTCTGGAAATCTTGAATTGAACTACCCCTCAGAGGTATCAATTGAGACAACAAGACAACAAGGTGAGGGAAGAGAAATGGCTGCGGCTTTACTATGGCCCGCAGTAAAAAGAAAGATGGAACGATTAGACTCATCTTTTCTTAATTAATCAAAATAAATAAGGAGATATAGATGAAAGTATTGTGTATTTTATACGATGATCCAAAAGGGGGAATGCCGTCAAGTTATCCTGTTGGAACTTTGCCAAAAATTGAAAAGTATCCAGATGGACAGACATTACCAACGCCAAAAGGGATCGATTTTAATCCAGGAGAATTGCTTGGATGTGTTTCTGGTGAACTAGGCCTAAGAAAATTTCTTGAGGACGCTGGCCACACTTTGGTAGTAACAAATGATAAAGATGCGCCTGGATGTATAGCGGAAAAAGAACTCGTTGATGCTGATGTAGTAATTTCACAACCCTTCTTTCCATTCTATTTAACAAAAGAACGTATTGCTATGGCTAAAAATTTAAAAATGGCCATAACTGCTGGTATAGGTTCAGACCATGTTGATTTGCAAGCTGCCATGGACAATAAAATTGATGTCATGGAAGTTACCTTCTGTAATTCAAGGTCTGTAGCTGAGCATATTGTAATGATGATTTTATCTTTGGTAAGAGATTATCATAATCAATATCGAATTATTAATGAAGGTGGATGGAATATAGCAGATGCAGTACAAAGATCGTACGACCTTGAAGGGATGCATGTAGGTACTGTTGCAGCTGGAAGGATAGGTTTGGATGCATTAAGAAAACTTAAGCATTTTGATGTTCACATGCATTATTTTGACAGGCATAGATTACCGGAGTCAGTAGAAAAAGAATTGAATTTGACTTTTCATGATTCAGTTGAATCAATGGTTGCAGTGTGTGACGTTGTAACGATCAATTGTCCACTTCACCCTGAAACTGAAAATCTCTTTGACGATGAGATGATAGGAAAAATGAAAAAAGGAGCATATATTGTAAATACTGCTCGTGGTAAAATTTGTAATCGTGATGCAATTGCTCGTGCTTTAGAGTCAGGTCAATTAAGTGGGTATGCTGGTGATGTATGGTTCCCACAACCTGCTCCAAATGACCACGTATGGAGAACGATGCCAAACCACGGAATGACACCACATACATCAGGAACTTCACTATCAGCACAAGCAAGATACGCAGCTGGTGTTAGGGAAATTCTTGAATGTTTCTTTGCTGGAGAAGTACAAAGAACGGAGTATACAATTGTTAAAGATGGCGCACTTGCTGGAACAGGTGCTCACTCTTATAGTGAAGGTTCTGCTACAAGTGGTTCCGAAGAAGCGGCAAAATATCAGAGAAAATAGTCTAAATTTTATATTGGGACGGAGTAAAATCCGTCCTATATAATGTCTATATGTTAAATGTATTTAAAAACTATTTTTCACACTCAACCATCTATGGCTTCTTAATAATGGCAGTTTTTGGAATTTTCTATATTGTTTCAAATGGACTTTTATCTGAATATTTATTTTGGTTTTTTATTCCAATTATTCTTGCTCCTTTTTATGAGTGGTATGTTCACAAGTATCAACTACATAGAGAGCTTACAAAAAAAGAGGGTTGGTACAGAAGATATCAAATTATATTACATCACGGACACCATAGAGACCCTGATAATATTAAACTTCAATTTGCGCCTTGGAGATACCTAATCTATACGTATGGTCAAGTCTATTTGCTTTATTCACTTATACTTTGGAGCTTTCCTGCAGCAATGGTACCTTTTACAGGCCATTTAGTTTATCACTTGTGGTATGAATGGATTCATTTGGCTCATCATTCCAAGGAGTATAAACCTGTTTCAGTAATTGGAAAAAAATTAAGAGATGCCCATATGAGTCATCACTTTCATAATGAGAATTATAACTGGGGTATCACAAATATGATCGGTGATTATTTCTTTGGGACTTTAAAAGATAACAAATCTATAAAAAAAAGTAGTACTGCAAAGTCTATTGCGGGTTATACAGATTAAATTATAGTGGTGCCCCCACACGGACTTGAACCGCGAACCTATTGATTACAAATCAATTGCTCTACCAATTGAGCTATAGGGGCGAAACCAATAAAACTTTTAAATTTTTAAGTTTTAATTGTCCATAATTATTTGTAATATACGAGTATGAAAAAATTCTTAGATTTTATTGGTGGTCAAATTGCTTTGGCTTATTTAGTAGTATTCTTTATTTTAGTTATATCAATGATCGCTCTAGCTTTTTAAGTTTATATTTGAAACATAAAACATCATTATAGCTGCTGTATTTGATACATTTAAACTTTCAAGGTTATCACTCATTGTAATCTTAAGACTTTGATCGCATAGAGAGTCAGTTATTTTTCTCATACCCTTGCTCTCTGATCCTAAAACAAAAACAATTTTTTTTGGAAATTTTATTTCGGTTATTGAGCTTTTAGCTTTCATATCTAAACCATAAATCCAATAACCATTATTTTTTAAAATTTTGATACAAGAGCTTATATTTTGGATTTTGGTAAATGACACTTTATCTATAGCACTGGATGCAGTTTTCGCTAGAAACGCATTCTCGGTTACTGAATTATTATTTGTTAATATTATCCCATCAATGTTAAATGCAAGGGCAGATCTAAAAATTGCACCAACATTTTGTGGATCATCTAGTTGATCTAATAAAAAGATAATAGAACTCTCCTTATTTAAATTTTTAATAAAATCTGAAAGTTGGGGAGTTTGTATTTTTTCAACTCTTAAACAAATGCCTTGATGATTTGAGATACCCTTTAATAGTAAGTCAATTTCATCTCTAGTTTTTTTAATGGATGTGACATTTATATTTTCTAATTTTATTTCATTTTTGAGTTTTTTTTCAGCTTCAGAAGTGAAATAAACTTCGTGCTTAATTCTATTATCATTCATTAGAGCCCCAACCACAGCATGATGTCCATATATCCAGTAATCAGAATTTTGCCTTTTTTTTGGGAGTTTTTTTGACCTCTTGCTCATTACTTCAATAATTTATCATTTATAATTAAATTAGGTTTAAAAATATTAATATTTATTGATTTAGGGTCTTTTTTTACATATAAGTCACCCCTTAAGGTTCTATAGACTAAGTCTAGGGAAACTTATCTTGAGATGTTAAAAAACTATCTCGGGAGGGGTGCCCGAGTGGTTAAAGGGGACGGGCTGTAAACCCGTTAGCTATGCTTACGTTGGTTCGAATCCAACCCCCTCCACCACGTTAAGGTACCTTAGGGTAGCTTGAAGGAATAAGCGGGTGTAGCTTAGTGGTAAAGCTCCAGCCTTCCAAGCTGATTACGAGGGTTCGATTCCCTTCACCCGCTCCAAAACAACGAAGACTAAAAACTGAGAGGAACAAAAAAATGGCTAAAGAAAAATTCGATCGAAGTAAACCACACTGTAACGTAGGAACTATCGGTCACGTGGATCATGGTAAAACAACTTTGACCGCGGCAATAACAAAAGTATTATCAGAATCGGGTGGAGCAGAGTTTACTGCATATGATGCAATCGATAAGGCTCCTGAAGAAAAAGAACGTGGAATTACAATTTCAACAGCTCACGTTGAATACACAACAGACGCAAGACACTATGCGCACGTTGATTGTCCAGGACACGCTGACTATGTAAAAAACATGATTACAGGTGCTGCGCAAATGGATGGAGCAATATTAGTTGTTAACGCTGCAGATGGACCAATGCCACAAACTAGAGAGCATATACTTCTTGCACGTCAGGTTGGTGTACCAGCAATAGTTGTTTATTTGAATAAAGTAGATCAAGTTGATGATGCAGAATTATTAGAGCTTGTTGAAGTTGAGATCAGAGATATTCTTAATGAATATGAGTTTCCAGGTGACACTACTCCAATAGTTAAAGGTTCAGCTTTGGCAGCAGTAGAGAGTAGAGATGATGAAATTGGAAAAAATTCAATTGTGGAACTTATGAAAGCTGTAGACGATCATATACCTCAACCTGAGCGTGATAAGGATAAGCCATTCCTTATGCCGATTGAGGATGTATTTTCAATATCTGGACGTGGTACTGTTTGTACAGGAAGAGTTGAAAGTGGTATCGTTAAAGTAGGTGAAGAGCTTGAAATAGTTGGTATTAAAGAAACTCAAAAAACAACCTGTACTGGAGTTGAGATGTTCCGAAAACTTCTAGATACTGGTGAAGCAGGTGATAATATCGGTGCACTTTTAAGAGGTATTGAGCGAGATCAAGTAGAAAGAGGTCAAGTTCTTGCACATGTTGGCTCAATCACGCCACATACTAAATTTAAATGTGAAGCTTATGTATTAAAAAAAGAAGAGGGTGGTAGACATACTCCTTTCTTTACAAATTATCGTCCGCAGTTTTATTTTAGAACTACTGACGTTACTGGAGTCTGTAAGCTTCCTGATGGAACTGAGATGGTTATGCCTGGTGACAATATCGCAATGGAAATTGAGCTAATTGCACCAATCGCTATGGATAAAGGTGTGCGTTTTGCAATTCGTGAAGGTGGACGTACAGTTGGATCAGGCGTTGTAACAGAAATTATCTCATAACTGGAGGAGTGTAGCTCAACTGGTAGAGCACCGGTCTCCAAAACCGGGGGTTGGGGGTTCGAGTCCCTTCGCTCCTGCCACTAAAGGTAAATTTTATGAAACCATTTAAATTTATTCAAGAGGTTAGAAGAGAAGGAAGTAAAGTCACATGGCCTACTTCTAGGGAAACATTAACTGGCTCCGTAATGGTAGTGGTTATAACTGCCTTTGCAGCAGTATTTTTTTTAATAATCGACCAAATATTCAGTTTTGGCTTAGATAGACTTATAGGAATTGCAGTATAAATATGTCGCATAAATGGTACATAGTACATGCATATTCTGGATTTGAAAAAAAAGTCGCTTCAGCAATTATAGAAAAAGCAAAAACAAAAAACATTGAGACCGCATTTAGTGAAATCATTGTTCCAACAGAGGAGGTTGTTGAAGTAAAAAAGGGTAAAAAAAGAAATGCAGAGCGAAAATTTTTCCCTGGTTATGTTCTTACTAAAATGGAGATGACTGACGAAACTTATCATATGGTAAAGGCTCTTCCAAAAGTAAGCGGCTTTCTAGGCCATACACAAGGAAAACCATCGGCAGTTCCTGAGAGTGAGATAAATAAGATTTTACAAGATATTGAAGAAGGTGTAACAAGTCCTAAACCATCTATAACCTTTGAAGTTGGAGAGCAAGTAAGGGTAAGCGACGGACCTTTCGCCTCTTTCAATGGTTTAATTGAAGAAATAGATGAAGAAAGGGCAAGAGTAAAAGTATCTGTATCTATATTTGGTAGATCAACGCCTGTAGAATTGGAGTATACACAAGTAGAGAAAGCATAATGGCAAAAGAAATTGAAGGCACATTAAAATTACAAGTACCTGCAGGACAGGCAAATCCATCTCCACCTGTTGGACCAGCTCTTGGGCAAAGAGGTATCAATATCATGGATTTTTGTAAAATGTTTAATGATAAAAGTAAAAATGAACAACCAGGCGTTATGCTGCCTGTTGTAGTCACTTACTTTACGGATAAGAGTTTTACAATGGATATAAAACTACCACCTGCGTCTTTTTTTATTAAAGAGGCTTTGAAAATAAAAAAAGGATCTAAGGAACCTGGAAGAGATATAATTAAAACTATTTCTATTAAACAATGTGAAGAAATAGCAGAAAAGAAATTAAAAGATTTGAATGCTAATACTGTAGAACAAGGTATTAAAATTATTGTAGGTTCTGCAAAGTCCATGGGCATAGAGGTAACAGGATAATGGGTAAAAGATTAAAAAATATTATTGCTGAAATTGATCTTTCAAAAAGCTACTCTCTTGAAGAGGCGGTAGATATGGCAATTAAAACAGCGACAACCAAGTTTAATGAAACTATTGATATCTGTATAAATTTAAATATTGATCCTAAAAATGGCGAGCAAAACGTTCGAGGTAAGATTAAGCTCCCAAAAAGTTTAGGAAAAAATATTAAGGTTTGTGTGTTTGCATCAGACTCCAAACAACAAGAAGCCAAAGATGCTGGTGCTGATGTTGTAGGATCAGATGAACTTTTAGAAAAAGTAGAAAATGGATTTGTTGGTTTTGATAGATGTATTTCCACCCCTGACATGATGTCCAAAGTTGGTAAATTAGGAAAAGTTCTCGGACCTCGTAACCTGATGCCTAATCCAAAACTAGGCAGTGTAACAAATGATTTAAAAAAAGCAGTTGAAGATGCTAAAGCGGGTGAACTAGAGTTTAAAAATAGTGATACGTTAGTTCAGGCGGGAGTTGCAAAATCTAATTTTGAAAAAAGTGATGTAATAAAAAATATAAAATTTTTTTATGAGACTATATCAAAGGAAAGACCTTCAGGCATTAAAGGGGACTTTGTAAAAAAAGTTTCAATAAGTCCTACTATGGGGCCAGGTATTAATATTAATTTAGATTCTTTTGGAGTGTAGATATGAAAAGAGAGCAAAAAGAAATTTTTATCAAAAATTTGAAAACTATTTTGAGTGAAAATAGTCTTATAGTGGTTTTTCATTATAGAGGAATGTCTATGACTGATATGACTGATTTAAGAGTTCAATCTTTCAACTCAGGTTGTGATATTAAAGTTACTAAAAACAGGTTAACAAAATTAGCCCTTAAAGGAACGGATAAGTCAGAGCTATCAGACCTTTTTGATGGACCTACAGCTATAGCCTACTCGAATGATCCTGTACAATTGACTAAGCTTTTGACGAATTTCGCTAAAAATAACAGTAATTTAGTTATTCTTGGTGGCATAATGGATAATGAAATTTTAACTGTTGAAAAAATTGAAATTTTATCTAAATTGCCATCTCTCGAGGAAATAAGGGCACAATTGATAGGTTTGATAAGTACACCTGCGCAGAAAATTGCTTCAGTTTTAACTGCTCCATCAGGTGATTTAGCAAGAGTATTTAATGCATATAGCACAAAGTAATTTAATTAAGAATTAAGAAAGGGAATAAACATGGCTGACCTCCAACAAATAGTTGACCAACTATCAGACTTAACAGTTATTGAAGCTGCTGAGTTATCAAAAATGTTAGAAGATAAATGGGGCGTATCTGCTGCTGCACCTGTAACCGTGGCCGCCGCAGGAGCTGTACCTTCAGGTGACGCTGCTGCTGCAGAAGAAAAAGATGAGTTTACTGTTGTATTGGCTGCTGCTGGAGACAAAAAAATTAACGTTATTAAAGAAGTACGTACCATAACTGGATTAGGCTTGAAGGAGGCAAAAGACCTTGTTGAGGGCGCTCCTAAGGAATTGAAAACAGGCGTTTCAAAAGATGAAGCTAATGGCTTTAAAGATAAGCTAGAAGCTGCAGGTGCAACTGTAGAACTTAAATAATTTTTTAAATATTTTTTACACAATAGCTTGTTCTGCATGCTATTGATTATAGGACGAATTTACATTAATGGTTAATACACTATCATTTACTGAACGAAAAAGAGTTCGTAAAAACTTTGGAAAGTTAAAAGAAGTCTCTAAATTCCCTAATCTTATCGAAATACAAAAAAAATCTTATGAAGATTTTTTACTTGAGCACATTAATCCGTCTGAAAGACCAGACAAAGGCCTTCAGAAAGTTTTTAAAAGTGTATTTCCGCTAGAAGATTTCTCTGGATCAGCGAGAATTGAATACATTGAGTATGATTTTCAGTCTCCAAAATTTGATGTTGATGAATGTCGTCAAAGAGATAAGACATATGCTACTCCATTAAATGTAAAATTAAGACTTATCGTTTTTGATATAGATGAAGAAACAGAGTCTAGAACTGTAAAAGATATAAAGGAACAAGAGATTTATTTGTGTGATTTGCCTTTAATGACACAAAAAGGAACATTTATTACTAACGGTACTGAGAGAGTGGTTGTTAGTCAGATGCATAGAAGTCCAGGAGTATTTTTTGATCATGATAATGGAAAGACACACTCAAGTGGTAAATTATTATTTGGAGCTAGAGTAATACCTTATAGAGGTTCATGGCTTGATATAGAGTTTGATCACAAAGATATTATTCACTGCAGGATAGATAGAAAAAAGAAAATTCCCATTACAACATTTTTAATGGCAATGGGAATAAAACGTGATGAGATATTATCTTTATTTTATAAAACAGTAAATTACTCATTAAATACAAAAGATGGAAAATGGAAGGCGGGCTTCAATCCAAAAAATATTAAAACTGGAAAGTTACAGAAAAATCTCATAAATGCAGCTAATGGAAAAGTTGCTGTTAAACAAGGAACAAAAATAAATCCAGCTATTGCAAAAAAGCTCTTTAATGATGGCCTTAAACATTTATTAATAGAAGACGACGAGCTTATTGGTAAGTTTATTGCAGATGATATAATTAGTGAAAAAACTGGAGAAATCTTTTTTGAGTCATCTGATGAGATTACTTCGGAAACAATTGAAAAAATAAAAAAGCTTAAAATATCTAAAATACCTGTGTTAGAAATCGATGGCATTAATATAGGTTCATTTATACGCGATACGTTAAGAGTTGATAAAAACTTGAGCCCTGAGGAAGCAGTAGTTGAAATATATAAAGTGCTTAGACCGGGTGAACCTCCGAATCTTGAAACAGCATTTGAAGTTTTCAATGCGTTATTTTTTAAATCAGAGAAGTACGACCTATCTGATGTTGGAAGGGTCAAGATGAATTACAGACTTAACATGGAGTGCTCTGATAGTATAACTGTACTTCGTAGTGAAGATGTTATTGAGGTAATCAAAACTGTTATGGATCTAAGGACAGGTAAAGGTGAGGTCGATGATATTGACCACTTAGGCAACAGAAGAGTTAGATCAGTAGGTGAATTAGTTGAAAACCAATTTAGAATGGGCCTTATCCGAATGGAAAGATCGATTAAAGAAAGAATGAACTCTCTTGAGGTTGATGCCGCTACTCCTCAAGACATTATTAATGCAAAACCATTAGTTGCATCCCTTAAAGAGTTTTTTGGAACCTCGCAATTATCCCAATTCATGGATCAAACAAATCCTTTAGCCGAGATCACTCATAAAAGAAGATTATCTGCATTAGGGCCAGGTGGACTTAGCCGAGAAAGAGCAGGTTTTGAAGTTAGGGATGTACATCCAACTCACTATGGTAGAATCTGTCCGATAGAAACACCTGAAGGCCCAAATATTGGTTTGATAAATAGCTTAGCTTCTCATGCAAGAGTGAACCAATACGGTTTCATTGAAAGTCCATATAGAAAAGTAATAAAAGGAAAGGTAAGTGATGAGGTCGAATATCTTCCAGCCATGGAGGAAGCTGATTATACCATTGCTCAAGCCAACAGCGAACTAGATGATAAGGGACGCTTTATTACTAAATTGGTTTCTTGTCGGAGAAATGGTGATTTTGTTATGACCGTTGCGGAGGAAATAGATTACATGGATGTATCACCTAAGCAGGTAGTTTCTTGTGCAGCATCTCTGATACCTTTCCTTGAAAATGATGACGCAAATAGAGCTCTTATGGGATCAAATATGATGAGACAGGCAGTTCCCCTGATACAAGCTGAGTCCCCATTAGTAGGAACAGGGGTGGAAAAGGTAGTAGCTGTTGATTCTGGCGTTACTATTGTAGCCAATAGAGATGGTATAGTTGATAAAATTGATGGAAAAAGAATCGTTGTTAGAGTAACCGAAAAAATTAAAACGACTGAGTCTGGTGTTGATATTTATACTCTTCAAAAATTTCAGAGATCAAACCAAAGTACGTGCATTAACCAGAGGCCTCTAGTTAAAGTTGGCGATAAGGTGTCAAGAGGTGATATTATTGCAGATGGACCTTCAACACATTTTGGAGAGTTGGGTTTAGGACGGAATGTGGTTGTGGCCTTTATGCCTTGGAGAGGTTACAATTTTGAAGACTCTATTTTAATTTCAGAAAAAATTGTTCAAGAAGATAAATTTACTTCTATTCATATTGAAGAATTTGAAGTTATGTCAAGAGATACTAAGTTAGGCTCAGAGGAAATAACAAGAGATATTCCAAATGCTGGCGATGAGATGTTACGGAATCTTGATGAGGCGGGTATAGTATATGTTGGAGCTGATGTTAATCCTGGTGATATTCTTGTTGGAAAAGTTACACCGAAGGGTGAAAGTCCTGTAACTCCAGAAGAAAAATTATTAAGAGCAATATTTGGAGAAAAAGCGACTGATGTAAAAGACACATCTTTAAAGCTTCCGCCTGGTTCAAGTGGTATAGTTGTGGATGTAAAGGTATTTAACAGATATGGAATAGAAAAAGATGATAGAGCTTTGTCAATTGAAAGAGAAGAAATTGAAAAATTAGCGAATGATAGAGAAGCTGAGTTAGGAATTCTCAATAGAAATATCAAAGAGAGACTCATTTTACTTGTTGATGAAAAAAATGTAATTGATACACCTAATGAGATTGAAAGTAAGACTCAATATGATAAGGCTACGTTATCAGATATTAAGTTAGACTCTCTGTGGAAAGTTAAGCTTCAAAGTTCAAATGATCAAAATGAAATTGATAATTTAAAAAAACAGTATGATATTGCTAGATCTGCAATTCAAGCTCGCTTTGACAATAAAGTTGATAAAGTTCAAAGAGGCGATGAGCTTTTGCCAGGTGTTATGAAGATGGTTAAGGTATTTGTTGCTGTAAAAAGAAAATTGCAGCCAGGTGATAAAATGGCAGGTAGGCACGGAAATAAAGGGGTAATAAGTAAAATTGCTCCAGTTGAGGATATGCCTTATCTCGAAGATGGAAGAACAGTTGATATTGTTTTAAATCCTTTAGGAGTGCCTAGCAGAATGAATGTAGGTCAAATATTAGAAACACATTTGGGTTGGGCATGCGCTGGGATAGGTGAAATAATAAATAAATCTCTTGCGCAATATAAATCATCAAACGATTATTCGCTGATTGGAAATTCATTAGAAAAAGTGTATGGCAAAGATCAATTTAAAAATGAAATTTCATTATTAAGCAAAGAAGAACAAAAAGAACTAGCAATGAATATTGCTAACGGCGTTCCTATTAAGACACCAGTTTTTGATGGGGCATCTGAAGTTGAAATTTCAGAAATGTTAGGTGAAGCTGGTTTTGATAAAAGTGGACAAACACAGCTTTGGGATGGCTTAACTGGTGAAAAATTCGAGAGAAAAGTAACTGTGGGCTATATCTATATGCTTAAACTTCACCACTTAGTTGATGACAAAATCCATGCAAGATCCATTGGCCCTTATAGCCTGGTAACACAACAACCGCTGGGAGGTAAAGCTCAATTTGGTGGACAGAGATTTGGTGAAATGGAAGTTTGGGCACTTGAGGCTTACGGAGCTGCATATACTCTCCAAGAGATTCTAACTGTTAAATCTGATGATGTTGCAGGTAGAACTAAGGTATATGAAACTATTATAAGAGGTGAAGATGTATTCCAATCTGGTACGCCAGAATCATTTAATGTATTAATAAAAGAAATCAGGTCGTTAGGTCTTAATATAGAACTTTCAAATTTGAATTAGGAAAAGCTATGAGTCAATCATTAATGAATATTTTTAACCCTGCCGCATCAAGAGACGATTTCAATCAGGTAAAAATTTCAATCGCAAGTCCGGAGAGAATACTCTCATGGTCATATGGTGAAATTAAAAAACCTGAAACAATAAATTATAGAACTTTTAAACCTGAGAGGGACGGTCTTTTCTGCGCAAGAATTTTTGGGCCAATAAAAGATTATGAATGTCTCTGCGGCAAATATAAACGAATGAAATTTAAGGGCATTATTTGTGAAAAATGTGGGGTTGAGGTAACAAAAAAGGATGTAAGAAGAGAGAGAATGGGTCATATTCAATTAGCTGCCCCCGTTGCTCACATATGGTTTTTAAAATCTTTACCAAGTCGTATAGCTCTTATGATGGATATGAAGCTAAAAGATCTTGAGAAAGTTCTTTATTTTGAAAAATTCATGGTGACTGAGCCAGGATTAACGCCTTTAATTCAAAATCAACTTCTTGATGAGGATGAATTAGAAAAAGCTAAGGAAGAACATGGAGAAGATTCATTTTCGGCTGGTATAGGTGCTGAGGCAGTCAGAAAAGTTCTTGAAAGAATTGAACTTGAACCAGAACTAGATACTTTACGCACAAAACTTTCTGAAACGAAAGCTGTAGCACTTTCTGAAAAGTTAGTAAAAAGAATTAAAATCTTTGAGGCTTTTATATCTTCTGGAAACAGACCTGAGTGGATGATTTTAACCTCAGTGCCTGTTATTCCTCCAGAGTTGAGACCACTTGTGCCACTTGATGGAGGAAGATTTGCATCAAGTGATTTAAATGATCTATATAGGAGAGTTATTAATAGAAACAATAGATTATCTAGATTAATTGAATTACGAGCTCCTGATATAATTATAAGAAATGAAAAAAGAATGCTTCAGGAATCTGTTGATGCGTTATTTGATAACGGAAGAAGAGGTAGAGTAATTACTGGAACCAATAAGAGACCACTTAAATCATTAGCAGAAATGCTTAAAGGTAAGCAAGGTCGTTTTAGACAAAACCTGTTAGGAAAGAGAGTTGATTATTCTGGAAGATCGGTAATTGTTGTAGGCCCTGAGTTAAAATTACATCAATGCGGCTTGCCAAAAAAAATGGCAATTGAGCTATTTAAACCATTCATATATGCAAGATTAGAGTCATTGGGTTTAGCAACAACGCTAAAACAAGCTAAGAAGATGGTTGAAAAAGAACGTCCAGAAGTTTGGGATGTATTAGACCGTGTAATCAGGGAGCACCCAGTAATATTAAATAGAGCGCCAACTTTACATAGGCTTGGAGTGCAAGCCTTTGAACCAGTTCTAATTGAGGGCAAAGCAATACAACTTCATCCGTTAGTATGTACCGCGTTTAACGCTGACTTCGATGGTGATCAAATGGCTGTGCATGTGCCCTTGAGTCTAGAAGCTCAGCTCGAGGCTAGAGTTCTTATGATGTCAACAAACAATATACTTAACCCTGCAAATGGCAAACCAGTAATTGTTCCAAGTCAGGATATTGTTTTAGGTATTTATTATCTATCGCAAGAAAAAGAAAATGAGCCAGGTCAAGGAGCTGTGTTTAAAGATATATTTGAAGTACAGCAAGCTCTAGAAAATAATGCAACTACTGTTCACGCAAAAATTCAAGCTCGAATAAATTTTGTTGATCCGGAAGGCAACAAAAAACTAAAACGAATTGAAACGACACCTGGAAGAATGCTGCTATGGAATTTGGTTCCTCAACATAAAGATTTAGACCCTAAACTGGTTAACAGGCTATTAGGTAAAAAAGAAATCTCAGGTCTTATTGATACGGTTTATAGATATTGTGGTCAAAAAGATACTGTAATATTTGCAGATCAATTAATGGCTTTGGGCTTTCACTATGCATACAAGGCAGGTATTTCATTTGGAAAAGATGACATGATAATTCCAGAGACAAAAGAGAAACTTGTTTCCGAAACGGCTGGTCAAATAGAAAAATATGAAAAGCAGTACAATGATGGCCTTATTACTAATAGGGAGAAATATAACAAAGTAATTGACGCGTGGGCTAAATGTACTGATCGAGTTGCTCAGGAAATGATGAACGAAATATCGTCCAAAAAATTTGATGATAAAACTAAAAGAGAAATGCCAATAAATTCAATTTATATGATGGCAAACTCCGGTGCTCGTGGCTCAGCAGCTCAAATGAAACAATTATCTGGCATGAGGGGTCTTATGGCCAAGCCTTCTGGCGATATTATTGAAACACCAATTATTTCAAATTTTAAAGAAGGTTTGAACGTATTAGAATACTTTAATTCAACTCACGGTGCACGAAAAGGCCTTGCAGATACCGCGCTAAAAACTGCAAACTCTGGTTATTTAACAAGACGACTTTGTGATGTTGCTCAGGATTGTACCATTTCTGAACCTGACTGTGGTACAGACAATGGAGTATGGATTTCAGATGTAGTTGAGGGGGGAGAAGTAATAATCTCAATAGCAGATAGAGTATTAGGAAGATTTCTGCAAAAAGATGTAAACCATCCAATTTCAGGCGAAAACATTGCAAAAAAAGATGATTATGTAGATGAAATTGTTGCAGAAAAAATTGAAACTGCAGGTATACAAAGCGTATATATTAGATCTCCCTTAACCTGCGATAGTAAAAGAGGTATTTGCGTTAAATGTTATGGACGAGACTTAGCAAGAGGATTTCTTGTAAATGAAGGTGAAGCTGTTGGAATGATAGCTGCACAATCAATAGGAGAACCTGGCACACAACTTACAATGAGAACTTTCCACATTGGTGGCGCGGCTCAAATTAACGATCAATCATTTATCGAGATTAATACTGATGGAATATTTAAAATTTTAAATAAAAATACCGTTGAAGATAGTAATAATGATTTGATAGTCATGGGTAGAAATTGTCAATTGGCAATTCAAGATGAAAATGGAAGAGAGCTTGCAAATTATAAAGTTCCTTACGGAACAAAAATATTAGTAGAAGAAGACTCCAAAGTTAAAAATGGTACAAAAATTTGCGAGTGGGACCCATTTACAAACCCAGTTATATCAGAAAAATCAGGAACCGCTAATTACGTAGACATGGAAGAAGGAATTTCTCTTATTGAGGAAACGGAGGAAAAAACTGGATTAACATATACTAAAGTTAAGGATTGGAAATCAGATCCAAAAGGAAGTGAGTTAAAACCAAGAATAACACTTAGAGATGAAAAGGGCGAAGTTATACTTCTTGCAAATGGTAATGAAGCCAGATACTTCTTGCCACCTGACTCAATTCTATCTGTAGCAGATGGATCAGAAGTTCATGCGGGCGATGTTCTGGCCAGAACTCCAAAGGCTGCTTCAAAAACAAAAGATATCACTGGAGGTTTGCCGAGGGTTGCAGAGTTATTTGAAGCAAGAAAACCAAAAGATCACGCAATCATTTCTGAAACTTCAGGAGTCATTTCTTTTGGAAAAGATATTAGAGGAAAACAAAAAGTCATTATTACTCCTGAAAAAGATGGTGACCCTGTAGAAGTTTTAATACCAAAAGGAAAGCATATAGCTTACCAAGAAGGTGAAACTATTGAGAAGGGAGATTACTTATTAGATGGAAATCCAGACCCTCATGATATTTTAGAAATTTTGGGTATCGAAGCTTTAGCCGACTATCTTATCAATGAAGTACAAGAGGTTTATAGGCTGCAAGGCGTATTAATTAATGATAAGCACATCGAAGTACTATGCAGGCAAATGTTACAAAAAGTCCATATTACTGAAATTGGTGATAGCTCATTTATCAAAGGTGAAGAAATTGATAGATTTGAATTCTTGACTACAAATGAACAGCTAGAAAGTGAAGGAAAGAAACCTGCAATAGCTAAACCTGTATTGCTTGGTATTACAAAAGCATCGCTGCAAACAAGGTCTTTCATTTCAGCTGCATCTTTCCAAGAAACAACAAGAATTCTTACTGATGCTTCAATAAAAGGAAAAATGGACAGGCTTGAGGGCCTTAAAGAAAACGTAATTGTTGGAAGATTAATACCAGCTGGAACAGGTCGTACCTTTAATCAAATTGAAAATAAAGCAAAAATGTTAGATAAAGAGGCAAAAATTGAAATAGAGGCAATACAGGCAAAAAAAGAGCAAGAATCAGCTGAAATACAAGAGAATTCCTAATAAATTTTGTTGACCTGAATTAACTATTAAGTATTATTCGACATTCTTAAATAGTAGGCGGTAGAGAAATCTAAACGCTACTTTTTATTAATATTTAGAACAGTTAACCTTTTAGTTGTAAAGACAGGAGATAATTTATGCCGACTATAAGTCAGCTTATTAGAAAACCTAGAACCAAGGTTCAAAAAAGAAACAAGGTTCCAGCATTAAAAGCAAACCCTCAAAAGCGAGGTGTCTGTACAAGAGTCTATACAACCACGCCTAAAAAACCAAATTCAGCATTACGAAAGGTTGCAAGAGTTAGACTTACAAACGGGTTTGAGGTTACAAGTTATATTGGTGGCGAGGGTCACAATTTACAAGAGCACTCAGTTATCTTAATTCGCGGTGGTCGTGTTAAAGACCTTCCAGGAGTTCGTTATCACACTGTAAGAGGCGTATTAGATACCCAAGGTGTTGGGGAGAGAAAACAACGTCGTTCATTATACGGAACAAAGAAACCAAAATAAATGTCAAGAAGAAGAAAAGCAGAAATCAGACAAGTACTACCAGATCCGGTTCATGGAAGTAAGGTCCTTACAAAATTTACGAACGCCATAATGCTAGATGGAAAGAAGTCTGTTGCTGAGACAATAATTAATAAATCTTTTACAAATATTCAAAGCAAAACTGGAGAACCACCAATGAATGTTTTCAATAAAGCAATAGAAAATGTTAGACCGCTTGTTGAGGTGAGATCACGTAGAGTTGGTGGTGCAACTTATCAAGTTCCAGTAGAAGTGAAAAGCAACCGATCTCAAGCTTTGGCAATTAGATGGATTGTTAATGCAATACGAAACCGTAAAGAAAAAAGTTTAGTAGATAAATTAAGTTCTGAATTAATGGATGCTGCTGGTAACAAAGGATCAGCGATAAAGAAAAGAGAAGATACTCATAAAATGGCAGAAGCCAATAAAGCTTTTGCCCACTTCAGGTGGTAATATGACTAGAGAATATGCATTGCAGAAATATCGAAACATAGGAATCATGGCTCACATTGATGCAGGTAAAACCACTACTACAGAGAGAATTCTTTATTACACTGGTAAGAGCCATAAAATCGGGGAAGTTCATGACGGTGCGGCTACAATGGATTGGATGGAACAAGAGCAAGAAAGAGGAATTACAATTACATCAGCGGCAACCACTTGTTTTTGGAATGATCATAGAATTAATATAATTGATACTCCAGGTCACGTTGACTTTACCATTGAAGTTGAGAGATCACTTAGAGTTCTTGACGGTGCTGTAGCAGTATTTGATGGCGTTGCTGGCGTTGAACCTCAGACAGAAACTGTATGGAGACAGGCCAATAGATACAAGGTTCCTAGAATGTGCTTTGTAAATAAGATGGATCGTACCGGTGCCGATTTCTATAAGTGTCTTGATATGATTAAAGATAGACTTCAAGCGAATGCGTTAGTTTTACAAATTCCTTATGGAAGTGAGTCTGATCTTAAGGGTGTTATAGATCTTGTAAAAAATAAAGCAATTGTATGGGCAAATGAAGACCTTGGAGCTAAATATGAGTACACAGAGATCCCAGAAGAATTAAAAGAGACTGCTGAAAAATATCGATCTGAAATGGTTGAAATGGCAGTTGAGCAGGATGAAGAGGTTTTAGAAAAATATTTAGATGGAGAAGAGCCTGATGAAGAAACACTCAACCGTTGTATCAGAAAAGGTACTATCAATTTTGAGTTCGTTCCAATTTTAACAGGAAGTGCATTTAAAAATAAAGGTGTACAACCACTTCTAGATGCCATTGTAAGCTTTATGCCAGATCCTAGTGAGGTACAACAAGCTACAGGCAGCATACCAGGCAAAGAAGAAGAAGAAATAAGAAAAGCATCGGATGAAGAGCCTTTTTCTGCATTAGCATTTAAAGTTGCTAACGATCCTTTCGTAGGCTCTCTCACGTTTACAAGAATCTATTCAGGAAAGTTAGAAGCTGGTTCAACAATCATGAATTCTGTTAAAGGCGATAAGGAAAGAATTGGAAGAATGCTTCTTATGCATGCAAATAACAGAGAAGATATTAAAACTGCATATGCTGGCGATATTGTTGCGATAGCGGGGCTGAAAGACACCATAACTGGTGAAACTTTATGTGACTCTCAAAAACCAATTATATTAGAGTCAATGGATTTTCCTGATCCAGTGATTGAAATTGCTGTTGAACCAAAAACAAAAGCTGACCAAGAAAAAATGGGAGAAGCGCTTGCTCGACTTGCTAAAGAAGACCCATCTTTCAGAGTAACGTCTGATGATGAATCTGGGCAAACTGTTATTAAAGGAATGGGTGAGCTTCATTTGGATATTATTGTTGACCGAATGAAACGAGAGTTCAAAGTTGAAGCTAATGTAGGAGCACCACAGGTTGCTTACAGAGAAACAATATCTAAAGAGGTTGAGGTAACATATACACATAAAAAACAAAGTGGAGGAGCTGGTCAGTTCGCTGAAGTAAAAATCATTGTTGAGGGATGTGAACCAGGGACAGGAAGATTATTTGAAGACAAAATTAAGGGAGGTAATATTCCTAAAGAGTATATCCCAGGAGTTGAAAAAGGAATTGAGGGCGTTGCTGATACTGGCGTCATAGCCGGCTTCCCTATAATTGATTATAAAGTAACATTAATCGATGGAAAATATCACGATGTAGACTCTAGTAGTTTAGCTTTTGAGATAGCTGGAAGGATGGCATTTAAAGACGCTTGTCAAAAAGCAGGCCCAAAACTTCTTGAGCCTGTTATGAGAGTTGAGGTAGTTACGCCTGAAGAGTTTATGGGGGATGTTATAGGCGATTTGAGCAGTCGAAGAGGCCAAGTTAGTGGAAGTGAAGCTAGAGGTAATACAACAGCAATTAGCTCAATGGTGCCTCTTGCCAATATGTTTGGCTATGTCAACACATTACGGTCTATGACTCAGGGAAGAGCTCAATATTCAATGTTTTTTGATCATTATGAGCAAGTACCTCAAAACGTTCAAGATGAGGTAAAAGCAAAATTTGCATAAGGAATTAAAATGGAAAATCAAAATATCAAAATAAGATTGAAGGCTTTTGACCATGGTGTACTCGATAAATCATCAGTAGAAATCGTTGATACAGCTAAAAGAACCGGAGCAATGGTGAAAGGCCCAATACCATTACCCACCAATAATGAGAAGTTTACAGTCCTTAGATCTCCCCATGTTAACAAAAAAAGTAGAGAGCAATTCGAGATCAGGACTCATAAGAGATTAATAGAGATAGTCGACCCAACGCCACAAACAGTCGATGCACTAATGAAATTAGATTTAGCTTCAGGAGTTGATGTAGAAATCAAATTATAAGATATGAGATCAGGTATTATAGCAAAAAAAATTGGAATGAGTAATTTGTACACACAAAGTGGAACAAATATTCCTGTTACTGTACTTCATGTTGAAAATTGTAAAATTATTGATCGAATCACATCAGAAAATGAAAATTCAGACAAGGTATTGGTTGGTGCCTGCAAGTTAAAAAAAACATCAAAATCACAGAAGGGCTTCTTTGATAAAAAAAAATCAGATGCTTATAAATATCTTAGAGAGTTTGAAATTAGTAAAGACCAAGAGATTAAAAGTGGAGATGAATTGAAAGCAAGTCATTTCAAGGAAGGTCAATTTATTGATGTATCTGGTTACACGAAGGGCAAAGGATTTGCTGGAGTAATGAAACGTCATAATTTCTCAGGCTTGAGAGCCTCTCATGGTGTTTCAGTCTCACATCGAAGTCATGGATCTACAGGCCAGTGCCAAGACCCTGGTAAAGTTTTCAAAGGAAAAAAGATGGCGGGACAATACGGAGATGTTCACAAAACTCTTCAAAGCTTACAGGTTGTAAAAGTTGATGAACAAAAAAACCTAATCTGTGTAAAAGGAGCTACACCTGGCTCAAGGGGTACTTGGTTAGTTGTTGAGGACTCGATTAAAAAAGATGGCATTAAAGAAATCGAAGCCACACCAGTAAAATCAGAAAAAGAAAGTAAGAAGGAAAAATAAGTAAATGCAAATTGACATGCACAAAATAGATGGAAAAAAGAGTGGGTCTGTCAATTTGAAAGATCAACTATTCAATAGTAAGTCCGATTTAAGTGTTGTTGGCTCTTTAGTCAGATGGAATGAGTCTAACCAGAAACCTCTAAGAGCTAGGACTAAAAACAGATCTGAAGTAAAAGGAACAACGCAAAAGCTAGGAAGACAAAAGGGAAGTGGAGGAGCTAGACACGGTTCCAAAAAGGCAAATATATTTAGAAGTGGAGGAATGGCTCATAACTTAAGAGGAGTTCGTTCATTAAAAAAGATGCCAAAACGAACTAGGCAAGAGGCTTTGAAACACATTCTTGCTGATAAACTCAAGAATAACAATTTGATAATTGTTGAAGAGCTCAAAATTGCAGAGCCAAAGACAAAAACACTAGTTAAAAGCCTCTCAGATTTAAATGCTCACTCTGCGCTCATATTAGAGGGCAATAAACCTGATAATAATTTTGCATTAGCTTCAAGAAACTTAAAAAATATTAAGTATTCAAGCATAAATAATTTTAATGCACTCGACTTACTTGGATTTGAAAAATTAATCATGAGTAAGAATGCTTTAGAAATACTTGAGAGCAGGATTAATTAAGATGGTTACAATTAAAGATTTTAAAACAATAATCAAACCTATTATTACAGAGAAGTCCTCAATGGGTTCAGAGTATAATCAAGTTACATTCCAGGTTCAGAAAACAAGTTCAAAGAAAGAAATTAAATTAGCAATTGAAAATATTTTTAAAGTTAAAGTAAAAAAAGTAAATACTTCAATCGTTAAGGGTAAGCTTAAATCATTTAGGGGTTCTCTTGGTAAAAGGTCGGATTACAAGAAGGCATTCGTAACCCTCGAAGAAGGTCAAACAATTGATATTAATGCGGGAGTATAAATAAATGGCACTTAAAAAATTCAGACCTAAAACGCCCGGAACCAGAGGACTTACTCTAGTTGATAAAAAAGGATTATGGAATGGCAAACCAGTAAAATCACTTACCACTGGCATCTCTAAAAAAGGTGGACGTAATAATACAGGCAGAATCACTATGAGAAGAAAAGGTGGAGGGCATAAATCAAAATATAGAATAATTGATTTCAAAAGAAATAAGGTAGATGTGAGTGCGACTGTTGAAAGAATAGAATATGATCCAAATAGATCTTCATATATAGCATTGATTAAATATGATGACGGCATTCAAAGCTATATATTGGCCCCAAAAGATATAAAGGTTGGAGATAAAGTTGTTTCTGGATCAAAAAAAGAAATCAGAAATGGAAATTGTATGCCCATGTCTGACATACCTGTAGGCATTGATATTCATAACATCGAATTAAAATCAGGAAGCGGCGCACAATTAGCAAGGTCTGCGGGCACATCAACCCAAATAGTTGGAAAATCTAACGGTTATGTCGCTATTAAGTTACCCTCAGGAGAACAAAGAAAAATTAGAGAAGAATGTCGTGCTACGATAGGTGTTTTGTCAAATATTGATAAAAAAAACCAAAAACTTGGCAAGGCTGGGAGGAATAGGTGGCTTGGCATAAGACCATCTGTCAGAGGAGTTGCGATGAATCCTATTGATCATCCACACGGTGGTGGTGAAGGTAAAACGTCTGGTGGAAGAGACCCTGTAACTCCATGGGGTAAACCGACAAAGGGAAAGAAGACAAGAAATAATAAAAGAACTGATAAATTTATTATTAAAAGAAAAACGGATAAGAAAGCAAGAATAGAGGTATAAATGACAAGATCTGTTTGGAAGGGACCATTTGTTGATAGCCATTTATTAAAAAAAGTAAAAGCGGCATCTGATTCTGGTGGCAATAGCGTCATTAAGACTTGGTCTAGAAGATCAACTATACTGCCTGAATTTGTGGGTATAAATTTTGCGGTTCACAATGGCAAAAGATTTATACCTGTAAATGTAACTGAAGATATGGTTGGGCATAAACTTGGAGAGTTCTCTCCTACAAGAACTTTTAATGGCCACACAGGTGATAAGAAAACGAAATAAATATGAGACAACTTGTAAGAAAAGATAACGAAGCATATGCAATTCAAAGGAACATGAGAGTGAGTCCGTCAAAAGCTAATGCAGTTCTTGAAATGATTAGAGGCAAAAAGGCATCTGAAGCGCTTAATTTATTAAAATTTTCGTCCAGAGGAGTAGCTAAAAATATTTCTAAAATTTTAAGTAGTGCAATTGCAAATGCTGAAAACAATCATCAGTTGGATATTGATATATTAAAAGTTACTGAGGCATATTGTGGTAAAGGCATGGTAATGAAAAGGTGGAGAGCAAGAGCAAAAGGAAGACCGGGGAGAATTAATAAATTTCTGACTAACGTCACAATAAAAGTTTCTGAAGATCAAATTAAGGAAGTAAAGAAAGAGAAGGCGAAATAGTATATGGGTCAAAAAGTAAATCCAATTGGACTTAGATTAATTCTTAATAAGAAGTGGCAATCTAGATGGTATGCCGGAAAGAAAGAATTTGGATCCTTCTTGCAAGAAGATTTAAAGATTAGAGATTATCTTGAGAAAAAACTTAAAAATTGTGCTGTAGCAAAAATTCAGATTGAACGGCCCGCAAAGAAAGCACAGGTTACAATATATTCAGCGCGTCCAGGTCTTATAATTGGAAAAAAAGGTAGTGATATTGAGAAATTGAAGAAAAAAATCTCTGAATTTACTTCTGATGAAGTTTCTATAAATCTTGTGGAGATTAGAAAGCCAGAAGTAGAGGCACAATTAATTGCTGATGGCATAGCTGAACAGCTAGAAAGACGCGTTTCATTCCGAAGAGCGATGAAACGTTCAGTTCAGTCAGCAATGCGCTTGGGAGCAGACGGAATTAGAGTGAATTGTGGAGGTAGACTTGGAGGAACTGAAATAGCAAGAACTGAGTGGTATAGAGAAGGTAGAGTGCCTTTGCATACTTTCAGAGCAAATGTAGATTACGCTGTCGCAACAGCACAAACTACGTATGGTTCATGCGGAATAAAAGTTTGGATATATAAAGGCGATATAGATGATAATGCGCCTCATGAATTAGATAACAACCCAAATAAATTAGGATAGACATGTTACAGCCAAAGAAAACAAAATATAGAAAAGCACATAAGGGTAGAATTAAGGGAGTTGCAACGTCAGCGACAACGCTTAATTATGGCACATATGGCTTGAAAGCTTTAGAAGCTGAAAGAGTCACAGCTCGTCAAATTGAGGCTGCCCGTGTTGCAATGACAAGATTCATGAAAAGAGCTGGAAGAGTGTGGGTTAGAATATTTCCTGATGTTCCAGTTTCAAAAAAACCTACAGAAGTAAGAATGGGTAAAGGCAAAGGATCACCAGAGTATTGGGCATGCAGAGTTAAACCAGGAAAAATTTTATTTGAAGTTGATGGCGTTTCACAAGCAATTGCAACAGAGGCTTTTGGACGCGCTTCATCTAAACTGCCTATTAAAACGAAGATAGTGGAACAGTTAATTAAATAGAGACTTTATGAAAGCAGAAGAAATAAGAAAAAAAACAGCAGATCAACTCAAGACTGAGTTGCAAAATTTGTACAAAGAATCTTTTAATCTAAGATTTCAAAAGTCATCAGGCCAGCTAGAGAATACATCTCGAATTTTTAAGGTGAGAAAGCTGATTGCAAGAATAAAAACAATAATGAAGGAAAAAACGATTAACTAATATGCCAAAAAAAATATTACAAGGAACTGTTATCAGTAACAAGCAAGACAAAACAATAACAGTTTTAGTTGAAAGAAAGTTTAAACACCCAGTGTTAAAAAAAGTGATTAGAAGATCAAAAAAATACAGTGCACATGATCCTGATAATCAATTTAATGCGGGTGATAAAGTAAGAATTATGGAGTCAAAACCTATTTCTAAATTAAAAAGATGGGTTGCAATTAGCTAAATGATACAAGTTGAGTCACGATTAAATGTTGCAGATAACTCAGGAGCCAAAGAGGTTTTATGTGTTAAAGTTCTTGGTGGATCAAAACGTCGTTTTGCTTCTGTAGGAGATATTATTGTAGTAACCGTTAAAGACGCAATACCTAAAGGAAAAGTTAAAAAAGGAACAGTTCATAAAGCTGTAATCGTAAGAACTAGAAAAGAGTTGAAAAGAGTCGATGGAAGTACAATTAAGTTTGATACAAACGCCGCTGTGTTAATTAATAACCAAGGTGAACCTGTGGGCACAAGAATCTTTGGCCCTGTTTGTAGAGAGTTGCGATCAAAAAAACAAATGAAAATTATTTCACTAGCGCCGGAGGTCTTATAATGAGTATGAGATTAAAAAAAGGTGACCAAGTTGCCGTTAACTCAGGCAAAGATAAAGGAAAGGTTGGTGAAGTAATGAAAATATTAGGCATGAAAGCAATTGTTAAAGGTGTGAACATTTCGAAGAAACATCAAAAACAAGATCAGAAAAACGAAGGTGGAATTTTAAATAAGGAGATGCCAATAATGCTTTCTAATTTATTACTAGTTGATAAAAAGACTAATAAAGGGGTTAGAGTTGGTTATAAATACTTGAAAGATAATAAAAAAGTGAGAATAAATATCAAAACGGGAGACCAAATTGATGGATAATTATACTCCACGCTTAAAAGAGATGTATGTTAATACTATAGTGCCAAAGCTAAAGAATGATCTTTCAATAAAGAATGATCTAGCGCTACCTAAATTGGCAAAAGTATCATTAAACATGGGTCTTGGTGAAGCAGTAAATGATTCTAAAGTAATACAATTGGCTTCTGATCAATTAGCTTCAATAGCAGGTCAACAGCCTTTAGTCACAAAAGCAAGAAAATCAATCGCTACTTTTAAAATCAGAACTGGCATGCCTCTAGGCGTTAAGGTTACTTTAAGAGGTAACAGGATGTACGAGTTTGTTGATAGACTAGTCACTATAGCTCTTCCGCGTATCAGAGACTTTAGAGGTTTGAAAAAAAATTGTTTTGATGGAAGAGGTAATTACTCTTTCGGAATTAAGGAATGCACAGTTTTTCCTGAAATTAATGTTGATAAACTTGATAAGGTGCGTGGGTTAGATATTACAATAAATACTACAGCTACAAAAGATGAGCAGGCATTATTGTTGTTAAAATCTTTAAATTTTCCAATTAATGATTAGGTAGAAATATGGCTAAAAAAAGCTCGATAGAAAAAAATAAAAGAAGAATCAAGCTGTCTGAAAAAGATTTGCAAAAGAGAAGCAAATTAAAGTCTCTTATCATGGATAAAAAAACATCTATTGATGATAGGTTTCAAGCTCAATTAAAACTGTCTAAACTAAGAAGAAATGGCTCTAGAACCAGAGTTCGAAACAGGTGCGAATTAACAGGTCGTCCAAGGGGTTATCACAAAAGAGTTAGACTATCTAGAATTGCCTTGAGAGATCTTGCATCAAAAGGTCAAATTCCTGGAATGAATAAATCAAGTTGGTAGAAAGGAAGAAATATGTCATTACAAGATCCATTGTCAGATTTATTTAGTAGAATTAGAAATGCACAGATGAGAAATAAACCAATAGTAAGTTCTCCTGTATCTAAGCTAAGAGAAAATATATTAGAGGTGCTTAAAAATGAAGGCTACATAAGAGGATATGCTCGAACAAAACACTCATCTGGCAGAGAAGAGCTTGATATTGAGTTAAAATATGACGATAAGGGTCCAGTAATTTCAGAAATTACCAGAATTTCAAAACCAGGCAGGCGTGTTTACTCTGGTGTTGGAAGAATACCTTATGTCCATAACGGCCTTGGAATTTCAATTATTTCAACCTCTAAAGGTGTGATGACTGACGCCGACGCAAGAGATCAAAAAGTAGGTGGAGAAATTATTTGTAGAGTATTTTAATTATGTCTAGAGTTGGATCAAAAGAAATAAATATACCTGAAACTGTCAAAATTAATCTACATGATGGATTAATTTCAGCTGAAGGTCCATTAGGTAAGCTTGAGTCTAAGTTAAACCCTCAAATTGAAGTAATGGTTGAGAACCAAAAAATTACAATGAAACCCAAATCTGATGATAAATCTCTCATTTCTTTCTGGGGACTACAAAGGAATTTAGTTAATAATTTAATTATTGGTGTAAGTGAAGGCTTTACAAAAAAATTAGAGATGAATGGTGTAGGATATAGGGCAGCGTTAAAGGGCAAAACTCTTGAATTATTGCTCGGTTACAGTCATCCAATAAACTACGATGTTCCAGAAAATATTACTGTCACGGTAGACAAGCAAAATAATATTGAGATTAAGGGTCCTGACAAGCAACTTGTTGGACAAACTGCTGCTGAAATTAGAAGCTTTAGAGGTCCTGAGCCCTATAAAGGCAAGGGTATTAAGTATGCTGATGAATATATAAATAGAAAAGAAGGTAAAAAGAAATAATGCTATCTCCAAAAAAACAAAAAAGATCAAGTAGGGTCAGATTTAAGCTAAAGAAAAACAATAAATCTCGTATGAGACTTACTCTTTATAAGTCATCACAGCATTTATATGCTCAAATTGTCGACGATAATAAAGGTAATACTATTTGTAGTGCATCAACTTTAAAATCAGAAAAAAATAAAAGTTCATGCAATATTATAAATGCAAAAATATTAGGCGGTGAACTTGCTAAGATGGCTATCGAAAAGGGTGTTAAAGATGTTTACCTAGATCGTGGTCCAAATTTGTATCATGGTATAGTAAAAACAGTCGCTGATGAGGTAAGATCAAAAGGTATAAATTTATAGGAAATAATATGGTTAATGAAAACAAGAATAAAGATCAAAACGGCTTAGATATTAAGGACAAACTTGTAGCAATTAATCGTGTTACAAAAGTTGTAAAAGGAGGAAGGCGTTTTGGATTTGCGGCATTAGTTGTTGCTGGAGATGAATCTGGTAAAGTTGGTTTTGGTCATGGTAAAGCAAAAGAGGTTCCTGAAGCCATAAAAAAAGCTACAGACTCTGCAAAAAAAAGTTTAGTTAGAATACCACTGAGAGAAGGAAGAACATTGCATCATGACATAGTTGGAACTCATGGTTCGTCACGTGTAGTTATGAGATCCGCACCATCTGGTACAGGTATCATAGCTGGAGGTTCAGTTAGGGCAGTATTTGAATTATTAGGGATACAAGACATTGTTGCAAAGTCAGTCGGCAGCTCAAATCCTTATAACATTATCAGAGCGGCAGTAGATGGACTAAAAAAGCAAAAATCACCAAAGATAATTGCTGCAAGGAGATCTAAAAAAGTTGGCAATATTACTTCAGCAAGAGAAACGACATGACTCAAAAATTAAAAATTACATTGAAAAAAAGTACAATTGGTTCTCAAAAGGCACAAATAGCGACGGTAAAAGGGCTAGGACTTAAAAAAATTAACAGTAGCGTCATAAGAGAGACAACTTCTGAAACATTAGGCATGATTAAAAAAGTAAAACATTTAGTAGTTACGGAAGATAATTAAATGAAATTAAATCAAATTGATAAAAATAAGGCGTTTAGATCAAAGAAGAGAATTGGAAGAGGCATAGGCTCAGGTAAAGGTAAAACCTCCGGAAGTGGTCATAAAGGACAAAAAGCTCGTTCTGGTGTTGCTATTAATGGTTTCGAGGGCGGACAGATGCCTTTATACAGAAGATTACCTAAATTTGGCTTTTCAAATTTTACAAAAAAACAATATTTTGAATTAAACCTCTCTGCACTTCAGAAATTGATTGATAAAAACTCCATCAATGAGTCAGAAATTATAAATATAACACTCTTAAAAAAATTACGTCTTATAAAAAATAAAGATGAGAAACTTCTAAAAATCCTTGGTGCCGGTGAATTAAAATCAAAAAATACAATTGAGTGCAGTAAAGTGACTAAGTCTGCGGAAGAAAAACTTCAAAAACTTGGCGTCGAATTAAAAATAAGTAAATCAATTTAGCGAGATGGCTTCAGCAGCTGAAAAACTAGCATCAAACTTCAACTTTAGTGTCTTTTCTAAGGCCACTGAATTAAAGAAAAGGATTTGGTTCACTTTAGGTGCATTAATAATTTATAGATTTGGGACATATATTCCTTTACCAGGAATAGACATTGAGCAATTAAGGCTTCTTGTTGAAACTAATCAAAGCGGAATTCTTGGAATGTTTGATGTCTTTGCAGGTGGAGCAATTAGTCGAATGGCCATTTTTGCGTTAGGTATCATGCCATATATATCTTCGTCAATTATTATGCAACTTATGACAAGTGTCTCTCCGCATCTGGCAAGTTTGAAGAAAGAGGGTGAACCCGGTAGAAGAAAAATTACTCAATATACTAGATACGGCACAGTTTTACTTGCTTTATTGCAGGGATATGGGATTTCTGTTGGGTTAGAGTCAGCGGGAAAAGTTGTTACAGACCCTGGACTATTTTTTAGACTTTCAACTACAATTACATTAACTGGCGGAACTGTTTTCTTAATGTGGCTAGGAGAACAAATAACTAGCAGAGGTATAGGAAATGGAATATCGCTCATTATTTTTTCTGGTATTGTAGCTGAGATACCTAGTGCCTTAATAAATACACTAACATTGGGTCGTCAGGGAACAATCTCAACTCTTACACTTGTGTTGCTTTTAGTGATGATTGTAGCTGTTGTTATCTTTATAGTTTTTATGGAGAGAGCTCAAAGAAGATTAATAGTTCAGTATCCAAAAAGACAGATGGGTAATAAGATGTTTGCTGGAGATAGCACACATCTACCTCTTAAACTCAATACTGCAGGTGTTATACCAGCAATATTTGCTTCATCTATTCTATTGCTACCAATTACAATTGCAAATTTTAATGTATCGGCAGAGCCAGGATTGTTAAATGATATTGCAGCACTACTTGGCAGAGGCCAACCTGCATATATGCTTATGTATGCTGCAGCCATTATATTTTTTGCATTCTTTTATACTTCAATTGTATTCAATCCAGTTGAAACAGCTGATAACTTAAAAAGACAAGGTGGTTTTATTCCAGGTATCAGACCAGGTGAAAAAACTGCTGAGTATATTGATTTTGTCTTATCCAGAATAACTACCATTGGGGCATTATATTTAGCATTTGTATGCATACTTCCAGAAATTTTAATTGCGCAATACTCAATTCCATTTTATTTGGGAGGTACATCACTACTCATTGTTGTAGTTGTCGGCATGGATACTGTTGGGCAAATTCAAAGTCATTTATTTGCATATCAATATGAAGCTTTAATAAAAAAATCTCGCCTACGAGGCACAAGAAGGTGAATTTAGTTTTATTGGGGCCTCCGGGGGCAGGAAAAGGCACTCAGGCAAATTTAATCTGTGAAAAATATAAATTAAGCCACTTATCTACAGGTGATCTACTTAGGTTGGAGATAGCTAATAAAAGTGAGGTAGGAGTAAAGGCTAAACAAATCATTGATGAAGGAAAATTAGTCTCTAATGAAATCATAATTAATGTCATTAAGTCATTTTTTAATAAAAATAAAAATTCAAGTGGATATCTACTCGATGGCTTTCCTAGAAATACAGCGCAAGCAAGGCTTCTCGATAAATTGATGTCAGAATTTAAAAACAAGATTTCATGTGTAATTCAGTTAGATGTTGAAGAAAAACATTTAAAAGAAAGAATATTATCTAGAGGTAAAGAAGAAGGAAGATCCGATGATAATGAGGAAACTCTCCTAAAAAGACTAGAAACATATTTCAATGAAACTATGCCTTTAATAAAATATTATGATGAAGCAGGACTGTTAAAAAAAGTCAGTGGTGTAGGTGAAATTATGCATATAAATCAATTAATTAACTCAATTATAGATCGCCTTTAATATGCTTGACCAATTAATTAATAATCATATAATCCCGCAATCTCTCAAACCAAAAATGTTAGGTCTTTATTAATGGCTCGTATTGCTGGAGTAAACATTCCAACCCAAAAGAAATTAGGAGTCGCTTTGACCTATGTATATGGAATTGGAAATAAGATTTCAAAAGATGTATGTTCTCAGGCAAATGTAGATGCAAATATTAGAGTTCAGGATTTATCTGAAGTAGAAATAAAAAATGTTAGTGATGTTATTTCATCATCATTTTTAGTTGAAGGTGATTTAAGACGTGAAGTTTCTGGAAATATCAAAAGGTTAAAAGATCTTGGCACATATAGAGGTGTAAGACATAGGAAAAATTTGCCGTGTAGGGGGCAGCGCACTCATACAAATGCTAGAACTAAAAAAGGAAAAGCTATTGCAATTGCTGGAAAGAAAAAGGTTACTAAGTAAATATGGCTGAAACTAAAACTGTAAAAAAGAAAAAACAAAAAAAGAATATCATTTCTGGATTAGCGTATATTAATGCTACATTTAATAATACTATGATTACCATTACCGACGAGCAAGGAAATAGTATTGCTTGGTCGTCTGCGGGGGTAAAGGGTTTTAAAGGATCAAGAAAGTCCACACCATATGCTGCACAAATTGCAGCTGAGGATGCTGGCACAAAAGCTAAAGAATTTGGTTTAAAAAACTTGCAAGTATTTGTTAAAGGACCAGGCGGAGGACGAGAATCGGCATTACGAGCATTACAAGCTGTAGGTTTCTATATAACTTCTATTAAAGATACTACACCAATTCCTCACAATGGTTGTCGTCCACCAAAGAAAAGAAGAGTTTAATATTTTATTAAAGGAAAAAAACTATGAGTATTATTAATAATTGGCAGGCATTAATAAAACCTTCAAAACTAAAGCTAATCAGCGATGAGGACACTCAATATAAAGCAACATTAATTGCTGAACCCCTTGAAAGAGGTTTTGGATTAACTCTTGGAAATGCCCTTAGAAGGGTGTTGCTTTCGTCACTTCAAGGTACTGCTGTGACAGCAATTAAGATTGATAACGTACTCCATGAATTTTCATCTATTGATGGAGTAAGAGAAGATGTAACGGATATAGTTTTAAATATAAAATCTTTGTCTTTAAATATGCATTCTGAAGGTGTAAGAAAAATGAACCTCAATGTGAAAGGTCCAGGAGAGATCACTGCTGGTATGATTAATACTCCTTCTGAAATTGATATTATAAATCCAGAGTTAGTTATTTGTAATCTTGACGACAATACTGAACTTAATATGGAGCTTACCGTGGCAAAAGGTAAAGGTTATGTTGCTGCTGAACACAACAAACCAGAGGATTCTGCGATAGGTTTGATTCCGATAGATTCTATATTTAGCCCAGTTAAACAAGTTTCATACAGCATAGAAAATACTAGAGAGGGAAAAGTTCTGGATTACGATAAGTTGACAATGTCAATTGAAACAAATGGATCAGTATCACCTGAGGATGCGATTGCTTTTGCAGCGCGAATAATTCAAGACCAATTGCAATCATTTATTAATTTTGAAGAGCCTGAAGAGATACAGGAAGAACCTGATGCACTGGAACCTCAATTTAATAAGAATCTTTTAAGAAAAGTAGAAGAGCTTGAGCTTTCAGTAAGATCAATGAATTGCCTAAGGAATGATAATATCATTTATATTGGAGACCTTGTTCAAAAAAGTGAAATTGAAATGTTGCGTACGCCCAATTTTGGTCGCAAGTCATTAAATGAAATAAAAGAAGTACTTGGTACAATGTCACTATATTTAGGTATGGAAGTACCTAATTGGCCACCAGAAAATATCGAGGAAATGGCAAGAAAGATTGAAGATCCATATAATTAAAAAATGAGACACGGAATTGCAAAAAGAAAGTTAAATAGGACATCATCGCATCGGATAGCGATGCTTGAGAACATGGCTGTTTCTCTAATCAAAAATGAGACTATTAAAACCACACTTCCAAAAGCAAAGGAACTAAGACCATTTGTTGAAAAGATTATCACTTTAGGTAAAAAGAATAAAAGTTCATCTAGGGCAAATGCTTTTGACTCACTTAGAGATAAAGAGGCGGTAACAAAAGTTTTTGGAGATTTATCTGAAAGATTCAAAGATAGAAATGGCGGCTATTGTAGAATTGTTAAAGCCGGCTATCGATCAGGTGATAATGCGCCTATGGCTTACATTCAAATTCTTGATCAAGAAAAATAATATTTAATCAACACTAAGTTGATTTATCTAAACACATAAATTTAGATGAAATCCAAAAAAATTATAATTGTTGATAGCGCTTTTAATGGGATAAGATTAGACAAGTTTTTAAAAGAAAAATTGAATATTCCTTTTTCATTACTTCATAAAGAGCTCAGAAAAAAATCAATTAAAATAAATAATAAAAAAAAACTTGGGAATTATAGAGTTAAACAAGATGATATCATTGATATTTTCAAAGAATTCAAAGTTATTCATGAAACTAAATCTTCAATTAAAATACCAAACGTAATCAAAAGAAAACTTAAAAACTCAATAGTTTTTCAATCTGACGAATTTATCATTATTAATAAGTGGGCTGGAATACCATGTCAACGTGGATCAAAAATTAATCTATCAATAGATGATCTGCTTCAATTATTTAATAATAAAGATAGTAATCCTAAGTTAGTGCATCGACTTGACAAAGATACAACTGGCCTACTGATAATTGCAAAAAATCATAATTCAGCAAGGTATTTTCACAAAATTCTTTCTAATCATAAGATAAAGAAAACTTATTATGCAATAGTAGGAAATAAACCAAGAAATAGAGAGGGAATACTAAATGATATGCTCTCCAAAAATAAAAAAAAAGTTTCCGCTGAAACAAAATATCAAATAACAAAAAAACTTCCTGGAGGATATTTTCTTTTAAAATTAAATCCTCAATCAGGTAGAAAACATCAAATTAGGCAACATTGTTTTATGAATGGTTTTCCAATACTTGGTGATAAAAAATATTATATTGAACGCAATCAAATAAAATATTCTAATTTATTCCTACATGCTGGCGCTTTAGAATTCACTGATATGAATAATAAAAAAGTCAAAATAGAGACTGAACTCCCAGATCACTTTAGAAAATACTTATAAATTGATAATTCAGAAATATTATATAATATAGTCACTTCATGAGTGATATCATCAAATTATTAGAGAAAAAGCGAGAAGAGGCTAAACTGGGTGGAGGAAAAAAACGAATTGACGCTCAGCACGCTAAAGGCAAATTAACAGCAAGAGAACGTATAGAGGTACTTTTAGATCAAGATACTTTTGAAGAATATGATATGTACATGGAACACCGTACTAATGACTTTGGCATGGCCGATCAGAAGTATGCTGGTGATGGAGTGGTTACTGGTAGTGGAAAAATAAATGGAAAATTAGTATACGTTTTCAGTCAAGACTTTACAGTTTTTGGAGGCTCACTATCTGAAGCTCATGCAGAAAAAATATGTAAGATAATGGATATGGCAATGAAAGTTGGCGCTCCTATTATCGGAATAAATGATTCTGGAGGTGCACGTATTCAGGAGGGCGTTGCGTCTTTAGCGGGTTATGCAGAAGTATTTCAACGAAATGTTCTTGCCTCTGGAGTTGTTCCCCAAATTTCAGTCATTATGGGCCCATGTGCTGGCGGAGCTGTGTATTCACCTGCAATGACAGATTTCATATTTATGGTTAAAAATACCTCATTCATGTTTGTGACTGGCCCAGATGTTGTAAAGACCGTGACACAAGAAAATGTTACGCAAGAGGAATTAGGGGGTGCTAAAACACATACTTCAAAGTCTTCTGTAGCTGATGGAGCATTCAACAATGATATTGAAACACTACAGGAAGTAAAAAGTCTTATTGACTTGTTGCCTTCAAGCAATCGGGAAAAATCTAAAAATATTAAAGATAGTTTTCAAGACCTAAGTCCAGATTACTCTTTAGATACCCTTGTTCCTGAAAATGCAAATAAACCATATGATATGAAGGAACTAATCAATAAAGTAGTTGATAATAACTATTTTTTTGAAATTCAGCCTGACTTTGCAAAAAATATCATCACTGGTTTTGGTAGAATTGAGGGAAGAACAGTTGGATTTGTGGCAAACCAGCCACTAGTTTTGGCAGGATGTCTTGATATAGACTCTGGTAAAAAAGGTGGTAGGTTTGTAAGATTTTGTGATTGTTTCAATATACCAATTGTCACTTTTGTTGATGTACCAGGTTTTTTGCCAGGAGTATCTCAGGAACACAATGGTATAATTAAAAATGGTGCCAAGCTTTTATATGCTTATGCTGAAGCAACCGTTCCTAAAATAACAATAATAACTCGTAAGGCTTATGGAGGCGCATATGTTGTAATGGCTTCAAAGCATTTGCGGGGTGATATTAATTATGCATGGCCAAGCGCAGAAATTGCAGTTATGGGTGCCAAGGGAGCAACTGAAATTTTGTTCAGAAATGAAATTAAAGATAAAAAGAAAATTGATAAGAGAACACAAGAATATACAGATCAGTTTGTAAATCCATTTATTGCTTCTAAGAGAGGATTTATAGACGATGTAATAAGACCACATTCAACACGTCGTCGAATAGCGACAGCACTTGAAAATTTAAAAGATAAAGAATTATCTTCTCCCTTAAAAAAACACGATAATATACCATTATAATTAATGATTAAAAAAATTCTAATTGCGAATAGAGGAGAAATTGCGTGCAGAGTTATACGTACAGCAAGAAAGTTGAATATTAATACAGTAGCTGTTTATTCTGATGCCGATAAAGACTCTCTATTTGTGAAACAGGCAGATGAGTCTTATCATATAGGTGGCTCTCAGCCAGCCGAGTCTTATTTAGATATTGATAAAATCATTAATATTGCAAAAAAATCAAAGGCTGACGCAATTCACCCAGGATATGGATTTTTATCTGAAAATGCAGCCTTTGTTAAAAGACTTGCTAAAGAGAAAATACAATTTATTGGACCCAATCCTAATGCTATAAAAAAAATGGGAGACAAGATTGAGTCTAAAAATCTTGCGATAAAACTTAAACTAAACGTAATTCCTGGGCATACCGCTCCAGTAAAAAACTCAAAGGAAGCATTAAAAATCTCAAATAAAATTGGATACCCAGTCTTGCTAAAAGCATCAGCTGGAGGTGGCGGTAAAGGAATGAGAATAGTAAGAAAAAATAGTGAATTAGAAGAAAATTTTAATGCTGCAAAAAGTGAATCAAAAAAAAGTTTTGGGGATGATCGCGTGTTTATTGAAAAATATATAGAACAGCCAAGACATATTGAGATACAAATCCTTTGCGACAAACATGGAAACCAAGTTCACTTAGGTGAGAGAGAATGCTCTATTCAAAGAAGATATCAAAAAGTTATTGAAGAGTGTCCTTCGCCATTTGTAGATCAAGATATGAGAATTGAAATGGCTTCACAAGCTTTAACTCTTGCCAAGGAAGTTAAATACGATTCGGCTGGGACTGTAGAATTTGTAGTAGATGCAAACAAAAATTTTTATTTTCTTGAGATGAACACAAGACTTCAAGTTGAGCATCCTGTTTCTGAGCTTGTTACAGGCGTAGATTTGGTTGAACAAATGATTTATTGTGCAGATAATAAAAAGTTAAATATATCACAAAAAGATATCAACCTTAAAGGCTGGTCAGTTGAGTCTCGTATTTATGCCGAAGATCCAACTAAAGACTTTTTACCTTCAATTGGTAGAGTGACTGAATACATAGAGCCATCAAAAATCGAGAATAAAGATCAAATTATTAGAAACGATACAGGAATAAATCCTGGATCTGAAGTTTCTTTATTTTATGATCCTATGATATCAAAGCTAGCGGTTCACAGTAAGGATAGAGCAACTGCAATAGACTTAATGATCAATTCACTGCAAAATTATTACTTATCAGGAGTCGAAAATAATATTGAATTTCTGATTTCAATTTTAGATGACAAAAAATTTAGAAACGGCAAGATAAGTACAAATTTTATCAAAGAAAAATTCCCTAAGGGTTACTATTCTAATCATAATTTAAGTGAATATAAGAAACACAGAATTGCAATTTTTGCCCAGGTTTTATTTATATTCCAATTACAAAGCAGGATATTAACTTCAAATGATTTTGTAATAAAGGTAGGAGAAGATTTTCTTAACCTCAAAGTTACAGACTCTAAGTTTGAAAAAGAAAGATTTTATGGAACCTTTAAAATAGAAAAAAAAGAGTATGAGATTGAAACATCTATAAAGCTACACGAGAGGTTATGTCAGGTAAGTATAAATCAACAAATAGAGTATTTTAAATTAAATAAACTTGTAAACCTTAACTCTTCGGATGTCAGTTACTGTGATTGCAGATGTCAGACCATAGTTGTAAGTAAGCAACATGAAACTTACATAAGGCTTATGCCAAAAATAAAATTAGAAGATTTATCAAAAAAATTAATTTCTCCAATGCCTGGTCTAATCAAGTCAATAGACGTATCTGAAGGACAAAAAGTCAAAAGTGGAGATCAATTGCTAATCATTGAAGCAATGAAAATGGAAAATATTTTAAAAAGCGAAAAAGACTGCGTAATTGATAAAGTTCTAATAAAGCCAGGCGATAGCGTTGGTGCTGATGAGGAGCTTATTCTATTTTCTAAATAGCCAAAGTTTTTAATTTGCTCTGAAAAATATCTCTATCCATGTAGCCTTGTCTAAAGTAGCGACGATTTTTAGTATCTTTATACGCTCCTCTTCCATGCAATACACGATAATTATCTAAAATTAACATGTCACCTGGTCGTTGTTTAATGCGAACATTATTTTTTTTATCCTTAATTAAATCCCATAACTTTCTTCTTGCATTAATATAATTGTCTATTTTTTTATTTTTATCGAATGGAATTAATTCAGTTCTATTGTTGTATCTTACTTGTATTACATTATTCATATCATCTAACTCGATCAGCTTACATTTATTTTCTAACCAGGCATTTTCATCTTTATATCTAAAAAAGGTATTGAAAGTTGTAAGCGTGTTAAAGAATTGTTTATGTCTATCTCGCAAAATTTTTGCAACATTAAAACCGTCAACTATTGTATTTTCTCCACCTATTGAAGCGTTTTCTATGCAATGTAAAAAAATATAACCTTGTGTAGGGAAGCGATATGGATTGTCAGTATGGTTCTCTAGTGCTCTTGTTGTCATAGTTAAGTCATAGGCTTTTTTTATGTTTTTAACATCAGCAATACCACCCCAATTTGTTTTTTTAACTGGCCCAATAAGTTTCATAAGCTCATTTAAACCATTCTTAGTTCTTGGAATATTTCTGACTAAACAAAAACCAAATGTTTCAACAGATAATAAAATGTCAGATAACATTTTTTCATTTATTAGCAGAAAGTTATATTTTGGAATTTTAATACTTGCTTTATTCCATAAGCATTTTTTGGACTTGAATTCTTCAGATTCTAGTTGATTGTAGAGATAGTCAAATTGATACGAATGTTTTGAATTATCTGAAAATTGAATTTGTAAAATATTTTTGTTTATTTTGGCTGATTTAACGTATAAATGTTCATCTATCTCCGCCGCCTCGATTAATAGTTGATTAGTATAATTATCTCTTATCTCGCTGTTCGTACTGTGCTCATAAAGCCATTGAGCATTTACTTCATAGTTATTATTTTTATTTTTGAGATTGATAGTTTTTTTATTATTTTTTACAGAAGTAAAGTTCATTTTAATTAAAATATTTAACTAGAGTTTTTTCAATTGTTTTATCAATTTCCTTACTTTTTATATTATAACCTAAATCTGAAAAACTAGTGACAAATTTGCTACTCATTCCACATGGCTTGATACCTTCGTAGTGACTTAAATCTGGATTTATATTTATTGAAAAACCATGGTAAGTAACCCATTTTTTTACCTTGAGACCGATACTGGCAATTTTATAAAGTTGACCATTATCCTTTTTAACGAATACTCCATGATGATCAGGTATTGCTTCTGCAACAATGTGAAAATTACTTAAAATTTCTATGATCAATTTTTCAAGTTGGTTTACAAAAAACTTAATGTCTTTTTTTCTATTATTTAAATTGATCATAAGGTAGACAACTCTTTGTCCAGGACCGTGATAAGTATATTTTCCTCCCCGATTAGTCTTAATTACAGGTATTTTATTATTATTAAGAAGGTCGCTTTTATGATCAGTAGATCCTGATGTATATATCGCTGGATGACTTAAGAGCCAAGCAAGTTCTTCATTCTGGTTTTTAATTATTTCATTCACTCTATTTTCCATATATTTAAGACTTTTTAAGTAGTCTTGAGCTATATTATCTATCTTAATTT
Source organism: uncultured Pelagibacteraceae bacterium (assembly GCA_902613805.1). Taxonomy (GTDB): domain Bacteria; phylum Pseudomonadota; class Alphaproteobacteria; order Pelagibacterales; family AG-422-B15; genus CACNXQ01. Next base: position 130,060 of record CACMIV010000003.1, read on the forward strand.
CCATGTTTTTCTGGATAATAACCTAAATTGATGTACATGTTTTTATTATGAATAATATTGTAAATGAAACTCCTCAAAATGAGAATATAACATTTAATAATCAATTAATTAATGATGTAATAAATTTTTGCAATAACAAAGAAAAAGATAAACTAACCAATATTATTTCTCCTCTTCATCCAGCAGATCTGGCCGATCTCTTTACTTTTCTTAGTAAAGAGCAACGATCTTACATCCTTAATAATCTTAGTGAAGACCGCTATACAGATGTTCTTGCTGAGCTAGATGACACTATTATTGATGAAACAGTTCAAGAATTAGAGGATACTAAAGTAGTTCGCTCCATTAGTGAGATGGAGACAGATGATGCAATTAACCTCATTGAGTCTTTGGAGCCAGCAGCTCAAAAGAAAATTTTAGACCAAGTAAACCCCACAGAGAGAGAAATTTTACAAGAAAGTCTTAATTACCCTGAAGATACTGCTGGAAGAAGAATGCAAAAAGAATTTGTTTCAATGCCAGGCTTTTGGACAGTAGGGCAGGCCATTGATCATTTAAGAGAACAAATTGACTTACCCGATGAATTCTATGAACTTTTTATTGTTGACCCGAGCAACAAACCTTTGGGGAGCGCTTCAGTATCTAAAGTTCTGAAGTCACGTAGAGATACAAAATTAAATGAAATTTTAGAAGAAAACCCTAAATTTGTTAAAGCATCTATGGACCAAGAAGAAGTAGCACTTTTCTTTGAACAATACTCTTTGGTGTCAGCTGGAGTTGTCGATGACCAAAATAGATTAATTGGAAGAATTACGGCAGATGATATTGTTTGGGTTGTTCAAGAAGAAGCAGAAGAAGATATTTTGAGGTTGGGGGGTGTTTCAGAAAGTGAGATGAACCAATCCATTGGAAGATCAACAAGGCGACGGTTTATATGGTTATTTCTAAATTTATTAACCGCAATTCTTGCATCTTATGTAATAAGTCTGTTTGATGCCAGCATTGAGAAAATGGTAGCATTGGCGATTTTAATGCCAATTGTTGCATCAATGGGTGGTAATGCAGGAACACAAACGTTAACACTAACCGTGAGAGCTATCGCAACTAAAGAATTAGTAGATAACAACAGAAGGAAGGTATTTGTAAAAGAAATTGCGATATCAGTATTAAATGGAATATTATTTGCGATTATAACAGGGTTTGCTGCTTGGATTTGGTTTTCTGATCTTAGTTTATCTATAATTGTTGGAGCAGCAATGGTAATAAATATTTTATCTGCGGGTTTATTTGGTTTCCTAATTCCATATATTTTTAATAAAGTTAAGATTGATCCTGCTTTAGCATCAAGTGTATTTGTAACAACAATAACTGATGTATTTGGATTTTTATCTTTTCTAGGGCTCGCTTCAATTTATTTATTTTAGATTTTTATATTGTCAATTAATCGAGTATTTCCTATTTTAGCCGCAATAAATATTCTTGATTTATCACTTATTTTTTTTCGTATAGAGAGATCATCATTTAATACAGTCAGATAATCAATTTTATCAACACCATGGTCCATAAGGACTTTTTTTGTATGATCAAGTATTTTATTAATCTTTAACTTGGTTTTAATCAATGGAGTTAATTTTTTAAGTAATTTATTGATTTTAATAGCAATTTTAAATTCCTGACTACTTAAATAGTTATTTCTTGATGAAAGTGGAAGTCCATTCCTATCCCTAACAGTTTTAACGCATATTATCCTTGTATTTAATTTTAATGACTCAGTCATTTTTTTAATTACCAAATATTGCTGATAATCTTTTTCGCCAAAAAATGCTGCGTCTGGTTGCACTATATCAAAAAGTTTAAGTACAATATTTTTTACACCTGGTAAGTATTTTGGCCTTGATTTACCACACAGTCGTTTCTCAATTGCAAACTCTGGACAATTATATTTCGTTTTATGTGAGAGAATTTGTTTTTGTATTGGAGTGAAGACAATATCAGCACCGTATTTTTTTAAAACTTTAAGATCATTTTTAAGCGTCCTTGGGTAATTTTTATAATCTTCTTTTGGTCCAAATTGTGTAGGGTTAACAAAAATACTAACTACAACAATTGATTTTAGTTTTTTTGACCTCTTAACTAATTTTAAATGACCCGCATGCAAAGCTCCCATTGTTGGTGTTAAGTGAATTTTAAAACCATCACTTTTATATCTATCTAGAATTTTATTGAGATAATTTATACTTTTAACTAATTTCATTATGTATATCTTCAAAAATAATATTATCTGCAAACTTCTTTGACAAATTATACTTTTCCGTATTATTGATTGTCCAAGTTAATAGTGGAATATTATTCTTCCTTATACTTTGAATATTTCTGATACTTATTTTTTCTACATCAACCGCTAAAAAATTAATGCCTAGATGAGAAATCTCTTTAAAATCGATGTTATCATTACTAGTTATTAGGCCTGTTTTATAAAATGGAGCATTGATTTTAAACCATTCACACATTTTATAATCAAATGACTGCAAAGCAATTTCCCCATTATAAGCTCGAATTATTTCGATTAATCTCTCTTCAATTTCAGGATTAAAACCAGATTTTATTTCAATTAATATAGGTGTTTGGCCATCTACTAAATGCAGCATCTCATCAAGTGATGGTATTTTACAATCTGTGTCTAAAAGCTTAAGTTTTCTTATTTCGTTTGTACTTAGATCATTAATTTTAGAATTTATTCCACACATCCTTTTTAAATCATAATCATGAAATACTATAATTTCTTTATCCTTAGATAAGACAATATCACATTCAATTGCAAGGTTGTGTTTCATTGCATTTTCAAATGCTTCCAAAGAATTTTCAATGATTAATTTTTTATCATGAAGCCCTCTATGGGCAATCGGACGATCAAGAAAAGGACTCATTATTTCAGAATTTCAAATATTGATGCAACTTCAACACTAGCATTTTTTGGAAGGGAGTTTGCTCCCACAGCAATTCTTGAATGCTGTCCTTTTTCTCCCATAATATCACAAACAACATCTGACGCACCATTGATGACTAGAGGATGGTCAGAAAATGAATGATCAGCATTTACGTAACCAGCAACATGAATACAATTAAAATCACTAAGTTCACATGTCGGGTTTAGCTGATCTAATATAGACAAAGTATTGAGCATACATATGCGTGATCCATATGATGCCTCCTTAATGTCAGTTTCTGATGGAACTTTACCAGTTATAATTTTTTCATCATCTATAGGAAGTTGCCCCGATACATAAACTAAGTTACCTATTTTTTTAAAAGGCAAATAATTCCCAAGAGTTACAAGCTTAAATTGCTTATAATCTTTTTCTACTTCGAGTATTTTATCCGCTAACTTCATTAATAAGAAAATTATATATATCTTTCCAACTATATGCACGAAAATCTGCCTCTTTAGGCGAAACTGCAAGTTTAGATAATCGTTCATCCGATATGAAATGAATAGTTTTAGATTTCGATACTTCTTCTTTTACGGAGGATATGTGGGGAGCTAAATCATCTATAAAAAAAACTTTTTCATTAAAGTCTCTAATTAATTCTTTAATTACCAACCCTTTTGGTCCATTTCCGGCAATTATTTGAAGATTAAGGCCATTCTTTTGAAAACAATACTTTCTATCATCCAAATATTTGAATGGAATATTAGTCAGCACTAAAATTTGAAAATTAGAGTCCAGAAGTTTATTGATAAAGTGTATTGATCCTTCAACAAAAGTTATATCTTTTGACTCAGTTCGAAAAAAATCGTCTAAATATTCAAGTATAACTTCATTAGATAGAACTTCATCAGTTCCTTTTTGTTTTATATTTCCAAAAAGAGCGTATGAAGTTAGGTCATACCAAAATCCTTTTTTTTCTAAATAAATTTCAAAGCATTTTACAAAATTTAATAAGACTTCGTCAGCATCAGTTATAAGCAGTGGTTTATTCTTTAATAGAGTAGCTTTGCTTATTTGCTTTTGAAGGCCATCAGATAGCTTATGTGACACTAATTACTTAACTTCTATCAATGTTAGTTTTGTTTGAGTATATTGGCCAAGAGCTTCCAGAGATTTATCTCTTCCAGAACCTGACTGCTTGTATCCACCGTGAGGTAAAGACATATCTCCATCGCTCAAACTGTTTATCAGAACTTTTCCACTTTTAATTCTTTTTGCAAGCTTATGTACTTTATTTAAATCATTAGACCATATCATTGCATTAAGTCCATAATGAGTATCATTTGCTATTTGAAGAGCTTCATCTTCATTTTCAAAATCTATGGCACATAATACTGGTCCGAAAATTTCCTCTTTAGCAACAGTCATTGAATTTTGAACATCTTTAAAGACCGTAGGACTTACATAGTAGCCACCTGAATCTTGAAGCACCTGATCTCCACCAGTTATAACATTCGCACCTTCAGATTTGCCTTTATCTATATAATTCATGATTCTTTCAGTTTGGGTTTTATCGACTATCGAGCCCATTAAAGTGTTTGGATCAAATGGGTTACCTGGCATCCAAGGTTTAGAGTAGCTTACGACCTTTTCTAAAAATTCGTCTTTTATCGATTTTTGAAGTAGCAACCTAGAGGGCGCATCACATACCTGACCACTGTTTCCAAACATGCCATCAGCTGCCATTTTTGCAGCATGGTCTAAGTCAGGTGCATCTGCAAATATTATGTTTGGAGACTTTCCTCCACACTCCAGTGAAACCCTCTTCATGTTGGATTCACCTGCATAAGATAAAAAATATCTTCCAACTTCAGTAGATCCAGTAAATCCAAGTTTATCAACATCCATGTGAGTTCCTAATGCTTTTCCTGCAGTAGGACCATAACCAGGCACTACATTGAAGACTCCTTCAGGAATACCAGCTTCCATTGCTAGTTCGGCAACTCTTAACGCAGATAAAGGTGATTGTTCTGCGGGTTTTAAAATAAAACTATTTCCAGTTGCTAACGCAGGTGCAAATTTCCAACAAGCCATTAACAAAGGAAAATTCCAAGGAGTTACTGCTCCAACTACACCCAGAGGTTCTTTTGTGATAGTTGCAATCAAATTATCACTTGTTGGAGCTACATCATCATAAAGTTTATCAATTGCCTCAGCATACCATTTTGTACAATTAATACATGCCGCTATATCGCCTGTTGCTCTAGTTATAGGCTTACCCATGTTTAAAGTTTCTAGCAAGCCAAGTTCTAGAATATTTTTTTTCATTAAGTCAGCGAAATTAAATAGAATTTTTTTTCTTTTTGAAGGAGCCATTCTAGACCATGACCCTTTTTCAAATACATCGCGCGCAGCTTTGACAGCTATGTTTATATCGTCAACGTCACATTCTGAAACGCTAGTTATTATTGATCCATCAACAGGGCTGATGCTCTCAAACGTTTTGCCAGTTACTGAATTAATATAGTTTCCATTAATAAAAGCCTGGTTTTTAAAATCCAGAGATGATTTCTTTTCCATCACATCATTTAGAGCGAGAGCCATAGTTAACCTTTCAACTTGTTAATAATTTAATTTTTGTAAAGATTATAAAGATACAGGTTTTTTTATTTTTTAGAAGATTTTTTCTTTTTCTTTCCTGTTTTTTCTAGTTTTTTTTCAATCAAATCAATAGCTTCTTCCATTAGAATTTCCTCAGGGTCAATATTATCGGGAATTGTGGCATTAATACTTTTATATTTAATATAGGGCCCGAACTTCCCTTTCATCACTTTGATTGGTTTTTTATCATCAGGATGTTCTCCTAAAGTTTTGATTTCAGATGAACTTTTAAGTCTACCAGGCTTTGCATTAGCAAGCAGAGAAACTGCTCTATTAATACCAATATCAAAAATTTCAGAATTATCTTCAAGGCTAGCATTTTTATCACCACAATTAATGTAACCACCATAGCGGCCATAATTCACAGTAATAATTTCACCTGTTTCAGGATGACCGCCTATCTCTCTTGGTAAACTTAATAAATACTGGGCTTTCTCTAAATCAATTACAGACGGGGAAATTCCTTTGGGTACTGAAGCTCTCTTTGGCTTTTCTTTTTCAACTACGTCACCAAGCTGAACGTATGGCCCAAATCTTCCATTCAATAATTTAATATCCTGTTTTGACTCAACATCTTTTCCAAGAATTGTATCTTCAAATGCTTCCTTAATTTTTTTATGTGAGATAGGTCTAGTGAACTTACAATCGGGATAGTTGGAACAGCCTACGAACGCACCAAATCGACTTACTTTAAGACTTAGTTCACCTTCACAGTTTTCAGAAGGGCAACTTCTTGAAATTGCCTTTTCTCCGTTACTTTCTTCTTTTTGCTCAAATATATGGGACTTAAGAATTTCATTTAAATTATCCAATATATTAGTAATTCTCAAATCAGTAACATCACCTACATTTGTAGAAAAATTTTTCCAAAAATTTTCTAAGAATTCAGTCCATTTTATTTTTCCAGAAGTAATTTCGTCAAGTGATTCTTCCATTCCAGCAGTAAACTCATAATCAATGTACTTTGAGAAAAATCCTTTAAGAAACGCTGTTATCAATATTGCTCTATCAACAGGTACAAACCTATTTTTATCAAGTTCAACATAATTTCTTGTTTTTAGAACAGATATTATACTTGCGTAGGTTGAAGGTCTTCCGATGCCCAATTCTTCTAATTTTTTTACTAAACTTGCTTCAGAGTATCTAGGGGGTGGGAGAGTAAAATGCTGTGTTTTTGTTGGTGAAACTGACTCTATCCTCATTCCTTTAGAAATAGCGGGTAATGTAACTTCGTCTTCATCTTCCTCACTTTCATCTTTTTTAATTTGTTCATCACTTTTTACTTTAAACTCACTATAAATATTTAAAAACCCATCAAATTTTACCACAGAACCGTTTGCTCTCAGTTTCAATTCATTCTTTTCAGATCTGATATCAATAGCTGTTCTTTCAAATACAGCAGAACTCATTTGACTTGCAAGTGCCCTTTTCCATATTAACGAGTATAATTTTAAGCTATCAGTATCTAAATATTTTGAAACCTGATCAGGTATTAATTCAACATCAGTAGGTCGAATTCCCTCATGAGCTTCTTGAGCGTTTTTAGCTTTTTTTGATTTGTAAGTTCTTACTTCATTAGGGCAATACCCATTCTCAAAATTTTTTTTCAAATAGTTTCTATACGTTTCAATGGCTTCTTTAGATATATCAGTACTATCAGTACGCATATAGGTTATTAAACCAACTGTTTCGCCATTAATTTCAATACCTTGAAATAATTTTTGTGCAATTTGCATTGTTCGAGAAGCGCCAAAACCATAAATACTTGATGCAGTTTGTTGAAGTGTTGAGGTGGAAAAAGGTGGTTCTGGATTTCTAGATGCTGGTTTTTTTGTAATATCTATTATTTCAAATTTATTATCTGAGAATAAGTTTACAATTTTTTTTGCATCATCTTCAGACTTAAAGCTAAATTTTTCTATTTTTTTGCCTTTTACAGAAAGTAAATTAGCATCTATATTAAAGCCATCCTCAAATTTTACATTACCTTTAATTTTCCAATATTCATCAGGTTCGAAAGATTCAATTGCAAGTTCACGTTCACATATCAATCTTAAGGCAACAGATTGAACCCTTCCTGCTGACTTGGCTCCCGGTAACTTTCTCCATAATACTGGCGATAAATTAAAGCCAAATAGATAATCCAGTGCTCTTCGAGCTAAATAGGCGTCTACAAGATCAGTATCAATATCTCTTGGATTGGCAATTCCATTTTTTACTGCATTCTTTGTGATCTCACTAAAGACAACTCTTTTGACAGTTTTATCTTTTAATAATTTTTTTTTATTTAATAGTTCAACAATGTGCCATGCAATTGCTTCACCTTCTCTATCTGGGTCAGTTGCAAGATAAAGAGTAGATGCATCAGCACTGGCATCATAAATTTCTTTCATATGTTTCTTTGAAGTTGAAGATACTTCCCATTCAAAGGCAAAATTGTTTTCTGGATCTACCGAACCATTTTTAGATGGCAAATCACGAACATGACCAAAACTTGCGAGTACATTGAACTCACTTCCTAAGTATTTATTTATTGTTTTAGCCTTAGCTGGGCTTTCTACTATTACTAAATTCATATCCTTATAAACGCGCTCTTTAATATATTTTTGTGAGCTTTGTCAAATTTTCACAAAAAATAGTTTATAATTGGCAGAATATAAGGCTTAATACAATTTCTTTTCTTCACGCTTTAATAAGCGATTTATATTTTCATGATGAGAAAAGATCATAATTAGATTTATAATTAAACACATAAAAGAAACGTTGAAATCAAAATAAAATAATGAAAATAACGAAGTTAAATTTGCGGAAAGCAAACTTGCTAGTGACGAATATCTATAAATTAAAAAAATTATAATCCAACTTAACCCAAGAGCTAAAAATAAATAAAAATTAATTGCAAATATAATTCCCATAAACGAAGCATATCCTTTACCCCCTTTTAAATCATCAAGCCATATAGGAAATATATGACCAAATAGAATAAAAGTTCCAGATATAAAAAGTAAATTATCATTGATTGCCAGAGAAAGGGTTATTGGTATTAATGCTTTAAAAAAATCAACAAATAATGTAATTCCTGCAGCTAAGAAGTTTCCAGTTCTTAATACGTTCGTAGCCCCAATATTTCCTGAGCCAATACTTTTAAGCTCCCCTAAACTGAATAACCTTGATACCAAAATACCAGTTGGAATTGATCCCATAAGGTAGGAAAAGTAAATAACTAAAATTATCTCGAAAATCATTTCACCATAATTGACAAACAAGCCATACGAACAGCTACTCCATTTTCAACCTGTTCTGTTATCACTGATTTATTTACATCATCAGCTAGTTTATTCTCTATTTCTACGCCTCGATTTATTGGACCAGGGTGAAGCACTAGTACTTCAGGTTTTGCTGATTTTAACTTTTCATAAGTAAGTCCAAAACTTTTAAAATAATCATCTGCTGATGGAAGATTTAAATCTTTTATCCTTTCATTTTGGATTCTAAGCATCATCACTATATCAGCATCTTTTATGCCATCTTCTAAATTTGTGAACGTTTCAACATCATATTTATCTAAATCTTTTGGTTTAAAATAATCAGGAAATACGAATCTAACTTTTGATTTCATTTTATTTAGAAGATAGTAGTTTGATCTTGCTACTCGACTATGTTCAAGATCACCACATATTGAAACTGTGATATCATTAAGTTTTCGATTATGATTTATAATTGTATAAGCATCAAGCAATGCTTGTGTGGGGTGTTCATTAACACCTTCTCCAGCATTAATAACAGGACATTCTAATATTTTAGCAATTTCTTTTGAGGCATTATTTTCTCCATGTCTGATAATTACTAGATCAGGGTTCATTGCCCCTAAAGTTTGAGCAGTATCAAATAAACTTTCACCTTTTCTTAATGAGGATCCTTCAATATTCATATTAATTACATCAGCACCTAATCTTTTAGCAGCTATCTCAAAAGAGATTAGTGTTCTTGTAGAGGGTTCAAAAAAAAGGTTTATAATTGTTCTACCTTTTAAAATTGGTATTTTTTTATCTTTTTCTTTGTTGTGTTCTTTGAAAGTTTTACTGAGTTCTAAAATGCTATTTATATCCTCAATGTTAAGGTCTTTTATGCCATGCAGATGGGTTTGAGAGATTTTAGGAATTTTAGTGTTTTCAAGCATTAATTCATTCTTTTAATATAATTTAATGCACCTTCCAAGATAAATGCTGAAGCAAGACTATCAATTTCTTTTTTTTCATTATGGGTAGTTTTTCTGCTTTTAGAATTATCTGTATATAATTTTTCCACAGCAACAGAAGAAAGTCTCTCATCCCAAAAACAATAGGGAATATTTAAAGACAAATTTATGGCTCTTGATTTATCGCGGATTGATTGAGCACTTTTTCCCTCACTTCCATCCATATTTAATGGCAGTCCAATGATGAGAGCTTTAACTTCATGAAGTTTAACTATCTCATTTATTTCTTTTAGAAAGTCTTTCATATTTGAATATTTAATAGTTCTTAATGGTAGAGCCCCTGTCATATCTGATGTAGAAATTGCGACTCCAATTCTTTTACTACCAATATCCAATCCTAGAATTTTATGGTTACTTTCCACTAATGACTTAAATTCTGTGATATCTACTTCTTTTTTTGTTTCATTAGTCATTTTTTGACTGTATATCATACATTAATTTAAGTTAGTACCTCTTATAAATATGGAATTTGATAAGAAAAGTCTTTTAAAACTTGGTAAGTTAGCAAGAATTTCAATCAGTGAAGATAAACTCAATAATCTTAGTAAGGATCTTAATTCAATCTTAGAATTTGTTGATCAGTTAAAAGAAATTAATACTGATCAAGTTGATCCAACTTCTAATTCCCTTAATCAAGCATTAGAAGTTAGAGATGATAAAGTAGATAATCAGAATAGTACTGAAGATGTACTAGAAAATGCACCTGAAAAAGAAATGGACTTCTTTGTTGTTCCAAAAGTGATCGAATAATGAAAAATAATTATACATTAAAATCGCTGGCAACTCTTTTGGAAAATAATAAAATATCATCGAAAGAGTTAACTTCGGAGTATTTGAAAAATATTGAAAGTGGTAAAGAGTTAAATTGCTACAATACTGTATCAAAAGAGAAAGCTCTTATTGATGCTGAAAAATCTGACGAGAGAAGAAAAAGTCAAAATCTCAGAAGTAAGTTCGACGGAATTCCAATTGGAATAAAAGACTTATTTTGTACTAAGGGTGTGACGACTACTGCATCAAGTAAAATTTTATCAAACTTTGTTCCAAATTATGAATCTACTGTAACTCAAAAGTGTGATGATGCAGGCTTGATTAGTTTAGGCAAATTAAATTGTGATGAATTTGCAATGGGTTCAACCAACAAAACTAGTTTTTTTGGCCCGGTAAATAATCCATGGAAATCTGTAAATTCTAATAATAAACTTGTTCCGGGAGGTTCATCCGGAGGATCAGCAGCAGCAGTTTCAGGTGATCTTTGTGTAGCCTCTCTTGGAACGGATACTGGAGGCTCAATTAGACAACCAGCATCTTTTACAGGCACTGTTGGATTAAAACCTTCTTATGGAAGAGTATCGCGATGGGGAATAGTTGCATTTGCATCTTCATTAGATCAAGCAGGACCAATTACAAAAACCGTTGAAGATGCTGCAATTTTTTTAGATATAATATCGGGTCACGATGAAAAGGACTCAACTTCTTCGGTCAATCCAAAAGAAAATTACTATGAAAATTTAAATCCAGATATAAAAGGGATGAAGATTGGAATCCCAAAAGAATTTAGAAGCGACAAGCTTCCAGCTAGTACTCAAAAAAGCTGGGATGAGTGTGCAGATCTACTAAAGATTAATGGAGCAGAAATATTAGATATTAGCTTACCCCATACAATGAGCGCTTTACCTGCTTACTATATTATTGCACCTGCAGAGGCTTCATCAAATTTAGCTCGCTATGATGGAGTGAGATATGGGCTCAGAGTAAAAGGAAATGATCTTATTGATATGTATGAAAAAACGAGATCAGAAGGATTTGGCGATGAAGTAAAGAGAAGAATATTAATCGGTACATATGTATTGTCGTCAGGGTATTATGATGCTTATTATATTAAAGCTCAAAAGATTAGATCATTAATAAAAAGTGATTACGTTGAAGCTTTTAAAAAAGTTGATGCAATTCTCACTCCTTCAACACCTTCAACGGCATTTGAAATTGCAAACGAGCCTTCTGATCCAGTACAAAACTATTTAAATGACATTTTTACTGTTCCTGTAAATCTAGCAGGTTTGCCTGGTATATCAATTCCCTTCGCAAATGACGAAAATAATTTGCCAATCGGCTTACAATTGATAACAAATTCATTTGAAGAACAAAAATTACTCAATGTTGCTAGAAATATAGAGGAAACTATTAACTATTCAGAAACTCCAGAAAAATGGTGGCTCAAATGATAGAGGGTTGGAATTTAGTTATTGGAATAGAGATTCATGCTCAAGTTAATTCAAAATCTAAATTATTTTCATCATCACCGACCGATTTTGGATCTAAACCTAATAGTCAAGTCAGTCTAATTGATGCAGCAATGCCAGGTATGCTGCCTGTAATTAATAAATTTTGTATTGAGCAAGCCGTTAAGTCAGGAATTGGATTAAATGCAAAAATAAATAAAAAATCTATTTTTGATCGTAAGAATTATTTTTACCAAGATTTACCGCAAGGTTACCAGATATCTCAGTATAAGGACCCAATAGTGGGAGAAGGATTTGTTGAAATAGAAACTGAAAACGGTCAAAAGAAAATAGGAGTTGAGAGACTTCATTTAGAACAAGATGCAGGTAAAAGTTTGCATGATCAGGATCCAAACTTCACTTTTGTTGACTTAAATCGTTCAGGAATTGCTTTAATGGAAATTGTATCTAAACCAGATATGAGCTCACCAGAGGAGGCTGTTGAATATGTTCGAAAAGTTAGAAGTATTCTAAGATATCTTGGTACATGTGACGGAAATATGGAACAAGGATCTCTAAGAGCCGATGTAAATGTTTCTGTAAACAAGCCTGGAAATGAATTAGGTACAAGGTGCGAAATCAAAAACTTAAACTCATTTAAATTTATTCATGCAGCTATCGTTTATGAAGCAAAAAGACAAATAAAACTTATTGAGCAAGGAGAAAGTGTTAATCAAGAAACAAGATTATTTAATACGCAGTCTGGTGAAACGAGATCAATGAGGTCAAAAGAAGATGCTCATGATTATCGATATTTTCCTGATCCAGACCTTTTACCACTCACTTTGGATGATGACTGGATTAAAGGTTTACAAGACTCAATACCAGAATTGCCAGATCAAATAAAAGAGAGATTTATTAATGAATATTCTCTTAGTTCTTATGATGCAAATATTATTGTTTCAGACAAAGCAACAAGTGAATATTTCGAAGACGTTGTAAAGAATAGGAATCCAAAACTTGTAACTACATGGGTTACTGGAGAATTATTTTCAATACTAAATAAAAAAAATCTGATTATTGAGGATAGTCCTATTACTTCAAAACAACTTGGTGAACTGGTTGATAACATCGAAAATGGTAAGATTTCAAACCGTCAAGCAAAGGAAGTGTTAGAGGAAATGTGTGAAAGTGGCAAAGGTGCGTTAGAGATTATTGATGAAAAAGGTTTATCTCAAATTAGTGATGAAAATGAAATAGAAAGCCTAGTTGATAATGTATTAAATTCAAATCCAAAAAATGTTAAAAAATATAAAAATGGAAAAGAAAAACTTTTTGGTTTTTTTGTTGGTGAGGCCATGAAACTTTCTAAAGGTAAAGCTAATCCAAAAATAGTTAATGACCTCATCAAGAAAAAGTTATCACAATAAAGTAATTTCTTTTAATCAATATAAATTTGATATATTAAACAATGTGTGGAGAGATGGGTGAGTGGTTGAAACCGGCTCCCTGCTAAGGAGTTGTGCGGGCTTATACCCGTACCGAGGGTTCGAATCCCTCTCTCTCCGCCACACTAATTTTATTACGATTCTTTTTTCTTACTTGGTTTAATTAAGGTTTTTCCACCAACATAAGCACGATTCAGATTATTCGATAAAGTGTACTCAATTGGTTTCAATCCATTCTCAATAAATTCATATACTTGAATATTTTCCATTACTCTTTGAACATAGTTTCTTGTTTCTTTGAAAGGTATCAATTCAATCCAATTTTCACTTGTAATATCATCTTTTCTTGGGTCCCCATATTTTTTTATCCATCTTGAAACTCTTGATTCACCCGCATTATAAGCTGCAAGAGACAAAATGTATGAGCCACTGTAGTTTGAGAGTAATTTATCTAAATAAGCACTTCCTAAAATTACATTATACTTTGGATCTTCAGTTAATTTACTCTTTGTATATTCAAGCTTTAAACCCTTTGAGACCCTTTTTGCAGTATACGGCATAAGTTGCATCAATCCTTTAGCTCCTGCAAAACTTCCAGCTTTAGGATCAAACTGACTCTCTTGTCTTGTTACAGAATGAATTAGACTTTGTTTTGGAAAAATAATTTTTCCAAATTCAGGTCTTTCAATTTGAGGAAAGCTTAGAGGGTCAAGAATTGTGTGGTTATAATATAAAATTTTACCTGCTTGAACTGCAAAATCATGTCTGCCTATGTCATTTGCAGTTTTGACAGAATTTACAGAAGTACTAAGATTGTTACGATCAGCAAGATCCCAAATAAATTTTTTAACTAATTTAGGTCTATCAAATTCATTTAATAAAGAGATTGATAAATAAACTGGTTGATTTTCTTTATAATCAGTGTTGTTAGCATCGGAATACTCTACAAGCAATGGATTAAATAATTTCTTTTCTGATAATTTGCTCGCCGCGAGCTGACCATAAAAGGTAAGACTATACAAAGAAGCCTTTTCATACCAGCGTTGCGACTCTGCAGATCTACCAACTTCCTCTAATGCATTTCCCATCCAATAGGCGGCTCTTGCTTTTGAGATTGGTCTTGATGAAACATTCCAAATTTCTTGAAAATGAAGATAGGCTGATTCTGGATTAGATAAAAAAGTAAGAGCTATCCAACCAGCTAACCACTCAGCCTCAGCAATATCTTTACTTTCACTCAAACCGTGATTTATTGCAAGCGCGTATGCAGTTTCATATTCATGACGGTCAATTAAACGCCTAATAAGAAAACTTTTTTTATCCCAAAATTTGTCTGGGCGAACTAACTCACTTGAATTTGATTTATTGATATCTAATAATAATACTAGTGCACTATCATACTTTCTTTTTTTAATTCGCCAATTTATTCGATCATAAACAAGCCCAGGATCATTTTTCAATTCATCTGGAACCAGCTTTATTAAATTATCTACACCACCCGCAAATGAAATTAATCCTATCCTGGCTTCAAATAGTTTTTGATAATCTTTATCAACATATTTAACCAATCTGGCTGCAGTCCTATATTTCCCATCCCACAGTAATTTATTTATTCTTCTCAGATGATGGTCTTTATTTAAAATACTTTTATAAGTTTTTATGATTTGAGATTGTTCTTTTCTAGTAAAGCTGCCACCGATATAGCCATCAATGATAAGTCTCTTTCCTTCTTCAGATTTGCCACTGTTTAGAAGTGCATTACCTAGATATATTCGACCCGAGCCTGTTTCTGGAGGATTATTGCTAAAGTAATCTATTAAATCTTCATAATTATCTCTAAATGTAATTTTCGATTCAGCTTTGAGTTTTATTTTTTCTATTTCAGGCCAATTTGAATTTTTCTTAATATATGTTCTGTAATCAGAAAATGTTAAATTACCTGCACCATTATAATATTTAAGCCAGTTTAGAGTTTCTTTTGCAGTTTCATTTTTAATATTACTGCTTATTCCAGTTACTCGATCCCATTTATATTCATCCGCTTTGTCGAGCGCTAACTCAAATAACTCATAGTCCCTATTGCTTAACAATTGAGATAGAGCAGGCTGCACTGGTTTTTTTGTTGGGATCGAGAACCCAGGTCCCGGCGATTCAATGTATAGACTTCTCTTCACAGGCGTTATTTCTCCAAAAGAAGATATTCCTAAAATAAAAAATAGACTTACTACAAAAATGATTAATTTTTTCACGAAATAGTTATTTGTTTGATTTGCACAAGTATATTTATGATTAAGGTTTTTTTAAATAATTAAAAGTGCTATTGTAAACAATGTTTAAAGGATCTCATACAGCGTTAATTACGCCTTTTGACGGTAAATCTATTGATGAAAAATCATTTAGATCTCTGATAGATTTTCAAATATCAGAGGGTATACATGGACTGGTTCCTGTAGGTACAACAGGCGAGTCTCCAACTTTAAGCCATGAAGAACACAAGTTAGCAGTTGAGATATGTGTTGAAGAAACAGCAAAACGTGTGCCAGTAATAGCAGGAACAGGATCAAACAACACCGACGAAGCGATCGATCTCACCATACACGCTGAAAAAGCAGGTGCTGATGGAGCTTTAGTAGTTACACCATATTATAATAAACCTACACAACATGGTTTATACTCACACTTTGAGGCAATTAGTAAGGCAACTACACTTCCAATCATTATTTATAATATTCCTGGCAGATCAATTGTTGATATGAATACAAACACAATGAGGGATTTGTTTAAAATTAAAAACATTGTTGGAGTAAAGGATGCTACTTCAGATATACCAAGAGTTTATGAAACGAAAACAACAATAGGAGAAAATTTTAATCAATTAACAGGAGATGATGCAACTACGTTAGCTTTTATGATTTATGGTGGTCACGGATCTATCTCAGTGACGTCTAATATCGCCCCAAAATTATGTTCTGAATTTATGAAACATTGTTTAGATCAAAATTTTACTAAAGCATCTGAGATCAATGACAAACTTATGCCGTTGCATCATGCATTATTTGTTGAGTCCAGTCCTGCTCCAGTAAAATATGCAGCTTCTAAGCTTGGTTTATGCAAAGATGACATAAGACTGCCGCTCACAAGTATATCAGATGAAACTAAGCAATTAGTTGATAAAGCTATGAAGCACGCATCATTAATATAGCCTTGCAAATAGCAGTTCAAAACAGAAAAGCAAAGTATAATTATACGTTTGTTGAATTATTTGAGGCAGGAATTGAACTACAAGGTAGTGAGATAAAATCGCTTCGAAATGGAAGAGTTGAGATAGCCGAGTCATATGCAAGGGAAGATAATAGTGAAATATTTTTAATAAACTCACATTTCTCGAAATATTCTAATGCTTCATATCTAAATCATGTTGAAAACCGTCCACGAAAATTACTTTTACACAAAAAAGAAATCAGAAAAATCATTGGAAAATTAAATAAAGAGTCACTTACTTTGATCCCAACAAAAATATACTTCAATAAAAAAGGTAAGGCAAAGTTGGAAATTGCTCTTGCTAAAGGAAAAAAACTACATGATAAAAGAGATGCTAAAAAAAGAAAAGATTGGGTTAGGGAGAAAAAAAAGTACGGATGATTTACGCTTTAGGAATTGGGTCAAATTCTAACTCAAGATTTGGTAATAAATTAAATACACTTAAATTTGTTTTAAAAGAGTTGGATCGTAACAATATCAAAGTAATAAAAAAGTCGAAATTATATTCATCGCCACCTAAAAATTTTAAAACTGCTGCCGAAACCTTTTTAAACGCTGCTTTAGTTGTTGAAACAAAATTAAAACCTAAAAATTTACTAATAATTTTAAAAAAAATTGAAAGAATTACTGGAAGATACGCCTATCGTAAAAATACTTCTCGAACTTGTGATTTGGATATTCTTTTGCTTAGTAAGTCCAGTAAAATAATGATAAATGAGAACAAAAATTCTATTGAAATTCCACATCCAAGACTTCATGAGAGAAATTTTGTATTAAGGCCTTTATTGGACATTTGTCCTGGATGGCTCCACTCTGAAAAAAAATCATCAATTATGAGGCTTCATAAAAGCTTGCATATTGAAGATAAATTATACAAAGTCTTGAATACTTTATAAATTGTCAATTATTTTGGGCTTCACTTAGTAAATAATGTATGATTAATAGTGCATTATGGCACAATCAACATTCTATAAACCTGCAAAACCAATTGATAAGAATCTTGATTCTAAATTAATAGAAAAAGCTTATTCTTTTGCAGTCGAGTGTCACAAGTCACAAAAAAGGCATTCAGGTGATCCTTATATATCTCACCCAGTTGCAGTTGCAGATATTCTATTAAACTTAAAGTTAGATACTTCCACAATTATAACGGGCCTTTTACATGACACACTTGAAGATACTCTTGCTACAGAAAATGAAATTGAAGAAAAGTTTGGAAAAGAAGTCCTTCAATTAGTAAACGGCGTTACAAAACTGTCAAAAATTGAAACGTATACTGAAAATAAATTCCAGGCTGAAAATTTCAGAAAATTAATTTTAGCAATGTCGAAAGATATCAGAGTTTTGTTAGTAAAGTTAGCTGACCGTTTACACAACATGAGAACGATTCAATTTATTCCACAGGAAAAAAGACGACAACGTATTGCATCGGAAACATTAGAAATTTATGCCCCCCTTGCTGGAAGATTGGGGATGCATGAATTCAAAGACGAGTTGGAAGATTTATCATTTCAAATTTTAAATCCATCTGCATATTCCTCATTGATGACAAGAATTGAGTATTTAAAGAAAGATAAATCTAATTTAACTGATAAAATAAAGACAAGGATCTTTAGTCTTTTAGAAAAAAATGAAATTGATTGTCAAATAATAGGACGTGAAAAAAAAATCTTTTCTGTATGGAATAAAATGCAGAATAAGCAAATTGCTTTTAGACAATTGTCGGATATTTTTGCTTATAGGATTATCACTAATAGCATTGAAGATTGTTATAGTATATTGGGCATCATTCATAACCGGTGGTCTGCTGTACCAGGCTCATTTAAAGATTATATATCGACACCAAAAATTAATAATTATCAGTCAATTCATACAACGATTGTCGGCCCAGAAAGACAGAGAGTTGAACTTCAAATTCGAACGAATGAAATGAACACTATAGCAGATAAGGGTATAGCGGCACACTGGAGCTATAAAGAGAATTATAATTTAGTAGATAACTCTTCTTCAGATCCAGTTAATGTTACCTGGTTGAGAGATTTAGTAGAAATATTGGACAGCGGTGGAAGCTCTGAGGACTTACTTGAAGCTACAAAATTAGAAATGTTTCAGGATCAAGTTTTTTGTTTTACACCGAAAGGTGACTTAATTCACTTGCCTGCAAATTCTAACTCTATCGATTTTGCTTATGCCCTTCATTCTGAAATTGGAAATCGTTGTGTTGGATGTAAGATTAATGGAAAACCTAGACCTTTATTTACAAAACTTCAAAATGGAGATGAGATTGAAGTACTAACATCAAAAAAACCATCTCCATCTGAAACTTGGGAAAATATTGTTACAACGGCAAAGGCGCAATCATCTATAAAAAGATTTTTTAAAAAGCAAGAAAAAGATGAATTTACAAGTCTAGGGTTAAAAATATTACACAAAGTCACAGGTAGAAATGAAGATATTTCAAACACAGAAATTAGTAATTTTGCAAAAAGTTTTAATAGGAAAAGTCCTGAGGAGTTTCTTGTTGCAATTGGTAAAGGAAGTATAAAGCCACATCAATTATCAAAGCTTAAGCCCCGTTCAACTTTATCATTTTTTTCTCGATACAGAAGAAGAGACACAAACGATAAGATGCCTTTAGAGATAAGTAACTTTCAACCTGGAATTGCAATTCATTATGCAGAATGCTGTTTCCCTTTACCCAATGAAAATATTTTGGGACTTACAACAGAAGACTCAGGTGTAATCATTCACTCCAGTTTATGTAAGGAGCTAGATAAAGAAACAAAAAAAGAAGATTGGATCACTGCCTCATGGAAAGATGTAGATCCAAAGCAGTATTTTTCGTCAAGGATAAAAGTCTCAGTTAAAAATGAACCTGGATCTTTAGGTAAATTAGCAACCATTGTTGGAAGTGCAGGTGGCAATATAACTAACCTTAACATATCTGAAAAAGGCGATGATTATTTTGATATGATTTTTATTATTGACGTTCATAATCTTGATCATCTGGATAAGATTATAGAAACTCTCTCAGAGGTGGATATTGTAAGTTCTGTAAGTAGGCTTTTAATAAATTTATGAAGACTGAAAAAGAAATAAAAGATTTTTTTGAAAAAGTAGAAGCTATTCAGAATGGACATTTTATACTTTCATCGGGAAAAAGATCCAAAATTTACTGCCAGTGTTCAAAGTTATTTGAAGACCCTCGAAATGGAGAGATGGTCTGCGAAGAGTTAAAGTACAGGGTGCAAGAAAATATAGATGACGAGATTGATTATGTGATTTCTCCTGCTTTAGGAGGTCTTCTCGTAGGGTATGAGCTTGCAAGATCTTTGGGATCTAAATTTATATTTTATGAGAGAGTCAATAACGAATTTGAATTGAGGAGAGGCTTTAATATTAGGGAAAATGCAAACGTCTTATTCGTTGAAGATGTAATTACAACAGGGAAATCAACAAATGAATGTTTAGAAAAACTAAAACCCCTAAATGTTAATTTATTAGGCATCGCAGCAATCGTTGATCGTTCAAATCATAAATTATTTAAAGATCACAATGTAATATCAGTCCTAAAACTAGATATTCCAATTTATGATCCCGACAACCTCCCAGACGATCTTAATAAAATACCCGCAACAAAACCTGGTAGTAGAGTAATATAAATGACCCTACCTCGTCTTGGTGTAAATATTGATCACGTAGCAACTCTTAGAAATGCCAGAGGAGAAAACTATCCAAGCCCATTAAGAGCTGCTCTTTTGTGTCAAGAATATGGAGCAGATGGCATAACTACGCATCTAAGAGAAGATAGGCGTCATATAAGAGACGATGATATTAATGAAATTATTGAGAACATTTCCATACCATTAAATTTTGAAATGGCACCAACGGATGAAATGGTTAACATAGCAGTGAATGCAGGTCCGAATGCATGTTGTATTGTTCCAGAAAAAAGAGAAGAAATAACCACTGAAGGCGGAATAGATGTAAGAAGTAATCATAATATTCTCGTCCCAAAAATTGAAAAGATAAAAAAAAATAACATAAGGGTCTCTTTGTTCATAGACGCTTCAATGGACCAAATTAAAATGGCCAAAGAGATTGGCGCTGACATTGTAGAGCTTCATACGGGAGAATTTTGCCGTAAAATAAACTATAATGAAGATGCTTCATCAGAACTTGAACGAATTAGAGAAGCAGCAGATTTTAGTAATAGCATTGGACTTGAATTACATTTTGGTCACGGAATAACATTCGACTCTGTAGGGGAACTATCTAAGATAAAGGAAGTAAAAGAGTTTAATATTGGACATTTTATCATTTCTGAGTCAGTTTTTCTTGGACTAGAAAAATCAATAAGTAAATTTAGAGAACTTATTAAAATAGGAAGGGAAATTCAGTGATAGGCCTAGGATCAGATTTAATTGATATTCGTAGAATAGAAAATACGCTTTCAAAGTTTGGAGACAGGTTTAAAAAAAGAATTTTTACAGAAAATGAGATAAAAAAATGTGAGAGAAGAAAAGAAAGTGCAGCTTGTTATGCTAAAAGGTTTGCAGCTAAGGAAGCTGCGGCAAAGGCTCTTGGTACAGGTTTTAGAAATGGAGTATTTTGGAGAGATTTAGAAATTACCTATCTACCCTCAGGAAAACCTACGATTACTTTTCATGGAAATTCTCAACTTCAACTCAAAAAAATTGCGAACGATAAGAAGCCAAACATAAGTTTAACAATTACTGATGAGTTTCCCTACGCTCAAGCAATTGTAACAATTAATTAATTTAATGACTGATAAATTTCTTAGTAAATCATGGTTTAAATCAAATTTGTTAACATTGATTTATGCATTATTAATAGCTTTATTGATCAGAACTTTTTTATTTCAACCATTTTTTATTCCCTCTTCCTCGATGGAGCCAAACTTACTTATAGGTGATCGGTTATTTGCTTCAAAGTACGATTATGGCTATAGTAAACATTCATTTCCGTTTAGTCTTGGGCCAATATCAGATCGAGTTTTATCAACAAATCCAGAAAGAGGAGATGTTATAATATTTAAACCACCTCATACTAATTTGGACTATATTAAAAGATTAGTAGGTATGCCGGGTGATATCATTAAAGTTAAAGATGGTAAATTAATCATTAATGGTGAAAGCGCTAAATATAAAGAATTAAGAGAGGATACGAAAATTTTAAAAAATGGACGCGTAGTAAAAGCAAGAGTTCTCATCGAAACTTTACCAAATGGAAAATCATATGAAATTTATAATTATATAGACGGATCCCCTGGCGATAATACTAATGAAATAATTGTTCCTAACGACAGTTACTTTTTCCTCGGTGATAACAGAGATAATTCAAATGATAGTCGATTTTGGGGCTCTGTAAATTTTGATAGATTAGTAGGTAAGGCACAAATTATATTTTTTTCAACTGAAGGTGGTTCAAAGTTTTATGAAATTTGGAAGTGGCCTTTTGATATACAATTTAAAAGATTACTTAAGCTAATAAGTTAATGGCAAAAAATTTATCAATTTTAGAAAAAGAAATTTCCTACAAATTTAAAGACAAAACCCTATTAAAACGGGCAGTTACACATAAGAGTTTCAAAAAACTAGAAAGTAATGAAAATTTAGAATTTCTCGGTGATAGGGTGTTAGGATTAGTAATTTCAGAAAAACTTTTAATAGATAAACCAGGTAAACAAGAGGGTTCTCTCGACAAAATGCTAAGTAGCCTGGTAGACAGAAATGCCTGCCATGAAATAGCAAAAAAAATATCCCTTGGAGATTTTATTCTTTTAGGACAAACTGAAAAATCATCACGCGGTAACAATAAAAAAAGCATTCTATCTGATGCATGTGAAGCATTGTTGGGAGCAATATATTTAGACTCTAGTTTTACTCAAGTAAGAAAAGTTATATTAGCATTATGGAAAACAAAGTTTGATAATATTGCTGAAGATATTATTGATGCAAAATCAAAGCTACAAGAGTGGACACTAAAAAAATATAAATCCCTTCCTAAATATAAAACAATCAGTAAAACTGGTCCTGACCATAATCCTAAATTTAAAATTCAAGTTGAATTTATGAATTATAAAAAAGCTATAGGAACTTCTTCATCAATAAAAGAATCAGAAAAAAATGCTGCACTTGCTTTCATAGAGAAAAATAAGATAAATTCTATTAAATGAAGAGTGGAAACATTGTATTAATTGGACAAACAAATTCTGGAAAGTCATCTCTAGTTAATAAAATAATGGGACAGCGGGTATCACTTGTTTCAAGGAAAAAACAGTCAACTACGTTTAATCAAAAGGTTTATAAGAAATTTTCTGAAAACGAATTTATCATTCAGGATACTCCAGGCTTTTTTTCGAGTAGAAAAAAAATTAATAATAATATCATTTCATCTCCCCTTGCGGAAATTGAGACTTCAGATTTAATTTACGTTGTCGTAGATATTTCGTTAAGAATTAATAATGAATATAAAAAAATTATTAACTCTCTAGAAAATAAAATTGAAAAACAGCAAGTATTTCTAATACTAAATAAAATAGATAAAGTTAAGAAAGATAAAGTACTTGGCGCAATTAAATTTTATTCAAAAGAAAAAATATTTAATGAAATATTTCCAATATCAAGTCTCACAGGTGAAGGAATTACAAATCTCATAAAATTTTCAAAGAAATTTACTGTTAAAACTTCATTAAAAAGCAAGCCTTCTAGTAATATACAGATTAAGAAGAAGCTATTTTACTCAGAAGTAACACGAGAAAAAATACTAGATAAGATACATAGAGAGATACCTTATCAGTGTGATGTCGTAACTGAAAAGATTAATAAGGTTGCAAGTCAAATCAAAATATACCAATCGATTGTAGTTAAAAGACAATCACATAAGAATATACTTATTGGAAAGAAAGGTTCAATGTTGAAAGAAATTGGTCAAGCTTCAAGAAAAGAAATTGCAAGATTTGAAAACAAAAAGATTCACCTATTTTTATTTGTAAAGCTGGCTAAAGAAAAGAAAATATGAGGTGGTCTGGAACAGGATTTGTATTAGGATTTAAAAAATATAATGAGTCATCCTATATTTTAGAAGCGTTTACAGAAGACCATGGAAGGCATAAGGGATTAATTAGAGGAATACATTCAAAAAACTTACGTGCAGTAATAGAGCCAGGAAATGAAGTAATGTTAAATTGGTCTGGACGTTTAGAAAGTCACTTGGGTAATTATACTGTTGAACCTATTAAATTGTGGTCATCTTATATACTGAGTCGTAAAATAAATTTGCATGGCATAAATTCCATTTGTTCAATAATTATATCTACTATGGCAGAGAAACAGCAAAATGCGTTTATATATGAAAAGTCACTAAGTCTAATAAAAGATATATGTAAAAATAAAGAAGATTGGATCAAAAGTTATATTTTTTGGG
Source organism: uncultured Pelagibacteraceae bacterium (assembly GCA_902613805.1). Lineage (GTDB taxonomy): Bacteria > Pseudomonadota > Alphaproteobacteria > Pelagibacterales > AG-422-B15 > CACNXQ01. Next base: position 154,289 of record CACMIV010000003.1, read on the forward strand.
AAATTGATTTACTGTCAGATATCGGTTACGGCCTAGATTTAACTGAATGCGCAGTAACATCTGAGAAAGATAATTTAAAGTTTGTTTCGCCAAGTAGTGGAAGGGCTGTAACCATAGAAGGAGCAGGATCTTATAAAGATAAACTATTTAAACTACCCAACTTTTTAATCAACAGATCGTCTGAATACAATGATGAGGATTTAGAGAACGCACTTAGTCTGACAGAGCATTTTTTTCGTAAGAGATTTTATGAGCCAAATAATCTTAATTTCCCAAAAAGCAGGAATCATCTAAAAATTTCAATTATAAAATGAAAATCAAAAACATTAACTTCACTGACGCGTTAGAAGAAAAGTATCTAGCATACGCACTTTCAACAATTACTCATCGAGCGCTACCAGATATTCGTGATGGGCTAAAGCCGGTTCATAGAAGACTATTGTTTGCAATGTTTCAATTAAGGTTAAACTCAAGTTCTGGTTTTAAGAAATCAGCAAGAATAGTTGGCGATGTAATTGGTAAATTTCACCCACACGGAGATCAGTCTGTTTATGAAGCACTCGTGAGATTAGCTCAGAATTTTTCAACAAGGTATCCGCTAGTTGATGGCCAAGGAAACTTTGGCAACATTGATGGAGATAATGCAGCTGCAATGAGATATACAGAGGCAAGATTGACTGCGTTAGCAGAGCTAATGCTAAAAGATATATCAGAGGATACCATTGATTATATTAATACATATGATGGCATCGATCACGAGCCGATAGTTCTTCCATCAGCGTTTCCTAATTTGCTAGCTAATGGAAGTTCAGGAATTGCAGTTGGAATGGCGACAAATATTCCTCCCCATAACATCAATGAATTGTTTAAGGCTTTATCAAAATTATTAAAAAATCCAAATTATACTAACTCACAATTACTAAAGCTTATTCCAGGACCAGATTTTCCAACAGGAGGAGAAATCATTGATAGTGATGATGCATTGAAAGATGCCTATGTCAAAGGAAAGGGAACAATAAGGCTTCGGGCAAGATGGAAAAAAGAAGACCTTGGAAGAGGTCAATATCAAATTATCGTCTATGAAATTCCCTATCAAGTAAATAAAGCCAGAATTATAGAAAAAATATCTGATCTTATTGATAATAAGAAAGCAAATTACCTAGAGGCAATTCAAGATGAGTCTGCAGAAGACATCAGAATAGTCCTCATTCCAAAAAATAGAAGTTTTAAAGCTGAAGTAATTTTTGAGGACTTATGTAAGAATTCAGATTTAGAAATTAGATACGCCATCAATTTTAATGCAATCAATCACAAACTCGAGCCAAAATTATTTTCACTTAAAGAGAGCTTAAAATCATTTATTGATCATCGGTTTAATGTTTTAAAAAGAAGAACAAAGTATCGATTAATTCAAACTGAGAATAGGCTTGAAATACTCAAAGGTTTTTTAATAGTTTACAAAAATTTAAATAAAGTAATTAAAATTATCAGAACAGAAGTAGATCCTGAGAAAAAGTTGATTAGTGTATTTAGAATAAATAAGAGGCAAGCCGAAGCAATATTGGCAATGAGACTAAGGCAATTAAAAAAATTAGAAGAAAAAGAAATTAAAAAAGAAAATGAAGATTTGAATATATACAAGAAAGAATTAAACAAACTACTAAAATCAAAAAAAGAGCAAATAAAGGAATTAAATTTAGAATTCACAAAAAGTTTAGAAATATTTTTAAAAGATGAAAATGCTACAAATAGAAAAACTGTTGTTAATACAGAATATAAAGAAATTGATTACTCGACTGAAGAATTTGAAAGTAAAGATCCCGTAACAGTGATACTCTCAAAAAATGGATGGATAAAAACCATAAAAGGACATCAGGATGATTATTCAAACGTGAAGTATAAAGAAGGAGATTCTGAAAAATTTATTATAAAATTAAAAAATAATAGTAAACTTCTGCTTTTTTCTACTTTAGGTAAATTTTATACAATTAATTGTAACAAAATATCAGCGGGAAGAGGTTTTGGTGATCCTGTCAGTCTATTGATAGATAAAAATGATAATGAAGAAATTTTGTTTGCAACTACTTATGAGCAAGAGAAGGAATATCTAATTACCAGTAGTGCAGGCAAGGGATTTTTTGTAAATACCTCAGATTTAATGGCGTCTACTAAATCGGGGAAACGGGTTATGAATTTAAAAGGTAATGAAAAAGCCATCTCCTGTTTTCAAAAAAAAGGAGACTTAATAGCTGTTTTTAGTGGTGAAAAGAAAGCAGTAAAACTTCTAATTTTTGATCATTCAGAAATACCTTTAATGCAAAAAGGAAGAGGGGTGACATTACAGAAATTCAAAAGTGGAAAAACTTTGAGCGGTATTTGCTTTGACTCTAAGGAAGGTATTTTAAATGAGAATAATGGTAAAACTCTTTTGGCGGCCAATGAAATAAAAAAATGGCTGGGTAAAAGAGCTCATACTGGTAAAATTGAACCTAAAAGTTTACATTCCAAAATTTAATATCTATCTTAGTTTTATATGGAAAACTATCCAGACAGTTACTATGCACAAAATATAGGGACCCTAAAGAAACCTTATGATCAACTAATTGATAATCATGAGTGTGACATCTGTGTAGTCGGCGGAGGCTTTTCAGGACTATCAACAGCTATTGAGGCTGCAAAAAAAGGACTAAAGGTAATTGTAATTGAACAAAATTTATTTGGATGGGGCGCTTCGGGCAGAAATGGAGGCCAAATCTGGAATGACGTATCATGGGGTATAGACGTAATTGAGAAGAAATATGGAATTAAACTTGCAAGGCAAATCTGGGATATATCTCAAGCTTCTGTAGATTTAATTGATGATAGAATAAGGGAATTTGGCATTGAATGTGATAAAAAAAACGGTGGAATTAGTGCCGCTACTAGCGCGGTCAAACTTAGAGAGTATGAAGAAAATAGAGAGTATAAAATAAAAACGTACAACTATAATAATTTAGAACTCCTTGACAAAAATAGTGTTGATAAAGAAATTGGTTCATCACTTTACTACGGGGGTGTCCTAGATAAAGGGGCGGGACATTTACATCCAATTAAATATGCATTGGGTTTGGTAAAAGCGGCAGAAAAATTAAATGTAAAACTCTATGAAAGATCTGTGGTTACTAAGATTAATCAAACAAGTCATGCGGTTGAGGTTCTTACAGATAGAGGGATGGTAAAAGCTAAAAAAATAGCAGTATGTTGCAACGCCTATATAAAAGGTCTAAATTTAGGTATTGAAAATAGAATAATGCCATGTGCTACTTATATTGTCTGTACTGAGCCATTAAGTCAAAATTTACAGAGAGAAATACTGCCAAACGATTATTGCGTTAGTGATACAAATTTTGATTTAAATTATTATAGATTATCTGACAGCAAGAGAATGATATTTGGTGGTGCAGTAGGCTATTCACTAAAGATTGTAGAGGGATTAAAAAAAAGAACCAAGAGGCAATTAAATAAAGTGTATCCAAATTTAAGTGAATTAAAAATTGACTATATCTGGGGTGGATTAATAGCGTTAACAATGAATAGAGTGCCTGACATTGGGATGGTGAATGATAAAATTTATTATGCTCAAGGCTTCTCAGGACATGGAGTTGCATTAACTGGAATTGCTGGAAAGATTTTAGCAGAAAATATGGTAAGTGAAAAAACAAAGGAGCTCGAGGCATTTGAAAAGATTAAACATAAAAATTTTCCTGGAGGAAGATTATTTAGGATGCCTTTGCTTGTAACCATAAGCTCTATGCAAAGAATGATGGATATTTTCAATGTATAACATTCTTTTTATAGGGATTGGGAAAATGGGCTCTCCAATGGCTGGCTACCTATCAAAAAAACATGATGTTTCTATTTATAATCGTACAAAAAGTAAATGTGATAACTGGATCAAAAGTTATAAAGGGAAAGTTATTGATAAATTATCAGAAACTAATCAAAAATATGATTTTATTATTTCATGTGTAGGCAACGATGAAGATTTAAAAGAAATAACCTCAATAGATAAAGGGTGCTTAAACTCTCTTAAAGAAAAGTCAATATTCATTGATCATTCAACTGTATCACCAAGAATTGTAAGAGAAGTAGAAAAAAACTTTAAAAATTTAGGTGTTAGTTTCCTTGATGCCCCAATATCAGGTGGACAAGCGGGAGCGGAAAAAGGCCAATTAAGTATAATGATTGGAGGTTCAGAGAAGGCATATGAAAGTAGTATTGAAATATTAGGTTCATATGGAAAAAAAATAAAATATATGGGTACTTCAGGATCTGGTCAGCTAACGAAAATAATTAATCAAATTTGTATTGCAGGACTAGTTCAAGGCTTATCAGAGTCTATTTATTTTATGAAGCAGACCGATTTAAACCCTGATGATGTATTGGAAGTAATTTCATCAGGCGCAGCACAATCATGGCAAATGGATAATCGTTTTAAATCAATGGTAGCGGGAAAATTCGACTTTGGTTTTGCAGTTGATTTAATGAGAAAAGATCTTTCAATTGCATTTGCAGAAGCAGATACACATGGCATTAATTTAGAGGTGACTAAAATTGTCGATAAATTCTATAGCGATATTCAAGATTTAGGCGGAAATAAACTTGATACATCAAGTTTAATAAAACGTTTAATCAATTAGTTTTAAAAATTTTGAAACTTCAGGCGCATAATAAGTAATTATTGCATCTGCTCCTGCTCTTTTAAATGAAGACAATTGTTCTATAACCATAGTTTCTTCGTTAATTATATCTTGTTGTGATCCGAATTTAATGAGTGAGTACTCACCTGAAACTTGGTAGGCAAATGTGGGATACTTAAGTTCATTCTTAATTCTGTATATGATGTCCAAATAGCTAATTCCAGGCTTTACCATTATCATATCGGCCCCTTCAGCTATGTCCATTGATGCCTCCCTGATTGCTTCATCAGAATTCAATATATTCATCTGGTAAGTTTTTTTATCTGTCTTTAAATTCTTGGATGAGCCAACAGCATCTCTAAATGGCGCATACATGCTTGATGAATATTTTGCTGCATAAGACAAAATGAGAGTATCCACAAATTTATTTTTTTCTAACTCGTCTCTTATCTTGCCAATCCTACCATCCATCATATCTGAAGGGGCGATTATATCTGCACCATGTTCAGCAAGCAGGATAGATTGTTTAACTAAAACACCATTAGTTTCGTCGTTTAGAATCTTACCTTCATCGCTTAATAATCCATCATGGCCATGATCTGTATATGGATCTAATGCAACATCGCACATAATACCAAAGTCAGACTTATGACTTTTAAGCTTTTCAAGAGACCTACAAACTAAATTATCTGGATTTAGTGCTTCATCTCCATATTTTGTTTTTAGCTCCTGAGGCGTGAACGGAAATATAGCTATAAGATTTATTTTATGCTCACTAGCAATATCATAGACCTCATTTAAATTGTCTATCGAATACCTATAAACATTAGGCATTGATTGAATTTCATCTTTGATATTGTTTCCTTCACATACAAAAACTGGCCATACTAAATCGTTTGAACTAAGCATACTTTCTTGAGTAAGGTTTCTAATCCATTTAGCTTGACGAGTTCGTCGCAATCTATTTTTTGGATATTTAAGTTCTGATACACTCATTTAGATTTTTTCTTTGGCAATATTATAAAAGAGCTAGTAGAGTTTATATACTCAGTATAACCATCCTTCTTTTTTGATAATCTATTTTCTAACATAGTCACACCAGAAACCCTAAGTAATAAGTAAGTCATAATTATTGGAGCAATAAAAATTAATAAATTATTGGATAATGCAAAACAGTAAATTGTAATACCCCACCAAAATAGACTATCCCCGAAATAATTAGGGTGTCTTGAATAATACCAAAGCCCTTTATCCATAACTTTATTAATATTATTTTGATATAATTTAAATTTGGATAATTGTATATCAGCTATCGTTTCAATAAGAATTCCTGAAAGTGCTATCAATATACCTCCCCAATGGATAAAACTTAGATCAATACTAGTGTCTAAAATGCTGATCAGGGGCAATGATATAATTGGAATTAAAATTATTTGGATTAAGTAAGCTGTTAAATAAAGACCAATTTCTCCTCTAGCTTCTCTAATTTTAACATATCTAATATCCTCAGTTTTATTAACGTTTCTAATTAAAAGATATATACCCAGTCTAAAACCCCAAATAGTTATTAAAAATAAGGTGATTATTTCTGTTGTAGAAAATGAATCATTTATCAAAAGGACTAGTAGGAATGAAAAAAAGAAACTAGGACCCCAGTAAATATCAATAAAATCTGCCCTTCTAGTTTTAAGGGATGATATCCACAAAATAGTGATGACGATAAAATTGAAGCCTAATATAGTTATAAAATTAAGTAACATAATTCAGTATATATATGTCTTTTAAATTTTTAGACAATTATAATTTTATTCCATTCGCACATCGTGGCGGTTCCTATGATTTTTGTGAAAATACTTTAGATGCATTCAATAATTCAATTAATTTAGGATATCGGCACATCGAAACAGATGTGAGGCATACAAAAGATAATAAGTTAGTAATTTTTCATGATCCAGATTTAAAAAGAATTCGTGGGCTAGATGGAAAAATAGAAAATTTTAATTATGAAGAATTAAAAAATATAAAAATTTTCGAGACACATACAATACCATTACTTGATGAGGCCCTATCTTCTTGGCCTGAGATAAATTTTAATATTGAACCAAAAAGTTTAGAGTCTGCACACTTATTGAAAGACAAATTAAAATCTACTAAAAATATTGAAAGGATATGTGTTGGTTCATTTAGTAAGACAAAAATGGATATTTTTAGAAAAGAATTCAAAGACAATTTATGCACGTCCATGACAGAAAGTGAGACAATATTGTTTTTCATTAATAGACTTCTTCCAATCTATGATAATAGTATTCCGTGTCTACAAATACCAATCAAACATATGGGTTTTAGAATTGTGACAAAAAACCTTGTAGAACATGTTCATAGTCTTGGAAAAAAAATACATGTTTGGACAATTAACGACGAAAACCAGATGCTAGATCTAATAAATATAAATGTTGATGGCATAATGACAGATAGACCTAAAACTTTAAAAAAAGTCTTACAAAAAAAATCTCTTTGGAATTAATAATTGTATTTTTTATATACAAGATTTAGTATAATTAGTTTAATAATATCCTATATGAGTGAGCAAACCAAAGTATCTATCGCCTCAGACCATGCTGGCTTTGATCTGAAAGATCAAATAATAAAGCGTCTTATAGATAGCGGTATTAGTGTTATTGATAGAGGGCCAGATAAAAAAGACCCAGTAGATTATCCTGACTATGCATCAAAAGTTACAAATGACATTTTAAATGAAAAAGCTCATAAGGGTGTACTAGTATGTGGTACAGGACAAGGCATGGCAATGGCAGCAAACAAAAAACCGGGGATTAGGGCTGCACTTTGTTATAACAGTGAGGTTACAAGATTGGCTAGAGAACATAATGATGCAAATATTTTGACTTTAGGCGCCCGCGTTATAGATGAAGCTACAGCAATGAGTCTTGTTGAAACATTTTTAAACACGGACTTTGAGGGCAGTCGACACGCTGATAGAATAAATAAGATAGGATAATTTTATGACTTTTTTTTCATCTCCACTTCAAGAAATCGATAACGAAATTCATGAAGCTATTAATAAAGAGCTTTTAAGACAGCAAAATCAAATTGAATTAATAGCTTCAGAAAACATAGTTTCAAAAGCTGTATTAGAAGCTCAGGGATCTGTATTAACAAATAAATACGCAGAGGGGTATACTTCAGCCCGATATTATGGAGGATGTGAGTTTGTTGATATTGCTGAGGACCTTGCAATTCAAAGATTGAAAAAACTTTATAAATGTAATTATGCTAATGTTCAACCTCACTCTGGAGCCCAGGCAAATGGTGCAGTTATGTTGGCTCTTATAAAACCAGGAGACACTATTTTAGGTATGAGTTTGGATGCTGGGGGTCATTTAACCCATGGATCAGCTCCTTCTATGTCTGGAAAATGGTTCAATGCAGTTCAGTATGGATTAGATGATGATGGACTAATTAATTACGACGAGGTTGAGTCGCTCGCAAAAGAACACAAGCCTAAAATAATAATTGCAGGAGGTAGTGCTTACTCAAGAATAATTGACTTCAAAAGATTTCGAGACATTTGTGATATGATTGGTGCATTTCTCCATGTAGATATGGCTCACTTTTCAGGCTTGGTTGCTGCTGAAGAGTATCCTAACCCTCTCGAGTTTGCAGATGTTGTTACTTCGACAACTCACAAAACTATAAGAGGAGCTAGAGGAGGCATGATACTCTCTAATAATGCTGACTTAGGTAAAAAATTTAATTCAGCTGTATTTCCAGGATATCAAGGAGGACCTTTAATGCATGTAATTGCAGGTAAGGCAGTTGCTTTCGGAGAAGCTCTAAAACCAGAATTCAAACAATACATTAAACAAGTTGTTAAAAATGCTCAAATTCTCAGTCACACACTTGTGAATGGTGGGCTCAAAATTGTTTCTGGGGGTACAGATACGCACTTAATATTAGTCGACTTAACCCCAATGGATCTAACGGGAGATGCCGCCTCTACCAGTCTTGAGGAAGCGCACATTACTTGTAACAAAAATGGAATACCAAAGGATCCAAAACCACCTAAAATAACATCTGGTATAAGATTAGGTACTCCAGCAGCTACGACAAGAGGATTTAAGGAGAAAGAGTTTGAAACTGTTGGCAACTTGATACTTGAAACGTTGTCAGGTTTAAAACAAAACCCAAATGACAACACTAAGGTTGAAAAAATTGTAAAAGAAAAAGTGATAAATCTTTGTAATAAATTTCCGATTTATAACTAGGAGAAAATATGAAGTGTCCATTTTGTGGAAATAACGATACTCAAGTAAAGGACTCTCGTGCAACTGAAGACAACTCAGCAATTAGAAGAAGAAGGTTTTGTTCTGCATGCGGAGCACGTTTTACAACGTTTGAGCGAATACAATTACGTGAATTAACCGTGCTAAAAAAATCGGGTAAAAAAGTTCCATTCGATCGTGATAAACTTGAGAGGTCAGTTCAAATAGCTCTCAGAAAGAGACCGGTCGATAACGATAGAGTTGACAGAATGGTAAGTGGAATAGTTCGAAGAGTTGAGAGTCTTGGTGAAACAGAGGTTTCTTCAGATGTAATTGGTGAAATTGTGATGGAGGGTCTACAAAGTATAGACTCAGTCGCATATGTTCGTTTTGCATCAGTATACAAAAATTTTAGAGAAGCAAAAGATTTTGAGGAATTTCTGGGTGTTATTTCATCAGAAAATGAGTAGGCATTTCTTTGAGTGAACAAGTTTACTTAAAAATTGCTGAGAGGATGGCTTTAAGAGCAGTAGGTTCTACTTATCCTAATCCACCTGTAGGAGCTGTTATAGTTAAAGATGGTGCAGTTTTATCTAGAGGTTGGACACAACCAAACGGTCAAGCTCATGCAGAAATTCATGCAATAAATCAAATTAAAAATAAAAAAATTTTAAATGGTGCAACGTTATACTGTACTCTTGAACCTTGTTCACATCGTGGAAAAAATCCACCATGCGTAAAAAAAATTATAAAACTGAAATTTTCAAAAGTTGTAATTTCAGAAATTGATAGGAATCCTTTGGTTAATGGCAATTCAGTTAAAAAATTAAGATCAGCAGGCATAAACGTGATTTTAAAAAGATTTAGTTTAAAGATAAGAGAATTAAATAAAGTTTTTTTCAAAACTATTGAATGTAATACGCCGTTTATTACCCTTAAAGTTGCATCAACAGTAGATGGTAAAATTGCTACCAAAAATTATGAGAGCAAATGGATAACAAACCACCCTTCAAGATTGATGGGACATAAATTGAGATCATTAAACGATTGTATGCTAGTAGGAAAAAAAACTATTGAAAAAGATAATCCATCTTTAGATTGTAGGATTGACGGTTTAGGTAATCGATCGCCAGATATATTCATATTAGATAATAAACTCAAGCTTAACAAAAGACTTAAAATATTTAAAGTTTCAAAACGAAAAATATTTATCTTTCACTCGTGTAGTAATGCTAAAAATGTTATAAAATCAAAAAATATTAAATATATTTATTTAAAAGAAATAAATAAATTATTAGACATTAACTTAGTCTTAAAAACAATCTCCAAACTTGGAT
>CACMIV010000004.1 GCA_902613805.1 uncultured Pelagibacteraceae bacterium
GAGATGTCAATATATGAAAAAGGATAAATTATGTTTTCTGGTATTATAGAAAATAAGGGAACTGTTGTAGAATTTTTGAAACTTAAAGACTATCGACTTGGTATATCAACGGATTTAAATTATTCGAGTGTTAAGAAAGGCAGTTCTGTGTCATGTAATGGTGTTTGCTTAACAGTTCTGTCTAAAAAAAAGATATCAAAAAGCACTGTACTTTATTTTGACGTTTCAGGCGAAACAGTAAATTGTACTAACTTTAGTGAAATATCTGTTGGAGACACCATCAACATTGAAAAGTCACTTAGAGTAGGTGATGAAATAAGCGGCCATTTTGTATTCGGTCATGTTGATGATACTGCCAAGTTATTGTCGATAAAAAAAATTGGGGGCTCGCATGAACTAAAAATAAAAATATCAAAAAATGTTCAAAAGTATGTCGCAAAAAAAGGTTCCATTTCACTCAATGGAGTTTCTCTCACAATCAATAATGTAAAAAATGATCAGATAAGCCTGAATATAATAAGCTATACATGGAACAAAACCAATTTTAAAAAATTGAAAGTTGGAGATAGAATAAATCTTGAAGTTGATATGCTTGCGAGATATGTTACGCAAAATCATTAAATCAAAGATAACATGAATACAAAATTTATATCGTCCATAGAGGAAATTATTGAGGATCAAAAGAATGGGAAAATGGTCATCATGGTTGATGATGAAAATAGAGAGAATGAAGGAGATCTAATTATTCCTGCTCAAAAAGTTGACGATAAAGCAATAAATTTTATGGCTACATATGGAAGAGGTCTAATCTGTTTATCATTGTCTGAAGAAAGGGTTAAGGATCTTGATTTGCCTCTTATGTCTAGAAATAACGACACAAGAGACTCAACCGCCTTCACAATTTCAATAGAGGCGAAAGAAGGAGTGACTACAGGAATTTCGGCTCAAGATAGAGCGGTTACTATTCACACTGCAATTGACCAAAATAAATCTAAAAATGACTTAATAAGTCCTGGCCACGTTTTTCCACTGGTTTCAAGAGACGGGGGTGTATTGGTAAGAGCTGGCCACACTGAAGCATCAGTTGATCTTGCAAGACTCAGTGGGCATTCGTCAGCAGGGGTCATATGTGAAATAATGAATGACGATGGAACAATGGCAAGAGTTCCAGACCTTGAAGAATTTTCAAAGAAGCACAATATAAAAATTGGAAGAATAGTAGATTTGATATCCTATCGTAGAGCAAAAGATAGAGCTGTAAAAAAAATATATGACTCAAATATTATACTGGATAACAAGAATAAATTTAAAATTAAAATTTATGAGTCTTTATTCGATAAAACAGAACAGATAGTACTAACAAAAGGTGAAATTGCCGACGGAAAACCTGTCATTGTAAGAGTTCATGTAACAGACTATTTTGATAATCTATTTGGATCATACGGAAGTAATGATGAATCTTTACACAAAGCCGTAAAATTAATTACCGATGAGGGAAGAGGCATACTAATATTAGTCAGAGATAGTGGTAAATCAATTATTAGTAATCTTATTACAAATCAAAATAAATCTGATAGTAATCAAAATCAAAAAGATGAGTTGAGAATATATGGTATGGGTGCACAAATTCTGTCGGAGTTAGGTGTGAAAAAAATGATACTTTTGACTAATACTGAATGGAAATTTATTGGTCTCGATGCGTACAATATTGAAATAGTTAAGACTAAGTTACTTAATGAACTAAAATGAAAAAGAAAATCAATTTCTTAATAGTTGCGTCAGATTTCTATACAGAAATAACAAATGGACTTTTAGAGGGAGCTACTAGTCAAATAAAAGATTTAGGTCACTCATATAAAATATTTAAAGTAAGAGGGTCATTGGAAATTCCTACAATGGTCTCCATTAAACTATCGAAGAAAAAATATGATGTGGTAGTTGTAGTAGGTTGTATTATTAAGGGTAAAACAGATCATTATGAATTTATAGCAAGCGCAATTACAAATTCTTTACTTTCCATTTCCATAGATAAGAAAATACCAATTACTAATTCAATTTTAATGTGTTCTAGTTTAAAGCAGGCAAGAGAACGGTCATCAAGTAAAGTTAATCGTGCAAAGGAAGCTGTTTTAGCTGCATTGTCGGTAATAGAAAAATAAATCTCGATGTCAAATAATAAGTCATTACAGAGATTAATAGCTGTACAGGCTGCTTACGAAACTTCGATAAATGATCATAGAAAAAATTTTTCTGATGATGATATATTTATTAATATATTACAAAACTCTGATTTTTTAAAAAAACATGAAAACGCCAAATTAGATTTAGCAAAAGAAATATTTCAAGGCGTTAATGTTAATTTATCAAAAATTGATCAAATTTTAATCAAATCACTAAAAAATAATATAAAATTTAAATCCATGGATGTTTTACTTAAGTCTATATTTAGGGCAGCTATATTTGAACTTTCTTTTAATAAGAAATTATCAAAGAATATTGTAATTTCTGAATACCTATTAATATCAAGACGTTTTTTTGGTGAAAATGAGAGTGCATTTCTTAATGGAGTCCTTGATAATCTGCGGGAAACTTAGAATAAAATAAAAGTTGCATATTTGTGCAATATTTGGCATTTTCACTTGCAACGAATAATCAGAAGGGTTCATGTATGAGCATATTAAACTTAATAATTTTCTCTGGCATATTATCAATAATTTACGGATTTTGGGCTGGCAACTCTGTTTTAAAATCAAGTGCCGGTAATGAAAAGATGCAGGAGATTTCATCGGCAATTCAAGAAGGCGCCCAAGCTTATTTAAATAGACAATATACTACCATAGCAATAGTTGGAGCTGTTATATGCATACTCTTATATTTATTTTTTCTTGATTTTTGGGTTGTTGGCGGTTTCTTAATTGGAGCAATATTATCTGGAGCTGCAGGTTATATTGGAATGATCATTTCAGTACGAGCTAATGTTAGAACAGCTCAAGCAGCAATGGAGAGTTTAGGTAAAGGACTTAATGTCGCTTTTAAAGCAGGTGCAGTTACCGGCATGCTTGTTGCAGGATTAGCACTACTATCAATATCTGTATACTATATGGTTCTGGAAAATTTTTCAGTTTCAGAAGAAACACTGAAACATGCCTTAGTTTCTTTGGGGTTTGGAGCTTCATTAATTTCAATTTTTGCAAGATTAGGAGGAGGCATTTTTACAAAAGGTGCGGATGTTGGAGCTGATCTTGTTGGTAAAGTTGAGGCGGGAATACCTGAAGATGATCCACGTAATCCAGCAGTTATAGCTGATAATGTTGGAGATAACGTTGGTGATTGTGCTGGAATGGCAGCAGACCTATTCGAAACATATGCTGTCACAATAGTTGCTACAATGGTCTTAGCTACAATTTTTTTTAACGGCGAAGTTGCACATATGATGACAATATATCCTATGGCTATTGGAGGTAGTTGCTTAGTTGCTTCAATAATAGGAACTTTTTTTGTTAGATTAGGAAGTTCACAAAGTATTATGGGCGCTCTCTACAAGGGTTTTATAGCCTCTGCAATATTATCTTTAATTTTTATATACCCTGTTACACAGGTAGTTCTTGGAGATATGTCTAGAGAGTTTACTTTCTCTGATACTACTTTTACTGGTAACTCACTTTACATTTGTTCAATAATTGGAATCGTGATTACTGGCTTATTAATATGGATTACTGAGTATTATACTGGTACTAACTACAGACCAGTTCAAAGTGTTGCAAAAGCATCTACTACAGGTCATGGCACAAACGTAATACAAGGACTTGCGGTTTCTATGGAAGCCACAGCTTTGCCTGCTTTGGTAATTGTAATTGGTATTGTAGCTACCTTTCAGCTCGCAGGATTGTTTGGTATAGCAATTGCTGTTACTGCAATGCTAGCTCTTGCAGGAATGGTAGTAGCACTAGATGCTTATGGCCCCGTCACAGATAATGCTGGAGGTATTGCTGAAATGTCAAATCTTGATGAAAATGTAAGAAAGACTACTGATGCACTTGATGCAGTGGGAAATACAACGAAAGCTGTTACGAAGGGTTATGCTATTGGGTCTGCAGGTCTTGGAGCATTAGTATTATTTGCTGCCTACGTAGAGGATTTGAAATTAATCCCAAACCTTACTCCTGACTTTAGTCTCGAAAATCCTTATGTAGTGGTTGGATTATTAATTGGGGGACTATTACCCTATTTATTTGCCTCAATGGGGATGATGGCAGTAGGTAGAGCAGGTGGCGCAGTTGTTGAAGAGGTTAGAAAACAGTTTGCAGACAATCCAGGAATAATGAGTGGTGATAGTAAGCCTGACTATTCGAGATCAGTTGATATGTTGACAAGATCAGCCATCAAGGAAATGATTGTTCCATCAATGTTACCTGTATTATCACCGATAATACTCTTTTTTGTTGTTTCCTTCGTTGCTGATGCTGACTCAGCTGTATCTTCCGTTGGAGCAATGTTGTTAGGGGTTATTGTGACAGGTATTTTTGTTGCAATATCTATGACTGCTGGAGGTGGAGCTTGGGATAATGCTAAGAAGTTTGTTGAAGATGGAAACTTTGGAGGTAAAGGTTCAGATGCACACAAAGCAGCTGTTACGGGCGATACAGTTGGGGACCCTTATAAGGATACTGCTGGCCCTGCTGTAAACCCAATGATTAAGATTACAAATATTGTGGCTTTACTCCTACTTGCGGCCTTATGAGTATATTATTGACCTCGGGTAAAGGCGTCGTATAGTTGATCCGTAATACTGTACGCATTCCGATCAACAGAAGTCTTTTCATTCGAAAATGAAATATCTTCAAAGTCCTCATGTGTGAGTGTCTTCGAACTAATTAATACTCCTTTTGAATTAAAGGCAAATCTATATATTAATTGACTTAAAAGGATATCCTCATCAAAAACTTTTTTTTCTTTTAATGAAACAAGATATATCCAGATATTATCAACATCCTGGATTTCAATAGATGGAGTACCCATGATTTCAAGTATCTCCTCTTTTTTGGTAACATTATCTTGAAATTTAGACATTTTGTCAGATGTAAGGACAACATCATCCAATAAATATCCATGTTGCTTATTTATTGGACTACAACTATATATCAAAATAGATAAAAATATTATTAATATAATTTTAAGCATAATGTTTTTTAAAAATAAAAATAACAAAGCAAAAAAAACTTACCAGAATATTATTGAAATATCGAGGTCAAAGTTTTTTTATTTAGATTATGAAGTTGAGGATAATTTTGAGGCAAGATTTGATTTAATAACACTTCACGCCTTCATAATTTTTTATTATTACAAATATATAGGAATTAATAAATCATCATTTTCACAGTCACTTTTTGATTTAATGTTTGAGGATTTTGAGAATAATCTCAGAGAAATGGGCTTTGGAGATATTGCGGTAAATAAAAAAATGAAAGCATTTATTTTAGCTTTTTATGGTAGAATTGCACAGTACAGTAAAGGATTAGACTTATATTTTAACAACGATGATAAAGAATTGCTAGAGCAAACAATCTTAAATAATATTTACAAAGGCAAGGTAGTTAAAAAAATATATAGTAAAAATTTTGCTGAGTATATGAAGAATAATATTGAGCATTTTTCAATTGCTTCTGAAAGTGTAAATATAGAAAAGAATTTTGACTTTTTAAAATTTTATTAAAATTATTATTATGAAAAAATATAAATTATCAATTGATATGCTTGGAAGTGAAACTAAAGTGCATGAAGTTTTAAGAGGTATAGACCAATCTTTAAAAAGAAATATCAATTATAAATTTTTTTTATTTGGTAATGAAAAATTATTAAAAAAAGAAATTGATAAATATAAAGAATTAATAAAGCATACAGATATAATTAATTGTACCGAATCTATTGGTATGAATGATAAGCCTGCAGAAATAATTAAATCAAAAAAAAATTCTAGCATGTTTCTAACTATTGAGTCTGTTCGGAATAAAATTTCAGATGCCGCACTTTCATTTGGAAATACTGGAGCTCTGATGTCATACTCTCTCCTAGAAATTAAAACCTTATCAGAAATAAAGAGACCTTCTATCGCGTCTATATGGCCTAATTTAAAAGGAGAATCAATTGTTCTTGATCTTGGAGCGAATACTAAGTTAGACGCAAGGTATTTAATAGACAATGCAATATTAGGATCAAGTTTAGCCTCAATTTTATTTAAAATTGAAAAACCGAGCATTGGTCTTTTAAATGTTGGTAAAGAACATAATAAAGGGAAAGAGGAAATTAAAACTGCATCAGAAAAATTAAAAGAATTGTCCAAAAGTTTAACATTAAATTATCAGGGTTACTTAGAGGGAAATGATATTTCTACTGGAGTTATGAACGTAATAGTGTGTGATGGATTTACAGGAAATGTATCACTTAAAACTGCAGAAGGAACAGCAAAATTATTTCAAAGTCATTTAAAAGATGCGTTTTCTAGTTCTATTTTTTCAAAAATTGGATATTTTTTTTCTTCTATTGCTTTAAACTCTGTAAAAGAAAGGTTAGATCCAAGGGTTCATAATTGCGGTATCCTCATGGGCTTAAATTCACTTGTTGTGAAATGTCATGGGCAATCTGAGTATAGAGGTGTATCGTATGCCACAGATATAATATATTCGCTACTTTATAATAACGTAAATGAAAAAATAAAGAGTTATGTGAGTGAAATTCAGGAGAAACTAGGAAAATAAATTTAAAAAAAATAATTAATTCATTGTTATAAATCATTATTTTTATATACTTTTTGTTATTCTATGGAAAAAACAACCACAAGATCTACACTTAGTGAAGCAGTCTTTAAAAACGTAGGCCTTTCAAGAAATGAGTCATCATCATTAGTAGACTCTGTGTTTGATGAAATATTAAAAAGCCTCATTACTGGGAAAGATGTTAAAATTTCTTCTTTTGGTACGTTTGTTGTTAGGCAAAAAAAAGAGCGTATTGGTAGAAATCCAAAAACAGGTGAGGAAGTGCCTATAACAGCAAGGAGTGTTGTAACTTTTCGGGCTTCAAACGTTCTAAAGTCTAAAGTAAATAGTAAAAATAAAATTAGTCAGGTGCAGTAAATGAATACTAAATCACCAGAGGCATTCAGAACTATTAGTGAAGTTTCTAAAGACTTGTCATTACCTCAACACGTTCTTCGTTTTTGGGAAACAAAGTTTGTGCAAATCAAGCCTATAAAAAGAGGTGGAGGTAGAAGATATTACAGACCAGAAGATGTTAGATTGTTACGAGGTATAAAGAGTTTGCTATATAATGATGGATATACAATACGAGGAGTTCAAAAAGTAATTAAAGAGAACGGCACAAGGCAATTACTAGAATTAGAAACAGAAAATAAATACTTTACAGAAAATAGAAAAAGTAATATTGATCCATCAAAACAAGATCAGTTAGCACAGCATGAACTTAGTGTAATAAAAAGAAAAAAACTTATGCATGTATTGAATGACTTAGTTCAATTGAGAAAAAAATTAGATAAAGATAATTAATGGCAAAGAAATCAACAGTTAAAGTTAGGCTAGTGCCTGAAGAGAAAGTGGATAGCAAATTCTACTACTATGCTAAAAAACCTACATCAGGATTAAAAGCAAAAGACAAATTAAGAATGAAAAAGTATAATCCTGCAACAAAAAAACATGAGTGGTTTGTAGAAAAAAAACTACCACCTCATAGCAAGTAATTATTTTTTAAAATTTTTTTTTTCAAATTCGATAAAGTTTTTAATCATAGATACCCAAATGTCGGTTATAAGTCTTGGATTCGCTCCAAGTTTCTTTGCCTGGCCTGAAACCTTCTTCTTAATTTGATTTATTCTCTTAATATCGACAATATCAGATTTTTTCTTTTTTAAACTAAGTGCCTTGTTTACTAGCTCAGATCTTTTAACCATCAAAGGCAGTATCTTAGTGTCGACTTTATCAATTTTTTTCCTTATTTCTCTCATTTCAATTGAGTTATTTTTGTTTCTTGTCATTTTTTTTTAAATGGTCTTAATATATAAATTGATGGAAAAACCCAGATTATACCTAGAATAAAATAAACAATAAATTCTGCCAACCAATTATTAAAGTTGATTTTAACCAAAAAAGCCATAACTAATAGGCAGTATAGAAACATCATTAGTATAAATATAACAATACTTAGTAATTTTTTTGTTTTTAACATTTAAAATATTTAATAATTATGACTGTGAAAATCAACATATTTTCAATTTGGCTATTATCTCTAACATTTTCTATTTGTGCAATAATACTTATTGGAGGGTATACTCGAATATCAGACTCAGGTCTATCAATTACAGAATGGTTGCCGATTTCTGGTGTATTGTATCCTTTTAGTGAAACACAATGGCAAATTGAATTTAGCAAATATCAAAAAATTGATGAATTCATGTTAATTAATAGCTCAATGTCACTTAATGAATTTAAAGTTATTTATTTTTGGGAGTGGTTTCACCGATTTTTTGCTCGTTTTATTGGACTGCTTTATTTAATTCCTTTAATTTATTTATTAATAAAGAATAAAATTAATAGAGTTTTTCTAAAAAGAATACTTGCAGTTGGTTTTTTCTTAATAATTCAGGCTTTTATTGGTTGGTATATGGTTAAAAGCGGCCTTGTAGGAAGGGTTGATGTAAGTCAATATCGTCTAGCTATGCATTTAACGATGGCCTTTATTATTTTAGGTATTACTTTTCAAACATTTCTAGATGTGAGCGTTAAATATACCGATAATAAAAATTTTTTCCAGAGGACAAATAATGAATTTATATTTTTATTGTTATTATTATTTATTTTCTTTCAAATCGCATATGGCGCTATTGTTTCAGGTACTCACTCAGGGTTGTTATTTAATACATGGCCAACTTATGATGGCAAAATATTTCCTGTAATTGAAAATAATAGTTTAATAGGCATTCTTAATTTTTTTGAAACAAAAGAATATATAATATTCATTCACCGAACATTTGCACTGTTTTTACTTTTCTTAGTAATATATATAAATTTTATTTTTTTTACTAAAAGTTCTATTAAGAAAAATTACTTATTAATTGTATTCAATGTCATATTTATATATCAGATTCTCCTTGGTATTTTAATGACATACCAAAATATTCCTTGGCATTTAGCGCTGGCACATCAGGGAAATTCTATTGTTTTGTTTTTAGTTTCTATTACGATGTGGATGTTAAGTAAAAAGCCCCTTCAAAATAATTAATTTTGAAGAAGCTCTATGTAAAAAGTCTATGCTGCGTCTAAAGCATTTTTTAAATCTTCGATAATATCATCAATATGTTCAATTCCGATTGAAAGCCTTACGTAGCTCGGATTTACTCCAGCCGACTCCATATCTTCATCAGACAATTGAGAGTGAGTAGTTGAGGCTGGGTGTATCGCAAGACTTCTTGCATCTCCAATATTTGCTACATGATAGAACATATTTAGATTATTAATAAATTTTTCACCACTCGCTTTCCCACCTTTCAGCTCTATTCCACAGAGAGCGCCATGCCCACCCTTAAGATATTTATTTGCTCTTTCACCCGCTTCACCCTCATCAAGTCCAGCGTAAATTACTCTAGATACCTTATTATGGTTAGATAGATATTCAGCCACCTTTGCAGCATTAGAACAGTGTTTTTCCATTCTCAAAGACACTGTTTCCAATCCTTGAATTATTTGAAATGCACTTTGTGGTGGCAAGGCAGGACCTAGATCTCTTAATCCTACAAATCTAGCTCTTACAATGTAGGCAATTGGGCCAACTGCTTTTGCAAATTCTGTCCATACCATTCCGTGATAACTTGGATCAGGATTATTTAACATAGGCTGCCTCTTTGGATCTTTTGCCCAATCAAATTTTCCACTGTCAACTATTATGCCGCCGATAGTTGTACCATGGCCACCTATGAATTTTGTAAGGGAATGCACTACGATTGTTGCTCCGTGTTCAATTGGCTTACAAATAACTGGCGCAGCAGTATTGTCTACTATTAGCGGAATATTATATTCATCTCCAATGTCTGCCACCTCTCTAATTGGAAATACTTTAAGTTTTGGATTCGGTAAAGTTTCAGCGTAATAAGCGCGGGTATTATCATCCGTCATTTTTCTAAAACTTTCAGGATCTGTTGGGTCTGCGAATCTTACTTCAATACCTAGATCTTTCATTGTATTGGCAAATAAATTCCAAGTTCCACCATACAAATCAGTTGAACTTACAATATTATCTCCAGCCTTAACCAAGTTTTGAATACTTAACATTGAAGCAGACTGACCAGAGCTAACACATAATGCACCTACACCACCTTCCATTGCTGCAACTCTCTTTTCAAGAACATCTACCGTTGGATTCATAATTCTTGTGTAAATATTTCCAAAATCCTTTGCTCCAAATAAGTTGGCTGCGTGTTCAGTGTTATGAAACTGATATGATGTCGTTTGATAAATTGGAACGGCTACTGATGTAGTAGAAGGATCGCTCCTATAATCGCCGCCATGTAATGCAATAGTTTCAGGATTTACAGAATCTGCTGGATTAAATTTATTTTTTGCCATTTTTTTACCTCTATTTCAATTTCTACGAGTTTCGCAACAAATAAAAAAACCGCATCATAATATTTATGTGCGGCTAGGTGGCTTAGCTGATTAAGTCCGCAAGCTGCATTAAACTCTATGGTATATTGAATAACACTCTAAGACTTATGTAAAGGGTAATAATTATAATAGTATAATGATACCTCCACTTAAATAGTTGATATTATTTAATAAATATATCTTGTTGACATGTTTTAGTGTATTATCTAATAAACTACAATATGACTACATCAAAGATACTAAAGCAAACTAAGTCTCTTAGAAAAGAAGACACAAATAAAGAATGGCTGCTGATTGATGCAAAAGATATTGTATTGGGCAGACTTGCTACAAATGTATCAAATATCTTAAGAGGTAAGCATAAGCCAACATATACCCCACATGTAGATTGTGGCGATAATGTAGTCATTATTAATGCTGAAAAAGTTAAGCTTACAGGTAAAAAGCTCGATAACAAAACTTATTATAGACACACTGGGTATCCAGGTGGCATTAAAAGTATCAATGCTAGAAAAATTTTAGAGGGAAAATTCCCAGACCGACTAGTTAGACTTGCCGTCAAAAGAATGATACCAAAAGGACCTCTTGGAAGAAAACAGCTATCTAACATGAAGGTATATGTAGGTGATAAACACCCTCATGAGGCTCAAAATCCAATAATATATAACATACAGGAAGTGGTCTAAATTGAACGATACTATGGATAATAACACAGAAGTAAATTTAGATAAACCTATATTAGATAATTTAGGTAGGTCATATGCTACAGGTAAAAGAAAGAATGCTGTAGCAAGAGTATGGATTAAAGATGGATCTGGAAAAATTGTAATAAACGGTAAAGATGTAGACAAATACTTTTTAAGACCTGTTTTAAACATGTTAGTAAATCAGCCTCTTGAACTTACGAATAAAAAAATGAATGTTGATACAACAGTTACAGTTAGCGGTGGTGGAATGTCTGGTCAGGCTGGCGCTGTCAGACATGGAATTTCAAAAGCTCTAACTTTGCTAGATCCAAACTTAAGAACAATCCTTAAAACTGAAGGTTTACTTACGAGAGACTCCCGAATTGTTGAAAGAAAAAAATATGGTAGACGTAAAGCGCGTAGACGTTTCCAATTCTCAAAAAGATAATTTTTTTCAAACTTCTATTTTAAAATTAAAAATTAATTATGAAAAACATAGCTATATTAGGTGCTAGTGGTTTTGTAGGACAAGAAATAATCAAAATTTGCCTCAACCACCCTCATGTTAAAATTGTTGCTTTATCTGCAAACAAGTCAGCAGGTGAGATAGTTCAAGTCCATGCCTCTGCTGGTATACAAACACCACTCAAATACAAAAGCTATGAAGACATAAATTTTAGTAGCATTGATTATGTATTTAACTGCTTGCCAAATGAAAATCTTCACAAAAGAAGCGATTTATTTAAATCAGATGTCAGTATAATTGACCTTTCAGTTGATTTTAGACTTGATGATAAAAATGAGTATGAGAACTGGTATGGCTTTCAACACGGCAACTTTGAGGTAAAAGATGAATTCCAATATGGGTTAACAGAGTTTAATAGAAATAATATAAAAAAATGCAAGCATATTGCAAACCCAGGCTGCTATGCAACTAGCATCTTAATCCCACTAATTGAATTGATAAAACAAAATGCAATTAAAACCAACGATATCGTTATTGACTCAAAATCAGGTTACTCAGGCGCAGGTAAAACAAAGGGGAAAAAAGAGTTAATTAAGGAAGTAAATGAAAATATCAGAACCTATGGTATTGGTGATCACAAACACATTGCAGAAATAAACCAAGAACTAAGTAAAATCAAAAATATTCAAACTGAAGTTTTCTTTGCGGCTAATATATTACCTGTTGAAAGAGGTATTTTGAGTAACATATATATTGACACAAATGAGGTATCTCAAAATGATATTTACGATATATTACAAAAAAGATTTAATGATGAGCATTTTATACAATTGCTACCAATGAATGAAATTCCTTCCTCTAGGGAAGTAGTTGGTACCAATAACTTAGTCATAGGATTAAAAAAGGGATATAAAGAAAATAAATTATGTATTGTTAGTGTTTTAGACAATTTGGTAAAAGGTGCTGCTGGACAAGCAGTTCAAAATTTTAATCTTATGAATGATTATGATGAGAGGTTAGGACTAGAATGAGAAAAAAAATAACAATTATTTTTAATTTATTTTTATTTATATTTACTTTAAATGCCTGCTCATCAGCAAAAAATTTTTCTTTTTATGAGTTTTTTATCAACCCAAATGCTGCAGAATTAATTTTAGATGATCAAGAAAATGCTCAGAAACCAGATTTAGAGAGCGTACCAGAAAAGGTTGAAATCGATGAGTAAAACTTATGGTGTCGGAATCGCAGGACTTGGAACAGTTGGATCCGGATTTCTCAAACAATTAAAAAATTTTAAAACACCCTCTCAAAAAACGGCAAATATCAATGTAATTAAAATTGCTGTTAAGAACTTAAGAAAAAAAAGAAGTTTATCAGTTAAGTCTCTACCGTTAACAACCGATACAATGTCATTAGCAACAAATGACAATGTAGATATTTTAATTGAGCTCATTGGCGGCTCAAAGGGAATAGCATATAAAGTTGTTAAAAAAGCTCTCCAAAATAAAAAACATGTAATTACCGCTAATAAAGCTTTGCTTGCAGTACATGGAAATGAGTTATCTAAAATTGCTGAACAAAATAATGTTTGTCTCAATTATGAAGCAGCTATTGCTGGCGGTATACCAATTGTAAAAGCTGTAAGAGAAAATTTGCGTCTTAATAAAATAAACAAAATTTATGGTATTTTGAATGGTACTTGTAACTACATTTTAACAAAGATGGAAAATAATGCAGGAGATTTTAAAAATGTATTAAATGATGCTCAAAAAAAAGGTTTTGCTGAGTTAGATCCAACTTTTGACATTCAGGGTATTGATGCAGCTCATAAGATCACATTGTTATCAAGTATTGCTTTTGACATTCCTGTAAATTTTAAAGCTACTTTTATCGAAGGTATTACCAAGATCGATAAATATGACTTTGTTTTTGCAAAAGAATTAGGATACTCAATAAAATTGTTATCAGTTGCTTCTAAAAAATTAAGTAAGATCGAACAAAGAGTCCATCCTTGTTTTGTTAAACTAAAATCAGATATAGCAAAAGTGAGTAACGAGATTAATGCTGTTGTTGTAAATGATTCAGTAATTGGAATAAATATTTTTGAAGGTCCTGGTGCTGGTGCTGGACCAACGGGAGCCTCTGTTATGTCAGACCTTATGGACATTATAAGAGGTACTTATAATTATCCATTGGGCGTATCAATGAAAAAGAAAAAGAAGTTAAAAATCCAGAAAATTGATGATTTGTCATTCCCATATTATTTGAGAATTACAGCCAAAGATAAAGCCGGGGTAATGGCAAAAATTTCAAAAGCTCTATCAAAAAGAAAAATTTCGATTGAAAGTATAATTCAAAAGCCATCGAATAGGTCAAATTTTGCTGAAATTATTTTGATAACTCACACAGTTAAAGAATCTTCGCTTTTATCATCTATTAAACAGATAAAAAGATTACCAGAAGTAAGCTCATCTGTTAAATTTATCAGAATTGAAGATTCGTTATGACCGTAATATCAACTCAATATGCATCAGGAATTGTAGCTGCAACTGAAAAGGCTGCAATTGCATCGTCTAAATTAATTGGTCTTGGTGACGAAAAAGCAGCAGATCAAGTTGCTGTAGACGCAATGAGAACAGCTTTAAACGCAATTGATTTTGATGGCAGAATTGTTATTGGTGAAGGTGAGAGAGATGAAGCGCCAATGCTTTATATTGGCGAGGAAGTGGGAACTGGCAAAAATCACGAAGTTGATATTGCGTTAGATCCTTTAGAAGGAACCACTATAACGGCTAAGGGCATGCCAAATTCATTATCTGTAGTAGCCGCAGCTCAAAAAGGAGGGTTGCTCTATGCTCCAGACACTTACATGAATAAGATTGCAGTTGGCGGTAGTCTTCCAAAAGATGTAATAGATCTTGATGCAGCTGTCGAAGATAACATAAAAAGTATCGCAGAAGCTAAAAAAGTTAAAATTAGTGAAGTTACTGCCTGTGTATTAGAAAGACCCAGACACGATGATATAATTGAGTCTTTAAGAGCAATTGGCTCAAAAATTGTTCTCATTCCTGACGGCGATGTAGCGGGTGTAATTATGACAACACAAGAACATAATCCAGTTGATATTTACCTTGGCATCGGTGGAGCTCCTGAGGGAGTTTTAGCTGCTGCAGCACTGCAATGCATTGGCGGTCAAATGCAAACTAGACTTGTAATCAATAATGACGATGAAAAAAATAGAGCTGAAAAGATTGGTATTAAAGATCTAGAAAAAAAATATAATCTTAATGAACTTGCACACGGTGATATTATCTTTTCTGCTACAGGTGTAACAGAAGGTACTATGGTTAGAGGAGTAAGATCTGACAGCAGTCACTACATAACCCATTCACTAGTTCTAAGAACTGGCGAAGCCGCATCTCAGTATATCGAGACTTATCACAAAAAAGATTGAACAATGAGAAAAGATTCTTTAGACGAAGATTTTTTTTCTCTAACAAATAAAAAATGGTCTTTAAAAGAATATAGCGAAAAAGATACGGAATATATTTCGCAAAGTTACGAAGTAAGCCCGCTAGTTGCGAAATTACTAAGTATTAGAAAAGTAAATTTAGACGACATTATTTCTTATATAAGTCCCTCATTAAAAGAAAGTTTACCTGATCCATACGTTTTAGCAGACATGGAAAAAGCCTGCGAGAGACTTTATCAGGCAATAATTAATAAAGAACGAATTGCAGTATTTGGTGACTATGATGTTGACGGTTCTACATCAACTTCAACTCTAATTAATTATTTTAAACAAATTTCAATGAATCTAAAATTTCATATACCTGATAGATTTAGTGAGGGGTATGGTCCAAGTATTCAAACCTTTTCAAATTTTAAAAAAAGAGATGTGAAGATCATTTTTACCGTCGATTGTGGAACAATGGCCTTTTCTGAGATCGAATATGCGAGAGAGCAAGGTATGGATGTTGTTGTCTTAGATCATCATATTCCAGAAATAAAACTACCAAAAGCAACTGCAATTATAAATCCAAACAGAATGGATGATAATTCAGGATTAAACTATCTTTCAGCAGTAGGTGTAACGTATATGTTCATTATCGGTCTTAACCGGAAATTAAGAAGTAAAGATTGGTTCAAAAAAAATAACATAAAAGAACCAAACCTTATTACCTTTTTAGACCTTGTTGCTTTAGGAACTGTTTGTGATGCTGTTCCACTTAAAGGATTAAATCGAATTTTAGTTTCAAAAGGAATCGACGTAATACAAAAACGATTAAATCCAGGTTTAAATTCATTGATTGAAAAATCAAATATAAAATCAAAAGTATCTGTTCATGATCTTGGTTTCAAGATAGGTCCAAGAATTAATGCTGGCGGAAGATTAGGTTTTTCAAACTTTGGTACTAACTTATTAACTGAAAGTGAAAAAAGTAAAATCGATAGTATTTCAAACGATTTAGATAAATTTAATTCTGAGAGACGCACAATAGAAAGTTATGTTTTAGATCAAGCCATCACTCAAGTTGATGATAAAAAACTAAAAAATAAACTACTGATTGTATCTGGTGAAGGATGGCATGAGGGGGTAATTGGCATTATTGCAAGTCGACTTAAAGATAAATTTAATAAGCCTAGCATTGTTTTCTCGATAAACAATGGCGAAGCTAAAGGTTCTGGACGCTCAATAAGAGGCATCGATCTTGGACAGTTAGTTATTTCTGCTGTTCAAAGTAATTTGCTTAAAAAAGGTGGAGGACACTCTATGGCAGCTGGATTAACAATAGATTCTGAAAAGATAGAAGAATTGGAAAAATTTTTTGAAAAGCAATTGACCAACAAAGTAATAAATACTCAAGATAATAAAATTTTATTTGCTGATGACATTTTAAGCACATCAGCAATCAATTTAGATGTTCATAGGGAAATTGAAAAAATTGGTCCTTTTGGATCAGAGAATCCTGAACCATCTTTTATTTTTAAAAATGTGATACTCGCGACTGTTGATCAAGTAGGTGAGGAGCATTTTAAATGCCTTATTAAATCTGATGGAGGAAAATTTATTGAAGCCATGGCTTTTAGAAGTGCAAAAACACAGCTTGGTGAAGAATTAATAAAAAATAAAGGTTCATCAGTTTGCTTATTCGGAAAAATAAAGATCAATGAGTGGGGGGGTAAAAAAATACCTCAAATACATATTATTGATATTTCCGCATCACAAAATAGTTAATCAATTATTGATTTAGACCGATTATTAGATATATAAATAAGATATATGGTCCCTTCGTCTAGCGGTTAGGATATCTGGTTTTCATCCAGAAGATCACGGGTTCGAATCCCGTAGGGACCGCCATTTTTATGGCCTTATCTGTGACAAAATGTCAGTAAAACATCCGTTTTACAGTATTTAATTTCTATAAATAAATATTATCTATTTAGTATGACCGAAATGTTTAAGCACTATAAACCGGTAAACAATAGTGACCGTATAGCTCTATTATTTACAAAAGCCCTCCGTCTTTTCGCTGATCTTTTCTTTAAAAAACGTTACGGGCACAGAGCGGTTATATTAGAGACTGTAGCAGCTGTTCCTGGAATGGTCGCCGGCATGCTTAATCATTTAAAAAGCCTTAGAAATATGGAGCAAGATAGAGGCTGGATCAAAACACTTTTAGATGAAGCTGAGAACGAAAGAATGCATTTAATGACTTTTATTAATATTGCAAAGCCATCAGTTTTTGAGAGATTTTTAGTTATAATAGTGCAAGGAATATTTTTTAATCTTTATTTTGTAATGTATTTAGTTTCACCTCGCACCTGTCATAGGATTGTGGGTTATTTTGAGGAGCAAGCAATTATAAGTTATACTGAATATTTAGATGAAATTGAAAATGGAAATATTGAAAACGTAAGAGCACCTCAGATAGCAATCGACTATTGGGGTTTATCACAGTTTGCAAAATTAAAAGATGTTATTATTGCTGTTAGAAACGATGAGATGGGTCACCGTGATGTTAACCATAAATTTGTAACTATTATTGATCAAAAAGACAATAAAGAGACTAATACGGATTCTAGAGAAATTCTTTCAAAAGAAAATACTAAATAAATTTACAATGCTGGAATTTGGAATTTTTCTACATTCTTTAATTATTGGATTTATGATTTTTTTCATGTCTGTTGTAACACCATCCGTATTTTCAATTTTAAATGAAGATGAGGCAGGAAAGTTATTACGAGTTATTTTTCCCAGGATGTTCACTTACGGGTTAATCATTACTATTTTATCGAGTGCTTTTTTTTTCGTTATTAGTATGATTGATTTTCTAATTATATCACTGGTATCCGCTACCTTCTTTTTAATCAATCTCATTTATCTAACTCCTAGAATCAATATTTATAGAGATAAATTTAAAAGTGGTATTATTGAGGCTGAAAAAAAATTCAAAATGCTTCATTTATTTTCTGTAGTTTTATTTATCTCACAGCTTTTTGGATCTATCTTTATAGTATTTGTATATTTTTATTAGGAGGAAAACATGAAAATTTTGAAAACATTGGAAGATGCAAAGTTAATTATAGTTGATCTTGAGGTCAATTTAGGCAATCAGAAAAGGAGTGCTCCAACCTTGTGTGCGCAGTATGATGGAAAAATTATTCCCCTAAGTACAGCTCATGATGGAAGACCCATACTCATGAATATGGATAATGCGATTGAGTAAATAAATTTGCTTAGCCTGTATGTTCTCTGATAAAAATTTCTGCCTTCTGTAGTATTCTTTTCTTTCGATCTTGTTTCATTTTATCAAATACATTTACCATCATATTTAGTCTTGGATTGCTACTAAAGAACTTTCTATTTTTATTTATAAATCTCCAATATAAGCCATCGACAGTCTCACACCACTCTCCTTTTTTGAAATCCATCATTTTCAAATAATAGCTTGAACCACAAATATATGGTTTAGTTGCAAATATGCCTCCATCACTAAATAGTCCCATGCCGTAGACATTTGGCACCATCACCCATTCAGAAGAGTCAGTAAACATTTCCATAAACCATTTGTATACAAATTTTGGGTGGATTTCGCACAAGTTCATTAAACTTGAAAGTATCATTAGCCGTTCAATATGATGCGTCCAACCAAAATTAAGAGCATTTCTAATTGAATGATCTAAAGGGGGTATGCCTGTTTCACCAGTATACCAATCATTTTTGAATTTTCTTTTATGATTAAAAAAATTAGATGATTCCATTTTAGGCGAGTAATTATGATAAATTCCTCTCATAAATTCTCGCCATCCGATAACTTGTCTAATGTATCCCTCAAGTGAATTTAAACTTATCTTTCCTTTATATTTTTTTAATCTATTGATTATTTCTTCGGGTGTAAGCAACCCTGTATTAATAAGCGGACTTAATGCGCTATGAAACAGTATGTTATCTCTCTGACTTACCGCATCTTCATAGTCTCCAAATAAATTTAGTTTATTTTTAATGAAATCGTCCAGCCAATCTGAAGCATCTTTATGTGTTGTTGGTAGCCAAAAGTTATTTGTACTACCGGGGTGTTTTTTAAATTTTTCTTCTATAAAGTTTTTTAACTGTTTTGTGTGTTGGGTTTCAGTTGTTTTTGGTTTTTTAGGAAGTTTTAAGCCTTGTGGGAGTTTTTTTCTATTATCTTTATCAAAGCTCCATTTGCCGCCGACAGGTTTTCCGTCTTTAATTAGTAAGTCAAATTTTAATCTACTTTCTTTATAATAAGTTGCCATGAAAGGCTTTTTTTGTTTTGATAGATATCTTTGAAAATCACCACGTGAATTAAGAAACATAGGTGTTTGTATTACGTTATATTCAAGATTTTGTTTAATAATAAATTTTTTAATACGTTTTTCGAATGGTATGTCTTCGATTTCAAAGTGGCTTACTTTGTTTATTTTATTTTTTTTTATAGATTTTTCTAATTTATCTTCATACTTTTTTTCAAAATTATTTTGACAGTCATAATAGTCAACTGAAAAACCTTTTTTTATTAATAAATCTCTATAACTTCTCATTGAGGAAAGAAACTGCAAAATTTTTAGCTTATGATGTTTTTCATATGAACACAGACCAAGATCCTCACACATGAATATCTTATGCTTTTTATATTTACTTAGATGCTTTGGATCAAAAAGCTGATTTCCTAGAATAATAAAAAGATCACCCATAAGTAATTAAAAGATTAAAGCTGAAGAGCTTTTTCTATTTCACTTATAAATTTTTTGGATGATGGACGAGTTAATGCCGTATAGCCTGCAATTGCGTTGCCATCTTTGTCAATTATAATTTTATGAAAATTCCACCTAGGTACTCCTCCGATAAAACCTAGTTCTTTTTTTGACCATTTGAAAAATGGATGAGCATCTTTGCCTTTGACAATATTTTTTTCTGTAAGTGGAAAAGTTATGCTAAAAGTACTTTCACAAAATTCTTTTACTTCACTATTTGTGCCAGACTCTTGATTTCCAAAATCATTAGATGGGACACCCAATACAACCAGACCTTGATCTTTATAGTCATCATAAAGTTTTTGTAGCCCATCGTATTGATAAGTAAAACCGCATAAACTTGCGGTGTTTACAACAACAAGCGTTTTACCTTTGTAATCAGAAAGGTTAATCGTATCTTCTTCATTAATATTTTTAAAAGAATAATTATATGCATTTTCAGACATTAAGGCTCCTGTGTTTAAGAGAGATATAAGACAAAAAGCTAAAAATACTCTCATTCTGAATTAAAAATTTATTAATATATGCACATAGACACTTGCAAAGTATCCAATTGCAATAATTGGTGTCCATTTTAAATGACCAAAGAAAGTATACATGCCCCTTGACTGACCCATTAAAGCTACGCCTGCTGCAGATCCAATAGACAGCATACTACCGCCTACACCAGCAGTTAGAGTAACAAGCAGCCATTGTGAGTCTGGCATCGCAGGTTCCATTGTTAATACTGCAAACATCACTGGAATATTATCTACAATAGCTGAGAGTATGCCTACCAAAACGTTGGCAGTAGTCGCACCTAAGTCTGTGTACATAAATTCTGATACGTATTCTAGATAGCCTATGAAGCCTAGACCTCCAACAGATAGAATTACACCAAAGAAAAAAAATAATGTATCCCACTCAACACGAGCAACATTCTCGAAGAAATCATATTTTTGCTCCTCAATATCTCTAACATTAATTTTAATATAAAAACTATAGAGCTGTAAGTATGCCAGACCAGTCATCATTCCAAATACTGGAGGAAGATGTAAAAAATTATGAAAACTTACGGCGGTCACAATAGTTAGAAGGCCAAGTAGAATAATTGTCTTTCCACCATATTTGATTGTTACGCTTGTCTCTGCAACATCGGGCTTATGGTCTGAAACAAAAAAGTGCATTATACTTGCAGGAATAATATAATTTACAACAGATGGAATAACCAAAGCAAAAAATTGTAAAAAGTCTAACTGACCAGCTTGCCATACCATTAAAGTTGTAATATCGCCAAAAGGACTGAATGCACCACCTGCATTTGCAGCAACAACAATATTCACACAGGCTAATCCGACAAACTTAGGACTTGATGACCCTACAGCTACTACAACCGCACATAATACTAAAGCGGTTGTTAGATTATCAGCTAATGGAGACAAGAAAAATGCTAAAACACCTGTAATCCAGAATAATTGTCTGTAACTAAATTGATTTTTAATCAACCATGACTTAAGAGAATTAAACACGTTACGTTCTTCAAGAGCATTTATATATGTCATTGCAACTAAAAGGAAAAAAGCAAGTTCTGTATATTCTAGAAAGCTGTGTCTAATTTCATGTTCCACCATTTCGTAATGAGGAGTATTGGAATATGCAATTGCAATCATTCCCCATATTAAGCCAGCCGCAAGTACAACTGGCTTTGATTTTCTTAAATGAGTGAATTCTTCTGCCATCACAAATGCATAAGCGATTACAAAGACAACTAAAGCTGAGAAACCAGCCCAGTGATAGGTTAAATCTAATGAGTGTTCCATAACTTACCTTTCATAAATACGTATGAAGCTCCAAAGTAACAGATGCAAAACATTAGCAATATTAGAGAAACTGAATATGCTTCATCCATTCTATAACTTCCCATAAGTCTATATATTGTTTGAGTTAGAGTTGACAAGCTATTCGTACCAAAAAAGGAAATGATAACGAGATCACTTGCAGATAGTATTGAAGATACTGAGAAAGCCGTAATTATTGGTACTTTTAGTCTAGGAAAATCAATAATTAGAAATCTCTGCAATCCATACATGTTGATACTTTTTGAGATGTCTTCATTCTCATGCGTAATTTTAAAGTAAGACGGCGCTAGAAAGTTATATGTAAATGGTAGTGAAAAAATTGCGTTTAGAATAATAACAATAAGAATATTAGGTATATCAAATAAGCTGACTTTAAATAATAAAATATAATATCCAACAGCCATGACGACTGGTGAAAATATAATAAGTGAATAAATCAATATTTCTGTAAAATATTTTTTGCGATAAATCAAATTAAGGTAGTTAAGAGCTACAATAACTGAAATGGATCCTGAGAAAAAACAAATTACAAATGTATTATTTATTGCATGCCATAAATATGATGATGAAAACACATTTATTAGTTCTTTATTGAATCCATTTAAAATTATGAAGCATATCGGAGAAAAAATGAAAATTGAAATCAGTATTATGCATATAATTTCGATATAGAAAGATAAT
>CACMIV010000005.1 GCA_902613805.1 uncultured Pelagibacteraceae bacterium
GAGTTTATGCAATATGAAATTGTGAATTTCCATCCTTTAATCAACACGTCAACAGTATCAATAGCTCCGAATGACCTGATCAATCTGATTGAACAGCGTCACTCAAAGGTTGAGTTTATTAATATGAGAGATTTTCAAAAATGACCCTAAGAAAAGCAAAATTTATTAAAACAAAGAAAAAAATTAAAGCGAATGTTTTTGATTTACATTTTGATGAAGTTAAATGGGTAAATGGAAACAAAACTATTAGGGACCTTATTGTTCATAACGGCATCACTTGTATTGTTCCAATAATTGATAAGAAATTTATAGTTTTGCTCAAACAATATCGATACGGATCAGATCAAATTATGCTTGAAGTCCCAGCAGGAACTATTGACCAAGGAGAAAGGCCATTAAGTTGCGCCAAAAGAGAATTAATTGAAGAAACTGGTTATCATGGAAAAAATTGGAAAATGATAGGCAAATACTTTTCAACCCCAGCATATAACACTTGCATAGTGCACTGCTATCTAACTCATTGCTATAAGAAGAGTGAGACAAATTTTGACGAAGATGAGGTTCTAGAGACAAAAATATATTCAGTCCAAGAAGTAAGAAGGCTACTTAAAACAAATAAGATTAATGATATGAAAACTTATATCAGCCTTGATCGATTTATGAATTATTATTGATTCAATATTTTCCAAATACCTGAGGCAGATAAAATAATTTTATCTTGTGAGATCAAATTACCCTCAATAAAGACGAGTGATTTAGTAGTTCTTGTAACCTTAGCATCGCATTCTACAATATCATCCTGAAGACCTGGACTTACAAAGTTACAGTTTAGTGAAATAGTACTGCAAGGTTTTTTTCCACATGCAGCAAATACCATAGATCCTAAGAAAATATCTGCTAATGACATGGAGTAGCCACCATGTGCAATACCATGAGCATTGAGATGCTTATCCAAAATTTTAGTAATGAATTTATATTGGTTATTCTCTTCTCGCTTAAAATACATTGGTCCAATTAAGACATCAAAGCCAGCATGCCATCCAAGTTTTTTGTAACCTTCTGGTACCCAGCTTGGTACTGATACTTCTGTCTTTAACATGACCATAGAGAATCTCCCTAATTCAAAGAATGCGACTTTCTAGACTTCTATTCGGATATGGTCAAGCAGAATAAAGAAAAATATTTGCCAAAATTGAGGGTATTTTTGATGTATTTTTTTAAATAAAAATAAACTTTTTTTTTTATATAAAAAGTCTATCTTACGGTTTTCTAAATATTTATAAGGTCAATATAGTATGAGAGAAGCTGCAATAATTTCAACTGCAAGAACTGGATTAGCAAAAGCTATGAGAGGTGGATTTAACAAAACTCACGGCATTACAATGGGTGGCCATACTGTTAAACATGCTATTGAAAGAGCAGGAGTTGAAGCTGGTGAAGTAGAAGATATAATTTTTGGATGCGGACAACCAGAGGGAGCAACAGGTCATAACATTGGAAGAAATGTTGCAATTGCAGGAGGATGCCCCGTAACTGTTCCTGGCACTACTATAAATCGTTTTTGTTCATCAGGTTTACAATCAATAGCGGTAGCTGCTCAAAGAATAATTGTTGATGGAATTAAAGTAGCTATAGGTGGGGGAGTAGAGTCAATCTCCATGACACAGCAAAACATGAACATGAAACACCTTATTGAGCCTGAACTTCAAAAAATTTGTCCTGCATTATGGATGCCTATGATTAATACTGCAGATGTTGTAGCAGATCGATACAAAGTAAGCAGAGAATACCAAGATGAATATTCTCTACAGAGTCAACAGCGAACAGCTGCAGCTCAAACGGCAGGAAAATTTAAAGACGAGATTGTTCCTTTAACGACAAAAATGGATTTAATAAACAAAGAAACAAAGGAGGTTACAGAACAAGAAGTTACAGTTGATAAAGATGAGTGTAATCGACCACAAACTACACTTGAGAGCCTTGCTGGTTTAATGCCAGTTATGGGACCTGATAAATATATTACTGCGGGTAATGCTAGTCAGCTGTCAGATGGAGCATCATCATGCTTATTGATGGATCTTAAAGAAGCAGAAAAAAGAAATATTGAGCCTATGGGAATTTTTAGAGGTCTTTCTGTTGCAGCTTGTGAGCCCGATGAGATGGGTATAGGACCAGTATTTGCTGTCCCAAAACTCTTAGAGCAACATGGCTTAAAGGTTGATGATATCGATATATGGGAACTTAACGAAGCATTTGCAGTTCAAGTTTTATACTGTAGAGACAAGCTAGGAATTGATAATGAGAAATTAAATGTAAACGGAGGATCGATTTCTATTGGACACCCATATGGTATGACTGGCTCTAGAATGACTGGACATATTTTAATAGAAGGTAAGAGACGAAACGCCAAATATGGTGTTGTAACAATGTGCGTTGGTGGCGGAATGGGAGCAGCAGGTCTTTTTGAGATTTTATGATAGATACAATTAAATACATTGAAAAAATAGCTCTGGTAATAATTATTTTTGCTACAGTTATAGCTATTGGCTATGAAATTTATGCAATGTATGAAAAAAATCTCGTTGAACTTGCAGACTTACTTTTGTTATTTATTTACCTCGAAGTTATACAAATGATTAGAGAATATTGGACACTAAATAGAATTAGAATAAGTATACCGCTGTTTATTGCTATTACTGCTGTTGCACGTCTAATAATCTTACAGGGCAAAACTATGGATCCTAGTATGTTGCTTTACGAGGGTGGAGCTATTTTATTGATTGCCATAGCTGTTCTTATATTAAAAGCAAGAAAGCTTAAAATATTTGCCGATGTTGACGATTAAGATTGTAAAAGGGTTAGTACTTTCATTTTTAGCTGTCCTTTTAATAAGCACATCTGCATTTTCACTTACTGATGAGGACGAACAAGAGATTATTTCTGTTGTAAGTCAGCAGCTGCAAGCATTTCAAAATGATGATTTCGAAAAAGCTTATTCTTTCGCATCGCCAATTATTAAGAAAATATTTCCAAGTCCAAAAGCGTTTGGTGAAATGGTTGTAGGTCAGTACCAGGCCGTTTATCGTCCCAAAAGTGTGAACTTTGGCAAGATATCACTTAGAGATGGAGTACCTTCCCTAGAAGTATATTTAGTTGATCCTGAAGGTGAATTCGTAACTGCAATTTACTCAATGCAGCAACAAGATGACGGTGAATGGCTGATTAATGGTTGTTTTCTTACTCAGGCAGAGAGTAACGAAATTTAGGATTGAGAGTTTCTGATAATTTGCTCGT
Organism: uncultured Pelagibacteraceae bacterium; assembly: GCA_902613805.1. GTDB lineage: Bacteria > Pseudomonadota > Alphaproteobacteria > Pelagibacterales > AG-422-B15 > CACNXQ01. The sequence continues at coordinate 3,295 of CACMIV010000005.1, forward strand.
AAAATTTTAGACTTTCTTTACTTTTTCTTTCTAAAGTATCTCTATTCACCTCGATTAAACCAAAACGCGGTTTGTAGCCATATATCCATTCAAAGTTGTCCAGAAATGACCAATAGTAATAACCTCGAATATCTAAACCGTCATCTAAACAGCTTTGAAGTCCTTTTAATGCTGTAGTGATATATTTTATTCTTTGATTATCATCATCTGTGCCAATCCCATTTTCAGTCACAATCATCGGGCAATTTATTTTTGGAGCAACATACCTCAATACATTTTCTAATGACTCAGGATAATATTCATATCCCATAACAAGCATATTTTCATCATTGACGTTAGGTTTCATGATGCCCTCAGGACCATAGGTGTGACGTGTATACGTTTGAATACCAATGAAATCGTCGTCCTTAGTTTGATCCAAACAAACATCCACTGTTTCAGCATGAGCAATGTCGCGTGATTGTTCGCCTCCTTCTGCCGCTTGGTAATCCATAATTGAGAGTGTAATACCAACAGGCTGATTTTTTGTAAGTAGACCTTTGATAACTGGAAACGCTTTTACGTGCGCCGCCATCATACAGTCACGTATTTTATAGGGATGGCCAAATAGAAACGGGCCAAAATTATCCAGAGTTGACCCGCATGATTTAGCAGCATCTTCAACAAATGGCATGATAGTTTTCATACCTTGTTCAGGGTAGCTAGGAAATGTGTGTGCAAAACATGCAGTTAGATTTGCCTCATTTATTGTACAAACCGTATCTACACGGTCACCCAGCTCTTTTGTTACAAATTCAGCATATTTGACATATAAATCTGCGTTTTCCTTTTTTTCCCAACCTCCTTTAGCTGTAAACCAAAGTGGGGAAGTGAAGTGCTGGAATGTGACGCACGTTTGAAGATTATTTTCATGACAACAATCCAAAACTTTTTTGTAATGATCAATTGCTTCATTTGAAAATTCTCCCTCGGACTCTTCGATACGAGCCCATTCAATAGATAGTCTATAGGACTGTATTGCGTGAGATGACATAAGCTTAATATCTTCTTCATATCTATTCAATTGATCACAAGCAATTCCTGAGGGTTCAGCAAATGTGGTATTTTTTGTATTTTCAAGCAGCCAAAAATCTGAGTTTGTATTATTTCCTTCTACTTGATGAGCAGCAGTTGCTGTACCCCATATAAAGTCTTTTGGTAAATTAAGTTTCATAATTATATAAATTTAGCATTTGGATACCCATCAAGAATATACTTTTTAAGTTCTTCAACTAGCTCTTTTTTTACTAAAGTTACGATTGCCCCACCAAAACCAGCTCCAGTAAGTTTAGATCCTAAAGCGCCAAAGGAATTAGATAGATCAACCAACTTATTTAAATTATCAGTTGAAACTCTATAGTGTTGTGATAAAGAAATATGACTTTCTGTCATTAATTTTCCAAATTCTTCAGCTTTATTATCTTTTAAATATTGAGCTGCTTTTACAACTCTCAAATTTTCCTCAATTACATGCTTACTAACATTAAGCTCTTCATCTGAAAGTAATTGAATATCATTTTCATCAATTTTTGTTTTTGCACAGAGGTTTTGAATTTTCATTTTTTTTGCAGCATTGAGACATAATTCTTTTTTTTTGTTAAACTCACTATCTGATAAAATCCTTTGAGTGTTGCTATCAATTATTAGAAATTGATAATCTTTAAAAATTGGTATCAATTCATAATTTTTATTAAAAGTATCAAGAAAAAGAGCTTCATATTGATTTCCTAAGACCGATACAAATTGGTCCATAACTCCACCGCCCACACCAACAAAATCATTTTCAACTTTAAATGCTAAATTAATTAAATCTTCATCTGCCAAATTTTTTTGAAAATAGCAACTTAGTGATTTTAAAGTACTAACTGTGATAGCAGCAGAGGAAGAGAGACCGACTCCCAACGGAAGGCTGCTTTTGATATCAATTGAGATATTGTTAATCTTAACTGAAAACTTCTTATCAAAATAAAGACATGATCCAATAACGAAATCTGCCCAATTATTTCTTTTTTCGAGTTTCTTAACAGTTAAAGAGTCTTTATATTTATCTGAAACTATCGAAATAGATTCACTATTTTTATTTTCAACGATCTCACAGATAATTGAGTTCTTGATTTGTAACGGTAAAACATGTCCACCATTATAGTCTAAATGCTCTCCAATGAGGTTAACTCTGCCAAAGCCCTCACCAATCGAGACCGTGTTCATAACTTAACTTTGTCTTTGTTTTAATTCAGAAAATATTCTTTCATAAAAGTTACTATCGTACTTATTAAAGTACGTAACTATTATTGCTATAGTTCCGGCAACAGCTGGAAAAATATATCCCATGATAAATAGACCATTCAATGTTTCTGGGCTTTGATCTATTGCATTCGCCACATAATCTGTGCTTTCAAGAATTACTCCAGCAAGCCATGCACTAAAACCAACACTTAATTTAAAAACAAATACGTGAGCTGCGTTTAAGATTCCTTCAGCACGAAATCCAGATTTCCATTCACCGTATTCGATTGTATCAGCTATCATTGACCAGGTCATGACACCTGCCATACCGAAACCGATGAAGCCAAAGGTTCCAATAAAAGCTAATAACCAAAAGTTTTCGTAACCAGTAATATAATAGATTATTAAATCTGTGATTACGTAAAGAGATGTTCCAATCATGAATAAAGTCTTTTTTTCAAATCTATGTTTTATTAAGTTAACTAAATATGCGCCAAACATAATTTGTAAAATCACACCAAGCAAAATTGGACTAAAGTAAGCCTCTAATTGAAGATTATATTTTACAAAATAGACAACTGTTAATTGCTTTATATTATTTGCAACCCAAGTCGTTAAAAGTGCTAATATAACGAAATGTAATGGATAATTGTTTAATACCATTTTAGTAACTTTTTTAATACCAATGATTTCTTCATATGGCTTTGAATAAACTTCTTTAGTGTTAAAAAAACACAGAAATGCAAAAATAGCTCCAAGCACTGCCAAACAACCTACCACAATTGGAAATCCGAACTGTGGTGAGCTAAACAGGCCAACTAAAGGCAATGTTAGAACTGCAACAGCAATTGATCCAGAGCTTGCTCCTAAATATCTAAATGATGCGAGTGATGTTCTTTCATCTCTGTCTTGAGTCATCGCTGGAATGAGCGATCCAACAGGAATAGCAATGATTGTATATAAAGTGGTAAATGTGATGTATGTAAAAAGTGCCCAGTAAAATTTACCCGTTTGTGACAAATCTGGTGAGGTAAAACATAGAATAATCATTATTAGCGCAGGTACTGATCCAAACAAGATATAAGGTCTGAATTTCCCCCATCTGGTCGATGTATTATCTGCAATGTAACCCATAATCGGGTCAGTAAATGCGTCCCAGATTTTTGCTAAAAAGAAAACTAACCCAGCGCTTGCAGGCGATAATCCAAAAATATCTGTATAAAAAAATAGTAAGTAAAAGACAGTCAGTTGCCACATTATATTAATGGCAAAATCACCACCACCGTAAAACAATTTTGATCTAAAACTTAGTTTCATAAGACATCATATATTGTTTCAACCAATTTTAACGCTCTTTGATCACCGAGCATGGAACCAGTTAATAAATTCATTGTGTAAGCGCAGCTAATTCCATTTTCAGGATCCCCAAATGCCATAGAACCACCCCATCCAGTATGACCAAATGCTTTACTGCTTTTACCAAATAATTTTCCGCCACCGACACTATAACCTGCATGTGACCACTGCATAGGCGACTTCATTACATGATCGTCTCCACTTACAGCAACTGTAGTAAGAGTTTCAAAGGTATCTGATGAAATAAATTTATTTGAAAAATGTGATAAGAAAAAATCATAAATTTTTGCAAGTGACTTTGAATTAGAGTGACAGTTCATAGCTGGAATTTCTGCAAGTCGCCATTCAGCTGTATTTGCTGTTTTTGTTCTGTTTGCAGGATTAAGAAACGCAGTAATTAGATACTCATCTACATTTGTCGGATCACTAAAAGCTTTTCTTAGGCTTTCAGAACTAATTAGTTCAGCAATGTTGTCATGATATGCTGAAGGTGTACCGATAAAACATTTGGTTTTAAGAGGACTATTCAGTAACTCCTCCAAGTTCTTACCGACTGATTTATTCGTCACTCGTTTAATTAATTCACCAACTAAAAAACCGATCGTTTTTGGATGATAACATATTTTTTCATCAGCCTTATGATAGGGCTCTTGTTCTGCTAACAGATCAACTACATAATCCCATTTATAAAAATCGGTTTCATCTATGGGCTGTTTCCATCCATACATACCTGCTTGATGAGAGAGTAATGTCTTTACTTTTATATTTTCTTTTCCACCATTCGCAAATTCAGGCCAGTAGTCAGCAACATTTTTCTCTAAATCTAATTTATTTTCATCAATCAATTTAGCAACAATCATCGCAACAATACCCTTACTGGTCGAATGGATGTTCACTATTGTATTTTGGTCCCACTTGTTTTTTTTATCACGATCTCGATAGCCGCCATAAAGGTTCACCAAAACCTCTCCATTTTGATAAACGGCAAAAGATGCGCCCACTTCTTCATCATTCTCCAAGTTTTTCTTAAATAATTCATATGTGTTTTCGAACTTTTTATTAAACTCACCCAATGCTGTTATTTCATTATCTTTAGTCATTTATAGTGTCATAAGGGTATTATTTATATATTCTGCAGTAGATTATATGACAGAGCAGAATAACAAAACATATTTAATAGGTTTTATACTGGCACTATCTGCTGGTTTGATATGGAGTTTTGGAGCACCTACCGTTAGGTATATGGTAGATGCTCAGGTCTATCAATGGCATTACCTTTTTTATAGAGGTATAGTTGTTGCAACAATCTTGCTGATATATTTGCTCTATAACGAAGGTATATCTTTCTATCATAATTTTAATAGAGTTGGATCATCTGGTTTATTGGGTGGAGTTGGTCTTGCTGCGGCTTTTATATTTTTTATTTTTGGAATGACTTATACCTCTGCGGCTACCACATTATTTATGATCGGTACACAACCATTATTTGCGGGTCTCTTTGCATATATCTTTCTAAAAGAAAAAGTTGGCATCACAACTGCGATTGCATGTTTTGTTTCTTTGTTTGGTATCTTTCTAATGGCTTATAACGACTGGTATGCAGGAACTTTTTTAGGTTGGGTATTTGGTTTATTCTGTTCCATTGGATTTGCAATATTTGCGACGACTCTCAGATGGCAGCCAAATACGCCTAAATTTACAACAATCATTATTGCAGGCATTACTTGCTCACTTTTTTCAATAATTATGATTGTTTTATTTTCAGACAGTTACTCAATGCCTATACAAAATATTTTTCTGAGTATGTTTCATGGTACCTTAGTGGGAACTGGTCTTATTCTTCTCAGTTTAGGTGCACGTTACCTTCCTGCAGCAGAATTTATGTTACTTTCTTTAACTGAAGTTGTGGGCGGGGTCATCTGGTGTTGGATACCTCTATTTGGAGTAAACGAAGTTCCTTCAAACATAACTTTAATGGGTGGCTTGATCATAATTATTGCAATTAGTTTTTATGCTATAGGTTCTTCAAAAAAATCTACACCTCCCACACTATAGAAAAGTATGAGTGAAATTGAAAATGTAAATTGGAATTATCCTACCCCAATATGGTTCGGTTTAGACCGTTCTTTAGAGATTGCAAATGCGTTAGAATCTCTCAGCATGCAAAATCCTCTACTTGTTACAGATCCTGATTTTTCAACTAATAAAAACTTTACAAAAATTGTTGAATTATTAAAAAATAATAAAATCAATCACTCAATATTCTCAAATATAAAAGGCAATCCAACAGGCAAGAACGTAATGGACGGCGTTGAACATTTTTTGTTTAACAATAACGATGGTATAATAGTGATTGGTGGAGGCAGTTCTCTTGATGCTGGTAAAGCAATTGCATTTATGACAAAACAAAAGGAAAACCTTTGGTTTTTCGAAGATATTGGGGATAATTGGACAAGGGCAATTACACATCAACTTCCAAAAGTAATTGCGATACCAACTACGGCTGGAACAGGATCTGAAACAGGCCGCGCATCACTTATTTTAGACGAAAGCGACAAGACAAAAAAAATAATATTTCATCCCTCGTTCTTGCCAGACCTTGTAATACTTGATCCAAATTTAACTTTATCTCTTCCACCTCATCTCACAGCTGCAACAGGTATGGATGCTTTAGCTCATTGTTTAGAGGCATATTGTGCTAGAGGTTTTCATCCTATGGCGGATGGCATTGCACTAGAAGGGATGAAGAACGTGAAAGATAGTCTTCTAAGTGCATATAAAAATCCAGATGATATATTTGCAAGATCAAAAATGTTAGTAACATCATCAATGGGATCAACTGCATTTCAAAAAGGACTAGGAGCAATACATTCTCTTTCTCATCCTATAAATGCAGTTAATGATATCCATCACGGTCTTTCAAATGCAATATTTATGCCATACGTACTTCAGTTTAATGAACCGATTATAAATCAGAGAATAGAACTGTTAACAAAATACTTAGAATTAGAAAATTCAACATTTGATGGATTTCTGTCGTGGATATTGAAGCTAAGAGATGAACTTGCTATCCCTCATACACTGAAGGAGCTTAATCAAGAATTTGATTTTGAGCTACTTAGTGAAATGGCCTTGAAAGATCCATCCACTGGACCGAACCCACGCGATATAAGTTTTGATGAAATGAAGCAACTTTACATTAACTCATATGAGGGTATTCTATAAGCATGATCAAAACTGAAAAACTAGTTTATGGTTCTGCTAATTCTAGTGTGCAATTTGAGGGTTCAATAAGTTATGACGATAGTTTTGACACACCAAGACCAGGTGTGCTTGTATGTCATGCTTACGGGGGCCATTCTGATTTTGATATTAAGAAATCAGAACAACTTGCTGAGCTTGGGTACTTTGCATTTGCTATGGATTTGTATGGACAGGGAAGAAGAGGTTCAAATCCTCAAGAGTCAATGGAGTTGATGAATGAATTTAATTCTGACCGGGTGTTGCTTCAACAAAGAATGATCCATGCTTTTGAAACCCTCAAGAATTTTGATAAAGTTGATGAAAACAAAACAGGAGCAATTGGATTTTGTTTTGGAGGAAAATGTGCACTTGATTTGGCTAGGGCAGGCGAAGATGTAAAAGGGGTTGTTAGTTTTCATGGATTATATGACGCACCAACAGCAAGTTCAGGAAAGAAATTAAAAGGAACAATAAAAGTTGACTCATCGATTTTAATTCTACATGGATACGATGATCCCATGGCCACCCCACAAAATATGATTGATTTAGCTGATGAATTAAATTCAAAAAAAGCAAATTGGCAAATTCATGCCTACGGCAATGTTGGACATGCCTTTACAAACCCTGAAGCTAATGATCGAAACTCAGGATTATTCTATGATGCGCACGCCGATCAGCATTCATGGCGAGAAATGTCTAATTTTTTTGAAAAAATTTTTTCTTGAATTTATTATTCAGACTTCCAATTAATATTTTTCATTGAATTAAGATAATTTTTAAATTCTTTTATCAACTCTGAGCTTGGTTTGACTGTTTTTCGTCTTTTATCGTTCTCTGTTTTCTCCAAATGTATGAAACCTCTGTCACAAGCCTCATTAATCATCATTGATGACTTAGGCCGAGATGTGTGGAAGAGTTTTGTCTTTAATTCTTCAACACATAGCTTTTCTTTATTTTGATGGGCTGACATTACAAGGAGCATCATATGATAATGAGACGGAGTTTTTCTAAAAAAATGCTTACTTGAGCGATGTGAGGTTCCCATTTGTTCTTCCCAAAATCTGAGGAGTGAATTTGTTGCGCTCATGGGAAAAAATTTTACAGCAAAAAGATCAATCGTCTAATTAAATTTTCAAAAAAATCGATAGATTTATTTTGTCGTTATTGAATATTCGTAATGGTGATATCCTCTGATTCTATCGGCAAAATTGCCATCGTACCATCATCCGCTAATGTCCAATTGTCTGGACGTACCTCATTAACACCTCTCACAAAAATTATTTTTGCAATGAAATTTTGAGGAGCTGGTGTCAAATGATAGAATATTAGCTCCTTCACATTTGCTTCATTGGCAGCTTGAGCGGCCTCAATTGGAGAAGCATGATAATCCTGAATATCATAAAAGACAGTAGATAATAAGGGGTTTGTATCTTCTGAAATTTCTTCTAATCTTCCTATCATATTATGAGACAGAGCGTCATGAAACAGAAGGTCTGCATTTTTCGACTGTTTAACTAAGTTTTCACTGTAGTCGGTATCACCACTTATTACTATTGACCTGCCCTTGTAATCAAAACGATAGCCTAGTGAAGGATCAACTGGGAAATGTTCAACTTCAAAGGCTGTTATCTTAAGTTTACCATCATCATAAATAACTGGATCATTTAAATTAATTATTTTTGTATCAAAACCAGCAAAGTTAGAAGGTGCTACTTCTTCTCCATGATGAAGAGTTCTCCACTCTGTGTCTAGCTCATAAGCTTTTGTTATTCCCTCGGTAACGAGATTGGTACCCAATGGCCCATACACTGGTAGTTTTTTACCTCTATTTTGAGTTACCCATGAATAAAGGTGAAAGTCAGCTAAATCAGAAATATGATCTGAATGTAAGTGAGTTAATAAAACTGCATCTAAGTTACCAAGATTAATACTCCAATTTGTAAGGTTTTGTCTGCTACCATCCCCAGTATCAACCACAAACATATGATCAGGAGTTTTTATCATAATACAGGGCTCTGCTCTTCCTTTACCCGGTAAAGGCCCTCGTGATCCGCAAACAAGACCAATAAGATAATCGCCATCAAAAGTTACTAATTTATCTTGATTATTCCATTGTCTATTAAAATCAAAATCTATCAAAACATTTTGAACAGTAACAGTTCTTATTCCAACAACTGCAATGATTAATATTAAAATTGCAGCTATCAAAAAAAAATAAATTTTTTTCATATTTATTTACTAGATATTCTCTTCGATGTAACGAGCAACAAAATAATAACTATTATTTCAATTATAATAAATTGAGTTGCAAAGGTTGCATCATGTGCTAACCATGAGATCACTCTAAATAAAGCAGTAACACCCAAAAGCATCGCGGGTGCGTAAAACCAAATACTTCTTAAGGTATAAACTGCAAGTATCATCATCACCCCAATACAGAAAAAATAGCTTCCTACATCACCAATTAGACTGCTTCGACCTAATCCTTCAGGAATTTCTAATATACCAAAGTTAGCTCCGGCAACGTAAGGAGAAATTACCCAGAGTAGGCCAATTGTAATGAACAAGATCCCATTAATAGTATTTAAAATAACTAAAAATTTATTCATAATCTTTCCCCTTTAGTATTATTAAATAATGTTTATTCTTAATATAATCAAGAATAAGGTTAGTGATGGAAGTCAAAAACAAGGTTTATCCCAGTAAGGATCAGATGAGGGGTTTCTTTGGAACTACAAATGATAATGAGCCAATCTATATGGTTAATTTATTAAAGTTTAAAGATAAGGCTGAATATAAGGATGGAAGAAAAACAAATTTGACCGGCAGAGAAGCATACAAAATCTATGCAGAATTTGTTAAGAACCATTTACAAAATATTGGTGGCGATCTTATATTACACACAGACGTGACGCGCATGGCAGTTGGGGAAGTTGAAGAATTATGGGATGTAGTTGCTATTGCTAAATGGCCTTCCAGACAAATTATGGGTGAGAACATGATGCCTAATGACCCAAAGTATTTTGAAGCTTATCAGCATCGTGAAGCAGGATTAGCAGGCCAATTAAACATTGAAACAAAAGAAATTAATGATTGAATTATATACTTCACCTACACCGAATGGATATAAGATTTCAGTAGCTCTTGAGGAGCTTGAAATACCTTACAATGTTCATGTTGTGAATTTACAAGCTGGTGATCAAAAAAAACCTGAATTTTTAGCCATGAATCCCAACGGACGCATCCCAGTGATAGTTGATACTGAAAATGACAACCTTTCAATAATGGAAAGTGGTGCGCAACTTATTTATTTAGCTGAGAAAGCAGGCAAACTATTGCCTACAGAGTCAGTTGCTCGTTCAAAAGTCATTCAGTGGTTAATGTTTCAGATGGGAGGGATTGGTCCGATGATGGGGCAGGCCAATGTTTTCTTTCGTTATTGGCCAGGAGAAAAAATACAACCAGCAATTGATCGTTATCAAAACGAAGGAAGACGCTTATTTGAAGTTATGGAGACACGTTTAAAAGATAATGAGTATCTAGCTGACGATTTTAGCATAGCTGATATTGCAAATTGGTGCTGGGTAAGAACATATAAATGGTCAGGTGTGAATATCGACGGTCTTGAAGGTGTAAAAAGATGGATGCAGATGATGGAAGATAGACCAGCATGTAAAAAAGGTGTTGCAGTACCAATTGATATTATGGAGTTGATGAGAAATATGAAACAGTCAAAAGATCTAACCGATACCGGTTCAAAAATAATTCAGAAGTAGGAGAATAATGATGAGTTTGCCAAATCCATTAGTTGTTCTCGGCGGTGTTGGCTCACCCTATACACGTAAGATGCTTTCATATCTTAGGTATAAACGTATTCCTCATAAAATGATTTGGGGAGACCCTTCAAAATATCTTGATCAAGAGGGTATTGAAAAGCCCAAGCCTGGATTACTACCAACATTTGTTTTACCTGATGAAAATGGAAATTTAAAAGCTGTAACAGATTCGACTCCGTTAATAAGAAGGATTGATAAAGAGGTTAGTGAGCGAAGTACTATTCCATCTGATCCAGCACTTGCGTTTATAAATTATTTAATTGAAGATTTTGCTGATGAGTGGGGAACAAAATATATGTTTCATTATAGATGGCACGATCAAAAAGACGCTGAAAATGCAGGAACAATTTTACCTCTTCAAACTGTAGGAATGATGCCAAATGAAATGCTAGATAATTTAAAAGGAATGATAAGTAAAAGGCAGATAGATAGGTTGTGGGTAGTTGGTTCCAACAATGATACAGCTCCTATCATAGATGCAAGTTTCAGACGCTTATTGGGTATACTTGAGAAACATTTCACATCAACACCCTATTTAATAAGTAATAGACCCTCATCAAGTGATTTTGCAATGTATGGTCAACTGTCTCAACTTGTAAACTTTGATCCCACGCCAAGAGAAATTTGTCATGAAGTTTCTCTAAGGACAGTAGCTTGGGTTGGTTTAATTGAAGATCAGTCTGGTATTGAGGTAGATGATGAACAATGGGGATCAATTGATACTTTGCCGTCAACGGTAAAAGATTTACTGACGGAAATTGGAAAGGGATATGTTCATGCGCAGTTATCGAATGCTAAAGCAATAGAAAATGGCGATAAAGAATGGCAAACAGAGATTGATGGATGTCTGTGGAAACAAAAATCATTTCCTTACCAGGCAAAGTGTTTAAAGTGGCTTAACGAAGAATATAAAATGCTTGAAGACAATGATCAGAAAAAAGTAAATGATCTTCTTGAAGACACTGGATGTGAAAGGTTAATATTTGAGATATGAAAGTAGATTTATATTTCTCCTTTAGAAGTCCATACTCCTATTTAATATTACCGCGTATCGTTTTGTTAAGAGATAAATATGGTGTAGATATAAATTTTAAACAAGTCTATCCGTTAGCAATAAGAGAGCCAGAATTCTTTAAAGGTAAGAACTTATTTACATATTTTCTTCTAAAACGTTTTGATTATTTTTTACAGGCAAAAAAACTCGGTATGGTATTTAAAAAACCAAATCCAGATCCAATAAAACAAAATATGCTAACCGGTAAAATTTCTGATGACCAGCCACGTATATTTAAGTTATGTCATTACTGTCAGGCAATAGAAAAAGATAGACAACTTGATTTTGCCGTAGAAGTTTCAAGCAAAATTTGGAGTGGTATGAAAAATTGGAATTCTGACGACTCAATTTCTGAGTCATCATCAAAATTAGGCTTAAATCATAATGATATTGAAAAAAAACGAACAGAGGCTGAGCAAAGCTTGATTGATGAAATAAAATTAAACCAAAAGGAACAATTAGAAGCAGGTCATCATGGAGTTCCATTAACAGTCTATAAAGACAAGTTTTTCTTTGGGCAAGACCGATTCAATGATCTTTTAAGAGCATTAAAGGATGATGGACTTGAGTTATAGTATATTTAACGAATTGTCCTAACTTTTATTGAGCTGAAATCCCTCTTATCCTCTCAGATCTTCTCCTTAACAACTCAGTCACAATAAGGATTAATGTTGAAAGCACAATTAAGCATGTAGCAACAGCCATGATCGTTGGGCTGAGCTGTTCTCTTAAACCAGTCCACATTTGAAGCGGGATAGTTGTAAGATTTCTATCTCCTCCTGCCACGAATAGAATCACAACGATTTCATCAAAAGAGGTAACAAATGCAAATAAAGCACCAGAGATTATGCCAGGTGTTATTAGAGGTAATGTAATTTTAAAAAAAGTATTAGTTGGTGTGCTGCCAAGACTTGAAGCTGCACGCGTAATACTGTCATCAAATCCACTTAAGGTTGCTGTAACTGTTATTACAACAAATGGTGTGCCTAAAATAATATGAGCAATGACGATGCCAGGAAAAGTTGCAGCTAACCCCAATTTTGCAAGTGAAAAGAAGATGGCTGAGCCAGAAATAATTAGTGGAATAATCATTGGCGAAATTAATACACTCATGATTAATTGTTTGTAAGGCATGTAACGACTGCTTAGACCCAATGCTGCAACAGTTCCAAGTACGGTTGCTCCAATTGTTGAGAAAAATGCATAGTAAACACTGTTTCGAGCTGCTATTCCCCAAGGATTTTTTGTTCCATAAATCATATCTTCATACCACCTAAGTGAGAAAGCTTCTGGCTGCAATGCAAGCATGCCGTCAGAAAAGTGGATATATTGCTCAGCATTGAATGATAGTGGTATGATCACAAAAAGAGGCGCAATCAAAAATACGAAAACTGCAGTACAAATTACTAAATAAGAATAGTGCCAAACTCTGTATCTCATCTCTGTATATTTTGGTAATGCCATATTATCCAAGCCTCATGTTATCTATGCCAACAATCTTATTGTACAGCCAGTATACCACTAGCACTGCTATTAAAAGAACTGTCGCCATTGCCGTTGCAAGAGACCAGTCTAGTGATTGCTGCATGTGATATGCTATTCTATTACTAATTAAAATTCCTTTTGCTCCACCAACTAATGCAGGTGTTATGTAATAACCAATCGCTAAAACAAATACTAAAATTGATCCTGCACTAATTCCCGCGTATGTCAGAGGAAAATATATTTTTCTAAAAGCGTGAAAAGGTGTTGCACCCATTGACGTTGCAGCGCGCATTAAACTTGGTGAAATTGTTTTCATTACACTATAAAGAGGCAAAACCATGAATGGCAATAGGATTTGTGTCATTGCAATGAATGTGCCTGTCATATTATACATGAGCTCAAGTCTCGACTCATCTGCAACAAATCCAAGCGACACTAAGGTATCATTTAATACTCCTTGTTTTTGTAATAGAACCATCCAACTGGATGTTCTAACAAGCAGTGACGTCCAAAAAGGCAATAGAACACAAATCATTAATAAATTTGAATAACGTGTTGGTAAGACCGAAAGTAAGTGTGAAATCGGGTAAGCTAGAATAAAACAGCAGAAAGTTACTCCAACAGCAACAAATATCGTTCGTAGCCACAAAGTTACATTAATTCTAAGCTTTTCGGGAATCCTTTCAATTGAGCCATCAAACTTTTGCTCATAATCAAATGTCGTTAAATATTTTCGAAAATGATAAGCGTCAGTTCCTCTTTTTAATGCCTGCCAATATTCAATGTCACCCCATTTTTTATGTACATCAATAAATTGGTCTAGAAAGTTAGCATTTTCATCAAAGTTTTTAAGTTTACGTGACGTCTTTTTAATAAGACTTGTAAAGCCACCTTTTTCATAGTTCAAACGAGTTGCAATTTTACCGTGGTATTTATTTTCTACAGCAGTCTTCAATTCATAATAAAATGTTGATGTTACATCCTCGCCAGGCATTTCACTGCCATCCCATGTCTGCATGACCTCATGTGTTTCTGTAAGAAACGAGTTCATTTCAGCATTATCAATACTTCGCCCCAGCATCTGAAAAATAGGAATTACATATGCAAAAACAATGAAGAACAGAAGCGGCGCGGCTAGTAAAAAAGCAGTAGTTCTGCGTCTTCTCTCAACTTTTTTGAGTTTGACGGATAGAAGTTCTCCATCCGAGGTTCTTATTTCGGCAGTCATATTTAAAAGGATACTTAATTTGAGGTACTTGGGCAACCCATAGGTTGCCCAAGTTTAAACCTTATAGGTTAGCTTTCCAAGCTTCCCAAGCGTCGTTGATTTCAGTGTTGTTATCAGCGTACCACTCAGGGTTCATAAGAACGTAGTTCTCAGTATTTGCTGGAGCAGTAGGCATGTGAGGCATAATCTCAACAGCACCTGCTTGCTCAGAATAGAACCACGGCTCATCAGCCATGATCACATCAAGAGATGAGATACGGAAAGGAGCGTAAGCAATGTGCTTAGCACTTCCAGCTAAACCTTCAGAACTAGTGAAGTACTGAAGAGCTTTCATAGCTTCTTCTTGGTTTGGTCCACCTTTAACAAGTACGAAGTACTCATAGTCAAGGATCTGACCATCCCATACCATTTTCATTGGTGAACCTTCGTTCACGATGGCATTGAAGTGACGTCCATTCCATCCAGTAGCCATAATAGCTTCACCAGATACTAACTGCTCAGGTGGTTGTGCACCAGCTGACCAGAAAATGCATCCACCGTTAGGGTTTGTGCAAAGATCTGTAAGCTTATCAAGGGCTCTATCAATTCCATTATCTTCCATGTAGTCATACACATCAGATGCAGGAACACCATCAGCAACTAGAGCAAACTCTAAGTTTGACATAGCTGAAGAGTAGATAGATCTTACTCCTGGATATTTATCTGGGTTAAAGAAGTCCTCCATTGAATCTGGATAACTTCCATCAAAATTTACATTGTCAGTGTTGTAAGCGTAGTTCCATGAATAAAGAATGTTACCCACAGCACAATCACTAGGCATTGGAGCAAAGAAATCGTCACTTGCTTTCATACCGTTAACACCAGCAGGGAAGTCGTTATCGAAATCGAATTCTACAAACAATCCTTCGTCACAACCGATAATTGTATCACGTGCATACACATCGATAATGTCCCAAGTAATCGCTCCAGACTCGACCTGAGCTTTAATTTCACTCAAACCTCCACTGTAGTCGATCCAGTTTACTTGAACGCCACTCATTTCCTGATATGGGTCCCCGTAACCTAGTTTTTGACTTTCAGTATAAGCACCTCCCCATGACACCACGTTTACTTCCGCGGCTGTAGCCATAGATGGAGCCACCAATAAAGCAGCCAAAGAGATTAGTTTAGTTAATCTAGACATGATTAATCGTCTCCTTTTTTTATATAAAGAAATATTACACAAGGCCTTGAGCAAAAACGCAACAAAAAAAAAGATTATTTTTCAACAAATTAATGTTGAATCTACATGTAGTATCAAAGGATTAGTAATCTAGAGCCCTGCAATCATGAGATGACCAACCAAGGTCTAATTTGTCGCCGACGTTAAGCTTTAAATCACTGCTCGCGTTTGGAACTTTTAAAATAAAGTCATCATTACCAAGAAGATTTACACGCACCCTAGTATGATCTCCATGATAGATAATTTCGCGGATCTCACTTGTGAATTTATTTTCAAGTTGTTCATTTGGGTCAATACTCACTCGCTCGGGTCTCAGAGAAATTCTGGATTTTTCTCCTGAAGAGCTCACGGCAATAGGACTAGCAACAATAGTTTCACCTGAATCAGTTTCAATCTTTGCTGAACCAGACACGATTTCTTTTACAGTTCCAGTGAAAGTATTATTTTCTCCAATAAAGCTTGCAACAAACGAATTCACTGGCGTTTCATATAATTCATTTGGTCCAGAAAGCTGTTGAACCTTACCGTCATTGAACACAGCAATTCGGTTTGACATGGTCAATGCTTCACCCTGGTCGTGTGTAACATAAACAACAGTCACCCCTAATGACTCGTGAATATGCTTTAATTCATACTGCATACTCTCTCGCAAATTTTTATCAAGAGCTCCAAGAGGTTCATCCATTAATACAAGTTTTGGATCAAACACAAGTGCGCGGGCAACAGCAACTCTCTGCTGCTGACCACCAGATAATTGTGCAGGCATTCTGTTTTCAAAACCTGTTAATGAAACCATTTTCAAAGTTTTATTAATTCTTTCTTCAATTTCTGATTTATCCACTTTTCTTACTTTAAGAGGAAAAGCTAAATTTTCATAAACTGATAAATGTGGAAACAAAGCATAATTTTGGAAGACCATCCCTATCCCACGTTTGTGGGGTGGGATATTGTTTATCGGACGTCCATCAAAATATATCTCTCCATTCGTTGGAGTTTCAAAACCAGCAAGCATCATGAGAGTTGTTGTTTTGCCAGACCCAGATGGCCCAAGTAAGGTAAGAAACTCACCTTCTGCTATATCTAAGTTGAGTCCTTTAACTACAAGCTCTTTTCCATCATAACTTTTATCGACTAGTTCAAATTTAACAAAATCAGACTTTTTTGAATTCATGTCGGTAAGACTAAGGTAAAAATAGTTGGGAATCTAGGAATTTTTGAACTAAATTAAAGCTGACCTTATTACAAAAATAGATCAGTATTTAACAAGAAAGACTCTAACTTATGAAAAAATACCAGCACTATATAAACGGTGAATGGACCGATGCCTCAAGCAAAGACCTTATTCCAGTTGTTAATCCTGCGAATGAAGAGATCATTGGTGAAGTAACTTGCGCAAAAGATGAAGATATTAATCAAGCGGTAGAGTCTGCTAAAAAAGCATATGAGTCTCGAATTCTTGTAGATATGAATCCGATGGAACGAGCAAAACTTATGCGACGCATTGCTGAAGAGCTTCGCAAGGTCAGTAAAGAAGGTGGGGCATTACTTTGCGCTGAAAATGGGAAACTACTTGCCGCTTCTGAATATGAATTTATTGATGCAGCAAACTACTTTGATTACTACAGTGGCTTAACAGATAAAATCGAAGGCCAAACTATTCCTGTAAACAGTCAGGTTATGGATTATACAGTTTATGAACCTTACGGTGTGTCAGGACATATTGTTCCTTGGAACTTTCCCATTGCAATGATCGCTCGTTCTTTAGCATGTTCGTTTGCAGCAGGAAATTCTACAGTCATAAAACCTGCAGAATTAACACCCTTAGCAACCACATCTTATTTTGCACAAGCAATTCATAATGCTGAAGTTCCAAAAGGCCTAATAAACATAGTCACGGGTTATGGAAGTGAAGCTGGAGCTGCGCTTACTGCCCATCCGGACGTTGCACAAATAACTTTCACTGGATCTGTAAAGACTGGAAAAGCAATTTTACACGCAGCCGCTGAAAGAGCTGTACCTGCTGTTGTTGAGTTAGGTGGAAAATCAGCTGCAGTTGTTCTGCCAGATGCGGATATTGATAAAGTTGTTAATGCAACCAAAGTTGGAATTTTCAGCCAGGCTGGACAAATCTGTTCTGCAATGTCGAGAATGATCGTCCATAAATCTATAAAAGATGAAGTGCTTGAAAAGTTATCAAAATTAGCAACTTCAATTAAAGTTGGCCCTGGCGATGAGGAAGGTGTCGATCTAACGCCTGTTATATCTGAAGAACAGTTACAAAAAGTTGAAAATTATGCGCGTTCAGGTTTGCAAGCTGGAGCTAAAGCAGTTTCAGGTGGTAACAGAGTAGATAGAAAAGGTTTTTTCTTTGAACCCACAATTTATTCAGATGTTAAGCCAGATATGACAATCGCACAGGAGGAAATCTTCGGACCATTCTTATCTGTTTTAGATTATGAAGATCACGAGGAGGCAATACATATTGCAAACGACACAGATTATGGATTAGCAGCCGGTGTATTTACAAAAGATGTTGATATGGCTACTAAAACGGCATCACGTTTAAATGGTGGTCAAGTTTATGTGAACAGTTGGTTCACAGGAAGTATTGCCACTCCATTTGGAGGTTATAAGCAATCAGGTTACAGTCGCGAGAAGGGTCAACAAGCAATTAAAAGCTACTTACAGCTGAAGAACGTAGGAATACAACTTTAAGCACTAATCGTTATCTTGAAGGCCAGCCCCAGCCCCAGTTTGTTTTGATTGTTCTGTTTCTTCAACAAATGTCTCTGTTGACATTTTGTATAACTCATTCCAAGTTTTACTGGAAAAACTATCTTCGTTTTCTAAAATATTAATTGTTACTGTATTAGCTTTTTTAATTATTAAAGATTTGATTTGATGATCAGCAAGTACACATGTATTTAGATTGCATTCTGCATTGATATCATCAATAGAAATTTCAATTCTCTT
>CACMIV010000006.1 GCA_902613805.1 uncultured Pelagibacteraceae bacterium
TGGCTTGTTAATGCTGACGCTTTTAACACAAAGTATATCTAACTCAGCTTTTGGAATATTTTTCCCAAGGTTTACAGGTTCAATCTATGAGGTCTTAGCTGCACCAATTTCTTCACTTGAAATCATTATTGGATTTGTTGGGGCCAGTGCATCTAAATCACTAATTGTTGGTATAATCATTTTGCTAACTGCTAGTTTCTTCGTTGAACTAAAAATTCAATATCCTTTTTTAATGTTCTTCTTACTTGTTCTGACGTGCCTCACGTTTAGTTTATTCGGCTTTCTTATTGGATTGTTGAGTAATAATTTTGAACAACTTCAAGTTGTACCTTTGATAATTATTACCCCATTAGTATTTTTAGGCGGAAGTCTTTATACAATTGAAATGCTGCCTGAGTTTTGGCAAAAAGTTTCATATTTTAATCCAGTTGTTTATCTTATCAATGGCATGCGTTGGTCGTTTTATGGTTCATCGGATATAAGTATTTTAATAAGTGTCATATCACTTGTTGCTTTTTTACTAACCTGTATTATTGGCGTAGCAATAGTGATCTCAAAAGGCTATGGAGTAAAAAATTAACTTTAAATAATATAATAAAATGAAGAATATTTTCTCTGCATTTTTTTTACTAATTTTACTTACTCAAAATATATATTCTCAAGATTCCTCAGAATTAGTTGATCCTGAAATTTTTGATGACACCTCAATAGAACTTGATTCTAAATTTATAACTAAATCACTTGAAGCTAAAAATAATGGTAAACCTGTTATTGGCAAGGAATGGATGATTGTGACAGCAAATGCATATGCATCAAAAGCAGGGGCTAAGATTTTAAGTTTAGGTGGTACGGCAGCAGATGCTATGATTGCAGCTCAAGCAGTTTTGGGACTCGTAGAACCCGAATCATCTGGTCTTGGTGGTGGCAGTTTTCTAGTTTGGTTTGATAACAAAACTAAAATGGTAACTACTTTAGATGGAAGAGAAACAGCTCCACAAAAGTCAAAAACAACACAATTTCAAAATACTGATGGTGATCCGAAGAAGTTCTTTGATGCAGTAATTGGTGGCCTATCAGTTGGGACACCTGGAACACCTGCGTTAATGAAAGAGGCACATAATAAGTGGGGAAAACTGGATTGGTCAATTTTATTTAATGATGCTATCGAACTTGCAAAAAATGGTTTTTCTGTTTCAAAAAAATTAGAGGCATCAATCAAACGTGATGAAGATAGACTTAAAAAAGTAGAAATGACTAAAAATTATTTTTTTCCAAACGGTCAAAGTCTTTTGCATAAACAGATCGTTGTAAACAATGGTTATGCTCAAACACTTCAAACTATTGCACATGAAGGTCTTGACGATTTCTATGTCGGAAATATTGCAAATGATATTATTAGTACAGTTCAAGATTATAAGATTAACCCTGGATTTCTAAGTAAAACTGATCTTAAAAACTATAGAGTTATCGAGAGAAAGCCTGCATGTGTAATGTATAAAAATTATGAAGTTTGCGGCATGGGGCCTCCATCCTCGGGCGGAGTAGCTGTTGGTCAGACTTTAAAATTGGTTGAGCAATTTGATTTAAAATCTCTTGGATATGAAAACCCATTATCATGGCAATTGATCGGAGATGCAAGTCGTCTAGCTTTTGCTGATCGAGATAGATACCTTGCTGATAGTGATTTTGTTAATGTACCTGTTGCAGGCTTACTTGATGATGAATACTTGAGATTAAGATCAAATAAAATTAAAGTGGGCTCAAGAACAGAAAAAATTGAGCCTGGTAATCCGTCAAACAGTGTTGCACATGATTACAGTGATGATAATTCTTTAGAACTAAATTCAACAACGCATATTTCAATATATGATAAATATGGAAATGCTCTATCGATGACGTCTTCAATTGAAAACGCGTTTGGTTCCAGACTATTCACTAAAAGTGGTTTCTTGCTAAATAATCAACTTACTGATTTTTCATTTAAGCACAAAATTGATGGAAAATTAGTTTCAAACAGATTAGAGCCAGGAAAGCGTCCAAGGTCCTCAATGTCGCCTACCATAGTACTTCAGAATGGAAAGCCAATATACATAACCGGATCCCCTGGAGGTAGTAACATTATTGGGTTTGTAACAAACTCCTTAATTTCTCTTATAGAGTGGGATATGAATGTACAAGAGTCAGTTTCTTCCCCACATGCCATTAATCGATGGGGTAAATACGAAATTGAAGAGTCACAGGATGCTATAAGACTTGAAGAAAGTTTGTCAGCTATGGGATATGATACAAAAATAAAAAGATATTTTTCAGGATTAAATACCATTTATATTGGAGATAATTTGGAGGGTGGATCTGATCCACGTCGCGAGGGAATAGCATTAGGTGACCTATTGCTAAACTAAAACACATTTAGCCCCTATCGCTTAATAGTAAAGCAGGTCATTGGTAATGATCAGCCGCTGGAGCGTAACCAGCTAGGGGCACCACTAAAAACCACTTTCTTCGATTAATGTTGATGAAACCAAATTAAAGAGATTTTGAAAAATATTATAGTTTTCAGTCTGAATTTTTACTTTACCTGCAGTTCGCCATTGAACAGTCTCAACTTCTGTGCTTGTAGAAAAATTAAGCTGGTATAAGGCTTCTTCTGGTCGATAAATAACTTTTCCATCTCCCTTCACTTCACGAGATGCAATTGATCCCCCAAAAGTAGATACTAATGATAAGTAAGGCAGTTCTTCTGTCGATGTATTATTTTGTGAAACCAAAACAACTTCTGTTTCATCAAATTCATTATTTTTTGGCACAAAATATCCAGTAGTATTATCTTCAAGTTTATACAAATAATTTTCGCTTATGAATGCGACAACTTTTGTGTCATTGAATTGAACAATGGAAAATAATTTTTCTTTTATATTCACCCACTGACCATTATTTAAATACTTAAGATCTTTTATCACCCCACTCATTGGCGCATAAATTGATAGATTTTCATTTTCCTCTTTGAGACTTTTAAGAATTTCAAATTCTACTTTTAATTGGTTTTCTAATACCATGAGGTTGCTCATATCAGCCTCTGATCCAATTCGACGGTCAAGCTTTTGTTGTATCATCTTTACACGCTCAATTGCTTTATCAACTTTATTTGATAGAGATGGGCTCACCATTGTTATTAATAAATCACCTTTTTCGACTTGTTGATCTGAGATAACAAAAATCTCTTTTATCTCTGAATCTTCTCTTGGATAGATATCGACCACTTCACCTCGATCAATCACTGCAGGAAGACTAAGTGAGCTTCGCCATGGTACTAACATTGCTGCCAAAAATACTGAGAAAATAAAAATTGATCTCAAAGAAGTCCAATTAAAACGCATGTAACTTCTAAGTCTCCACCACTGTTTAATTTCTCTCCAAATTGGTAGTAAAATGAACCAAACAATCTCAATAATGAATAGAATGATGCCAAGAATTTTGAATGTTAAATAATAAACCAATAAGGCAATTCCAATAAAAATGAAGAAGCGATATATCCATGTCATCCATGCATAAATGATAAAAGTCCACCGTCTTTGACTCATGAGTTGTTCCGGTGGTTGAAATTTAAATCCAAAGATCCATTCTCTTATCTGCCATCGACCTAAAGCAAAAGAGCGCGGTTGAAGATTTTCAGCTTTAAGAAAATCTGAGAGCACATAGTAACCGTCAAATCTCATAAACGGGCTGATATTAATAAGAAGTGATGATATCCAGCTTGAAGTCGCAATAAAAAATGAAGCACTTTTAATTACACCTTCAGGGCTTACAGCCCAAACAAATGTAGCAAGAAGGGCAAGGTGCAATTCAGTCAGCATGCCAGCAAAATTAATTAGCAATCGTTTTCTATGGTCAGTTAATTTGTACGCATCAGTAGTGTCAGTGTATAAAAATGGAAAAAAAACCAGCATTGCAAGTCCAATTGAAGAAACTTTGCATTTATAATAAGTGGCAACATATGCATGCCCAAGTTCGTGCAATGCTTTTACAAAAACAATCGTTATACCAAACAAAATCAATCCGTTAACATTAAAGAAATAGGAAAATGTTGTTAAAAATGTTTCATAATTTTGGATTGTTAAAAAAATACCAATTATCCCCAGAATATAAATTAAGAGTCTGCTAGCTTGCGATCCAAGAAACAATGCAAAAGGCAAACTGTTTTCAAGACCATTTCCTGGTTTAAATAATGGGATTTTAAAGAATAAATAATTATGAATAATTTTTAGCAGCCAATGCTTGTTAAGTTTCTCTTTTTGAACAACCAAGGATTTAACTTCATCGCCTGTTTTTTTAATAGTTAAATTATTCAGATTTAAAAAACTGATAAATTCTTCAATTTCTTCTTGTGTAATAGACTGATTACTTTTTTTAATTTTTTCAATAAATTCTGTTGTCTCAATTCCACTTGACCAATTTTTAAGAAGATCAAATGCTTTTTTGTTTATTGAAAAGTATTTATTTCTTAATGAGTCATAAAGAAGCCATGACGCTGAGCCGTCCTCTTTCTTTGGTCCCTCACTGAGTTTCAAATCTTGTCGGATAGACGGTACAATCATTTATATTCCTAAAAACTGTCTGCTGATATTAATTGGAACTCTAAAGATATAATAAAAAAAAGTTGTCCGATCTCCGTAAATTTTTGCTGATCCTCGCAATCCAATACGCGGCGGCTCAATATTATCCTCAAGGCTAGCGTGTATTTTATAAGCTAAAATATTCTCAGCTGTTAATTCAGGTTTGTAAGAAGTTCTTAATATCTTTCCTTCAATTGAGCTAAGTGGGCTGCTGTCTAAAAAAACCTTAACTCTTGCTGATTTTTCAATAAAAAGTGAGTCTTTTGTCGGCAGGTAAATTAAGAACTCAATATCGTCTGAATTAGCAATAGTTAGTATCTTTTCACCTATATTTATAGGACGACCTTGCCAATCAATAAAATCTTCAACAACAGCAACACCCGAAACCTCTGCTTTTATAACAGAATATTTTAATTGTTCCTCGGCATAAACGACTTGCTTTTTTTTCAACGCAACTTCAGTTGATAGTTCAACGAGCTTTGCTTTTGCCTCATCGTTTGTAAATGAGGATTGTTTAGCTCTCAGCAATTCTGCTTCAGCAACTTCTAATTCTTGTAAGTTTATTTCATATTGAGATTTAAAATTGAGATCATCTAATTTTACAAGCTCCATACCTACATCAACAGCATCATTTGTGTTAACTAATACTTTTTTCACAACACCATTAACTGGCGATGTAACAACTGATGGATTCTTAGCGATAACCTCAACTGGAGCTACTGCGGATATATTAATTGGCATAAACATTGCAAGTGCAATTGCTGATAATATTAGCCACTTTAACCAACCTGAAAAAATTCTACCAAAAAAGGATAAAATCGATCCTCGAGATAAAAATGAGTCCAATGCATGACTGAATGTTTCAGCAATGTGTTGCAGCAGTTCTTTTTCTGTATTTGAAACTTTAACAGATCGTACAATAATTAGAGAACCTAAATCACCCTTTGTTCTTGAAATTAGTGGAACAACCATTAACTCGTTTGGAAAATTTTCAGGTAAGTCTAAATTTGAACCATCTTCTCTTAAATCACTAATTGAAACTTCTGAAAAGGCTCCCGTTTCAACCTTCTTTTTATTTATTAATCTTTCAACAAAAGTAACTGTCGGCGCAGTTCTATCAACGACTGAAATGTCTGAGATCGTTTGGACTTTTTGTCGGCCTGTAGCAGATCTCGTGAGAAAAAATAAAAAATTATAATCAACAACACTTCTTAACTCATTTGCACAAACGAATCCGAGTTCGGATAAGTTTTCTGCTGTCCGAAATTTTTTCTCAAGAGTAATTAATCTTGCTATTTTTATTGAAGTATTATCATTCAAAACGTTGCTGTCCCACTCATGCCTGGCAGTAATGTATCATAATTTTCATCAAATTTTGCAGTAATGTCGATGGTTTGGCTAACAGGATCAATATCAACGCCAATAGTATGAATTTTGGCGCTGTATGATTGCCCATTTTCATCAATGCTAATTTTCATTGGATAACCCTCAACAATCCAAGCCAGCCATTTACTTGAAACAATCAGTTTGGCCTCAAGAATTCCAGAACCAATGATTTCAACCAATGGCTGCTGCCTTTCAATGCTTTCAAACTCGTTTACAAAAACTTTAGAAACTTTGCCATCATATGGGGCTTTAATTACGCATCGATCTGTATTGAGTTTAGCAATCTGTAATTCAGACTCTGCACGCTTTACATCGATTTCTGATAACTGAACCTCATATTCACCAATGGATCTCATTAATGCAAGGTCTTGATTGCTTTTTAGAGTTACTCTTGCACTCTCTAATTGTGCTTCAACAACTTTTCTTTGTTCTTCAAAAAATGAGCAATCAAATTTAATTAAAATATCAGACTCTTTAAATTTTGATCCTTCATCAATTGGAATTGATTCAACTTTTGCAGCAAGTTCACTTGAGAGGGTTGCCTCTTCGGTTGCAGTTACTAAAACACGTGTGGAATATTCTTCTGCTGACAAATTATAAGGCAATAATATGCAGCACGCTGTTACCGCAAATGTTACAATTTTGTTCATAAAGGTATTTATTAACTTACTAGAGATACAATCTTTTCGCCATAGCTATCTGCTGCTTTAGCATGAAGCTTTAATTGTTCATCAAGAGGAATGAAGGAAACTTCATCATTTATTGTTGAATTTTCCCCATCTGAATCAGTTTCAGTTATCTCATTAAGATCAATCTCAACTTCGATAACTCTTTCTTTTCCATCTTCATCTTCAGCAATAATTTTTAGTTCAAGAACTTGAAGGCTTTCAGTTAAGAATGCTGGAGCTGCAGAGCCTGTTCTACCTTTTGAAGGGTCAGCTGCAATTTTTCCAGTTTCTGGATCAATTGTAATCCAATCAGGTAGTGTACCACCACCTTTGAGCTCAGCTTTGTACATTTTCACATTTGATTGATTGTCGTCAATTACATCAACTGTGAATTGGCCCGCATCCATTTGAAGACTGCTTAGCTTCATTGTGCCTTCAAAATCCGTTTGCGCGTTCAAATTATTATTTGCAGCATTACTTGATGCATTGTTGTTCTCTCTAATCAAGTTTAGATTTGAGTCATTATCAACAACTACTCTTGCCTGATCAACGGCTCCCCTTGTGAAGTCTTGGTCTCCTTTAATTTTAGCCTTATCTAAAACAATATTAATATCTCTCGTGTTTCCATCCTTATCAAGCGCTACTAGCTGAACCTCAACCGCTTCAACGCCTTCTGGCATATCAGCTGTTGTTTCTCCAGTTTCAGGATTGACACTAATCCATTCAGGTAAAGCTTCACCGTTAGAAAGCTGACCTGAATATAACTCAACATTTTTCTGATTATCATCATTTAGTTTAACTCCAACTTTTAGATCAGATTCTGAATCACCTGAAACTTCGTTTGCAACAGCATCCATTAATCTCAAACCACCATTAAATTTTAGCGGTTTTGAGAGAGAAGCGGTATCAGCAATTGAAACTGTATCTAGTGTAAAGCCATCATCGCTGATTGCTGACGCCTCAGAAATCGTTTCTTGGATAGCTGCTAAATAATCTTTCTTAGGTTTAATAACATTTGGTTTAGATGGAGGAGTTGGTTCTTCATCAGGTGTCTCTTTTTCAACCATCTCTCCTGGTTTAGGATTTACTGTAATTGTGAACGTATGATCAGCATAAAGTCCTTCACCATCAATTGCTCTAATTGTAATTGTATAAGTTCCTGGTGTGTTAATGGTTCCATGCAGCTTATTTTGTTTTAATCTAAGACCCTCTGGAAGACTTGTCTCTGCACCACTTTCAGGATCAATAATTTTGTATTCTGCAATATCATAAATACCAGTATCCGGATCATCAAAAATCTGTTTGTGCTTAATAATGATCGGTTCCCCAACAACTAAATTTGGATCAACAACAGGGTATAATAGTTCAGGTGGATCATTGATACCAGTCACAGTAATGGCTATCTGAGCTTCTACAGGCGTTTCTCCATCTGTTGCGGTATATGTGAAGTAATCCGTCTTACTTACACCAGGGTTTAAAGATTTTGCATTATTAGCCTTGTATTCATAGCTGCCATCAGAATTTATAGTTAAGTCACCATATGTTCCTGTTAGGGGTGATCCAATTGTCCCAGATGTCCCCGTTCCAGCTTCTTCACCTGTTCGTATTGTATTTACAGTTAAACTGTCACCATCAGGGTCTGTATCATTCTTTAATACTCCTTTTGATGCATCTTTTACTCCAGTCGCACCTGCATCGATTTCTAAAATATCATCTTTTGGTACTGGCGGATCACTTTTACCAGTAACAGTTATTGCAATCACACCAATGTCTTCATTTGTTCCATCTGTTACAGTATAGTTGAAATATTCTATTTTGCTCTCTCCTCTTTTAAGCGCATCTGCTGCAGCCTGATCAGCAACATAACTATAGCTTCCATCAGCATTAAGAGTAAGAGTACCGTAAGTTCCTACAAGTCCTGAACCAAGTGTACCTGGGTCACCACCGCCTTCTGATTGCCCAAGTCTAATTCCAGAAATTGTTAATGACTCACCGTCTGCATCAGTGTCGTCTGCGTTAAGCGCAAATGTTGTATTAGCCGCTCTCGTAATTGTCTCACCTTTAGGAACAGTATCAGTATCGTCAACGGCTACAGGATCATTATCGTTTATTCCTGTTACTGTGAATGTAAGATTTGCTGTTGACGTGGCAGTTCCATCACTCACCGTATACGTAAATGTATCTGTCCCAGTTTGACCTGTAACGAGTTGATCTGATTTTGTTTGATCAGCAACATAAGTGTACGATCCATTCGCATTCACTGTCAGAGTTCCATACTCACCTGTTAATGAAGCACCTACTGTACCGGTCTCACCTGTGCCATCCTTTGATCCCGTTCTGATGCCAGTTATTGTAAAGTTTCCGCTCGTATCATCCCCATCAACATCCGTATCGTCATGATCTAATTCTTGAGTGTCACTTACTGTTCGACTAACGGTTGCATCCTCATTAACACTATCCGTGTCATCAACGGCAACGATTGGGTCGTTTGCCCCATTTATGGTTACTGTAAGTGTTGCAGTGGATGAGTTTTTATCATCATCATCCTTTACAGTATATGTGAATACTTCAGTAACAGAGTCACCTGCATCTAAGGCTTCAGCTGCAGCTGTATTTGCTATGTATGTATAACTTCCATCAGCTGCTAATGTTAATGTTCCGTAAGTACCTAAAACCCCTGCATCTGCTGCACCGCTATTGCCTGTGCCGTTTGAGGAAACATTGGTAACCGCAAGACTTTCCGTATCTCCACCCGTATCGTTTGTTAATACTCCACCTGCTGTATTAACTGTCAATGTCTGACTTTCAGTGGCAGTAGCTGTATCTGCTGAACCGACAGGACCTACACCTGTTACAGTGATAACCAAATTTGCTGTATCGGTTGTTCCAGCGCCATCACTTACGGTATAAGTGAATGTATCGGTTGCAGTTGCACCATGCGCTAACCCGTCAGCACCACTGGTATTGGCAGTATATACATAGCTACCATCAGAAGCGAGCGTAAGGGTACCGTATGTTCCAGTTAAAGCTTGACCGACTGTTCCCCCATTGATTCCTGAAACAGTTAAACTTGCATTTGAGTCAGCATCTGTATCATTTGATAACACACCACTGCCAGCACTGATTGATATTTGTGCATCTTCATTGACAGCGCCTGCATCGTTAACACCTATTGGATCATCATCTATACCCGTCACTGTTATAGTAATAGTAGCTGTATCCGACAAACGAGGACTGCCATCGTCCCTGAGTGTATATGTAAACGTATCTGTCGCTGTGACCCCAGTACCAAGTGCATCAGCTGCCGCCTGATCAGCTATATATGTATAGCTGCCATCAGCATTTAATGTCAAAGTTCCATAAGTCCCTGTTACACCGCTACCAACAGACCCTCCAGCTATTCCAAAAACAGAAATATCATCCCCATCTGGGTCAGTATCATTTGACTCAACGCCGCTGGCTGCATTTACTGTAAGTGTTCCGTCTTCATTGACCGCTCCAGTATCATTATTGGCAACAGGGGCGTTATTTGATCCTGGATCAATACCAGTCACAGTTATTGCAAGTTGACCTGTATCTGTATCGCCGCTGTCGTGATCTCTGACTGTGTATGTGAAGTAATCAACTGCAGTTGCACCATCTGATAAACTCATAGCGCCACTTTGATTGGCAGCATAAGAATATGATCCATCAGCATTAATTGTTACTGTTCCGTAAGTTGTTGTAAACGATTGTCCAACTACTTCAGCATCACCACTACCTGTTTCTTGACCCCTTCGTATTGCTGTAATTGTAAAATTACCTGGAACATCATCAGTATCATCATCTGTATCATCTTGATCAAGCTCTTGTGCATCACTTGTACTTCTTGAGATTGCACTACCAGCACTGACTGCATCAGTATCATCAACGGCATTAATATCATCATTAATACCAGTCACCGTAATGGTTAGCGTTGCAGTACTTGCATTTTTATCGGCATCATCTTTAAGAGTGTATGTAAATACATCAGTAACTTGATCACCAGGATCAAGGGCATCAGCTGCTGCTTGGTTCGCAATATATTCATAGCTACCGTCAGCTGCCATAGTTAAAACACCGTATGTTCCAATAACAGCTTGTGTAGCATTACCGCTATTTCCAGTAACGCCGTGAGAAATACCAGTTATAGCTAAACTCTCTACGTCGTAACTTGCGTTGTCATCATCATTACTGATTACACCAGATACTTCATTTACTGTTAAAGTGGCATCTTCATTGACTGCACCGGTATCAGCAACGGCTTGTGGACCAACACCTGTTACCGTGATGACTAAATCGGCTGTGGCGGTTGGACCACCTCCATCGCTAACGGTATAAGTAAATGTGTCAGTTGCAGTATCACCGGCAACTAGTCCATCTGCACCACTTCTGGTTGCAGCATAAGTATAGCTACCATCTGAATTCAAAGTCAAAACACCATACGTTCCATTTAAAGCTTGACCAACTGTGCCGCCGCCTCCAATTGCAGAAACTGTGAGACTTGAACTTGCGTCAGCATCAGTATCATTTGATAACACTCCACTTCCCGCACTAACACTTAAGGTTTTATCTTCGTTGATTGCACCTGCATCATTATTACCAACTGGATCATCATCTACTCCATTAACAGTAATCGTTAAGGTTGCTGTGCTTGAGTTGACATCATCATCATCTTTCACTGTATAAGTGAAAACATCAGTTTCAGAGTCACCTGCATCT
>CACMIV010000007.1 GCA_902613805.1 uncultured Pelagibacteraceae bacterium
CGCCCATAATTATCGGGTCCATCATCGGGCCCATTCCTGGCATTCCCATTGGACCCATATCCATTGGCATCATGCCCATCATTGGATCCATCATTGGTCCCATTCCTGGCATTCCCATTGGACCCATATCCATTGGCATCATGCCCATAATCGGCTCCATCATTGGTCCCATTCCTGGCATTCCCATTGGACCCATATCCATTGGACCCATTTCCATTGGCATCATACCCATCATCGGATCCATCATAGGTCCCATTCCTGGCATTCCCATAGGTATATCCATTGGCATCATGCCCATCATTGGATCCATCATTGGTCCAGGTCCCATAGGTACCATTCCTGGCATTCCCATTGAACCCATATCCATTGGCATCATGCCCATCATCGGATCCATCATTGGTCCCATAGGTCCCATATCCATACCAGGGAGCATGCCCATATCCATATCCATCATTCCACCAAAGTCTGCTGGCCCCATCATGTCCGCAGTCATCATTGGCCCCATAAACATATCCCCAGCCTGCATTACATTTTGCATCATTGATTGCATGTCAGCCATTTGTGCTTGCATATCTGTCTGAAGCTGTGCAGCCATATCAGCTCCCATGACATCGCCCATGTCGGCCATGAATGCCGCTCCTTGGCTGCCCATCATTTGAGTCATACCAGCTGCCATCATTCCTGCCATCTCTGGGTTAGCAGCAGCCATCTGACCCATAAATTCTCCAGCTAGATCAGCCATTCCACCTTGTGTTGCTAATTGAGCCATACCATTAGCAATATTCGCAGCCATATCAGGATTTGCAGCAACTAAATCACCAGCAAATTGAGCAGCAGCACCTGGATCAAATTGAGCCATTCCAGCAGCAACCTGTCCTGCAATAGCCGGGTTCGCATCTGCCATAGAACCAGCAATTGCACCCACGGCGTCAGGCGCAAGTTCAGCAACACCTGCGGCAACAATTGTTGCAGCGGCAGGGTTAGCGGTTGCCATCGCGCCCGCCATATCTCCAGCAAGAGCTGGATCAATAGCAGCAAGGCTACCAGCTATTTCACCTGCAGCAGCTGGGTTTGCTTGTGCCATACCACCGGCGAATGCTCCGGCTGCATCCGGGTTAGCCGCAGCGACTTCTTGCATAATTCCAACAGCAGATTCCCCATCAGGAATTGCAGCTAACACACCTCCAGCAACTGCGCCAGCAGCGGCTGGGTTTGCTGTCATTGCTGCATCGATTACTCCAGCAGCAACATCAGGATTATCTGATACCATTGCGCCGACAACACCACCTGCAGTGGCAGGTGCCATTTCAGCTACACCACCAGCAATATCATTAACTAAATTTGGATCTGCTCCAACCATTTCCATTGCAACACCTGCTGCAACTTGCGGATTACCTACGGCAGCCCCACCAGCAATATCTCCAGCCATATCAGGATTAGCTTCCATCATGCCAACAGCAATTTCACCTGCTTGTTGCGGAGCTCCTGCGGCCATACCACCGGCAATTTCACCTACAAAATTTTCAGCCATCTCAGGATTAGTCATAGCTGCATCCATCATAATACCTGCCATATCACCTGCAATATCAGGATCGCCAACTGCCATTCCTTGAGCAATCGCTCCAACGGCATTGCCTGCAAAATTATCCACTAACGCATCTAGTTGTTCTGAACTCAAATCTGGATTTGCAGTAGCTGCATTTTCAGCAAAGTCAGCGGCAAAATCAGGTGACATTGCAACGTCCATCATTGCCCCTGCAACATCCCCTGCAACTTCAGGAGCAGCATTTGCCATACCCGCAGCAGCGGCTGAGGCAGCAGCAGGATTAGCTTCCATCATCGCACCAGCAGCTTCAGCAGCAAGAGCTGGATCAGCTTCGGCAATTGCGCCAGCCACAGCGCCAGCTGCACCTGGAACATTTTCAGCAACAGCAGCAGCCATATCAGCGGCACCATCTGGATTAGCTTCAACCATCGCTCCAGCTACATCACCAGCAGCACCAGGGGCCATTTGTGCAACGCCTCCTGCAATATCTCCCATTAATTCTGGATTGGCATTAACCATATCGGTTGCAACTTGAGCAGCAATGTCAGCATCACCCCTTGCAACTCCGCCTGCAATTGCACCTGCTGCATCAGGCGCAGCTTCCATCATTGCAGTTGCAGCATCAGCAGCTAATTCAGGAGCAGCATCTGCTAGACTTTGTGCGGCTAAACCAGCAGCATCAGGATTTGCGGCAACCATTGCGCTTGCAGCATCTGCAGCAATCTCAGGAGCAGCTTCTGCCATTGCTCCCATTGCAGCTCCAGCAGCAATTGGATTTGCTTCAGCCATTGCGGCAGCCATATCTGTTGCAGCTTCAGGATTTGCTTCAACCATCGCACCGGCAACATCTCCAGCAGCGCTTGGTGCAAATTCTGCTACACCCCCTGCAATATCAGCAGCAGCTTCAGGATTAGCGGCAGCCATAGCAGTTGCTATATCAGCTGCTTGTCCTGGATCGCCAGCTGCCATGCCACCAGCTATATCTCCAGCAAATTCTGGGTTAGCTTCTGCCATTGCGCCAGCAACATCAGCTGCTTGATCGGGTGCAGCAAATGCAATTCCTTCAGCAATACCTTTTGCAGCTTCTGGTGCAGCGTCCATCATAGCGCCAGCAATATCTCCAGCAATTTCTGGGTTTGCTCCAGCCATGCCGGCAGCAATGTCTCCAGCAACATCTGGATTAGCAGCAGCCATAGCACCAGCAGCATCGGCAGCAATATCAGGCAATGCATCAGCGATTGCGCCTGCAGTACCTTCAGCGGCCATTGGATTTGCTTCAGCCATAGCGCCAGCAACGGCTAATGCAGCTTCAGGATTCAATTCGGCAACAGAGCTCATCATGTTATCAGCAGCTCCAGGTGCAGTTTCTGCAAGAACAGCTGCCATTGTAGCTGTTGCTTCCGGGTTTGCTTCAATTAAAGTGTTTGCAACATTCTCCATGGCAACCGGAGCAGCCATAGCAACACCAGTTGCAATATCGCCTGCAATCTCAGGATTGGCTGCAACCATCGCGCCAGCAATATCAGCGGCAGCCTCAGGGTTAGCCATTGCCATTCCACCTGCAATATCAGCAGCAGCTTCAGGTGCAGCGGCAGCCATAGCATTTGCTGCATCAGCAGCAAGCTCTGGTGCGGCTTCCATCATTCCTTCTGCAGCCATTTGTGCAGCAGCTGGGTTGGCTTCAGCCATAGCAGCAGCAGCCTCAACAGCTAGTTCAGGATTGCTTTCAGCAATAGCAGCGGCCATATCTCCAGCCATCTCAGGAGCAGCTTGAGCTACAGCGCCAGCCATAGCAGCTGCAGCTTCGGGAGCGGACTCCATCATAGCTCCAGCAACATCAGCAACAGCTTCTGGATTTGCGCTCGCCATCCCACCTACAATTGCAGCAGCGGCTTCAGGGTTTGCTTCAACCAGTGCAGTAGCTGCGTCAGCAGCAGCTTCCGGTGCTTGCGCAGCAACTCCAGCAGCGATTGCTCCGGCAGCATCTGGATTAGCTTGTATCAATGCAGCCGCAGCTTCAGCAGCAGCCTCTGGTGCTTGAGCTGAAACAACATTAGCAATTGCTCCAGCGGCATTAGGGTTTATAGCGGCCATATCTCCCGCAATGTCAGCAGCTAAATCAGGGTTTGTAGCGGCAACAGTTGCAGCAATATTTGCAACAGCTCCTGCCATGGCTTGAGGATTTACTTCAGCCATATCAGCCGCAATATCTCCAGCAAGTTCTGGAGCAGCCTGAGCAACAGATGTTGCAATTAGAGCGGCAGCATCCGGGTTTGCTTCAGCAAGTGACCCAGCAACATTTGCAGCAGCTTCAGGCGCAGACTGGGCAACGCCAGCGGCAATCATTCCAGCAGCTTGAGGCACAGCTTCTGCTAACACAGCTGCTGTTTCTGCTGCAGCGGCTGGATTTACTTCTATTATAGCTGCCGTAGCATCTTGAGCGGCAGCAGGATTAGCTGCAACCATCGCGGTAGCTGCAGCAACTGCAGCTTCAGGATTAACTTCCACAACAGCAGCCATTGCATCTCCAGCAGCAGCCGGTGCAATCTGAGCAACTCCCGTTGCAATATCATTTAAAGCTTCTGGATTGGCATCAGCCATTGCGCCAATTACATCACCAACAGCATCAGGTGCGGATCTGGCCATTCCACCTGCGATCGCGGAAGCAGCATCAGGGGCGGCTTCTGCCATTGCAACAGCAACATCAGCGGCCATTTCGGGATTACCACTTGCAATACCTGCGGCAACTGAAGCGGCAACTTCTGGGGCGGCTTCTGCCATTGCAGCGGCAGCTTGAGTTGCAATATCAGTGCTTCCACCGTCAAAGAAACCTGCGTCGGCTACAACAGCGGCCATACCTTGTGCTGCAGACGCGGCAGCAGCTGGACTAGCTTCAGCCATTGCTGTAGCGGCAGCCACGGCCTGTTCAGGTGCAGACTCCATCAATGCACCGGCAATATCTCCAGCAGCAGCTGGGTTTGCCTCGGCCATTGCAGCTGCAAGTTCGCCCGCAGCTTCGGGGTTATTAGAAATAAGTTCAGATGCGACAGATGCGGCAGCATCAGGTGCAAACTGGGCTACGGCAGCAGCCATGTCAGCTGCAGCGTCAGGGTTGGCATCGGCCATTGCAGCTGTTACCTCAGCAGCAAATTCTGGATTAGCAGCAGCAGTGCTTGCAGCAATTTGCGCAGCAGCTTCTGGGTTTGCCTCTGCTAATGCAAGAGCAGCTTCAGCAGCAACCTCTGGGTTACCCGATGCAACGCTAGCAGCTATTGCTCCTGATAATTCTGGTGCAGCTTCGGCAACAGCTCCAGCCACATCTGCAACAAGCTCAGGCGCAGCTTCAGCAAGTCCCGCCATTGCTTCACCAGCTGCAGCAGGGTTTGCTTCTGCCATAGCAGTTGCAAGTTCAGCGGCAGCACCTGGATCAGCGGCAGCCATTACCCCCAACACTTCTCCCGCAGTTTCAGGTGCAACTTGCGCAACTTGTGCTGCCATGTCTGCATTAAAGTCTGCCATATCTTCCGGTGATACACCTGGTATCTCAGCCATTTGTTCCATCATCTGGCCTGCAATTTCACCTGCGGCTTCAGGATCAGCGGCTGCAACAGCTGTTGCAATGTTTGCTGTCATTTCAGCCATTTGTTCTGCAGGATCAAAATCTGCAGGAGCACCAGGTATCTCAGCCATTTGCTCCATCATCGCTCCAGCTAGTTCCGCTGCCTGCTCTGGTGCAGCAGCTGTAGCTTGCGTAGCGATTGCAGTTGTCATGTCAGCCATTTGTGCGGCCATATCAAATTCTTCTGGTACATTAGGAATGTCGGCCATAACTTCCATCATGGCTCCAGCTAAATCAGCAGCTCCCTGAGGATCTGCCTGAACAGCAGCTGATGCCATGTTAGCAGTCATTCCAGCACCAGTTTCAGCAAGTGCTTCAGGTTCAATTCCAGGAATCTCGGCCATTTGTTCCATCATAGTTCCAGCCAATTCAGCTGCGCCTTCTGGATCAGCAATAGTTGCTGCGGATGCAACATTTGCTGTCATTGCAGCTGCTGCTTCTGCGAGAGCGCCTTCACTTGCGTTACCGTCAACAGCTGTCATAGCTTCTACCATTGCTCCAGCAACTTCTGCTGCAGCTTCAGGAGCTGCACTTGCAACTTGAGTTGCAATTGCTGTTTGCATAGCTAATGCTTCATCTTGAGAAAAGTTTTCATTTCCAGCAGCGACTGCTGCCATTTCACTTGCAATTTCTGTAGCGGCTTCTGGATTGGCTTGAGCGACAGTTGCAGCAATATTTGCAGCAGCACTTGGTGCAGCTTCAGCCATAGCAACAGCAGCTTCTGTGGCCAGTTCAGGTAAAGCCTCACTAACTGCTCCAACTGCAGCGCCAGCAGTTGCAGGATTGGCATCAGCCATTGTTGCAGCTGCTTCAACAGCTTGTTCAGGTGCAACTTCTGCAATTGCTCCCATAACTCCCTCAGCAGCACCAGGTGCTGACTCGGCGATTTGTTCAGCAATATCTCCAATTGCTTCAGGGTTAGCTTCCATCATTGCGCCAGCAATATCGCCAGCTAATTCTTGAGCTACTTCTGCTGCAGCACCTTGCGCTTCAGCAATTGTCTCTTGAGCAGCAGATTGTACCTCAGCTATTGCAGCTTGAGCTTGAGCTACTAAGTTCGGATCGTCAGATGTTAAATCTGCCTGTAAGTCTGCGGTTGCCTCAGCAACTTGTGCCTGTGCTTCAGCCTGAGCTGCAGCAACTTCTTGAGCGGCACTTGCTTGAGCAGCAACAGCGACACCTGTTGCAATATCAGCAGCAGCTTCTGGATCAGCAGCGGCCATTTCTGTTGCTACTTCTGCAGCAACCTCTGGATTACCTTGTGCAACTCCTCCGGCAATTGCAGCGGCAGCTTCTGGAGCAGCTTCTTGCATTGCCATAGCAGCATCACCCGCTTGGTCAGGCGCAAGTTCAGCCATTACTTCAGCAGCGGCTCCCGCAGCAGCAGGTGCAACTTCAGCCATCGCGGCGGTTGCTTCAATTGCTTGTTCAGGAGCGGCTTCAATAATTGCTTCTGTAGCAAGTGCGGCGGCGGCTGGATTTGCTTCAGCTATATCTGCACATAATTCAACGGCTCCTTCAGGATTAGATGCCATCATTTCTTGAACCATTTCAGCAGCGGCTTCTGGGTTTGATGCAGCAGTACCAGCGATAATTTCAGCAGCAGCGTCTGGATTCATTGCAATCATTTCTGCAATAATTTCTTGCGTTGCAGCTTGTGATGCTTCAAGTGCAGCTTCTTGACCTGCTTGATTATTTTCTAATAGCGTTTCTTGTAAATCAGTTTGAATATCAGCGATGCCCTCTTGACCAGCCTCAGCAACTTGAGCTTGCGCATCAGCTTGGACTTCAGCGTTTGCTTTTGCAGTTTCTTGATTAACTTCTGCAACAGCAGCTTGTGCGACACCAGATGCAACACCAGCAGCAACAGCAGCAGCGGCTTCAGGTGCGGCCTGAGCCATTGCAGTTGCAACTTGAGAAGCAGCTTCAGGATCAGCAGCAGCTACAGCACTTGCGGCTCCACTTGCGGCAGCAGGATTGGCAGCAGCCATTGATGCAGCAGCATCAACAGCATGTTCAGGTGCAGCTTGCGCTACAGCAGAAGCAACGGCGGCAGCTGCAGCCGGAGCAACTTCCGCGATCGCTGCAGCCATATCGGCAGCACCTTCTGGATTAATTTGAGTGAGAGATGTAGCAACAGCGCCAGCTGCAGCAGGTGCATTTTGTACAACGTCAGATGCAACTTCCTCGGCTATATCTGGTACGGCACTTGCCATGGCAGCAGCGGTAGCGTTAGCTGACTGTGGTGACGCGGCAGCAATTGCGCCAGCGATTTCAGCTGCTTGTTCTGGAATAGCTTGAGCGGTTACAGTTGCGATTTGTTGTGCTGCAGCAGGGTTAGCCTGTACAACTGCTGCAAGCATTTCATCTGGATTTTCATTATTGGCAGCGTAATCTTGTATTAATGCCTGCTGTTCTTCCGGTGAACCTGCTGCGGCCACCTGTTGAAAAAACTCTTGTGCTTCTGCTTGAGTTACTGGCATTAATTTTTCCTTTCTATTATTTGTCTTTTATAATTGACTCCTGATGTAAGCTTAAGATGGGGTATTAAAAGTTCCTTCTCTTTTATTTTCTTCAACCATCTCAGGCTCTAGCAAGTTGATTACATCCAATATTTCATAGACAGACGTTAACAGAGACATGCTGTCATCAGAAAGATCTTTTAAAGCTCCCTCAAGAGCGTCTTCAGCGGCAAGAACAGCAGCCGCATCAGTTTGATCAGCAGCTCTTTCTTTTTGTGCAATCGAGAGAAGTTCTTTTGCAATTGTAGCTTCATTCTCACTAAAAGATAAAAGAGTTCTTGCATTCGAATATTCAACCCAAGCATCTTTTGCTGCTTTGATTGTATCTCTTTCCTTTAGAGCTAAGTCATTGATAGAGCGATCTAATGCTGACCTATCGTTTAAGTATCCCGGCATTTCCATGTAAAGTCCAGATATTGGAAATTCGACGGTAACCTTTACTTGTTCTTCGTAATGGTTGCCTGATGTATGAGATGCATCATCTTTTGCTGAATATTTTGCCTCCGCATCGACAGTTGGACCAAAATTAGCAAGAGCTGAAGACAAATCATTTCTTGCTGTTTCAACATCAATTTTGGCAATTTGCAAGTCTCTATTGTTTGCAAGAGCCATGACTACAGTTTCTTCCATAGATTTTGGAACTAATGAAATAGTTGAAGATGCAAGTCTTGGCTTGGTTAAGGAGTTTACATTTACTTCTTCAACTTTAAAAAGTTTCTCGTATGTGTACATTGCAGATTTAAAACTTTTCTCATCAGAGATTACAGTTTTTTGGGCGCTCGCCAGTTGTCTCTTAGCTTTTAAGACATCTGAAGCCAAGCCAGAGCCTACTTGAACTCGAATTTCTTCTTGTCCAGTTGTCTTTCTAGTGTTTTCTTCTGCTGCTACAGAAGCATCAAGTTTTTCTGATGCTTTAATTAGTCCAAGGTATGCATCCGCAGCTTCAATTAAGAGATCGTTTCGTTCAGTAATAAGTTCTAATTGTTTTTTTTGATAAGCAAGATTTTTATTTCTAATATCCGCCATTGAAGATCCAGAATCCATTATTTTTTGTTTCCAAGTAAAATCAAATGTATCGAACCCATCTATTTGAGAATTTGATGATGCTGTGGCGGCGTTATATTTATCATTCTGACCCGCTTCCCATTTTACGGATAAATCAGGTGCATAAACTAGCATTGCATCGGTTATGTCTCTCTCAGCTTCCTCTAGTTCTTTTTTAGCGTTAATTATATCCTCATTGTGAGTCAGTACTTGTTCAACCATCGAAGATAGTTTTTCCGCTCTGCTTGGCAGAATCATTAAAGTCGTAGCTATGCCAGCAAGAATTAGTAAATTTGATATTTTAACGACAATTTTCATTCTCGATCTCCCATATTGCTAATCAATAGGTAAATTATCATCTAAAAGTTAGCTACATTCAAGTTATTTAGAGACGATTCTATTCGTTAATTGAATAATTTACTCTCAATTAAATAACCTTAAATATCGGCGTAAACATGCGATTCTTTATCTGCTCCAGGGTGAGTAACAGCTCCATTTGCAGCTGAACCAACAGTTTTGCTATATTTCCAGAGTGTGCCAGAATTAAAGTCTGTTTTTCTTTCTTTCCATAATGTTTTTCTGTGCTCTAGGATCTCTTTAGAAACCAAAAGTGTTATTTCGCCTTTTTCTGCATCTAATAATATTTCATCGCCATCTTCAATAAGCGCTATGGGGCCACAAATTGCAGCTTCTGGTGAGACGTGTCCAACACAAAATCCTCTGGTTGCACCACTAAATCTACCATCGGTAATTAATGCAACTTTATCTCCCATTCCTTGACCATAAATAGCTGCTGTTGTTGAAAGCATTTCTCTCATACCTGGACCTCCTTTAGGTCCCTCATAACGAATAACAAATACATCGCCCTCTTGGTAATTTTCATTTTTGACACATTCGAATGCATCTTCTTCACAATCGAAACATTTTGCTGTTCCCTTAAACTTTAAATTTTCCATTCCAGCAACTTTTACTATAGCGCCTTCAGGAGCCAAATTGCCCTTTAGGCCAACTACTCCGCCAGTGGGCGATAGTGGATTATCATAAGGTCGAATAACTTTTTGATCTTTATTAAATGTTACATTCTGTAAATTTTCCTCAATTGTTTTACCTGTTACAGTCAAACACTCACCATGAATATAGCCGCCCTCTAATAACGTCTTGATTATTATTGGAACTCCTCCAGCTTCAAAAACATCCTTCGCAACGTATTGCCCTCCAGGTTTTAGATCAGCTAAGTAAGGTGTTTTTTTAAATATCTCAACCACATCATCTAAATCAAATTTTATACCGCACTCATGGGCAATTGCAGGTAGGTGAAGACCTGCATTTGTTGAGCCACCAGTTGCAGCTACAATTGTTGCTGCGTTTTCAAGTGCCTTTCTTGTAACAATATCTCTGGGTCTTATATTGCTTTTAATTAGTTGCATGACTTGTTTACCTGACTCGAATGCATATTTATCCCTTTCTTCATAGGGGGCAGGTGCTCCCGAAGAAAAGGGCAAAGCCAAACCAATTGCTTCAGAAACGCACGCCATTGTATTGGCTGTAAATTGGCCTCCACATGCTCCAGCACTTGGACAAGCAACGCACTCTAACTCACGCAATTCTTCTTCCGTTGCGTTTCCTGATGAATATTTGCCAACTGCTTCAAATACGTCAACAACAGTAACGTCTTTACCTTTATATTTACCTGGCAAAATACTTCCACCATACATAAATACACTTGGCACATTTAATCTGCACATTGCCATCATTAATCCAGGAAGAGATTTGTCACATCCCGCTAATCCGACAATTGCATCATAGCAATGTCCTCTTACAGTCAGTTCGGTGGAATCTGCTATTACTTCACGTGAAACCAAAGATGATTTCATACCTTGATGACCCATGGCAATACCATCCGTTACAGTAATTGTGCAAAATTCGCGCGGCGTTCCGTCTGCCTCAGTAACTCCTTTTTTAACTGATTGTGCTTGACGCATCAGAGCTATGTTGCACGGTGCTGCCTCATTCCATGTAGAAACTACTCCTACAAATGGCTTATTAATGTCATTTTCGTCCATACCCATAGCATAATAATATGATCGATGCGGGGCTCTTTCTGGTCCAACTGAAACGTGACGACTTGGTAATTTATTTTTATTAAATTTCATAGTTTACTTAAAA
>CACMIV010000008.1 GCA_902613805.1 uncultured Pelagibacteraceae bacterium
CGTGAAGATAGATAGCTCTGATGGCATAAAAATTCATTAATTTTCCCTCACTAATTCGACAAAAATATTTTCTAATGAGCTTTGTTCTGTCTTTATATCCTTCAATCTCAATCCAGATTCTTTCATGTCTTGTAAAAGTGATGTAATTCCAGTTTGTTTACTTTTTGAGTCATAATTATAACTTAGAGATAAACCATTGTTTAAAATAGTAAGCTTATAATTTTTCAAATTTAAAGGCAGCGATTCAACAGCATCATGTAAATCAATTAAAAGTGTTTTTTGTCCCATGCTGTGTACTAAGTCTGAGGTATTATCAACAACCAAAAGCTCACCTTTGTTTACAACAGCAACTCGGTCAGCAATCGCTTCAGCTTCTTCTATGTAGTGGGTTGTGAGAATGACAGTAACACCGCTTTTTCTTAAGTCTTTAATCACCTCCCACATTTCTTGTCTTAATTCAACATCCACACCTGCGCTTGGTTCGTCTAGAAATAATACAGAGGGCTCATGAGAAAGAGCCTTAGCAATCAACACTCTCCTTTTCATACCTCCAGATAACTCATTAATTCTTGAGTTTCTTTTATCCCATAAACTTAAATCTTTTAAAATCTTTTCAATTAGATATGGATTTGGAGCTTTGCCATATAAACCACGAGTATATGAAACATTGTTAAAGACATATTCAAACTGCTCCAAAGATAATTCTTGCGGAACTAAACCTATTTGCGATCTAGTTTTTCGGTAATCTTTGATAATATCAAAATTATTTACAGTTACGGAACCTGATGTTGGAACAACTATTCCACAAATAATACTGATTAATGTTGTTTTTCCAGCACCATTTGGACCAAGTAATGCAATTATTTCATTTTTTTTAATGTCCAGGCTAATATCCTTTAGTGCCTGAAAATCATTGTCATAAATTTTTGTTAAGTTTTTTATCGAGACGATATTTTGCATCGGTTCCTTATATCAGTAAAAATACATTTAAATAGTTATTTATCTTTTTTTGAACATATTTCCATCCAATTAAGGCCTTGCTTTTTCACTATTGTTCATCTGAACATGAAAAAGTCGAAGATGAAACCTCAGTACATAAGAAGACAATCCTACAACGGTGAGTCAACTCTCGTGATTATACCTTCAACCACAAAGCTTAATCTTTCTAGAACCCCTAAACTTTTATCAAGCTTTGTGATCGCGACAGGTTTTCTTGGCTTGATGTTTTTCTCCATTAGTGGCTAAAATCCTTTCGGTACGGTTGTACTGGTACCGAAAAGATTATAAATTTTTCATATCAATCCCTGAAAATGAAATATACCAGAAATAAATTCTTGTTGAAATTTTAAAGAGAACTTTTATTTTTTTAACAAGATGTTTATGCGGACAGCTGCACTAATAATAGTCGCATTAATTATTGCTTTTTTTCTATATCAGGCTTTTAGCAATCAATCGATAGAAGAAGAAGTTGCTCAAGCTCAAAAGCCAATTCACCCTGAAACAATAGCCGCTTATCAAAATAATTGTGCTTCTTGTCACGGAGTTAATTTACAGGGTCAAGAGGATTGGCAAAATACTCTAGATGAAGATGGGCATCGATTAGCCCCACCATTAAATGGCACAGGCCACACGTGGCATCATTCTCCAGATTACTTGTTTCAAGTTATTAAATATGGCTTTCCAAGTTTTGATCCTAATTATGAGGGAAAAATGCTTGGCAATGACAGCTTAAGTGAAGAAGAGGTTTGGCAGCTGATCACTTACATAAGACAAGAATGGCCAGCACAAATACAAGATGTATATAACAGTAGATATGAGTAATTGCTGTTAGCAGTCAAATTAGGATGTCGAAACACATAAAAAGCAGAATTCACTTATATTAAATAATATTTAATTTTTTTCATGTCTTAGTGTCTTAACGTCTTCCCTCTGTATCTGATCCAAAGCTTTGTGAATTCGTAAGTTGGAAGTGCTTCCATCAGCTTTACGGATCGTAATAATTGTTTCTTTTGGTGGGCAATTTGGTTCATGACAGCTTAGTTCAGCAATGCTTATAGTAGTATCTTCATTTAATCTAAATTTTTCTATGATTAGATTTTTTAAATTTTGAGTAGCACTTTTATTTGATTTTTTTTTCTGAAACATACCCTGCATTTTACTGCTCCCAAAGAGGTGACCATAAAATTTGGCCTTTTGAGTCTCCGACTAATATATGTGATCGATCGGGTGAAATACTAATATTTGATACTTCTGATCCTGTAGGATTTTGAATAAGGACGTCATTTGGATGTTCTGATAATTCTGAGAGAAGAACCATGCCATTTCTAAATCCAGCAAAAACTGCTTTCTCCCCAGGCAATGACTCAACAAAAGTTGCGTTTTGTTGACCACCACTTGCAATGCACAGAGGCTTGCGTCCTTTAGGACCCTCCTTGCCATCGAATGGCCAGCATATAGCTTCTTTTGCACCCGCTGTTACTAGATAAGGGTTGTCTCCGGCCCATGTAAAACTTTTTACTTTTGACGGGTAACCTGACATCGCAAAACTTGCTTTGTCTCGAATTCGCCAAGCATGAAGCTCATTTTCTTGCATTGTTGTCACCAGATACTTACCATCTGGACTAAACCCAACTTTACCGTGTGAACCTTTCCAAGCAAATTTCGATGATTTCCATTTGTTTTTTTCTAATCTCCACAAAGTTACTCCTCCATAACATGAGACAGCAATTCTCCTTCCATTTTGATCAATTGCGATACCACCTATCGTACTTTGATGCTCTAGTATTTTTGGCTTATCATTTTCATCTGACCAGATGTAGACATTTTTTCCAGACGAACATAAAACCATACTTTCATATGCCGCTACATTATCTACCCAACGTGTTCCAAAATTGTAAATTTCCTCGACCTCAGCATTTGTCGATATTTTTAAAAAACGACCATCTTGCCCGCCTGTTATGACCCCATCATTACTTGAAGCTATGCTTAGTATTGCGCCAGAGTGCGCTTGAACTTCTAAGGGATCATTATCTGGCCAAAAAAACCTTATTGATCCGTCTCCAAATCCAACTGCAACAGCATTCTCTATTGAAACTGCACCTGTAACAGGAGCGCCTGTTTCAAAGACCTTTCCATTTTCTTCAAAGCGGGATTTTATTACAGATTCGTTATTCATCTAAAGCAGAACTAATCTGATTTACAACTTTCGAAGCCCTCTTTCAAATTCATAGTCTCTAATTTGCGACCAATAAATACAACTCGGGAATTTCGAATACTTTTCTCAGGCCATGGACCCATAGGAGATGCATCCATGAGCATATGAACTCCTTGAAATACGTAGCGATCTTTTTCATTCTTAAAATCAAGAATGCCCTTTGATCTAAGAATATTTTGACCATGCGTTTGTAATAGGTTTCCAAACCACTTCTCAAATTTTTCTAAGTCAAGCGGAGTGTCAGA
This sequence comes from uncultured Pelagibacteraceae bacterium, assembly GCA_902613805.1. Lineage (GTDB taxonomy): Bacteria > Pseudomonadota > Alphaproteobacteria > Pelagibacterales > AG-422-B15 > CACNXQ01. The sequence continues at coordinate 3,460 of CACMIV010000008.1, forward strand.
AACAAAAGAAAAACTGGTTACATCGTCATCATGTTCATGATCATGATCGGAGTCCAAAAAATCAGGTTCAACCTCTAAGACGCGATCAAGACTAAAAGCATTAAGACCAAGAATTTCTTCAAGAGGTGCAGCGCATCTATTTGTTTCAATAATTTTTGTATAAGGATTAATTTTTCTAATACGATCCTTAACGCCGGTAATCTGACTTTGATCAACTAAATCAATCTTATTGAGCAGTACTACATCTGCAAAAGCGATCTGCTCTTCTGCCTCATGATGTTCTCCAAGTTGAGTGCTAAGGTGGACAGCATCTGCGACAGTGACAATAGCGTCTAATTTAGTTCGGTCTGCAACATCTTGATCGACAAAAAATGTTTGAGCTACAGGTGCAGGGTCAGCTAGTCCAGTTGTCTCTACAATTATTGCATCCAGCTGATCTGCACGCTTCATCAGACCTCCAAGTATACGTATTAAATCACCCCTAACTGTGCAACATATACATCCATTGTTCATTTCAAAAACTTCTTCATCAGCATCAACTACGAGATCATTGTCTATTCCTTGCTCACCAAACTCATTAACAATTACAGCATAACGACGACCGTGTTGCTCAGTTAAAATACGATTTAATAAAGTAGTTTTACCTGCTCCTAAAAAACCTGTTAATACAGTGACTGGTACTTGCGATGATCTATTTTCCATATTTTACAAAATTAGTTTTTTTTAAACATACCTTGTAATTAAAAAAAAAGCATTATACAAGTTGTTATATTATAACATTAAATTTAGCAATTTATGAGCAACACTAAACCTGTTTTATCGATCTGTTTAACTTGTCGAGATGGACGAGAAGAAAAATATAATTCTCGAGGAGGCGAGCGCTTTGCAAAAAAAATTGTGAACAGTTTCAAAAGACAAGATGACGTTATCATCAGAGGTGTAAATTGTATGAGTTGCTGCAAGCGGTCTTGTGCAATCTCTCTGTCTGCCGATAAGCGTTTTACTTACGTTTTTGGAGATATAGACCCAAAAAAACCATTATATATTTCATCTCTAAAAAAGTTAGTATCATCGTATACAAAAGCTAAAGATGGGTTTCTCAGAAGAAGAGATAGGCCAAGGAACTATCAATCAAATATTATTGGAAGGTTCCCACCTCTTGATTATAAATCAGATATAATTGAGTACTTTAAGGATAAGTAAATAGACTCGTAAAATCCTACCAATCAAAGAATCCGTGAACCCCTGTTTCACCACGATAATATTCGATATTGTTTGCAGCTAATTCATAGCCTACAATTGCAAGGTCTTCAATATATTGATTTTCAATTTTAATTTTTCCAGTTACGTAAACAGGTTCCCACCAGGCTAGACCTTCCCAAGGATTCTCCGCTTCTACATAAACGATTTGATTAGGCGCTGGTGGAGGGACATGAATGCATGCTCCAATGTATGGAACTAACAAAAAGGTGTTAATACCTCGGCCGTACATATCCAATGGCAAAACATATCCAGGGATCTTAACTTCCTTATCTTCGAGATTTTTATTAAACTTTACCTCGCCGGGGCTAAAAACAGATGTCCATGGTATTAGGTCATCCCAGTCTATTTCTTTTGGCGCTGAGTAAGCAGAAAGCGGAATAAAAATAAAAATAATTAATAAGATTTTTAATTTTTTAATCATAATTTAATCGTCATACCATCATTAATAGAAAACCAGTAAGCTCTTATTGCTGGTAATAAACTGACTGTTATTGAGGCAATGATAAACACAGCAAAAACATACATATCTTTTATAGCTAACATTTCAATGTTTACTAAGATTCCATAATTGTAATCAATCCATGGTTGTAATAAATTTAACACACAAAATAATAAAACTACACTGAATGTAATACTTAGAATTGAAATAAATATTGCTTCAAGCATTAATAAACCAATCACTGTGAAAGGAGATGCACCCATAGCTCTCCAGATCGCCATTTCTCTTCTTCTCTCACTTAAACTTGAAAACATAATCGCTGCCATCCCAACGAGTGTTGTGAATATTACAACCACCGATATCCCTAATAATAAGTTTTCAATCACTCCAACTACTCGCCATAGCTCCTGCAGCGCAGCGCCAGGAAGAATTGCAGTCATCGCTTCTTCAGGATACTCATTGATCCAGCGCTGAAGTTGAAAGATAGTTAATTTTGATTTAACACCTACTAGTGCAGCAGTGATATTTTTAGGAGTTAGATCCATTTCGCGTATCTCATCAATAGGTGTTAGTTGTCCTGGTATTTTAGCTCCAGTTGACCAATCAACATGAATTGCTTCAATAGCAGCCAGGCTGACGATTACAGTATTATCTACAGGTGTTCCTGTCTTTTTAAGTATCCCTGATACTCTAAAAGGTTGATCATCGTGATCTGAAAAAGACTGTAATCCATGGGAAACTACAAGTGAAGTACCGATTTTATATCCTAGTTTTTCAGCAACCCCAGCACCCAAAACGACGTCGTATAGATCCTCAAATAAATAACCTTTATCAATACTTACAGACTGACTACCTCTATATTTATATCGAGAAAAAAATTCTTTGTTGGTACCCATTACTCTAAATCCCTTATGGCTATCTCCCAACGAAATTGGAACTGTCCAATCAACTTCTTCTTTACTCACTAAGTCTAAATAACTCTCCCATGTTATATTATTCGTAGCGTTTCCAATTCTAAAAACTGAATATAACAACAGTTGCACTGAACTAGCTCTTGCGCCAACAATTAAATCAGTCTGTGAGATTGTATCGGTAAAACTTGTATATGCTGAAGTTCTTAACTTTTCTACACTCATATAAAGCATAAGGGATACTGAAATTGCAAGAATTGTCATACCCACAGTAACTAAGCGCGCATAAAGAGAGCTGAACGAAAGTTTTAACAACATGATTTATCTTCCCTTATGAGTATTTCGTTTATGTCAATTAATCGATCAAATTGATTAGAGAGCGATTTATCATGTGAAACCATCAATAACGTAGAGTTATTCTCTGAAATTTGTTCAAATATCAAATTTAAAAAAATCTTTTGCGCATCTGCATCAAGTGAGGAAGTTGGTTCGTCAGCAATGATCAGCGAAGGGTTCCCAATTAGTGCCCGAGCCACTGCCACTCTTTGTTGCTGACCCATACTTAAACTACTTGCCCTAAATTGTGCAATATCATCTGGTAATCTCAATTGTTTAAAAAGTTCAATTACCTTTTCTTTTTTGTTGGAAACGTTGTTTGATCTTACTTTTGAAAAATATAAAGGTAGTAAAACATTATCAACAACATTCGCATAAGGCAGCAAGTTAAATTGTTGGAAAATAATTCCTATATTATCAGCACGATACTCATCCCTAGTTTTAGATGAAAGTTGGTTAATAGTGTTACCGTTAATACTTATATTTCCAGATAATGGATTAAGAAAACCACACATTAGGGAAAGGAGTGTGGTTTTGCCTGACCCGCTTTCTCCCAATAAGAGAACTTTTTCACCTTTTTTAATTTCTAGGTTTGGAACAAATATCTTGAAATTACTTTTTTTTGACCAATAAAATCTTACTGAATCA
>CACMIV010000009.1 GCA_902613805.1 uncultured Pelagibacteraceae bacterium
TAATAGTTATGAACGATTAAATGCAAAAACAACAAACTCTGGATCAACTTATTCTCCAACTGCCGTGACGTACTCAGGAAATAACCGTACACACATGATACGAATTCCAGATGAAGGACGATTTGAATTTAGAGCTGCAGATGGCGCTGTTAACCCTTACCTGCTTCAATCAGGAATTATAGCAATGGGTCTCGATGGAATGAAAAACAAACGTAGCCCTGGAAAACGCCTTGATATAAATATGTATACACAGGGTCACAAACAAAAAAGAATAAAAAAACTACCTAACAGCCTGGAACAAGCTCTAAAAAAATTCAACAATGATGCTGTTGTTAAGAAGTCAATCGGTGCAAAAGTTGTCTCGAAGTATGTAAAATTGAAGAAACGTGAGTTAAAGGAATTTAGTCAAGTAGGTGAACAGAACAAGGCAAACTGGATACGTAAAAATATAATTGATTGTTAAATTTATTTTGTACCTAGAACAGTGGCTACCAGGTGAATTCTATCTTCTTCACCACCATTAATAGCTGTGTGATATTTAGTGTTATCAGTTAAATAAATATTTCCATCAGCAGGAATGTGATGTCCAGTATGTTCAATGAACATTCGGGCTCCATAATTGGTTTTGATTGCAATATGAAGTCTTCTTTCAGGATCTCTATGCCAGCTTAAAGTGGTGCGTGGTGGCATTTTAATCACACGACATCTACCTATTTCAAAAAACTCGTTTATTTTTTCATATACATACTTGAAGTAAGTATTGTTTAATTTTGGGTTAAAGAGCGTGTACCTTGTTTCATCAATGAATGGCTCCCTCTCCATTTCTTCAAATGAAGAGTCTGGTTTTGTCCAATATTTACCCCTAATATTACCACCAAACCATTCATCCAGCTCTTTCTCATCATAATTAAGGCAAATAGCATTTGACTTAAGCATGCCAGGCTTTTGTTCTGAATTTTCAAAAGGTCTGATTTTGATTAATTCACTGACAGCTTCATTTAATTTATCAACATCAAATGAAATGTTCTCAAGTCTTTCAATATACTGGTTAATCGGTGTGTACATATTTTTTGTTAGTATCCAGATTCAATATAGTATTTTCTATGATAATTAAAAGATCTACAGAGAATGAACCATGCTTAAATTGTCGCAGTTTTCGTGTCAAAATATGGTAAATTAGGTAAAAATTACAATTTATTTGTTTGCATTGGACCCTTGGTAAGAGATAAGTAAGGGTTATAACTCAAAAGCTACTTTATGAATTATAGAATCGATAATCTTCAATATTGCAATTGGAATGGAGACATATTTAAGATTAACAGACAGGCAAAATTAGACGCCGTTCATGTCACAATCGCATATCATGAAGACTTCGATGAAGTTCAAAAAAATATTGATGAATGGAACACTTATTTTGAAAAATTCAATGAATTAATATTTCACGGCAAGTCATATGAAGATATTGAAAGAGCAAATGAGGAAAATAAGACTGCTATTTTCTTTGGATTTCAAAACTGTTCGCCTATAGAGGATAATATAAATTTGGTTGAAGCTGTTCACAAAATGGGGACGGTATTTATGCAATTAACTTACAACAATCAGTCTTTATTAGCTACAGGATGCTACGAAGAAAATGATAGTGGCGTTACTAGAATGGGAAAAGAAGTTATTAAAGAAATGAATCGTGTTGGAATCATAATTGACATGTCACACTCGGCAGAAAAATCTACTTTGGATGCAATTGAAATATCTGATAAGCCAATTGCCATAACACATGCCAACCCTTCTTTCTGGCATAAGGCAAAAAGAAATAAATCTGAAACATTACTAAGAGAATTGAGTCAATCAAATGGAATGATTGGACTCTCACTTTATCCCCATCACCTGTCGAAAGGTACAAATTGTACTCTTGAGAGTTTTTGTGAAATGGTTGCCCGAACTGCAGACATTATGGGAGCAGAACACATTGGTATTGGATCCGATTTATGCTTAAACCAACCTGACTCAGTGGTAGAATGGATGCGAAACGGAACTTGGACTAAGACAAAAGATTATGATGAGGGATCAAAAGATAATGCAGCTTTTCCAAAACAGCCGGAATGGTTCAAAAATGCTACTGGCTTTGACAATATAGAGAGAGGATTAAAAAGTGCGGGGTTTAATAAAGATGAGACAAATGGCATCTTAGGCAATAATTGGTTTAATTTTTATAAAAACTATATTGGTTAACATATGTTAATAAAAGTTCAGCACAGAGATCCAAACCAAATCATGAAGCTCAGTCGATTAGGTTGTTTTCATCAATCTAAGCTATCATTTTTAAGAAGTTTTATAAGAGAGTTCAAGGATTGGGAGTTTAAAAGCGAGATCTTTGAGCTTGATAAAGAAGGTTATGGAACTGCAGTATATTCTGTTTCAAATAAAGAGCGCACATACTCTCTTGTATGCTTTGCAAACAAGTTAGATGACACTGAAAGATCTGATCGAGTAATAGCCACTAAATGGGATGCAGCATTCGTAATTCATGATGGGCTTCCTAGTAAGGATGATATTGACAGACTTCGTGAAAATGTTCCAAAACAAGAAGTGGGAAGATGTTCATTTAAAGAACTTGCTTTATCAAGAGCAAATCGCTCCGTAAGAGTTTTTAACCACGTAATTGATAGCCTATCGAATGGAATTCAACCTAATAAAAAACTACTTTCTGAAGTAGGCTACTTATATAGAACCACTGCGGTTTATGGATCAGGTAAATTTGGATTAGCAGATAGATATAGAATTAAAGATCGTCCTGAAATAAATGGTCCATTTAGAATTGAAATGATGCTTGTTTATCTGGTTCGTCAGTTTACTTTTGATCAAGTCAATCACATTGCTCATAAAAAGAATCCAAATCAATCTGTTAAACTAGATCTTGAAATATCCAGACAACTTGGTATTGGCAATTCAACTGGCCTTGGTATGGCTCCCTTTATTATCAATCATCCAGCTCTACTACACCAATGGATATACGTGAGAGAGGAAGCTCTGAGGCAGATTAGAGAAATTAAAAATGTATCAAATGATGATTTTGAAATGTTTAAAACATTTTTAGAACTTTCAAAGAAAAATATAAGTAATTGGAATACAGATAGTGAATTTCAAAATGTTAAAATTAATCAACTAAAAGAAGATATTCAAAAATTTGAGAATAATTGTCTAAATAACATAACTGTTGAAAAAGAATTTTTTTGGAATGAGATGTATAAATGGGTGGAAAAAAATTTAAATCATGAGGGTGTCGAATATATTGTTTCCCTTATGATGGAACCATACGATAATATTATTAATTTGCTAGTTCCTCAAATGAGCTCTGATGAAGATCATTATTTTGATATACCTACAAATAGAAGTACAGATCAATTAAAAACATCAATTGAAAAATCTTATCCAGATATAATTAGAATGGACTTCTCAATTGATAAAAGTAATGAAAATTTTTGGTATATTTCAAAAAATAAGGAAGAGCCTCGACTGGCGAGTCGCTTTGATGAGCCGGGATCGGAACTAGAGCAACCTTTAGCTATTGCGAGAGATATTAAAGAACTTCATGCAAGATTATCATCTCATAAAAATGAGGAATTATCTAAATTTTTAGAGGAAAATAGTGACCTAAGACATGTTGTTAGAAGATGCCATATTGTCGAAAAGTTGCCTTACGCAGAAATTCAAGACAACTCCATTGGTTCAGAGTTGATGCCTATTGATATGCTAAGACTAAAATTGTCTTTTTTTGGAGCCCAAAAATTTGATCCCCGATCAGACAAGTGGCTGAGAATTTGCATGTATCAGGGAGCACCATTGATGCACGAAATAAACAAATCAAATGACACATGGATTTATAATTAATGCAATCATCGAGTGAAATTAATACCATATCAAAGAGAGCTGCAAGAGCGGTTGGCTATTCATGGGGAGTCGCAGAAGAAGTTGGAAAATGTATAAGTTCTATAGAGATGTTTGGAATTTCTGGAGTAGAAAATTTAAATAATTATCTTAAAACCATTAAAGGCATTGAACC